>NZ_JOFS01000003.1 GCF_000719285.1 Streptomyces bicolor | reverse complement strand
GCACGCTGTTGAGTTCTCAAGGAACGGACGCTTCCTTTGTACTCACCCTCTCGGGCTTTCCTCCGGGCGCTTCCCTTCGGTCTTGCGTTTCCGACTCTACCAGATCTTTTCTCGATCCGATTCCCTGTCGGCGGGATGTCGGGAGGCTTTGGGCTTTCGCCCGGCGGCCTTTCGACATTCACTACGTTAACCGATTCCCCCGCCCGATTCATAATCGGGCCCGGTGGATTCGAATTCGGGCATGCGGGCACGCCGAAAATCGACCCCGTTGAGGGTATTCGTAGGTAGTGGGTTGGCCGCTCCGGCTGCTGACTACGCAGTACCCGGTTCAGCGGCTCGGGCTACGTTACGCGCCTCGCCAAGGCGAGTCAACTCGAGCGGCGCCTCGGCACGTGGGCCCGATAGGGGCTCACGGTGGGGTCGTTCGCTACCCAGTAGCGCCAGGGGTGGACGTCGCCGTTGCCGCCGTCGCCTGCCACGCCGGTGCGTGGGCCGTTGCGTACCTGGTCGGAGGGGATCGGGGTGCCGGCGAGGATCCTCAGCGGTGTCTCGCCGACGGCGCACGCGTCCGTGCCGTCCAGGGCCCGGTCCACGTCCAGAGCGGTGGCCAGACGGGCCGGGCCTTTGGCCAGTTCCTTGTCGTTGCGGGCCGAGAGTCGACGTTTGCGGGCGAGCTCGGCGCCCTCGACGATCTCGCCGGCCCGGAGAAGGACCGCGCTCGCCTGGCCATCGGGGCCGCACACCAGGTTCATGCAGTGCCACATGCCGTAGGTGAAGTAGACGTAGACGTGTCCGGGGGGACCGAACATCACGTCATTGCGGGGTGTTCGGCCGCGATAGGCATGGGAGCCGGGGTCGTTCGGGCCGTCATAGGCCTCGACCTCCGTGAGGCGGAGGGTGATCGGACCGTCCGGTGTCGTGCGTACGAGGAGACGGCCCAGGAGGTCGGGGGCGACTTCCAGGACGGGCCGGTCGAAGAAGTCCCGGGGAAGGGGCGTACGGTCGGGGGTCGCGATCATGCCGTCCGAGGGTAGTGCAGACGGGTGGTCGCAACGGGGTGGTCAGGGGGCGTGCACCTTGCCAGGGTGAGGACGCGGAACCGGCCACGGCCGGATCGCGTTTGTAGGGATCAAGGATCCACTCTGAGAAGAGGAGAGTCATGGCGTTCAAGAAGCTGCTCGCGAGCCTGGGGGCCGGCGGTGCTTCGGTCGAGACGGTGCTGACGGAGGTCAACGTCGTCCCGGGCGGTGTCGTCCAGGGTGAGGTGCGGATTCAGGGCGGGTCCGTCAACCAGGACATCGAGGGCCTGGCCGTCGGGCTGCAGGCGCGCGTCGAGGTCGAGGGCCAGGACTCGGAGTACAAGCAGGACATCGAGTTCACGAAGCTGCCGCTCGGTGGCGCCTTCGAGCTGCAGGCCCAGGCCGTGCACGCGGTGCCTTTCGGGCTGGAGATCCCGTGGGAGACTCCGGTCACGACGATCGACGGGCAGCCGCTGCGCGGCATGAACATCGGTGTGACGACGGAGCTGTCGATCGCGCGGGCCGTGGACTCCACCGACCTGGACCCGATCAACGTGCACCCGCTGCCCGCGCAGAAGGCGATCCTCGACGCCTTCATCCAGCTGGGCTTCCGCTTCAAGAACGCGGACATGGAGCGCGGCCACATCCGCGGTACGCGGCAGAAGCTGCCGTTCTACCAGGAGATCGAGTTCTTCCCGCCGCAGCAGTACCGTGGCATCAACCAGGTCGAGTTGAGCTTCGTCGCGGACGAGAACGCCATGGACGTCGTTCTCGAAATGGACAAGAAGCCGGGGCTGTTCAGCGCCGGCAGCGACACCTTCCGGTCGTTCCAGGTGGGTCTCAACGACTTCCACGGGACCGACTGGGCGGCGTATCTCAACCATTGGCTGTCCGAGGTCGGCAGCAAGCGCAACTGGTCCTAGGCTCGGAACTGCTGATTCCACTGGTTCGTCAGGAGGTATCGAAGTGACCGAGCTGAAGAGGCGGCCGCTGCCCCACGACTTCCATCCGCCCGTGCCGTCCTTCACGGTCGCGAGCGAGGACGTCGAGCACGGCGGGACCCTCAGGGACGCTCAGGTCTACGCGGCCGGTAACACCTCGCCGCAGCTGCGCTGGGAGGGGTTCCCGGCCGAGACCAAGAGCTTCGCCGTGACTTGCTACGACCCCGACGCCCCTACGGGCAGCGGGTTCTGGCACTGGGTCGTCTTCGACATCCCGGCCTCGGTGACCGAGCTGCCGGCGGGTGCGGGCAGCGGCAAGTTCGAGGGGCTGCCGGAGGGTGCCGTACAGGCGCGGAACGACTACGGGTCCAAGGACTTCGGTGGTGCCGCGCCGCCGCCCGGGGACGGGCCGCATCGGTATGTGTTCACGGTGTACGCCGTGGGCCAGGAGAAGCTCGGTCCGGACTCGGACGCCAGTCCGGCCGTCGTCGGCTTCAATCTGCGGTTCCACACGATCGCGCGCGCCCATGTGATCGGTGAGTACGAGGCGCCTGCCGAAGCCTGACGTTCATGGAACGTTTGCCCGCCCCTGGTCTTGGAAGTGATCAGGGGCGGGCATTTTTTATTTCGTTGTCCATCTCGGTGTGCCCGGCCAGAGTTGATCCCAGCCCGCCAGGGGGTGGGCAGGTGCACACGGGAGGTGGGCTGGTCATGCGGGACACGCTGGTGCTGAATGCGAGCTTCGAGCCGCTGTCGACGGTGACGTTGAACCGAGCCGTCGTTCTGGTGCTTCAGGACAAGGCCGTCGTCGAGCAGGCCCACCCCGAACTGCGCATGCGTGGAGCCGCGGTCGACATACCCGCGCCTCGGGTGATCCGGCTGTGCAGGTACGTACGGGTGCCGTTCCGAAGACAAGCGCCGTGGTCGAGGCGGGGTGTTCTGGTGCGGGACCGGCACAGGTGCGCGTACTGCGGGCGCAGGGCTACGACTGTGGACCATGTGGTGCCTCGGTCGCGGGGTGGGCAGGACACGTGGCTGAATACGGTGGCCTCTTGCGCGGAGGACAATCATCGGAAGGCCGACCGGACGCCTGCGGAGGCGGGGATGCCGTTGCTTCGGGAGCCGTTTGAGCCGACTCCTGCTGATGCGATGTTGCTGGCGCTGGGGGCCGACGAGTTTGAGGCGCTGCCAGACTGGTTGGCTCGGGACGCCGCGTAACTTATCGCCGTAGGACTTTGGTTGTTCGTTGGCCGCGGGTGGTTCGTGGCTGGTCGCGCAGTTCCCCGCGCCCCTTAGGGGCGCGTCAGGGCCCGCCCTCATCTGGAAGGCGGGCCCTTTGTCGTACGAGAGACTCGCCGTCAGTCGATCGACGGCTTCTCTCGGCGTTCCGTGCCGGTGTTGCCGGAGGAGCCGTTGCCGCCCGAACCGCCGCCCAGGCCGCCCAAGTTGCCCATCGCGCCCGAAAGGCCCTTGAGGGCGTCGCCGATTTCGCTGGGGACGATCCAGAGCTTGTTGGCGTCGCCTTCGGCGATCTTCGGGAGCATCTGGAGGTACTGGTAGGAGAGGAGCTTCTGGTCGGGGTCGCCGGCGTGGATCGCTTCGAAGACCGTGCGGACTGCCTGGGCTTCGCCTTCCGCGCGCAGGGCGGCTGCCTTGGCTTCACCCTCGGCGCGCAGGATCTGGGACTGCTTCTCACCTTCGGCGGTGAGGATCGCGGCCTGGCGCGTACCTTCGGCGGTGAGGATCGCGGCGCGCTTGTCGCGGTCGGCGCGCATCTGCTTCTCCATCGAGTCCTGGATGGAGGTGGGGGGTTCGATCGCCTTCAGCTCGACGCGGTTGACTCGGATGCCCCACTTGCCCGTTGCCTCGTCGAGGACGCCGCGCAGGGCCGCGTTGATCTCCTCGCGGGAGGTCAGGGTGCGCTCGAGGTCCATGCCGCCGATGATGTTGCGGAGGGTGGTGACCGTCAGTTGCTCGATCGCCTGGATGTAGCTGGCGACTTCGTAGGTGGCGGCGCGGGCGTCGGTGACCTGGTAGTAGATGACCGTGTCGATGTTCACGACCAGGTTGTCCTGGGTGATCACCGGCTGCGGCGGGAACGGTACGACCTGTTCGCGCAGGTCGATGCGGTTGCGGATGGTGTCGATGAACGGGACCACGATGTTGAGGCCCGCGTTGAGTGTCCGCGTGTAGCGGCCGAAGCGTTCGACGATGGCCGCGCTCGCCTGTGGGATGACCTGGATCGTCTTGATCAGGGCGATGAAGACCAACACCACCAGAATGATCAGGACGATGATGACCGGTTCCATCGTCGTTTCCCCGTACCCCTTCTCCGCTGCGGCAACTTCGGCAGATCTTATGCTTGTTGAAGATCTTGCTGATCGAGTCTGACAGACCGTCGCGTACCTCGTGGCGCGTTCGCGCCAGTTACGTCGTGCGAGGTCACATGACGATCGCCGTGGCTCCCTCGATGTCCACGACGTCCACTTCCTGGCCTACTTCGTAGGCGCGGTCGGTGTCGAGGGAGCGTGCCGACCAGATCTCACCGGCGAGCTTGATCCGGCCGCCGGAGGCGTCGACGCGCTCCAGTACGACGGCCTGTTTTCCCTTCAACGCCTCGATGCCGGTGGCGAGTTGGGGTCGCTGTGCGCGATGCCGGTTCGCGATGGGCCGTACGACGGCGATGAGTGCGGTCGAGATGACGACGAAGGCCACGACCTGGATGACGGCGTCGCCGCCGAAGATGCCGGCGACCACCGCGGCCGCGACGGCGCCCACCGCCAGCATGCCGAGTTCGGGCATCGCGGTGATCACGAGCCCGATGCCGAGCGCTGCCGCGCCGATCAACCACCAAACCCACGCGTCGATTTCCACATGGTCATGGTATGACCGCGGGCCCTGTCACGGACAGGGCGCCGATCAGTTTGAAGGGCCTTCTTACCGGGGCTTCGCCGAGGTTTCGCGGGGTGAAGGGCGGGGTCAGGACAGAGGGAGGCCCTGTGCGGTCCAGCGGTCGCCGACCTGTTCGACGACGAGCGGGAGGCCGAAGCAGAGGGAGAGGTTGCGGGAGGTGAGTTCGAGCTCCAGCGGGCCGGCGGCGAGGACCTTGCCCTGACGGATCATCAGGACGTGGGTGAAGCCGGGGGCGATCTCCTCGACATGGTGGGTGACCATGAGCATGGACGGGGCGATCGGGTCGCGGGCGAGCCGGCCGAGGCGGCGTACGAGGTCCTCGCGGCCACCGAGGTCGAGGCCGGCGGCGGGCTCGTCGAGGAGGAGCAGCTCGGGGTCGGTCATCAGGGCGCGGGCGATGAGGGTGCGCTTGCGCTCGCCCTCGGAGAGGGTGCCGAACCTGCGGTCGACGTAGTCGCTCATGCCGAGGCGGTCGAGGAAGGCGCGGGCGCGCTGCTCGTCGATCTCGTCGTACTCTTCCTGCCAGCCCGCGGTCATGCCGTACGCGGCGGTCAGGACGGTCTGGAAGACGGTCTGGCGCTTGGGGAGCTTGTCGATCATGGCGACGCCGGCCATGCCGATGCGCGGGCGCAGCTCGAAGACGTCGGTGCCGGGCCGGCCGAGGGTCTCGCCGAGGATGGTGGCGGTGCCCGTGGTCGGGAACAGGTAGCTGGAGGCGAGGTTCAGGAGCGTGGTCTTGCCGGCGCCGTTGGGGCCGAGGATGACCCAGCGCTCGCCCTCCTTGACCGACCAGGAGACCTGGTCCACCAGAGCCCGGCCCTCACGGACCACGGATACGTCCTGAAGCTCCAGAACATCGCTCATGAGCGCGTTGTCTCCCCTTGCAGTGTGACCGGTGTCGGCGTCTCGGCGGCTAGGCGTCTCGGTGGTCGCGTGCGCCGGTGGGCGCAGCCCTCAACGAAATCTACGCCACCGGTCCACCGCTTCATTCCATCGGTCCGGTCCTTAGGGTGGGGGCATGCTCTCGGAACCACGTTCAGGACGTCTTACGGCTTGGGGAAATGCCCTTTTGGCCGGACTTGTCTCGCCGGATGACGCTGTGCTGGAGATCGTCGGGGACGATGCCGTGCACCGGGTGGAGGGCCTGCCGGGTGAGTCGGCACCGGTCGGGCTCACGCTGGCGCTGGGGCGGCTGCGGGCGCTCGGGGTGAGTGGGCTGCGGGTCGCGCTGCCCGCGCCGGGGCATCCGCTGGGGTTGAGTGGGCCGCCGGAGTTCAACGCGCGGGCGATGGAGGCCGAGGAGGCCGTGGTCTGTCACGGGGCCGCGTTCGGGCTGGTGCCTGAGGTGTACGAGGCGGGGCCCGACGGTGATGTGCATGTCGAGGTCGTCTGGCACTGCCTGGCCGTACGGGAGGCGCCGCCTGCCGATGTGCCGTCGCTGGGTGAGGCCGAGCGGGAGCTGGCGGAGGCGCTGCGGGAGGCCACCGAGGTGTTGTCGCGGCTTGATGTCGCCGGGTCGGGGCCGGTGGCCGAGGCGGCGATCGACGCGTATCGGGCGCGGGCCGAGCGGGGGCGGGAGGTGTTGGCACCGGGGTATCCGCCGCGGGCGGTGCGGGTGCTGGAGCTGGCGCAGCGGGTGGGGTTGCTGGTTTCGCTGGCGTATGAGAACGGCCACGGGGGTGCGGTGAGCTCCGCTGAGATGGGGGCTCGGGCGGAGGCGTTGCGGCCGGTGGAGCGGGTGGCTCGGCGGGCGCAGGTGGCTGCGTACAACGCGTATGTGGAGGAGCGGGAGCGGGGCGTGCGCTGAGCGGTGGTTGTGCTGGTGCCCGATGTGGGGGCTGGGCGGTGTGGGGCGCGCGGCCCGGCGCGCGGGGTGCCTCCAGTGAGACTGACGGGCTGCACCGGCCGGAGCTGAGATCGCCGGCAGACAGACCGGCCTCCCGGGAATGCCCGGGAGGCCGGAGGTCACTGCTTGCTTCGGGGGTCGTCAGTGGTTGACGGCCTGGTTGCCGAAGGCAGGGTTCAGGATGCCGACGACGTTCACGCTGTTGCCCGAGACATTGACGGGGACGTTGACCGGGGCCTGGACGACGTTGCCGGAGCCGATGCCCGGGGAGCCCACGGCGTCGCCGTCGGCGTGCGCGCCGCCGGTGGCGGAGGCCACTCCGGCACCGGCGGCCAGCAGGCCACCCGCCACCATCGTCACAGCCGCTGCCTTCTTCAGGTTCTTCACTTCTAAGCCCTCCTTGCGGTTGCCGCGGCAGTCGCCGCAGCACGCACTGGAGAACGGCGGAGATCCGCGAAGGATGCGCCATCTGGGGGACATTCCCACGACGGTATGAATCTCAGTCCGGAGCGGAGTCCTCCGTATTGCCGTCCGTGAGGTCCTGCGCAGAGCGTTTCAGCCGGTCACGCCATGGCGTACGGCCCACAGCGCGGCCTGGGTGCGGTCCGCGAGATCGAGCTTCATCAGGATGTTCGAGACGTGGGTCTTGACGGTCTTCTCCGAGAGGACCAGGGCTCTGGCTATCTCGCGGTTGGAGCGGCCGTCGGCGATGAGGCCGAGCACCTCGCGCTCCCGCTCCGTCAGCGAACCCGCTCTCCCCTGCCCGGAGTTGGCCTCCTCCTGGGACAGGAGGGCGCCCGCGACCTCGGGTTGGAGCAGGATGTGGCCGGCGTGGACCGAGCGGATCGCTCCGGCGAGTGCGTCCGGGTCGACGTCCTTGTAGACGTACCCGGCGGCGCCCGCGCGCAGGGCCGGGATCACCGTGCGCTGTTCGGTGAAGCTGGTGACGATCAGCACGCGCGCGGGGTTGTCCAGTTCGCGGAGCCTGCGCAGGGCCTCGACGCCGTCCATGCCGGGCATCTTGACGTCCATCAGCACGACGTCCGGCTTCAGTTCCTCGGCGCGGGCCACTCCTTCGGCGCCGTCGGCGGCCTCGCCCACGACCTCGATGTCGTCCTGCACTTCGAGGAAGGTGCGCAGGCCCCGGCGGACCACCTGGTGGTCGTCGACGAGCAGCACCTTGATCGCGTCAGCCACCGGGTACCTCCATCTCGATCGTGGTGCCCTTGCCGGGCGCCGATTCCACGGTCAGCGTGCCGCCGACCCCGCTCGCCCGGTCCCGCATGGAGACCAGGCCGAGGTGGCGTCCGGCGCGGCGTATCGCCTTCGGGTCGAACCCGCTGCCGTTGTCCGTGACCCGCAGGACGGCTCCGCTGCCGCGCCGGTCCAGCGTCACGTCGACGTGCTCGGCCCCGGAGTGCCGCAGGGCGTTGTGCAGGGCCTCCTGGGCCACCCGCAGCACGGCCTCCTCCTGGGCGGCGGGCAGGGCCTTCACACCGCGGCCGGCGAAGGTCACGCGCGCGGTATGGGCGCGGTCGAGGACCTGGATCTGGGTGCGCAGGGTGGCCACGAGGCCGTCCTCGTCCAGCGCCGCCGGGCGCAACTCGACGACCGCGGCGCGCAGTTCGTCGGCTGCCTCGGCGGCGAGCGCGGCCACCTGGTGCAGCTCGCCCTTGGCGCGGGAGGGGTCGCGGTCGATCAGGGCGGCTGCCGCCTGGGCCGTCAGGCGCAGGGAGAACAGCTTCTGGCTGACCGCGTCGTGCAGTTCGTGGGCCAGGCGCGAGCGTTCCTCGGCGATCGTCAGTTCGCGGCTGCGCTCGTAGAGGCGGGCGTTGGTCAGGGCTATCGCGGCGTGCTGGGCGAGGATACCCAGCAGTTCCTCGTCCTCTTCGGTGAAGCCGCAACTGCCTTCCGGCTTTGGACAGTTCTTGTTCGCGAGGAAGAGCGCGCCGATGACTTCGTCGCCGTCGCGGATGGGCAGGCCCAGGAAGTCGGACATGTCGGGGTGCGCGGACGGCCAGCCCTCGAAGCGGGGGTCCTTGCGCACGTCCGCCAAGCGCTCGACCTTGGCCTCCTTGAGCATCGCGGCGAGGATGCCGTGCTGGCGGGGCAGCGGGCCGATGGCCTTCCACTCCTGGTCGCTGACCCCGTCGACCACGAACTGGGCGAAGCCGCCGTGGTCGTCCGGGACGCCGAGGGCGGCGTACTGCGCGTCGAGCAGTTCGCGGGCCGAGGCGACGATCGTCTTGAGGACGTCGCGCACCTCTAGATGCCTGCTCATGGCCAGCAACGCGGAGCTCACCGCGGACAGGCCGGACCTGGGGCCTTGACTCATGCCCTCACGGTACCGGCGGGGTGTGACAGGCGGATCGGACCTGTGGTGGCGGCCGGCTGCGGCGCGGGACCTAGGGCTGCGGTCGCAGGCTCCGCGGCGTACGGCCGCCGTCCCAGACCCGGCGGCGTAGGGCGAAAGGCCCCCGGTGCTCGGCGTAGGACGAAGGGCCCCGGGGCTTTGCGGCCCGCGTCCGAGGCGGTGCGGGCGTTCCGGTTCCTACGTTGAGGGCACCGCCGACCGGTGGCGGACTGGGACGAGGGGACGGTTGTCATGCCCGTAGCGATCATCACGGGGGCCTCGAAGGGACTGGGCCGGGCGCTCGCCGAGGCGCTGGCGGGGCGCGGCTGGGATCTGGTGCTCGACGCCAGGACGGCGGAGGTCCTGCAGGAGACGGCGGCCGGGCTGCGGGCGTACGGCACGCGCGTGACGGCCGTGCCTGGGGACGTCACGGACGCCGGGCACCGCGCCGGGCTGGTGGCCGCCGCCTGGCAGCTGGGCGGCGTCGATCTGCTGGTGAGCAACGCCAGCGCGCTCGGCGCCGAGCCGCTTGTACGGCTCGACGAGCTGCCCTTGGAGGGGCTGCGCAGGGCGCTGGAGGTGAACGTGGTCGCCGCGCTGGCCCTTGTCCAGGAGGCGTTGCCGCTGCTTCGGGCGTCCGGGGCGGGCACGGTGATCACGGTCAGCTCGGACGCGGCCGCCGAGGCGTACGAGACGTGGGGTGGGTACGGGGCGTCGAAGGCCGCGCTGGACCATCTCGCTGCGGTGCTGGGCGCGGAGGAGCCCGGGCTGCGGGTGTGGGCGGTCGATCCCGGGGACATGGCCACGGACCTGTACGCGGCGGCCGTACCGGACGACGACGATCCGCGGCCGGCGCCGGGCAGTGTGGTGCCCGCTTTCCTGCGGCTGCTGGACGAGCGTCCGGCGAGCGGGCGCTATGGGGCGCCGTCTCTGCTGGAGGGGCGGCGATGACGCTGGCGGTGAGGGTGCCGGAGGAGTTGTCGGCCCGGGTGCCGGCCGAGCAGCGTGGGCCGGGGCTGGACCGGGATGCCGTACGGCTGCTGGTGTCGCGCGGCGTCGAGGTGTCGCACCACGCGTTCGGTGAGCTGCCGCGGCTGCTGCGGGCCGGGGACCTGCTGGTCGTCAACACGTCGCGGACGCTGGCCGCCGCCGTGGACGGGCGGATCGGGCACGCGCGCGTGGTGGTGCACTTCTCGACGTGCGGGGACGACGGGCGGTGGGCGGTCGAGCTGCGGGATCCCGACCGGAAGGGCACCACACGCGCGCGTGCGGGCGGGCCCGCGGGGACTGAGGTGCGGCTGCCCGGTGGGCTGCGGCTGGTGCTGGAGGAGCCGCTGAGCGCGGGGAGCGGGCGGCTGTGGTGGGCGCGGGTCGTCGGCAGCCATAGGAGGGAGCAGGAGGGCCCTGAGGGGGCGGAAGGCAGCGGCGCGGGGGTTCTCGGGCTGATGCGTGCGCACGGGCGGCCGATTCGCTACTCCTATACGGAGCGGGACCAGCCCTTGTCCGTCTACCAGACGGTGTTCGCGCTGCCGTCGGCCGACGGGGCGGGCAGCGCGGAGATGCCGAGCGCGGCGCGGCCCTTCACGGTGCGGATGGTGACGGATCTGGTGAGCCGGGGCGTGCAGTTCGCGCCGATCACACTGCATACCGGGGTGGCCTCGCCGGAGGCGCATGAGCCGCCGTATCCGGAGCGGTTCGCGGTGCCGGAGGCGTCGGCTCGGTTGATCAACGCGGTGAAGGCAGGGAACGGGAGGGTCGTCGCGGTCGGCACCACGGCGGTGCGGGCCGTGGAGTCGGCGGCGGACGCCGACGGGGCCGTACGCGCGCGTGAGGGGTGGACGGACCTCGTCATCACCCCCGAGCGCGGGGTGCGGGTGGTGGACGGGCTGCTGACCGGGCTGCACGAGCCGGAGGCCTCGCATCTGCTGATGCTGGAGGCGGTCGCGGGGCGGGCCGCTGTCGACCGTGGCTACGAGGCGGCGCTGCGGGGGCTCTACCTCTGGCACGAGTTCGGCGACGTGCACCTCGTCCTCCCGGCGGAGAACCCTCACTCAGAGCATTGCGCCAGCAACTGATGGTGAGACCGTTACCTGGCCGATGTGAGGCCGCGCATAGGGCGCACGTCACGTACGAAAGTCCGTAGTAGGTAGATGCGTCCTATTTGAGCGGGACAGACGGTCCCGTCTGTCCCGATTTGCCCTTCCCGGCTCCACTATCGAGCATCGTACGTCACACCTTTGCCACGCAATTTTGCGGCCGCTAAGAATTGCTCTCGTCGCTCAGCGCCGCGGGTTCCGCCCGCGGCGTTTGTGCCGGAAGCACCCGTGTCCCCCGACGGACAGCGAGCGACCTCCTGCGCTATTCGAAGAGGTCAATCTGCCATGCTCAAGAACACCAAGAACCGCGGTCCCATACGTGCGCTGACCCAGCGGCACAAGATCGCGATCGCCGGTGTCGCCACCCTCGGCGCCGCCGCCCTCGCCTTCTCCGCCGTCCCCGGCAACGCCCAGGCGACCACGGCCGAGGCCCCCACGGGCCAGGTGGCGTACAGCAGTGAGCAGATCAAGGACGTCAAGGGCAGCGTCACCGACCAGCTCGCGTCCGCCGGTGTGAAGGCCGAGGAGATGTCGGCCAAGCACAAGGCCGCCGTCGCTGCCGCCAAGCACCGGGCCGCCGTGGCCGCCGCCAAGCACCGGGCCGCCGAGGCTGCCGCCAAGCACCGGGCCCACGAGGCTGCCACCAAGAAGAAGGCGGCCGAGGCTGCCGCCAAGAAGAAGGCCGAGGCCGCGCGCGAGGCCAAGGAGGCCGCCAGCCGGTCCGCCAAGCGCGTCCAGGTCAAGCCGGTCGCCGCCAAGGCCTACGCCAACAACCTCGACGGCTGGATCCGTGAGGCCCTGGACATCATGAAGAAGCACAACATCCCGGGCACCTACGACGGCCTGTACCGCAACACCATGCGGGAGTCCTCGGGCAACCCGAACGCCATCAACAACTGGGACATCAACGCCCAGAACGGCGTCCCGTCGATCGGTCTGCTGCAGGTCATCAAGCCGACCTTCGACGCCTACCACGTCCCGGGCACGGCCTGGAGCCAGTACGACCCGGTCGCCAACCTCACCGCCGCCGCCAACTACGCGGCCGACCGGTACGGCTCGATCGACAACGTCAACAGCGCGTACTGAGTGAGGTAGGCCCAGGCAGCCTGCCATCGCATACGCCGAAGGGCGGCACCCTCCTGACGGGGTGCCGCCCTTCGGACGTCGTACGGACTGACTACTTGCGCATGACCTCGGGCTCGTGCCGGCGCAGGAAGCGCGCGACGAAGAAGCCGCAGATCACACCGAGGGCGATCAGGGCGAGCATGTCCATGGTCCAGGCGCCGACGCTGTGCTCCCAGAGCGGGTCGTTGCTCTCGCCCTTGGCGGGCGGGCTGATCCTGTTGAAGTCCAGCGTGGCGCCCGCGGCGCCCACCGCCCAGCGCGACGGCATCAGATACGAGAACTGGTTGACGCCGATCGAGCCGTGCAGGGCGAACAAGCAGCCGGTGAAGACGACCTGGATGATCGCGAACATGACCAGCAGCGGCATCGTCTTCTCGGCCGTCTTCACCAGCGCCGAGATGATCAGGCCGAACATCATCGAGGAGAAGCCCAGCGCCATGATCGGCAGCGACAGCTCCAGGAGCGTCAGGTTGCCGAGGACCAGGCCCTCGTCGGGGATCACGCGGCTGGAGAAGCCGATGACACCGACCATCAGGCCCTGCAGCACGGTGATGAACCCGAGCACGAACACCTTGGACATCAGGTACGCGGACCGGGACAGGCCGGTCGCGCGCTCCCGCTCGTAGATGACCCGTTCCTTGATCAGCTCACGCACGGAGTTGGCGGCGCCGGCGAAGCACGCCCCCACCGCGAGGATCAGCAGGACGGTCGTGGCCGTGCCGTTCGGTACGGGCAGGCCGGTCTTCGGGTTCACCTCCGTGTTCACCAGCAGGTCCTTGTCCGCGTCGATGAGCAGGCTCACCGCGCCGAGGACGGCGGGCAGGATCACCATCAGGGCCAGGAAGCCCTTGTCGGAGGCGATCACCGAGACGTAGCGGCGCACCAGCGTCAGGAACTGCGACATCCAGCCCTGCGGCTTCGGCGGCTTCATCGCCTGCATCGGGGGCATCTGTACGGACTGCGGAGCGATCGCGTCGATGTCCGCGGCGTACATCTGGTAGTGCTGCGAGCCCTTCCAGCGTCCCGCCCAGTCGTAGTCGCGGTAGTTCTCGAAGGCGGAGAAGACGTCGGCCCAGGTGTCGTAGCCGAAGAAGTTCAGCGCCTCCTCGGGCGGACCGAAGTACGCCACGGCACCGCCCGGCGCCATCACCAGGAGCTTGTCGCACAGCGCCAGCTCGGCGACGGAGTGGGTGACGACGAGGACCGTACGGCCGTCGTCGGCGAGGCCGCGCAGCAGCTGCATGACGTCCCGGTCCATGCCCGGGTCGAGGCCTGAGGTGGGCTCGTCGAGGAAGATCAGCGACGGCTTGGTCAGCAGCTCGAGGGCCACCGAGACGCGCTTGCGCTGGCCGCCGGAGAGGGAGGTGACCTTCTTCTCCTTGTGGATGTCCAGCTTCAGCTCGCGCAGCACCTCGTCGATGCGGGCCTCGCGCTCCTTGGCCGTGGTGTCGGCCGGGAAGCGGAGCTTGGCCGCGTACTTGAGGGCCTTCTTGACGGTCAGCTCCTTGTGCAGGATGTCGTCCTGCGGGACCAGACCGATGCGCTGGCGCAGCTCGGCGAACTGCTTGTAGAGGTTCCGGTTGTCGTAGAGGACGTCGCCCTGGTTGGCGGGGCGGTAGCCGGTGAGCGCCTTGAGCAGGGTCGACTTGCCGGAGCCGGACGGGCCGATGACCGCGATCAGCGACTTCTCCGGGACGCCGAACGAGACGTCCTTGAGGATCTGCTTGCCGCCGTCGACCGTGACGGTCAGATGGCGGGCGGAGAAGGAGACCTCACCGGTGTCGACGAACTCCTCGAGGCGGTCGCCGACGATACGGAACGTGGAGTGGCCGACGCCCACGATGTCGGTGGGGCCGAGCATCGCCGAGCCGCCCTTGGCGATCGGCTGGCCGTTGACGTACGTGCCGTTGTGGGAGCCGAGGTCGCGGATCTCCATACGGCCGTCGGGCGTCGAGTGGAACTCGGCGTGGTGCCGGGAGACCTGCAGGTCGGAGACAACCAGCTCGTTCTCCAGGGCACGGCCGATGCGCATCACGCGGCCGATCGAGAACTGGTGGAACGTGGTGGGGCTGCGGTCGCCGTAGACCGGCGGCGCCCCCGCGCCACCACCGGGGCCGTGCTGCGCCGGGACGTGCGCCGCGGCCTGCTGCGGCTGCTGCCAGCCGGGCTGCGGTGCCTGCTGCGGGACTTGCTGCTGTGGGACCTGCTGCTGCGGGACTTGCTGGGCCGGTGTCTTTTGAACCGGTGTCTGCTGAACCGGTGTCTGCTGAACCGGTGTTTGCTGAGCCCAGCCCGCCTGCGCGCCCTGCGCGGCGTACGGCTGTTGCTGCGGCTGGGCCGGCGGAGAGGCGACGGAGGCCGCGGTGCCGGAGAGGTTCAGGCGCGGTCCGTCGGTCGCGTTGCCCAGGTGAACGGACGAGCCGGGACCGATCTCCAGCTGATGGATTCGCTGACCCTGCACGAACGTGCCGTTGGTGCTGCCGTGATCCTCCAGGACCCAACTGCGGCCGCTCCAGCTGATCGTGGCGTGCCGCCAGGACACCCTGGCGTCGTCGAACACGATGTCGCCCTGCGGATCGCGTCCGAGTGCGTAGGACCTGGACGGGTCGAGCGTCCACGTCCGTCCATTCAATTCCAGTACGAGTTCCGGCACTCCATGCCCCACTGAGTAGTCCCCCGAGTTACCCCCAACACAGGGAGTCTAGGGATGTCGAACATCGTCGGGAACTATTTCAGGCTCCGCCCCCTGACTGAAAGTCGGGCCTTATGAAGACCATGATGAAGACCACGCGCGCGTGCTTCGACTGGTTCCGTTGACGGGGTTGAAACCAGCCCGGAGAGTGGTAATCCACGCGAGGGGGACATGCGCGGCGAGCCGGCCGCGCCGCGGATCGGGGGGTCTGCATGAGCGCGTCCACGAACGTCGAGAATGCGAGGCACGGCACGCGACTGCCGTGGGGGCACCTCCTGTTGTCCGCGATCGCCGCCGTGAGCTGGGCGTTGATCGGGATGGCGGGCACGGCGGCGCTGGGTCTGCATCTGCTGGAGGCGGACAGGGCAAGCTCGTTGGGGCCGATGACCGCGGCGGTGGTGGCCCTTGGGGCGGGTGGTTCCGTCACACCGTCCGGTGACGTGTCCGCTTTCGGTTTGACGGGCGCGGAGGCGGCGACCGCCATCGAGATCACGCCACTCGGTGTGAGCCTGGTCGGCGCGGTGCTGCTGTCGTGGTTCTTCCTACGGTCCTTGCGCGGTGCGGGAGTTGTGATCGCGCCGACCGAACTCCTCGCGCGTGCGGGCGCGGTGGTCGTGCTGTTCGTGGCGACGCTGGGCGGGCTGGCCTGGGCGGGGCACGACGTCATCACGATCGACGGGAGCTCGCTGGGGCTCGACGACCTGCCGGGCGGGGGCGGGGGTGTCGAGATACCCGGGGTGGGTGACATCGGGGACATCGGGGGGGTACTGCCCGACCAGATCGGCGACCTCATCGACGCGGAGGGGTCGGTGGGCTTCACGGTGGACACGGCGCCGACCCTCCTCGGCGGCCTGGGCTGGTCTGCCGGCATCCTGCTGATCGCCCTGCTGGCCTCGCGCCGTACCCCGCTGCCGCGCGGCTGGGACGCCGTGCACCGCGTCGTACGCCCCGCAGTGTCCGCCCTCGTCACGGTGCTGCTCGTCGCGGTCGCGGCCGGGCTCACGGCGGCGGCGTACGCGGCGATCGGCGACGCCAACCCCAGGCGCATCGCGGGCGCGGCCCTGCTCGGCGCTCCGAACGGCGTGTGGCTCGGCATCCCGATCGGCCTGTTCGTCCCGTTCGACGGCAGGGCGACGGGAGCCCTGGTCAGCCTGCTGCCGGACCCGCTGGACGACCTGCTGAACAGCGGATCCGATCAGTCCGTGACGCTGAGCGAGCTGGCGGAACTGGACGGGCGCGTGTGGCTGCTGGGGGTCGCGGCGGCGGTGATGCTGCTGCTGGCGGGGGTTTGGGCCGCGGTGCGGACACCTGTGGGGGTGCGGGGCGGCACCGCGGGCGGAGTCGGCGGGGGCGTACGAGGTCCAGAGGCCCTCGGTTTCGCCGGGCGGTGTGCGCTGCGGCTCGGGATCGCGACGGCGTTGACGCTGCCGTTGCTGGCGTGGCTGACGGAACTGTCCGTGGACGCCTCGCTGTCGGTGCTGGGCTTCGACGCGTTCGGCGCCGGGGTGGAGTTGCGGGGAAACCTCGGCATGGCGCTGGCCCTCGGCGCGGCTTGGGGCGCGGTGGCCGGTGCGGTGGGAGCGCTGCTGGCCTGGGCTACGGGGGCGGCGGGGCAGCGGACGGCGCCGCTGGCTCTGGGGGCGGCGGAGGATGCGGCGGCGGGTTCGAGGCCGGGTGCGGCGGCCGGTGGGAGGCCGGGTGCAGCGGGGGATGCGAGGCCGGGTGCAGCGGGAGTAGGGGGAGCCGCGGGGGCCGGGGCCACGGCGACGGAGGGTACGGGGGCTTTGCCGTACGGCAGCCGGTCGGGGCCGTACACGCCGGGCACGCCCTATCGGCCGCCGAACCCGGCGACGAACCCGTACCTGCGTGTGCCGGAGGAGCTGCGCGAACCGGAGGACGCACGGCCGCCGGGCACGGAACTGCCTTCCGCAGGTGCGTGGTCGTCCGACCAGGCGCGCGGAACCGATGCGAGGTCCGGACGCGACGCGGGCTGGGACGGCCGTGCGGGGCCGGGGCCCGTCGCGGGACCAGGAGGTGACGCGAGCTGGGGCCGCGACGCCGGGCCGGGACACGGCGCGAGGTCGGGGCATGCCGATGCGCGGCGGCCTGGTGATCCACAGCCCAGCGAACCGGCCAGCGACCCGCCACCCCCCGCCACCGGCGACGACGTGTACGGCGCACCCACCGTCGCCCGGCCGATCGAGCCGCCGCCGAGGTCGCCCCGGCCACCCCGGCGGCCTGGGAACCGACCGTCGTCCGGAGCGGACGAAGGACCTCCGCCACCGCCACCGCCGCCTCCTCCCCCGCCCCCGAGGAAGCCGAAGGGGCGCCCGTGATCGGCGCCGGGGAGCCGAAACGACCCTCGTGACCTGCGGACGGGCCGACAAGCCGTGCGGTGATCGGCCTGGGCGCAGCCGCCGCACATCCCGGTGGCGTCCGGCGCGACCCGACAACCCAGGCTCAGCCGAAACGCCACTCACGAACCGCGAGCAGGGCCCGCACACCTCGCCGCAAGCCCCCCGCCCCTCCCCCCGGAGCGCCGCCATACGCCCCGCAGGCACCCGGCGCGAGTCGGTGCCCCAGCTCACAGGGACACCTGTGCCGATCCACAGGCACTGGTGCGACCGTGGCCCGGATGTAAGACTCGCGCCATCCGAGCGACACCCATTGTTCCGTGTCCGCTAGGCGGACCTCGGCGGCGGCAGGCACTGAGTGCCGGATACGGTGGAAGCACCATGAGCGCTTCGCAGACCTCCGACATCCCCACACTTCTCGTCAAGATCTTCGGGAAGGACAGGCCGGGAATCACGGCCGGCCTCTTCGACACGCTGGCCGCCTACTCCGTCGACGTGGTCGACATCGAGCAGGTCGTCACCCGTGGCCGGATCACGCTGTGCGCACTCGTGACGCCTCCTCCCGCCGGCTCGGAGGGGGATCTGCGGGCGACCGTCCACAGCTGGGCGGAGTCGATGAAGATGCAGGCGGAGATCATCTCCGGCCGCGGTGACAACCGGCCCCGTGGGCTCGGACGGTCCCTCGTGACCGTGCTCGGGCACCCGCTCACCGCCGAGGCGACCGCCGCGATCGCCGCCAGGATCACCAAGTCCGGCGGCAACATCGACCGTATCTTCCGGCTCGCCAAGTACCCCGTGACCGCGGTGGAGTTCGCGGTGTCCGGCGTGGAGACCGAGCCCCTGCGCACCGCCCTGGTGACCGACGCGGCGGCACTGGGTGTCGACATCGCCGTGGTCGCCGCGGGTCTGCATCGGCGCGCCCAGCGGCTCGTCGTCATGGACGTGGACTCCACGCTCATCCAGGACGAGGTGATCGAGCTCTTCGCCGCCCACGCCGGCTGCGAGGACAAGGTGGCCGAGGTGACGGCGGCCGCGATGCGCGGAGAGCTGGACTTCGAGCAGTCGCTGCACGCGCGCGTGGCGTTGCTGGAGGGTCTGGACGCCTCGGTGGTGGAGAAGGTGCGCAGCGAGGTACGGCTGACGCCGGGCGCGCGCACGCTGATCCGTACGCTGAAGCGGCTCGGCTACCAAGTGGGGGTGGTCTCGGGCGGGTTCACCCAGGTCACCGATGACCTGAAGGAGCGGCTCGGGCTCGACTTCGCCCAGGCGAACACGCTGGAGATCGTCGACGGGAAGCTGACGGGCAAGGTCACCGGCGAGATCGTCGACCGGGCCGGCAAGGCGCGACTGCTGCGCCGGTTCGCCGCCGAGGCGGGTGTGCCGCTGTCCCAGACGGTGGCGATCGGCGACGGCGCCAACGACCTCGACATGCTCAACGCGGCCGGCCTGGGCGTCGCCTTCAACGCCAAGCCGGTGGTACGGGAGGCGGCGCACACGGCCGTGAACGTGCCGTTCCTGGACACGGTCCTGTATCTGCTGGGCGTCACTCGCGAAGAGGTCGAGGCCGCGGACATGCACGACGAGGTCTGACGCGCCGCGGGTGGATCGCCGCAAGGGCGAGTAGGCATGCGCTGTCGTGCCCTCGATGGGCTACACCCGCGGTCCTGCACCCGCTGTCCTGAACACAAGGGGCCCGGCACCGCGACGGTGCCGGGCCCTTTTCGCGTGGGTCGGTCACTCCGACGGTGCCCAGTAGTCCAGCAGCGTGGCCACGCCGGGCTCCAGCGTCTTCCAGGTGCCGCTGAAGGAGAGGACGGCGAAGGCGGCGGCCGGGAAGCCGCGGCGGCTCATGCGCTCGCGCGCGTCGCCCTCGGCCGAGCCGGACAGAATCTCGGCGAGGCCCTGTACGCCGGGGTTGTGGCCGATCAGCAGGACGTTCTGCGCGTCGTCGGGTGTCTCGTTGAGCACGGCGATCAGCTCGCCGGGGGAAGCCTCGTAGATCCGCTCTTCGTAGACGGTTTTCGGCCGGTGCGGGAACTCGTGGACGGCCAGCTTCCAGGTCTCCCGGGTCCGGACCGCAGTGGAGCACAGGGCCAGATCGAAGGGGATACCGGTGTCGGTCAGCCTGCGGCCGGCCTCTGCTGCGTCCAGTCGGCCGCGCTCTGCGAGGGGCCGCTCGTGGTCGGTCACCTGTGGCCAGTCGGCTTTCGCATGCCGGAAGAGGACAATCCTGCGGAGTTCTGCGACGCTCATGGGTCCCAGCTTCGCATGAAACAGGCCACGGGGCGCAGGTAGTTGACGGGCAGCTTCGGCCGTGCTCAGCGCGCGATCAGCCGTGTTCAGCGCATGATCAGCTGCTGAATGCGCTCGAAGAGCTGGGTGATCGCGGGCTCGGCGGTCGCCGCCTGGGCGTCGGACGGGTTGAGTATCAGCGTCAACAGCGTGATGAAGGCGAGTGTCGGCAGGGCGAGGGCCCACCAGGGCAGCCGGATGTCGGCACGGCCCGTGGACGCCGGGTGGGGCGGGGTGTGCGTACGGGCCGACATGATGCCTCCGTGGGTCTTCGAGTGGTCCGTGTCCGCCTCTCGCGGTCACACTCCGAAGCTACGGAAGTCGCGGCCCTCAACCCATCCGGTGATCCACCCAGTTGACCCTGACACTCACCCCCTAGGGGATGGTGGTGCTAGCCCCACCATCGGCCCGACGCGGTGTGTCGGGGAGGCGGGCGAGGGCGCCCACGAGGGCGCCGCGCGTCAAGCGAGATGCATCAGGAGAGGCGAGTCAGGGAGAGGCGATCGTCGCGATGATGCCGATGATCACGAAGATGGCGAAGAACGCGCCGAAGACGAGCAGCATCTTCTTCTGGCCGTTCTGGGGGTTCGGGTCGAGCACTGGCATACGGCAAGTCTCGCACCCCCCGCCCGCACCGGGCGCGCCGGGGTGAGGGCTCAGCGGATCGCCTCGTCCTCCACCGTGCGGTTCCGTCCCGCGAGGACGCCCACCAGCATCTGCGGGATCATCAGTGCGGTCATGAGCGCGATGGGCAGCCCCCAGCCGCCGCTGTGCTGGTAGAGCACGCCCACCAGGAGCGGGCCGGGGATGGAGAGCAGATAGCCGGTGCTCTGCGCGAAGGCGGACAGCTGGGCGACGCCCGCACCGGTCCTCGCCCGCATCCCGACCATCGTGAGGGCCAGCGGGAAGGCGCAGTTGGAGACGCCGAGCAGCAGCGCCCAGGCCCACGCTCCGGCGGCCGGCGCGAAGTACAGGCCGGCGTAGCCGGCGAGACCGCAGACGCCGAGGGCGATGACGATCGGGCCCTGGTGCGGCAGCCGGGTGGCGACGCGTGGGATGACGAAGGCCAGCGGCACGCCCATCACCATCGTGACGGCGAGCAGCAGCCCGGCCGTGGACGCGGGGACACCGGCGTCCCGGAAGATCTGCGCCATCCAGCCCATGGTGATGTAGGCGGCGGTGGCCTGGAGCCCGAAGAAGACGGCGAGCGCCCAGGCGGTGCGGCTCCGGGTGATACGCAGGGGCGCCTCCTCGCGCGCGTGCTCCCGCCTCGCCGCCGACGGCTCGGCCGGCCCCGCGCCCCGCCGTCGTACGAACGGAATCCACGGCAGTACGGCCGCCGCGGCCAGCCCCGCCCACACCGCGAGGCCGGTCTGCCAACTGCCGCCCAGCGTCTCGGTCATGGGCACCGTCACGGCGGCCGCCGACGCGGTGCCGAGGGCGAGGGCCATCGAGTACAGGCCGGTCATGGAGCCGACCCGGTCCGGGAACCAGCGCTTGACGATGACCGGCATCAGGACGTTGCTGACGGCGATGCCCATGAGGGCGAGGGCGCTGGCGGCCAGGAAGCCGGCCGTGCTGCCGGCGTACGGGCGCAGCAGCAGTCCGGCGGTGATGGCGGCCATGCCGGCGCACACCACGGCGCCGGGGCCGAAGCGGCGGGCGAGCCGTGGGGCCATGACGCCGAAGACGGCGAAGCAGAGCGGGGGCACGGAGGTGAGCACTCCGGCCACGGTGCCGCTCATGCCGAGCCCGTCGCGGACCTCTTCGAGGAGGGCGCCGAGGCTGGTGATGGCGGGGCGGAGGTTCAGCGCCGACAGCACGATGCCGAGCACGAGCAGTCGTGTCGTCCACGCGCGCGTGGAGGGCGTCCTGGGCTCGCTCGTCTCCGAAGTTCGTATGGATGTCGCCGTCGTGGTCCGGGTGTCCTCGCTTGCCATGTGGACCATCATAGAATCATGGGATGATTGGTTGTCCACCCCCGGGCCGCCCGGTCCCGGCCCTCCCGTGCGAAGGTGTGCCATGCCCCTGAGCCACCCCCGCCGCTCGGCGCTGTCCGAGCAGGTCATCGCGGCGTTGCGGAACCAGATCGCCTCGGGCGAATGGCCGGTCGGCTCCCGTATCCCGACGGAGCCCGAACTGGTCGAGCAACTCGGCGTGGCCCGCAACACGGTCCGCGAGGCGGTCCGCGCGCTCGCGCACAACGGCCTGCTGGACATCCGGCAGGGCTCCGGCACCTACGTGGTGGCGACCAGCGAGCTGGCCGGTGTGATGCACCGCCGGTTCGCCGACGCCGACCCCCGGCACATCGCCGAGCTGCGGGCCACGCTGGAGTCGGCCGCCGCGAAGCTGGCCGCCGAGCGGCGCACGGAGAGGGACCTCAAGCAGCTGGACGCGCTGCTGGTGCGGCGCGAGGAGGCCTGGGCGTCCGGTGACGCGGAGGCGTTCGTGGTGGCCGACTCGACCTTCCATCTGGCCGTGGTGGCGGCCTCCCACAACGACGTCATGACCGCGATGTACGCGGACCTCGGCGAGGTGCTGCGGGACTGGCTGCGTGAGGACGTGGGCGAGGAGCTGACGCCGGAGACCCACATGGACCACGCGCGGCTGGTCGACGCGATCCGCGCGGGCGACGCGACGGCGGCAGCGGCCGAGGCCGCGAGCTACCCGTTCCTGTGCCGTCCAGGGCGCATCAGCTCTCCCGCCGGTGACTGACCCACACCGAGCCGACCTCTTTCCAGCACCGCGCGGTCATCCGCACGGTCTGCGCCGGCTCGGCGTCCACCGAGGAGCCGTCGCTGTCGAGGTCCCACCAGCGGGCGCACTCGACGTGCAGGCTCACACGGTCGGTCTCCGGATACGGGTTGTGGCAGTACACGGTCACATGGGAACCGGTGACGCGTACCCGGCACTCGGCGCCGAACAGTTCCTGAGGCTCGGCTTCGGCGGCGGGCACGCGCGCGTGGGCCATCGCCGCGTACGGCAGGGGCAGTACGAGTGCGACGGCGACGGTCGTTGAGGCCAGGCGGCGGGACAAGCGCACAAGGGGACCTCCTCGGCCGTACGGGGGAGGGGCTGGCGTGGTGAACGCGTACTCCAGAGTGCGCGGTCGCGGGTCTCCCCCGCCCGGCCGGATAGGCCGAACGAGTGACGCCCCGCTCCCCGCGCGCGGCGGGAAACGGGGCGTCCACGACGTACGAAGGATCAGGCGCCGATGGCGTGCAGGCCGCCGTCCACGTGGACGATCTCGCCGGTGGTCTTCGGGAACCAGTCCGACAGCAGGGCGACGATGGCCTTGCCCGCCGGCTCCGGGTCCTCCAGCTTCCACTCCAGCGGGGAGCGGCTGTCCCACACGGACGCCAGCTCGGCGAAGCCGGGGATGGACTTCGCGGCCATGGAGCCGAGCGGGCCCGCCGAGACCAGGTTGCAGCGGATGTCGTGCTTGCCCAGGTCACGCGCCATGTAGCGGTTCGTGGCCTCCAGGGCGGCCTTGGTGGGGCCCATCCAGTCGTACTGCGGCCAGGCGAACTGCGCGTCGAAGGTGAGGCCGACGACGGCGCCGCCCTCGGTCATCAGCGGCAGCAGCGCCATGGTCAGCGACTTCAGGGAGAAGGCGGAGACGTGCATGGCGGTGGCCACGGACTCGAACGGCGTGTTCAGGAAGTTGCCGCCGAGCGCGTCCTGGGGCGCGAAGCCGATGGAGTGCACGACGCCGTCGAGCCGGTCGCCCAGGTGCTCGCGGACCTGGCTCTCCAGGCGGGCGAGGTGCTCGTCGTTGGAGACGTCGAGCTCCAGGACCTTGACCTTCTCCGGCTGGGGGAGCTTCTTGGCGATGCGCTCGGTGAGCGTCGGACGCGGCCAGGCGGTGAGGATGATCTCCGCGCCCTGCTCCTGGGCCAGCTTGGCGGCGTGGAAGGCGATGGAGGACTCCATCAGCACACCGGTGATGAGGATCTTCTTGCCCTCGAGGATTCCAGCCATGGTGATCAGTGACCCATTCCCAGTCCGCCGTCAACGGGGATGACGGCTCCAGTGATGTACGAGGCGTCGTCCGAGGCGAGGAACCGCACCGTCGCGGCGATCTCCTCCGGCTGCGCGTACCGGCCGAGCGGGACCTGCTGCACGATGTTCGCGCGCTGCTCGTCGGTGAGCACCTTGGTCATGTCGGTGTCGACGAAGCCGGGCGCGACGACGTTGAAGGTGATGTTGCGCGAGCCCAGCTCACGGGCGAGGGAGCGCGCGAAGCCGACCAGGGCGGCCTTGGAGGCGGCGTAGTTCGCCTGGCCGGGACCGCCGTACAGCCCGACCACCGACGAGATCAGCACGACGCGGCCCTTCTTGGCGCGCAGCATGCCGCGGTTGGCCCGCTTGACCACGCGGAAGGTGCCGGTGAGGTTGGTGTCGATGACCGAGGTGAAGTCCTCCTCGGACATGCGCATCAGGAGCTGGTCCTTGGTGATCCCGGCATTGGCGATCAGAACCTCGACGGGGCCGTGCTCCGCCTCGATCTCCTTGTAGGCCTGCTCCACCTGCTCGGTGTCGGTGATGTCGCACTTGACGGCGAGGAAGCCTGCCGGCGGCTCACCCGAGCGGTATGTGATCGCGACCTTGTCGCCGGCGTCGGCGAAAGCGCGGGCGATGGCGAGGCCGATGCCCCGGTTGCCTCCGGTGACGAGAACCGAGCGGCTCAACGGATCACCCTTTCGATAGGGGTCTGACACACCCGCCCGAACAGCTGGTTGACAGGCGGCTTCTCCGAAAACCTATCGGTCCCGTCCCGGCCTCGGACATTCGGGCACCGACAGTGGCTTACCGGCGTCGCTGTCGGGTCCCTACAGAAAGATGCCGACTCCAGCCGGAAACGTGTGGTCCGGGGCCACGCCCGCGCGACATGATCGGTGCCGACTGGCCACGACAGCAGGGAGACCTCCGTGCCCCATACGATCGATGAAGCCTTCACGGCGCTTCCGCTACGCGCCCTGGCCGACGCGGCGCTGGCACGCGCGCGTGCGCTGGGTGCCGAGCACGCGGACTTCCGGTTCGAGCGGGTGCGCAGCGCGTCCTGGCGGCTGCGGGACGCCAAGCTCGCCGGGTCGTCGGACACCACCGACCTCGGGTACGCGGTGCGGGTCGTGCACGGCGGGACCTGGGGCTTCGCCTCCGGGGTCGATCTGACCCTGGACGCCGCCGCCAAGGTCGCCTCGCAGGCGGTGGCGATGGCGAAGCTGTCCGCCCAGGTGATCAAGGCCGCCGGGTCGGACGAGCGGGTGGAGCTCGCCGACGAGCCCGTGCACTCCGAGAAGACATGGATCTCGTCGTACGAGATCGATCCGTTCACCGTGCCCGACGAGGAGAAGTCGGCCCTGCTGGCGGACTGGAGCGCGCGCCTGCTGGCGGCGGACGGGGTCAACCACGTCGACGCCTCGCTGCTCACCGTCCATGAGAACAAGTTCTACGCCGACACCGCCGGGACCGTGACCACCCAGCAGCGCGTACGGCTGCACCCGCAGCTGACCGCGGTGTCGGTCGACGAATCGAGCGGCGAGTTCGACTCGATGCGCACCATCGCGCCGCCCGTCGGACGCGGCTGGGAGTACCTGACCGGCACCGGCTGGGACTGGGACGACGAACTGGCGCGCATCCCCGAGCTGCTCGCCGAGAAGATGCGGGCGCCGAGCGTCGAGGCGGGGCCGTACGACCTCGTCGTCGACCCCTCCAACCTGTGGCTGACCATCCACGAGTCCATCGGCCACGCCACCGAACTGGACCGCGCGCTCGGCTACGAGGCCGCCTACGCCGGCACCTCCTTCGCCACCTTCGACCAGCTCGGCAGGCTCAGGTACGGCTCGGACCTGATGAACGTCACCGGTGACCGCACCGCCGAGCACGGCCTGGCGACCATCGGATACGACGACGAGGGCGTCGAAGGCCAGTCCTGGGACCTGGTGAAGGACGGCACCCTCGTCGGCTACCAGCTGGACCGGCGGATCGCGAAGCTGACCGGGTTCCAGCGGTCCAACGGGTGCGCGTTCGCCGACTCCCCCGGGCATGTGCCGGTGCAGCGCATGGCCAATGTGTCGCTGCAGCCGGATCCGGCCGGGATGTCGACCGAGGATCTGATCGGGAGCGTGGACCGCGGGATTTATGTGGTCGGCGACCGTTCCTGGTCGATCGACATGCAGCGCTACAACTTCCAGTTCACCGGGCAGCGGTTCTTCAAGATCGAGAACGGGCGGATCACCGGGCAGCTGCGGGACGTCGCCTACCAGGCGACGACCACCGACTTCTGGGGCTCGATGGCCGCGGTGGGCGGGCCGCAGACCTACGTCCTGGGCGGTGCCTTCAACTGCGGCAAGGCGCAGCCGGGGCAGGTCGCGGCGGTCTCGCACGGCTGCCCGTCGGCCCTCTTCAAGGGAGTCAACATTCTGAACACCACGCAGGAGGCCGGTCGATGAGCGCCCGTACGAACAAGCCGCACGAGATCGTCGAGCGGGCCCTGGAGCTTTCCCGGGCGGACGGCTGCGTCGTCATCGCCGACGAGCAGTCGACCGCCAATCTGCGCTGGGCGGGCAACGCGCTGACCACGAACGGCGTCACGCGCGGGCGGACGCTCACCGTGGTCGCGACCGTGGACGGCAAGGAGGGCACGGCCTCCGGGGTCGTCTCCCGGTCCGCGGTGACCGCCGACGATCTGGAGCCGCTGGTGCGGGCCGCCGAGGCCGCCGCGCGCGGTGCCGGGCCCGCCGAGGACGCGCAGCCGCTGGTGACGGACGCACCGGCGTCGCCGGACTTCACGGACGTCCCGGCCGAGACCTCGTCCACCGTGTTCGCCGACTTCGCCCCGGCGCTCGGTGAGGCGTTCGCACGCGCGCGTGCGGGCGGGCGGGAGCTGTACGGGTTCGCCAACCACGAGCTGGTGTCGACGTATGTGGGCACGTCCACGGGGCTGCGGCTGCGGCACGACCAGCCCAACGGGACGCTGGAGCTGAACGCCAAGTCCCCGGACCGTACCCGCTCGGCGTGGGCGGGGCGCTCCACGCGGGACTTCAAGGACGTGGACCCGACGGCGCTGGATGCCGAGCTGGCCGTACGTCTCGGCTGGGCCGAGCGGCGCCTCGAGCTGCCGGCGGGCCGGTACGAGACGCTGCTGCCGCCGACCGCCGTTGCCGACCTGCTGATCTACCAGATGTGGTCGGCGTCGGGGCGGGACGCGGTCGAGGGCCGGACGGTGTTCTCCAAGCCCGGCGGCAAGACGCGCGTCGGCGAGCGGCTGACCGAGCTGCCGCTGACTCTGCGCAGCGATCCGAACGAGCCGGGTCTGGAGTCGGCGCCGTTCGTGATCGCGCACTCCTCCGGGGGCGACACGTCCGTCTTCGACAACGGGCTGCCACTCGCGGCCACCGAGTGGATGCGCGAGGGCGAGCTGAAGCACCTCACCACCAGCCGCCACAGTGCGGGACTGACCGGTCTGCCCGTGGCGCCCGGCATCGACAACCTGATCCTGGACGGCGGCGAGGACCGGTCGCTCGAGGAGATGGTCGCGAACACCGAGCGCGGGCTGCTGCTGACCTGCCTCTGGTACATCCGCGAGGTCGACCCGGCGACGCTGCTGCTCACCGGCCTGACCCGGGACGGGGTCTACCTCGTCGAGAACGGCGAGGTGACCGGCGAGGTCAACAACTTCCGGTTCAACGAGTCGCCGGTGGACCTGCTGGGGCGGGCCACGGAAGCGGGACGTACGGAGAAGACGTTGCCCAGGGAGTGGAGCGACTGGTTCACCAGGGCGGCGATGCCGGCGCTGCGCGTCCCCGATTTCAACATGAGCTCTGTCAGTCAGGGCGTATAACCTCGTAGTCGGCTGTCACCCGACTGCCCGAGATCATCAAGGAGACACGAGAACCGTGACGGACATCGTCGACGAGCTGAAGTGGCGCGGCGTGATCGCCCTGTCCACTGACGAGGACGCATTGCGCAAGGCGCTCGCGGACGGTCCCGTCACGTTCTATTGCGGTTTCGACCCGACCGCGGCCAGCCTGCACGTCGGCCACCTGGTCCAGGTCCTCACCATGCGGCGCCTGCAGCAGGCGGGTCTGCGCCCGCTTGCGCTGGTCGGCGGTGCCACGGGCCAGATCGGCGACCCGCGCCCGACGGCCGAGCGCACGCTGAACGACCCGGAGACGGTCGCGAACTGGGTGAACCGGCTGCGTGCGCAGATCGAGCCGTTCCTCTCCTTCGAGGGCGACAACGCCGCGACGATGGTGAACAACCTGGACTGGACGGCCGGGATGTCGGCCATCGAGTTCCTGCGGGACATCGGCAAGCACTTCCGTGTCAACAAGATGCTCACCAAGGACTCGGTCGCCCGCCGGCTGCAGTCCGAAGAGGGCATCAGCTACACGGAGTTCAGCTACCAGCTGCTGCAGGGCATGGACTTCCTGGAGCTGTACCGGCGGCACGGCTGCACGCTCCAGCAGGGCGGCAGCGACCAGTGGGGCAACCTCACGGCGGGTCTGGACCTGATCCACAAGCTGGAGCCGCACGCCCAGGTGCACGCTCTGGCGACCCCGCTGATGACCAAGGCGGACGGCACCAAGTTCGGCAAGACCGAGGGCGGTGCCGTCTGGCTCGACCCGGAGATGACGACGCCGTACGCGTTCTACCAGTTCTGGCTGAACGCGGACGACCGGGACATCTCGACCTACATGCGCATCCTCTCCTTCAAGCCCCGTGCGGAGCTGGAGGAGCTTGAGAAGCAGACCGAGGAGCGCCCCCAGGCGCGGGCCGCGCAGCGTGCGCTGGCCGAGGAGCTGACGACGCTGGTGCACGGCGCCGACCAGACGGCCGCCGTGATCGCCGCGTCCAAGGCCCTCTTCGGGCAGGGCGAGCTGACGGAGCTGGACGACCGGACGCTTGCGGCGGCCCTCTCCGAGGTGCCGCACATCCAGGTCGAGCAGCTCGGTCCGGTCGTCGACCTCTTCGCGGAGGTCGGTCTCGTGGCCAGCAAGTCCGCCGCGCGACGGACCGTGAAGGAGGGCGGGGCCTACGTGAACAACGTCAAGGTCGCCTCCGAGGACGCGGTGCCCGCGAAGGAGGAGCTGCTGCACGGGCGGTGGCTGGTGCTGCGGCGCGGAAAGAAGAACCTGGCGGCTGTCGAGGTCACGGGCGCCTGAGCGGACGTACGCACGGCGAGGGGGCGGCTTCCCGGAAAGGAGGCCGCCCCCTCGCCATGATCGGCTTCAGGTGCGCTGCTTTCGCTTTCCCAGCGTCGCCATGTACAGCATGTCCCCCGCGTACACGATGATCACCGCCGCGACGATCTGGAAGATGTGCCGGCTCCAGTCGATGCCGCGGGTCGACTCGACGCCGAACCCACGGGCGACGGCGTTACCGACGATCGCGCCCAGCATGCCGAAGATGGTGGTCAGCCAGAGGGGGCTGTGCTGCTTGCCCGGGATGAGCGCCTTGGCCAGCAGACCCAGCACGAATCCCACGATGATCGCCCACAACCAGCCCATGGCTTCCTCCTCCTACGACTCGGGGTGAGCCTCATGCCCAGTCTTGGTCCGGCGGCGGTACGCCGCATGCCGGGTACCGCCGTACGTGTTACGGCCGACGGCGTTCCCCCAGGTGGCAGGGGCCCCGGTCTCGTAGGCGGCGGAGACGGGGCGTACCGTGGGAGGTGTCCTGGCCCGGGTCCCCGACCGGGGGCGGACGGGTACGGGCAGGGGGAGAGTCCGATGCGGGCGGATGGTGGAATCTGATGCGGAAGCTGCATGCCGGCGGTAACGCTCAGGTGTTCCGGATCACCGGGGCACGGGCAGGTCTCCAGGACGATGTGCGCGCCCGGCAGCGCCGGTACGTCATCTCGATGTCGGTCCGTACGGTGTCGGTGATCCTCGCCGCCTCGCTGTGGAACGTCGAACGGCACGTCGCGATCGTGGCGTTGGTGCTCGGGTTGATCCTGCCGTACATCGCGGTGGTGATCGCCAACGCGGGGCGGGAGAACGCGCCGTCCCTGCCGTCGACGTTCGTGGTGGCGCCGACGCGGCCCATGCTCACGCCGCCCCGGACGAATGACGGCTCCGCGGAATCCGTCCCGGAAGATGTCGCGGACGACTCCGCGCCGGGCGCACAAAGCAAAGCGGGCGACGGGGTGTGACCCTGCGGAGTGGGGTCCTCCGGAAGTCTCCGTGAGTCGACTCCGCGCCAAGCTCAGGAAAAGCTCAGATCAATAGTGCTGTTCCGGTGCCGGGGGACGGGTTACCCGTGACATACTTCGTGGACGCTCCGCATCCCCCGTCGGAGCGACGGACCGACGCCGGGCAGCTCCCCCCGTGGCTGCTCGGCGTCGCCTTTTGTGTGCGACGTTTCTGCAACGCCAACGGTGAGACGAATCTGTGAGTGACACACCTATCTGTTCTGCCAAGGGCTGCCGTGCCGACGCCGTGTGGGTGCTGGCGTGGAACAACCCGAAGATTCATACGCCGGAGCGGCGGAAGACGTGGCTTGCCTGTGAGGAGCATCGCGAGCATTTGTCGCAGTTCCTCGGGGTGCGGGGGTTCCTGAAGGACGTCGTGCTGCTGGAGGAGTGGGAAACTCCGGGAGTTTGAGGGCGCACCATCGGTCCGGGATGTACGCGTTTGTATGGCGTGTGCGGCGCCATCGTGGCTGGTCGCGCAGTTCCCCGCGCCCCTTAGAGGCCTTGCCCTTACCCGCCGATAGCGGACATCGGCCTGTCCGGCTGGACGAATGACGGATCGTCCAAGCCCGCTCCCGCCTTCTTGCCCCACATCGCCAGCCGCCAGATGCGGGCGATCTCCTCGTCCGGGGCGCCGGAGCGCAACGCCGCGCGCAGGTCGGTTTCCTCGCGGGCGAACAGGCACGTGCGGACCTGGCCGTCGGCTGTCAGGCGGGTGCGGTCGCAGGCTGAGCAGAACGGGCGGGTGACCGAGGCGATGACGCCGACCACGTGGGGGCCGCCGTTCACCAGCCAGCGCTCCGCCGGGGCCGAGCCGCGCTTCTCCGCGCCCTCCTCGGTGAGCTCGAAGCGGGTGCGCAGGGAGGTCAGGATGTCTCCGGCGGTGATCATGCCGTCGCGCTTCCAGCCGTGCTGGGCGTCCAGGGGCATCTGCTCGATGAAGCGCAGTTCGTAGTCGTGCTCCACGGCCCAGGCGAGGAGGTCGGGGGCCTCGTCGTCGTTGAGGCCCGGCATCAGGACCGAGTTGACCTTGACCGGGGTCAGGCCCGCCTCGCGGGCGGCGTGCAGGCCCTCGATGACGTCCTTGTGGCGGTCGCGGCGGGTGAGGGTCTTGAAGACGTCGGGGCGCAGGGTGTCCAGGGAGACGTTGACCCGGTCCAGGCCGGCCGCCTTCAGGGCGGGTGCCGTGCGCTTGAGGCCGATGCCGTTGGTGGTCAGCGACATCTGGGGGCGGGGGTCGAGGGCGGCGACCCGCTCGACTATGCCGACCAGGCCGGGGCGCAGCAGGGGCTCGCCGCCGGTGAAGCGGACCTCCTCGATGCCGAGGGAGGTGACCGCGATGTCGATCAGGCGGACGATCTCGTCGTCCGTGAGCAGGTCCGGCTTGGCCAGCCATTGCAGGCCTTCCTCGGGCATGCAGTAGGTGCACCGCAGGTTGCAGCGGTCGGTCAGCGAGACCCTCAGGTCGGTGGCCACTCGGCCGTAGGTGTCGATGAGCACGTGGGCCCCCTCCCTGGTCACGACCAGATTCAACTTCCGTCACCTGCGAGCCTACGTGACCGCACGGACAGTGACACAGGCCCGATCCCACGACGTAAGACGCGGCCGCGTCGTAGAGACCTACGACGCGGCCGCTCAGGGGCGATGCTCAGTGGGCGCCGGTGCCGGTCAGGGACCGGACCTCCAGCTCCGCGTACTTGCCGGCGTCCGGCTCTTCCTTGGACAGGACCGTGCCGAGCCAGCCCATGAGGAAGCCGAACGGGATGGAGATGATGCCCGGGTTCTTCAGCGGGAACCAGGCGAAGTCGACGTCCGGGAACATCGCCTTCGGATCACCGGAGACGACCGGCGAGAACAGCACCAGGCCGACGGCGACGATCAGACCGCCGTAGATCGACCACAGCGCACCCTGCGTGGTGAACCGCTTCCAGAACAGGCTGTAGAGGATCGTCGGCAGGTTGGCCGAGGCCGCGACCGCGAAGGCCAGGGCGACCAGGCCGGCGACGTTCAGGTCGCGGGCGAGGGCGCCCAGCAGGATGGAGACGGCGCCGATGCCGATGGTGGCGAGGCGGGCGGCCCGGACCTCCTCCTTCTCGGTGGCCTGGCCCTTCCTGATGACGTTCGCGTAGATGTCGTGGGCGAACGACGAGGACGATGCCAGGGTGAGGCCGGCGACGACCGCGAGGATGGTCGCGAAGGCGACGGCCGAGATGGTGGCGAGCAGGATCGCGCCCCAGGCCGAGTCGACGCCGCCCAGGTGCAGGGCGAGCAGTGGTGCCGCCGTGTTGCCGGACGGGTTGGACGCGATGATCTCCTCCTGGGAGATCAGCGCGGCCGCGCCGAAGCCGAGCGCGATGGTCATCAGGTAGAAGCCGCCGATGATGCCGATCGCCCAGTTCACGGACTTCCGGGCGGCCTTGGCGTTGGGCACCGTGTAGAAGCGGATCAGGATGTGCGGCAGGCCGGCGGTGCCGAGGACCAGGGCGATGCCGAGGGAGATGAAGTCCAGCTTGGAGAGGCCGGTCGCGCCGTACTGGAGGCCGGGCTCCAGGAAGGCGGCGCCCTTGCCGCTGTTCTCGGCGGCCTTGCCGAGCAGGTCGGAGATGTTGAAGTTGAACTTCAGCAGCACCAGGAAGGTGATCAGGAGGGTGCCGCCGATGAGCAGCACGGCCTTGACCATCTGGACCCAGGTGGTGCCCTTCATGCCGCCGATGGAGACGTACACGATCATCAGGACGCCGACGAGGGCGACGATGAGGATCTTGCCGGCGTCGGTGGTGATGCCGAGCAGCAGCGAGACGAGGACGCCGGCGCCCGCCATCTGGGCGAGCAGGTAGAAGATCGACACGACGATCGTGGAGGTGCCGGCCGCGGTGCGGACCGGGCGCTGGCGCATGCGGTACGCGAGCACGTCACCCATCGTGTAGCGGCCGGAGTTCCGCAGCGGCTCGGCCACCAGGAGCAGGGCGACCAGCCAGGCGACCAGGAAGCCGATGGAGTACAGGAAGCCGTCGTAGCCGAAGAGGGCGATGGCGCCCGCGATGCCGAGGAACGACGCGGCGGACATGTAGTCGCCGGAGACGGCGAGGCCGTTCTGGAAGGCGCTGAACGACCGGCCGCCCGCGTAGAAGTCGGCGGCGTCCTTGGTCTGCCGGCCCGCCCACACGGTGATGAAGAGCGTCGCGATCACGAACGCGGCGAACAGGGAGATGATCAACGGCCGGTGCTCGCTGGCCTCGTTGGCCGCGAGCTGGACCTGGGCAATCGCGGGGCTCATGCGCCGCCCTCCATACGGGTCTTGATGGCCTCGGCCTTGGGGTCGAGCTTGGCGCCGGCGTGACGCGCGTACCACCAGGCGATGAGGAACGTGGTGACGAACTGGGCGATACCGAAGACGAACGCGATGTTGATGTTGCCGAACAGCTTGGTGCCCATGAAGTCGCCCGCGTAGTTGGACAGCAGGACGTACAGCAGGTACCAGACGATGAAGGCGACGGTCAGCGGAAAGGCGAAGGAGCGGTAGGAGCGGCGCAGTTCACCGAACTCCGCACTCTGCTGCACCTCGGCGAACTCCTCGGTGGAGGGGAGTTTGTGTTGCTCTTTCGAGGGGGGCGGTGCGTCGGTAGCCACGGAGTCTCCTCGCGTTGCGGGCGCTGTTGCGACGATGGACGGGGACGGTTGGGGGGTTGGGGACGAATCGGGTACGGGCATGGCGGCTCTGTTCCTAGCGGTGACGTGGATCACTTGAGCCGGGTGGCGATGTTAGGGCCCCGGCGCGTGATCCGACAGAGGGCTCGATCCTGCTCGCGCCCCCTTCACAAGGTCACGGCGCCACGCGAGGACCGGTTCAACTCCGATGGCTCTTTTCCGAAGTCACCCGGGCCAGCGATTGCTGGCCAGGAGGTTCGGGGTTAGCTTCGCTCCTGCACCACTCGTCATGTACCTGCCCGGGCGCCCATCCGCGCTCCGGGCGGTTGCCGTTCCGGATGATGTGGAGATCCCATGACTCATCTGCGGTCCAGACGCCGACTCGGCCTCGCCGCATCGCTCGCCCTGTCGCTGACCGCCTCGCTCGGCTTCCTGCCGACGGCGGCCTCCGCCGCGCCGTTCGCGGAGCCCGGAGTGCGGGCCACGGATGCCACGGGCGCGCCCAACCTGGCGTATGTCGTCAACACCCGGACGGACCGCCGCACGATCGAGTCCGTGAAGAAGGAGATCGCCGCGAAGGGCGGCACCGTCGTGATCGCGTACGAGAAGATCGGCGTGATCGTCGTCCACTCGGCGAACCCCGACTTCGCCAAGGCGATGCGAGCGGTGCACGGCGTGCGCTCGGCGGGCGCCACACGTACGGCGCCCCTGACCGCCGCCGGGGCGACGGACGAGGGCCCCGTCCAGCCACTCACGAAGCGGCAGGCCGCGAGGACCGCGAGCGCGTCCGCGGCGGTGGGTGACGGCGAGCCCCTCGAGGCCGACCAGTGGAACCTGCGCGCGATCGGCGCCGACCGGGCCGCGGACATCGAGCCGGGCAGTGCCAGGGTGACCGTCGCCGTCATCGACAACGGCGTCGACGACACCCACCCGGACCTCGCGCCGAACTTCTCCGCCGCCCAGTCGGCGAACTGCGCCGGCGGCAGGGCGGACACCAGCGCGGGCGCCTGGCGGCCGTACACCACCGCCGACGCCCACGGCACGCACGTGGCCGGTGAGATCGCGGCGCCCCGCAACGGGATCGGCATCGCGGGCGTCGCGCCCGGCGTCAAGGTCTCCGCCATCAAGGTGAGCGACCCGGTCAACGGCCTCTACTACCCGGAAAGCGTGGTGTGCGCCTTCGTGTTCGCCGCCGACCACGGCGTCGAGATCACGAACAACAGCTACTACGTCGACCCGTGGCTCTACAACTGCCTGGACGACCCGGACCAGCGGGCGATCGTCGACGCGGTCAACCGGGCCCAGCTGTACGCCCGGAACAAGGGCACCCTCAACCTCGCCTCGGCCGGCAACTCCAACCACGACCTGGCCTCCGACGCGATCGTCGACGCCAGCAGCCCCGACGACTCGACCCCGGTCACGCGCACGGTCGACCCGCACGCGTGCTTCGACGTGCCGACGCAGCTGCCGGGCGTCGTGACGGTCGCCGCGACAGGCGTACAGAACCTCAAGTCCTACTACTCCACCTACGGTTACGGCGTCATCGACATCGCGGCCCCGGGCGGCGACCGCCGCTACCAGATCCCCGACACCCCGTCGAAGAACGGCCGCATCCTGTCCACCCTCCCGGACGGCCAGTACGGCTTCCTGCAGGGCACGTCGATGGCCTCCCCGCACGCGGCGGGCGTGGCCGCGCTGCTGAAGTCGCGGTACCCGAAGGCGACCCCGGCCCAGCTCCAGGGGCTGCTGAAGGCCCAGGCGGACAACCCGGGCTGTCCCGAGTCGTACGACCAGGACGGCGACGGCAAGCAGGACGCGGTGTGCGAGGGCGGCGAACTGTTCAACGGCTTCTACGGGTTCGGCATCGTCGACGCGCTGGAGGCGGTCGAGTGACGGCGCGGTTCTGAGAGTTCCCGTTCGCCGGAGTCAGGGAAGGCGCGTCCGCTTCCGAGGTCGGGGCGGCCGGCGGGGCGTCACGCGCCTTTCCCCTACGGCACGCTCCAGGAGCCCGGCGCATCCTTTCCGGCGCATAGTGGCGTCATGACACACAACGGCCCCACGACAGACGCAGCCAGTGCCCCTACGACAAGCCTGGAGTACGCCTGGTCCGCCCTGGGCGGCGATCCCGCGCTCCTCGCGCGCGTGTCGCTCGTCCCCCGGCGTGGTGCTCTCGAAGCGCGCCTGCCCGTGCGGGAGTTGGCACGCGCGTGCGTGGGGGCGTGCGCGCTGGCCGCGGCCGAGCTGGGGGCGCGGCGGGCCGGGCTCGCCGAGGTGCCCGAGGTGCGGCTGGACGACGGGGCGGTCGCCACGGCGTTCGTGAGTGAACGGCATCTGCTGGTCGACGGGCGAGCGCCGGTCAACTTCGCACCGCTGTCGCGGTTCTGGCGGACGGCGGACGGCTGGGTGCGGACGCATGCGAACTATCCGCACCACCGGGCCCGGCTGCTGGCCGCGCTGGGTGTGCCGGAGGAGGATCCGGACGCGGTGGCCGCGGCGCTCGCCGAGCGGTCCTCGCACGAGGTCGAGGAGTCCGTGTACGCGGCCGGCGGGCTGGCCGTGGCCCTGCGTACGCCCAAGGAGTGGTCGGCGCACGAACAGGCTGCCGCGGTGGCCCTGCGGCCGCTGGTCGAGCGCGAACGACTCGACACGGCACCCGCGCGCGTACTCCCGCCTCTCGACGGCACTCCCCTGCTGCCCGCCGCCGGCGTACGCGTCCTGGACCTGACACGGGTCATCGCGGGCCCCGTCGCCACCCGCACGCTCGCGCTGCTCGGCGCGGACGTACTGCGCCTGGACGCCCCGCAGCTGCCCGAACTGCCCGACCAGCACGCCGACACGGGCTTCGGGAAGCGCTCGGCGACCCTGGACCTGGCAGCCGACCGGCGCGCCTTCGAGGAGCTGCTCGAGTCGGCGGACGTCGTCGTCACCGGGTACCGGCCGGGCGCCCTCGACAGGCTCGGGCTCTCGGCACGGGAGCTGGCCGAGCGGCGGCCCGGTCTGGTCGTGGCGCAGTTGTCGGCATGGGGGGCGTACGGCCCGTGGCGCGAGCGGCGCGGGTTCGACAGCCTCGTCCAGGTCGCCACCGGGATCGCCGCGATCGAGGGAGCCGGGGCTGACGGACCTGCCGGACGTCCCGGCGCGCTGCCCGCGCAGGCCCTCGACCACGGGACGGGGTATCTGCTGGCGGCGGCCGTACTGCGGGCCCTGACCGAGCGGCGGGAGCGGGGGTACGGCCAGTGCGTACGGTCGGCCCTGGCGCGCACGGCACAGTGGCTGACGAACGGCATCCGGCCGGGCCCGGAGGGGGACGCGACGTACGAGTCACCCGACGCCTGGCTCACCGAACGGGACAGCGCACTGGGGCGGCTGCGGTACGCCCGGTCACCGGTGTCGTTCGCGGGCGGTCCCCTCGACTGGGCGCGGCCGCCGGGGGGTTGGGGCGCGGATACGGCGGGGTGGGGCGGGTGAGGACCGGGGGTTCGTGTCGGGCTTGAGCCGCCCGAGCCGTACCCCTAGGCGGAATGCCGCACCACCACTTGTTTTCCGGCACTTGCCCGAATCTGTGATGTTTTGTGAAGATCATGAGGTGACATTGACCGAACCCTCCCCCGCCGCGTCCGACGGGAGTGCGCCGAGACCGCGCCCCGGCGTCGGCCCCGCCGTCGCCGTTCTCGTCCTGGTGGGGCTGGCGGCGCTGATCCCGCTGCTCGGACCGTCGGCCGCGCTGCACGGCACCGGGGAGGCCGCCGCGCCCGGCACCGGTGGGATCGCACTGCTGCGCACGGTGCTGTTCGCGGCGCTGTGCGTCCCGCTGGGCGAGCTGTTCGTGAGCCGGCTGGCCAGGTCCGTGCCCGGCGCTCCCCCCGCACTGCCCAGCAGCTGGGCGCCGTACGCGGCCGCCGCCGGTTTCGTCGCCGCCCTCGGCCTCGCCTCGGTCGTCTCCACGGGCAACCTCGTGCCGGACAGCCCCGCCGACCTCGACATCGGCGGCCTGTACGCGTCGCGTGACGGCAAGCTGGCGCTGCTGGAGGTCAACGCCTTCGCCGTGGCCGGGCTGTGCGCCCTCTCGCGCCGGCCGACCGGCCAGGTCTGGCCACTGGCCGCGGTCGTGGTCGCCGAGGCCCTGCGCGCCCACCCCACGACCGAGCACAGCCCGCTGCTGGGCTCCGGCCTGACGCTCGTGCACCTCACCTGCGCGTCACTCTGGGTCGGCGGGCTGCTGTACGCGCTGCGAACCCTGCGCGGATGGAGTGCCGCGCGCGCGGGTGCGGCCCTGCTCGGCCTTTACGCGCGCGTGGCGGCCGTACTGCTCGCCGCCATCACGGCGACGGGGGTGGGGAGTTCGCTGCGCAGGATGCCGTCGGACACCGTCCTCGGGCAGGTGACGGACACGGCGTACGGGCGTGCACTGCTGGCCAAGGTGCTCCTGGTGGTGGCCGTGGCCGCGCTCGCCCTGTGGGCCCGGGCCCGGCTGCGCCGCGCGACCGACCCGCTGACCGCCTGCTCTCCCGCACGCGCGGAGGTCGTCGCCCTGGGAGTGGTGGTCGCGCTGTCGGGGCTGCTGACGGCGCTGCCGGTACCGATCCGCTGGTGAGCCCGTCGGTCCCGTGGCCGGCTTCTCCCCGGCGTCGGTCGACTGGCCCTCAGCCGGCTTCTCCCCGGCCTCGGTTGGTGACCAGGACCTTGAGCGCGGTGCGCTCGTCCATCGCCTTGTAGCCGGCGGGGACGTCCTCCAGGCCGACGGTCATGTCGAAGACGGGCGACGGGTCGATGGTGCCGTCCAGGACGTCGGGCAGCAGCTCCGGGATGTACGTGCGGACCGGCGCGACTCCTCCGCGCAGCGCGATGTTGCGGTCGAACAGGACGCCGAGGTCGAGACCCGTGCCGCTGCCGTGCGGCACACCGACCCAGCCGACGGTGCCGCCGTCGCGGGCGATCCCGACCGCCGTACGCATCGACTGCTCGGTACCGACGGCCTCGACGACGGCGTGGGCGCCCTGCCCGCGCGTGAGTTCGCGTACGGCCTCGACGGCCGCGTCCCCGCGCTCGGCGACGACGTCGGTGGCGCCGAAGCGGCGCGCGATGTCCGTACGGACCTGGTGGCGGCCCAGCGCGATGATCCGCTCCGCGCCGAGCCGCTTGGCGGCGAGCACCGCGCACAGGCCGACGGCACCGTCCCCGACGACGGCGACCGTGGCGCCCGGGCGGGCTCCGGCTCCGAGGGCGGCGTGGTGGCCGGTGCCCATGACGTCGGACAGGGTCAGCAGGGCGGACAGCAGGCGGTCGTCGCCGGCCGCGTCCTTGGGAAGCCGGACGAGGGTGGCGTCGGCGAAGGGAACGCGTACTGCCTCGCCCTGGCCGCCGTCCGAGCCGACGGTGCCCCAGAAGCCGCCGTGTTCGCAGGAGGTGGTGAGACCCTCGCGACAGTAGTCGCAGACGCCGTCCGACCACATGAAGGGCACGACCACGAGGTCACCCCGCGCGACGCCCGTGACCTCGGAGCCGGTCTCCTCGACGACGCCGAGGAACTCGTGGCCGATCCGCTGACCCGGCTCCCGGGCCGCCTCGCCCCGGTACGCCCACAGGTCGCTGCCGCAGATGCAGGCGCGCAGCACCCGGATCACGGCGTCGGTGGGCTGCCGCACCACCGGGTCGGGCACGTCCTCCACGCGCATGTCGAAGGGGGCGTGGATGGTGGTGGCGCGCATGGCGAGGGTCCTTCTCGTCTGTTGTCGTACGTGCGCTGGAGTGGGGTGGTCGAGCGCGCACCCCACCGTACGTCGCTGTCGGCGCCCGGCGCGCTTCGAGGGCTCCGAGTGTGCCAGTGGCCTGGGAGAACCGCGCGGCAATATCGGCGCCCACCGGCGGCAGGCCGCCGCTACACCCCGGCCACGTCCAGCAGCGACCCGGCCGCGTAGGTGACCCCCATGGCCAGCGCGCCGCCCGCCACATTGCGCAGCACCGCGCGGGCCGGGGCGGCGGCGCCCAGGCGGGCGCTGCTCCAGCCGGTCAGGGCGAGGGCGGCCAGCACGGAGACGACGGTGACCGCCAGCCGCCGGTCCGCGGGCGGCAGCACCATCGCGAGCAGCGGCAGCAGCGCCCCGGCCGTGAACGCCACGAAGCTCGCCCACGCCGCGTGCCACGGGTTGGTCAGCCGGTCCGGGTCGATACCGAGCTCCACGCGCGCGTGTGCCTTCAGCGCGTCCCGTTCCGTCAACTGCACGGCCGCCTCCCGGGCGACCTCCCGGGACAGCCCCCGTCGCTCCAGCAGTTCCGTCAGCTCCTCCAGTTCCGCCTCGGGCCGCTCCCGCAACTCCCGTCTCTCCACGGCCAGCGCGGCCTTCTCCGAGTCACGCTGCGTGGACACCGAGACGTACTCCCCCGCCGCCATCGACATCGACCCGGCGAGCAGCCCGGCCAGCCCGGCCGTGAGCAGCGCCGAGCGGTCGTCCGTCGCGCCGGCCACGCCGACTACGAGTCCCGCGGTCGACACGATGCCGTCGTTCGCCCCGAGGACGGCCGCCCGCAGCCAGTTCAGCCGCTCGCCCAGCGCACCACCGTGGGCTTCGTCATGCGTTGGTCCGGTCACATGCGGAGGATCGCACCACGGGGGACATCCGGGACGTACCGACGCTCACGTTGGGGCACCGCGGTCACCGGAGTGCGGCAACACGGCGTGGGCGACGACCGGTTGACGCGTGTGCGTTCGCCGCGCTCGAACGGGCGGGCGTGGCAAGGCACCTGACGGTCAGGACTGTCAGTGGCGGCCCGTATCCTCAGTGACCATGCTCGAAGACCGTACGACGACCGCGGCGTCCTCCCCGACAGTGTGGCCGGCCGCGTATCCCCAGGGATACGCGGTCGTTGACGTGGAGACCACCGGCCTGGCCCGGGAGGACCGGATAATCTCCGCGGCCGTCTACCGGCTGGACGCACGCGGCGAGGTCGAGGACCACTGGTACACGCTGGTCAACCCCGAGCGCGATCCGGGCCCGGTCTGGATCCACGGTCTGACGAGCGAGGTGCTCGAGTCGGCGCCCCTCTTCACGGACATCGCCGAGGAGTTCTCGGCCCGCCTCGACGGCCGGGTGCTCGTCGCGCACAACGCCGTCTTCGACTGGCAGATGATCGCGCGGGAGTACGCGCGCGCGGAGCGGCAGGCGCCGGTACGGCAGCGGCTGTGCACCATCGCGCTGTCCAAGGAGCTGGGCCTGCCGCTGCCCAACCACAAGCTGGAGTCGCTGGCCGCGCACTTCGGCGTCGTACAGCAGCGCGCGCACCACGCGCTCGACGACGCGCGCGTGCTGGCGGAGGCGTTCCGACCGAGCCTGCGGGCCGCGGCGGCGGACAGCGTGCGGCTGCCGCTGCAGGAGTGCCGGCCGCTGACCGAGTGGCGGGACACCGCCACGCCCCGGATCGGGCAGCAGGCGGGTGGATACGCCGGCTACAACGGCTCCGGCGGCTACCGCCCGACCAGTTGGCGGCCGTCCCGCAAGAGGCCCGCCTGCCCCTATCCCAACCCGGGCCGCTACGAAGAGGGCAAAAGGCTCAAGCAGGGCATGCGGGTCGCCTTCTCCGGAGACACGTCGGTCGAGCGGGACCTGCTGGAGGACCGCGCGGTCGAGGCCGGGCTGCATGTGTCGACGAGCCTGTCCCGGCTGACCAGCCTGCTCGTCACGAACGACCCGGACGCGGGCACCTCGAAGGTGGTCAAGGCCCGGCAGTACGGTACGCCGGTGATCGACGAGGCGGCCTTCGGGCAACTCCTCAGGGATGTGGAACCCGCGTCGGAGCAGTGACCGTACGGACGGGTGATTGCCGCGCGACTCGCCCGGAGCCCTCTCGCCCGGGCCGCGGTGACGGCTCACCCTGTGGCGCATGGCGACATGTGAAGTATGCGGAAACGACTACGGCATGACCTTCGAGGTGCACGCGCAGGGCGCGGTGCACGTCTTCGACTGCTTCTCCTGTGCGATCCACCGCATGGCACCCATCTGCGAGCACTGCCGTGTCCAGATCATCGGGCAGGGCGTCGAGGTCGAGGGCCACTGGTACTGCGGCGCCCACTGCGCCCGCCAGGAGGGAAAGGTGGGGATCGTCGACAAGGTGTGACCCGGTACCCGCCTGAAAGCACCCCACGACCGAGTTGTACGGTCGTGGGGTGTACCGCTTCCTGTTGTCCCGGCAGTGGGTGATCCTCACGCTGGTCGCCCTGCTTCTCATCCCCACGATGATCAGGCTGGGCATCTGGCAGATGCACCGCTACGAGGAGCGCAGCGCCCGCAACCAGCTGGTCGCCGACGCGCTGGGCGCGAAGCCGGTGCCCGTGGAGGAGCTGACGTCCCCGGGACACACCGTCACCTCGAAGCAGCGGTACCGCACCGTGACCGCGGAGGGGCGGTTCGACACCGACCGGGAAGTCGTCGTCCGGCGGCGCGTCAACGCGGACGAGGAGGTCGGCTTCCACGTCCTGACCCCCTTCGTCCTGACGGACGGCAAGGTGCTGCTGGTCAACCGCGGCTGGATCCCCGCCGACGGGCCGAGCCAGACGGCCTTCCCGAAGATCCCCGGGCCGCCGAGCGGCCGGATCAGCGTCACCGGGCGGCTGATGCCCGACGAGACGACCGAGGCCAGCGGCATCAAGAACCTCGAGGGCCTTCCCGACCGGCAGGTCATGCTGATCAACAGCGAGCAGGAGGCGCGGCGGCTGGACGCCCAGGTGCTGGGCGGCTACGTCGTGCAGACGGCGCCCGAGCCGAAGGGCGACACACCTGAGCTGATCGGGAAGCCCGGTGACGAGAACGCTCCGCTGAACTACGCGTACGCCATCCAGTGGTGGCTGTTCGCGGCGGGCGTCCCCGTCGGCTGGTTCATCCTGGCCCGCCGCGAGGCCCGGGAACGGGCGCAGGCGGCTGCGCCGGAGGAGACGGAGACGACGCCGGCTCCGGTATAGCGGGTATAGCGGGGCCGGCCAAGGGGTCGCTCTCACGTCCGGCGGCCGGTCAGCTGGTCCCGCCAGTAGCGGAACGTGCGTTCCGGCTCGGGCAGCAGGTCCCAGGGGTGGCGGGTCATGTGGCGGCCGATGCGCCGGAACGCCGGGGCCGCCTCGGCCGGGCGGTGGGCGCGGGTCAGGGCGAAGGCGAGGACGTTGAGGTCGGTGACGGCTTCGGCGTGCGGGGCGGCGGACGTGTGGAACCAGCGGGAGAGGGCCGTGTCGATCTCCCGTACCGCCCGGGGTTCGGTCCAGTGACCGCTCACGCCGAGTGCGGCGAGGCCGTGCTGCTCCTGGCGGTGGGCGACGAGTTCCACGCGGGCCGCCACCGGCAGCAGGGCGATCGGTGAGCCGTGCGGTGCCTGGAAGGCGACCTGCCAGGCGAAGTCCATCATGTCGGGAACCGCGCCGTGCCCGCGCGGGGACAGGTAGCGCAGCATCAGGTGGTAGGCCGTCCGATGCCAGGGGGCGCGGTTGACGGCCTGGGTCCACACGGGCACGGCGTCCTGCACCGGCACGGCGCAGGAGTGCATCAGGGACAGCAGCGCCAGCCAGGGGGTCGGATCCTCCGGGCAGGCCGCGGCGGCGCGCAGACACAGCTGCTCGGCGCGGCGGACCGCGTCGTGCCCCTCGGCCGGGGCGCGGGCCGACTGAACGTAGGCGCGCAGGACGAGCGCGTCGCCGTCGTCGGGGCGGTCGGTGGCCCATCTCTCGGCGACCGCGGCCGGTAGGCCCCGGGCGAGGACGGAGACCCGGTGGGTACGGCGGTCCCAGTCGCGTCCTGTGGTGTGCAGCAGTGCGGCCACGGGTTCCCATGCGGGGCTGGAACGGCCGGCGCCGAGGCCGTGGAGCTGCTGGGTGGGCCGGAGTTCGCGCAGGGTCCTGTGCAGGGGGTCGTCGTCGAGTTCGGGGCGGATCAGGAGGGAGCTGCGTCTCAGCATCTGTGTCTCGCCGTGGGTGGGTTCTGTCTTCGGGCGGGTGCGGATGGTCGGGGGCTGGTCGCGCCCACGCGGCGGAGCCGCATGTCGATACGGCCCCGCGCCCCTTGGGTACGTCCGCTGCACGTACCTGAGGGGCGCGGGGAACTGCGCGGGGAACTGCGCGAGCAACCACGAACCACCCGCAGCCGCCCTCTGGCATGGAGTGGCAGTTGGGTGTGCGGAACGTCAACCGCGTCAGCAGCAGCGGCTCTGCGGGTGCTCCTCCTGGCGCAGGGTGCGCAGTACGTCGTACTCCCGCCGGGTCGGTACGGGGGCCTGGGGGTGACGGCGCCGGTGGCGCTCGCAGTAGCGGTCGTACTCGGCCTCGCCGGTCACCTCCCGGGCGTACCAGCGCACCACCCCGAGCACCTTGCGGACGGTCCTCATGAACCCGCCCCCACCAGCGGCTCGGAGTCGCGCTGCTCCGGCACGTCGATACGCGACTCGACGTACGGCGCCTCGGTCGTCGGCAGCGGAGCCCCGGCCCGGACGGCGCGGACGCACACCACCGCGCAGTTGACCAGGACGGTGAGGACCAGCAGCAGGAAGATCGCCATGAGCACACCGTCGACCGTGTTGTTGAGCACGATGGTGTGCATGTCGTCCATGTCCGTGGCGCCCGGCAGCAGCTGGCCGTCCTCGATGGCGTGCGCGTACTTGTCGCGCAGGGCGAAGAAGCCGATCGCCGGGTTGTCCGAGAAGATCTTCTGCCAGCCGGCGGTGAAGGTGACGGCCACGTCCCAGGCCAGCGGGATGCCGGTGACCCAGGCCCAGCGCAGCCTGCCGGACTTGATCAGCACGGTGGTGGTGACGGCCAGCGCCACGGCGGCCAGGAGCTGGTTGGCGATGCCGAACAGCGGGAAGAGCTGCTTGATGCCGCCCAGGGGGTCGGTGACACCGGCGTAGAGGAAGTAGCCCCAGGCGCCGACGACCAGGGCGCTGGTGATCCAGATGCCCGGCTTCCAGGTGACGCGGCCGATCGGCTTCCAGACGTTACCGAGCATGTCCTGGAGCATGAAGCGGCCGACGCGGGTGCCGGCGTCCACCGTGGTGAGGATGAACAGCGCCTCGAACATGATCGCGAAGTGGTACCAGAAGGCCTTCATCCCGGCGCCGCCGAACACCCCGGCGAAGATCTCCGACATGCCGACGGCCAGCGTGGGCGCCCCGCCGGAGCGGCCCACCAGTGTCTCCTCCTCGACCGCCTTGGCCGCCGCCGTGAGCTGGTCCGGGGTGATGGTGAAGCCGAGGTTCTTCACCGCCTCGGCGGCGGTGTCCACGGTCGGGCCGAGCAGCGCGGCCGGGGAGTTCATGGCGTAGAACAGGCCGGGTTCGAGCACGCAGGCGGCGATCAGGGCCATCACGGCGACGAAGGACTCCGTGAGCATGGAGCCGTAGCCGATCAGGCGGACCTGGGACTCCTTCTGGATCAGCTTCGGGGTCGTACCGGAGGAGACCAGGGCGTGGAAACCGGACAGGGCGCCGCAGGCGATGGTGATGAAGAGGAAGGGGAAGAGGGAACCGGCGAACACCGGTCCGGCGCCGGTCGAGGCGAAGTCGGTCACCGACTCGGCCTTGAGGTTCGGGGCGGCGATGACCACGCCGACGGCCATCAGGGCGATGGTGCCGACCTTCATGAAGGTCGAGAGGTAGTCACGGGGCGCCAGCAGCATCCACACCGGCAGCACCGAGGCGAAGAAGCCATAGCCGACCAGGCAGAAGACCAGGGTCTCCGGGCTCCAGACGAAGTACTCGGCGAGCGAGGAGTCCTGGATCCAGCCGCCGCCGAGGATGGCGAGCAGCAGCAGGGCGACGCCGATGAGGCTCGTTTCCACGACCCGGCCGGGGCGCAGATAGCGCATGTAGAAGCCCATGAAGAGGGCGATCGGGATGGTCATGGAGACCGAGAAGGTGCCCCACGCGGACTCCGCCAGCGCGTTGACGACGACCATCGCGAGAACCGCGAGCAGGATGATCATGATCGCGAAGACGCCGATCAGCGCGGCGGCACCGCCCACCTTGCCGATCTCGTCCCGGGCCATCTGCCCCAGGCTCTTGCCGTCCCGGCGCATGGAGAGGAACAGGACGATCATGTCCTGCACCGCGCCGGCGAAGATCACGCCCGCGATGATCCAGACCGTGCCGGGCAGATAGCCCATCTGCGCGGCCAGGACCGGGCCGACCAGCGGTCCCGCGCCGGCGATCGCCGCGAAGTGGTGGCCGAACAGCACCCGCTTGTCGGTGGGGTGGTAGTCGACGCCGTCCTCGAGGCGTTCGGCCGGGGTGGCACGGCTGTCGTCGACCTGGAGGACCCGCCGGGCGATGAACCGCGAGTAGAAGCGGTAGGCGATCGCATACGAGCCGAGGGCCGCCACGACCAGCCAGACGGCCGAGATCTCCTCGCCCCGGGACAGGGCGAGCACGGCCCAGCCGAGGGCACCTACCAGGGCGACGGCGCTCCATATCGCCACCGACTTCGCCGACATTCGTGATTTTTCCGGCGCCGAGCGACCGGATTCGGGCATGGCTGATGTGGGCATGGCGGCTCCTGACCTGAACAGGTGGGCAAGCAGGGGTGAAGCAGAAAGGGCAGTACGGCTCAGCGATCGCGATGTCGACGTCGATGTCGGTCCGTCAGCGCGTACGCCGCGAGCAGGCAGAGGCCGCACCCCGGCACCCAGGCGAGCTGGTACCAGTAGAAGAACGGCGTCCCGGCCAGCCGCGGCTCGGCACCGGCGTACCAGGGGACCCACAGCAGGCCCGCGGCGGGCGCGAGAAGCAGTACGGCGATCGCGACGCGCCGTAGCCGGTGATGACCGGTCTGTGCCATGAACTGCTCTCCTCTCCCGCTCGCTGTCGGTCTGTGCAAGAGTTGCCCACCCCCCGAGACCGGTTGACAGCGAATTTCCAGGAAATTTCCCGCCGGTTCCGTGTCCTCCGATCCGACAGCTCGCGCAACTTACGCGCGAGGGCAGCACAGGCACACCAAGGACGGTGACCCATGGCCGACGGCGCCATGACCGCGACGTTCCTCGCCGTGATCGGTGGGGCGTCGCTGCTCGCCGTCACCGCGCGGCGTCTGCACCCGAGCGACCGGCTGCCGTCCCTGGAGGGCTGGGCGCTGGCCGACCGCAGCCTCGGCCCGGTGTGGACCTGGCTGCTGCTCGGCGGCACGATCTTCACCGCGTACACCTTCGCCGCCATACCGGGACTGGCCTACGGCAACGGCGCCCCCGCCTTCTTCGCGGTGCCGTACACGGTGATCGTCTGCCCGCTCGCCTTCGTGCTGCTGACCCGGCTGTGGACCGTGGCCCGTCGGCACGGCTATGTCACGGCGGCCGACTTCGTGCGCGGCCGGTACGGCTCGGCGCCGCTGGCCCTCGTGGTCGCGCTGACCGGGATCCTCGCGACGATGCCGTATCTCGCACTGCAGCTGCTCGGCATACGCGCGGTGCTGGCGGCCGGGGGCGTGTATCCGCGGGGCGCCGCCGGTGATCTGGTGATGGTGGCGCTGTTCGCGGGGCTGGCCGTCGCGACCTACCGGCACGGGCTGCGCGCACCCACCGTCATCTCCGCCCTCAAGGCCGTCGCCGTCTTCGTCTCGCTGACCGCGGTGACCTGGCTGGTCCTCGACCGGCTCGGCGGCCCCGGTGCCGTCTTCGACGGAGCGGCCGAGCGCCTCGGCGGCCCGGCGCTGCTCCTCACCCCCGAGCAGCAGCCCGCCTACGCGACCCTCGCCTTCGGCTCCGCGCTCGCCCTGCTGATGTACCCGCATGTGCTCACCGCCGGGTTCGCCGCCGACGGCCCGCAGACGCTGCGCAAGGTGTCCGTGGCGCTGCCCGCCTGGACCGGGCTGCTCGCCCTGTTCGGCTTCCTCGGCATCGCGGCCCTCGCGACGGGCGTCCGCGCGCCCGACGGCGGCGCCGAGGCGGCCGTACCGATGCTGGTCGACCGGCTGATGCCGGCGCCGCTTGCCGGGCTGGTGTTCGGGGCGATCACCGTGGGGGCGCTGGTCCCGGCGGCGGTGATGTCGATCGCGGCCGCCACCAGCTTCGTACGCAATGTGTACGTCGAGTACGTCCATCCGACGGCCACGCCCAAGCGGCAGGTGCGCATCGCCAAAGCGGTGTCGCTGACGGCGAAGGTGGGTGCGGTGGCGTTCGTGTTCGGGCTGCGCGACCAGGACGCCATCAACCTCCAGCTGCTCGGCGGGGTCTGGATCCTGCAGATCTTCCCGGCCGTCGCGGTGGGCCTGTTCACCGGGCGGCTGCATCCGCGGGCGCTGCTCGCCGGGTGGGGCGTGGGCATGGTGGCGGGGACCTTCATGGTCGTACGGGAAGGGTTCTCGTCGATCGTGCCGATCGGCTCCGGCCCGGAGATCTACGCCGGGATCGCCGCCCTGCTCCTCAATCTGACCGTCGCCGTGGCCGGGACCGCGGTGCTCGAACGCCTCGGCGTCCCACGCGGCGCCGACCTCACCGACCTGCCGTCACGCCTGAGCGTCAGGCGGCGCCCCGAGACGGGAGCGAACAACCCGTGAGACAGCACCTGAGACGCGAGAGCGGAGCTGCCGCGGTGCCGGCCGCTGCGCTCACCCCCGCGGTGAGCGACCCGGCGGACCTGGAGCGCGAGGCCGGTCTGGCCCGCCTGTTCGAGCTGCACTACTCCTCGATGCTGCGCCTCGCCGTCCTGCTCGGCGCCGACGACCCGGAGAACGTGGTCGCCGAGGCCTACTACCAGATCTACCGGAAGTGGCGGCGACTGCGGGACGCCGAGGCGGCGGAGGCGTATCTGCGCTCCACCGTCTGCAATCTGACGCGGATGCGGATACGGCACCTCCAAGTGGCCCGCAAGCACGTCGAGAAGCCGACGCCGGACGAACTCGTCGCCTCCGCCGAGAGCACCGCGCTCCTCCGCGACGACCAGCGCGTCCTGATCGACGCGCTCCAGCAACTGCCGGCCCGCCAGCGCGAGGCGCTGGTGCTGCGGCACTGGCTCGGGCTGAAGGAGAGCGAGATCGCCGCGGCGATGGGCATCTCCTGCGGCTCCGTCAAGACCCATACGGCACGCGGCCTGGCCGCCCTGACCCAGGCGATGGAGGCCCGGCGATGACGCATCGAGATGTGACCGGGTCGCGTGGCACCGGTCCGGACCGCACGGAGCGGGAGCTGCGCGAGGCGCTCTCCGCCCTCGCCGACGGCGTGCGGGCGGCGCCCGACGCCTATCGCACGGCACGCGGCGAGTGGCTGCGCCGGGAACGCCGGCGCCGGCTCGTCCTCGCCGTCCTCGTCATGGTCGTGTTCGCCCTGGCCACGCTGATCGGGCTGTGGGTCCTCAACCAGGCCCCGGCGGATCCCGGCGTCATCTTCTCCGGCCCCGGTTCCGCGGCGGGCGACCCACTCCCCGGACCCAACCCCTGACGCGCTGCCCTCCGGTCCACCCCAGACACATCGCTCTTGCGGACCCACCGTCTCCCCCATCACTCCCCTGCCCCAACCCCGGATTGGCCCACCGCCCCTGGGGGAACCCGCACTTGCGTGCACCCGCGCATCGAGGACTACGCCCTCATCGGCGACGAGCAGACGGCCGCCCTGGTCGGCAGGGACGGCTCCGTCGACTGGCTGTGTCTGCCCCGCTTCGACTCGGCCGCCTGCTTCGCCAAACTCCTCGGCGACAAGGACAATGGCCACTGGCGCATCGCCCCCAAGCACACGAAAGGCCCCTGCACCCGCCGCGCCTACCGCCCGGACACCCTGGTGCTGGACACCGAGTGGGAGACCGCCGAGGGCGCGATCCGCGTCACCGACCTGATGCCCCAACGCGACCGCGCCCCCGACCTGGTGCGCATCGTGCAGGGACTGAGCGGCCGGGTCACGGTGCGCAGCAGCCTGCGGATCCGCTTCGACTACGGCTCGGTCGTCCCCTGGGTGCGCAAGTCCCGCGGCCACCGGGTGGCCGTCGCCGGCCCGGACTCGGTCTGGCTGCGCAGCGAACCCCCGGTGCACACCTGGGGCGAGAACTTCGGCACGCACTCGGAGTTCACGGTCGAAGAGGGCGAGCAGGTCGCGTTCGTCCTCACCTGGCACCCCTCGCACGAGCCGCGCCCGCCGCTCGTCGACCCGTACAAGGCGCTGCGCGCCAGCGTCCGCGACTGGCGGAAGTGGGCGGGGCGCTGTCACTACGACGGCCCGTACCGCGACGCCGTCGTCCGCTCCCTGATCACCCTCAAGGCCCTCACCTACCGGCCGACCGGCGGCATCGTCGCCGCCCCCACCACCTCGCTCCCCGAGGAACTGGGCGGTGTCCGCAACTGGGACTACCGCCACTGCTGGCTGCGCGACTCCACCCTCCTGCTGAACGTGGGACTGTCGGCGGGCTACCGCGAGGAGGCCGAGGCCTGGCGCAACTGGCTGGTGCGCGCCGTCGCCGGTGACCCGGCCGACCTGCAGATCATGTACGGCCTGGCGGGCGAGCGGCGCCTGCCCGAGCTCGAGTTGCCGTGGCTGTCCGGCTTCGCCGGCTCCGTTCCCGTACGCATCGGCAACGAGGCGGTGAAACAACTGCAGTTGGACGTGTACGGCGAGGTCATGGACACGCTGGCACTGGCCCGGGAAGCGGGACTGCCCATCAAGCCGCACATGTGGGCGATCCAGTCCTCACTCATGGAGTGGCTGCGCACGCAGTGGCGCCGGCCGGACGAGGGCCTGTGGGAGGTGCGCGGCGGCCGACGGCAGTTCGTGCACTCGAAGGTGATGGTGTGGGTGGCCGCGGACCGGGCGGTGCGCACCCTGGAGAAGAACCCGCAGCTGGAGGGCGACCTCGACGGCTGGCGGGAGTTCCGCGACGAGGTGCACCGCGAGGTGTGCGAGAAGGGCTACGACGCCGAGCGCAACACCTTCACCCAGTCCTACGGCTCCCGTGAACTGGACGCCGCGCTGCTGCTCATCCCCCGCGTCGGCTTCCTGCCGCCCGACGACCCGCGCGTGATCGGCACCATCGACGCGATCTGCGCCGAGCTCAGCCACGACGGCTTCCTGCGCCGCTACAGCGTGGACGGTACGACCGTCGACGGGCTGCCGGGCAGCGAGGGCACGTTCCTGGCCTGCTCGTTCTGGCTGGCGGAGGCGCTGCAGATGACGGGGCGTACGCAGGAGGCCCATGAGCTGTTCGACCGGCTGGTGGGCCTCGCCAACGATGTGGGCCTGCTGTCCGAGGAGTACGACCCCCTCGCCGACCGCCAGCTGGGCAACTTCCCGCAGGCCTTCAGTCACATCGGCCTGGTGAACACCGCCCTCGCCCTGTTCGGGGGCGACGGGGCAGGATAGGGGCCATGGATCTTGGACTGAAGGACCGGGTGTACGTCGTCACGGGCGCCACCCGTGGACTGGGCAACGCGGCGGCGCGTGAGCTGGTGGCGGACGGCGCCAAGGTGGTCGTGACCGGCCGCGACGAGGAGCGGGTCGCCGCCGCCGCGGCCGAACTGGGGCCGAACGCCGTCGGGGTGGCCGTCGACAACGCCGACGCGGAGGCGCCGGCGCGGCTCGTGGCCGCCGCGCGGGATGCCTTCGGCGGGTTCGACGGCATTCTCGTGAGTGTGGGCGGGCCGCCGGCCGGGTTCGCCGCGGACAACACGGACGAGCAGTGGCAGTCGGCCTTCGAGTCGGTGTTCCTGGGGGCCGTGCGGCTTGCCCGGGCGGCAGCGGCGGAACTCGACGAGGGCGGGGTCATCGGGTTCGTGCTGTCGGCGTCGGTGCACGAGCCGATTCCGGGGCTGACCATTTCCAATGGGCTGCGGCCGGGGCTCGCCGGGTTCGCCAAGTCCCTCGCGGACGAAGTGGGGCCGCGGGGAATCCGGGTCGTCGGGTTGCTTCCGGCGCGCATCGACACGGACCGGGTGCGGGAGCTGGACGGGCTGTCCGCGGACCCGGAGGCCACTCGGGCCGCGCACGAAGCGCGCATTCCGCTGCGGCGGTACGGAGCTCCGGAGGAGTTCGGGCGTACGGCGGCGTTCCTGCTGTCGCCGGCGGCTTCCTATCTGACGGGGATCATGCTGCCGGTGGACGGCGGCAGTCGGCACGGGTTCTAACTGACCCTCTCGGCACGGTGCTTGACGCCCCGCAGGCGGACTTCCGTCGGCAGTTCCGCCAAGCCCGCCGAATTGCGGGCGTGCGCCAGGGCCTCGCCGGTGAGGTCGTTCAGTGCCGTCCCGGGGTCCACGTGCGGTTCCAGCAGGAGGCGTACGCGGGCCTCGGGGGCGCTGCGCCTGCCCGTCAGACGGACGTGGGCGCGCTGCACGCCCTCCTGGCCCGTCGCCTCGCTCGCCAGTACGTTCTCCAGGGCCCGACCCCGCAGCAGGGCGCCCTCGCCGTCGCCGGTGTCGACGAGGACCTCGGTGAGGCGGCGCCGGCGCAGGTTCGCGGTGAGCCACCACAGGGCGAGCAGGACCAGGACGGCCAGGACGGCGAGGACCGTCGGCCACCACCAGCCGTCGTCCCGCCAGCGGGTCCGCTCGGCGTCGCTGAGCAGTACGTCGTGCCGGTCGTCGTGGATCCACCAGGAGGGAGCCGGGGCCCCCAGTCCCACGGCGAGCACCGAGCCGCCGATCACGAGCAGCACCAGCCCGAGGATCCCGATCAGCACCCGGTTGACCACCCTGAGCACGGCGCTCACCCCTTCCGTCCGGGCCGCCGTACCCGCACCGACAGCGCGGGCGGGCGGGACAGGCCGAGGCCCCTGATCGCGTCGGCGAGCGTGGCGTCCAGGTCGGTGCGTACCTCGTCCAGTTCGCGGAAGTGCGAGACGGCGCGGACATCGGCGCGGGCCCGGACCATCCGTACCCGTACCGACTGGACGCCGGAGACCTCCATGGCCCGGTCGCGCAGGACGCGCGCGGCGAGGTCGCGGTGCAGGCCGGCGCGGACGTCGCGGTGGGTGCGCCGCATCGGCAGGACGGAGCGCAGGCCGGGTGTGACCGCCAGGACGAGCAGCCAGAGGCCCAGGACGGCGGCGACACCGGCGCCGACGAGTACCCAGATGTCGTCGAGGGGACGCCGGGCGAGCTGGTCGGCCAGTTCCCGGCGCCATTGCATGGCGGGCCGGTCGGCGCGCACCGAGGCGATGTCGTAGAGGAAGAAGCCGGCGAGGACGAAGAGCAGCAGGGCCGTGATCGCGGCCGGGATCCGGCGTGCCGACCAGAACCTGCCGTCCCCACCGCCGTCGCCGTCGGCCGTGGGCGGGGGCTCGTAGTCCGCCGCCGACGCCGACTGGTCGAGAGTGTCGGGGCCGGTCGCCTTCTCGATGACCGGCAGTCGCTGTGTGGTGCCCTCGGAGCCCTGGGACTCGCTCATCGCGTCCTCCCTGCCGCGCCCTGTCCGGGCGCCGGGTGCAGCCGCTCCACGTGCACGGCGACCTCCGGCACCTCCATGCCCACCAACGCGCCTACCCGCTCCGCGACATGCCGACGCACGGCCGCGCAGCGGGCGCCGATGTCGGTGGGGTAGTCGAGTTCGAGGTGGATGCGGATCCGGGCGGTCCGGTGGGCGACGACGACGTCGGCGGACGGCCGCGCGGCATCCTCGGCCGGCCGCCCCACCGCCTCGCGTGCGGCCTGTGCGGCGATCTTGGAGACGACCCGGTCGGCGATCCGGGTCGCCCCGCGCTCGCCCGGCGGGACGGCGGGAAGGGGTCTGCCGAGTTCACCGGCCCCCGCGCTCACCGACGTCACCGCCGCCGTTCGTCACGGTGCCGGAAGAAGTCACCGAGCTCGTAGTCCCCCTCCAGGAACCGCCCGACGACGAAACCGACGGCGCCCAGGGCCGCCACCAGCAAGAAGGCGCCGAATCCGCCGAAGTACCCGGCGAAGCCCAGTGCCAAGCCGGCGATCATGCCGGCCACGGCCATGCTCATGGTGCGCTCCTCAGCTCCTCAGCAGTTCACCGGCCACTGCGTTTGCCGGTCGCCGACGCCTCACTGGATCCGGCGCTCCGGTTCTTCTTCCTCTTCCTCCGGGAGCTTCACATCACTCACCGCGATGTTGACCTCGACGACTTCGAGGCCTGTCATCCGCTCGACGGCGGTGATCACGTTCTCGCGCACGTCCCGGGCGACGTCGGCGATCGACACTCCGTACTCGACGACGATCTCCAGGTCGAGCGCGGCCTGCACCTCACCGACCTCGGCCTTCACTCCCCGCGTCACGGACTTCGTCCCGCCGGGCACCCGGTCGCGGACGGCCCCGAAGGTCCGTGACAGTCCGCTGCCCATGGCGTGCACACCGTCCACATCGCGCGCGGCCATCCCGGCGATCTTCTCCACGACGCCGTCCGCGATGGTCGTCCGCCCCCGGGCACCGGGATCTCCGCCGCCCCGCTTGGTCGCCTGCGTCTTTCGCGTGAGGGGAGACTCGCCCTCCGTCACCCGGTTCTGCTCCGTCGTGTCAGTCATGGCCGTTCGTCCTTTTCGATTGTCGTCCCATGACCACGGTAAGCACGGTTACGCCATTGCGCGCCAGGGATGGGGCAGGCTGGAGGAATGACGACGGCGGAGCGGTGGACGCAGACAGTCCGGCAGCAACTGGGGCTGGGCAGACTCCTGCCCCTGGGCGGCGCGCACGACGGCGCGTGGATCTCCGAGCGGGCGGCCGAGGCGGTGTTGCGGCGCGCGGCTGAGGAGATGCGCGGGGTACGGCTGGGTGGGCTCCGGATCGCGCTCACAGATCCGGAGGACACGCACGAGGCCGCCGTACCGCCCCCGCCGAGCGCCCTTCCGCCCGGGCCGCTCCGGGTGACGGCGGACTTCGCGACGACGGCGAGCGAGCCGCTGCCGGCGACGGCGGAACGGCTGCGCGCCCTGCTGGCCACCGCGGCGACGGAACGTCTCGGCCTGACGGTGACCGACGTGGACCTGCGCGTGACGGCCTTGCTCGACGAGGACGCGCAGCCCGCTCCGGTGCGGCAGCCCGAGCCGGCGCGGGCCGCGGAGCCCGGCAGCCCCGACGAGGAGCGCATCGCGGCCGTGGCCCTCGCGGTCCCCGGGGTGATCCGGATGACGGGCACCCTGGGCGGGCTGGGCCGTGCGGTGCACATCGAGGAACGGCAGGACGAGGCCGCCCTGCCGCACCGGCACGTGCGCGTGGAGATCGCGGTGCGGGCGGACCACCGGGCCGTGGACGTGGCCCGGGAGGTCCGCAAGAAAGTGGCACAGGCGTCGGCCGATCACCCGACGGTGGCCGTGCTGATCACGGCCGTCGGCTGATCGCCGCGCGGCTCATTCGCCGAGACCGGCCAGGTCCCGCAGCCGCCGCGCCTGCGCAGCACGCTCGGCACCGCGCTGCTCGTCGTAGGTACGATCCACGGCACCACGAATCAGCGCCTTGGTCTCGATCACGGCATCCCGCGGCGCGGCCACGATGGCCCCCGCCAGATCCCGTACGGCGTCGTCGAGCTGCTCGGCGGGCACCGCGAGGTTGGCGAGCCCGCTGCTCACGGCCTCCTCGGCCGACACGAACCGCCCGGTCACGCAGATCTCCAGCGCACGGCCGTAACCGACCAGCCCGACCAGCGGATGCGTACCCGTCAGGTCCGGCACCAGCCCGAGGCTGGTCTCACGCATGGCGAACTGCACGTCGTCGGCGACGACGCGCACATCACAGGCGAGCGCGAGCTGGAAGCCCGCCCCGATGGCATGGCCCTGGACGGCGGCGATGGACACGATGTCGTTGCGCCGCCACCAGGTGAAGCCCTCCTGGAACTCGGCGATGGCAGCGTCGAGTTCACCGTCGCTGCTGCGCGCGAGGTCGATGAAGGAGGGCTCGCCCTCGATCCCCTCGGGCGTGAACATCTGCCGGTCGAGCCCGGCGGAGAAGGACTTGCCCTCACCGCGCAGCACGACGACCCGCACACTGCCCGGCACGGCCCGCCCGGCCTCGGCGAGCGTCCGCCACATGGCGGGGCTCTGCGCGTTGCGCTTGGCCGGGTTCGTCAGCGTCACCGTGGCGATCGCGCCGTCGACGGTGAGCCGTACGCCGTTCTTGTCGAGCAGGGGAGCGAGTTCCTGGTCGGACGAAGCCATGGGGTGCCTCCGATGCGTGCGGTCATCACGGGATGCCCGGAGGGCACCCACTAAGTGACTGCACAGTAACCACCCGGCCAGTCAGCCGACCGACCGGGTGGCCACCATCGAAGCCGATGGGCCGCCCGGGCTCAGGACGAAGCGGCCTTCTTGCCCCGCGTCGCCCCGCCACGCCCACGGAGCGTGACGCCCGATTCGCTGAGCATCCGGTGAACGAAGCCATACGAGCGGCCGGTTTCCTCGGCCAGCGCCCGAATGCTCGCACCGGAGTCGTACTTCTTCTTCAGGTCTGCCGCGAGCTTGTCGCGCGCGGCGCCGGTTACCCGGCTGCCCTTCTTCAGAGTCTCGGCCACCCGTGCCTCCTCATGGGAAGTGCGCTCTGGTCTCCTCATGATCACCCCTCCGGGCCTTCATGGCCACCCATTCGGCAAGGTCCGTGAGACAAGGTTTTGACGACAGGAGCACATCCCCACATGCGGAATCTGTAATTCCGCTGAGTGGTGTCCGTACGGCCGAACGGGTTCTTTCGCGAATGGCCAGGTCAGGGACGCGCGACGGCCGAGCCCTTGTCGATAAAGGACTCGGCCGTGAAATTGATGTAGTACACACCTCGGTACGAGGAGATCTCACACAGATGATGGATCACCGATGGGCCGAATGATCCATACGCCGGTGATCACGCATTCGATCAAGCCAGGGCGACGAGATCCGCGTAGTCGGCGCCCCACAGGTCCTCGACACCGTCCGGCAGCAGAATGATCCGCTCCGGCTGCAGGGCCTCCACGGCGCCCTCGTCGTGGGTGACGAGCACGACCGCGCCCTTGTAGGTGCGCAGGGCCCCGAGGATCTCCTCGCGGCTGGCCGGGTCGAGGTTGTTGGTGGGCTCGTCGAGGAGCAGGACGTTCGCCGACGACACCACGAGGGTGGCGAGCGCGAGGCGGGTCTTCTCACCACCGGAGAGGACACCGGCCGGCTTGTCGACGTCGTCGCCGGAGAACAGGAACGAGCCGAGCACCTTGCGGACCTCGACGAGGTCCATGTCCGGGGCGGCGGAGCGCATGTTCTCCAGGACGGTGCGGTCGGCGTCCAGGGTCTCGTGCTCCTGGGCGTAGTAGCCGATCTTGAGGCCGTGACCGGGGATGACGGCGCCGGTGTCCGGCTGCTCGACTCCCGCGAGAAGCCTGAGCAGGGTCGTCTTGCCGGCACCGTTCAGCCCGAGGATGACCACCCTCGACCCCTTGTCGATGGCCAGGTCGACATCGGTGAAGATCTCCAGGGAGCCGTAGGACTTCGACAGTCCCTCGGCGGTCAGCGGGGTCTTTCCGCAGGGCGCGGGCTCGGGGAAGCGGAGCTTGGCGACCTTGTCCTGCATGCGCACCGCTTCGAGGCCGGCGAGGAGCTTGTCGGCCCGCCTGGCCATGTTCTGCGCGGCAACCGTCTTGGTGGCCTTGGCGCGCATCTTGTCGGCCTGCGAGTGGAGGGCCGCGGCCTTCTTCTCGGCGTTCTGCCGTTCGCGCTTGCGGCGCTTCTCGTCGGCCTCGCGCTGCTGCTGGTAGAGCTTCCAGCCCATGTTGTAGATGTCGATCTGGGCGCGGTTGGCGTCCAGGTAGAACACCTTGTTGACGACCGTCTCGACCAGGTCGACGTCGTGGGAGATCACGATGAAGCCGCCGCGGTAGGTCTTCAGGTAGTCGCGCAGCCAGACGATCGAGTCGGCGTCGAGGTGGTTGGTCGGCTCGTCGAGCAGCAGGGTGTCCGCGTCGGAGAACAGGATGCGGGCGAGCTCGATACGGCGGCGCTGACCACCGGAGAGGGTGTGCAGCGGCTGGCCGAGCACCCGGTCGGGCAGGTTGAGCGCGGCGGCGATGGTGGCGGCCTCGGCCTCGGCGGCGTACCCGCCCTTGGTGAGGAACTCCGTCTCCTGGCGCTCGTACTGCTTGAGGGCCTTCTCCCGGGTCGCGCCCTGGCCGTTGGCGATGCGCTGTTCGTTCTCGCGCATCTTGCGGATCAGTACGTCGAGGCCGCGCGCGGAGAGGACGCGGTCGCGGGCGAGGACGTCGAGGTCGCCGGTGCGGGGGTCCTGCGGGAGGTAGCCGACCTCGCCGGAGCGGGTGATGGTGCCGCCGGCGGGGATGCCCTCGCCGGCGAGGCACTTGGTGAGGGTGGTCTTGCCGGCGCCGTTGCGGCCGACGAGGCCGATGCGGTCGCCCTTGGCGACGCGGAAGGTCGCGGACTCGATGAGGACGCGCGCACCGGCGCGCAGCTCGATACCGGAGGCGGAGATCACGGACAGACTCCAGGGCGGGGGTTGGTGGCGGGATGGGCGGCTGAGGACGTTCCCGCCGTCTAATGCGCGAGGAGAATGGCCATGAGGGCCAGTCTAACGGGGCCGTGCAACCACTTTTTCTGGGTTCACGTGTTCGGGGAGCCGCTCAGCGCCCTCCTCGCGGACTTCGTTGCCGAGCGGCCGGCGGTGCGGGGCGATCCGTCCCAGGTCGTCCAGGGCGATGAGCTGGCGGTCCAGGCCGCTCGGGGGCACGGCTGGGCCAGGAGAAGCACCTCGCCGTGATGTTCGGCACGTGCGGGCTCGAAGGCACAGCCCTCGCGCGCGGGCAGCACCCAGCGCAGGTCGCCGTCGGCGATCCGGTACGCAAAGACGCGGCGCGGTGTCACGACCGCGAGCATGCCGCGGCCGAGGGGGCGCAGGACACCGGCGCCGCCGTGGGCGGCCAGCCAGTCGCGGGCCGCGGGGAGGGCTCGGTGCCAGCGGACGGTACGGCCGTCGGTGTCGGTGACCATGCCGTCGTCCCAGAGGGTGATCACGTCTACGCGCGCGTGGGGCGAGGTGAGGGGGAGTGAGGTGAGGGGGCGGCGGCCTTCCCGGGTGTAGCGCCAGTGGGGTGTGCCGGTACGGGGGTCGTAGGCCTCGATGGCTGTGGGGGTCGTACGGAGGTGGGGCGTCGGCGGCTGTTGCGGGGGTGGGGCGTGCGGGGTGGTGGCCTGTGCGGTGGTGGCGTGGTGCGCGTGCGAGTGGACGCTCGCGTGGGTGGTGAGGTGGTCGCCGTAGGGGGTCGGGCGGGCGTGGTGGGCGGCGGTGAGGAGTGGGGGTGCCAGGAGGAGGAGCAGGGCGGGGGTCAGGAGGGCGCGCAGTCGGCGACGGGTGCGGGTGCGGCTGGGAGCGCGAAGACGCACGGGAACGCGGAGTTGCACGGGAACGCGGAGCCGGTCGGGGGCACGGACCCCGGGTGCCTCGGAACGACCCACCAGCGCCCCCTCGAAACCCGTCCCGGGGCCTTTTCGGCCCGTCCCGGCATCCGCTTCCGACGAATCAGGCGCAGAGCGTAGCCATGTCCGGGGCGAGCGGCCGCAGATGCCGTCGGGACACGGCGAGTCGGCGTGGGTCTCCCCTCGTTCGGCTCTCCGCCCGGCCCGGTGTCCCGGCCGGCGGGCCGTTGTCAGTGGTCGCTGCGAGACTGGCAGCGGATCGGAATTCCGGCAGTCGACGCGATGGACCACGTGGACCGATCACGGCTTCGGATCGGCGACGGATCACAAAGGGGTGATCGGCATGGCAGGCATGGGCAGTGGGCGTCCGAGCATCTACCCGACGCTGCACTACGCGGACGCGAAGGCGGCGATCAAGCAGCTCACGGAGGCCTTCGGGTTCACGGAGCTGGCGGTGTACGAGACCGAGGACGGCAAGATCGCGCACGCCGAACTGGTGCAGGGCAACGGCGCGGTGATGCTCGGCTCGACAGGCACCGGCAGCGCCTACGACAAGCTGATGAAGGACGCGGGGCCGACCGGCGTGTACGTCGTCGTGGACGACGTCGACGCACACCACCGGCGGGCCGTGGAGCACGGCGCGGAGATCCTGATGCCCCCGACGGACCAGGACTACGGCTCACGGGACTACATGGCCCGGGACATCGGGGGCAATGTGTGGAGCTTCGGCACCTACGCCCCCGCGATAGCGGGCTGAGCGCCGCCCCGGCTCAACTCCCCCCGGTGTGCACCTGGAAGGCGGCGCGGCGCACGACCTTCGCGAGGGCGGGATCGGGGTGCGCGGCGGCGAGCGCGACCAGGACCTGCACGGTGCGGGGATGCCCGACGGCACGCACCTCGTCGAGCAGCGCGGGCACGGTCGGCTGGAGCGCGGACTCCAGGTGCCGTACGAGCATGGGGGACTCGCCGTGATCGGCGACGGCGGCGGCGGTGTCGACCCACAGCCAGGTGGCCTCTTCCCGGGTCAGCACCTCGTGGGCGTCCTCCGGGTCGACGCCCTCGTGCTCGGCGAGCCAGAGGAGGGCGTACGGCCGCAGGGCCGGCTCGTCGACGACGGCGCGTACGTCGGGCTCGGCGGGGGCGCCGACGACGCGCAGCGCCTCGAAGGCGAGGCCGCGCAGGAGGGCGTCCTCGCCACGGGCGGCGCCCAGGAGTTCGGTGACGGCGCTGCCGACGGGGCGGGCGGCGAGCCAGGCGCGGTACTCGTCGCGTGCGGCGTTGGGGCGGAGCTGGGCGCAGCCGCGGAGCATGTCCTCGGCCGCCTGCTCGATGTTCCCGGCGGGGCTCTGGGCGGCGACGCAGATCTGCTCCAGCTTGACCCAGACCGCCCAGTTGCCGAGCGGAGTGAGGGTGGCCTGTCCGTCGCCGTAGGTGAGGGCGCCGACGGAGGCGAGGGCGTGCAGGGCCCAGTCGAGGAGCGGGGCGAGGGGCGTGTCCGCGGCGGCGGCAGCGGCGGCCGCGGGGTCGGCGACCGGCTCGGGCTGCGGACCGTAGGGGATCTCACACCTCTCGGTGCGCAGTTCGGTTACGCGCTGCTCCAGCAGGTCCAGGAGCTGCTCGACGGGGACGGGCCCGGCGGACAGTTGGAGGAAGGAGAGCACTTGGGGCATGGCGGACACGACGTCGGAGACGGCGCCGTGCTCATGCCGGTCGGGATCCGGGTGCGCGAGCGACCAGGCGTCGAAGAGGGCGACCCAGCCACGCAGGACGGCACTGTCGTCGCGGTTCCAGGCGCGCAGCCGCCAGCCGGGCCGGGCGGTGTCGCCGTGCACCTCCACGAGACCGGCGAGCCGCGCGGTGTCCCAGTCGGCGCGCACCTGAGCCACGGTCAGGCCCAGGTCGCTCGCCGCCCGTTCGGCGGTCGCGTCGGAGAGGGTGCCCTTGCCGTCGGAGCCCGCACCGTCGCGGCCGTGACGCAGGGCGGCGTCGGCCCAGTGGGCGACGCGGGCTGCGGCGGCCAGAACGGAGCGAGCCATTCTGGCCAGCTCGGCCTGGGCCGGTGTGCCCTCCGGAGGGCGGGGAACGGGGCGCCGTGGGCGTCGCTGGTTCACGGCTCGGGGGGCGGCGGCCAGGGGTCGCGGGCGGACGAGTCGAAGCCTGGAGTCGCGCGGGATACGGGACGTCACGGGTGCAGTCTTCCGGTTGACGGTCCGAAAACCCAAACGGAACGCCACGAGGGGCGACGGGGATGGCCAACGCACGGGGCCCGGCGGGCGGAAAGGGGCCGATAACAGGCCAGTGGTACGGGGTTAAACGGAACCTGTGGGACCGGTACGGGAGGGCGGTGTCACATGAGCGGCGTCATGAAGCGGCGCAGGGCCTCTTCGTAGGCCTCGGGGTCGGCGTTCCACATGGCGGCATGGGGGGCGTTCCGGACCGTGTGGAGGGCGACCAGGTTGGGCTGGGCGTCGGCCAGGCGACGGGAGAGGGTCCAGGGGGCCACCCTGTCGCCGGGGCCGTGGAAGAGAAGGGTCGGCACCCTGAGGCGGTCGGGCGCGCCGTCGCCGGCGGCGCGGTCGATGTCCAGGCCCGTGCGGCCCTGCGCCGCGCGCACCGCGAGCGGCAGCAGCGCGCTCGGCGTGTGGCGGGCCTTGGCGAGGGCGCGCAGTGTGGCCTCCCATCTGAGCACCGGGGAGTCGAGGACGAGGCCGGAGACACGGTCGCGCAGCCCCGAGTGCGCGGCGGCACGCAGCGCCATGGTCGCGCCGGTGGACCAGCCGAGGAGGACGAACTGCTTGGCGCCGTACCGCACGGCGTAGCGCATCGCCGCGTCCAGGTCACGCCACTCGGTCTCGCCGAGGTGGTTCAGGCCGTCCGGCGGGCGGGGCGCGCCGAGGTCGCCGCGGTAGGAGAGGGCGAGGACCGGGAAGTGGCGGCCGCTGAGGAACCGCATGACGTTCATGGCGTGTTCGCGGGTGGTGCCGAGGCCGTGCACCGCGATGACCCAGGTGTCCCGGCTGCCGGGGACGAACCAGGCGGGCAGGGAGCCGAGTTCGCCGGGGACGTCGACGTCGGCGTGGTCGAGGCCGAGGGCGGCGCTCGGGTTGCCGACGTACACGTTCGGGGTGAGCCAGACGCTGTCGCCGGGGCGGAGGGTGCCGTGGGTGACGCGTTCCAGGCGGCGTACGACGGTGTCGGCGGAGTGGTTCGCCGTGACGATGACGGGGCCGACGACCGCGTGGGAGCCGTCGCCGGAGAGGCCGTAGGTGCCGGGGCGCAGGGAGGCGAGGTCGCGGGTGAGCGCGATCTGGCCGGCTGCCGTGGCGTGCACGGTGAGCCGGGGTTCGGTGGGCAGGGGCCGGCCGGGGGGCGCCGTCAGTGCGGCGCCACTGGCGATCCGGCCGGCCGCGACGCTCGCGGCGCCGGCGGCCAGGGCCACGGTGACGGCGGCGGCCGTCGCTTTGACAGTGCGCACGTGTCCAGTGTCCGGGCGGACGGGGCGAGCGGCCAGTGGGAGGACGGGTCGGGGTGAGGCCCCTTCCGGACGGGCCGAAAGGCGCGGGCCGGCGCCTGGAGGCGCCAGCGCCCCTGACCGACGACCGCCTCCCCGCCCGACCGCCGGAAGCAACCGTCACCCCCGCTGCCCATACCCCCGCAACCGCTCCCCCGCCTCCGCCACCTGCCCCTCCGAGAGCAGCGTCGGCGAGAGTCCCGGCACTGAGGCGGCCGTGAGCCACAGGCGGCACATCCACTCCAGTTGGGCCGTGCGGTCGTAGGCCTGGTCCAGGGTGGTGCCGTAGCTGATCGTGCCGTGGTTCTGGAGGAGACAGGCGGTGCGGTCGGTGAGCGCACGGAGCATGTTCTCGGCCAACTCCTGGGTGCCGTACGTCGCATAGGGGGCAACCCGGACAGGGCCTCCGAGGGCGGCGGCCATGTAGTGGATCAACGGAAGCCCGGGGACGAGAGTCGAGACGGCCGTCGCGTGGACCGCGTGCGTGTGCACGACGGCGCCGGCATCCGTGGCCCGGTAGACGGCGAGATGCATGGGCAGCTCACTCGTCGGCACCAGCGACCCCAGCACCCGCCCGCCGTCCAGGTCGACCCCCGTCACATCCTCCGGCGTCAGCCGGTCGTACGGCACCCCCGACGGCGTGACCAGCACCGTGTCACCGACCCGCACCGAGACGTTCCCGGACGTGCCGACGACCAGCCCGTCGGAGACGGTCCGCCGCGCCGTCGCCACGAGGGCCTCCCATGCCTCCGCCTCCTCGGGCCGCACACTCCTGCCCCACGACCCCCCCACTTCCTGTGCGCCCTCCCGCGCATCCCGCGCTTCCCGAACGCCCCGCTCGTCCCGCCGCTCCTCACCCATGCGGCGATCCTGCCAGCCGCCACCACGACGCGGCCCTCAAGTCGCTCACGAGCCGGGGCACTTTAGGGCGGAAGGCAGACGTCCGGAAGGTGACATACCGGGATGAACACCCCTCTCCCAGGCTTGGCCGGAGATCGATCGACTTTCAATGACCTTCCAGTAATCTCTGGGGGATTTGTCGTGCACGTCGCCATTCCGGGGGGAAATATGGCTCGTGATCGCAAACCGTCCCGCCACCGCTCCCGCCTCATAGCGGCATCCGTGGCAACACTCGCCCTGGGGGGAACCGCCCTCGCCGAGATCCCGGCGACGGCAGCCGGCAAGCCCAAGGGCCACGACGTCTCTTCCCACCAGAAGAACGTCAACTGGCAGAGCTCGAAGGCGAAGGGCGCACGGTTCGTCTACGTCAAGGCGACCGAGTCCCACACCTACCGCAACCCGTACTTCAACCAGCAGTACAACGGCTCCCGCAACGCGGGCCTCATCCGCGGCGCGTACCACTTCGCGCTGCCGAACAAGTCGTCGGGCAAGACGCAGGCGCAGCACTTCGTGCGCAACGGCGGCGGATGGACGTCGGACGGCTGGACTCTGCCGCCCGCACTGGACATCGAGTACAACCCGTACAGCAAGCACAAGTGCTACGGGCTCAGCAAGGCCAGGATGGTCAACTGGATCCAGTCCTTCAGCAACGAGGTGAAGCGGCTCACCGGCCGTCGCCCGGTGATCTACACCACGACCCACTGGTGGAACACCTGCACGGGCGCCAGCCGCGCCTTCGGCTCGAATCACGCACTGTGGATAGCCCGCTACAACTCGTCCAGCGCGGGATCACTGCCGGCGGGATGGCAGTTCTGGACCATCTGGCAGTACGACAACGGCGGCAGCCTGCCGGGTGACCAAAATCTCTTCAACGGGTCCATGACCCAGCTCAAGAAGTTCGCCCGAGGCTACTAGCCCTTGCGGCGCCCGGGCCGCGCCGTGAACGACCGAGAGGGAGCTCCCCTTCGGGAAGATCAACCCCCTCGTCCGGACACCGCGCGGCCCCCCTCAGTTCACCTTTCGTTCACTCAGGTTACGTACGTTCATCCGGCCAACGACCTCGAACGATTGCCTGGGTAAATGGAAAACTTCTCGCTGATCCTCGCGATTGTGGTGGTAACCGCACTCGCGTTCGATTTCACGAACGGTTTCCACGACACCGCCAACGCGATGGCCACGACCATCTCGACCGGTGCGCTCAAGCCCAAGGTCGCGGTGGCCATGTCCGCCGTGCTGAACCTTGTCGGCGCCTTCCTCTCCGTGGAGGTCGCCAACACGATCTCCAAAGGTCTCGTGGACGAGACCGGCATCCGTCCCGAGGTCATATTCGCCGCGTTGGTCGGCGCGATCCTCTGGAACCTGCTGACCTGGCTGGTCGGACTGCCGTCCAGCTCCTCGCACGCCCTGATGGGCGGTCTGATCGGCGCCACCATCGCCTCGGCCGGTGTCGGCGCGGTGCACGGCGACGTGCTCGTCACCAAGGTCCTGATCCCGGCGATCGCCGCCCCGCTGGTCGCGGGCCTCGCCGCACTGCTGGCCACCCGCCTGACGTACAGCCTCGGCAAGAAGGCCGACGGCAACGCCTCCAAGAAGGGCTACCGCGCCGGCCAGATCGCCTCCGCCGGACTGGTCTCCCTCGCCCATGGCACCAACGACGCACAGAAGACGATGGGCATCATCACCCTCGCCCTGGTCGCCGGCGGCACCCTCGCGCCCGACTCCGACCCGCCCATGTGGGTCATCCTCTCCGCGGGCGTCGCCATCGCGCTCGGCACCTACCTCGGCGGCTGGCGCATCATCCGCACCATGGGCAAGGGCCTGACCGACCTCCAGCCGCAGCAGGGCTTCGCCGCCCAGACCAGCGCCGCGACGGTCATCCTGGCCTCCTCCCACCTCGGCTTCTCCCTCTCCACCACGCACTCCGTCTCCGGCGCGGTGATGGGCGCGGGCCTCGGCCGCAAGGGCGGCGTGGTCCGCTGGTCGACGGCCACTCGCATGTTCGTCGCCTGGGGTCTCACGCTCCCGGCCGCGGCCCTGGTCGGCGCGATCGCTGAGTACGTGACCGGCTTCGGTTCCTGGGGCACGGCCGTCGTCGCGGTCTTCCTGGTCGCCTCCAGTGCCGCGATCTGGAAGATCTCCCGCCGTGAGGTCGTCGACCACACGAACGTCAACGAGACCGATGAGCCGGCCGGCGTGGTGACCACCGCCATCGCCGCCGTGACCCCGCCTCCGGCAGGCACGGCCGCGGAGGACCTCACGGCCACGATCCCGGCCCCGTCCTCCGAGCCGACGCCCTCCCAGGCCGGCGTCTGACCCCGCCCGGTTACTCCTCCCGGCTACTCAAGGAAGCAGCAACATGAAGATCGACTGGGCGGCCCTCGGCTCCGTCTTCGGCGTCAGCCTCGTGGTCACCGTGGCCCTGGTAGGCCTGTTCACCCTCGGCATCGCGGGCCTGTCCCGCCAGGAGAAGGCCACGGCCCAGGGCGGCTCGGCCGCCCTCGCGGTCACCGGAGCGTACGCGTGCTTCGCGGCGTGCGCGGGGGCCGTGGCGTACGGGATCTATCTGATCGTGGCCTGACGCCGTTTGCCTCTCCATCCGCCCTGCGGTGGTCGCCCAGCGGCGACTATCAGCAGGGCGGATCCATGTCCGCGTCCTCGGGGGCGTTCAAGGAGGACTGGCGGAGTGCTTCTCGGACGTCAGGAGGCTGGGGTCCGAGGCGGCCGCAGAGGTAGGTGGGGGAGCCGTTCGCCAGGGGCCTGAGGTCGTAGTCCAGGAAGCCGGTGTCGGTGAAGCCGCGCAGACGGTTGCCGGTGAGGCTCCAGACATGGGATTGCGTGTTCAGTGTCATCAGCGGGGCCGACCCGTCTTCCTCGTCCCACAGCTCCGGCTTTCCGCCCCCGCTGTCGCTGGGGACCACCACGAGCCGCCCGCTCCTGTCGTACAGCCCGACGAACCCCGCGTCACCGGTGAGGAGGCGCGGTTCTCCGTGCCCCGGTGTCCACAGCTCGACGCCTCTCGTCGTACTCACCGCCACGGCGACGCCATCGGATCTGAACACCGCCTCCGGGTGCCCCGGTGCCTCGACCACAACACCGAAATCGGTGTCCCACTCGGGGTCGCTCTGCCCCCGCCGCCAGACCTCCGCCTGCCCGCCGGCTCTCAGCACGAACACCTCGTCGTCGTTCTCCGGCCGCCCGACGGCCAGCACACACGCACGCGGGTTCGGAGTGCTTCCCGGGGGGCAGTCCACGTGGGGAAGAGGGGTCACGTTGCCGCTGTGCCCGTGCAGCACCGACAGTCCGCTTTCCTGCAAGAGCAGGAAATCCCTCTCCCGGTAGCGCTGCACGTCCTGGATCACGAAGCGATGACCTGTGGTGGACGCGTCCGCATCCCGGTGGGTGACATCCGTGGTGTTGAGCAGTTCCCAGGCGTCTTCGCGCCAGATGAGGAGAAGGCTGCCGTCCTGGCTGAGGACGACGCTCTCCGAGAACTCTCTGGAAGGCTTCATGGGCACCGTGCCGTGCCGGGTTTCCTTCGCGTCGTCATACACGACTGCATGAAGCACATACTGCTCGCCGTCGTCGCCCACTTGACGCAGCTGCGCGGTGACGCCGGGAACCGATACATGGTCGGAGTCCCTCACATCCGCCTGGTCGGTGTCCCACGCGGGCAGGGGTGTCGGGAGAGCTGCGAACCTGAGGAGGTCTCGGCCGAACGCGCTGAACACGACGACTTCCCCGGCCTCCTTGACGACGCACAGCGCGTCCGTTGACATCACCTTGGGCAGCACCAGGTACGAGCGGTTTCCGGTGACGAGATCCTGCAACTGCACAGGACCTGTCTCGAGCACGCTCCTCTCCAGCCGTAAGCGCTCGTCGAGCCTCCCCTCCTGTACCAGAAACCGACCGGCGCAGTCGGTGTCGAAGGAGTAGTCGGCAGGCCACTTGCCCTTGATTTTCCGGTCGCTCGACGTACTGAGCTGCGCCTGCCAGAAGGTGTCGTCCTTCGTCAACATCCCGAGAGAACGTCCACCCGTGCCCAGCGTCGCGCTGTACAGCCCTTCTCCGAGGCGCTCGTTCGGGTTCGCGCGCACCGCCTCGGCGTCGTCGCTGTAGACGGTGACGGTCACTTCGCCCGTGCCCCGGTTCCGCAGGGCGGCCTCGCCCAGACACTCGTCCGGCTTCAACAGTCCGTCAGGAGGTTGGTGGCCCCGGCCTTTCACCTTCACACCGCTGAGAGATACGACGCGCAGCCGCTCCCTCAAGTCATCCGGACCACAGAGCGGGTCGCCCGACGCGTGCTCGACAGCGTGCAGCAGCCGCCCGCCGTCCGGCGAGAAGTCCAGGGTCAGCGAGTCCTCGGCATCCGGCGGCGAGTCCCACTGCCACCTCTGCGTCGGAATCCGGTCCGTGTCCAAGGGACCCGTCAGATCCCAGATCCGAAGCGTCCCGTCCGCCGACGCGGCCGCGGCCTTGCGCCCGTCATCACTCACCGCCACCTCATCGGCCGCGTCCGGTGGATCCGGCAGCCTCACGCTCCGGGGTGCGTTGCCGAGGAGGTCGCTCACGACGTACACCTGGTGACCCACCTCCGTTCCCTCGTGCCGCACGACCATCCGGCGACCGTCCGTCGAGGCCGCGAGCTGCAGCACTCTCCCCGAGGGGAAGATGCGGTGTGCGGAGCTCAGCGAGGAGAGCTCGAACCCCTGGCGGGTCAGCGCCGCCCGTGCCTCCGCGCTGCTGCTGGTGGTGCGGCCGGCCGACAGCGCGAAGAGGGCGGCGTCGACCGGATTGCGCTCCGCGCTGGCCTCCGCGTGCCCGGCGAGAATCCGCGCGGCTTCGTCCTTGTCCCGTCGGCCGTCCTCGTCGATGAGCTTGTAAAGCCCGAAGGAAAGCCCGACAGCCAGCACCGTCAGACACGCGACCAGCGCGACCCCGGTCCGCCCCCGCCGCACCGACCGCCTCCGCTGCAGCCGACTGAGGCGCACGAACTCCGCCTCCTCGGCGGAGACTTCGTCCGGCCGCTGAACTGCCCAAGTCCTGGCGGCCGCCAACTCCTGCTGTCTCAAGAGCAGGTCGGGGTCTCGGCCGCCCTCCTCCCACTCCCGCATCCGTCCACGCAGCCTCTCGAGCCACACGATGAAGTCCCGCGACTCGTCCAGCCAACCCCGCAAGGTCGGCCACTGGCGCAGCAGCGCCTCGTGGGCCAGGGCCACCGTCTCCCGGCCGGAGCTGTCGCGGGCGATGACCAGGAGGCGGGTGGCGGCCAGGGCCTGGGCGGCGGTGCGGAGTTCGGGTGGGAGGTGGTCGAAGGCGCGGGCCACGCGGGCGTACTCCTTGCCTTTGACCGGCCGGGCGAGGCGTTCGAAGAGGCGGCGGGCGACCGTCTCGTCGGGGCCGCCCGGGGCCTTGCAGACCTGGGCCAACTGCTGGTCGGCATAGCGGGACAGCGCGCCCTCGACCCGGCCGATCTCCCGGTACGCGGCATGGGTGAGGCGGCCGTGCGTCTGCCGCTCCCACAGTTCGGCGAGCGCGAACTCCACCAGGGGAAGGGCACCGGGCTCGCCACCCGCGTCGGAGACGATCAGTTCCGCCAGGCCGGGTTCGAACTCCACGCCGGGAACCGTGTCGACGGGGCGGCGCACCACCTGGTCGAGCTGGGCGGGGGTCATCGGCGCGACCATCTGGACGGTGCCGCTCAAGGCCGCCGCCCGGCCGTCGGCGACCAGTTCCTCGAGGGAGGCCGAGCGCAGGGTGGCCAGGATGTGCAGGCGGCGGCCGTCCGGGTGGACGGCGCGGGTCATCGGCAGGAGGACGTCCAGCAGGGCGCGGGCGTCGGCGGGGCGTGCCCCGACCGTCTCCTCGAACTGGTCGAGAAGGATCACATGGCCCCTGGGGCCGGCCTCGTCCAGGAGACGGGCGCCGAGCAGTACGGCCGTCTCCCTGCCTCGGGTGGCGGCCGTGGCGGCGTCCAGTTGCCCCGCCAGCCGCTGTGTCCTCGGGAACTGTCCGGCGAGCGCCTCTGCCAGTGTCCGTACCGGATCCGTCTCCGGCTGCCCCACGAAGTCCGTCACGGTCAGGCCCGCTGCCCGCAGCAACGGCAGGACACCGGCCCGCACGAGTGACGACTTGCCCACCCCGGACGCCCCGGCGACCGGGACGAAGGCGTGGGCGCGGACCGCCTCCGCGATGCGTGCGCTGTCGTCACGCCGGGCGAAGAAGAGGGCCGCGTCCTGTTCACGGAAGGGTTCCAGCCCTCGGAACGGGCAGCGGCGCAGGCCTGGTTCCAGGCCGAGCAGCAGGGCGGTGGGGATGAGGTAGGCGGTGCGCGCGCCGGAGCCGACATCCGCGGCCACGGTCATGCCGACCACCCCGCCCTGCTCGGTGTCCCACACGGGCGCCCCGCTGAAGCCCTGGCCGATCGCCGGGCCGTGCGGCGTCTCCTGGGCCTCCATGGACGTCCAGCCCTTGCCGACCGGTGCGCGGAGCCGACCGCACACCCAGACCCCGTGGTCGTCGGTCCGCAGCGGGAAGCCCAGCACGCGGAACGGGTGGTCCCACACGGCCGTACCGCCCGCGAAGCGCACCGGGGCGGTGCCCGGGACGGGCTCGGCGAGGGACAGCAGGGCGATGTCGCCGCTGCCGTCCTCGGTGACGGCGCGCCAGTGCGTGACCGTCGCCCGCACCTGGGCGGAGGACGGCGTCAGGAGAGGGAAGTCGATGGTCACGGGAGCGGCAGGCGGGGCCGGTTCGGCCTCGTCCAGGCCGAGCGCGTCCGCCACGACATGGGCGCAGGTGCACAGCGTTCGCTCCGCGATCAGGAAGCCGCAGCCGGTGACGCGGCCGTCCTCGCCCCAGAACCGTGCGATACCCCGCGGAAGTTCGTCGTCAGCGGTCGCCATCGCGCTGCCCCGGCACGCCCGATCCGGTGGGATTCGTCCACTCCATGCTCACGGTGAAGTGGGCCTCCGTGGAGCCCCGTGCCACCACGACCCCCGCCTCGGCGCTGAGTGTGATGCCGAACTCCACGGTCACCGATTCCGGCGGTCTCGGCAGTTCCCGGGCACCGTCCACGACCGCGCCGAGGGCGGGACGCACCCGGGCGAGCGCCTGTTGGAGTGTTTCGGCCGCTCCCGCCACGACACCGCCACGGGAGACTCGCTGGACCCCGGCCGGCCCGTCCCCGGCCACCTCCAGCAACACGACCTGCCCGTCGTCCAGCAGCATCTCGCCCACGTACGCCACAACCCCGGCCCTCCCCCTCGGCGCGTGTCATCTCGATCCCGTATTGCAGGACGCCACGCACCGTGCCCGCAAGGCACAGCCCCGGAGTCAGCTCATGTGGGTGAGCGCACGGTGACGAAGGGGGTGTGAAGGGGCACGCCCGCTCGGCGGTGTGGGGTTGTGCACACTCCCCCACCGCAGGTCAAAGGCAAGTTGACGCCCCTTCCGACCCCATGGTGGACTGCCGGAGCCATGTACGACGGCAGGAGAGGAAGCCGGTGTGAATCCGGCGCGGTCCCGCCACTGTCACCGGGGTAGATAGCCCCGGGAGCCAGGAACTCTCGCCGTCGGTCTCGTCGAACCAGGGCGTGGACACCCTGAGTGAGGACATAACGCGATGCTCGCCTGCCGATCGACATGCAGTGTCAGACCCTTGTCTGAACCGACGGTCGGCTGACCCCGATGCGTGCCGATCGCGTCTTCGCGTACGGCGCCGCCGCCGGACTTCTCGGTGATGTGCTGCTCGGTGATCCGCGTCGCGGGCATCCGGTCGCCGTGTTCGGACGGGCCGCCGGGGCCGTGGAGAAGGTGTTGTGGCGGGAGCACCGGGGGTGGGGCGCGCTGCACACCGCCGTGTGTGCGGGGGGTGCCGTGGCGCTCGGTGCCGTGGCGCAGCGGGTCGTACGTCCGTCCCGTACCGCTTCCGTCGCACTGACCGCCGCCGCCACCTGGGCCGTTGTCGGCGGAACCTCTCTCGCGCGGGAGGCCCGGAGTATCGGGCGGGCCCTGGAGGCGGGGGACGTCGAGGCCGCCCGGGAGCGGCTGCCGCATCTGTGCGGGCGGGATCCGCAGGCGCTGGATGCCGACGGCATCGCGCGGGCCGTGGTCGAGTCCGTCGCCGAGAACACCTCCGACGCCGTGGTGGGAGCCCTCGTGTGGGGGGCCGTCGGTGGTGTGCCGGGGCTGGTCGGGTTCCGGGCCGTGAACACGCTGGACGCCATGGTGGGGCACAAGTCGCCGCGGTACCGGCGGTACGGGTGGGCTTCGGCTCGGCTCGACGACGTGGCGGGGTGGCCCGGGGCGCGGCTGACCGCCGTGCTCGCCGCCGTCGCCGGTGGTGATCCGCGGGGGGCCGTGCGCGCCTGGCGTGCCGACGCCGACCGGCATCCGAGCCCCAACGCCGGGCCCGTGGAGGCCTCGTTCGCGGGGGCGCTCGGGGTTCGGCTCGGCGGGACCCTGTCGTACGGCGGGCGGATCGAGCACCGGCCTGTCCTCAACGGGGCGGGGCGGGCCGTCGCCGTCCACGACATCGAGCGGGCCGTACGGCTGTCCCGGCGCGTCGGTTGGCTCGCGCTCGGCGTCTGTGTCGCCGCGCGCCGGATCGTGAAGGGGCGTACGTCATGACGGGCGGGGGGCTTCTCGTCGCCGGCACCACCTCCGACGCCGGCAAGAGCGTCGTCACCGCCGGGATCTGCCGGTGGCTGGTGCGGCAGGGGGTCAAGGTCGCGCCCTTCAAGGCGCAGAACATGTCCCTCAATTCGTTCGTGACCCGCGAGGGCGCCGAGATCGGGCGGGCTCAGGCCATGCAGGCGCAGGCCTGCCGGGTGGAGCCGACCGCGCTGATGAATCCCGTGCTGCTCAAGCCCGGTGGTGAGCAGAGCAGTCAGGTCGTGCTGCTCGGGAAGCCGGTGGGTGAGCTCAGTGCGCGTGGCTATCACGGTGGCCGGCAGCAGAAGTTGCTCGGGACCGTGCTCGACTGTCTCGCCGAACTCCGGGGCACGTATGACGCGGTGATCTGTGAGGGGGCCGGGAGCCCGGCGGAGATCAATCTCAGGCGGACCGACATCGTGAACATGGGCATAGCGCGCAATGCCGGGCTGCCCGTGCTCGTGGTCGGGGACATCGACCGCGGCGGCGTCTTCGCCTCCTTCTTCGGGACCGTGGCGCTTCTCTCGCGGGAGGACCAGGAACTCGTCGCCGGGTTCCTGGTGAACAAGTTCCGCGGGGACGTGTCCCTCCTCGAACCCGGCCTCGACATGCTCCACGGGCTCACCGGACGCCACACCTACGGCGTCCTGCCCTTCCAGCATGGCCTCGGCATCGACGAGGAGGACGGACTGCGGGTCTCCTTGCGCGGCACGGTGCGGGAGTCGAACGTCGCCCCGCCCGTCGGGGAGGACGTGCTGCGCATCGCCGTGTGCGCGATTCCGTTGATGTCCAACTTCACCGACGTGGACGCCCTCGCCGCCGAACCCGGCGTCGTGGTGCGCTTCGTGGACCGGCCGGAGGAGCTGGCCGACGCGGACCTGGTCGTGATCCCCGGCACCCGGGGAACCGTCCGCGCCCTGGAGTGGCTGCGGGAGCGCGGGCTCGCGGAGGCGATTCGGCGCAGGGTCGCCGAAGCACGGCCCGTCCTCGGCATCTGCGGTGGCTTCCAGGTGCTCGGCGAGCACATCGAGGACGAGGTCGAGAGCCGGCGCGGGCATGTCGAGGGGCTCGGGGTGCTGCCCGTGCGGGTGCGGTTCGCGCGGGAGAAGACCCTCACCCGGCCCGTCGGCGAGGCCCTCGGGGAGCCCGTCGAGGGGTACGAGATCCATCACGGGGTCGCCGACATCACAGGGGGCGAGCCCTTCTTGGACGGCTGCCGGGTCGGGCAGACCTGGGGCACCCACTGGCACGGCTCGCTGGAGTCGGACGGTTTCCGGCGGGCCTTCCTGCGTGAGGTGGCGGCCGCCGCGGGCCGTCGCTTCGTGCCGGCCCCCGACACCTCGTTCGCCGCGCTGCGTGAAGAGCAGCTCGACCGGCTCGGCGATCTGATCGAACAGCACGCGGACACGGACGCGCTCTGGCGGCTCATCGAGTCGGGCGCGCCGCAAGGACTGCCTTTCATTCCACCGGGAGCGCCCGCATGAGCACTGTGTTGTTGTTGTCGACCGCCGACACGGATCTGCTGGCGGCCAGGGCCGCCTCCGGTGCCGACTACCGGATCGGCAACCCGACCCGCGTGGACGTCGAGGCCGAACTGCCCGCGCTGCTCGACGGCGCGGACATCGCCGTCGTACGGCTGCTGGGCGGCAAGCGGGCCTGGGAGGACGGGCTCGCCAGGCTCAAGGCCTCGGGCGTCCCGACCGTGCTGCTGGGCGGCGAGGCCGTGCCGGACGCGGAGTTGATGGCCGAGTCGTCCGTCCCGGCCGGTGTGGTGGCCGAGGCGCTGAAGTACCTCGTCGAGGGCGGACCCGCCAACCTCACCGAACTCGCCCGGTTCCTCTCCGACACCGTGCTGCTGACGGGCGAGGGGTTCGTCGAGCCGCAGAAGATGCCGGAGTACGGCGTCCATGGCGAGCGTACGTTCGTCGAAGGCCGTCCGACCGTCGGCGTGCTCTTCTACCGGGCCCATGAGCTGAGCGGCAACACCGCCTTCGTGGACACCCTGTGCGACGCCGTCGAGGCGCACGGCGCCAATGCCCTGCCCGTGTACTGCGGTTCGCTGCGTGGGGCCGATGCCGGGCTCTACGAGATCCTCGGAAAGGCCGACGCTCTCGTCGCCACCGTCCTCGCGGCCGGCGGCACGCACGCCTCGCAGGCCTCGGCGGGCGGCGACGAGGAGGCCTGGGACATCGGCAGGCTCGCCGAGCTCGACGTGCCGGTGCTGCAGGGCCTGTGCCTGACCTCCTCGCGCGCCGCCTGGGACGAGTCCGACGCCGCCCTGTCCCCCATGGACGCGGCGATGCAGGTCGCGATCCCCGAGTTCGACGGCCGTCTCGTCACCGTCCCGTTCTCCTTCAAGGAGCAGGGACCGGACGACGTTCCCGTGTACGTGGCCGACCCCGAGCGGGCCGCACGCGTCGCCGGGATCGCCGTACGGCATGCGCGGCTGAAGCACAAGGCGAACGGCGACAAGAAGCTCGCGCTCGTCTTCACCGCCTACCCGACCAAGCACTCGCGCGTCGGCAACGCGGTCGGCCTCGACACGCCCGCGTCGGCGGTGCGCGTCCTGGACGCGCTCCGGGACGCCGGGTACTCGCTCAGCGAATACCCCGACAACGGCGACGAGTTGATCCACCGCCTCATCGAGGCCGGCGGTCACGACGTCGAGTGGCTGACCGAGGACCAGCTGGCCGCCGCGCCCGCGCGCGTGCCGCTCGCCGACTATCGGGCGTGGTTCGACAAGCTCGACCCGGAACTCAGGGACGCGATGCTGGAGGCGTGGGGCGAGCCGCCGGGGTCGCTGTACGTCGACGGGGAGGACATCGTCCTCGCCTCGCTCCAGTTCGGGAACGTCGTCGTGATGATCCAGCCGCCGCGTGGCTTCGGTGAGAACCCGATCGCGATCTACCACGACCCCGACATGCCGCCGTCGCACCACTACATGGCGGCGTACAGGTGGCTGGAGGCCGCAACATCGGAGGGGGGGTTCGGCGCCGACGCCATCGTGCACATGGGCAAGCACGGCACCATGGAGTGGCTGCCCGGCAAGGGACTCGGGCTCAGCGGCGGCTGCGCGCCGGACGCCGTCCTCGGCGATCTGCCGCTGATCTACCCGTTCATCGTCAACGACCCCGGCGAGGGCACCCAGGCCAAGCGCCGTGGCCACGCCACCGTCGTCGACCACCTCGTGCCGCCGATGGCCCGCGCCGACACCTACGGCGACCTGGCCAAGCTGGAGCAGCTGCTCGACGAGTACGCGCTCGTCTCCGATCTGGATCCGACGAAGGCACCGGCGGTGCGCGCGCAGATCTGGACGCTGGTCAAGGCGGCCGAGCTGCACCACGACCTGCATGTCGACGAGCAGCCGGGCGACGACGACTTCGACGAGTTCGTCATGCACATCGACGGCTATCTGTGCGAGATCAAGGACGTGCAGATCCGCGACGGTCTGCACATCCTCGGCGGCGGACCGGCCGGCGAGCCGCGCGTGAACCTCGTGCTCGCCGTGCTGCGCGCCTCCCAGGTGTGGGGCGGCCAGGCGAACGCGCTGCCGGGGCTTCGGGCGTCGCTGGCCGAGCATTTCGGCCTGGTCGAGAAGGAGCTGCTCGCCGAGCCGGGCGCGCCGGTGAAGGTTCCGGTCGAGCTGAGCGACCTCGTCGAGGGCCCGTCCCGCACGGCGGCCGACGCCATCGACCTGCTGGAGCAGCTGTGCCGGCGGATCGCGGAGGGGATGGAGGAGCGGGGCTGGGCCGTCGCCGAGAGCCGGGAGATCATCCGCGCGGTCCTCGGCAGCGAACTCCCGGACGCGGTCGCCGTGTTGGAGTTCGCCTGCAAGGAGGTCGTGCCGCGCCTCGCCCGCACCACCGACGAGATCGGCCACATCCTCAAGGCCCTCGACGGCGGCTACGTCCCGGCGGGTCCGTCCGGTTCGCCGACGCGTGGACTGGTGAACGTCCTGCCGACCGGCCGGAACTTCTACTCCGTCGACCCCAAGGCCATCCCGTCCAGGCTCAGTTGGGAGGTCGGGCAGTCGCTCGCGGACTCGCTGGTGCAGCGGTATCTGCAGGACACGGGTGAGTACCCGAAGTCCGTGGGCCTCACGGTGTGGGGTACGTCCGCGATGCGCACCCAGGGCGACGACATCGCCGAGATCCTCGCGCTGCTGGGCTGCCGCCCGGTGTGGGACGACGCCTCGCGCCGGGTGACCGGCTTCGAGATCATCCCCCTCGCCGAGCTCGGCCGACCCCGCATCGACGTCACCGTCCGTATCTCCGGCTTCTTCCGGGACGCGTTCCCGCACGTCGTCGGGCTCATCGACGACGCCGTCCGCAAGGTCGCCGAGCTGGACGAGCCCGCCGACCGGAACTACGTCAAGGCGCACGCCGACGAGGACACCGCCGAGCACGGCGACCGGCGGCGCGCGACGGCGCGGATCTTCGGCTCGAAGCCGGGCGCGTACGGCGCCGGTCTGCTGCCGCTGATCGACGCCCGCAACTGGCGGTCGGACGCCGACCTCGCCGAGGTGTACGCCGTCTGGGGCGGCTACGCCTACGGGCGCGGGCTCGACGGGCGGGCGGCGCGCGGGGACATGGAGACGGCGTTCAAGCGGATCGCCGTCGCCGCGAAGAACGTCGACACCCGCGAGCACGACCTCGTCGACGCCGACGACTACTTCCAGTACCACGGCGGCATGGTCGCCATGGTGCGCCACCTGACCGGCGCCAACCCCGAGGCATACGTGGGTGACAGCGCCACCCCCGACCAGGTGAAGACCCGCACCCTCGGCGAGGAGACGCACCGCGTCTTCCGCGCCCGCGTGGTCAACCCGCGCTGGATGGCGGCCATGCGCCGGCACGGCTACAAGGGCGCCTTCGAGATGGCGGCGACCGTGGACTACCTGTTCGGCTACGACGCCACGGCGGGCGTGGTCGACGACTGGATGTACGAGAAGCTCAGCGCGGAGTACGTCTTCGACGCCGAGAACCGGGACTTCATGAAGAAGTCCAACCCGTGGGCGCTGCGCGGGATCACCGAGCGGCTCCTGGAGGCCGCCGACCGCGGTCTGTGGGCCGAGCCGGACGCCGACACGCTGGAGCGGCTGCGCGCCACCTACCTGGAGCTCGAAGGCGACTTGGAGGGCGACGAGAAGTGACAACCCCCTTCCCCTTTACGGCCGTTGTCGGCCAGGACGATCTGCGGCTCGCGCTGCTGCTGAACGCCGTGTCGCCGGCGGTGGGCGGCGTACTGGTGCGCGGCGAGAAGGGCACCGCCAAGTCGACGGCGGTACGGGCGCTTTCGGCGCTGATGCCTCAGGTGCCGGTGGTCGCCGGGTGCCGTTTCTCCTGCGACCCGGGCGCCCCCGACCCCGCGTGCCCGGACGGGCCGCACGAGGAGGCGGGCGCTGCCACGCACCGCCCCGCCCGCATGGTCGAACTGCCCGTCGGCGCCTCCGAGGACCGGCTGGTCGGCGCGCTGGACATCGAGCGGGCGCTCGCCGAGGGCGTCAAGGCCTTCGAGCCGGGGCTGCTCGCCGACGCGCACCGCGGAATCCTGTACGTCGACGAGGTCAACCTCCTCCACGACCACCTGGTCGACCTGCTGCTGGACGCGGCGGCGATGGGCGCGTCGTACGTGGAACGCGAGGGTGTGTCGGTCCGGCACGCGGCGCGTTTCCTGCTCGTCGGCACCATGAACCCCGAGGAGGGCGAGCTGCGGCCGCAGTTGCTCGACCGGTTCGGGCTGACCGTCGAGGTCGCGGCCTCGCGGGAGCCCGACCAGCGGGTGGAGGTCGTACGACGGCGGCTCGCGTACGACGACGATCCGGCCGGGTTCGCCGCGCGGTGGGCGGACGAGGAGGCCGCCGTACGGGCACGGATCGTGGCGGCACGGGAACTGCTGCCGTCGGTGCGGCTCGGTGACGGGGCGCTGCGGCAGATCGCGGCGACCTGTGCCGCGTTCGAGGTGGACGGGATGCGGGCCGACATCGTGATGGCCCGGACGGCCACCGCGCTGGCCGCGTGGGCCGGGCGCACGGATGTGCTCGCCGAGGACGTCCGGCAGGCGGCGCTGCTCGCGCTGCCGCACCGCAGGCGGCGTAATCCCTTCGACGCGCCGGGACTCGACGAGGACAAGCTGGACCAAACGCTGGAGGAGTTCGGCGGCGAGGGCGACGAGGATCCCGACCCGGACGGTCCCGGTGGCGGTGGCGGGCAGCCGCCGTCGGAGGGGCCGCAGGGCGAGGGGCCGCAGGGCGAGGGGGGTTCCGGGGCTCGGCCGGAGGCCGGTGACGGTGGCGAGCCGCAGCCCGCGGGGGCCGGTTCGGGCGAGCAGTCCGCCGTACGGGCTGCCGAGCCGTTCCGTACGAGGGTGCTGAGCGTGCCGGGCATCGGTGAGGGTGCCGCCGGGCGGCGTTCGCGGGCGCGGACCGAGCACGGGCGGACGACCGGGGCCCGGCGGCCGCGGGGGACGCTGACCAAGTTGCACCTGGCGGCCACCGTGCAGGCGGCGGCGCCGCATCAGCGGGCGCGTGGGCGGTCGGGGCGTGGGCTGGTGGTGCGCCGGGACGATCTGAGGCAGGCCGTGCGGGAGGGGCGCGAGGGGAACCTCGTGCTGTTCGTCGTGGACGCCTCCGGGTCGATGGCGGCTCGGCAGCGGATGAGCGCGGTGAAGGGGGCCGTGCTGTCGCTGCTGCTGGACGCGTACCAGCGGCGCGACAAGGTGGGGCTGGTGACGTTCCGGGGCGCGGGCGCCGAGGTGGCGCTGCCGCCGACGTCTTCGGTGGACGCGGCGGCGGCTCGCTTGGAGTCGCTGCCGACGGGTGGGCGCACGCCGCTCGCGGCGGGGCTGTTGAAGGCCCATGAGGTGCTGCGGGTGGAGCGGTTGCGGGATCCGGCCCGGCGGGCGCTGGTCGTGGTGGTGACCGATGGGCGGGCCACGGGTGGACCGGAGCCGGTGGTGCTCGCGGGGCGGGCGGCTCGGCTGTTCGCGGCCGAGGGGGTCGCGTCGGTGGTCGTCGACTGCGAGTCCGGGCCGGTGCGGCTGGGGCTGGCGGGGCAGCTCGCGGGTGAGTTGGAGGGTACGGCGGTGACGCTTGACGAGCTGCGGGCGGAGTCGATCGCCGGGTTGGTGAAGGACGTACAGAGGAGGGCCGCGTAATGCCTCAGGGGCAGCCGAGTGTGGTGCCGGACGATGGTCTGACGACTCGTCAGCGCCGTAATCGTCCGTTGGTGGTCGTACACACGGGCATCGGGAAGGGCAAGTCGACCGCCGCCTTCGGGCTCGCTCTGCGGGCCTGGAACCAGGGGTGGCCCATCGGGGTGTTCCAGTTCGTGAAGTCGGCCAAGTGGAAGGTCGGCGAGGAGAACGCGCTGCGGGTGCTCGGTGCCAGTGGTGAGGGCGGGTCCGTCGACTGGCACAAGATGGGTGAGGGCTGGTCGTGGGTGCAGCGCGATCAGCAGATGGACAACGAGGAGAAGGCCCGGGAGGGCTGGGAGCAGGTCAAGCGGGACCTCGCCGCCGAGACGTACAAGCTGTACGTGCTGGACGAGTTCGCCTATCCCATGCACTGGGGGTGGGTCGACACCGATGAGGTGATCTCCGTGCTGCGGGACCGGCCCGGGACCCAGCATGTCGTGATCACCGGGCGGAACGCGCCCGAGAAGCTCGTCGACTTCGCGGACCTCGTGACCGACATGTTCAAGGTCAAGCACCCGATGGACGTGGGGCAGAAGGGGCAGAGGGGCATCGAGTGGTGACTTCTTCCGTCCCTCGGCTGGTCATTGCCGCGCCCTCTTCCGGGAGCGGCAAGACCACCGTTGCCACGGGGCTGATGGCCGCGTTCGCCGCGCGGGGGCTTGCCGTGTCCCCGCACAAGGTGGGGCCGGACTACATCGATCCCGGGTACCACGCGCTCGCCACCGGGCGGGTGGGGCGGAATCTCGACGCGTATCTGTGCGGGCCGGAGTTGGTCGGGCCGTTGTTCCTGCATGGGGCGCGTGGGTGTGACATCGCCGTCGTCGAGGGGGTGATGGGGCTGTACGACGGGGCCGCGGGGGAAGGTGAGCTGGCGTCCACGGCTCATGTGGCGAAGCTGTTGCGGGCGCCGGTGGTGCTGGTCGTCGACGCGTCGTCGCAGTCGCGGTCTGTTGCGGCGCTGGTGCACGGGTTCGCTTCCTGGGATCCGGAGGTGCGGGTCGGGGGCGTGATCCTGAACAAGGTCGCGTCGGATCGGCATGAGGAGTTGCTGCGGGAGGCGTTGGACCAGGCGGGGGTGCCTGTGCTGGGGGTGCTGCGGCGGGTTGTCCAGGTGGACACGCCGTCGCGGCATCTGGGGCTGGTGCCGGTCGCCGAGCGGCGGGCTGCCGCGTTGGATGCGGTTGCGGCGATGGCGGCGCAGGTTTCCGCAGGGTGCGATCTGGAGGCGTTGGTCGCGCTGGCGCGGAGTGCGGGTGCGTTGTCGTGTGCGGCTTGGGACGCGGATGAGGTCGTCTCTTCCTCGCCCCCGCCGCCCCTACCCTCCCCGTCCTCCAGGGGCTCCGCCCCTTCGACCCCGCCAGGGGGCTCCGCCCCCTGGACCCCCGATCGGCCCGAAGGGCCTCGTCCTCAATCGCCGGACGGGCTGGTCGTCGCCGTTGCCGGAGGTTCAGCGTTCACGTTCTCCTACGCTGAACACGCGGAACTGCTCACCGCCGCCGGCGCCGAAGTCGTCCCCTTCGATCCGCTGCGGGACGAACAACTCCCCGACGGCACCCGGGGCTTGGTCATCGGCGGTGGGTTCCCCGAGGTGTACGCCGCCGAGCTGTCCGCCAACGAAACCCTGCGCAAGGCCATCGGTGAATTCGCGCTGAGCGGTGCTCCCGTCGCCGCCGAGTGTGCCGGGCTGCTCTACCTCTGTCGTGAGCTCGACGGGCAGCCCATGTGCGGGGTGCTGGACGCCACCGCGCGGATGAGCGAGCGGCTCACCCTCGGGTACCGGGACGCCGTTGCCGTCAGTGACAGTTCCCTCGCCGCCGCGGGGACGCGGATGCGGGGGCACGAGTTTCACCGGACCGTCGTCGAGCCGGGCTCGGGGGCGGCGCCCGCCTGGGGAGTGCGTACGCCGACGCGGCGGGTCGAAGGTTTTGTACAGCAGGGCGTGCACGCCAGTTATCTGCACACGCACTGGGCCGCACAGCCCGGTGTCGCCCGTCGGTTCGTGGAGAGGTGCCGGACGTCATGAGCAACAGCAGGTTGGTCGGAGTCGGGGTCGGTCCCGGTGATCCGGAGCTGGTGACCGTCAAGGGCGTCAACGCTCTGCGCGCCGCCGATGTCGTAGTAGTACCGGTCATGGACACGGGTGAGCGCGGGCGCGCGGAGGCGACCGTGTTGCACTACGTGCCCGAGGAGAAGGTCGTGCGGGTCGTGTTCGCGCTCAACGAGCGGACCGATCGCGCGCGGCGCGAGGCCGCCTGGGACGCGGCGGGCGAGCGGGTGGCCGAGCTGCTGCGCGGGCATGGCACCGTCGCCTTCGCGACCATCGGCGACCCCAACGTGTACTCCACGTTCACGTATCTCGCCCAGACCATCGGCGAGCTGGTGCCCGACGCCGTCGTCGAGACCGTCCCCGGCATCACCGCCATGCAGGACCTCGCCGCCCGCTCGGGGGCCGTGCTCACCGAGGGGACCGAGCCGCTCACGCTCGTCCCCGTCACGGCCGGATCCGCCGTGCTCAAGGACGCCCTCGCCGGGCCCGGCACCGTCGTCGCCTACAAGTTCGGGCGGCAGGCCGCAGAGGTCGCCGAGGCCTTGCGGGAGACCGGGCGGATCGAGGACGCGGTGTGGGGGTCGGCGCTCGGACTGACGGAGGAGTCGATCCGGCCGGCCGCCGAGCTCGACGGCGCTCCCCTCCCCTACCTGTCGACCCTCATCGCACCCGCGCGGCGCGACGGCGGGCGGGGCGGCAAGCTCTGACGCCCGTACGACGCCCCGCACACCGACCACCCCAGCTCAACTCCAGTAGTACCTGTTAGGAGAGGACCGTTCCCATGGCCGATGCCCCCACCGGCAAGGTGACCTTCGTCGGTGCCGGCCCCGGCGCCGCCGATCTGCTGACGTTCCGTGCCGCGCGTGCCATCGCCGAGGCCGACGTCGTGATCTGGGCGGCCAGCCTGGTCCAGGCGGAGGTCCTCCAGCACGCGCGTGAGGACGCCGAGATCCTCGACTCGGCGGCCATGTCCCTCGAAGACGTCGTCGCCGTGTACGAGCGGGCCCGGGCTCAGGGCCGGAAGGTCGCCCGTATTCACTCCGGTGACCCCGCCCTCTGGGGCGGTACTCAGGAGCAGCTCGACCGGTGTGCCGCCCTCGGCATCGCCACCGAGGTCGTGCCCGGCGTCTCCGCGTTCTCCGCCGTCGCCGCGCTCGCCCAGCGGGAGCTGACCATCCCCGAGGTCGCCCAGTCGGTCGTGCTCACCCGGCTCGGGGGCGGCAAGACGCCGATGCCGCCCGGGGAGGAGGTCAGGGAGTTCGCCAAGCACGGCACCACCATGGCGATCTTCCTGTCGGCTGCCCGCAGCGGGCAGCTCGTGCGGGAGTTGCTGGAGGGCGGCTATCCGACGTCCACTCCGGTCGTCGTCGCCTATCAGGCGACCTGGCCCGAGGAGCTCGTCGTGAAGTGCACCATCGGCACGCTGGAGGAGACCGTCAAGGAGCACAAGCTCTGGAAGCACACCCTGTTCCTGGTCGGCCCGGCCCTCGACGCGCAGGGCACGCGTTCACACCTCTACCACCCCGGTCACTTCCACGGCTATCGGAAGGCCGACCCGGAGGCGCGCAAGGCGCTGCGTGAGCGGGGGGCCAGTACGTGATCACCGTCGTCGGTACGGGGACGGGGGCGACGCCGGCCGAGGACATCGTCGCCGGTGCCGAGCTGGTCGTCGGCGGGCGGCGGCATCTGGACGCCGTACGGCTGCCCGACGGGGCGGAGACGGTCGTGCTCGGGGCGCTCGCGCCCGCCCTCGACACCATCGAGGAGTACGTCGCCAAGGATCGGCCTGTGGTGGTGCTGGCCTCCGGCGACCCCGGGTTCTTCGGGATCGTGCGGGCGCTGGCCGAACGGTTCGGGCCGGAGCTGCTGGATGTGCGGCCCGGCGTGTCGTCCGTTGCCACCGCCTTCGCACGGCTCGGGCTGACCTGGGACGACGCTGTCGTCGTCAGCGCGCACGGGCGGGATCCGCGGACCGCCGTCAACGTCTGCCGGGCGCATCCGAAGGTGGCGGTGCTGACCGGGCCGGGCGCCGGGCCCGCCGAGCTGGGCGCGGCACTGCGGGACAGCCGGCGTGCCCTGGTCGTCGCCTCCGCGCTGGGTGATCCGCAGCGCGAGCGCGTGGAGCGGGTGACGCCCGCCGAGGCGGCGGCCCGCGACTGGGGTACGGCGGTGAGCGTCGTGCTGTGCCTGGACCCCGAGCGGGCCCTGGGCGCGGTGCGCACGGTGGCCGGTCCGGCGCCGGGGCCCGCCGGATGGGCCCTGGACGAGGCCGACTTCGCGCACCGCGACTCGATGATCACCAAGTTCGAGGTGCGGGCGCTGGCCCTGGCCCGGCTGGGGCCACGCCTCGGCGACCTGGTGTGGGACGTCGGCGCGGGCTCCGGCTCGGTGGCCGTGGAGTGCGCCCGGCTCGGGGCGGCGGCGGTCGCCGTGGAGAAGGCTCCGGACGGGGTGGAGCGGATCCGCGCCAACGCCGCCGCGCACGGCGTGGACGTGCACGTCGTGCACGGCACGGCGCCGGACGCGCTGGCGGATCTCGCCGACGACCCCGACGCCGTGTTCGTGGGCGGCGGCGGGCGCGAACTGCCCGCGATCGTCGGCGCCTGCGCGCGGCGCGCCCGGCGCACGGTGGTCGTCGCCATGGCCGCGCTCGACCGGGTGCCGGCCGCGCGTGAGGCCCTGACCAGCGCCGGGTTCTCCTGCGACGGGGTGCTGTTGCAGTCGTCCCGGCTCGCGCCGCTGCCGGGGGACGTGACCCGGCTCGCGGCGACCAATCCGGTTTTCCTGCTGTGGGGGACTCGAACCCCCCTCTCTCATGAAGGAGTTGCCCAGTGATCGGCCTCATTTCCGCCACCTCGGCGGGGGCGGCGGCGCGGGACCGGCTGGCCGCAGTGTGGCCGGACCGCACCCGCGTGTACGACGGGCCCGTGGGGGACGCCGTACGGCGGGCGTTCGCGGAGTGCGAGCAGCTCGTGTGCTTCCTGGCGACGGGTGCGGTTGTACGCCTGATCGCCCCGCTGTTGGCCGACAAGGCGGCCGACCCGGGTGTGGTGTGCGTCGACGAGGGCGGGCGGTTCGCCGTGTCCCTGGTCGGCGGGCACGGCGGCGGGGCCAATGAACTCGCCCAGGAGGTCGGTGAGTTGCTCGGCGCCGAGCCCGTGGTGACCACGGCGACGGATGCCGTGGGGGTGCCCGGTCTGGACACGCTCGGGTTCCCGGTGGAGGGCGATGTCGCCGGGGTTTCGCGGGCCCTGCTCGATGGTGAGCCGGTGGCTCTGCGGGCCGAGCTCAGCTGGCCCCTGCCTCCCCTCCGGGTCGGCGCCGAGGGGTCGTATGCGATCCGGCTGACGGACCGGCTTGTGGAGCCCGCCGAGCGCGAGGTCGTCCTGCGCCCGCCGTCCCTCGTCGTCGGTGTGGGAGCTTCCAAGGGCGCCCCGGTCGACGAGGTCCTCACCCTCGTCTCGGAGGCCCTCCGCGACGCCGGCCTCTCCCCCGCCTCGCTCGCCGAACTCGCCACCGTCGACGCCAAGGCTGAAGAACCCGGCATCGTCGAGGCCGCCGCCCGCCTCGGCGTCCCCCTGGTCACCCACTCCGCCGAGGGACTGGCGGCCGTCGAGGTCCCCAACCCCTCCGACGCGCCCCTCGCGGCCGTCGGCACCCCCTCCGTCGCCGAGGCCGCCGCCCTGGTCCGCGGCGGTGAACTCCTCGTACCCAAGCGGAAGTCGGAGCGCGCCGACGGGCGGCCGGCGATGTTGACCTGTGCCGTCGTACGGCGTCCGGGGCGCGGGCGGCTCGCGGTGGTCGGGCTCGGGCCGGGTGCCCGGGACCTGCTGACGCCCCGCGCGAAGGCCGAACTCCGGCGCGCCTCCGTGCTCGTCGGCCTCGACCAGTACGTCGACCAGATCCGCGATCTGCTGCGGCCGGGCACCCGGGTCCTGGAGTCGGGGCTCGGCGCCGAGGAGGAGCGGGCGCGCACGGCCGTGGCGGAGGCCCGCAAGGGGCAGGCCGTCGCGCTCATCGGCAGCGGGGACGCGGGCGTGTACGCCATGGCCTCCCCCGCGCTCGCGGAGGCCTCCGACGACATCGACGTGATCGGCGTGCCCGGCGTGACGGCGGCCCTCGCGGCGGCCGCGATCCTCGGTGCGCCGCTCGGCCACGACCACGTGTCCATCAGCCTCTCCGACCTGCACACGCCGTGGGAGGTCATCGAGCGGCGGGTGCGGGCGGCGGCCGAGGCGGACATCGTGGTCACCTTCTACAACCCCCGTTCCCGGGGCCGGGACTGGCAGCTGCCCAAGGCCCTCGCCATCCTCGCCGAGCACCGCGAGCCGACGACGCCGGTCGGGGTCGTACGCAACGCGTCGCGGCCGGACGAGTCCGGTCGGCTCACCACACTGGCCGCCCTGGACCCGGCGACGGTCGACATGATGACGGTCGTGACCGTGGGCAACACGGCGACCCGCGACATCGCGGGGCGCATGGTGACGCCGCGCGGCTACCGCTGGCAGGAGGCCGAGTGAACCGCGTCGTTCATCCCATCGAGGAGGAGTCCTACCGGCGGCTGCGCGCCCGCCTGGACACCTCGCACCTCCCTCCGCTGACCAGGGCGGTGGTGGAGCGGGTCATCCACTCCGCCGCCGACCTCGACTACGCCACCGATCTCGTCATGGGCGAGGCCGACTTGGAGAAGGCGCATGCGGCCCTGCACGCGGGGGCGCCCGTCGTCGTGGACGTGGAGATGGTCGGAGCCGGCATCACCCGGCGCGAGACGGTCTGCCGGCTCAAGGACGCCGTGGCCGGGCCGGGGCTGACCCGTTCGGCACACGGCATCCGGCTCGCCTTCGAGCAGGTCGGCCCGGGCGCCCTGTGGGTGATCGGCAACGCGCCGACCGCGCTGGAGGAGCTGCTGACGCTGGACGCCGACCCAGCCCTCGTCATCGGCCTGCCCGTCGGCTTCGTCGGCGCGGTCGAGTCCAAGGCCGCGCTGCGCGAGAGCGGGCTGCCCGCCGTGAGCAACGTGTCCGAGAAGGGCGGTTCGGCGGTCGCATCGGCCGCGCTCAACGCCCTGCTGTACCACCCCGCTTCCCATCCCGAGGAGAAACTGTGACCACCCCGCCGCCCGCCCTGCTCATCGCCGGTCATGGCACCCGGGACGATGCCGGAGCCGAGGCGTTCCGCGACTTCGTACGGGAACTGGGGCGCCGCCACCCCGAACTGCCCGTCGCGGGCGGCTTCATCGAACTGTCCCCGCCGCCGCTGGGCGAGGCCGTCACCGAGCTGGTCGAGCGGGGCGTACGGCGGTTCGCCGCCGTGCCGCTGATGCTGGTGTCCGCCGGGCACGCCAAGGGCGACATCCCGGCCGCGCTGGCCCGCGAGAAGGAGCGGCACCCCGGGATCTCGTACACCTACGGCCGCCCGCTGGGCCCGCACCCGGCGCTGCTGTCGGTGCTGGAGCGGCGCCTCGACGAGGCGCTCGGCACCGAGGGCAACCGCACGCCCGGGGACCGTGCGGATGTGACCGTGCTGCTGGTCGGGCGCGGCTCGACGGATCCGGACGCCAACGCCGAGGTGCACAAGGCGGCGCGGCTGCTGTGGGAGGGGCGCGGATACGCGGGCGTGGAGACGGCGTTCGTGTCGCTGGCGGCGCCGGACGTGCCGAGCGGACTCGACCGGTGCGTGCGGCTCGGGGCCCGGCGGATCGTCGTCCTGCCCTACTTCCTCTTCACGGGCATCCTCCCGGACCGGGTCCGCCAGCAGACCGAGGGCTGGGCGGCGGCGCACCCGGACATCGAGGTGCGCTCGGCGGACGTCATCGGCCCGGAGCCGGAGCTCCTCGACCTGGTGATGGAGCGGTACGAGGAGGCGCTCAAGGGCGACCTGCGGATGAACTGCGACTCGTGCGTGTACCGCATCGCGCTGCCCGGTTTCGAGGACAAGGTCGGCCTGCCGCAGCAGCCGCACTTCCACCCGGACGACGACGGCCACCACCACGGACACCACCATCACCATCACGGCGGACACGCGCATGCGCACTGAGGGCGGGCACGACCTGCGCCACCACGGCGACGCCGAGGTCCGTGACGGCGGCGCGGCGCTCGTCGACCTCGCCGTGAACGTCCGCGCGGACACGCCGCCCGCGTGGCTGCGGGAGCGGATCGCCGGGTCACTGGGCTCCCTCGCGGCCTACCCGGACGGGCGGCCCGCTCGGGCGGCGGTGGCGGCACGGCACGGGCTTCCGGTGGAGCGGGTGCTGCTGACGGCGGGGGCGGCGGAGGCGTTCGTCCTGCTCGCCCGCGCCCTGAAGGTGCGCCGGCCGGTCGTGGTGCACCCGCAGTTCACGGAACCGGAGGCGGCGCTCCGCGACGCGGGGCACACGGTCGACCGGGTGCTGCTGCGGGAGGAGGACGGCTTCCGGCTCGACCCGGCGGCCGTCCCCGAGGAGGCCGACCTGGTGGTGATCGGCAACCCGACGAACCCGACCTCGGTGCTGCACCCGGCCGCGTCCATCACCGAACTCGCCCGCCCGGGACGGACGTTGGTGGTGGACGAGGCGTTCATGGACGCGGTGCCGGGTGAGCGGGAGGCGCTGGCGGGGCGTACGGACGTCCCCGGTCTGGTGGTTCTTCGCAGCCTGACGAAGACCTGGGGACTGGCCGGCCTGCGGATCGGCTACGTCCTGGCCTCCCCCGAGACCATCGCCGACCTGGAGCGCGCCCAGCCCCTGTGGCCGGTCTCCACACCCGCTCTCGCCGCCGCCGAGGCCTGCGTCACCTCCACGGCACTGGCGGAGGCCGCCCACGCGGCCCACCGCATCGCCGCCGACCGGACCCATCTCGTCACGGGACTCGGCGAGTTCGCCTCGGCCGGTCTGCGGGTGGTCGAACCGGCCGAGGGCCCCTTCGTCCTCGTACGACTGCCGGAGGCGGCCGCCGTACGACGGCATCTGCGCGAACTCGGGTTCGCGGTCCGGCGCGGGGACACCTTCCCCGGGCTGGGCGAGGAGTGGCTGCGGCTTGCGGTGCGGGACCGGGCGACGGTCAGCCGGTTCCTGGGAGCGCTGGAGCGGGCGGTGGAGGCGGCGCGCCGCGAGAGCCTGTGAAGCCGGGAACCGGCCTCCCGGTTCAGCCCTGCCGACGGCGTGCCAGCGCCACCGCTCCGCCGCCCGCGACGAGCAGGGCTACGGCGCCGCCCGCGATGTACGGCGTCATGGAGCTGCCGCCGGTCTCCGCGAGGCCTTCGTCGGCGGGCTCGCCCTGGGGCCTGACGTCGCCGGCCGGATCGGTGCTCGGCTCGGTGCTCGGGTCGGCTCCCGCTGCGGACCCGGCCGGTGTCTCGCAGGTCGCCTCCGCCAGGGTCAGGGTGCCCTCGACATTGGCGACGTTCAGCTTCAACGGGTTGACGGTGACCTTGAGTTCGAGGGCGGTGGCGGCGGCCGTGCGCGAGGTGTGCTCCGTCCTGGAGTAGTCGAGCCGGACCTCGCCGACGCCCGGCACCTCGACGTTCGTGGTCCCTCCGGCGGTGAGCGTGACCTTCTTGCCCAGCACGGTGACGTCGCCCAGCAGGTTGGACGAGGCGGTCGGCTTCTTCCCGGCCTCGCAGGTGGCCTTCGAGGTGACCTGGCCGACCTCGATGAGCGACAGCAGGGGCAGACCCGGGACGTGGACCTTGGCATGGGCGAGGTTGGTGTACCCCTCGGCCTTTCCCTCCTCGACCGTCGCCTTCGACTGGGCGACCTCGGCGTTGAGGACGCTGAAGGGCTGCCCGCCGTCGACGCCGTTCAACTGGGCCGTCAGCGTGGTCTTCTCGGCGCTCCGCGGCGCCCGCACCTCGTTCAGGGAGACCGCGAGCGGGACGTTCACGGTCTTGTTGAGCAGGGAGACGTCGAGCCCGGTGCGCAGCACGACGGCGCTCGCGTGGCCCTTGTCGCCGGTCGCGTGCGCTGGGCCCGCCGCGGCCAGGGCCGCTGGACCGGCTGCCAGGGCGGTGGCCGTCGCGACGGTGGCGAGACGGCGTGCGGGCATGCGGAAGTTCTTGCCGTTCAAGGTGGGGACTCCTCGGCGGAGACTTGCTCGGGACCCGGCAAGAATCGCGCATGCGGGATGCACGGTCAGCACCCTGACAGGAGTTCACCCCTACGTGTGTTTCCCGTGCAGGTTTTCGAACCAGGTGACACGCACGTTCTCCACAGTCACCCGCTCATCGGCGGGCTCAGCTCACGATCTTCCCGTTCAGGACCACGCGTCGCGGTGCCGCCAGCACCCGTACGTCGGCCCGGGGGTCGGACTCGTACACCACGAGATCCGCCGCGGCCCCTTCCTCCAGTCCCGGCCGGCCCAGCCAGGCCCGCGCCGCCCAGGTCGTCGCCGCGAGGGCCTCGACCACCGGGATGCCGGCGGTGACCAGTTCCGCCACCTCGGCCGCCACCAGGCCGTGGGGCAGGGTGCCGCCCGCGTCGGTGCCCACGAAGACCGGGATGCCGGCGTCGTGTGCGGAGCGGACGGTGTCGTAGCGGCGTTCGTGGAGCCGGCGCATATGGGCCGACCAGCGGGGGAACTTGGACTCGCCGCCGTCGGCCAGCTTCGGGAAGGTCGCGATGTTCACGAGGGTGGGGACGATGGCCACCCCGCGCTCGGCGAACAGCGGGATCAGGTCCTCCGTCAGGCCCGTGGCGTGCTCGACGCAGTCGATGCCCGCCTCGACCAGGTCCTGGAGGGAGTCCTCCGAGAAGCAGTGCGCGGTGACCCGGGCGCCCAGGCGGTGGGCCTCCGCGATGCCCGCCTCGACCGCCTCGCGCGGCCAGGTGGGCGCGAGGTCCCCGAGGTCACGGTCGATCCAGTCGCCGACGAGCTTGACCCAGCCGTCGCCGCGCCTGGCCTCCTGGGCGACGTAGGCGACCAGGTCCTCCGGCTCGATCTCGTGGGCGTAGCCGCGGATGTAGCGGCGGGTGCGGGCGATGTGCCGGCCGGCCCTGATGATCTTCGGCAGGTCGTCGCGGTCGTCGACCCAGCGGGTGTCGGAGGGTGAGCCGGCGTCGCGGATCAGCAGGGTGCCCGCCTCGCGGTCGGCGAGCGCCTGCTTCTCCGCGACGTCGTCACCGACGGGGCCGTGCGCGCCGAGGCCGACATGGCAGTGCGCGTCGACCAGGCCGGGCAGGGCCCAGCCCGCGACGGTCCGGACGTCGCGGGCGCCGACGGGACGGTCGTATGAGATCCGGCCGTCGACGACCCACAGCTCGTCCCTGACGTCGTCCGGCCCGACGAGGATCCGGCCCTTCACGTGCAGCACCGCGCGTTCGCTCATGACTGCACCCTAGTGACCGGCGGCCCGCACCCGATGACCGGCTAGTCGCCCTTGCCCACCTGGTCCGAGGTCTCCTCCTCCACGTCCGCCATCGCCGGGTCGAGGAGGCGGGAGAGGAAGTGGCGGGTGCGTTCGTGCCGCGGGTTGCCGATGACCTGGTCGGGGGTGCCGTCCTCGACGATCACTCCGCCGTCCATGAAGACGACCCGGTCGGCGACCTCGCGCGCGAAGGTCATCTCGTGGGTGACGACCATCATCGTCATGCCCTCGTTCGCGAGCATGCGCATGACGGCCAGGACGTCGCCCACCAGCTCGGGGTCGAGCGCGGAGGTCGGCTCGTCGAAGAGCATCACCTCGGGGCCCATGGCGAGGGCGCGGGCGATGGCGACGCGCTGCTGCTGGCCGCCGGAGAGGGAGGCCGGGTAGGCCGACGCCTTCTCCGACAGGCCGACCCGCTCCAGGTTCTCGGCGGCGACCCTGGCCGCGGCGGCCTTGTCGCGTCCCAGGACCCGGCGCTGCGGCAGCGTGAGGTTCTCGGTCACCGTGAGGTGCGGGAACAGGTTGAACTGCTGGAAGACCATGCCGATACGGCGGCGTACGGCGTCGATGTCGACGTCCGGGTCGGTGAGCTCGGTGCCGCCGACGAAGACCTGGCCCTTGGTGGGCTCCTCGAGCAGGTTCACGCAGCGCAGCAACGTCGACTTGCCCGAGCCGGACGGGCCGATGACGCACACGACCTCGCCCTGGCCGATCTCCAGGTCGATGCCGCGCAGCACCTCGTTGTCGCCGAAGGACTTGTTGAGGCCGCGGACTTCGATCTCCGGGCCGGCCTTGAGAAGCCTCTCGCTCATTTCACGGCCTCCTGGGCCTTCGCCTCCATACGGCGTACGACGAAGCCGAGCGGGATCGTGACCAGCAGATAGCACAGGCCCGCGACCAGGATCGGCGTGGAGTTGGCGGTCTGGCTGGCCAGGTCGCGGCCGAACTTGGACAGTTCGCGCTCCTCCAGCGTCACACCGAGGAACAGCACCAGCGAGGAGTCCTTGAAGAGCAGGACGAGTTCGTTGGTCAGCGGCGGGAGGATGATCCGGAACGCCTGCGGGATGATGATCGAGACCATGGCGCGGGCGGGCGAGAAGCCGAGCGAGCGCGCCGCCTCCATCTGCCCCTTGGGCACCGCCTGGATGCCCGCGCGGATCGTCTCCGCCATGTAGGCGGCCGCGACCAGGCCGAGCGCGAGCGCGACCTTGCCGTATGTGCCGCCCGGGATCTCGGTGCCCGGGAAGGCCAGCGGTACGGCGACCCCGATGAAGATGAAGATCAGCAGGGCGGGCAGACCGCGGAAGATCTCGATGTAGACGCCGGCGAGCCAGCGGTACGGGCCCACCGACGACAGGCGCATCAGCGCGATCACCATGCCGAGGACCAGTCCGACGGCGAAGCCGGACAGGGTGTACAGCACGGTGTTCTTCAGCGCGAGCGTGATGACGTCCGGGAACATCTGCTCGGCGATGTCGCCTTGCGCGAACTGGTTCGCCAGCCGGTCCCAGTCGGCCGCGACCGCGAAGGCGATCACGGCCGCGACGAAGACGACGTACTGGATGCCGCGCGACAGGCTGCGCTTCTGACGCCGGGTCAGGCCCTTCTTCTTGGGCTGCCTCGGCTGGAGTTGTACGTCCGTGTCGGTCATGGGTCAGGAGGCGGCGGGCGAGGCGGAGGCGGCTGACTCGTCGTACGGGCCGATCCACTGCTCGTACAGCTTCTTGTACGTGCCGTCGGCCTTGGCGTCCGCGATCGCCTTGTTGATGGCCTCGCGGAGCTTGTCGTTGCCCTTCTTCACCGTGAAACCGTACTGCTCACCGGTGTTGATCTGCTCGGCGACCGCGAAGGCATCCGCGTTGGCCTTGTCCTTAAGCCAGCCCTGGACGACCGGGTAGTCGATGACGACCGCCTGGACCTGGCCGGTGCGCAGGCCGTTGAGGACGGCGTCGGAGGACTCGAAGGAGACCGGGTCCAGGCCCTTGCTCTTGGCGTAGTCCTCGCCGGTCGTCTGCGCCTGGGCGCCGACCTTCTTGCCCTTGAGGTCGGCGAAGGAGGAGATGCCGCTCTTCTTGTCGACGAAGACGGCCTGGGTCGCCTCGAAGTACGGGTCCGAGAAGTCGACGTTCTTCTTGCGCTCCTCGGTGATGGTCATTCCGGCGGCGGCGAGGTCGCACTGGCCGGCGTTGAGGGAACCGCCGGTCTTGAAGTTCTCGAAGGGCTGGTCGACGATCGCCTGCTTGACGCCCAGGTCGTCCGCGACGAGGTCGATGAGGGAGACGTCGAAGCCCTGCACCTTGCCGTCGATCTCCGACTGGAAGGGCGGGTACGGCAGGTGGGTGCAGGTGGTCAGCTGGCCCGCCTTGACGACTTCGACGCCGCCGGCCGCCGTCTGCGTACCGCTGCCGCCGTTGTCGTCGGAGGAGCAGCCGGCCACGAGCACCAGCCCGGCCGTCGCGGTGGATGCGGCCAGAATGCGGGTCCGGCGCCCGAGGGTCGTCTTCACGGGGAGCCTCCTGTGAGGGAACTGTAGGTTCCGATTATAAGGAGAGGTTTGAGATCCTCAAACCAAACCGATGGTAACCGGGGCTTTCGACCTAAGAAGTCGGGAGTGGGAGGGGTGTTGAGGTCCCCGGTTACGCTCATGCCGTCGATTCCCTGAGCGAAGAGAGTCCCCGCCGTGACCCATCCCTTCCTGGACCTGGCCCCGCTGAGTGCCGCCCGGTTCGCCGCGATCGAGGACCGGGTGGCGCGGTTGCTCGGGACCGAGCAGGACGTCGTGATCATGCAAGGCGAGGCGCTGCTGCCGCTGGAAGGGGCGATCCGGGGGACGGCCGGGCCCGTCACGACCGCCCTGAACGTGATCACCGGCCCGTACGGGCAGACCTTCGGGAACTGGCTGCGGGACTGCGGGGCGACCGTGATCGATCTGGCGGTGCCCTTCCACACGGCGGTCACGGCTGACCAGATCCGGGCGGCCTTCGCCGAGCACCCCGAGATCGACTTCGTGTCCCTCGTGCACGCGGAGGCCGCCACCGGCAACACCAACCCCGTAGCCGAGATCGGCGAGGTCGTGCGGGCGCACGGGGCACTGTTCTACCTGGACGCGGTGGCGTCGATCGGCGCGGAGCCGGTGCTGCCGGACGCCTGGGGCGTGGACCTGTGCGTCATCGGGGCGCAGAAGGCGATGGGCGGGCCGGCCGGGGTGTCGGCGGTGTCGGTGAGCGAGCGGGCGTGGGCGCGGATGGCGGCGAATCCGGGGGCGCCGCGGCGGTCGTATCTGTCGCTGCTCGACTGGAAGGAGCGGTGGATCGACGGCGGGCGGAAGGCACTGCTGCATGCGCCCGCGCAGCTGGAGATGCTGGCGCTGGAGGCGTGTGTGGAGCGGCTCGAGACGGAGGGCCTGGATGCGGTGATGGGCCGGCATCGGAGTGCCGCGCTGGCCGCTCGGGCGGGGGCTGTCGCGTTGGGTGGGGGGCTGGAGCCGTATGTGTACGAGGAGCGGGAGGCGGCGCCGGTCGCTACCACGTTGAGGGTGCCGGCGGGGGTGGTGGCGTCGGAGGTGGCGGCTCGGGCGCTGGAGTCGGAGCCGGGGTTGCCGTTGGCCGCGGGTGGGGGTGCGCTGGCCAAGGAGATGATTCGGGTCAACCACTACGGGGTGGATGCGACGCCGGAAGCGGTGAAGGGGTGCCTGACGGCGCTGGGCGCCGCGCTGGCGGAGCAGGGGTTGGATGTGGACGTGGAGGGGGCACTGCGGGCCGTGGACGGTGGCCGGCGGTAGGAATTTCGCGCCCCCCGCCGCCCCCACCCGTCCCATCCCGAAGGGGCTGCCGCCCCTTCGACCCCGCCCGCAGCACCTCGCCGAGTGTGAGCGGAACTGGTTCCCGACGGCCCCATGGCCGGAGTGCAGGTCAGCCTGCGCTGGGTGCTCATTCACATGATCGAGGAGTACGCACGGCACAACGGGCACGCCGACATTCTGCGAGAGCGTATCGACGGTGTTACCGGAGCCTGAATTCAGCGTAATTCCGGGAATTCTTTTCAAGGGCAGCTTCCCATCCTCTTCTGCCCGCTTTCCCCGAACCTAAACGCAAAGATTCCGCGAACACCAACCGGCGTAATTCGGGCAGGTCTCGTGAGGGTTACACGGCTGTGACGCGTTCCACATCGCACCCTTTTTGTCCGGTATTAACCGGACAGACCTGGCATTCCACAGCCCTCTCGCGCCACCCCTCACGCCCGCGTGATAACACACCCATGGCTCACACGTAACCCCTCACGGCCATGCAATTTCAAATTTCCCTCGGTAAATTCAATTCGCATGACTGCCGCACAAGCAGACCTGCAAATCGACCGTCCGGCGGTGGCCGACGGGGCCGCGCTGTGGCGGATTGCCAGAGACTCCAAGGCCCTCGACCTCAACTCGTCGTACAGCTATCTGCTGTGGTGCCGCGACTTCTCCGGCACGTCGGCCGTCGCGCGTGACGAGCGCGGGGAGCCGGTCGGCTTCGTCACCGGATACGTACGGCCGGAACGCCCGCGCACCCTGCTCGTCTGGCAGGTGGCCGTGGACGACGCCTACCGCGGCCGCGGCATCGCCGCCGCGCTGCTCGACGGGCTCGTCGCACGGGTCGGCGGCGAGTACGGCGTCACGAGCGTCGAGACCACCATCACGCCCGGCAACACCGCCTCTGAGCGGCTGTTCGGCTCCTTCGCGGAGCGGCACGGCGCCGCCCTGGAGCGCGAGGTGCTGTTCCCCACGAGCGTGTTCCCGGACGGACCGCACGACCCCGAAGTCCTGTACCGCATCGGTCCCCTCTCCCTCTGACCCCCACCTCTCGCATCCCCCCACGCAACGAGGAGCGATTAGTCGTGACCATCACCCAGCCCGACCTCAGCGTCTTCGAGACCCTGGAGTCCGAGGTGCGCAGCTACTGCCGCGGCTGGCCCACCGTCTTCGACCGTGCGCGTGGCAGCCGCATGTACGACGAGGACGGCCACGAATACCTGGACTTCTTCGCCGGCGCCGGCTCGCTGAACTACGGGCACAACAACCCGGTCCTGAAACGGGCGTTGATCGACTACCTGGAGCGGGACGGCGTCACGCACGGGCTCGACATGTCCACCAGCGCCAAGCGCGCCTTCCTGCAGACCTTCCAGGACCTGGTGCTGCGGCCGCGCGACCTGCCGTACAAGGTCATGTTCCCGGGTCCGACCGGCACCAACGCCGTCGAGTCGGCTCTGAAGCTGGCCCGGAAGGTGAAGGGGCGCGAGGCCATCGTCTCGTTCACCAACGCCTTCCACGGCATGTCCCTGGGCTCGCTCGCCGTCACCGGCAACGCGTTCAAGCGGGCCGGCGCCGGGATCCCGCTCGTGCACGGCACGCCCATGCCGTTCGACAACTACTTCGAGGGCACCGTCCCGGACTTCCTGTGGTTCGAGCGGCTCCTGGAGGACCAGGGCTCCGGGCTCAACAAGCCGGCCGCCGTGATCGTCGAGACCGTGCAGGGCGAGGGCGGCATCAACGTCGCGCGTCCCGAGTGGCTGCGCGCGCTCGCCGAACTGTGCGAGCGGCAGGACATGCTGCTCATCGTCGACGACATCCAGATGGGGTGTGGTCGTACCGGTGCCTTCTTCTCCTTCGAGGAGGCGGGCATCACCCCGGACATCGTCACCGTGTCCAAGTCCATCAGCGGCTACGGACTGCCCATGTCGCTGTGCCTGTTCAAGCCCGAGCTGGACATCTGGGAGCCGGGCGAGCACAACGGCACCTTCCGTGGCAACAACCCCGCCTTCGTCACGGCCACCGCCGCCCTGGAGATGTACTGGGCCGACGGCAGCGCCATGGAGAAGCAGACCCGGGCGCGCGGCGAGCAGGTCGAGCAGGGCCTGATCGCGATCTGCGAGGAGAACCTCGCCGACGTGAAGGAGTACCGGGGCCGCGGGCTGGTGTGGGGCATGGAGTTCCACGACAAGGAGCGGGCCGGGCGGGTCGCCCAGCGCGCCTTCGAACTCGGGCTGCTCATCGAGACGTCCGGCCCGGAGAGCGAGGTCGTCAAGCTGCTGCCCGCTCTCACGGTCACCCCGGACGAGCTGGACGAGGGCCTCAGCATCCTCGCCCGCGCCGTCCGCGAGACCGCCTGACCAACCCCTCATCGCAACAGCACACCCCCACCTAGGAGGCATCGCAGCACCGTGATCGTCCGTTCGTTCAAGGACATCGAAGGCACCGAGCGCCATGTGAAATCGGCGTCCGGCACCTGGGAGAGCAAGCGCATCGTCCTCGCCAAGGAGAAGGTCGGCTTCTCGCTGCACGAGACGGTCCTGTACGCGGGTACGGAGACGTCGATGTGGTACGCCAACCACATCGAGGCCGTCGTCTGTGTCGAGGGCGAGGCCGAGCTGACCGACCACGAGACCGGGCGGACGTACACCATCACGCCCGGAACCATGTACCTCCTGGACGGGCACGAGAGGCACACGCTGCGGATCAAGGAGGACTTCCGCTGCATCTGTGTCTTCAACCCGCCCGTGACCGGCCGGGAGGACCACGACGAGAACGGCGTGTACCCGCTGCTCACCGAGCCCGAGGAGGTGTGAGACATCGTGACGACGATGACTGACCTGTACCCCAGCCGCGGCGCCACCGAGGTGGCGACCCCGCGCCAGGACCCCGTGGTGTGGGGCTCCCCCGACACCCCCGGCCCGATCGCGACCGCCGACCTCCAGTCCTTCGAGCGCGACGGTTTCCTCGCCATCGACCAGCTGATCACCGAGGACGAGGTCGCCGTCTACCGGCAGGAGCTGGAGCGGCTGATCGCCGCCCCGGAGATCCGCGCGGACGAGCGGTCGATCATCGAGCCGAAGTCCAAGGAGATCCGGTCCGTCTTCGAAGTGCACCGGATCAGTGAGGTGTTCGCCGCGCTCGTCCGTGACGAGCGGGTCGTCGGCCGGGCGCGGCAGATCCTCGGCTCGGACGTCTACGTCCACCAGTCGCGGATCAACGTCAAGCCGGGCTTCGGGGCCAGCGGCTTCTACTGGCACTCCGACTTCGAGACCTGGCATGCCGAGGACGGTCTGCCGAACATGCGGACGGTGTCCGTCTCGATCGCGCTGACCGAGAACTACGACACCAACGGCGGGCTCATGATCATGCCCGGCTCGCACAAGACCTTCCTCGGGTGTGCGGGGGCCACGCCGAAGGACAACTACAAGAAGTCCCTGCAGATGCAGGACGCGGGCACGCCCTCCGACGAGGCGCTGACCAAGATGGCCTCCGAGTACGGCATCAAGCTCTTCACGGGCAAGGCCGGTTCGGCGACCTGGTTCGACTGCAACTGCATGCACGGTTCCGGCGACAACATCACGCCGTTCCCGCGCAGCAACGTGTTCATCGTGTTCAACAGCGTGGAGAACGCGGCCGTCGAGCCCTTCGCGGCTCCGGTACGGCGGCCGGAGTTCATCGGTGCGCGGGACTTCACGCCCGTGAAGTGAGCCACATGTGAGGTGACCTCACAGCCACGACAGCGACGCGGCCCGCTCCAGTACGTTCCGTACGGCGGCCGCGTCGCCCGTTTCGCCCTTCGGTACCGCCTCGGGGGCGTACCGTCCGCCGACGAGCAGGCAGAAGTCGACGGGATCGAGGGTGAGTTCGGCCTGTACGGGCTCGGCATCGGAGCCCAGTACCCATTCCTCGCCCCCGGTGACCGAGAACAGCACCGGGGGCGCGGTGGGGCCGAGGGCCAGGCCGAGGACGCGGACGGCGAGACGGACGAGCTGCCACAGGTGGTCCCGCGGGGGCGCCGGGACCGACAGGCCCAGGGCGCGGCCGATGTCGTCGGTGTGGATCCACGTCTCGAAGGCACGCACCAGGAAGTGGTCGGCGACGGGCAGTCGCAGGCCCATCAACGTCACGGCGCGGGCGGCGAGTTCGGCGTCGTGGGCCTCGGGCGAGGCGAGCAGGGAGTCCGCCTGAGCGGACCAGGCGGCGACCGTCTTCTCGGGGCTGCGGCGTCGCTCGTGGACGATCACGTCGGCCGTGCGCCGGTTCCAGTCGGCCTCCCAGCCCGTGCCCTCCTGGATCCGTGAGGGCGGCACCCGCGCCTCGATGCCGAGCAGCACGGCAAGGTGCTCGTCGGCGGCGAGGAGATGGGCGACGGTCGCGTGCACGTCCCAGTCGTGTACGACCGGGGCCCTCCAGCGGTCGTACCCCCAGCGGCCGTACACCTCGGGCAGCAGCGCCTTCAGCCCGGCGACGGCGGCCGCATAGGGCGCGGCGTGCGCGGCGAGGCGCGGCACGGCGGGCCGCTCGCGCAGAGCGCGGGACAGCACGTCGGTGGCCGGCCGTTCGGGGATGCCGGCCGGCGGCGGTCCGTCCAGCAGCCGTACCGTCTCCCGCAGCCGTGCCGCCTCCGCCGCGCAGCTCTCGCACCCGGCCAGGTGTGCCGCAACCGTCTTCTCGTCGGCCGGGGCGAGGGCGCCGAAGGCCCAGGCGGCAAGCAGGTCGCGTACCGCCTCGTGATCGTCGGTCATCCCGCGCCTCCTCCCTCGGTCATCCCGCGCCTCCTCCCCCTGACCCGTCCCGGTGCCCGTGCCCCGCTCGTACCCCTCTCGCCATCATGCGCCCCTTTCCAGCGCCGGGTCCGGCGGGTCGGCCAAAGTTTCCGCCAGGGAGCGCAGGGCCGTGCGCAGCCGGGTCTTGGCCGTGCCCTCGGGTATCCCCAGCTCCACGGCGGCCTGCCGGTAGGTGCGGCCTGCGAAGTACGCGAGATGCACGACCTCCCGTTGCGACTGCGGTAGTTCGGCGAGGGCGGTGTGCAGCAGCAGGGAGCGTTCCCGGTCGACGACCGTCTCATCGGGGCCGGGCCCGGCGTCGGGGATGGCCTGGAGCGCGGAGTCGTCGGCGCCGGCGTCCTTGCGGTGCCGGGCCTCGCTGCGGACCCAGTCCACGGCCCGCCGGTGGGCGAGCACGGAGAGCCAGGTGCGCAGCGTGCCGCGTTCCGGGTCGAAGGCGTACGGCCTGCTCCACAGCTGGGCGAAGACCTCCTGCGCCACGTCCTCGGCGCCGCCCGGCGAGCGCGTGACCCGCACGGCGACCCGCCGCACAAGGCCGCCGTACGCCGCGTACACCTCGGCCAGCGCGGACTCGTCGCCGTACACCAGCCGCCGGTGCACCTCCGCGTCGGCGAGCGGCCGGCCGGACGTGTCGCCCGTGGACTCCACCTGCACCACCACCCCTGGTGCCCTTCCTAGCGTCCTCGGCGGGCCCGCGCCAGTGGTTCAGTCGGACAGGGCGTCCAGCAGGCGGTCGACGTCCTCGACGGTGTTGTAGAGGTGGAAGGCCGCGCGCAGGTTGCCCGCGCGGTTGGAGACCTGGATTCCGGCGTCGCCGAGCGCCGGCTGGCGGTCGCCGAGTCCAGGCACGGAGACGATCGCCGAGCCCGGTGAGGGCACAGGTTCGTGGCCGAGGACGGCCAGTCCGGCCCGGAAGCGGTCGGCGAGGGCGAGGTCGTGGGCCTGGATCGCGGGCACGCCGAGTTCCTCGATCAGCTCCATGGAGGCGCGCAGTCCGGCGTAGGTGAAGAGGCTGGGACTGATGTCGAAGCGGCGGGCGGAGTGGGCGAGGTCCTCTACGGGGCCGTAGCAGCTGTCCCAGGGGATCTCCCCGGCGACCCAGCCGGCGAGCAGCGGCGTCAGCCCGCCGAAGTCCTCGGGGACGACGCAGAAGGCGGCCCCGTGCGGGCCCAGGAGCCACTTGAAGCCGACCGCGGCGACGTAGTCGTACGCGCCCGCCTCCAGCGGCAGCCAGCCGGCCGACTGGGAGGCGTCGACGTAGGTGCGGGCGCCGTGCTCCAGGGCGGCGGCGCGCACCGCGGGCAGGTCGGCGATCCGGCCGTCGGCGGACTGCGCGGCGCTGACCGCGACGAGGGCGGTGTCGGGGCGGACCGACTCGGCGAGGCGGTCCAGCGGGACGGCGCGCACCTTGAGGTCGCCGCGCATGTGGAAGGGGTTCACCAGGGAGGAGAAGTCGCCCTCGGCGGTGAGGACTTCGGCGCCGGCGGGCAGCGAGGCGGCGATCAGCCCGCCGTACTCGGCGACCGAGGCCCCGGTCGCGACCCGCTCGACGGGCACGCCGACGAGCCGGGCGAAGGAGGCGCGGACGGCCTCCACGTCCTCGTAGAGCGGGCCGAGCGGGATGCCCTCGGCCCGCATCCGCACGGCCCGGTCCAGGGCGGTGACGGTGCGGGCCGGCAGCAGGCCGTTGCTCGCGGTGTTGAGATAGACGTTCTTCGGGGCGAACTCGGCACGGACGAGGCTCTCGAAGGTCTCCATGGCTCCACTGTGGGCCCTGAACACCTATCGGTCCATTGCGATTCTTTACGTGGTTTCGCTAAGGAACGCTTATAGATCGGCCCCGACCTGCGCGTTCGCTCGGCCGCTCAGTGCTGCGGCACCGCGCACCCGTCGGGACCGCACGCCTCCGCGTCACCCTGGTCGACGATCCGCAGCGGCGACCGCTCGCCCCACGCCTGCGTCAGCGCCCGCTCGAAGACCTCGGCGGGCTGGGCGCCGGAGACGCCGAACTTGCGGTCGAGGACGAAGAAGGGCACGCCGTTCGCGCCGAGTTGGGCGGCCTCGCGCTCGTCGACGCGGACGTCGTCGGCGTAGGCGTCCGGGGCGGCCAGCACCTTGCGGACGTCGTCGGCGTCGAGCCCGGCCTCCACGGCCAGCTCCACCAGCCGCTCGTCGCCCTCGGAGAAGACGGACCGCTCCTCGGCGAAGTTCGCCCGGTAGAGGATCTGGATCAGCTCGTCCTGCCTGCCCTGCTCCTTGGCGAGGTGCAGGAGGCGGTGCATGTCGAAGGTGTTGCCGTGGTCGCGGCCCTCGGTGCGGTAGTCGAGACCCTCCGCGGCGGCCTGCGCGCCGAGGTTCTCCTCACCGGCCCGGGCCTGCGCCGCGCTCATGCCGTACTTCTTGGTGAGCATGGTGATCACGGGCTGGATGTCGCCCTTGGCGCGCCCGGGGTCCAGCTCGAACGAGCGGTGCACCACCTCGACCTGGTCGCGGTGCGGGAAGGCCTCGAGCGCCTTCTCGAAGCGGGCCTTGCCCACGTAGCACCAGGGGCAGGCGATGTCGCTCCAGATCTCGACGCGCATGTCTGTGGCTCTCTCCAGCTCGTACGGGAAACGGAGACTCCCTCCGTCGAGTGGATGAACGTTCAAGCAGCGGGGTTCATTCCCCGCCGCGGACCGATTTCCCGGTCACGCAGAGGCGCAGGTTCAGGTGGTGGTCGCCCTCGGCGGGCGGGTTGTCCGGGTCCGGGACCCAGCCCTGGCGGGCGTAGAAGGCCTGGGCCCGCTGGTTGTCGACGTGCACGTCGAGGACGGCCGTCCGCCTGCCGTCGGCCTGCCACTCCTCGACGCAGGCCGTGTGCAGGGCGGTGCCGATGCCGGAGCGCCAGCGGTCGGGGTCGACGTGGAACTGGAACAGCTTGACCGTGTCGGCCTGGGCGCCCTCCGGGGTGCGGAAGGAGGCCAGGCCCGCGATACGGCCCTCCTCGACGACGCACAGCACGCGCCCGTCCGGTCGCGCGATGGCGGTCTGCCAGGCGGCGAGCCAGTCGGTGCCGTCCTGCGGCAGCCCGTCGGGGTAGTACGTCGCCCGGGCGCGCGCGTGCAGCGCGACGATGTCCTGCACCTCGGCGGGCACAGCGGTGCGGATCACGCGGCTCCTGGTCAGTCGGTCTCTGATCATGCAACGGAGGACGTGACCCCGGCCGCGCCGGTTCCGAGCCGGCTGAACCGCGCCCGACGAGCGCTCGGCGGTGACGGGCCTGCTCAGCTTCCGTCTCGCAGGTCCTGCGGCCAGCTCGGCCTGAACTCGAGGTGGTCGTACGTCACCACGCACCCCTCCCCCAGCGGCGACTGCGCCATGAAGCCGACGAGGGCCGCGCCGGTCTCCTTCTCGTCGCCGAGGGTGAACAGCCGGACGAAGGTCCACCGCTCGCCGTCGCGGGAGGCGTGGAAGGCGAAGGCGCGGCCGGTCCGGCTCACCCTCAGCCACACCGAACTGCCCTCCACGGTGAAGGAGTTGGCGTCGTCGGAGTGGCCCCGGGTGACGACCGTGCAGACGGTGGGCACGTCCGGGGAGTACTCCAGGCACAGCTTGGCCCAGGCCCGCTCGCCGACGTGGACGTAGAGGACGCCGGCGTCGAAGGCGCCGGCGAATCCGACGGTGACCCGGGCGATCAGCTGGAAGTCCCCCTCGGGCGCCCCGAGCAGCCGGGGCGCGTCGGAGGCGGCGTCCAGCGCCTCACCGGTGGGCGGCACGAAGCGGTCCTGCCGGGGGCCGGCCCAGCCGGAGAGAATGCCGTCGTCCTCGTAGGACCAGTGGCCGTCGGGGCCGTAGGTGCGCAGCGGGAAAGGGAGTTCGGGGATTTTCAATTCCATGCAGGGATTCTTCCAGGCCGCCCCCCGTGCCGGGTGCCCGAGGGGGATCCCGGTCAGCGGGACTGGAGCGCGTCCAGGGCGACGGCCTGGGCGATGGCGAGGCGCAGGTCCAGATCGGGCGAGGCCACGTCGAGCACATAGCGGTCGCGCAGCCCGATCTTCTTGTCCACCCTCATCACGTGCTTGTCGCCCGAGGCGAAGTCGAAGTGGTACGGCCACACGAACGGCACCAGGTCGAGCGGCAGCAGCTCCCAGGCCCGGCGCAGCACGGCCACGACCCGGTTGCGCTCCCGCCCGACGGCCGCGATGGAGCCCGGCTGGTCCAGCTCCCACGTCGAGCGCAGCAGGGAGGCGGCGAACTTCTTGCGGAACGTGCCGACGGGGTTGCCCGTCGCGTCCCGTACGTCGTAGACGGCGCCGACGTCGAGGACCTGGCGGGCCTTGGCGGTGAACATGACCCGGTCCTTGGACTCGTCGGTGTAGAAGGTCATCTGCTCCTTGAGCGTCATCCGCTTCTGCTCGGCGAAGGCGACGACGCGGCCGTCGGAGCCGTCCGGCAGGGTCTCGGTCACGACATACCGGTTGATCATGAAGGTGGTCTTCTGCCGGATGGTGAAACGCTCGTTCGCCTGCTGCCGCGCACTGTCCACTGTTCCGCTCCCCGATCCGGTGATCCCTGCCGCCGGCGCTCCGGTCCGGCGGGTCCCTCCATCGTTCCCGCGCGCCCCGGGCCGGGTCAGTCTCCGTAAGTCGACATCCGCAGCGACGAAAGATGACGGGGCGGGTGGGTGCCGGGTGTCGACTTTCGTCGTTCGGGGCCGCGCCGAAGGGCGGATGCGGGCGCCCACGGGCGGCTGTCTATCGTCTGCGCGTGGACGCAGCCAACGCTCTGCGCATGGACGCAGGCAACACACCCCGCACCGACAAGCCGCTCCTGTCCCGGCTCGCCGCCGCCTCCCCCTGGCCCCGCAAGCGGATCGTCGGCGAGACGGTGCTCGCCGTCGTGCTGGCCGGGATGGCGGGCCTCTTCGACGAGCGGCCGGGTTTCGGGGCGCGGACCGTCGCCGTGGCCCTGGCCGCCGCCGTACTCTCGCTGGCCCGCCGCTCACTGCCGGCGACGGTGCTGGTCCTCGCGTCGGCCCTGAGCGGGGTGGTGGCGGGCGCGGTCCCGCTGCTGATGTGCGCGAGCTGGTCGGCGGGCAGCCGCATCCTGCGCCCCGGGCGCGCGTTGGCCGCGTACGCCGCGGCGTTCGTGCTCTACTTCGCCGTCGGCGCCCACGACGCGGGCGACGACGCGTTCGAGCTGTCGCTGCTCCTGACGGGCGCGCTGGCGGCGGGCACGTTCCTCGCGCTGGCCGTGGTGCCGGGGCTCGCCTCCCGCTACCGCGCCCAGCGGCACGCGCTGCTCGACGCGCTGCGGCGGCACAACGCCCAACTGGTGCGCGAACAGGCGATGGTGGCCCGGCAGGCCCGGCTCCTGGAACGCCAGCGCATCGCCCAGGACATGCACGACAGCCTCGGTCACCAGCTCGCCCTGATCGCCGTGCACGCCGGGGCGCTGGAGGTCGACCCCGAGCTGAGCGCGCGGCACCGGGAAGGGGTGGGCATCCTCCGGGAGGCCTCACGCGCGGCGATGCGGGAGCTGCGCGAGGCGGTGGGCATCCTGCGCGACGGCGTCGAGGCGCCGACCGGAGATCGGCCGGACCCGGCCGACGCCGAGCACCCGGCGGCCCGTGTGGCGGCCGCCGTAGACGGCCTCGTCGAGTCGTCGCGGGCCGCCGGCGCCGCGGTGGAACTGCACCGCTCCGGCACCGTACGGCCCCTCGCGCCGGCCGCCGACCACGCGGCGTACCGCATCGCCCAGGAGGGCCTGACCAATGCGCACAAGCACGCGCCGGGCGCCCCCATCACCGTGGCCCTGCGCTACGAGCCCGACAGCCTGGTCGTCGAGGTGGCCAACGGGCCCGTGCCGGCCGGAGTACCGGCGGGCCCACCCGCGGTCAGCGGCGGTCAGGGGCTGGCGGGCCTGCGGGAGCGGGCCCGGCTGGTCGGGGGCATGGTGCACACCGGCCCGACGCCCGACGGCGGGTTCCGGCTCGCCGGTGTGCTGCCGTACGGCGGTGGCGAGACCCTGCCCCGGCCGAAGGACGCGACCTCCGTCGCCCCGGACGACGACTTTCGGGGGCAGCTCGGCGGGGGTGCGGCGGGCGACGGTGGAGCGGTCATCGACCGTTCCGATCCGCAAGGGGAGTTCGCCGCCATCATGAGCAGCAAGAAGAAGGTCGCACTCGGCTGCGCAGTCACCGCCGTCGTCCTCGTCGTGGGCGTCGTCGCCCTCGAGGCGTGGGGGCTGAAGGCGCTGTGGGACGAGGTGAAGACCGGCACGATATCGGCGGACGTGTACCAGTCCGTGAAGGTCGGCGACGCCGAGGCCGACGTGAAGTCCCAGCTGCCCGAAGGCAGTTCCCTGCTCACCGACGGCCAGGAGAAGCAGGGCCCGCCGCTGCCCGAGGGTGCGACGTGCCGTCACTACCTGGACGTGGACGACGACATCGTCTACCGGTTCTGCTTCCGCGACGGGAAGCTGGTCGCGAAGGAGACCTTCAAAGACAAGCTGTGACCGGCGGCACGCGGTCGCCCCCGTGACCTGATCGGGCATGATGGCGGGGCTTTGTCATCCGTTCATCACACCGATACCGCGCAGGAGGCCGCGTGATCCGGGTCCTCGTCGCCGATGACGAGCCGCTCATCAGGGCCGGCATCAGGATGATCCTCACGTCGGCCGACGACATCGACGTCGTCGCCGAGGCGGCGGACGGCCGGGAAGCGGTGGAGACCGCCCGGAGCACCGCGGTCGACGTGGCCCTGCTGGACATCCAGATGCCGGTGATGGACGGGCTGACCGCGCTGGCCGAGCTGGGGCGGGCCGCGCCGGGGGTGCGTGTGCTGATCCTGACGACGTTCGGGGAGCGCGAGAACGTCCTGCGGGCGCTCGGCCACGGCGGCGCGGGCTTCCTGCTGAAGGACTCCGCGCCGCAGGAGCTGATCCACGCGGTGCGTGCGGCGGCGGCCGGCAACGCCTATCTCTCCCCGGCCGCCACCCGGCACGTCGTGGACACCCTGGCCTCCCCCGCCGCCACCGCACGCGGCGAGGAGGCCCGCCGCCGCCTCGCCGGCCTCACCGAACGGGAACGGGACGTACTGGCCCTGCTGGGCGAGGGCCTGTCCAACGCGGACGCGGGCGCCCGGCTGCACATGAGCGAGGCCACGGTGAAGACGTACGTCAGCCGCATCCTGACCAAGCTCGACTGCGAGAACCGGGTGCAGGCGGCACTCCTGGCCCGGGACGCGGGCCTGGAGTCGAACGCGGGCTGAGTGCGGTACCGCATCGATATGCGGCTCCGCCGCGTGGGCGCGGCCAGCCCCCACCGGCCCGCAGGCTCAGCACCGTCCTTCCAGCGGAGCGCCTAGCGCTCCAGCCGGCCGTTGAACCTCCGGGGCAGCCCCAGCGGGTTGTCGTCCCGCAGCTCGGGCGGCAGGAGCGCCTCGGGGGCGCCCTGGTAGGCAACCGGCCTCATCCAGCGCTCGATCGCCGTACCGCCCACGGAGGTGGACGTCGAGGTCGTCGCCGGGTACGGACCGCCGTGATGCTGAGCCGGCGCGACCGCGACTCCCGTCGGCCACCCGTTCACCAGCACCCGACCGGCCAACGGCGTCAGCTCCGCCAGAATCTCCGCCCCCCGGCCCTCACCGGCGGCCTCCTCGGCCGACAGGTGAACCGTCGCGGTGAGGTTGCCGGGCAGCCGGGACAGCACGGCCTGCGCCTGCGCGTCGTCGTCGTAGCGGACCACCACCGTCACCGGCCCGAAGCACTCCTCGAGGAGCAGGTCGTACGCCCCCTCACTCGTCAGCTTCTCGGCCGCGACCGTCAGGAACCCGGCGCTGACCGTGTGCTCGCCGCCCGCGCCCGGCGTCACCGGCGACTCCACGTCCGGCAGTTCGGTGCGCTCGGCGACCCCGGCGATGAAGTTGTCCCGCATGCGGTGGTCCAGCAGGACGCCCGCCTCGGTGTCGCTGACGGCGTCCGTGAGGGACTTGACCAGGCCGTCGCCCGCCGCACCGGACGGCACCAGAACCAGGCCGGGCTTCACACAGAACTGCCCGACGCCCAGCGTCATGGACCCGGCCAGCCCGGTACCGATCGCCTCGGCCCGCTCGGCCGCGGCCGCCTCGGTGATCACGACAGGATTCAGGGAGCCCAGCTCGCCGTGGAAGGGGATCGGGACCGGACGCGCGGCGGCGGCGTCGAAGAGGGCGCGTCCGCCTCGTACCGAACCGGTGAACCCGGCCGCCGCGACCAGCGGGTGCTTGATCAGCTCGATGCCGGCCTCGAAACCGTGCACGAGACCCACGACGCCGGCCGGGATGTCGTGCTCGGCGGCGGCCGTACGCAGCACGTGAGCGACCAGCTCGGACAGGCCCGGGTGGTCGGGGTGGGCCTTGACGACGACCGGGCAGCCCGCGGCCAGCGCGCTCGCGGTGTCGCCGCCGGCGACGGAGAAGGCGAAGGGGAAGTTGGAGGCCGAGTAGACGGCGACGACGCCGAGGGACACCTTGTAGCGGCGCAGGTCAGGGATCGGCGGGGTGGCGGTGTCGTCGGGGTGGTTGATGACGACGTCGAGGAACGCGCCCTCGTCGACGATGTCCGCGAACGCCCTCAGCTGGTAGCAGGTGCGGGCGAGTTCGCCGGTGAGGCGGACCGGGCCGAGCGCGGTCTCGGCGTCGGCGGCCTCGACGAGCTGGTCCTTGGCCGCCTGAAGCTTGTCGGCGGCGGTGCGCAGGAAGGCCGAGCGGACCGTGCGGTCGGCGAGCGAACCGCGCGCGTCGTGCGCGGCGCGGACGGCGGCGTCCACCTCCTGGGCTGTGGCCTCCACCGCAACCTGTTCACGCTGCTTCCCGGTTCGGGGGTCGACACTCCAGACTGGTGCTGCTGCCACCGCGGGTCCCTCCACATGTATTGCCGCAGTACGGGGTCATCCACCAGGGACGTTCGATATACTGAACGCTGTCTCTGATGATGAATATGCTGTGGAGACTATTTCCCGTCGAACGAAGGGGTCAAGGGCGATGTCGGCTGGCGAGACGGGCGGCGGGGCGCAGGTCAAGTCCGCGGTACGGACGGTTGAACTGCTCGAGTACTTCGCCGGACGCCCCGGTATGCACTCCCTCGCGTCGGTCCAGGAGGCCGTCGGCTACCCCAAGTCCAGCCTCTACATGTTGCTGCGCACGCTTGTCGAGCTCGGCTGGGTGGAGACGGACGCGACGGGGACGCGGTACGGCATCGGCGTACGGGCGCTGCTGGTGGGCACGTCGTACATCGACGGCGACGAGGTGGTCGCGGCGGCCCGTCCGACGCTGGACCGCCTCTCCGACGACACGACCGAGACGATCCACCTGGCCCGTCTGGACGGCACGAACGTCGTCTACCTGGCCACCCGCCAGTCCCAGCACTACCTGCGCCCCTTCACCCGGGTCGGCCGCCGCCTGCCCGCGCACTCGACGTCCCTCGGCAAGGCGCTGCTGAGCACCTACTCGGACGAGCAGGTCCGCAAGATGCTCCCGGAGACGCTCCCCGCGCTGACCGAGAACACGATCACCGACCGCGAGAAGCTCATCGAGGAGCTCCACCAGGTTCGCGAGCAGGGCTTCGCCGTGGACCGCGAGGAGAACACGCTGGGCCTGCGCTGCTTCGGCGTCGCGATCCCGTACCGCACCCCGGCCCGGGACGCCATCAGCTGCTCGGTCCCGGTGGCGCGGCTGACGCCCGCCCACGAACAGATGGTGAAGGACGCGCTGTTCGACGCGCGCGACAGACTGACGCTGGCCACCCGTAGGCTCTGACTCCATGGATTCCGACTTCATGGATGTGTCACTCCGCGAGGTTCACGACAGCGATCTGCCGGTCTTCTACCGGCACATGAACGACCCGGAGGCCCTGCGGATGGCGGCCTTCACCCCCAAGGACCCGGCGGACCGGGACGCCTTCGACGCGCAGTGGGCACGGATCCGCTCCTCGTCGTACGTCCTGCGCACGATCCTGGCCGACGGTGACGTGGTGGGCAGCGCGGCCGTCTACGGGGAGCCGGGCGAGCGGGAGGTGACCTACTGGGTCGACCGCGCGTACTGGGGCCGCGGTGTCGCCACGGCCGCGCTGCGCAGGCTGCTCGCCGAGGTCCCCGAACGCCCGCTGTACGCCCGGGCGGCGGCGGACAACGAGGGCTCGCTGCGGGTCCTGGCGAAGTGCGGCTTCCGGGTGACCGCCCGGGCCAGGGGCTTCGCGAACGCGCGGGGCGAGGAGATCGACGAGGTCGTGCTCCAGCTGGCGGGCTGAGGGCCCCTCCGCCGTCAGGGGGAGACGGATCGTCGGCGAGCAGGAGGTGCCCGGTGCCGGGCGCACGGGAGCGTGGACGCATGACGCAGACACTCTCCCCGGCACCCGCCACCGACCCCGCCGGCCCCTTCGTCCTCAGTCGGTCCCGCCGAGTGCTTCGGGCCGTCGCCGTCGTCTCCTGTGTGCCGTATCTCGGGCTCAAGGCGGCCTGGATCGCCGGGAGTCACGTCGGGATCCCCGACGGCAGCTCGCTCCTGGACCACCGGACGTCCATGGCGATCGTCAACGGCATCTCCGTACTGCTGGACAGTGCCGTGATCGTGCTGGCGCTGGTGCTGACCAGGCCCTGGGGGCTCAGGGTGCCCGCCTGGCTGCTGGCCTTCCCGGTGTGGGTCGCCACCGGGCTGCTCGCGCCGATCATGGCCGGGTTCCCGCTGCAGCTCGCGGTGCGCGCCTTCGGCGGGAGCACGAACCACGCGCAGCGGGGCCCGGGGCGTGAAGACTTCCTCCACGAGTGGGTGTTCGCGGTCGTCTACAGCGGGTTCATCCTGCAAGGGCTCGCGCTGGGAGCGCTGTTCGTGCTGTACGCCCGGGACCGGTGGGGGCATCTGTGGCGGGGGCGGGTGTGGGAGCTGCCGGTCGGGGTCATCGGCGCGGCACAGCGGGCGACCGCCGGCGCCGCCGGCCTCCTCGCGCTGTTCCCGTTGACCGTGCACCTGCTGTGGGCCTGCGGTTCCACGGCGGGGCTCTCCGCGGGCCGGGCGGCGGAGCGCACCGGTGACTTCCACGTCCTGGAGGCCATGTACGTCGTCTTCCTCGTCGCCGCCGTCACGGGCGGCTGGCTGCTCGCCTTCCGGCGCGGCCGCGCGCTGAAGGTGCGCACGCCGCTCGCGCTGGCCTGGGTCGGCTCGGCCGCCGTGACCTGCTGGGGCGGCTGGCTGTCGCTGGCCTCCCTCGGCGGCGTCGACGACATCGCCGACCGCCCGACACCGCTGATGAACCTCGCCTACGCTGGCCAGATGATCGTCGGCATCCTGGTGGCCGTCGTCGGCGCGTACTACTTCGCGGAGCGATCCGCCGTGAAGCGGCCGGCGTGAGCGCGTACCTCCGGTTCCTGTTCGGCAGGCGGGCGCGGCGCCGATGGCTTCACCTGATCATCGGCGGCGCGCTCGCCATGCCGTACGTCTTCGTCGGGCAGCTCGTCGTCGGCCCCGCCACCGACTCCCGGTACGTCTTCCACGACCTGCCCCTGCAACTCCTCTCCTTCGCCGTCGGGTTGCCCCTGGCCTCGGTCACCGCCGTGCTGTTCCCGCTGACCCGGCCGCTGGAGGCCGGCGCCGTGTGGTGGCTGTGCGGGGTCGACCGGGACCGGCTCGCCCACGGGCCGGCCCGGACGCGGGCCGCGAAGGGGCGTACGGCGGCCTGGTTCACGCTGCATCTCGGGGTCGGCGGGATCATCTCCGGGATGTCGCTGGCGGTGCCGCCGTTCGCGGGCTTCCTCACCGCGCTGCCGCTGATCGTCTGGCTGGGCGGCAGAGAGTTCCTCGAGCTGCCGGAAGCCCTCGACCAGACCTGGGTGCTGGCGCTCGCGCCGGTCGCGGGCGTGGCGACGGTGTTCGCGCTCGCCGCCTGCGCGGCCGGCTCCGGCATGCTCCTCGCCCGCTGGGCGCCCGCGCTGCTCGGCCTCACGCCCGAGGACCGGCTCGCGGCGGCCGAGGCGCGCGCCGCCGACCTCGCCGTGCGCAACCGGCTCGCACGCGAGCTGCACGACTCCGTGGGCCACGCCCTCAGCGCCGTCACCCTCCAGGCGAGCGCGGCCCGCCGGGTCCTCGACAGCGACCCGGAGTTCGTCCGCGAGGCCCTCGCCGCGATCGAGGACACGACCCGCCGCACGGTGGGCGAACTCGACGCCGTGCTCGGCGTGTTGAGAGACGGTGACGCTCCCGGTACGGCGCCCGCGCCCACCCTCGCCGCCGACCTGGACGGCCTGCTGCGCCGCACGCGCGCGGGCGGGCTGCGGGTGACCGCCACGATCGGCACCGACCCCGAGGCCCTGTCGCCCGTCCTCGCCCGCGAGGCCTACCGCATCGTGCAGGAAGGGCTGAGCAACGCCCTCAAGCACGCCGGTGAGCGGGTGACCGTGCGGCTGCGGATCGAGGTGGCCGACGGGCACCTGGAGATCACCGTCGAGAATCCCGTCGCCGGCGTCCCCGAGTGCCGCCCCGGCGGTGGCCACGGCCTGCGCGGCATCGCCGACCGGGCGCGGCTGCTGGGCGGGACGGCTCAGGCCGGTGCCGCACAGGGAGTGTGGCGGCTGAACGTACGACTGCCCGTGAAAGGACCCGCATGACGCCCCGCCCGACCGTCCGGATCGTCCTCGCCGACGACGAGCGCATGGTGCGCTCTGCCCTGCGCGCGATCCTCTCCGCCGAGCCGGACCTGGAGGTGGTCGGCGAGGCGGCGACCGGTGCCGAGGCCGTGTCCGTCGTGCGGGAGCGGCGGCCCGACGTGGTGCTCATGGACGTCCGCATGCCCGAGATCGACGGCATCCGGGCCACCGAGCAGATCCTCGCCACGCTGAGCGACCCGCCCCGGATCGTCGTCGTCACGACCTTCGAGAACGACTCCTACGTGTACGACGCCCTGCGCGCCGGAGCCGCCGGGTTCCTGCTGAAGCGGGCGGAGGCCGACGCGCTCGTCCAGGCCGTACGTCTGGTCTCGCACACCGACACCCTGCTGTTCCCGGCGGCCGTCCGCAGCCTCGCCGCCGAGCACGCGCGCGCGTACCCCGCGCCTCCGCCCTGGGTGGCACGGCTCACGTGCCGGGAGAGCGAGGTGCTGCGCCTGATGGCACAGGGCCTGACCAACGCGGAGATCGCGCGGCGGATGGAGGTCGGTCCGGCCACCGTGAAGTCGCATGTGGCGGCGGTCCTGGCGAAGACCGGCACCCGGGACCGCACGCAGGCGGTGATCGCCGCCTATGAGGCGGGCTTCATGAACGCTCGATGAGAAAACGGGGCGCAAGGGAACGATTGCCCGCATCCCGCTCGTCTTCTCGAGTGGGATGAACAAGACGATCAGGCGGGTGTCCGTCTTCACGCTGCTGCTGGTGTTCGCTCTGCTGGTCAGGGCGACCTGGGTGCAGTTCTACGAAGGCCAGGCGCTCGCGGACGACAAGGACAACCGGCGGAACACGATCGCGCTGTACAGCGAGCCGCTCGGCAACATCGTCGTGGGTGGCGAGGCGATCACCGGCTCGGCGCGGACGACGAGCGGTGACCTCGCGTACAAGCGGACGTACACGGACGGCTCGCTGTACGCGGCCTTGACCGGCTACAGCTCGCAGGCGTTCGGAGCCACCCAGCTCGAGGGCATCTACCGGAACCTCCTCGACGGCACCGACAACCGGCTGAAGAGCGTGCTGGACACGGTCACCAACAAGCGGTCCGACCCGGGCAACGTGATCACGACGATCGACCCGGACGTGCAGAAGGCGGCGTACGACGCGCTCGGCGACAAGAAGGGCGCCGCCGTCGCGATCGACCCCACCACCGGGAAGATCCTGGCGGTCGTCTCCACTCCGTCGTACGACCCGTCGCGGATCACCACGGGCGACTCGGACGCCTGGAAGCAGCTGACCAAGGACGCCGACAAGCCGCTGACGAACCGAGCGCTGCGCCAGCCGTTGCCGCCGGGTTCGACGTTCAAGCTGGTCGTCGCGGCGGCCGCGCTGGAGGACGGGCTGTACTCGTCGGTGGACGAGAAGACGGACAGCCCGGACCCGTACGACCTGCCGCAGTCGAGCAGCAAGCTGACGAACGAGAATCCGTCCGCCCCTTGCGAGAACGCCTCGATCCGGGTGGCGCTGCAGTACTCCTGCAACAACGTCTTCGGGAAGATGGCCGTCGACCTGGGCCAGGACAAGGTCAGGGCGATGGCCGAGAAGTTCGGCTTCAACGACAAGGAGCAGGACGTGCCGGTGCGGGCGTACACCAGCGTGTACCCCTCCGACATGGACAAGCCGCAGACCGCGCTGTCCGGCATCGGCCAGTTCGACGTCACCGCCACGCCGCTGCAGATGGCCATGGTGTCGGCGGCCATAGCCAACGGCGGCAAGCTGGTCTCGCCGCATATGGTGTCGCGGATCACCGACAGCGGTGGGGACGTCCTGGAGAACTACGACGACCGGGCCGACAGCCAGGAGATCGTCAGCTCCGACACGGCCGAGCAACTCCAGTCGGCGATGCAGACGGTCGTCGAGGAGGGCACGGGCACGAACGCCCAGATCTCCGGCGCGACGGTCGGCGGCAAGACGGGCACGGCCCAGCACGGCGAGAACAACAGCAAGACGCCGTACGCCTGGTTCACGTCGTACGCGAAGGCCGACGGCAAGGAGGTCGCCGTGGCGGTGGTGGTGGAGCAGTCGGACGCGGCGAGGTCGGAGGTCAGCGGTAACGGGCTGGCCGCCCCCGTGGCCCAGAAGGTGATGGAGGCGGCACTCAACGGCTAGCTCACTTGACGCCCAGGATCTGCTCGATCGGGTTGATGGCGAAGTACACCAGGAACAGCACGGAGGTCCCCCACATCAGCCAGTGGATCTCCTTCGCCTTGCCGAGCACCGCCTTGATCACGACGTAGGCGACGAACCCCGCCCCGATGCCGTTGGTGATCGAGTACGTGAACGGCATCACCGCGATGGTCAGGAACGCCGGGATGGCGATCTCGTACTTGTCCCAGTCGATGTGCTTGACCTGGGTCATCATCAGGAAGCCGACGGCGACGAGGGCGGGCGCGGCGGCCTGGAGCGGGACGATCGTGAGCAGCGGGGTCAGGAACAGGGCGAGCCCGAACAGACCGCCGGTGATCAGGTTGGAGAAGCCCGTACGCGCTCCCTCACCGACACCCGCCGCCGACTCGATGTAGGAGGTCGCGGAGGACGACGAGGCCGCACCGCCCGCGGCCGCCGCCGCACCGTCGATCAGCAGCACCCGGCCGAGGTTCGGCACCTTGCCCCGCTCGTCGAGGAGACCGGCCTCCGCGCTGATGCCGACGACCGTGCCCATCGTGTCGAAGAAGTCGGACAGGACCAGCGTGAAGATGAGCAGGACGACGGTGATGGCGGTGGTCTCGCCGAACGCGCCGAACAGGCTGAAGTCGCCGATGAGTCCGAAGTCGGGGGTGTCGACCACCTTGTCGGGCCAGGCCGGCGTGGTCAGGCCCCAGGCCTTGATGTCGGCGATCGAGTTGATGATCATCGCGACCACCGTCATGGTGACGATGCTGATCAGGATGGCGCCCTTCACCTTGCGGGCGAGCAGACCGATCGTCAGCAGAACTCCGAGGCAGAAGACGAGAATCGGCCACCCGGTGAGCGTGCCGGTGCCGCCCAGCTGAACCGGCACGGTGGTGTTCGCGGCGTCCGGGATACGGCTGACGAACCCGGCGTCGACGAAGCCGATGAAGGCGATGAACAGGCCGATGCCGACGCTGATCGCCTGCTTGAGCGGCTGCGGGATGGCGTGCATGACGGCCTCGCGCAGACCGGTGACCACCAGCACACAGATCAGCAGGCCTTCGAGGACGACCAGGCCCATCGCGTCGTCCCACGCCATCAGCGGGGCGATCTGGAAGGCGACGACGGCGTTCAGGCCGAGGCCGGCGGCGAGCGCGAGCGGCAGGTTGCCGCCGACGCCCATGATGATCGTCATGACCGCGGCCACCAGGGCGGTGGCGGTGGTGAGTTGGACGGCATCCAGCTGCTCGCCGAACTTGTCCTTCGCGCTGCCGAGGATGATGGGGTTCAGGACAAGGATGTAGGCCATCGTGAAGAACGTGGCGAAGCCGCCGCGTATCTCACGGGCGAAGGTGGATCCCCGTTCGGAGATCTTGAAGAACCGGTCGACGCTGTTCACGCCGGGTGGCGTGGCGTCCGACCGGTCGGCCACCTTCTGGGACTCGGACATGACGGGTGCTCCTTGTTGCCTGATTGATCGGTGTGCGGATGCTGGCTGGATTGTTCCCGCGTTGAACTCGTTTCAGGTTTTCCCCGTGTTACGGAATCAGGGCTGCTCACCGTACGGACGGCCATACGCCGTTCGAAGCCTCGTACGAACCAGGCACGCGATCACTGCTACGCTTCCGCATCTCGTCCAAATGATCTCCGGACGAGCACATGTCATTCACATGGCACGCACAGGCAGGAGGGGTCGCCCGTGGGCACGGTCGTCGACGACGCCGCCTCCGTGGAGTTCCACGCCTTCTTCGACCGCCACTATGCCGAACTGTCACGTCTGGCCCATCTGCTGACAGGTGAGGCGGACGCCGCCGACGACCTGGCGGCGGACGCGCTGCTGGCACTGTGGCACCGCTGGGACCGGGTGCGCGCGGCCGACCATCCGGTGGCGTACGCGCGTGGGGTCGTGGCCAACCTGGCCCGCACCAGGATCCGCAGCGCGGTCCGGGAGCGGCGGCGTATCGCGCTGTTCTGGTCGCAGCGCGAGGAGAAGACCGAGAACCCGGACATCGCGGGCGTCGTCGACGTCCAGGAGGCATTGCGTAGACTCCCGTTCCGCAAACGCGCCTGTGTGGTGCTGCGGCACGCCTTCGACCTCTCCGAGAAGGACACCGCGCTCGCCCTGGGCATCTCGGTCGGTACGGTGAAGAGCCAGACCTCGAAGGGGATGGCCGAGCTGCAACGGTCGCTCGGGACCCAGGGGGCTCCGCTCAAGGTGCACGCGGCGGCGATGGCGCGCACCGGGAACGCCGGAGGAAGGAACCGATGATGCGGCGGGACGTGCACGACGAACTGCGCGCCCGGCTGCACGAGGCGGCCGAGGCGCACCAGCCCAACCGCGAGCGGATCCTGGCCCGCGTCGAGCAGGGCATGGCCGAACCCTCCGGGCAGACCCGCGGCGACCACCGGGCGACCCGTCCGCCGGTCTACGGCTGGTTCCGGGTCGTGACCGCGACGGCCGCGGTGGCCGGCGTCCTCGCGGTCGGCGGTTACGCGGTGGCGTCCGCCGTGAAGGAGGACACCCCGAAGCAGACGGTGGCCACGTCGCCGACGCCCACCCCGTCGCCGGACGCGACGAGCCGCGCCCCGGTCCCGCCGGCCGACCCGACGCCGAAGGACACCTCGGAGTCCCGCGAGACGACGGCGCCGACGGGGCCGGCGCGACCGACCGCCACCGCCGAACCGCCCGCCGCCGAGGGCGAGGAGGACGGCCCGCTGTGGTCGGACGGCTCGGTGGACCCGCACAGCAACGACTTCTGGGCGCAGAGCAACCTGACCCTCAAGACGAGCGAGCAACTCACCGCGCTCACTGTGCAGTTGAAGGTCGCGCAGACAGGAGGGGTCACCTCCACCGGCGCCTGGCGCTCACTGCCCGAGGACGACTTCACACTCACGGTCGAGGAGAAGGACGGCTTCCTCGTCTATACCTGGGTGCTCAAGGAGGGCCGTACGGTCCGCGCGGGCGAGTGGGTGTTCGCGGGGCAGTACGACCATGAGCGCGGCGGCCGGGACGCCAAGGACGACAGCTACTCGATGACGGCCACGGCGGGCGGCGAACAGCTGTCCGTGGCGGGCGACTTCGCACACCACAACGACAACGACTCGACGGCCGACGGGGATTCGTAAACAAATTCCGGAGGCCCGGCAGCCCTTTCCTCACGCGTGGCGACCAGGAGACGCAAGGATCCCCTCCACGCAAGGAACCGGGTAATGACAGCTCACTGCGAACAGCGCGTCCGTCACCGCCGCAAGGCCACCAGGCGGCGGGGGGTGATCGCCGGACTCTCCGCCTTCGGCATCACCGGCGCGGCGATCGTCACCACGTCGTTACTGTCGTCGGCCGGCGCGGCCTCCTCCTGGCCGACGGCGAACGGCAGCAAGGCCGTGTCGTCGACCATCAAGGTGTCGGGCACCTACGACGGCAAGCTGACGAAGTTCTAAGGGTCCGGCGAGCTGGGCGGCAGCGGCCAGGAGGAGGGCCAGGACCCGATCTTCCAGCTGGCCGACGGCGCGGTCCCGAAGAACGTGGTCATCGGCACCCCGGCCGCGGACGGCGTCCACTGCCTCGGCTCGTGCACGCTGCAGAACGTGTGGTGGCTGGACGTCGGCGAGGACGCGGCCACCTTCAAGGGCAAGTCGTCGTCGGCCGTGTACAAGGTCTACGGCGGCGGCGCGAGGAACGCCGACGACAAGGTGCTCCAGTTCAACGGCGCGGGCAAGCTGGTCGTGACCAAGTTCCAGGTCGAGAACTTCGGCAAGCTGGTGCGCAGTTGCGGCAACTGCTCCACGCAGTACAAGCGCACGGTCGTCATCAACGACGTGGACGTGACCGCGCCCGGCAAGTCGATCGTCGGCGTCAACTCCAACTACGGCGACACGGCCGCCCTGCGCAAGGTCCGCATCCACGGCGACACCGGCAAGAAGATCAAGACCTGCACCCGCTTCGAGGGCAACAGCAGCGGCAAGGAGCCGAAGGAACTCGGCACCGGCCCGGACGCAACCTCGTGCAGGTTCTCGTCATCTGACCTCACGTACCAGTGAGCCCGCTGGTGACAAGCCTGCTGGCCTGAGCCCCCCTCGGTCAGCAGAAGAACGCCCCGCCGGTGACGACCGGCGGGGCGTTCCTCTTCCCGGCGCTCAGTTCATCGTCGAGCCGATGGTGGCCGAACCCGTCGTGAGGAAGGTGGTGGCCGGCAGCGAGCCGTCCGCCCCGCGGGCGCCGTACGCCGTCGTGGCGTCCGTCGACTTGAACGACGGGGTGGAGACGCCGCTGTCCCAGTTGTTCGCGGCGGAGACGGCCGAGGACCCCAGCCTGGCCAGGCCCTTGTTGCTCACGGCGAGGTTTCGGGCCAGCCGCGCCTTACCGGTGGCGAAGTAGAACCCCGACTCGGCGTTGGAGTAAGCCGTGTTGCGGTACATGACGATGGCGCCGGTGTTGGAGTTCTCGGTGAAACCGTGCAGGGTGTTGCCCCAGGCGGCGTTGTTCTGCACCTTGTGCGCCACGGAGGCCCCGCCGCCACCAAGCTTGAATCCGTTGCCGTTGCCTTCGAAGGCGGAGTCGCTCCACCGGTTCTTGCCGTTGCCGAAGGCCCACGAGTTCTTGATGGTGACGGGCGTGGAGAACTGCCAGAGGTCGACACCGTCATCCGAGTTGTTGTAGAGGCGCGCCCCGTCCACGACGTTGCCGGTGCCCGAGCCGAACTTGATGGCGATCCCGTCGGCGTTCTGGCCGTGCCCGGCCGGGTCGTAGTTGCCGTGACTGTCCAGGTTCTGCACGAGGTTGCCGGTCGTGCCGTCGCCGCGCAGGGTGAAGCCGGAGTCGCCGTTGTCGGCCGTGACCAGGTTCTTGAAAACGCCGCCCACCGACGACGTGGCGACGAAGCCCTGGGCCGGGGAGTTGACGAAGGTGAGGTTCTGCACGGTCCAGTAGTCGCCGTAGATCCCGGCGAGCCAGGAGCCGTCGGGCAGCTTGGAACCGTCGATCCTGACCTTCTCGCCGCCGTACGCCCGCAGCGTGATCCGCGCCGAACTAGTTCCGTTCGCCGTGGACTTGAGGGTGGCGGTCGGCTGGTAGGTGCCGCCGCGCACCTGGATGGTCGTACCGGCGACGGCGTTCCGGACAGCCGACTCCAGCTGAGCGGTGCCGGCCACGGTGACCGTCGTCGAGGCGGCCTCGGCGCCACCGTTCGAGAGGCCGAGGTAGACGCCTCCCGCTCCTGAGGCGACGGCGATCGCCGCGGCGATGGAGAGGGTGCGGGTCCTGCGGTGACGGCCGGTGCTGAGGCGCACGGATGGTTCCCTTCCTGGGGCAATGGGGGCGAAGCGGGCCGGAGGGGCCGCCCCGGCCCGCTTCTGACATCCGGTCGCCGCCATGGCCGCGAAGGTTGCCGCGCCTCACCGAAAACGAGCGAAACTTTCGCCGCCCCTCATCCCGCACCCACCGATTGACGTGCTGTTTCCGGCTGGTGAGACTCCGAAGGCAACACCACCCAACACGAACCCCCACACTCACACAGGACTGATATGCGCCCACGCATACTTCTCGTCGCCTGTCTCTCGCTGCTCCTCTCTCTCCTGATCACCCCGCCCAGCACCGCGAACTCCGGAGCACCACCCGTGAAACAGCCCAGGTACGCCGGCTACCTCTTCGCCTACTTCACCGGCGAAGGCACCGCCGACGGCGAGCAGATCCGCTACGCCCTCAGCCGTGGCAACGACCCGCTGCACTGGCGTGAGCTGAACGCCGGGAAGCCGGTGCTCACTTCCACGATCGGTGAGAAGGGCCTGCGCGACCCGTTCGTGATCCGCTCCCCCAAGGGCGACAGGTTCTACATGATCGCCACCGATCTGCGCATGTATCAGAACAGCAGCGGCAGCTGGGACCACGTCCAGCGGCACGGCAGCAAGTCGATCATGGTCTGGGAGTCCACGGACCTGGTGCACTGGACCGACCAGCGCCTGGTGAAGGTCGCCCCGGACAATGCGGGCAACACCTGGGCGCCGGAGGCCTACTGGGACGACAGCCTCGGTGAGTTCGTCGTCTTCTGGGCCTCGAAGCTCTACGCGGCAGACGACCCCGACCACACCGGATCGACGTACAACAAGATGCTGTACGCGACCACGAAGGACTTCCGCACGTTCAGCGAGCCGAAGGTCTGGAACGACCCCGGTTACTCGGTCATCGACTCGACAGTCGTCGGGCACAAGGGCACGTACTACCGCTATACCAAGGACGAGCGGGACCCGAGCTCCTCCCGTCCCTGCGCGAAGTTCATCACCGGGGAGAAGTCGACATCGCTGACCTCGACGAAGTACGACTTCGTGGCCGACTGCATCGGCAGCGGCGCGATGGAGCGGGGCGAGGGCCCGACGGTGTTCAAGTCGAACACCGAGGACAAGTGGTACCTGTTCATCGACGAGTACGGCGGCCGCGGCTACGTCCCCTTCGAGACCACCGACCTCGACTCGGGGAAGTGGACCCCGTCGAAGGACTACCAACTGCCGGCCAGCCCACGGCACGGCACGGTGATCCCGGTGACGCAGGCCGAGTACGACCGGCTGCTCGCCGCGTACCCAGCGAGCCCCACCTCGGTCGTGGACGCGACGGCCAAGGACCAGAAGGGGTACGCGATCGTCACCGAGAGCGCCTCGAAGGTCGTGCTCCCGATGCAGCCGGACGCGGACCTCTCCCGCCTCGCCCCCAAGCTCTGGGCCGGTGAGGGCGCCACCGTGAGCCCGCGCTCCGGCACCCGACGCGACTTCCGCAAGCCGCAGACGTACACCGTGACGGCCGCGGACGGCACGCCCCGGACCTGGACGGTGGAGGCGGTGCGCACCCGCAGCCCGATCCTGCCCGGCCTCAACGCCGACCCGGACGTGCACTATCTGAACGGCGAGTACTGGATCTACCCGACGACGGACGGCTTCCAGGGCTGGAGCGGGACGAACTTCAAGGGGTACTCGTCGAAGGACCTGGTCCACTGGAAGGACCACGGCGTGATCCTGGACCTGGGGCCGGACGTGAGCTGGGCCGACAAGTACGCCTGGGCACCGGCGATCGCCGAGCGCGACGGCAAGTACTACTTCTACTTCTGCGCCGAGCAGCAGATCGGTGTGGCGGTGGCCGACTCCCCAGCGGGTCCCTTCAAGGACGCACTGGGCAAACCGCTGGTGACCAAGGGCGGTTCGCTCCAGGGCCAGATGATCGACCCGGCGGTCTTCACGGACGACGACGGCCAGGCGTATCTGTACTGGGGCAACGGGCACGGGTATGTCGTCCCGCTGAACGACGACATGGTGTCGTACGACGCCTCGCAGGTGCGGGACATCACCCCCGACAACTTCCGCGAGGGATCCTTCGTGGTCAAGCGGAAGGGCACGTACTACTTCATGTGGTCCGAGGACGACACCCGCAGCGAGAACTACCACGTGGCGTACGCGACCGGTCCGTCCCCGCTCGGCCCGTGGACCAAGCGCGGCACGATCCTTGAGAAGCGCCCCGAGTACGGCATCCTCGGCACCGGCCATCACTCGGTGGTGAACACCCCCGGCACGGACGACTGGTACGTCGTCTACCACCGCTTCGCCCTGAACGGCCCCGGAAGGCCGGGCGGCGACGGCATGCACCGGGAGACGACCGTCGACCGCATGACGTTCGCGGCCGACGGCACGATCGAGACGGTGGTGCCGACGCTGGAGGGAATCAGGCCGGTGCGGGGGTGAGCCTCCGGGCGTGCGGCGCGGAGGGGAAATCCAGGTTTCGGGTTCCGTTCCGTTCCGTTCGGGGGGTGACTGTGAATGATGTGCATGGCATCCGCAATGATCGCCCCGCGTGCGCCACCTTGATCAAATACCCAACCCCCTTCCACCCATGGCGTGTTAACGTCCCCCCGCCCCCGATGATCAAGGTGTCATCGGGAAAGCGGGAGGAAAACAAGTGAATCGAAAGCAAGCGGGGAAACGACCGGTGCGGCCGAGGCTCGTGCCGCGTGGAAGGGCATCCCCACGCTGAACAGCGGGGGTGTCCAGTTCAAGGACGGCAAGTACAAGTTCGAGGCTCCGCACCCCCACAAGGGTGCCTTCCACTGGAAGGGCAACCTCCGGGACGCCGACCACGGCGACGGACACAACGTCTACATGCAGGTCCGCGTCGAGGGATACGACTGGAGCCGGTTCAACGGCACGCAGAAGAAGACCGTCTGGCTGGACAAGCTCAGCTACGACGGTGCCGCGCTGCACACCGATGACGCGTGGATACGTGCCTGCCGCGACCGGGGTTCGCTCCGCCCGGACAACTGCTCGGCGACGAAGGCATACCACCGCTAGGAGAGGCTGACGGGTAACACCGTCAGTCACAGAAAAACCCTTGGGCCCCGGTCTGACCATCCGGGGCCCTCCGGCCTCCGGGGGACACGATCAGTACCAGCACGTCAGACACGTCACACATCCTTTCCGCCAGCGGTGTCGAGTTCTCCTACGGCTCCACACCGGCCGTGCGCGACGCCCATCTCGTGCTCGCGCGGGGCGAGGTCGCGGCGATCACCGGGGCGAGCGGTTCCGGCAAGTCGTCGCTGCTCTACTGCCTGGCGGGTGTGCTGCCCCCGTCCCGGGGCCGGATCAGCTTCGAGGGGCAGCCCTACGCCGACCTGGACGACGAGGAGATCAGCGCCCTGCGCCGGGAGCGGTTCGGATTCGTCTTCCAGTACGGCGAGTTGCTGCCCGAACTGACCATCGAGGAGAACACCGCCCTGCCGCTGCGCCTCGCCGGTCAGCGCAAGCGGCCCGCGCTCAAGGCCGCCGCCGAGGTGCTCGACCGGCTGGGGATCGCCGATCTGCGTGAGCGGCGGCCTTCCCAGGTGTCCGGCGGGCAGAACCAGCGCGTCGCCGTCGCCCGGGCCCTGGTGCACAAGCCCGCTGTGGTGTTCGCGGACGAGCCGACGGGCGCCCTCGACAGTGCCAACGCCGGTGCCGTTCTGAAGGAGTTCCTGGATCTGGCCCGCTCGCAGGGCACCGCCGTGCTGCTGGTGACCCACGATGCGACGGTGGCCGCCCGCGCCGACAGCCGCTACACCATGGCCGACGGGGTGCTCGCCCCCATGGGAGCGGCGGGATGAGGGAGTTCCTACTCGGTCTGCGGTTGCTGTTCGGGTCCGGCCGGGGCAACCGCGCCCGCTTCTTGCTGATGACCCTGGGCGGGTCGCTCGGCGTGTGCTGTCTCGCCCTCGTCCTCACGGTCCCGGCGATCCTCGATGCCCACGACGGGCGGGCCGCCGCCCGGTACCCCCGGGTCTACGCCGGTGAGCCGACCGGTCAGCGGACCCTGGTGCAGGAGTTCCGGGACCCGCACGGCTCCCGGCCGTTCGGCCGCGTCTTCATCGCCCCGGGCACCCAGGACACGCCCGCGCCGCCGCCCGGTCTGAGCAGGCTGCCCGGTCCGGGTGAGGTGTACGTCTCCCCGGCCCTGCACGACCAACTCCAGCGCGAGCCCGGCCTCAAGGGCCTGCTGCCGGGCACCGAGAAGGGCCTGATCGGCGCGGCCGGTCTGACCGACCCCAACGAGCTGTACGCCTACATCGGCACAACCCGTGCCCACCTGGGCGGCGACGCCCGGGCGTTGAAGAGCTTCGGCAAGGAGTATCCGCCCACCTGGGCCGTCGATCCCTCCACCCTGGAGATCCTCCGCTTCACTCTGGCCACCCTGGTCCTGCTGCCCCTCGCCGTCTTCCTGTCGGTGTGCGCCAAGCTGTCCGCCGCCAGCCGCAACCGCCGGCTCGCTGCCCTGCGTCTGCTCGGCCTCAGTGCGAAGGGCACCCAGCGGGTCAACGCCGCCGAGACCGTCGTGGCGGCCCTGCTCGGTGCGGCCCTCGGCCTCGCGGAGTTCTGGCTGCTCAACCAGATCGTCGCCCGGACGGGCCTGCCCGGCCTGAAGTGGTACGCCGCCGACGGCGCCGTGTCGGGGCAGACCATGGCCATCTGTCTGCTCGGTTGTCCGGCGCTGGCCTGGTTCGTCGGCCGGGCGAGCGCCCGCGCGGCGGCCCGGAACCCGCTCGCCACCCGCCGTTCGGCGGCCCCCAGGGCGCCCCGCGTCTGGGGTGGGCTGCTGTTCGTCACCGGCCTGGGGATCATCATCGGCTTCAGTGCCACCGGCCTGACCGACCACCCCGCGCGCAGCGACGGCATCAACGCCCTCCTGGTGCCGGGCGGCGTGCTGCTGACCGGCCTCGGCCTGGTCCTGACGCTGCCGTTGCTGTCGTACCTGCTGGCGAAGCGGCTCGCCCGTTCGGGCAACCTCGCCCTCAACCTGGCCATGCGCCGCAACGAGGTCGAACCGGGCAGCGCGATGCGCGTGGTCACCGGCCTGGTCCTGCTGGTGTTCTCGGCGTCCCTCGCCCAGGGCGTCCTGGTCGAGCTGAGCCAGGTCTCGCGCAACACCTCGCCGACCCAGGAGTACGGTCTGCAGATGTCCCAGCTGAGCCGGGACCAGCAGCAACGGCTGCGTGAGATTCCCGGCGTGGATGTGTCCGCCGTCGTCATGAACTTCGACAACGACCTGCAGAGCGACACCGACGACAACCAGGCCACGGCCCTGATCGCCACCTGTGACCAGCTCGCCGCGCTGACCCGACGGGTCGAGGGCTGTGTGGACGGCAAGGTGATGCGCATGTCGGACCCGAACACCGGGGACGAGCCCTTCAAGACCTCCACCTACACGCTGGAGAAGGACGGCAAGCGCATGACACTGCGCATCCCGGTGCCGAAGGACACCGTGCTGTACGCGGGTCAGGGCGTGACGAACCTGTCCAGCGTCTACATCCTCGTCCCGCCCGGAAAGCTGCCGCCCGGCGCCGTCCCGGCGTCCGCCACGCTGGTCCTCGCCTCCTCCTCCGACCCGTCGACGGTGCGCTCCGTCCTGGACGGGATCGGCGCGATCGCACCGACGGCCGACGTGGATCCGACCGGCATCAACATCGAGGCGCTGCAGCAGCTCACAGTCATCAAGACGCTCCTCGTGCTGGGCATGGTGATGGGTCTGGTCATCGGCGTCGCCGCGTTCCTCGTGTCCGTCACCGACCGGGCCGTGGAACGCCGGTCCCAGGTCACCGCCCTCGCCCTCATCGGAGCCCGGGCCGGCACCCTGCGCACGGTGCAGTGCCTGCAGGTAGTCCTGCCTCTCGCGATCGGCCTGCTGCTGGCCCTGGTCGCGGGCAAGCTGGCCGAGACCGCCTATCTGGTCACGGGCGGCGGCGAGATCTTCTGGGACGGCGCCGGCGTGCCCGTACTGCTGGTCTCCGCCCTCGGCGTCCTCGCCATAGCGATCGTCGGCACCCTCCCCCTGGTCGGCCGCCACATTGACCCCGAGCTGATCCGCCGGGACTGACGGGTCGTACCGCACAGACACATCAAGCGGGCCGGAGGACACGAGGATCCTCCGGCCCGCTTCGTCTGCCTCGGGACAGCTCAGTCCATCGTCGCCCCGATGGTCGTGCTGCCGGTGGTCAGGAAGGTCGTCGCCGGGAGCGAGCCGTCTGACTGGCGGGCGTTGTAGCACGTACTGGCGTCCGTGGAGCGGAAGGCCGGAGTGGCGATCCCGGAGTCCCAGCTGTTGCCCTGCGAGACCACCGACGAGCCCTTGTTGACCAGCCCGCTGCCATTGCTCACCGCGAGGTTCTTGCCGAGGCGGGCGGCGCCGGTGGCGAAGTAGTAACCCCACTTGGCGTTGGCGTAGGCGGTGGTGCGGTTGATGACGATGGCGCCCCTGTTGCTGTTCTCGGTGAAGCCGTTGCCCGCGTTGTCCCAGGCGGCGGAGTTGTTGACGACGTGCGCCACGGTCTCCCCGTCGCCGCCCAGCTTGTAGCCGTTGCCGTCGCCCGCGAAGGCCGAGTCGGACCAGCGGTTCTTGCCGTTGCCGAAGGCCCAGGTGTGCTCGACGGTGACGGGCGAGGAGAAGGACCAGAAGTCGAGCCCGTCGTCCGAGTTGTTGTAGAGGCGGGCCCCGGTGATGAGGTTGCCGGTGCCGGAGCCGTACTTCACGGCGATGCCGTCGGCGTTCTCGCCGTGGTTGGCGGGGTCGTAGTGGCCGTAGGAGTCGATGTTGCGGACCGTGTTGTTGACGGTGCCGTCCCCGGTGAGCGTGAAACCGGAGTCGCCGCCGTTGATGGTCTTGATGTTGTTCCAGACCGTCCCTGTGCAGGACTGGCAGACGACCGCGCTGTCCGGGGAGTTCTGGAAGGTGAGGGTGGAGACGTTCCAGTAGTCGGCGGTCAGCTTGAAGATCCAGTCGCCGTCGGGGAGGTTCGAGCCGTCGATCTTCACGGTCTCCGAGCCGTACGCGGTGAGGGTGATCGGCGACGACGAGGTGCCGTTGGCCGTGGACTGCAGGGTGGCCGTCGGGTAGTAGGTGCCGCCGCGGACCTGGATGACGGTGCCGGCGGTGGCGCCGGCCAGAGCGCTGGACAGTTCGGCCGAGGTGTCGACCACGACGGTCGCGGCCTGAGCCTGGGTGGGGAGTACGGCGAGGCCGGTGCCCAGGGTGAGGGCGGCGAGGGCGGTACGACGAGACATGGAGAGCGGTTCCTCTCTCGTGCGGGTGGGGGGACGGTTCACAGGGCGGAGTCGAGCCGGACCGTGTCCAAGTCGAAGACCTCGTCCTGCAGGGGTGCGGTGAAGACATGGCCGAGGTCGGGCCAGGTCCTCAGCCGCAGCCGCTCCTCGGAGTGGCGGGACCGCCAGACGGCGCGCAGCTTGTCGTACGCCACGCGGACGCCGTCGGCGGGGAACAGCGGATCGAGGCCGCCGTTGAGGAAGAGCATCGGCCTGGGGGCGGCGATGCTCGCCACGTCGGGGAAGTCGCCTACGCATACGGCCGCCAGTCCCCGAGATACGCCCTCGGCGTGTGGAACCGCGCCTCGGCGGGGGCGAGTTGCGGCCGGTTCTCCAGCACCGTGACCACCGCCCCCGGCCCGCGACGATCGTCCAGCCGGGCCCGTCCACCGCGTCCACGGCCGCCTGCACGGAGTCGCCGGGCCGGACGTGCAGCACCCGGCGGGCACCGGCGGCGAAGGCAGGGGGCTCGACGGCGACGAGTCCCCCGGCGATCCCCGCGATCCCTGTCAGCACGGTCCGCCTGCGCATCTCAGCGCCCCTCCTTCCAGGGCGCCCAATCCCCGAGGTACGCCTCCCGAGTCGCCGACCGGGCCTGTACGGCGGTGAGTTGGGGCCGGTTCTCCGGGACGGTGATCTCCGCTCCCGGCCCGGTGTTGCGGTACTCGGCGAACCGCTGCTCCTGCCAGGGGAAGGACGCCGACATGTCGGTGTAGGGCGCGACCGCGTCGATGGCGGGGCCGAGGTGGGTGTCGCGGACGGTGAGCGACGGGTGGGCGGTGGGATCGGAGCTGGGCACCCAGGGGCGGGCCAGTTTGTAGTAGGCGTCCGGGGCCTCGCTGGTGATGCGGCTCCTGGTCACGAGGTAGCCGCGCGGGTTGGCGCCCGCGGTGGAGGGCGCGAAGACGAAGCCGTACGGGGCGGACGACAGGTCCGTCCGGGTCAGGGTCCGGAAGTGGCAGTGCTCGTACACGGCCGTGCCCCGCCCGAAGACGAAGTCGACGTCGCCCTCCACGTAGCAGTGCGAGAAGTACTGGCGGGCGAAGACGCCGAGCGCCATGGAGTCGGCGTACAGGGTGTCCTGGTGGCCGAGGAACCGGCAGTGGTGGAACGCGGACCGGTCGCCCTGCACCTTGATGGCGACGGCCTGGGTGCCGCTCATGCCGGGGTGGTCGGCGCGCAGCCAGTCGTTGGCGAAGGTGATGTGGCGGGCGGTGAAGCCGTCGGCCTGGACCAGGGTGGTGGCGGAGCCGGTGGTGCCGTAGGTGCCGCCGCCGGGCTTGGGGGTGCCGGCCGCGTTGTCGTAGACGATGACGACGTCACGCGGGTCGTCGCCCGCGCCGAGCCAGGTCATCTCCGTACGGCTCACGTCGACGGCGACCGTCTCGCGGTACGTCCCCGGCGCGATGACCAGCGTCCAGCCGCTGCCGGTCGCGGCGGTCACGGCGGCCTGGACGGTGGTGAAGTCGCCCTGGCCGGCCACGTCGACGTAGAGGGTCCGCGGGGTGAGGCGCGCGGCCGGTGATCCGTACCGGCCGAAGGGGCAGGGGGCGTGGCCGGCGGCCCGTGCGGGGGCCGGCGCGAAGGCGAGCGCGGTGCCGAGGGCGGCGCTCGCGGTGAGGAATCCCCTTCTGGACAGGGGCAGTCGGAGGTGGGGCGAGGGCATGCGGGTGCTCCTTCGCAGGGCGGCTCGTGCGGGACTTCCGGGGAGGGGCGGCCTTACCCGGGTTACGCCCCTCCCTCGTGGAGGCGTCAGCGCAGGCGGCCGGCGCCCGCGCAGTTGTCGACGATTCCCGGCACGGCCTTGGGGTTGTCGACCTTCGTCCGCAGGGTCGGCGTCCAGCCGGCGCCCGACTGGAGGGTCTCCTCCGGGATCTCGGCGTTGTGGACGGCGATGAGATCCGTGAGCTTTCCGTTGACGTGGTTGTTCTCGGCGGTCAGCGGGGACTCGTTCCACTTCTTCAGCACCTTGCCGACGCCCGCGCCGGCCGGCAGGGAGATGGAGTTGTCGCTGGCGTACAGCTGCGAGGAGATGCCGACACCGAAGATGTAGTAGTCGTCCTTCTGCTCCTCGGTCACCACGTAGTGGTTGTTGTAGACGTCGACCTGTCCGAACCGCACGCGCGGGGAGCGCTGGAGGATCCCCTCGAAGCGGTTGTGGTGCATGGTGACCTTGAGCTTGCCGGCGTCGATGGCGGCGAGGCCGTCGCCGTTGCCGATCAGCATGTTCTTGTCGTGGTTCTCGAAGGAGTTCCAGGACACGGTCACGTAGTTGGAGCCACGCACGATGTCCGTCAGCCCGTCGTGCTGCTGGAAGACCTTGCCGAAGTGGACCGGCCGCTCGCTGTCGGGGAAGCGCCCGTCGGTGAGCGTGTTGTGGTCGATCCACACATGGTCGCTGCCGTAGACGACCACGGTGTCGTACTCGGAGTTCCAGTTGCCCGTGTTGTTGTCGTCGGTCGGGTCCCACTTGGGGAAGCAGTCGAGCGGCGCCTCGATGGTGAGGTTGCGCAGGATGACGTTCGAGACGCCCTTGATCTGGAGGCTGCCGCCGAGGATGCCGGAGTTCCTGCCGACGCCGACGATGGTGGTGTTACTGGGGATGTTGGCCTTGATCTCCGTGTCCTGCTTGGCGGCGGACGCGACCCGCGCGTCCTCCTGCGGACCCATGGCGACCTTGTCGTTGCCGTAGACGGCCGGGTCGTAGTCCTTCAGGTACTGCTGGAGGTCGTAGCCGTCTGTGACGAAGGCCTCGCAGCCCTGGGAGACGGCGTCGATCATGCCCTTGACCTTGATGATCTTCGGCGCGTCACCCCCGTCCTTCAGTGCGGCCTTGAACTCGGCCCAGGTGGTGACGGTGTAGACGTGCTCGGGGTCGGCGGCCGACCCACCGGTCGTCCCGGCCCCTTCCGAGCCCCAGCCGTCGCCCGCGCCGAGGACCTGACGGCCGAGGTCACGGGGCCCGGCCTGCGCTCCGGTGCCGGTCAGCCCGAGGACGAGCGCGGTGCAGCCGATCAGAACAGCGGCCCGCTTTGTGGCATGCCCATGCCATGTCTGTACGTTCATTGTGCGGCTCTCTCTTCTGCGGTCGGGTGGTGTTACGCGACGGCCTGCGGCCAGGTGATCCAGGACTCCGGGATCTCTTCGTCCAGTCGGCGCACGTCCCGCGGGCCGAGCACCCGCGTACGCAGCAGCTCCCGCGCCACGAGACGCGCCACGGCGATCGCGCCGGGCGGGTTGAAGTGCGTGTTGTCCTGCTCGGTGGCGGTCCAGTTGAAGTACTTCTTCGTCTCCTCGACCCCGAGCCGCTGCCACAGCGCGAGCGACAGCGCCTGAAGGTCGAGCAGCGCCACGCGCTCCTCCTCGGCGAGCGCGCGCATCGCCGCCGGATAGTCGCCGTGGGTCGGCACGGCGTTGCCGCCCGCGTCGAACCGGCGCCGCTCGACGGCGGTGGCCAGCACCGGCCGCGCACCCCGGGCCCGCGCCCCGTCGACGTACAGCCGCAGATAGTTCTGGTACGTCGTCCAGGGCTCGGTGTACCGAGCGGGATCCTCGGCCTTCTCGTCGTTGTGCGCGAACTGGATCAGCAGGAAGTCACCGGGCCGGATGGCCTGGAGGATGACGTCGAGCCGCCCTTCATCGACAAAGCTCTTGGAACTGCGCCCGTTCACGGCGTGATTGGAGACGAGGAGGTCCTTGCGCAGAAAGGAAGGGATCGCCATGCCCCACCCGGTCTCGGGAGCGGCGGGGGCGTATTTCTGGGCGGCGGTGGAGTCGCCGGCGATGTAGAGAGTGCGATGGCGCTGCGCTGCCTGCGCGGGACCGGTGACCGCGAGGGCGAGAGGAACGGCGGCAACGGCCGCCAAACTGACCTGTCTACGGTTAAGGGACACAAGGGTGCCTTTCAACAGGGGACAGTGAAGCTCCCTCAGGGGCGCGGGGAACTGCGCGACCAGCCACAAACCACTCGCAGCCGGCCGCGCACAGAACCGACCGAGCTCTCAGCCGTTCCTTTCCGTCCACTCGGCCTGAGCCTCATTCAACTGCTCAGCCATCGTGTCCAGAAATTCCTTCGCGCTCATGTCCCCGTTCAGCACCTTCTGGAAGTTCGGCTCGTTGTCGGCCTTGGAGATGGTGTTCCAGTCAGGCAGGTAGTACGGCAGCTGGACAATCGTCGTCGACCCGTCCGTCAACGCGGCGGCAGCCAACTTCGTCGGCTCGGCCTCGGAGATCCACGCATCCTTGGCGGCGTCGTTGTTCGAAGGAACCTGCCCCGCCGCCTCGTTGAACTTCGAGTTCTCCTCGTGCGAGGTCGCGAACTCGATGAACTTCCAGGCGGCCTCCTTGTTCTTGGAGCTCTTGAAGAGACCCATTCCATCAACGGGGTTGGACACCTGGACCCGCTTACCGGCGGAGCCAACCGGCTGCGGAATTCCCCGGAACTTGTCCGTCCCCAGCGCCTTCACATGGTCCTGGTACGACCCCAGGTTGTGGTTCAGCATCCCGATCGTGCCGGAGTCCCACTGCGCGACCATCTTGGTGAAGTCGTTGTTGAGGTCGGCGGCCGGAGTGACCTTCTTGTAGAGCGCGGCGTACTTCTCCAGGGCGGCCACGTTCTTCGGGTCGTTGACCGTGGTCTTGTCACCGTTCCAGAAGGACGTGATCCCGGACTGCCCGTACATCGCGTCCAGCGCCTGGGCGATGGACCCGGCACCACCACGAATGGTGTACCCGAACTCGTTCTTCTTGGCGTCCGTGAGCTTCTCCGCGGCCTCGAAGAACTTGTCCCAGGTCGACGGCTCGTCCAGCCCGGCCTTCTCGAACAGGTCGGTGCGGTAGTACAGCACACCGTTGTTCGCGGAGGTCGGCACCGAGTACAGCTTGCCGTCCCCACCGCCCGCGGCCTTCAGCGAAGCCACCATGTCCTCGTTGAGCTTGCCGTTCAGAGACGACTTGGCGAGCCGGTCGTCCAGCGGCTCCAGCGCGTTCTGCGCGGCGAACCCGGCGAGCATCGCCGCGCCGACGCCGCCGACGTCCGGCAGGCCGCCGCCCTGGATGGCGGTGTCCACCTTGGACTGGTAGTCGGTGGACGGGATCCCGACGTACTCGACCTCGATGTCCGGGTTCGCCTTCTCGAAGTCGGCGATGATCTCCTTCCAGATGTCGGTGCGGACACCGCCGTTGTTGTCCCAGAAGACGATCTTTCCCGTGCCGCTGCCCTCGGCGCCCTTGTCCCCGCCCGCGCCGCTCCCATCGTCACCGCAGGCGGTGGCGGTCAGGGCGAGGACGGACCCGAGGGCGACGGCTATGGCAGCGCGCCTGCTTCTACGGATGCTGATCTTCATTGGTCGGCTCTCTTCGTTCTGGATCCAGCGGAGATGTGAAGTCGTGGGGGTCAGTGGTGGTGGGCGTACGGCTTCCAGCCGTCGGCGCCCCGGAGGTAGTCGGCGACGGTGTGGGACCGCGCCTCGGCATCGCTCATCTGCGGCCGGTCCGCGGTCATGGCGGCCCCGGGTCCGACGTTCCGGTACTCCGTGAACCGCGCGTCCTTCCACGAGAACCCGCTCATGTCGGTCCACGGCGAGGCCTTGATCGCGGCGGGCAGCTCGGTGTTCCTGATCAGCACCTGGGCGACGGCTGCCGGTTCACCACCGGGGTGCCAGGGCCGCCCCAGGTGGAACGACCCGGCCGGCGCGTCGCTCACCACCTTCGAGTCGGTGATCAGGAACCCGTACGGATTGCCCGTCCACGTCGAGGCCGCGGTGATGTAGCCGTTGTTGGTGGCCGATCCCCGGCTGAGCGCACGGATCACCGAACGCTCGATCACGGTGGTCGCCCGTCCGTAGACGAAGTCGACGTCGCCCTCGATGTACGAGTCCCGGATGTACACCCGGCTGATCACGTCCAGCTTGGGGCTGTCGGTCATCAGGGTGTCCTGGTTGCCCAGGAACGCGGTGTCCTCGAAGACGATCCGGTCACCGGTCGTCTTCATCGCCAGAGCCTGCTCGCCGTTCAGCTCGTGCGCGGCCTCGTCGAAGTCGTTGCTGAAGGTGAGGTTGCGCGCGGTGACGTCGTTCGCGGCGATCCTGACGGTCGCGCTCCCCGTCGAACCCCCGTACGCGGCAGGCGTGTCGAAGACGATGACGGTGTCGGACCGGTCCCGTCCGGTGCCCTGCAGCACGATGTCCGGCTTGCTCGAGGGGATGAACACCTTCTCGCGGTACGTCCCGGGCGCCACGGCGATCACGACCCGTCCGGCGTTCCCGGCCGGCACCGCGTCCACGGCGGCCTGCACACTCGCGTAGTCCCCGGGGACCCGCAGCGTCACCGAGTCACCGATCCGCTTCTGCGGCCCGGAGAACCGCTTCACCAGCGCGGGCACGGCCGCGGCCGGGTCCAGCCGGTAGTCGTAGAACTCCCGTGGGTCGAAGGCGGCACCCCACTCGTCCTGCCGCCCGCTGACGTTCCGCAGAATCGACCCACGCTCGACCAACTCGGCCGTCGCATCGGCCTGATAGGGATGCTGGACCCCGTCGTAGTAACTGTTCTCGATGACCATCCGGGTCTTGCCGCGCGACCAGTTCCCGTACGTCCAGGTCGGGTCACCGTCGGCCACCTGCGCCGAGAGGTAGTTGTTGTACAGGTGCGCGTAGGCGCAGTTGTCGGCCGACGGGTTGCGCTGCTTGGTGCCCGTGAACCAGTTGTGGTCGACGGTGATCTGCGTCTGGAGGTTGGTCGTCCAGCCGATCCCGAACGCCTTGTTGTGGTGGGTGAACTGGTTGTAGGAGACGGTGATGTACTGACTGTCCTTGCGGATGTCGAGCAGACCGTCGCCCATGCGCGTGAATCGGTTGTGGTCGATCCAGACGTGGTCGACGGTGTCCATCTGGATGGCGTCGAAGTCGGTGGTCTTGCCGTCCCAGTCGCCCTCGACGTAACTGTCGCGGATCGTCAGGTTGCGGATGATGACGTTGCTCGTGCCGGGGTTGAGATGCAGCTCGCCGTGGACGATCTCGCCGGTGTCACCGACCCCGACGATGGTCTTGTTCGACGCCACCACGATGTCCGAGCCGAAGGGTTCGACGTCGATCGAACCCGACACACGGATGATGTACGGCTCCTTGGCCGCCGCGTACTCGGCCAGCGAGGCCCGGTCCGTGACGGTCACGACCTTGCCGCCCGCGCCGCCGGTGGTGCCCCCGGCGAGGGAGGCGAAGCCGTGGGGCCGGTCCGTCCAGCGGTCGACGGAGGCCGAAGTCGCCGTGGGGGTCTCGGCCTTCGCCTCCGCCATCGTCCCGAGGCTCAGCGCGGCGACAAGGCCGAACACGGCGGCCAGGACCCTGCCGTGGCCCGGTCTCCCGGTCGGTCTGTGCAAGCGCTTGCTATCAAGGTGCTGCGTCATTGCGGCTCCCAACGGGCTTACGGGTCAGGTGCGTTACAGGGGGTCGATCCTGAAGTGCGAGAAGGTTGCCGCGCCGGCGTGTCCCGTTCCGGCGGGCGCGAGGGCGAACAGGCCGAGCAGAGCACCGACCCAGCGCCAGGGGGTGGCGGCGAAGACGGGGCCGGAAACGCGCGGGCCCTCCCCGATGTCGTAGAGGAAGCGGCAGCGCGCTCCCGCCCCGATCTCGATCCGCAGCCGCACCCGCCCCTGAGGTGCGAGCCGCGCGTGTGCGGCGTCCCGTTCCCTCTCGGCGACGGCCTCCGCGAACCGGTGCACGACATGCACCGCCCCGTCCGCGCCCCGCTGGAGCCCGATCCAGCCGAACGCGTCCCCGAGCACCGCGAGCCCCGCCCGCGTCCCCGACTCCTCGCTGTCCAGCCGCAGGTCGACCTCGACCGCGCAGGGCGTGCCCGGCAGCCGCTGGGTGAGGACGTTGGGCAGTTTGCGCAGGTCGTGCGCGTCGGCCGAGCGGACGCAGGCCAGTTTCAGCCCGTCGCCGGAGTGCTGGGTGGCCCAGCCGGCATGGGGGTCCCCCCGCTCGAGCGAAGCCGAGAGTGGGGGAGGGTTGGCCGTCCACGACCACTGGCGGCCGAAGCGTCCGCCGGGGAAGTCGTCGTCGGTGGCGGGCGCGGCCGGCGGGTGCGGTGGCAGGTCGGGAAGTGGGTGTACGGCAACGGGGGCGCCTTCGTTCCCGAGTACCGGCCAGCCGTCGGCGCCCCAGCGCATCGGCTGGAGGTGGACGACCCGGCCGTACGCGCCCCGCTGCTGGAAGTGCAGGAACCAGTCCTCACTGGAGGGGGTGCGAACCCAGCCGCCCTGGTGCGGCCCGTTGACGTCGGTGTCCTTCTGTTCGAGGACGATCTTCTCCTCGTACGGCCCGAAGAACTCGCGCGAGCGGAAGGCGCCCTGCCAGCCGGTCTCCACTCCCCCGGCGGGCGCGAAGATCCAGAACCAGTCGTCGTGCTTGTAGAGCTTGGGTCCTTCGAGGGTGAACCAGCCGGGGATCCGGTCGCCGTCGACGATCAGCTTGCCCTCGTCGAGGAGTTCGGAGCCGTCGGGGTGCATCCGGTGGCCGGTGAGGCGGTTCTTGACGCCGGAGCGGGACTTGGCCCAGGCGTGCACGAGGTAGGCCTCGCCGGTCTCGTCGTCCCAGAGGGGGCAAGGGTCGATCAGTCCCTTGCCCGCCTTCACCAGGTGGGGTTGGGTCCAGGGGCCCCGGATCTCGGGGGCGTTGACCTGGAAGATGCCCTGGTCGGGGTCGCCCCAGAAGATCCAGAAGCGGTCGTCGTGGTGGCGGATCGACGGGGCCCAGATGCCGCAGTCGTGGCGGGGGGCCGCGAACTCCTCCGCCGGTTCGAGGCGTTCGACGGCGTGGCCGACCAGGGTCCAGTTGACCAGGTCCCGGGAGTGCAGCAGGGGCAGGCCCGGGGCACGGCCGAAGCTGGAGGCGGTCAGGTAGAAGTCGTCGCCGACGCGGACGACGTCCGGGTCGGACCAGTCGGCGTTGAGGACGGGATTCCTGTACGTCACTGGCTCACCACCTTGCGGACCAGGGCCGCCACTTCGAGGCGGGGCAGGCGCCCGTCGGCCACGACGGTGACGATCCGCCGTACGACGGTCTCGCCGGGTGGGATCGGCAGCCGTTCCTCGGACGCCAGCGAGGAGCCGACGCCCGGGTAATCCTCGGCTCGCACGAACCACGGGTCCTGCCGGGTCCGGTCGGTGGCCCCGGCGAAGACGAGCGTCCAGGTGCTGCCCGCGAGGGCTATCCAGTCGGCGCGGGTGCCGTGGATCGCCGCCTCGCCCTCCCGCTCGACGGTGAACACCGTCGGCGCCGACGCCTCCTTGCGGGCCCGCCAGAAGAAGCCGCCGTACGCGGCACCCGGACGCCCGTTGGTGGCTGGGCTGCCGATCGACAGCGGGCCGGAGGTGACGTTGGTCAGGGAGAAGGTGAAGTCCAACGCCCAGGCGAACTCGGTGAGTTCCGTCGCCGCGACCGTACGGCGTTCGCACAGCAGCTCGGCGCCGGACGCCACCCAGCGCAGTTCCTCGACGAAGCCGTCGGGGTCGCGCAGCTGGAAGGCGGTGTGCCGCTGGGCACCGTGGTTGTCCAGCTCGGTCGGGCCCTGGTCGCGGACGAAGGTGCGGCCGCCCCAGAAGTTGGACCCCTCGACGTCGGGAACGGCGACACCGACGCCGAGGTGATGTGTGTGGTCGGCCGGGCTGAGCTCGGTGACCGCCGTGCCGGCCAGGGTGGTGACGGGGTGCAGGTACGGGCGCGGGGAGAGCCGGGCCGGGAGTTCTGGCCGGGTGACGTACCGGCCGACCGGCCGGCCCGCGACGCGCAGCACCGCGGTGTCGTGGGGGGTCATCAGGTGCTCACCTCATTCGTTCGTGCCGGAGGAGCCCAGGGGGCGCCCAGCTCGGAGTAGAGGGCGAGGGTGTCGGCGGCGGCCGCGACCAGGCCGTCGATGCCGGGCACGACCCGGCGCTGCTCGTCGGGGAGCAGGTGCCAGGCCCCGTCCGGCAGCGGGGCCGGGTCGGGGGCCAGTCGAATCGCTTCAACGACCCGCATGAAGGCACCGGTCGCGTCGGGTGTGACCAGCAGGTCGGTGCCGTCGGTGAGGTGGTCGACGAGGTTCTCCAGCAGGTCGGTGCGGCCGTACTCGAACTCCTCCGGGCCGTGGTTCGCGCGCTGGAGCAGGACGCGGTCCTGCTTGTACCAGAAGGTGATCCGGCCGTGTTCGCCGTGGACGACGACGTACGGGTCGTCGGGGTCCTCGGCGCACAAGGTCGCGCCGACGACGACCGGGGTGCGGCTCGTGGTGACACGGACGCAGGAGGTGTCGTCGGACTCGATGTCGTTGGCGCGCAGCAGCTCGGTCTCGATGTCCGTGACGTCCTCGGCGCGGGTGGTGCCGCCGAGTGCGAGCGCGGTGGCGACGGCGTGGGCGAGCGGGTTGGTGAGCACCCCGTCGATCACGTCGACACCGTTCAGCCTGCGCCTGCCCGCCCAGGGCGCCCGCCGGTAGTACGCCTCGGGACGCGCCCAGGCACCGGCCCCGCCGATCCCGGCGATCTCGCCGACGGCGCCCTCGGCCAGCAGCGTCCGGATCGCCGGCACCGCGTGCGAGCCCAGCGACTGGAAGCCGATCTGACAGGCGACCCCGGCCTCGGCGATCCCGTCGGCCATGCGCCGGAACTCGGCGTACGACGGGGCGGGCGGCTTCTCCAGCAGGATGTGCACTCCCCTGTGCGCGGCCGTCAGCGCCAGGTCGGTGTGGGTCGGGATCGGCGTGCAGATCACCGCGATCCGCGCGCCGGTGGCGTCGAGGAGGGCGCCGAAGTCGGCGGACTGTTCCGGTGCGCCCAGGCCCTCGGGGAGCTCCTGTGCGGTGAGCGGGGTCAGCTCGCAGATCCCCGCCAGCCGCACGATCCCCTTGTCCTGGAGCCGGCGGATGTTGTCGAGGTGCCAGCGGCCGTGGCCGCGCGCGCCGGCCAGCACGATGGGTACGGCAGTGCTCATGGGGTCCTCCCTGCGCCCGCGCCACGGGCCACCGCTCGGTCGGCCGTCTCGGCGCTGTCGATCTTTTTGTGCAGGGTAGGTGTCCAGCCGACGTCGGCCGTGAGGTCGCGCTCGCTGCCGGAGTTGTAGGCGTTGTGGATGGCGAGCAGGTCGACGGGGAAGCCGTTGAAGAGGGTTCCGGACTGGTGGAGGGCGGTGCCGTTCCAGCTCTTGACCAGGTCGGCGACCTCTACGTGGCCGGGGGTGTGGAAGGCGTTGTTCTCGGCGTGGATCGCCGACTCGGTCGACACGCCGATGGAGTAGCGGTAGTCGTGGGCGTCGGCCGGGACGACGTACCGGTTGTTGTAGAGGTGCACCTGGCCGAAGCGGACGCGCGGGGCGCGCTGGACGACGGACTCGAACTCGTTGTGGTGCAGGGTGACGCGGAGCCTGCCCCGGTCGCCGGTGGCCGTGTCGCCGTTGCCGATGAGGATCGCCTTGTCGTGGTCGGTGAACCGGCTCCAGGAGACGGTGACCAGGTCGGAGGCGTTGGTGATGTCCAGCAGGCCGTCGTGACGGAGGTAGTTGCGGCCGAAGTGGGTGGGTTCCTGTTCGTCTGGATGGCCCTGGTCGCTGAGGGTCACATGGTCGATCCAGACGTGGGTGGCGCCGCGCAGCCAGATGTTGTCGTACGCCGTCTTCCAGTCGCCGAGGCCGCCGGTGTTGGGCTGCCAGACGGGGAAGCAGTCGTAGGTGTCGCGGAGTTCGAGGTTGCGGACGATGACGTTGTCCGCGCCCCTGAGCTGGAGGCTGGCGCCCTTCAGCACGGCCTTGGCGCCGAGTCCGACGATGGTGGTGTTGGAGCCGACGGCCAGCTCGATCCGCTCGGCCTGCCTGGCCGCCGAGGCCTGGCGGGCCTCCTCCAGCGGACCGCTGGGCTTGGCCGAGCCCCAGGTGCGGGGGTCGTAGGCGGCCAGGTACCCCTTGGTGCTGTAGCCATCGGTGGCGTAGTCGGCGCAGTCCAGGTGGTCGCCGTCGTCGTCGGTGTTGGCGTCGATGGTGCCGGCGACCTGGATGATCTTCGGCGTCGCGCTGCCGCCGTCGAGGGCGCGGACCAGCTCACTCCGGTTCCGTACGGTGAAGACGTGGGCGTCGTCGGCGGTGGAACCCCCCGTGGTACCACCGTCGGCCGCCGCCCAGCCGTCGTTCGCGGCGAGGGTGTCGCGGCTGATGTCGCGGGTGTCGTCGGCGTGGGCGGGGACGCAGAGGAGCCCCAGCAGCGCGGTCAGCGCGGCGATCTGACGGAGCCTCATCCCTTCACCGCCCCCGCACTGAACCCCGTGATCAGCCACTTCTGGATGAAGGCGAACACGATCACCACCGGCACGGCCGCGATGATCCCGCCGGCGGCCAGCGCACCCAGGTCCACGCTGTCCGCGCCCATCAGGGTGTTGAGGCCGACCGGGATGGTCTGCTTCTCCTGGTTGTTGAGGAACATCAGGGCGAACAGGAAGTGGTTCCAGGAGTGCACGAAGGCGAAGGAGCCGACCGCGATCAGACCGGGCCTCAGCAGCGGCAGGACGACGATCCTGAAGGCCGTCATCCGGTTGCAGCCGTCGACCCAGGCCGCCTCCTCCAGGGAGTACGGCACGTTCTTGATGAAGTTGCTGATCAGGATCATCGACAGCGGCAGTTGGAAGACCGTCTCAGCGATGATGACGCTGCCCAGCGAGTTGATCATCTGGAGCTCGGCGAAGATCTCGAACAGCGGCACCAGGAGCAGCGCGCCCGGCACGAACTGGGAGCAGAGCAGGGCGAGCATGAACGCCCGCTTGATCTTGAAGTTGAAGCGCGCGAGGGCGTAGCCGCCGGCCAGGGCGACGAGCGTCGTCATCAGCAGGGTGACGACGCCGACGAGCACGCTGTTCTGGAAGTAGGTGCCGAAGCTCCGCTCCGTCCAGACCTTCTCGAAGTGGTCGAAGGTGATCGGCCAGGGCACGAGGGAGGTCGAGCCGGCCGGGCGCAGCGAGAACAGCAGGATCCAGTAGAAGGGGATCAGGGTGAAGACCAGGTAGATCGACAGCGGGAGGTAGATCTGCCAGCGAGGGGCCTCGTCCCAGGAGCGGTTCCGCTTCGTCGGACGTCGCGGCTCGGGGGCGGCGCGCACGGGCGCGGGCGCGGCCTTGGTGGCTTCCTTCACGCTCACTTGTCCTCACCTCCGAACTTGCTCAGCCGCAGATAGACCATCGAGCAGAAGAGCAGGATCACGAACGCGACCGTGGTCAGGGCGGAGGCGTAGCCGAAGTTGTGGGCGTCGACGCTGATGGTGGCGATGTAGAGCGGGAGTGTCGTGGTCTCGCCGGCCGGACCGCCGCCGGTCAGGGTGTAGAGCAGGTCGACGTTGTTGAACTCCCATACCGCGCGCAGCAGCGTGGACAGCACGATCGCGTCCTTGAGGTGGGGCAGCGTGATATGCCAGAACTGCTTGATCCGGCTGGCCCCGTCGACCTCGGCCGCCTCGTACAGGTCCTTCGAGACGGACTGGAGGTCGGCGAGGATGAGGATCGCGAAGAACGGCACGCCGCGCCACAGGTCGGCGACGATCGCGGCCGGGAACACGGTGGAGGTGTCCGACAGCCAGCTGGTGCCGTACGAGCCGATGCCGACGTCCGCGAGGTAACGGGTGATGCCCGTCTGGGAGTTGTAGAGCAGCACCCAGATCGCCGAGGTCAGCACGCCGGAGACGGCCCACGGGGAGAAGACGAGCGCCCGGCCCAGCGCACGGCCCACGAACGTCTGGTTGACGATCAGCGCGAGCGCGAGCCCGAACAGCAGTTGGAGCCCGACCTCGACGAACACCCACTTGGCGCTGAAGACCAGCGTGTCCCAGAACAGCGGGTCCTCGGTGAAGGCGTGGACGAAGTTGTCGAAGCCCGTGAAGCCGTTCCGCCACGGCTTGGTGGGGTTGTACTCCTGCAGGCTGTAGTAGAAGACGCTGAGGACCGGGTAGGCGATGAAGCCCAGCATGAGCAGGGCCGCCGGGGCGATCAGCAGATACGGGAGCCTGCGCGGCGTGGCGGAGGCACGGCGCCGCCGGGGTGGCGCGGGCGGTTTCGCCACGGCTGCGGCTTGGGCCATGACAAGGTCTCCGTTCTTGGTACGTCGTGCGTGCGGCTTGCTTTCGTGGTGCAGGAAGCGCTTTCTCGGTGAGTGCGGGTTGCCCTAGTCGCGCTATAGGGGGTGCCTCTTGATGTTGTGTGGCGGCTGCGGGTGCCTTGTGGCTGGTCGCGCGGTTCCCCGCGCCCCTAGAGGGCGTAGGGGTCCCGTACCTGGCCCGGCCGGGCCAGGAACTCGAAGTCGCAGCCGGTGTCGGCCTGGGTGATCTGTTCGTTGTAGAGCGCGCCGTAGCCGCGCTCGTAGCGTGCGGGCGGCGGTGTCCACTCGGCCCTGCGACGCTCCAGCTCCTCGTCGTCCACGTTGAGTTGGAGGGTGCGTGCCTCGACGTCCAGGGTGATCAGGTCCCCGGTGCGTACGAGGGCGAGCGGTCCGCCGACGTACGACTCCGGCGCCACATGCAGCACACACGCGCCGTAACTCGTGCCGCTCATCCGGGCGTCGGAGATCCGCACCATGTCCCGTACGCCCTGCTTCAGCAGATGGTCGGGCAGGGGCAGCATCCCGTATTCGGGCATGCCCGGGCCGCCCTTGGGCCCGGCGCCCCGGAGCACCAGCACGCTGTCGGCGGTGATGTCGAGCGACGGGTCGTTGATGGTCCGCTGCATCGTCCTGTAGTCGTCGAAGACGACCGCACGGCCGGTGTGCTTCAGCAGGTGCCGCTCGGCGGCGATGTGCTTGATGACGGCGCCGTCCGGGCAGAGGTTGCCGCGCAGCACGGCGACCCCGCCCTCGCTCGCGACGGGGTTGTCGCGGGGCCGGATGACGTCGTCGTTGTGGACTTCGGCGCCCTCGAGCTGCTCCCCGAGGGTGCCGTTGACGGTCGGCCGGTCAAGGTGGAGCAGGTCGGTGATCCGCGAGAGGAAGGCAGGCAGACCGCCGGCGAAGTAGAAGTCCTCCATGAGGTACGTCTGTCCGCCGGGCCGGACGTTGGCGAGCACCGGCACGGTCCGCGCGATGCGGTCGAAGTCGTCGAGGGTGAGCTCGACGCCCGCGCGGCCGGCCATGGCGATCAGGTGGATGACGGCGTTGGTGGAGCCGCAGAGGCCGAGGATGGTGGTGACGGCGTCCTCGAAGGCCTCGCGGGTGAGGATCTGCGACGGCTTCAGACCGGTCCAGGCGAGTTCCACGGCGCGGCGCCCGGAGGCGGCGGCCATCCGCTCGTGCCCGGAGTCGACGGCCGGGATCGAGGAGGCACCCGGCAGCGTCATACCGAGGGCTTCCGCCGCCGCGGTCATCGTGGAGGCGGTCCCCATGGTCATGCAGTGACCGGGGGAACGCGCCAACCCGCCCTGGAGCTCGCGTAGTTCACAGTCGGTCAGATTGCCCGCGCGGTGCTCGTCCCAGTACTTCCACATGTCGGTGCCGGACCCGAGGGTCTCACCGCGCCAGTGCCCCGGCAGCATCGGCCCCGCGGGCACGAAGATCGACGGTACGTCGGCCGAGGCCGCGCCCATCAGCAGTGCCGGCGTCGACTTGTCACAGCCGCCGAGCAGCACCGCCGCGTCGATCGGATACGACCGCAGCAGCTCCTCCGTCTCCATCCCGAGCAGGTTGCGGTAGAGCATCGGGGTCGGCTTCTGGTACGTCTCCGAGAGCGTGGCGACCGGGAACTCGAGCGGGAAACCCCCGGCCTGCCACACTCCCCGCTTGACCGCCTCGGCACGCTCACGCAGATGAACGTGACAGGGGTTGATGTCGGACCAGGTGTTGAGGACGGCGATCACCGGGCGGCCCCGGTACTCCTCGGCCTCGTATCCCAGCTGGCGCATGCGGGCATTGTGCGACCAGGTGCGCAGCTGGCCCTCGGTTCCGTACCACTGATGGCTGCGGAGTTCCTCGGGGCGCTTTCGCTCTCTGTCGGTCATATCGACCACCCGGCGGCGATGGCGGCGACCTCGGCGCGCTCGCTCTCTGGCAGGTGCCGGCTCGGCGGGCGGACCTCGCGGCGGCACAGGCCGAGGGAGGCGAGGGCCTCCTTGACGACGGTGACGTTGTCGGCGGAGCCGTTGGCGGCCCGCAGCTCCTCGAAGCGGCGGATCTGCTCCCAGACCTTCATCGCGCCCGGGTAGTCCCCGGATCGAAGCGCTTCGATCATGTTCAGCGAAACGGCCGGGGCGACGTTCACGAGCCCGGAGGTGAAGCCGGTGGCACCGGCCGAGAAGTACGAGGGCGCATACGGCTCGGCGAGCCCGGCGACCCACACGAAGCGCTCCAGACCGGCGTCGCGGGCGAACGCGGCGAACTTGGCGGCGTCCGGGACGGCGTATTTCACGCCGATCACGTTCGGACAGTCGTCGGCGAGCTCGGCCAGGCGCGCGCCGCCGAGCTGGGCGTTGCGGATGTACGGCACGACGCCGAGCTCGGGGACGGCCGCGGCGACGGCGCGGTGGTAGTCGACCCAGCCGCTCTGCGAGACGTAGGGGTGGACGGGCTGATGCACCATCACCATCTGGGCGCCCAGCTCGCGGGCGTGCCGGGCGGAGGCGACGGCGGTGGGCACGTCGTGGCCGACACCGACGAGGATGACCGCGCGATCGCCGGCCTCGTCGACGGTCAACTCGGTGACGAGGCGGCGCTCTTCGGGGGCGAGGGCGTAGAACTCGCCGGTGTTCCCGTTGGGGGTCAGGGTCCTGATCCCCCCGTCGAGGAGACGACGCAGCAGGGCCCGGTGGGCGTCCTGGTCGACGCGGCCGTCCTCGGCGAACGGGGTCACCGGGATCGCCACCACGTCGGCCAGGGCCGTCCGCTGGGTCTCGAACGTCGTTGTCATGCCGGACCGTCCTCTCCCTGGGCCTCGACTCCCGCGTCCGGGAAGGCCCGCTCGACGAACGACGCGATGTGGGCGCGCAGGGCGCGCGCGGCGCCGTCGGCGTCCCCTTCCAGCGCGAGCCGCAGGATCTCCCGGTGCTCGCCGGCCTCCCGCTCCCAGGAGGGCGAGGCCGCCCAGGCGACAGCGGAGACGAGGGCGGCCTGGTCGCGGACCTCGTCGAGCATCCGGCCGAGCAGCGGGTTACCGCACGGCAGGTAGAGGGCGCGGTGGAACTCCCGGTTGGCGAGGGAGCGTTCGGCGGTGTCGGTGGCCTCGTCGGCACGGGTCAGCGCGTCACGGGCGGCGTCGAGGGAGGCTCCGCGCCGGACGGCCCGCCTGAGGGCCTCGGGTTCGAGGAGCAGCCGCACGTCGTAGACCTCGCGCGCCATGTCCGCGTCCACCATGCGCACCGTGACGCCCTTGTACTGGCTCATCACGACCAGGCCGGTCCCGGCCAGCGTCTTGAGCGCCTCGCGCACCGGGGTCTTCGACACCCCGAACCGAGCGGCGAGCTCGGTCTCGACGAGGGCCTGACCGGGCGTCAACTGCCCGGTGAGGATGCGGCGTTTGATCTCCTCCAGCACGTACTGCGTGCGCGAGGGGATCGGCGTGGGCACAGAGGTCATGCGCGCCTCTCGGATCTTCGCGAGATGGCTCTCGCGTATGGGATCTCACGTATCGCGTCTCATATATGACGTACGAAGTACGACGCGATGAAGGTAGGAGGGGGCGCATGTTTCGTCAATGCTTCTGGCAAAGGAAGTTGAGGCTTCCTCAGGGAGTGCCTCAGGGATCGCCTAGAGGTGCAGCGTGTGACCTTCGAACGCGGTGCGGGTACGCCCGCCGAAGGCCGCGGCGGCGCGGGAGGTCGCCACCTCCGGGGTGAGCGTGGGCCCCACGTGCGTGACGACGAGTTGTCGTGCGCCCGCCTGACAGGCGGCGGTTCCGGCGTCCTCGGGAGTGAGGTGAACCTGTTCGCCATCGCGATGCTCATCGATGTCGGCCTCGCACAGGAACAGGTCCGCGTCGCGGGCGAGTTCGGTGAGCGCGGGGCAGGGCCCGCTGTCCCCGGAGTACGCGAGGACCCGCCCGTCATGCTCCGCCCGCAGCCCGTACGCCTCGACATCGTGGGCGACGGCACACGAGGTGAGCAGCAGGTCGCCGTGCCGGACGGTGTGACCGTCGAACAGGGCGTGGAAGTCGAGGACCCCGCTCAGGAAATCGACGTCCGCCCGCCCGAGGAACCCGGCGAGACGCCGCGCGCAATCCTTCGGCGCGTAGACCGGGATGGGTGCGTCCGGAGTGAGCCCGCCATAGGCCAGACCGTAGAAGGCGGCCAGGAGATCGGCGCTGTGGTCGGCATGCAGATGCGAGATCCAGATCGCGCTCAGCCGTGCCGGATCAGTGTGCCGCTGCAACTCCGCGAAGGTACCGGTCCCGGCGTCCACCCACACCTCGGCCCCTCCCCCGCGCACCAGATAGCCGGAGCAGTTGCGGCCGGGGCCGGGGTACGGGGAGGCGGTGCCGAGGACGGTGAGGGTGAGGGGCATGAAGAGGAGCGTACGCAGTGCCCGGCCCTGGCGGGACCTCGGCCCGGGCGGCTCAGAGACCGGCGCGGGTGAACGTCATATGCGTGACTCCACTGGGCGAGGAGGTGGCCTCGACCTCGTAGTCCTGCTGGACGTCCTCCAGTCCGTCCCAGAGGCGTACGCCCCGGCCGAGCAGGATCGGGACCACCACGACGTGCATCTGGTCGATGAGCCCGGCGGCGAGGAAGTCGCGGAGGACGGTGACGCCCCCGCCGATGCGTACGTCCTGGCCGCCCGCGGCCTCGCGGGCCGTCTCCAGCGCCTTGGCGGGTGAGGTGTCGAGGAAGTGGAACGTCGTGCCGCCCTCCATCTCGATCGACGGGCGGGTGTGATGGGTGAGGACGAAGGTCGGTGTGTGGAACGGCGGGTTGGGCCCCCACCACCCCTTCCACTCCGGGTCCTCGTGCCATCCGGGGAAGCCGAACTTCCCGGCGCCCATGATCTCGGCGCCGATACCGGGTGCGAACTGCCGCGCGAAGGCGTCGTCGAGGCCGCCGCTCCCGCCGGGCTTGCCGACCATCTCGTGCCACCACCGGGTGGCGAACATCCACTCGTGCAGCCTTTCGCCGGCGTGGCCGAACGGCGCGTCATGGCTCAGCCCTTCACCGGTGCCGAAGCCGTCGAGCGAGATGGCGAAGTTGTGGACGCGGGCGAGTGACATGGCTGGCGACTCCTTTTGCTTGTGCTGGTCAGGACTTGTGTCTTGTTTCTGCTGGTCAGGACTAGTCGGCCGACGCCTGCCACCGCGGGTCGCGTCCGCTCAGCCCCACCGCCCGGTCGAGCAGCGGTGCCTCGTCCGGGACGGGGACGACCGGGCCGAAGATGCCGCCGCCGCGGCTCGGGTCGTCGGCGGCCGCGAGGAGCATGCCGTACGACAGCTGCAGGGCGGCCGGCTCGGGGGCGTACGGCTGGCCGGTCGCGCGGGCCAGGTCCCAGCCGTGGATCACCAGCTCGTTCACGGCGACGACACCCGCCTCCGCGCCCGTCAGGGGTACGCTGCCCGCGCGGGTCTCTCCGGTCCAGGCGGCCGGGTCGCGCCAGGCCTCGGCCAGCTCCGCCAGGACCTTGGCCAGCTCCTCGCGCCAGCCCGGCCCGATGTCCGGTACGGCGGCGTCCGGGGGCGTGTCGGTGGTGGGTCCCAGGTCCTTGCGGGCGGCGTCGCGGAAGGCGACGGACAGGCCGAGCAGATGGCCCAGCAGGTTGCGCACCGCGTACTGCGGGCACGGTGTGCCGTCCGTCAGCTGATCGTCGCGGACGCCGTCCGCCAGGCGGGCGATGACACCGGTCTGTGGTTCGAGGTCGAGGGCGCTGTCAGTCATGGGCCGGCTCCTCACGGATCTGTTTCCTGAGAGGTTGACCGACGGCGACGGCGAAACTCATCGCCGACACGGGTCGCTCTACGGACTGCCCCCCTTTCCGCACTCCCTACGACGCGCAGCCGAAGCCGCCTCCCTCTAAGGCACTTCCCCGATCCCGGCGCCCCCGCCTTAGCCGCACAGTGGCCAGGCATGACGACCACCACCTGGGCACTCCTACGCGTCCTGCGCGACCGCGACGCCCGCCTCTACCTCACCGGAGTCGTGATCTCCGGCTTCGGCACCTCGGCGCTGTGGCTGGCATCCGGCGTATGGGTCAAGGACCTCACCGGGTCCGACGGCCTGGCCGCGCTGTGCATGCTCGCCATGTGGGCGCCCACCCTGGCCGGCCCGCTGCTCGGCACGCTCGCCGACCGCACCCGCCGCAAACCGCTGCTGATCGGCGCGAACCTCCTGCTGGCCGCCCTCCTGCTCACCCTCCTCACGGTCGACTCCCCGGACCGCCTCTGGCTGCTCTTCGCGGTCCTGTTCGTGTACGGCGCGGCAGGTGTCGTGCACGACGCCGCCGAGTCCGCCCTCGTCGCGGGCGCGGTCCCGGCACCCCTGCTCGGCGACTTCAACGGGCTGCGCATGACGGCCACCGAGGGCATGAAACTCCTCGCCCCGCTGGCCGGCGCGGGCGTCTACGCGGCGTACGGCGGAGCGAGCGTCGCCCTGCTCGACGCGGGCACGTTCGTGGTCGCGACCGGCCTGTACGCGTGCCTGCGCGTGCGCGAGAGCAAGCCCGAGCGCCCGGCCGGCGACTGGCGGACGCAGACCGCCGAGGGCGCCCGCCACCTCTGGTCGCACCCCCGGCTGCGCCCACTTGTCCTGGCCGGCGGCACCACCATGCTGTTCGCCGGTCTCAGCGGTGCGATGACCTACGCCGTCATCGACGGCCTAGGGCACACCCCCGCGTACGCCGGTGTGCTGTACGCCGTCCAGGGCGCCGGTTCGGTGGCGATCGGGCTGCTCTCCGGCCCGGCCCTGCGCCGACTCGGGGAACGCCGCTTCGCCGCGTACGGCATCGCCGTGACGGCCGCCGCGGCGGGGCTGAGGGCGATCCCGTCCGACCCGGTGGCCCTGGTCTGCAGCACGGCGATCGGCGCGGGCCTGCCCTGCGTGCTCATCGCCGCCCTCACCGCCGTGCAGCGCGAGACACCGGACGCGCTGCTCGGCCGTACGGCCGCCACGGCCAACACGCTCGTCTTCACGCCGAACGTCTTTGGGCTGGCAGCGGGGGCGGCGCTCGTCGAACTGCTCGACGTACGGCTGCTGTTGGCGGTCATCGGCCCGGCGTGGCTGGTGACCGCCCTGCCGCTGCTTCAGAGTCCGGCGAGGCCCTCCCGCACCGCCGCCAGGTCCCCGTCCGACGCCAACCCCGCGTGATAGAGCCGGATTTCCGTGGCGCCCAGCTCACGCGCGCGTGCCGCGTCCGACGCCAGCGTGCCCGGGCTGCCGCCCATCCCGGAGACCACACCGAAGTTGGCCGCGACGACGGCGCCCTCGCGGCCCTGCTCGGCGAAGGGTGTGAGCAGGGCGGGGCCGCCCGCGCAGGGCACGACCACGCCGTCCGCGAGGGACAGGATGTGCTCGGGGTCGACGCCGGGGTTGGCGCCGACGTGGTACGTCACGGGGTCGGCGTGCAGCAGCACCTGGAAGCCGTCGGGGGCGGCCGCGCGCACCGCACGGACCGCCGTCTCCTGGAGCGTACGGGCGGTTTCGTCGCGCCACGCGCGCGTGGCCGCCGCCACTTCCGAGCCGAGCAGCTTCTCGACGCCGGCCCAGCCCTGGTCGTCCTGCGCCCCCTGCCACAGCGGCTCCAGGGCGGCGCGCATGGCGGCCGCCAGCTCGTCGGCGTCCAGGCCGTGGGCGCCGTATCCCTCCTTGCAGGTCGGGCAGAAGCAGAGCGCCATCAGGTAGTACCCGGCGTCCCCGAGCGGGACCCCGGCCGTCTTGTCGTGGGCGTGCAGATGCTGGAGGCCGTACCAGCCGAGGGACTCCAGTTCGGTGCCGCGCGCCCCGGGGCGTACGGCTGCCTCGGCGGCCAGGTCGACGAGGTACGCGCGCGTGGCGGGCTGGGCGATGCAGGGGGCCCAGGGGTAGCGGTCGCCGTAGGCGTTGACGACCGAGGTGTCCGGGTGCTCGGCGCCCAGCCGGGAGTTGTGCGCGAGGACGACCCAGGTGTGGACCTCCAGGCCCGCGTCCGCGAGGGCGCCGGCCGCCTCGCCGTACGCGTCACCCGGCGCCCAGGCCCCGGCCGGGTACGGGCGCAGTTCCCGGCCCGCCCACCGGTCGTCCGTCGGGTACAGCACGGCGGCGTGTTCGGCGGTGACGACGCGGTGGCGCGGGTGGCGCGGGGTGAGGGCGCGGGTGGAGTGGTAGGCGGCGGCGAGGGTCACCTGTCGCACGCCGAGGGCGGCGATCCTTCCGGGGGCCTCCGGGTCCCCGTTGACGTCCCAGGGGTAGACGAATGTCGACGCCTTCACTTGGTTTCCTCCGGCTCCTTCTCCAGCAGCGCGTAGCCGCGCTCGATCACCTCGGCGAGCTGCTTGACATGCTCCTCGCTCGGCTCGTGCAGCGGGGGCCTGACCTCTCCCACGTCCAGCCCCCGCAGGCGTACGCCGGCCTTGACGAGGGCGACGGCGTAACCGCGGCCCTGGGCGCGCAGTTCGACGAACGGGCGGTAGAAGCCGTCCAGCAGGCGGGTGACGGTCGCCTCGTCACCGGACTCCAGCGCCCCGTGGAAGGCGAGGGCGATCTCCGGGGCGAAGCAGAACACGGCGGAGGAGTACAGCGGGACGCCGATGGCCCGGTAGGCGAGCTGGGTCTGTTCGGCGGTCGGCAGGCCGTTGAAGTACAGGAAGGCGCCGGTGACTTCGGTGCGTACGGCGCTGACGATCCGCTGCATGAGGTCCAGGTCGCCCAGGCCGTCCTTGAGGCCGATGATCCCGTCCGTGCGGGCCAGTTCGGCGACGGTTGCCGGGGTGAAGACGGCGTTGTCGCGCTGGTAGACGATGACGGGCAGCGCGGTCGCCGCCGCGATCTCCTGGTAGTGCCGAAGGAGCCCTTCCTGCCCGGCGACGACGAGATACGGCGGCATGGCGAGCAGCCCGTCCGCGCCGGCGCTCTCGGCGAGCCCGGCGTACCGCACGGCGAGGGCGGTGCCGTATCCCACGCCTGCGACGACCGGGACCTGTCCGTCCGCCGCCTCGACGGCCGCCCGCACGCACACCTCGTACTCCTCGGGCGTGAGCGCGTGGAACTCCCCGGTGCCGCAACAGGCGAACACGGCGGCGGCCCCGGCCTCGACGCCCCGGCGCACATGGGTGCGGTACGTGTCGAGGTCGACGGAGCCGTCGGGGCCGTAGGCGGTGACGGGGAAGAACAGCGGCCCACCGGGGATGCTGAGGCGTGCGGCGAGGGGGGCAGGCGTCACGGGCTCTCCCTGGGGCGAGTGCGGGTACGTGCGGGACGAGTGGCGGGATGAGTGCAGGATTCTGATCAGAGTTTACGTTTATGAACATCGACTGCACCACCCTTGACTCGCCAGGGTCGTGATCCTTAACTTGTCCACGAATGTGAATACCGTGCACGCATGCGGCCGATCACCCAAGGAGCCCCGACGATGCCCGCACCCCGCACCGTTCTGCTCACCGGCGCCGCCGGCGGACTCGGCACCCTGATGCGGGACCTCCTCCCGGGGTACGGCTACGAACTTCGCCTCCTCGACCTGCGCCCCATCGAGGGCGCGCCGGACGCGATCGTCGCCGACCTCGGCGACCGGGAGGCGCTGCGCGAGGCCGTGCGGGGCGTCGACGCGATCATCCACCTCGCGGGCATCTCCCTGGAAGCCCCGTTCGAGAAGATCCTCCGGGCGAACATCGAGGGCACCTACAACCTGTACGAGGCCGCCCGAGAGGAGGGCGTCGGCCGTATCGTCTTCGCCTCCTCCAACCACGCGGTGGGCTTCACGCCACGCCCCCAGGGCGACGCGCCCTTTGATCCGGGCGCGCTGATCCCCATCGACACCCCGCGCCGCCCCGACACCTTCTACGGCCTGTCCAAGTCCTTCGGCGAGGACCTCGCGCAGTTCTACTGGGACAAGTACGGCCTGGAGACGGTGTCCGTACGCATCGGCTCCTGCTTCCCCGAGCCGACCAGCGTCCGCATGCTCTCGGTGTGGATGAGCCCCGCCGACGGCGCCCGCCTCTTCCACGCGGCCCTGACCGCCGAGAACGTCGAGCACACCGTCGTCTACGGCTCCTCCGCGAACACCCGCCTGTGGTGGGACCTGACCACCGCCCGCTCCCTGGGCTACGAGCCGCAGGACGACTCCGAGCCGTACGCCGAGAAGCTGATCGCGGAGCAGGGTGAGCTCGAGCCGGGCAACATCGCGCACGCCTACCTGGGCGGTCACTTCGTGAGCGACCCGCCCCTCTGGCCGTACTGACCGAAACGAGTCGTCGCAAAAGGGCGGGCGGGCACCGAACGGGCCCGCCCGCCGCCACATTCGGGCAGCGCTCAGGCCCGACTCCCGCATGCCCAGACACGGCACCACAGCGCCCCAAAGGGGCGCGGGGAACTGCGCGACCAGCCACAACACACCCGCGGCCACCACACGACCGCACCGCCCGAGCCCTGAGTCCAGCCCGGGCACCCACACGACCGAACGGGCACACACCGGGCAGTATCACCCCCGTAACAGACCTGGTCACCACCTCATACCCGCTGTAGAACTTCCCCCAAGGGCCACAGGAGAGCCCGAACGGGCAGCACAGCGAGGCAGGTGACGACCATGAACAGAACAGCGGAGGAACGCCAGCGCGAGATCGTCCGCGCCGCCCGCGCGAGCGGCTCCGTCGACGTCACCGCGCTCGCCGTCGAGCTGGGCGTGGCCAAGGAGACCGTACGGCGGGATCTGCGCGTCCTGGAGGACCACGGCCTTCTCCGCCGCACCCATGGCGGCGCCTACCCGGTGGAGAGCGCCGGCTTCGAGACGACGCTCGCCTTCCGCGCCACCAGCCATGTCCCCGAGAAGCGCCGGGTCGCGGCCGCGGCGGCCGAGCTGCTGGGGGACGCCGAGACGGTCTTCGTCGACGAGGGCTTCACCCCGCAGCTCATCGCCGAGGCCCTGCCCACCGAGCGGCCGCTGACCGTGGTCACCGCGTCCCTGCCGGTCGCGGGCGCGCTCGCCGAGTCGGAGCATGTCTCCGTGCTGCTGCTCGGCGGCCGGGTGCGGGCCGGCACGCTCGCCACCGTCGACCACTGGACGACGAAGATGCTGGCCGGCTTCGTCATCGACCTGGCGTTCATCGGCGCCAACGGCATCTCCCGCGAGCACGGCCTCACCACTCCCGACCCCGCGGTGAGCGAGGTGAAGGCGCAGGCGATCCGGGCCGCGCGCCGCACGGTGTTCGCGGGCGTCCACACCAAGTTCGGAGCGGTCAGCTTCTGCCGGTTCGCCGACATCGGCGCACTGGAGGCGATCGTGACGAGCACGCTGCTTCCGGCCGCCGAGGCGCATCGGTACTCGCTGCTGGGACCCCAGGTCATCCGCGTCTGACCTTTCCTCTCACGCCCCCGTCAGGCACGCCCCTACCCGACTGCACCCCTTATCTCCCCATATGCCCCTTCATTTGTTCAGGAGCGATCCATGCGAACCCAGAGCCGGCGGAGGTCGCGAGCCACGCTCGTCGCGGCCGCCGCAGGGACGCTGCTCGCCCCGCTGCTCTCCGGCTGCTGGGCCGGAGCCGGCGGGGCGGGATCGGGCGGCAACTCGATCAACGTCCTCATGGTCAACAACCCCCAGATGACCGAGCTGCAGAAACTCGCCCCCCGCTTCACCGAAGAGACCGGCATCAAGGTCAACTTCACCGTCCTGCCCGAGAACGACGTGCGCGACAAGATCAGCCAGGACTTCGCCAACCAGGCGGGCCAGTACGACGTCGCCACCCTCTCCAACTACGAGATACCGATCTACGCCCGCAACGGCTGGCTCAAGGAGATGGACGGTTACGTCGCCAGGGACCCGGAGTACGACGAGCAGGACGTCCTGGGGCCGATGCGCCAGTCCCTCACCGGCGACGACGGCAAGCTCTACGGCCAGCCCTTCTACGGCGAGTCGTCCTTCCTGATGTACCGCAAGGACGTGTTCGAGAAGGAGGGGCTCACCATGCCCGCGAACCCCACCTGGCAGCAGGTGGCGGACCTCGCGGCGAAGGCGGACGGCGCCGAGCCGGGCATGAAGGGCATCTGTCTGCGCGGCCTGCCCGGCTGGGGCGAGGTGATGGCCCCGCTCACCACCGTCGTGAACACCTTCGGCGGCACCTGGTTCGACAAGGACTGGAAGGCACGGCTGGACTCCCCCGAATGGCAGAAGGCGACGAAGTTCTATGTCGACCTGGTACGCGAACACGGTGAGTCCGGAGCGGCCCAGTCCGGCTTCGCCGAGTGCCTGAACAACATGACCCAGGGCAAGGTCGCCATGTGGTACGACGCCACCTCCGCGGCCGGTTCCCTGGAGGCGGCGAACAGCCCGGTCAAGGGCAAGGTCGGCTACGCACCCGCACCCGTCGAGAAGACGGAGTCCTCCGGCTGGCTCTACACCTGGGCCTGGGGCATCCAGCAGGCGTCCCGGAACCCGGACAAAGCCTGGAAGTTCGTGTCCTGGGCCTCCAGCAAGCAGTACGAGCAGCTGGTCGGCGACGAGATCGGCTGGTCCAACGTGCCGGCCGGCAAGCGCGCCTCGACGTACGCCAACCCGGCGTACCGCCAGGAGGCCGCCGCCTTCCAGGAGATGACGAAGGAAGCCATCGAGGGCGCCCGCCCGAACGACCCCGGCGTACAGCCGCGCCCCGCGCCCGGCATCCAGTTCGTCGGCATCCCCGAGTTCACCGACCTCGGCACCAGGGTCTCCCAGGAGATCAGCGCGGCCATCGCCGGACGCCAGTCCGTCGACTCGGCCCTGAAGAAGTCCCAGCAGCTCGCCGAGAAGATCTCCGAGGAGTACGAGGGGCGATGACAGCGACGACTACGGCCCCCGTGGCCACGACTCCCGTGCATACCAACCGCCAACCCTCCGCCCGGCTGCGTGCCTGGGCGACCCGGGCTCCCCTGCTGCCCGCCCTGGTCTTCATGATCGTGGTGACCCAGCTGCCGTTCGTGGCGACGCTGGTGATCTCGTTCTTCGACTGGAACTCCCTCTACCCGGACGCCCGCCACTTCGCCGGCATCGACAACTACCGGGAGGTCCTCACCGACGCGGACCTGCGCCACTCGGTGTGGACGACCGTGCTGCTGACGGTCGCGGTGGTGCTGGCCAGCCTGGTCCTCGGCCTGGTGCTCGCCCTGCTCCTGGACCGCAGGTTCCGCGGCCGGGGTGTGGTGCGCACCCTGCTGATCGCGCCGTTCCTGGTAGTCCCCGTCGCCGCTGCCCTGCTCTGGAAACATGTGCTCTACAACCCTGAATACGGCTTGTTCAATGGGTTGTTGCACTATGTGGGCGGCCCACAGCCCGACTGGATCTCCAACACACCGCTGCTCGCGGTGGAGGCCTCCCTGGTGTGGCAGTGGACGCCGTTCATGATGCTGATCCTGCTGGCCGGTCTGCAGAGCCGTGACCACGAGCAGATCGAGGCGGCGTGGGTCGACGGCGCGAGTGACTGGCAGATATTCCGCCACCTGACACTCCCGCACCTGCGCCGCTATCTCGAACTCGGCGCCCTGCTGGGCTCGATCTACATAGTCCAGAACTTCGACGCGGTGTTCACCATCACCTCGGGCGGCCTGGGCACCGCCAACCTCCCCTACACCGTCTACCAGAGCTTCTACCAGGCCCATGAGAACGGCCTCGCCTCGGCCGCGGGTGTCCTGGTGGTCATCGGTTCGATCATCATCGCGACCTTCGCACTGCGCGTGGTGTCGTCCCTGTTCCGCGAGGAGGTGTCGCACGCATGAGTGCAGTGGCCGTACGACTTCGCAGCCGCCGCAAGGGAGTTGGCCTGGGCCTCGTGGCCTGGCTGCTCGGGATCGTGTTCTTCCTGCCGATCGCGTGGATGGCCCTGACGTCCTTCCACTCCGAGGCGGACGCGGCGACCAATCCGCCGTCCTTCGCCGCCTCGCTGACGCTGGACGGCTACCGGGAGTTCTTCGGCGCGGGCGGCGGGGCGAGTCCCTGGCCGGCACTGATCAACTCGACGGTGGCATCGGTGGCGTCGACGCTCTTCGTCCTGGTCCTCGCCCTCCCGGCGGCGTACGCCCTGTCGATCCGCCCGGTGAAGAAGTGGACCGACGTCCTGTTCTTCTTCCTGTCGACGAAGATGCTGCCGGCCGTGGCGGGCCTGTTGCCGCTCTACCTGTTCGCGAAGAACACCGACATGCTCGACAACATCTGGCTGCTGGTCATCCTCTACACCTCCATGAATCTGCCGATCGCGGTGTGGATGATGCATTCCTTCCTGTCCGAGATCCCGGTGGCGATCATCGAGGCGGCAAGGGTGGACGGCGCGAAGCTCCCGACGATCCTCACGCGCGTGGTGGCCCCCATCGCGTTGCCCGGCATCGCCGCGACAGCCCTGATCTGCTTCATCTTCAGCTGGAACGAGCTTCTCTTCGCCCGCGTACTGACCGGCGTGGTGGCGGAGACCGCCCCCGTCTTCCTGACCGGCTTCATCACCAGCCAGGGCCTGTTCCTGGCGAAGGTGTGCGCCGCGTCGCTCGTCATCTCCCTGCCGGTGCTCGCCGCGGGGTTCGCCGCCCAGGACAAGCTGGTCCAGGGCCTGTCGTTGGGAGCCGTGAAATGAAGGCCGCCGTCATCGAGTCCGTGGGCAAGGCAGTCGTCGCCGAGGTCCCCGACCCGACGCCGGGACCGCGCGACGTCGTGGTCGAGGTCGCCGCGTGCGGCCTGTGCGGCACCGATCTGCACATCCTCCAGGGCGAGTTCGCGCCCAAGCTGCCGATCGTGCCCGGGCACGAGTTCGCGGGCGAGGTGGTCGGGGTCGGCGGCGAGGTCACGGAACTCTCGGTCGGCGACCGGGTCGCGGTCGACCCCTCCCTGTACTGCTACGAGTGCCGCTACTGCCGTACCGGCCACAACAACCTCTGCGAACGCTGGGCGGCGATCGGCGTGACGAGGGCGGGAGGCGCGGCCCAGTTCGCGGTGGCACCGGTGGCGAACTGCGTACGGCTCCCCGAGCACGTACGCACGCAGGACGCGGCGCTGGTGGAGCCGTTGTCGTGCGCGGTACGGGGCTACGACGTCCTGCAGTCCCGCCTCGGCGCCCATGTCCTGATCTACGGCTCGGGCACGATGGGCCTGATGATGCTGGAGCTTGCCAAGCGGACGGGGGCCGCGAGCGTGGACGTGGTGGACGTCAACCCACAGCGCCTGGAGACGGCACGCCGCCTCGGCGTCTCCGCCTCGGCGGCGAACCCGGACGAACTGGACCGCCCCCAGGGCTGGGACCTGGTGGTGGACGCCACCGGCAACGCGGCCGCGATCCAGGACGGCCTGGACCGGGTGGCGAAGGCGGGCACGTTCCTCCAGTTCGGCGTGGCGGACTACGCGACGCGCGTGACGATCGACCCGTACCGCATCTACAACCAGGAGATCACCATCACGGGCTCCATGGCCGTGCTGCACAGCTTCGAGCGGGCGGCGGAGCTGTTCGCGAACGGGGTGCTGGATCCGGACGTGTTCATCAGCGACCGGATCCCGCTGGAGCGGTATCCCGAGGCGCTGGGGCAGTTCGCGTCGGGGGTGGGGCGGAAGATCGTGGTGGTGCCTTAGTGGCAGACTCGCGGATGTTCGATCGAGCCGCCGCCGCATGGTGAGAAGGTCCGGTGACCCCGACGTTCAGACCTTCCGGATCCGGTCGGCGGTCTCCGGTCTCGCCGCAAACCCGGCCGCCTTGTACGTGGCGACGCCGCCGAGGTTGGAGCTCGGCGTGCACACGCGCACACTCGACGAGCCCATCTCCCGCAGTGCGGCCGCCCCGGCGACGGTGATCGCCCTGCCGTAGCCGCGGCCGCGGTGGTCCGCGTGGACGCCCATCGGCTCGACCAGTCCCGGCTTCCCAGGACCGGCCGACCAGACCGTCACCACCGCCGCGGGGTTGCCCTGGTCGTCGTAAGCACCCAGGCATCGGGCGTCGGCGTAGAACGGTCCCGCGGACATCTCGTGCCGGTACTCCTGCGTGGGCCTCGTGGTGTTGAACGCGGACCGCAGGACGTCGGCGAAGTCCTGTGCCTGCTCCAGACCGATCTCCTTGATCCGCACGCCGGGGTCCTCCACCGCTTCGGCGAGGTCGCGGAAGAGCGGCGTCCACGGCTCGTCGACGCCCCAGCCCTCCTTGGTCAACAGGTCGTGGACCAGCAGGCCCTGCGGCGCCTCGATGGACACCGCTCCTTCCGGCAGCACGCCGCGCTCAGGCAGCGAGAAGTCCTCGACGAGCCGCCGCGCCAATTCCTCGTCCTGGAAAGCGTCGGGAGCGACCGTCATCCGCACCAATGTCGGCGAATCCAGCATCCCGGCAGCGAGGATCCGTCCGTCCCGGCTCCAGGTCCGGACCACCGCGGCCGTCTCGGCCGTTCCGAACCGGTAGTTCCAACCGATGTCCCCGGGATGCAGCTGCATCGGCGCTTCGTCGTGCTGCCACTCCCGCAGCGCCGCAATGGCTTCGCGCACTCCGTCGGCCGTCGGCGTCCTCAGCACAATCGTCACAGCCCGGATCAGACACCCCGTCTCGGTGGCGTGCAACCGATTAACTGACCTCCTCCGAGAACCAGGGCCCTGGGCGAGCGGCCCAAGGAAACGGTCTCGAGACCGTTGGGGCTCCACTCCACCTCCGCCTACGATCCCGGACATGCCCCGACCTCACGGATTCAGCTACCAGGAACAAGCAAACGGCACCGTGCACATCACCCACCACGGCCGTCCCGCCACCACCCTCCACGGCCCCCGCGCCGCCCAGTTTCTCGCCGAGGTCGAGACGTCCGACCCTCAGCTCGTCATGGCCCGCTGGACCGGAAACTACAAGCGGGGCAACGAACGCACGGCCCGCAACCACCCCCGCAACCGTCACTGACCCGAACGGTCCCTGGTAAGGGAACGGTAAATCGCCCCCGCTCGTTCACCGGGCATGACAGCTATGACCCCCGGCTCGAACATCCCTCTCTCCGCCGCGCGCGTGACGGTGGACGTCGCCGCCCCGGTGCGGCTCGACGTATCGGGCCTGCTGCTCACCGCCGACGGCAAGGTGCGCTCCGACGACGACTTCATCTTCTACAACCAGCCGAGCGGCCCGGGCGTGACGTACCGCTCGGGCGGCGGCACCAGCCCCGACGCGATCACGGTCGACACGGCAGCCGTACCCCCCGGCATCGAGAAGATCGTCGTCACCGCCAGCCCGGACGCCGCCGGCCAGACCTTCCAGGGCATCGAACCCACGGCCACCATCCGCAATGCCGATGACAACAGCGTCCTGGCCACCTTCACTCCCCCGCAGCTCGGCACCGAGACGGCACTGGTGATCGTCGAGATCTACTTGCGCAACGGCGCCTGGAAGGCCCGCGCGGTCGGCCAGGGCTACGCCAACGGCCTGGCCGGCATCGCCACCGACTTCGGCGTCACGGTCGAGGAACCGGCCCAGCCGGCCCCGGCCCCCGTGACCCCGCCGCAGCCCACCATGCAGCCCCCGGTCACCCCGCCGGCCCCGCCCATGTCCACCCCGGCCGCTCCCCCGGCCCCTCCGGCGCCCCCCGCCCCGCCCGCGCCCGGCGCCGGGAAGATCAACCTCGACAAGGGCCGCGTCAGCCTCCAGAAGAACCAGACCGTGTCCCTGATGAAGGGCGGCCGCCCCCTGCTCTCCCAGGTCAAGATGGGCCTCGGCTGGGAGCCGGCGTACCGTGGCAAGGACATCGACCTGGACGCCTCGGTCATCGCCTACGGCCCGCAGCGCAACCACATCGACAGCTGCTACTTCGGCAAGCTCCAGATCGTGCAGGGCGCCATCCGCCACTCCGGCGACAACCTCACGGGTGAGGGCGGAGGCGACGACGAGGTCATCACCGTCGACCTCGGCCGCCTCCCGCAGGACGTCACCGGCCTGGTCTTCACGGTCAACTCGTTCTCCGGCCAGAAGTTCACCGAGGTCGCCAAGGCCTACTGCCGGCTGATCGACGCCACGTCCGGCGAGGAACTCGTCCGCTTCGACCTCACCAGCGCCGAGCCGCAGACGGGCGTGATGATGGCGAAGCTGATCAGGCAGTTCTCCGGCGAATGGGAGATGACGGCCATGGGCGACTTCGTGAAGTCCCGCACGGTGCGGGGAATGGTGAAGCCGGCGGCCCAGGCGCTGTAGACAGTCGCATTCGTACGACGTCCGGGGCGCCCCCGTCCGACAGACAGGGGGCGCCCGGCGCGTCCGGTGCACGGCCCGCGGTCCCGGTCACATCTTCGTGGCGCCCGTCACCAGATCCCTACGGGACGTCGATGCGGTATCAGGCGGAGGCCCGCACGACCAGCTCCGGGATGATCCAGGCATCCGCGCCGCTCATCGGATCCTCGCCCGCCCGCAGCCGGGCCACCTGTTCGACAGCCAGCCGACCGAGCCGCCGTTTGTCGATGTGCAGGGTGGTCAGGGCGGGGTCGACCAACTCGCCCAGCGACAGTCCGTCGAACCCCAGGACGGCGAGGTCGTCCGGGACCCGGCGGCCGCGGCGCCGGGCGGCGCGCATGGCGCCGATCGCGAGGAGATCGTTGAAGCCGAACACGGCGGTGATCTCGGTCCGCTCGTCCAGCAGCCGCTCCATGCCGGCCTCGCCCCCCGCCACGCTGTGGTCGTCGCACAGCGCGATCCAGTTGTCGTCAACGGGCAGGTCGTGCCGCCGGGCCTCCTTGAGGAAGGCCTCCCGTCGCAGGCCGGGGCCGTAGACGCCGTCCAACATGCCGATCCTGCGGTGACCAGCCGCCACGAGGTGCGCCATGCCCTGCTCGAGCCCTGCGGCGGCATCGATCCCCACGGCCGCGAACCGGGTCTGCTGCGGGCCGCGCTCCAGCAGCACCAGCGGTACACCGCCGAGATGCTGGGCGAGCACGTCGTCCGGGCTCTTGAAGTAGCCCACGACCGCATCCGCCTGGTGGGACAGCACGTCGAGCGCATCCCGCTCGCGGGCCTCGTCGATGCGGGAGTCCCACACGACCACCTGCCAGCCGCGCTGCTCGGCCGCCTCCAGCACGCCCGCGGCCACCTCGGGGAAGAAAGGGTTCATCAGATCCGGGATCACCAGCCCGGCCGTCACGGTCCCCTTGCGCACAAGACCGCGCGCGAACCGGCTCGGCCGGTAGTCCAGCAGCCGCGCCGCCTCCAGGACGCGCTCCTTGGTTCCCGGGTCGATCTCACCCTGGTCGTTCACCGCACGGGAGACCGTCTGCCGCGACACTCCGGCCAGCTTGGCGACGTCGTGGATCGTGGCCCGGCGGCGGGGGCCGTCGGTCCGGTCGACACTCGGCTCCTGCCGCTGATCGTCCGCCAACACGCTGAGCACTGTATCCGGCCAAGTGGGCGCGAGGACCCTGCCGGGTGAAGGAGCGGGTGCGACTACGGACTGCCACGGTTTGTCGTCGTCGGTCGCCTGCGGCGCCATCGTGGCTGGTCGCGTCCACGCTGCGGAGCCGCACGTCGATACAGCCCCGCGCCCCTTGGGGGGCGCGCTGCCGAACCGTCCCTAGAACAACGCGCTGTAAGCGTTGAGCGCCGGCTGCCCCCCGAGGTGGGCGTACAGCACGGTCGAGTCCCGGCCGATCTCTCCCCGCCGGACCAGGTCGATCATCCCGGCCATCGACTTCCCCTCGTAGACGGGGTCGGTGACCATGCCCTCGGTCCGTGCGGCGAGTCGCATCGCCTCCAGGGTCGTCTCGTCCGGGATGCCGTACGTGCTGCCGTGGTACCGCTCGTCGAGCTCGACGTCGGCCTCGGTCAACTCCCGCTGGACGCCGATGAGTCGGCCGGTGTTGTGGGCGATCCGGGCGATCTGCTCGCGGGTCGCGGCGGGCTTGGCCGAGGCGTCGATGCCGAGGACGCGGCGCGGGCGGCCACCGGCCCCCTCCAGGGCGGCGAAGCCGGCGACCATGCCCGCCTGGGTGGAGCCGGTCACCGAGCAGACGATCAGCGTGTCGAAGAAGACGCCCGACTCCCGCTCCTGCTCGGCGACTTCGTACGCCCACCTTGCGAAGCCGAGACCGCCGAGCGGATGGTCGGAGGCACCGGCCGGGATGGCGTACGGCTTGCCGCCCGACTCCTCCACGTCCCGCAGCGCCTGCTCCCAGCTCTCCTTGAAGCCGATCCCGAACCCGGCCCGCACGAGGCGTACGTCGGCGCCGGCGAGGCGGCTGACGAGAATGTTGCCGACCTTGTCGTAGACGGAGTCGGGCCAGTCCACCCAACTCTCCTGGATCAGCACGCACTTGAGACCGGCACGAGCGGCGACCGCCGCGACCTGCCGGGTGTGGTTGGACTGCACGCCGCCGATGGAGACGAGCGTGTCGCAGCCCTGCGCGAGCGCGTCGGCGACCAGGTACTCCAGCTTGCGGGTCTTGTTGCCGCCGTACGCGATCCCGGAGTTGCAGTCCTCGCGCTTGGCCCAGAGGGAGGCGCCGCCGAGGTGGGCGGTGAGGCGCTCCAAGGGGTGCACGGGGGACGGGCCGAAGAGGAGGGGGTAGCGCTCGTACGAGGAGAGGGACGGGGAAGAGGACATCAGGCGCCTCCAGAGGCAACGGCGTCAGTCGAAGTCGGCCAGGTCGGCGAGGGTGCGCCAGATCTCCGCCGTGACGTGGACCGCCGCGTCCACCTCACCGGCGGCGCACGCCTCGATCAGCCGCTCGTGCAGCCCGGCCGAGCGGCAGGTCCCGCCCTCACCGAACCGCTGTCGCTCCAGGCGGCGGATGAGCGGGGTGTAGCGGGCGACGGTGGCGGCGGCCGCGCGGTTGCCGCTCACCCGGACCAGTACGTCGTGCAGTTCGTCGTCGGCGCGCAGGGCGAGGCCGACCTCACCGGCCTCGACGGCGGCGGCGAATCTCGCGTTGGCGGCGCGCATGATCTCCACGTCCGCGGCCATCAGCCGGGGCACGGCGACCCGGGTCACCAGCTCATGCATGGCACCGACCACGGCGGCCGCGTCCTGTACCTCGGCCGCCACGACCGGGGTCACCCGTGTGTAGCTCTGCGGCTTGCTCTCCAGCAGCCCCTCGTCCACGAGCCGCGAGAACGCCTCGCGCACCGGCGCCCGGGACAGCCCGAGCCGCTCGGCGAGTTCGGCGTCCCGCACCACCGCGCCGGGCTCGATCTCCCCGGCCACGATGGCGTCCCGGATCGCTTCGTACGCCCGGTCCCTGAGCAGGGTCCGGGCTACGGGTCGTATGGCCTCCACGAACTGAAATGTTAGATATCAGTGTGCGCCCGGACAAGGGCACGGACAGGGGTGTGGCCCGCACCCCCGTGAAGTGCGGGCCACACTCAAAAGCTCGGCTCAGGCCTCAGGCCGCCCAGGGCCAGTCGGCATCCCTGGCGCCTTCAAGCAGCGGAACCATCCGGAAAGCGGCGTCCGACAGGCCCCCGAAGGTGTGCCGGTTCGCCTTCCCGGACGGGCCGTGGCCCGCCCGGTACCCGGCGAGGTTCCAGGTGTAGACCGGCACGTCGGCGGGGACCTGCTCGGTCGGGTCGCCGTGGTGGCTGTACGCGTACTGCTCGTCGGTGACGATCAGCACCCGGTCCTGTCCCCGGTAGTGCGCGCGGATCGCCGAGGTGGTGTCCGTGCCACCCAGGTCGCCGAAGCGGCCCAGGATCTTGAGCACCGACTCGCCCTTGCCGAAGGTCAGGCGCCGGCTCGTGGTGCCGAACTCGACGAGGTCCGCGTCCTTCGCGCGCAGCGCCAGAGCCGTGCCGAAGATCGCCGCCGCGTCGGCCCGGTTGAGCTGCGAACGGTCGGACAGCCGCGCCCACATCGAGCCCGAACGGTCCACCAGGACCAGCGTCCGGCCGGGCAGCGCCGGCACGTTGGCCAGCGAGTGGCCGAGCGCCTGCTCCAGCGGGTACGCCCAGCGCAGCGAGGGCGCGTGCCGGTACGCGGCGAGGTAGCGGAACGGGAACTGCCGCGAACGCGCGACCTCCGCCGGGTCGCTGATCCGGGCGGCGACCTGGGCCGCCACCTCGTCGGACACACCCGCCTCGTCGAAGTTCCGCAGGTTACGGATGAGCGCCATCGAGCCCATGGACGGAATCACGGCCTCCCAGGCCGCCTTGTCCATCGGGCCCTGCAGCCAGCCGGCCAGCGCCTCCCACGTCATCCCGGCCGCCGCCAGCCGCTCGGCGCCGCCCGTGGACGTGACGACCGCACGCCGCTGCCCGACCGGCAGCGCCATCAGCTCGCGGTGCGCGGTGAGTACGGCGTTCGACGCGGGCGGCACAGCCGTGTCCGGGTTGTGCCGGCGGTCGAGCGCGTACCGGAACAGCTCGCCCTGCCAGGGCTTCGCCGGGTCCGGCGCGGCGTGGGTCAGGTTGAGGATGTCGCCGAAGCGGTAGCCCTTGGACGCGGTGTCGTACTTCAGCAGCGACTTGCCGCTGTACAGACGCCGTACGGCGTCGGCGATACCGCGCTTGACGGGCTTGGGCACGTTGCGGCCGTACGTCGCCGTCCAGTACGCGAGCAGTTCGCCGGGCTCGTCGGGACGCCGGAGCACGGAGTCGACGACCTGCCGGTTGGACGGGCCGTCGGTGGCGCCCGCGTCGAGGCGTGCCTTCACGTACTCGGCGGCGCCCACGAGAGCGGCCGTACGGAGGTTGCCCTCGCCGCGCAGCCAGCCGAGCAGGCCGGCCGTCCAGACCGGGTCGGTGACGGCGAGCTCGCGTACTAGGGTCGCGAAACGGTCGTCGCGGTCGGCGCCGCTCTCGTAGAAGGTCTCCTGCGAGACGAAATTGGCGATGGCGAGCAGAAAGAGCTCGGAGCGCGCGTCGCGCTCATGACCGCGGCCGCCCTCATAGGTGCGCAGCACACGCCCCGTCGACGTCACTCGCGAAGTGGGACGCGCCTTGGCCGCACGTGTGTTGAATCGCGCCATGCTGAATTCCCCCGAATTCACTGTGGTTTCGGAGGGAGGCGCAGCAAAAGGAGGGTGCCCGAGGTCGAAGTCGGTTGCGGTGCTTATAAACTGGCGCGTCTTCCGTTCCGCCACATCGACCCTGGGTCGATGACGGGATTCGAACCCGCACGAGGGGTGTCCCCCACCAGTTCCCGAAGTATCCGCCGCCTGCGCACCGGGCACCCACCATGAGCTGCGCCTCCCGAGATCAAGTCGGCTGCGGCATGGGATTCTTTTTGGAGAAGAAGTAGCCGCGGCCTGCGCACCGGGAGGTGCATGAAGTTGTGGTGTCCAGAGATCGAAGTCGGCGGAACCGACGTAGGTGCTCTAACCCCTGAGCTACACCGGCGCGTTGTACCGGTGGCGGGACTCGAACCCGCGGCCGCCCCATTATGAGTGGAAGTAGGTCCTGCCTTCGCACCTGGACGTTCATCACTCTAGGAGGCGTACCGCGGGCCGGGCGAACGAATTAATTACCGCCGCTGCCGCTTCCACGGCCCGGTGATGGCGAGCATGATGCCGGGCGTCTGGATGCTCGCGAACAGGGTCCTGCCGTCGCACGAGAAGGTCACGCCGGCGAATTCGCTGTACTCGGGCTCGTCCTCGGTGCCGAGGTTCAGCTCGTTGCGGGCGATGGGATAGGTGCGGCCGCTGTCGGTGGCGCCGAAGAGGTGCTGGACGCCCTCTCCGTCCTCGGCGATGACGAGGCCGCCGTACGGGGAGACGGTGATGTTGTCCGGGCCGTCGAAGGCGCCGTCCTTGGACGGGTCGGGGTTGACGCCGAGCAGGACCTTCAGGGTCAGGGTGCGGCGCTTGGGGTCGTAGAACCAGACCTGGCCGTCGTGCGCGGCACCGGGGCTCTCCGCACGGGCGTAGGAGGAGACGATGTACGCGCCGCCGTCGCCCCACCACATGCCCTCCAGCTTGCGGGCGCGGGTGATCTCGCCGGCGCCGAACTGCTTGCGCACGGCGACGGTCCTGGCGTCGCGGTCGGGGACGTCCACCCAGTCGACGCCGTAGACCGTGCCGATCTTCGTGGCGCGGGACAGGTCGTCGACGAACTTGCCGCCGGAGTCGAAGCACTTGGGGGCCTGCAGGACGCCCGCGTCGTCGGCGAGCGTACGGAACTTGCCGCGGCCGTACTCGAAGCCCTTCGGCGGGGTCCAGCGGAAGAGCAGGCCGTTGGGGTTCGCCGCGTCCTCGGTGAGGTAGGCGTGGCCGCGCTTGGGGTCGATGACGACGGCCTCGTGGTCGTAGCGGCCGAAGAACTTCAGGGGCTTGGGATTCTGGTTGGCCCGGCGGTCGCTCGGGTCGACCTCGAAGACGTAGCCGTGGTCCTTGGTCATGCCGTTGGTGCCGGCCCTGTCGGAGTTCTCCTCGCAGGTGAGCCAGGTACCCCAGGGCGTGCGGCCGCCCGCGCAGTTGGTGGAGGTGCCGGCGATGCCGACCCACTCGGCGACCTGTCCGTCGGGGCGGACCTCGACGACGGTGCAGCCGCCGGACGCGGCCGGGTCGTAGACGAGCCCCTCGGTCAGCGGGACGGGGTGCTTCCAGTTGGCGCGCGGGCCCTTCAGCTCGTGGTTGTTGACGAGGAGGGTGGTGCCGCGCGGGCCGTCGAAGGCGGCCGTGCCGTCGTGGTTGGAGGGGGTGAACTCGCCCGACTCCAGCTTCGTCTTGCCGCTGTAGGTGATGACGCGGTACTTGAACCCGGCCGGCAGCGCGAGGATGCCGTTGGGGTCCGAGATCAGCGGTCCGTATCCGACACCGCCACGTTGAGCGTCCGCGGACTCCTCGCTCGCGATCTCGGTGTCCGCGGACGCGAGCGCGTTCGGCGCGGTACCGAGAACGCCGGCGCTGCCCGCCAGCGCGACACCGGCACCGGTGATCGCTGAGTTCCGGGCGAAGTCCCTACGGGTGAGCGACATGGTGTCTCCTGTGACAGTGGGTGTGCCGTGGGAGGTGGCGGACTCCGGGACGGCGCAAGGGTCCCGCCCACGCGTGAACACCGGTTGAACACCAGACGTCCTCAGAAGACTCGCTTCCATGATTCAACGCCGGGTGCGGGCAACCCCCTAGGGGCGCGGGGAACTGCGCGACCAGCCACACCCCACCCGCACCCGCACAACAAGCTCAGCCCCCCTGCTGCGACCGCGCCTTGAACGCAGCCTTCCTCGCTTCCTTCGCGATCTTCTTGTCCGGATGCAACCGCCCCATCGCCTCCAGCACATCCGCCGTAGCCGGATGACCCACCCGCCAAGCCGCGGCGAAGAACCCACTGTGCTGCGCGGCCAACCCCTCCACCAACGCCCTCAGCTCATCGGAGTTCCCCTCCGCAGCCAGCTGCGCGGCAACCGTGTCGACGGTAAGCCAGAACACCAGGTCCTGCGTCGGCGCGGGAACATCACCGAACCCCGCCTCCGTCAGCCACACCCGCGCCAGCCCGCCCAGCTCCGGATCGTCGAGGACTTCCCGCAGCGCCGGCTCGGCCTCCGCACCCACCAGGGACAGCGCCTGCTGGCAGCGCAGCCGCCGCAGCGGCGCCCCGGCGTCCAGGCCGCGTGCCGCCGCCAGCAACTCCCGTGCCGCGTTGAGCGGTTCGGGCCGGGCGGCCAGCCACTGCTCGGTCTCGGCCTGGGCCGCGCCCTGCGGAAACGTGGCCGTCCCGTCGAGCAGCGCGTCCGCGCCCTTGTCCGCGAGCTCCCCGACCGCCGGCGCCTCGAACCCGGCCTCCAGCAGCCGCGCCCGCAGCCCGTACCGCCCGAGCGGGGTCAGCCGCACCATGCCGTAGCGGGACACGTCGGTGTCGTCGACGCCCCCCAGCTGCTCATCGGCCGCGCCCTCGGCGTCCGCCATCAGCGCCTCGTCCACCGGCTGGTAGTCCACGAGGCCGACCGGCGCCAGCAGCCGGAACTGGTCGTCGAGGCGCATCATCGCGTCGGACACCTGCTCCAGCACGTCGTTCGTGGGCTCGCCCATGTCGCTGGGCACGATCATCGACGCGGCGAGGGCGGGCAGCGGTACGGGGCTGTCGCCGGGGCCGTCGTCGCTGACCGTCAGCAGGTACAGGTTGCCGAGGACGCCGTCGAGGAACTCCGCCTCGGCCTCCGGGTCCCAGTCCAGCGAGGAGAAGTCGACCTCGCCGCCCGCGTCCATGGCGTCGACCAGGTCGTCGAGGTCGGGCACGCTCGCATCGGCGAGGACCGTGTCCAGCGCGCCGAGCCACACGCCGAGCACGTCCTGCGGCGAACCGCCGGTCAGCACGGCCAGTTCCGCGCCGGCCGCGACGATGCCCGCCTCCTCGTCGGCGATCTCGACCAGTCCGGTGTCGACGGCCACCCGCCAGGCCTCGCTCGCGTACGCGGCGGCGTCGTCCCCGCTCAGCCCGAGCACCTCGGCGGCGGCCGGCAGTTGCTCCTCGACGAGCCCTCCCCCGGCGTCGACCCGGGTGTCGGGCCCGGCCCAGCGGGCCAGCCGGGCAGCCCGGGAGAGCAACGGCGTGGACAGCGCGTCCCGCGCCAGCTCCGCCTCGGGGTGCAGCCGCACCGGCGGCAGGGGGGAGCGGGAGCTGTCTGACATCTGCTGTTTCTCCTAGGGCGCTCTGCGTGGCCGTACGCATCACGACGCATCACGGCTCTGCCGCTTCACATCACGGCTCAACCGCTCAGCCTAGACGGATTTCCACCCATGCCGCCCGGTTCATCTCCCCGTCAGGCGGCGTACATGGCCGAAACCTTGACAAGTGGCGTGACCAGGCAGGAGATTACGCGCGTAGAAGTCTGGCGGACATCTGTTCACTGGGTTTTCTACGCGCGTTGCCGCCGCCCCACCGGTCGCACCCCCCACGTTCCACGCACCACCCTCGTCCCGGCACCCACGTATGTCCCCGGAGGGATCCCGTTGCCGAGCAACAAGTCCGCGCGTCTTGCCGCGCTCACCGTCGCCGCCGTCTGCTCCGCGGCGTCCACCGTCGCGCTGACCGCGCCCGCGCACGCCGACTCCGTGCGCATCCATGACATCCAGGGCAGCACCCGAATATCCCCGTACGCCGGCAAGCAGGTCACCGACGTGGCCGGCATCGTCACCGGCGTGCGCACCTACGGCTCGTCCAAAGGCTTCTGGATCCAGGACGCCCAGGCGGACGACGACCCGGCCACCAGCGATGGCGTCTTCGTCTTCACCAGCTCCGCCCCGAAGGTCGCCGTCGGCGATTCGGTCCTGGTCTCCGGCACGGTCGCGGAGTACGTCCCGGGCGGCGCGTCCTCCGGCAACCAGTCGCTGACCGAGATCACCAAGCCGACGATCACCGTCGTCTCCAGCGGCAACGCCGTCCCGGCCGCCAAGGCGATCGACGCGAAGTCGGTTCCGGCCGCCTACAGCCCGCAGGGCGACAGCTCCGCGGGCGGCTCGGTCAACGGTCTGACCCTGGAGCCCGCGAAGTACGCCCTGGACTACTACGAGTCCCTGGAGGGCGAGAACGTCCAGGTCGCCGACACCCGCGTGGTCGGCGCCACCGACCCGTACACCGAGCTGTGGGTCACGGTGAAGCCGTGGGAGCACCGCAACCGCCGCGGCGGTACGGTCTACGGTTCCTACGACTCCCAGAACACCGGCCGGATCCAGATCCAGTCGCTGGGCAAGACCGCCGACTTCCCCGTCGCGAACGTCGGTGACGTCCTCCAGGGCGCCACGGCCGGCCCCCTCGACTACAACCAGTTCGGCGGCTACACCCTGATCGCCAACCAGATCGGCACGCTCAAGAGCGCCGGTCTGGAGCGGGAGACGACGCGGAAGCAGTCGCGCGGGGAGCTGGCGGTCGCCACGTACAACGTGGAGAACCTCGACCCGTCCGACGCCACGTTCGCCCAGCACGCCTCCGCGATCGTGAACAACCTGCAGTCGCCGGACATCGTGTCCCTGGAGGAGATCCAGGACAACAACGGTGCGAAGAACGACGGTACGGTCGCCGCCGACCAGACGATGCAGAAGCTGATCGACGCGATCGTCGCGGCAGGCGGCCCGACGTACGACTGGCGCTCGATCGACCCGGTCGACAAGGCCGACGGCGGTGAGCCGGGCGGCAACATCCGCCAGGTGTTCCTGTTCAACCCGGAGCGGGTCTCCTTCACCGACCGCGCGGGCGGCGACGCCACCACCGCCGCCGGCGTGACGAAGGTGCGCGGCAAGGCCGCGCTGACGGTCTCGCCGGGCCGGATCGACCCGGCGAACGCGGCCTTCACCAACAGCCGCAAGCCGCTGGCCGGCGAGTTCGTCTTCCGCGGCAAGACCGTCTTCGTGATCGCCAACCACCTCAACTCCAAGGGCGGCGACCAGGGTCTGACCTCGCAGTACCAGCCGCCGGCCCGCAGCTCTGAGGTTCAGCGCCACGCGCAGGTCACGGCCCTCCACGCCTTCGTCAAGGAGATCCTCGACACGCAGAAGAACGCGGACGTGATCGCCCTCGGCGACATCAACGACTTCGAGTTCTCCGACACCGTGAAGATCCTCGAGGGCGACGGCGTGCTCTGGTCGGCGATCAAGTCGCTGCCGAAGAGCGAGCGTTACTCGTACGTCTACCAGGGCAACGCCCAGACGCTGGACCAGATCCTGGTCAGCCCGTCGATCCGGCGCGACTGCGACTTCGAGTACGACAGCGTGCACATCAACGCGGAGTTCAACGACCAGATCAGCGACCACGACCCGCAGGTGCTGCGGTTCCGCCCGTAACCTCCGGTGGGGTCTCAGGACTGGCTGAACACGCCGTTCAGCCAGTCCTGCCAGGCGGCTTCGCACTCCTTGATGTCGGCGCCCGGTGTGAAGTCGTGCAGGGAGATGCCGACCGGGTAGCCCCAGTGGTTGCGCCCGAAGACCCGGGTGAGGCCCCGGTCCGTGCGCAGTCCGATGAAGTACGGGGTGCGGAAGTCGACCACGGCGTCGAACTCGTCGGGCCCGTGGACCGTCAACCGCGTCCCTTCGGCCACGTCCTCCCCGACGCCGAGCGCCCGCCCGACGGCGACGAGCGCGTCCGCGGCCTTCGAGGCCTCCGGTCCGTCGAAGGTCGCGAAGGCGGCGGTACGGCCGCCGAAGTGCGTCAGGTACTGGCGCAGGGTGTGCAGATAGAAGTCGGTGTGCCGGTTCGCGGCGTCGTACTGGTTGTCCCAGTCCTCGACGAGGATGCCGCTGTGCACGTACCGCACCCAGGCACGCCGACCGCCCTCGCGCGGCTCGATGGTGTAGTCGAGCTGGTTGAGGGTCTGCTCGGCGATCTCCTCGACGTTCTCGATGCGGTTGGTGTACCGGTGCGGCGGGTCCCAGGCGGTGACCGTGGAGCCCATCGCGCCCTTGCCGCCGACGCGCGGCTCGGGCGGCTCCGACGGCCACAGCCAGCCACCGGTGTTGTTGGTGATCGCGTCCCACACCTGCTCCGGCGTGGCATCGACCTCGAACTCGCGGGCGATCTCGAATTCCTTGGACATGATGGGCTCCTGAGTACTACTGGTTCAGTTCCTGGGTCGGCTGCTGGTCCTTGACCGTGGGATGTACGGCGATGACGATCCGGTGATCCCGGCCGCCCTCGGCGTCGGGCGCGTCGTACTTGCGGATCAGCGCGCTCACACCCGCGGTCAACTCCTGGATGAACGCGGCCCGTTCGGCGGCCGAGGCGAAGCGGACCTCGCCGTCCAGCGCGTACGTCGCCAGCCGCTTGCGGGCCTTGGTCGCGCCGGTGATCAGCGAACCGACGTCCCGGACGAGCCGGGCGCCGAGCGCGAGCAGCCAGCGGGCGGAGAGCTGGTCCCGGAAACGGTCCGGGTCGGGCTGTACGGAGGCGAGCGCGAGCGGCGAGATCACGTACGACGCCGCGGTCGCCCGCATCAGCCGCTCGGTCACGTTGCCCTTGCGGCGCTCACCGGCCAGCTCGACCAGTCCGTGCCGCTCCAGCGCCTTGAGGTGGTAGTTCACCTTCTGCCGGGGCAGCCCGACCTTGCCGGCGAGCATGGCGGCCGACGCGGGCCCGGCCGCCAGCTCGGCGAGCAGCCGGGCCCTTATGGGGTCCAGGGAGACGGCTGCGGCCTCGGGGTCCTCGATCACGGTGACGTCCAGCATGGTTCCACCGTCTCACCGAAAACTTTTTTTGTCCAGACAGTTCGAGTTTTCGGAGGAGGCCTTTGCGGTTCAGTCGGGGACGAGACCGAGGGCGTGCTCGTACCGGCTGACCGTGCTGCTCTTCAGACCCGGCCAGTTCTGTACGCGGTGCCACAGCTCCGTCGCCGAGCCGATGCCGTCGCCCGGAGCGGCGAGGGCTTCGATGTGTGCCTGGGCGCTCTCCCACTCGGCGTAGTTGAGGACGCGGGTGCCGTCGGTGCTCAGGTGGAAGTGGCCGGCGATGCCGCCGGGGTGAGGGGTCGGCTCGCTCTCCAGCGCCTCGAAGACGGCGTCTACCCAGGCGCGCTGACGGTCGGGGTCGGGCCCCTCGAACTCGACGTCGACGATCACGACGCAGCCGGGGACGCGGGTGTCGCCCTCCCGGCCGCCGCTGCGGTGGTGCCGGTACCGGCCGAGCCACAGTCGCTCGATGCCCGGTACGGCGACGTCGATCTCGTCGACGCGCTCCTGCCGGTGCGTCTTGACGAACGCCTCGTAGGCGTCCTCACTCCTCCACTGCGAGTAGTGGAGGAGGGTGGAGCCGTCGTGGCCGGTGTAGACGTGGTAGCCGAGGAGGCCGTCGGCGGGCCAGGGGCGGCGCTGCCAGGTATCGGCGATCGCCTCGACCGTCTGTCGCTGCCGAACGGGGGTGCCGACGCGCCAGGTGCTGAAGAAGAGGGCGCCGGTTTCGGGGCGGGTGAGGTCGGGGTGGGTGGTGGTGCGGCGGGTCACGGAGGCCTCCGGGAGTCGGTGGTCGGTGGGTGCGTCGACCACCTTTCGGCCTCAACCGGACTTGAGGTCAAGCGATCCCTGAGGGGGGCGCGGTTCGCAGGAGGCGGGATAACACAGCGGGGCGCGGGACCGGTGACCGGTCCCGCGCCGTCTCGCCGCGTCGTCGTCCGGCGTCTCAGTGGTGCGTGTGGTGCCGTCGCCGCAGTATCCCCGTCGCGACCGCCGCTCCCACCGCCACCCCGGCGACCAGTACCGGCCGTGGATGACGTAGGCCGGCCTGGACGACGGTGCGGACGGGGCGCGGCACACTGTCCTCCACCGCGTGACCCGCGCGCGTCGCCTTGTCGTGAACGGCGTGTCCGGTGCGGGTCGCCCGGTCCTGCACGACGTGCCCGGCCTGCGCCGCCTTGTCATGTACCGCGTGCCCGGCCTGACCGACGCTGCTGCGCAGTTGCACGGTCATGGCGCCCGCCTTGTCCATCAGGTCGGCGGCACGGGTCAGGGTTCGGCCCTTGGCGTCCGCCGTCCCCGCGAGGTCCGCCGCGGTGTCGCCAGGGCCGCTCCCGGTCACCGGCTCCTCCATCTGCCGCCGCAGTTCCTCGGGCCCCTTGGCTCCGCCTTTCGCGGCAGCACCCTTGGCCGCTTCGCCGCCCGGCTCCCCTGCGGCCCCTTCCGGCCCCGTCCTCCTGTCCGTCATCGATGTGCCCTTCCTTCGATCTCCTCGGTCTCCCCGATGTCCGGTCCGAACCGGGCGAGCGGTTCACCGGCCCGCGCACCGGCTCCGCGCACCGAGCGGTGGCCGTCCCGTGCCGGGCTCGCAAGCCGTGGTTCCGGTCAGGCGCCCGCTGCCCCGGTTCGGAACCCCGGGTACCCGGACCGGCCTGTGCTATCCCTGCCGTTCACCGCCGCCCGGGCCGTGCTCGCCCAGCCGGGCAAGCTGGGCCTGGAACCAGTCGAGGCGGGCCTGCAACAGCGCGGCCTCGGCGGCGAGTTCGGGCACCCCGAGGTCGTCGGCCGGTACCGGGTCGGTCGTCCCGACGGACACTCCCTTGCCGGCCACCACCCGCAGCCCCTCCGCCGCCAGCCGGGCGAACCCCGCGAGCGAGACGGACGTACGGCCGCGCAGACAGCCCGCACAGGACGGGGCGAGCGCCCGCCAGCCTGGGCGGCCCCAGCCGGCGTCGGCCAGGGCGGCGGCGGCCGTACCGCAGACGCACGGCCCGACCGTGGCGGTGCGCACCCGCTGGCGGGCGTAGCGGAAGCCGCGCTCGAAGCGGATGTACCGGCCCAGCACGGTGACTTCGAGCAGTACGGCCGTCCGGTGCTCGGCGGTGCACAGCAGCGCCTCGGCCGTCGTACGGTCGTGCACGCAGTGGAAGCCGCAGTCGCAGCGGCGGCTCGGCGCCCGGTGCCGCAGGCCGTAGACGCAGGATGCGTCGGCCAGGACTCCGTACGGCAGCGCGCCGCCCAGCGACACACCGGTGAACCCGGCCCGGGTGCCGTCCTGGAACAGCATCGGGTGGGCGATCTTGTATCCGGTCGGCGGCTCCGTCGGGCGTTCCTCGGGAAGCCGCAGCCTCATCGGGCGGCCGGGACCTCTTCGGGCGCGGACACCTCGAGGTCCTGGAGTTCCTGATCGAGTCCGAGTTCTTCGTCGTGGGTCTGCGGCCGCTCTTCCGCGACTCCGGTGGCGAGTGCCTTGCCGAGCTTCATGACGCCTCCCATGACCAGGGGCCCTTGACCGTCCTGGCCATGGTGACCCAAGTGCCCGGCTTTGGACATAGGGCAAACCCCCACACCAAAGCAGCGCTAAGCAATACCCCTTAGGAGAATTAAGTGGAGCTACGCGATTGTCGAGCCGACACTACTCCCATGACGACTGCCGACGCCTCCGCCTCGCCCCCCGCCGCTCCCTTCGGCCGCGCCCTGTGCGCCATGATCACGCCCTTCACCGAGGCGGGGGCGCTCGACCTGGACGGCGCCCAGCGCCTGGCCGACCGGCTGGTGAGCGAGGGATGTGACGGTCTGGTGCTCTCCGGTACGACGGGTGAGTCGCCGACCACGACGGACGCCGAGAAGTCGGAGCTGGTCAGGGCCGTGAAGGAGGCGGTGGGCGAGCGGGCGTCGGTCGTCGCGGGCGTGGGCACCTTCGACACCCGGCACACCGTCGAGCTGGCCCAGGCGGCGCAGAAGGCGGGCGCCGACGGCCTGCTGGTGGTCGCGCCGTACTACAGCAGGCCCCCGCAGGACGCGGTCGAGGCGCACTTCCGTGAGGTGGCCGACGCGGCCGGGCTGCCGCTCGTGCTGTACGACATCCCCGGCCGCACCGGCACCCGCATCGAGCCGGAGACGCTGATCCGGCTCGCCGAGCACCCCCGGATCGTCGCGGTGAAGGACTGCTCCTACGACTTCCTCGGCGCCCAGAAGGTGCTGTCCCGCACGGAGTTGGCGTACTACGCGGGCTGCGACGAGCACAACCTCGCGCTGTACGCGGTGGGCGGCGCCGGCTACATCAGTACGGTCGCGAACGTCGTACCGGCCCGACTCCGTGCGGTCCTCGACGCGTTCGAGGCGGGCGACACCCCCGTGTCCGCCCGCCTCCAACAACGTGCCACGCCGCTCATCGAGTTGATGATGTCGGCGGGGCTGCCCGGCACGGTGACCGCCAAGGCGCTGCTCAACGCGCTCGGTCTGCCGGCGGGCCCGGTCCGCGCCCCGCTGCGGCCCGCCGGCCGGGAGGCGACCGACGGGCTGCTGGCGGAGTACGAACGACTCGTGGCCGCCTGATCAGGGCTGCGAGAAGACCGGTTCCCAGCGCCCGGCGCCGCCGTCGTTGCCCTGACGGAAGCCGCTGAGCGGGACGGTCTTGTCGCTGCCGATCGTGACCAGTACGAGCCGCTGGTGGAACTCGTTGTCGTCGTCCTTGCCGATGTCCCAGGCGATCAGCTGCTTGTTGCCGACCCAGGCGAGCAGTTGCTGCCCGCGCACCTCGGTCTTCGCGCCGGTCATGGCGTCGACGACGTAGGAGGAGGTCTTCCACTTCTCCCCCGCGAACTCGCCGGCGACGAGGCTGCCGTTCGGCGACTTGCCCGCGTCGACGAACCAGTTCAGATGCTCCTCGCCCGCGGGTGCGGAGACCTTCTTGCCCGTGAGGTCCCAGAACTCCTTGCCGATGTCCCCCATGGGGTGCCCGGACCAGACATGCCGGGCGTCGTCGGTGAGGGCGAAGTCCTGGCGGGAGTTGAGGAAGGTGCCGCCCATGGGGTCGTCGGGGTCGCTCTCCGACGCGACCTCGGTCCAGGGGCCCTTCCCGGAGGCCACGTCGAGGACGTAGAAGCCGGTGCGGCTCGACTCCCAGGGCTGGCCCCACCCTTCGGAGCCCTCCGTCTTGATCCGCCGGTCGGGGTTGTCGCTGTAGGTCGTCGCGACCAACTTGCGGCCGTCGCGGGAGAAGGCGAGCCCGGCGACGTCGTGCTCGACCGGGATCCACCGCTGAACCTTGCCGGTGGGCAGGTCGAGCAGGCCGATCCGCGAGACGGGCAGGTCCCGTTCGAGGACGGCGGCGGTCTTCATGCCGGGAGCGACGGCGACCCAGGACCAGTTCTCGGTCTTGGTGTACTTGCCGGTCGTCGGGTTCAGCAGGTGATAGGTGCGCTCGTAGACGGCGGTGTCCTGGGACTTCTTGACCGTCTCCGGGATGAAGTACCCGGCCAGGGTCGTGCCCCCGACGGAGATCTCCTCGCGCGGCGGCGACTGGTCGGGGTGCGCCTTCGTCTCCTTCTCCTCCTCCACGATGCCGCCGCCCGAGGGGCGGACGTCCCGCTTGCCGGAGTCCAGCAGGGGCACCGCCACCCCGACGGCGACCGCGGCCACGGCGGCAACGGCGGCGGCCGCGAGCCTGCGGTTGCGGCGGCGCCGGCGGACGGCCAGCACACGGTCGGCGAATCCCGCTGCCGCCGGGGGCTGTTCGGCGGCCTGCTCGCGCAGGGCGTCGCGCATGAGTTCGTCGACGTTCACGGCCGCACCTCCATGGGCGAGTAGTCACGGGACGGGCGGCGCTCGGCCTCGGCCTCGCCGAGGGCGGCCAGTTCCGGCGCGAGCGAACGCAGCCGGGCCAGTGAGCGGTGGGTGGTGGACCGTACGGTGCCCACGGAGCAGCCCAGCATGCGGGCCACGTCGGCCTCCGGCAGGTCCTCGAAGTAGCGCAGCACCAGCACGGTGCGCTGCCGGTCGGTCAGCCGGGCCAGCGCGCCGCGCATGAGCAGCCGCAGCTCCGCGGCGGGGGCGGCGTCCGGGTTCGCGCCGGTCTCGGGCGGCTCGGCGACGGTCAGCTCACGCCGCCACCACTTCAGTCGCCAGCGGCTGATCTGCTGCCGGTACAGGATCTGGCGCACGTACGCCTCCGGCTCGTCGATGCGATGCCAGCGGCCGGCCGCCTTGATCAGGGCGTTCTGCAGCAGGTCCTCCGCCGCGTGCCGGTCGCCGCCGGTCAGCAGTACGGCCGTCTTCAGCAGCGCGGACGACCGGTTCTCCACGAACTTCCGAAAGCTGTCCTGCGCTTGGGCATCCATCGTCACCTTCTCTTCCCCCGGACGGACCGGGTGCCCGCCTCTCCTACCCTTCGTGACGCGTGCCGCGTGCCGCCGCTATGCCTGCGCACAGGAAGAAGTCGGAAAAAGAGCCGGGGCCCTTGCCGCATCCCTGTGCGACAAGAGCCCCGCGTCGTGCCCGGTGCGCGATCAGCCCCACTTGTACCCGTCGCCGAAGAGCAGGAAGTGCTCCAGCACATCCTCCATCGGGTCGTCCACCTGCCCCACATTGACCAGCCCGATGCGGGGACCGTTGTGCGAACCCGTGTTGGTCTCGTCGGCGTACGCGGTCCCGGCCGGCAACCAGCACGCCGCCCCCGCGGCCAGCACCCCCACCACCAGGCGCAGCACGGTCCTGGTCCGCTCGCTCGTCATCCCTCGACCCGTCATCAGCCCACGGCCCTCATTTCGTCGGTTCGGCGTGTGATCGGAAACTGCGTCCACCCGTTCATCTGCCTGGACCGTGCTGAGGTCACGACGAGTAACCCGAACGTGAGCGCGCCGCGGCGCCACATCGACGAACGCCCTCCGGCAGCCGGGTCCGGCTGCCGGAGGGCGTTCGTCGATGTCGGCCGTCGTCAGTTGTGGCTGTGCAGGATGTCGTTCAGGCCGCCCCAGACCGCGTTGTTCGGGCGGGCCTCGACGGTGCCGGTGACCGAGTTGCGGCGGAAGAGGATGTTGGAGGCGCCGGAGAGTTCGCGGGCCTTGACGATCTGGCCGTCGGGCATGGTGACGCGGGTGCCCGCGGTGACGTAGAGACCGGCCTCGACGACGCACTCGTCGCCGAGCGCGATGCCGACGCCCGCCTCGGCGCCGATCAGGCAGCGCTCGCCGATGGTGATGATCACGTTGCCGCCGCCGGACAGCGTGCCCATGGTGGACGCGCCGCCGCCGATGTCGGAGCCGTCGCCGACCACGACGCCCGCGGAGATACGGCCCTCGACCATGGAGGTGCCGAGCGTGCCGGCGTTGAAGTTGACGAAGCCCTCGTGCATGACGGTGGTGCCCGCGGCGAGGTGGGCGCCCAGGCGGACCCGGTCGGCGTCGGCGATGCGGACGCCCTTGGGGGCGACGTAGTCGGTCATGCGCGGGAACTTGTCGATCGAGGTCACCTGGAGGTGCAGGCCCTCGGCGCGGGCGTTCAGCCGGACCTTCTCGACGTCGTCGACGGCGACCGGGCCCAGCGAGGTCCAGGCGACGTTGGCGAGGAAGCCGAACTGGCCCTCCAGGCTCAGGCCGTGCGGCTTGACCAGGCGATGGGAGAGCAGGTGCAGGCGCAGGTAGACGTCGTGCGCGTCGATCGGCTTCTCGTCGAGCGAGGCGATGACCGTACGGACCGCGACGACCTCGACGCCCCGGCGGGCGTCCGGCCCGATCGCTGCGGTGGCACCGCCGCCGAGCAGCTCCGCGGCGCGCTCGGCGGACAGCCGCTCGCTGCCGGAGGGGCCGGGCTCGGCGACGAGCTCGGGCGCGGGGAACCAGGTGTCGAGGATGGTGCCGTCGGCGGCGATCGTGGCGAGGCCGGCGGCCACGGCGCCGGTGGTGCGAGGAGCAGTCGTGTCGGTCATAAGGGCAACCTAACGTGACGCTGCCCGCAGGGGCGAACCGGTGGGAGTGCGTCTCACGTGCCGGGCGGTACGTGCCAGGTCCGGGTCCGGGTCCAGGCCCGGCTCTCGTCTGCGTTTGCGTACTCCTGCGTCCGCGCCCGTCACGGGATGACCCTGGCCAGCACCTCCCGTACGTAGGCCTCGTCATACGTGCCACCGGCGAGCAGCACCTGCAGACAGATCCCGTCCATCACCGCCACCAGCGCCCGCGCCGTGACCGCGTCCGTGCGGCGGGACAGCCGCTCGGCGAGATCGCGTGCCCACTCGTCGGCGACCGGGCGCAGGGCGGGCCGGCGCAGGGCGGCGAGGTAGAGCTCGTACTCCAGCTCGACGCCCGTACGGTCCCCGGCGAGCCACTCGCCCATCCAGCCCGCGAGTTCGGCCGCCAGGTCGGTCTGCGGGTCCTCAAGTCCGCCGCGCGAGGCGATCACCTTGGCGAAGCCCTCGTTGGCCTGGCGCAGAGCGGCGACCAGCAGATCGTCGAGGGTCTTGAAGTGGTACGTCGTGGAGCCGAGCGGCACGTCGGCCTCGGCGGCGACGGTGCGATGGCTCAGCCCGGCGATGCCCTTCGCCCCGACGACCCGGATCGCCGCGTCGATGATCCGCTGACGTCGATCGGGGTCGTAGCGCCGGGCCATCAGTGCGCACCTCCCAGGTTCAGCACCACCACGCCGACGATGATCAGCGCGATGCCGACGGCCTTCGTGACCGTCATTCCCTCCCCCAGGAACAGGATCCCGATGGTCGCGATGGCCGCGGTGCCGACACCGGCCCAGATCGCATAGGCCGTGCCCACGGAGACGGTCCTCAGCGTCTGGGCGAGCAACGCGAAGGAGACGACGTATCCGAGTGCGGTCAGCAGCGAAGGCCACAGCCTGCTGAAGCCGTCGCTGTATTTCATGGCGGTGGTGGCGGCCACCTCGGCCGCTATGGCTCCGGCGAGCAGCAGGTATCCCATGTGTACGAGCGTACACAACGTTGCGTACGCCCGTACACAAGACGGCGGCCCGGTTCAGCAGGTCCGGCGGCGGTACCCGTCCTCCCCCGCCTTGACGACGTCCAGGTCGCGCAGGACCACCGACAGCCTGTCGGCCCAGTCCGCGCAGGCCGCGGCGAGGCCGTCCGAGCGGTACTCGATGACGAAGACCCGGTCGTCGTAGGCGTCCGCGTAGGCGCCGCACTCGTCGTACTGTCCGCACTCCTCGGCGACCGCGAAGTCGAAGCCGAGGCGCCGTGCTTGCCGCGCCAGGCCGGCGGCGTTCTTCTGGCCGAGGGCCAGACCGGCCGCGTGGGCCCGGTCGACGAGCAGCCGGCCGAAGGCCAGGTCGTCGGCGGCGGTCAGCAGCCCGTCGGACCGCTCGTTGGAGTCGAGGTTGTCGGCCTCGACCGCCTGGAACCCGGCCTCGGCACAGCCGTCGATCCACTCCCCCACGATCCGGGCGAGGCGTTCACGCTTGGCGGCCGTCGAGATGTCCAGCAGGGCCTCGTCCCAGTCCTCGTCGACGACCAGTTCGCCGTCGGCGGCCCGGAGCAGCAGGTCGGGGTGGTGGTCCTGCCACCAGCCCTCGGCGTCCGGCTGGGCCTGGAAGGCGTTGACGTAGCAGACGTTGTAGACCCCCAGCGCCGGTTTCGCGGTGCGGTCGCGGGAGACGGCACGTACACCGGCGGGCGGCGGGTAGGAGCCGCCGATCTGGTAGTCGAAGGCGACCCCCGGCTCAGGCAGTTCCACCTTCTTCGCGTCGGTGCCCTCATCGTCGGACGACGCCGTGCATCCGCCCGCGGCCATGGCGAGGGCACCGCACAACGCCGTTGCCGCGAGCGCCCGGCGAAGGGCTTGGGAGTTGCGGTGGACCATGATCCGGGGGCTCCTGTCGGTGCGTGAGCTGCGGGGCTGCCGGATCATGATGCCCTGGTGCCAAGACCGCGGGGGCGCCCATCCGGCCGGGGCGGTGGATCCTGGACGGGCGGCGCGACCTCGGGCCCCCAACTGCGCCGCCAACGGCCCCGGTTCACGCATACAGGGCGTAGGCGGGCAGCATGAGTGCGAGGAGCGTCGTCCCGGATCCATGCTGTCGGTGCCGGACAGGGCGAGCCTCAAAGACCGCTGAGAAATCGATGTGGATACGGCTGGTTCCAAGGGCTGCTGTGGGACCACTGGGTCCATTAGTGTTGTTCACCATTCACACACCGGGCCTTCGCAGCCGCGGTCGTCAACCCCATGACGCCGCTGGGGGGAACAGCGCATGCAGGAAAACAAGTCCCGGCCGTCTCAGGAGCAACCTTGGGAGAACGGCTGGGCCCCGGACACCTCACGGGCGCCGGGGACGCGCCGCCTGTGGCTGGCGGGCGGGATGGCGGTGGCGACGATCATCGCCTGCTTCACGGCGATCGCCGTATCGGAGAAGGAATATGACGACGAGTCATCCTCCGCGTCGCCCTCCACGGAGGCGACGACGCTCCCCGGTCTGATCTCCTTCGCCACCCCTTCGGAGACTCCTCCCAAGGGCAAGAGCGGCCTGTCGACGGACCGGCCGACCGCCGAGGCACCCGGCCAACAGCACGCCGGCACGCCCAAGCCGGCGCCCGAGCCGTCGAAGTCGCCTTCCCGCGAGGGCAGTTCACCGACTGCAGAACCGAAGCCGACGGCCACCGTCACCTGGCGCTCCGTCCGTTCGGTCAACTACGCCGACCGTTACTGGCACGTGAGTGACGGCTACGTGAAGCTGGACCCGGTCCGTGGTTCGGAATCCCGCGAGGACTCGACCTTCAAGCAGGTCAAGGGCCTGGCGAACAGCTCCTGCTACTCCTTCGCCACACACGACGGCAAGTACCTGCGCCACCACGACTTCGTCCTGCGCGCCGAACGCGGCGACGGCTCGCGCCTCTTCGCACAGGACGCCACCTTCTGCCCTCGCGACTCGGCCTATTCCGGCGCGAAGATGCTCGAGTCCGTCAACTACCCGGGCTACTTCCTCCGCCACAAGAACTTCGTCCTGCGCCTCGAACGCTTCGAGTACAGCTCCCTGTACCTGGCGGACTCGTCGTTCCACCTGGTGGGCGGGCCGGCCTGAACACATGAAAGCGGCGGCACCCGGCAGGTGCCGCCGCTTTCCCACGCGTGGGGATATCAGACGTTGAACCCGAGCGCCCGAAGCTGCTCGCGGCCGTCGTCCGTGATCTTGTCCGGGCCCCACGGCGGCATCCAGACCCAGTTGATGCGCAGCTCGCTGACGAGGCCGTCCGTGGCGGACTTGGCCTGGTCCTCGATGACGTCCGTCAGCGGGCAGGCCGCCGACGTCAGGGTCATGTCGACCGTCGCCACGTTCGAGTCGTCGACGTGGATGCCGTAGATCAGGCCGAGGTTGACGACGTCGATGCCCAGCTCGGGGTCGACCACGTCCATCAGGGCCTCGCGGAGCTCCTCCTCCGAGGCCGGCTTCATCTCCACGGTGTCACTCATGCCGTCTTCCTTTCGGCGTCGGCTCCGCCCAGGGCCTGGGCCGTCGCGTCCTTCCACGCCATCCAGCTGAGGAGGGCGCACTTGACCCGGGCCGGGTACTTGGAGACCCCGGCGAACGCGACCGCGTCCTCCAGGACCTCCTCCATCGCGTCGTCGGGCTCGATCTTCCCCTTGGACTGCATCAGCTCCAGGAAGGTCTCCTGGATCTTCTGCGCGTCCGTGAGTTCCTTGCCGACCAGCAGGTCGTTCAGCACGGACGCCGAGGCCTGGCTGATCGAGCAGCCCTGGCCCTCGTACGAGACGTCCTCGATCGTCGTGCCGTCGTACTTCACACGGAGCGTGATCTCGTCACCGCACGTCGGGTTCACGTGGTGCACCTCGGCGTCGCCATCCCGCAAGCCCCGCCCGTGCGGGTTCTTGTAGTGGTCCAGGATGACTTCCTGGTACATCGAATCCAGCTTCATGCGATCGCTCGTCCCGTCAGCCGAAGAAGTTCCGTACGTGCTCCAGGCCGTCCACCAGAGCGTCGATCTCGGCCGGCGTGGAGTACAGATAGAACGACGCTCGCGTGGTCGCAGGAATTCCGTACCGCAGGCACACGGGGCGGGCGCAGTGGTGGCCGACCCGGACCGCGATGCCCTGCTCGTCGAGGACCTGGCCCACGTCGTGCGGGTGGATGTCGCCGAGGGTGAAGGAGATCGCGGCGCCGCGGTCCTCGGCCGTCGTCGGGCCGATGATCCGCAGGTCGGGGACCTCCCCCAGCCGCTTCACCGCGTACTCGGTGAGCGCGTGCTCATGGGCGAGGATCTTGTCCATGCCGATCGAGTTGAGGTAGTCGATCGCCGCGCCCAGCCCGACCGCCTGCGCGATCGGGGGCGTGCCCGCCTCGAACTTGTGCGGGGCGGGAGCGTAGGTCGACGAGTGCATCGACACCGTCTCGATCATCTCGCCGCCGCCCAGGAACGGAGGCAGGTCCTCCAGTAGCTCCTGGCGGCCCCAGAGGACGCCGATGCCGGTCGGGCCGCACATCTTGTGGCCGGTGAAGGCCACGAAGTCGGCCTGCAGCGACTGCACGTCCAGCGGCATGTGGGGCGCCGCCTGCGAGGCGTCGACGCAGACCAGCGCGCCGACCTCCTGAGCGCGGCGCACTATCGCCTCGACCGGGTTGAGCGTGCCCAGGATGTTCGACACCAGCACGAAGGAGACGATCTTCGTCTTCTCCGTGATGACCTCGTCGATGTTGGACAGGTCGAGACGGCCGTCGTCCGTGAGGCCGAACCACTTCAGCTTCGCGCCCGTGCGCTGCGCGAGCAGCTGCCACGGCACGATGTTGGAGTGGTGCTCCATCTCCGTGATGACGATCTCGGTGTCGGAGTCCACCCGGTAGGGCTCGTCGGCCCAGCCGAGCATGTTCGCCACCAGGTTGAGCGACTCGGAGGCGTTCTTGGTGAAGATCACCTCGTTGCGGCTGGGCGCGTTGATGAACTCCGCGACCTTGTCGCGCGCGCCCTCGTACAGCGCCGTGGCCTCCTCGGCGAGGACGTGCACGCCACGGTGGACGTTGGCGTTGTGCTGCTCGTAGTACTCGGAGAGCACGTCGAGCACCTGGCGCGGCGTCTGCGAGGTCGCCGCGTTGTCCAGGTACACGAGCTTCTTGTCGCCGTGGACGACGCGGTCCAGGATCGGGAAGTCCTTGCGGAGCGCCTCGGTGTCGAGGAGGCCCGGCAGCTGTGTCACGCGGATGCGCCACCCTTCGTGTATGCCTCGTAGCCCTCGGCCTCCAGCTTGTCGGCGAGCTCGGGGCCGCCGGACTCGGCGATCCGGCCGGCCGCGAAGACGTGGACGTGGTCGGGCTTGATGTAGCGCAGGATGCGCGTGTAGTGCGTGATCAGAAGGGTGCCGACCTCACCGGTCTCGCGGACCCGGTTGACGCCCTCGGAGACGACGCGCAGGGCGTCGACGTCCAGGCCGGAGTCGGTCTCGTCGAGGATGGCGATCTTCGGCTTGAGCAGCTCCAGCTGAAGGATCTCGTGGCGCTTCTTCTCACCGCCGGAGAAGCCCTCGTTGACGTTGCGCTCGGCGAAGGACGGGTCCATGTTGAGGCGCTCCATGGCCTCCTTGACCTCCTTCACCCAGGTGCGCAGCTTGGGGGCCTCGCCGCGGATGGCGGTGGCGGAGGTGCGCAGGAAGTTGGAGACCGAGACGCCGGGGACCTCGACCGGGTACTGCATCGCCAGGAACAGGCCGGCGCGGGCGCGCTCGTCGACGGACATCTCCAGGACGTCCTCGCCGTCGAGGGTGACGGTGCCGCCGGTGATCGTGTACTTCGGGTGACCCGCGAGCGAGTAGGCGAGGGTCGACTTGCCCGAGCCGTTGGGGCCCATGATGGCGTGCGTCTCGCCCTGCTTCACGGTGAGGTCGACGCCCTTGAGGATCTCCTTCGTGGCGTTGTCGGCCTCGACGGTGACGCGCAGGTCTCGGATTTCAAGCGTTGCCATGGGTGCCTCAGGACTCCTGGTTGAGGGAGACGAGAACGTCGTCCCCTTCGATCTTTACGGGGTATACGGGGACGGGGCGCGTCGCGGGAAGGCCGGACGGCTTGCCGGTGCGGAGGTCGAAGCTGGAGCCGTGCAGCCAGCACTCGATCTGGCAGTCCTCCACCTCGCCCTCGGAGAGGGAGACGTTCGCGTGGGAGCAGATGTCGTGGATCGCGAACACCTCGCCCTCGGTACGGACGACCGAGACCGGCGTGCCGTCGAGTTCCACCCGCTTCGGGGTGTCCTCCTCCAGCTCGCTCAGCCCACAGGCGCGTACGAACGTGGTCATGCGACCGACGCCTCCAGCTCCTCTTCGATCCTGGCGATCAGGCGCTCTTCGATGTCCTCGATGCCGATCTGCTGGACCAGCTCGGCGAAGAAGCCGCGGACGACGAGGCGGCGGGCCTCGTGCTCCGGGATGCCGCGGGCCATCAGGTAGAAGAGCTGCTCGTCGTCGAAGCGGCCGGTCGCCGAGGCGTGGCCGGCGCCGACGATCTCGCCGGTCTCGATCTCCAGGTTCGGCACGGAGTCGACGCGGGCACCGTCGGTCAGGACCAGGTTGCGGTTCATCTCGTACGTGTCCGTGCCCTCGGCCTTTGCCTCGATCAGCACGTCACCGATCCACACGGCGTGCGCGTCGTCGCCCTGGAGCGCGCCCTTGTAGACGACGTTCGACTTGCAGTGCGGGGTGTTGTGGGTGACCAGGAGGCGGTGCTCCTGGTGCTGCCCGGCGTCGGTGAAGTACAGGCCGAACAGCTCGGCCTCGCCGCCGGTGCCGGCGTACGTCACGCGCGGGTGCAGGCGTACGACGTCACCGCCGAAGGTGACGACGACGGACTTGAAGGACGCGTCCCGGCCGATCAGCGCGTTGTGCTGAGCGACGTGCACGGCCTTGTCGTCCCAGTCCTGGACCGACACGACGGTCAGCTTGGCGCCGTCGCCCAGGATGTAGTCGACGTTGGCGGCGAGCACGGCGTCACCGGTGTGGTCGATGACGACGACGGCCTCGGCGAAGGCGCCCAGCTCGATGACCTGGTGGGCGAAGGCGGTGCCGCCCTCGCCGTGCACCGCGACGCGGATCGGCTCGGTGAGGACCGTCTCCTTGGGGACGGTGATCACGCCGGCCTTCTCGAACGCGGAGTACGCCTGGGCGGCGACGCGGTCCACCGGGGTGCCCGCCTTGCCGAGCCGCACGTCGTCGCGGCCGACGGTCGCGACGGTGACGCCCTCGGGGGCCTGGACGTCGACCTTCAGGCCCTCGGTGGCGACGGCGGTGCCGTCGTGCAGCCCGCGCAGGCGCTCCAGCGGGGTGAACCGCCACTCCTCCTCACGGCCGTGCGGGACCGGGAAGTCCGCCACGTCGAAGGACGGGGGTGCGCTCATGCGCGAGACGACGGTCGACTCCGCGGCGACCGCGATCGAGCCGGCGGTGGTGGACCCCACCGGGATGTTCTGAGCCTCAGCCATGGCTGTCGGTCTGCTCTCTTTCCTACGTTTGCGATCTTCGGCCCGCCCAGGGGGCGGGCCGCCTGCTGCTGAACCGGATGGCGGGCCTTAGCCGACCGCGCCTTCCATCTGCAGCTCGATCAGCCGGTTGAGCTCAAGGGCGTACTCCATCGGGAGCTCCTTGGCGATCGGCTCGACGAAGCCGCGCACGATCATCGCCATCGCCTCGTCCTCGGAGAGACCGCGACTCATCAGGTAGAAGAGCTGGTCCTCGGAGACCTTGGAGACGGTCGCCTCGTGGCCCATGGAGACGTCGTCCTCGCGGACGTCGACGTACGGGTACGTGTCCGACCGGGAGATGGTGTCGACGAGCAGAGCGTCACAGAGCACGTTGGACTTCGCACCCGGAGCGCCCTCGCCGATCTCGATCAGACCGCGGTAGGAGGTACGGCCACCGCCGCGCGCCACGGACTTCGAGACGATGTTGGACGACGTGTTCGGCGCCATGTGGACCATCTTGGCGCCCGCGTCCTGGTGCTGGCCCTCGCCCGCGAAGGCGATGGACAGGGTCTCGCCCTTGGCGTGCTCGCCCATCAGGTAGACGGCCGGGTACTTCATCGTCACCTTGGAGCCGATGTTGCCGTCGATCCACTCCATGGTCGCGCCCTCGTAGGCGACGGCGCGCTTGGTGACCAGGTTGTAGACGTTGTTCGACCAGTTCTGGATGGTCGTGTAGCGGCAGCGGGCGCCCTTCTTGACGATGATCTCGACCACCGCGGAGTGCAGGGAGTCCGACTTGTAGATCGGCGCCGTGCAGCCCTCGACGTAGTGGACGTAGGCGTCCTCGTCGACGATGATCAGCGTCCGCTCGAACTGGCCCATGTTCTCGGTGTTGATCCGGAAGTAGGCCTGGAGCGGGATCTCGACGTGCACGCCCTTCGGCACGTAGATGAAGGAGCCACCGGACCACACGGCGGTGTTCAGCGCGGCGAACTTGTTGTCGCCGGCCGGGATGACGGTGCCGAAGTACTCCTTGAAGAGCTCCGGGTGCTCCTTCAGCGCGGTGTCGGTGTCCAGGAAGATGACGCCCTGCTCCTCCAGGTCCTCGCGGATCTGGTGGTAGACGACCTCCGACTCGTACTGGGCGGCGACACCGGCCACGAGGCGCTGCTTCTCCGCCTCCGGGATGCCCAGCTTGTCGTAGGTGTTCTTGATGTCCTCGGGCAGGTCCTCCCAGGACTCCGCCTGCTTCTCCGTGGAGCGCACGAAGTACTTGATGTTGTCGAAGTCGATGCCCGACAGGTCCGAGCCCCAGTTCGGCATGGGCTTCTTCTCGAAGAGCTTCAGGCCCTTGAGGCGCAGCTTGGTCATCCACTCCGGCTCCGACTTCTTGCCGGAGATGTCGCGGACGACAGCCTCGCTCAGACCGCGCTTCGCAGCGGCACCGGCCTCGTCGGAGTCCGCCCAGCCGTATTCGTACTTGCCCAGCCCCTCGAGCTCAGGGTGGGCAGTCTCCTCGATGGGGAGAGTCATGCGGGGTTCCTCCCGGCCGTGCTTGCAGATGCGTTATGTGAGGTATGGGAAATCTTTGGGATGAACGTCGTGCAGACGCCGTCGCCGTGCGCGATGGTCGCCAGTCGCTGGACGTGCGTTCCGAGCAGCTCGGCGAAGATCTCCGTCTCCGCCTCGCACAGCTGCGGGAACTGCTCCGCGACATGGGCGACCGGGCAGTGGTGCTGGCAGAGCTGCTCGCCTTTTTGAGGGAGGGGTGCGCTGCGCGCCGTTGCAGCGTACCCGTCTGCGCTCAGGGCCTTGGCCAGGGCTTCGGTCCGCTGGTCCGGGGTGGCCGCCTCGATCGCCTTGCGGTACGCGCTCGCCTGGGAGGCGATCCGGGCGCGGGCGAAGGCGGCGACCGCCTCCTGCCCGCCCTCGCGCTCGGCGATCCACTTCAGGGCGTCCGCGGCGAGCTTGTCGTACGACTGGTCGAAGGCGTCGCGGCCGCAGTCGGTGAGCGCGAAGACCTTGGCGGGACGGCCACGCGTGCGCGTGCCGTACACCCGCTGTTCCCGGGCCTCCACGACATCGTCCGCGACCAGCGCGTCCAGATGCCTGCGTACGGCGGCCTGGGTCAGCCCCAGACGGCCGGCCAGCTCGGCGACGGTCGACGGGCCGTGGTCCAGGATGGACCGCGCGACGCGGTTGCGCGTGGAGCGCTCACCGGTCGCGAGCTCCTCCTGTGGGGTTCCCATGGGGGTCTCCCGAGCCTCGCCGACGTTTTTCACAACGCCATTGTTGCGTAATTCCTCAGGACCGGGCAAGCCGCGTCCGGGCGCCTCGACGGTGCGCTGCGTCACTTAGGCATACCTAATCTGACCTGCGGAAACGATCTTTGATCGATCAATTCGGTGGCGTCGCGAGGCCCTCTCCGGGACACTCCCGAAGCATGTCGATACCGCCTCCGACCGGCCCTCTTGTCACTCGGGACACCCTCGCCGCACAACTGCGCGAGCTCGGCGTCCGAAGCGGTGACACCCTCCTCGTGCACTCCTCCCTCAGCTCCCTCGGCTGGGTCTGCGGAGGAGCCGTCGCGGTCGTCCAGGGACTCCTCGACACCCTCGGCCCGGACGGCACGCTCGTCGTCCCCACCCAGTCCGCCGACCTCTCGGACCCGGCCGAGTGGGGAAATCCGCCGGTGCCCGAGGAGTGGTGGGAGACGATCCGGGCCACGATGCCCGTCTACGACCCCCTGCTCACGCCCACGCGCGGGATGGGCGTGATCCCGGAGACCGTACGGACCTGGCCGGGCGCCCTGCGCAGTGCGCATCCCCAGGCCTCGTTCGCCGCCATCGGCCCTCACGCGGCCCAGGTGACCGACGGTCACGCCCTCGACTGCAGCCTCGGTGAACGCAGCCCGCTGGCGCGGCTGGAGGAGCTCCACGCGCGCGTGCTTCTCCTCGGCGCCGGCTATGACACGTGCACCGGCTTCCACCTGGCCGAGTACCGGATCCCGTCGCCGCTGGTGAAGTCGGGCCGGCCGGGGCCCGCGGGCTGGGAGGTGGTGACCGAGGTGTCGATCACCTCCGACCGGTTCGACGAGCTGGGTCACGACTTCGAGCGGGACCGCCCCGTCGTACGCGGGAAGGTCGGGTCGGCCGACGTACGACTGTTCCCGCTGGCCGACGCGGTGGCGTACGCGCAGCGGTGGCTTGCCGTGCACCGGCCCCGTGAGGAGGAGATCTGAACCCGCCCGCAGCGGGCCCGGCCCGCGTACCTAGACTCTGGAGCCATGCGAACTGAGCCCGTGGTCCAGGTCCAGGCCCTGGTGAAGCGGTACGGCACGAAGACCGCGGTGAACGGCCTCGACCTGGTGGCCCGGGCGGGCGTGACCGCCGTGCTCGGACCCAACGGCGCGGGCAAGACGACGACGGTCGAGACCTGCGAGGGATACCGGAAACCGGACTCCGGCTCGGTGCGCGTCCTGGGGCTCGACCCGGTACGACAGTCCGGCGAGCTGCGGCCCCGGATCGGCGTGATGCTGCAGTCCGGCGGCGTCTACTCGGGCGCGCGGGCCGACGAGATGCTGCGGCACGTGGCGAAGCTGCACGCGCACCCCCTGGACGTCGACGCGCTCATCGAGCGGCTCGGCCTCGGCAGCTGCGGCCGGACCACCTACCGCCGCCTCTCCGGTGGCCAGCAGCAGCGGCTCGCGCTCGCCATGGCCGTGGTCGGCCGCCCCGAGCTGGTGTTCCTGGACGAGCCGACGGCCGGGCTCGACCCGCAGGCCCGCCGGGCCACCTGGGACCTGGTCCGGGACCTGCGGGCCGACGGAGTCTCCGTGATCCTGACGACGCACTACATGGACGAGGCCGAGCAGCTCGCCGACGACGTCGCGATCATCGACGGGGGCCGGGTCATCGCCCAGGGCTCCCCCGAGGAGCTGTGCCGCGGCGGCGCCGAGAACACCCTGCGCTTCACCGGCCGCCCCGGCCTCGACGTGGGGTCCCTGCTGAAGGCCCTGCCCGCCGACTGCACGGCCGCGGAGCTGACGCCGGGCTCGTACCGCGTCGTCGGCAAGGTCGACCCCCAGCTGCTCGCGACCGTGACGTCGTGGTGTGCGCAGCACGGGGTGATGCCGGAGAAGATCTCGGTCGAGCGGCACACCTTGGAGGACGTGTTCTTGGAGCTCACGGGCAAGGAGTTGCGCTCATGATTCCGGCCCACATTGAGATCGGCCGGGGGTCCGGCCCGCGGCGCAGCCGCAATCAGGTGCAGCGCCCCCGGGAAGGCACAGCCTTGGAACTCACTGGCAAGGAGCTGCGTTCGTGACCACCGCCGGTACGGGTACGTACTCCCCAAAGCCGGGCGCCGCCCCCCTGCCCCGCATGATCGCGGCCCAGGCGGCCCTCGAGACGAAGATGCTGCTGCGCAACGGCGAGCAGCTCCTCCTGACCGTCGTGATCCCCACCCTGCTGCTGGTCCTCTTCAGCTCGGTGGACATCGTCGACACGGGCGCCGGCGAGGCCGTCGACTTCCTCGCCCCCGGCATCCTCGCGCTCGCCGTGATGTCGACGGCGTTCACCGGGCAGGCGATCGCCACGGGCTTCGAACGCCGGTACGGCGTGCTGAAGCGGCTGGCGTCCTCGCCGCTGCCCCGCTGGGCCCTGATGACGGCGAAGACGGTGTCGGTGCTGGTCACCGAGGTCCTGCAGATCGTCCTGCTGACGGTGATCGCCTTCGCGCTGGGCTGGTCGCCGCAGGGCAATCCGCTGGCTGTACTGCTCCTCCTCATCCTCGGTACGGCGGCCTTCTCCGGGCTCGGCCTGCTGATGGCCGGCACCCTCAAGGCCGAGGCCACCCTGGCCGCCGCCAACCTGGTCTTCATCCTGCTGCTCGTGGGTGGCGGGGTGATCGTGCCGCTGGACAAGTTCCCGGCGGGCGCGCAGGACGTGCTGGGTCTGCTGCCGATCTCGGCGCTGTCGGACGGGTTGCGGGACGTGGTGCAGCACGGGGCCGGGATGCCCTGGGGTGACCTGGGGATTCTGGCCGTGTGGGCGGTTGTGGGGTTGGGCGCGGCGGGGAGATTCTTCCGCTGGGAGTGAGCACGGTGTGAACATCTCGGCGTAGGCGATGTGAGTGACGTTCGCATGGAGTGGGAAGAGACGCTCCGTGTATGAGTCCGCGGATTCCCCGAGTGTGCGTGCTCTGCAACCACTGCTCCACGACGTGGTGATCTGCGTCATGGCCCCCGCGTTCGCCGCCTCCCCCCGGGACGGGCAGCTGCGCGGCCGGAGCACGGAGGGGTTCTACGGCCACGACCGCAGACTGCTGCACACGGCGTGCCTGCTGATCGACGGGCGTGAACCCGAACCCATCGGCATCCAGCCGCTGGGTCCCGACCAGGTGCGGTTCACCTCGGTGCACCGTGACCCCAGGGACCGGACGAACGACCCGACGGTGATCATCGAGCGGGTGCGCACCGCCGGCGAGGGCGAGAGCATTCTCGTACGCAACGTCGGCACCGTGATACGGCGATTACATGTGGAACTGGCCCTGGCGACCGACCTCGCGGACATCGCCGACGTGAAGCGGGGGCGGACGGGCACCACCGTGCGCTGCACGACCGCCGTCGACGCCCCGGGGCTGGACTGGCATTCCCGGACCGGCCGCGCCCACGTCCGCGTGACCCAGCCGGGCCGGGCCCCCGAGGTCACGGACGGCCCGGAGGGCGGCACTCTCACGTGGCCCCGGGTGCTGCTCCGCCCCGGCGAGAGCCGGCAGATCCGGCTGGCCGTGTCGGGAAGCGCCGTCCCCGAGCCTCCCGGCCACCCTCGCGCACCGAGCTCGCCGGCGCCCTGGTCCGAGCCCGACGTGCACGGCGACCGCCGGCTGATGGCGCTGGTGCGCACGGGCCTCGGTGATCTGAGTGCCCTGCGCCTCGCGGACCCGGAGCGCACTGATCCCGGCGGCCCCGAGGACCAGTTCATCGCGGCGGGCTGCCCCTGGTACCTGACGCTCTTCGGGCGGGACTCCATCTGGGCGGCCCGGATGATGCTGCCGCTGGGCACGGGCCTCGCCCGCGGCACGCTGTGGGCGCTGGCCCGCCGCCAGGGCACGGCCCATGACGTCTTCCGCGAGGAGGCACCCGGACGCATCCTGCACGAACTGCGTCCGGCGGACGTCGACCACGGCAACGGTCTGTTCCTGCCCTCCCGCTACTACGGCTCGGTCGACGCCACTCCGCTGTTCGTGACTCTTCTGGTGGAGGCCTGGCACTGGGGCCTGCCGGACGCGGACGTGGACGCCCTGCTGCCGTACGCGGAGCGCGCGATGGACTGGGTGGTGGAGACCAGCGCCGCCGACGAGGACGGCCTCCTGCGCTACTACCCCCGCGCGGGAGGCCTGCGCCACCAGTCCTGGAAGGACAGTGACGACGCGGTGCGTGACGCGGCGGGACGCCCGATCGAGCCGCCGCTGGCGCTGTGCGAGGTGCAGGGGTACGCGTATCAGGCCGCGAGCGGACTGGCCGGGCTGCTGGCGGCCCGCGGCAAGTCCCGGGAGGCCGAACGGCTGGCCGGCTGGGCTCGGGACTTGCGCAAACGCTTCGCCGAGTGCTTCTGGATCCCGGCCTCCGGCGGCCCCGCACCCCGCTATGTGGCCATAGCCGTGGGGCAGGAGCTGTCCCAGGTGAGCGGTCCGGCATCGAACATGGGCCAGTTGCTCTCCACAGGCATCCTCGACCCCGACGGCTCCCATGACGTCGCCGCCTGGCTGGCGCACCCCGAGCTCAACTCGGGCTGGGGACTGCGCAGCCGCTCGGCCGCCGTGCCCGGCTTCAACCCCCTCAGCTATCACGGAGGCTCGGTGTGGACCCACGACACCGCGATAGCCGTACAGGGACTGTGTGCGACCGGACACCACAAGGAGGCGACCCTGCTGGTGGACGGCCTGCTGGACGCCGCGCCCCACTTCTCGTACCGGATGCCGGAGTTGTACGCGGGCGACGCCCGCACGGACGACTCCCCGGCGCCGCTCGCCTATCCCGCCGCCTGCAGCCCGCAGGGCTGGTCGGCGGCTTCGGGTGTGGCCGTGCTGGCGGCGCTGCTCGGGCTGAAGCCCGACGTCACTCACCGGACGTTGCGGTTGAACCCTGCGCCGCGGTGGCCGATGTCGGTGGGAGGCCTGGTGCTCGCAGGGCACCGGCTGACCGTCGAGGTGGACGGGGACGGCCGGGCCGAGGTCTCGGACCTGCCGCCGGGCTGGCGGGTGACGCACTCCTAGACATGCTGTCGGGCCGTGGAGCGCCGATGCCCTCCGGAGGTCCCGGCCTGCCCGGTCCCGCGCACGAGACGTCCGTACTCGGCGAGCATGGGCTCCACGTAGACACGCTCCAGGTCGAAGCGGTCACGGACGTGTTCGCGGGCCCTACGCCCGGCAGCCCTGGCCTCCGCGGGCACGACGAGCAGCCGCCACACCTCCCTGGCGAAGCGGGACGCCAGTTCCTCCTCGTCCGCGTCGGGCGCGACCAGCGTGCTGCCGCCCTCCCCGAGCCCTCCGACGCCGGTGGCCACCACGGGACGGGCGGCGCACATGGCCTCCAGCGGAGCGAGGCCCATGGGCTCGTCGAAACGCGAAGGGTAGACGACGACAGTGGCCTCCTCGTACAGCTTCCGCATGTCGTCGATGCCCGCCGGCCTGAACTCGACGTCCTGCCCCTCGCTCAGACCGAATTCCTTGACGAGCCGCGACAACTCATCACGGAAAGAGCCGCGTTCACCATGGAAGTCGACGGTGTCGAAGGGATCCGTGAGCACCAGTCGGGGGCGCGGCGAGTCCGCCCGCGGGGACTTCTCCGCGAGTACGACAAGGTGCTTCAGCATCCGGATGGCCACTTTGGCACCCTTGTTGGGGATGAGCCGGGCCGGCAGCAGGACGACCGGATGCCGCTCGGCCTCGTCGAGATCCGGGATGCCCAGGTACGCGCCGGTGTTCACACCGAGGTAGGTCCGGTCGACGTGTGCGGCTTCGCCCAGCACGTCCGTACATGCCTTGACGAGGAAGTCCGACACGGCGTGGTGAACGTCCCAGACCGCGCATGTCCTGGCGAGCTCCTCGTCCTCGGGAGTGCGCCAGATGCTGTGGTAGGTGTGCAGCAGTACGAGGCCGAGTTCCTGCTTCAGCGTGTGCAGCGCGCGGGCGGGGGCGCTGGAGAAGTGGTGCAGGTTGTGGCCGTGGATGAGGTGGACGGGCGCGTCGGGGTCGGTGCACACCTGTTGGAACCACGTGCACAGCCGGCGCATCGACGCGTCGTCGTCCGGGCGTTCGGCCGACAGGTCGAGCAGGGGGTGCCGCAGGACGCGCACCCCGTCACAGGGTGAACAGGCTCCGACCGATCCGGTGAACACGGTGACTTGGTGGCCCCGGCCCGCCAATGCCCTGGAGAAGTCCCAGAGATGGGTCTCCACCCCGCCGACACACGGCGGGAAGGACCAGTGGACCAGGCCGACGTGCAGTTTCGGCCCCTGATCGGGCCCGGCGTCCCCGCCGGGTCCCGTCTGCTGCTGAGCCACCGCGCCTCCGCGAGTCGTAGATGCCGAAACGCAGAAATCAACGACTAGTACAGAGTGAGGACACTGATTAGACGCCGCTCGGTTCCGTGCCGATTTTCCTGGATGCCCGTGCCACCGACGAGGAGAATGGACTGTAGTACAGGCGCGGCGGCCGGGGGGACGACAATGTCGATACGCACCGCATTACGGCTTCGCTCCCGTTCGCCCGTCGCCCAACGGCGCCTGAAGTCCGCTCTCAGCTCCGTGACCGGGGCCGGAGCGATCTTTTTGTCCGTGCTCGCTCAGGACACCCATGGCACCGCGCTGATGCTGCTGGCATCGAGCGCCGGGGTCCTGGGTGGCATCTCGGCAGTAACGGGCTACTTCTCGGTGCACCGCCCACGCACCGCCCCCTCGGCCCTCGGCAGCACGGATCACGAGGCGACGTACGTACCCCCGCCGAACATCCCCGCACCTTCCCGCTACTTCACCGGGCGTAGGGCCGAACTGGCCTTTGTGGAAGGCGCTTTGCGGCCACCCCGGGACCGCGACGGCGGCGTGCGGATCTGCGTCGTGCACGGCCGCGGAGGCCTCGGCAAGACCCAGCTGGCCGCCACCGTCGCGGACGGCCGGCTGCGGCAGCAGCACCGGTCCCTCGTCTGGTGGCTCTCCGCCTCCAGTTACGAACGCCTGATGGGGGAACTGCTGGAACTCGCCGCGTGCCTCGGCATACCCGAGCACAACTCCAAGAGCGTCATGCTCAACCGGCTCTGGGGCCGGCTGCGCGACGCTCCCGGCTGGCTCCTGGTCTACGACGACGTGCAGGAGGACAGCCTGGGGCCGCTGAACGAGTGGGTGAGCGATGCTCGTCCCTCTCTGCTGCCCCGCGCCGGAGACGGAGCCGTACTGATCACCACCCAGCGGCGTGAGGGCTGGGAGCACCTGCGTGCCCAGTCGGTCGAGCTGATCGCCCTGCCCGACCTGAACTCGGCGGACGGACGCGCCTTCCTGCGCAAGAGGATCGAGGCCGAGGACGACGAGAGGGCGCTGGACGAGCTGGGCGCCCAACTGCACTGGCTGCCCCTGGCCCTGGATCAGGCGGGGGCGTACATCGCGGATGCCGAGATCTCCGTGAAGGAGTATCTGCGCCGGCTGCCCGGCCACTCCACCAGCAGCGCGGCCGCCACCTTCCGGCTCTCGATCGACAGGATCGTCTCGGCCGCCCCCGTGGCCGAGGACCTCATGCGGCTCTGTTCCTTTCTGGCGTCGGAGGACGTACGACGCGACATGCTGCTCGGCCACTGTGAGGTGATCCCCTCGCCCCTGCGGGAGGTGATGGAGGACGAGGCCGAGTTCAACCGCGTGGTCCGGCGCCTGTCCAACCACTCCCTGCTCAGCCGGAGCGGGGACAGCAGGGCGGCCACCGTCATCTACGCCATGCATCCGCAGGTCCAGTCCTTCGTCCGCGAGGGCATGGACCCCCAGGCCAGACTGCTGTGGTCGCAGTCGGCGGTCCAGTTGCTGGAGGCCGCCTTCCCACGGGCGCCGGAGCTACTGGACGAGCGTGCCGCGTGTGAGCGGCTGATGCCGCACGTCGAGGCGGTGTCGGCGGAACTGGTGTGGGGCGCCGACAGCGACGACCACGAGTACGGGGCGGCCCGCGACCCCCAGGCGCTGGCCCGGCTGCTGCACCGTGTGGGGGTCTACCAGGAACACCGCTGTGACTGGGTCCACGCCCTGGAGTACTTCGAGAAGGAAGCGGCACTTCGCGAGACCCACCCGGGCGACGTCCTGGGCCTGGCCACCGCCCAGCTCGGGGTCGCACGCCAGCTCTATCTTCTCGCCCGCCTGGGAGAGGCGGAGGAACACTGCAGGCTGGCGCTCGAGCAGTGCCTGCGCCGACCGGACGATCCGGCTTTCCTCCCGTTGCGGGCACGCTGCCTGCGGCAGCTCGGCGGCATCCTGCGCGAGAACCTCGAGTTCCGCGAGGCCATGGCCGCGGTGGAGCAGGCGATCGACATCTACGAGCGGTACGGCGCCGAGTGGGAGGCAATGGACCGGGCCGTCGCCGAGCAGGAGGCCGGCATGATCCACCGGAATGCCGGGCGGCTCACGGAGGCTCTCGAGCGCTACGCGCGAGCCGGTCACATGATCCCGCGCAACGGCAGCCAGGAGCCACGGGAGCACCAGGTCTTCCGGGCGATGCTCCGGCGGGACCTCGGGATCGTGGCCCAGGACCGCGGGGACCTGGAGGAGGCCGCCCGGGAGCTGAAACACGCCCTCGACGTCTTCACGGCCTTCCGGGGGACCGACGACTTCGAGACCTCGCAGGTGGCCAAGTTCCTCGGGGACATACGACGACGCCAAGGGGAGGAACTGCGCGCGCGATCCCGGGCGACCCACCGCCCGTTACGCCGACGACGACTGCGCAGGGATGCGCGCGCCCGGCTCCGGGAAGCGGCCGAGCTGCTCGGCCCGGTGGTCGAACTGCACCGCAAGCGCCGCGACGCGGAGGCCCACAAGTACGCCGCCTGCCTCAACAAGCTCGGCTCCCTTCAGCACGCGCAGGGTCGCGCCGCGCAGGCCCTGGAGACGCTGCGCGAGGCCGAGGCCATCTACATCGCCCAGTACGGCAGGGACCACCACTACCGTGCCAAGACACTGTCGAGGCTGGGGCCCGTCCTGCTCGCTTGCGGGGACCGCCAAGGGGCGGAGAACGCGTTGCGCGAGGCGGAGGGCATCATCCGGGGGCGGCTCGGGGACGTCCATCCCTCGTTGGTGGCCGTGTACGAGAGGCTCGCCTCGTGCAGCACGGGCACACAGCTCACCTCGGAGTACCTGGCCAGGGCTCAGGGCATCCAGGCGGCTGTCGGCCCCACGTGAAAACGTGCACAAGCGGCCGCCTACGATAGGGCGCGTGCCAAAGCTGACCCGCGCCGACGCCGTAGCGGCCGTGCGCAACCCCCTCGCCTTCATCGCCGCACGCTGGACCCCGACCCCTAGGACGGTCCAGCGGGCGGCTCTCGCCGCGCTGCTGATGTCGGTGGTCATCGTGGTCACCGGCGGTGCGGTACGCCTCACCGGGTCCGGGCTCGGCTGTCCGACCTGGCCCAAGTGCACCGACGACTCGCTCACCGCCACCAGCGAGATGGGCCTGCACGGCGCCATCGAGTTCGGCAACCGCATGCTGACCTATGTGCTGTGCGCCGCGGTCGGCTGGGCGATCATCGCCGCGCGCTCCGAGAAGCCGTACCGGCGCAGCCTGACCCGCCTGGGATGGGCGCAGTTCTGGATCGTCATGAGCAACGCGGTGCTCGGCGGCATCGTCGTCCTCGTCGGCCTCAACCCGTACACGGTCGCGGCCCACTTCGTGGCGACGTCCGCGCTCATCGCGGTCGCGACGGTGATGTGGCAGCGCGCCCGGGAGGGCGACGCGGCGCCGCGGCCGCTGGTCGGCAAGGCGGTCCAGCAGCTGGTGTGGTTCCTGGTCGGGGCCTCGGTGCTGCTGATCCTGGTCGGCACAGTGGTCACCGGCGCGGGCCCGCACGCGGGCGACTCCAGCGAGGTCGAGCGGATGCCGGTGAACTGGGAGAACGTCACCAAGCTGCACGCCGTGCTGGCCTGGATCGTGGTGACGCTGACGTTCGCCCTGTGGTTCGTCCTCAAGGCGGTCGACGCCCCGAAGGGCCCCCTGAACCGCACCCGCGACCTGTTCCTGATCCTTCTCGCCCAGGGCGTCATCGGCTACGTCCAGTACTTCACGGACCTGCCGGAGCTCCTGGTCGGCCTGCACATGTTCGGCTCGGCCGTGACATGGATCGCGGTGCTGCGGGTGCTGCTCGCCCTGCGGGAACGGCCGCAGGACGAGACCGGCCTCCCGGCTCCGGCGCCCGAGGCGACGGTGGGCACGCGCGCGTAGCGCTCCCGCTCGGCATACGCGCGCGTGCAGCGGACCGGCTCACTCCAGCCCGTACACCCGTCTGGCGTTCCCCGCCGCCACCATCCCCGCCACCCGTTGCGCGTCCGCCAGCGACCACGCCCCCTCGGCGACCCATCCCCCGAGCACCCGTGCGAGGGCCTCGCGGAAGAGTCCCGCGCCCACCACGTGCAGCTCGGGCAGGCCCTGTGCGCCGCTGGAGAAGAGGATCTTGCCGAAGGGGGCGAGTTCCAGGATCTCGGCGAGGATCGTCGCGGCGCGGGCGCCCGTGCGGATGAGTGCGGCGCCGGAGTCGGCGTAGACGTGCGGGAAGACGCCGGCCAGGTGGGCGGCGTGCCGGTGGTACGGGTAGCCGTGCAGCAGGATCAGATCGGTGCCGAGGCCGACCGTGGCGCGGACGAAGTCCGTGAGCAGCACCGGGTCCGTACGGTCGATGCGCAGGCCCGGCTCCCCCAGCCCGGCGTGCAGCTGCAGCGGCCGTCCCGACGCCACCGCGATCCACAGCAGGTGCCGTAGCAGCACCGGATCGCTCAGCTCCCCGCCCACCCTGCGCCCCGCCAGCCAGCGGCCCGCCGCGCCCCGTACCTCTCCCGGCCCCGGGGGCTCCGGGGCGAGCGCGAGTCCGTGCCGGGCGCCTGCGACCGACGTGAAGGCCACCGCGTTAGCCGCCGCACCGTGCACCGATTCGGCGAGGTTGGCGAGGAAGGACTCGACGGTGCCGGAGGTGTCGGCGACCTGTTCGGCGAGCAGCTCGAGGCGCACGATTTCGTGGGCGTCGGCCTCGCCCGTGGAGGCCATCTCGGCAGGACTGGTCAGGTCGCCGGGGACGCCGGTGTCGATCAGATACGTCGTGATGCCGCTGCCGCGCAGCAGCCTGCGGCCCGCTTCCAGTACGCCCAGTTCACGGCGGCGGGCGAGATAGCGGGCGGGAGGGCAGTGCGGTTCCAGGCCGAGTAACGGGGGGCACCAGCGCCGTACGGCGAAGCCTGTCTGCGTGTCGAAGAGGGTGGTGCCGGGAGCCGGGGGACCTTCGGTGCGGGCCAGCTGGGCCTCGAACGTGCCGAGGCCCAGTTCCGTTCTCAGTACGCCGTGGCAGTACTGGTCCACGAGGGACGGTGTTTCGATCATCCGGGCTCCCCGTTGCTGGACCGTGTGCTCCTCACAGGTCCTAACGGGTGAACAGGCCTCAGGTGTTGGTGTCACGCACCTCGTGCGAAAAGCCGACAGGTCTCAGCCGTTCCTCGGTCCACCGACCTGGATGCCCGCCATACGGCTCCACTCGTACGGGCCGGTCGTCACCTTCGCCGCGAACTCGCCGTCGAAGGACTCGTGGCGCGTGATCCCGGCCTTCTCCACCGCCTTCTCGGCGGTCTCGTACGACGGTGCCACCAGGTCGCCCCAGCCGCCGTCCTCGCCCACGAGCACGATGCGGGCGCCGCGCTGTCCGATGTACGCGACCTGGGCCTCGGCGCCGCCGTGGGACTTCGCGAAGGAGTTGATCTGCTTGGCCAGCTTGGCCACCTTGTCTGCCATGGCCAGGATGCTACCGACGAGTAGATCGAATGGCGACGGGCGGGGTGAGTGACCCGTGCCTCAGCGGAGCTACCGCAGGAACGGGTCCACCGCCACCGCCACGAAGAGCAGCGACACATAGGTGATGGACCAGTGGAACAGGCGCATCTCCTTCAGCTTCGCGCCCGTCACCTCGGCCTTGGCGCGGTTCTGCAGGGCGTGCGCCTCCCACAGCCACCAGCCGCCCGCGCCCAGCGCGACCACGGTGTAGAACCAGCCCGTGTAGCCGAGCGGCGTGAGCAGGAGCGACACCGCGACCATCACCCAGCTGTAGATGACGATCTGCTTGGCGACGACCTTGTTGGAGGCGATGACCGGGAGCATCGGCACGCCCACGCGCGCGTAGTCGTCCCTCACCTTCATGGACAGCGGCCAGTAGTGCGGCGGCGTCCAGAAGAAGATCACCATGAAGAGGATGAGCGGCGCCCAGGTGAGGGAGTTCGTGACGGCCGTCCAGCCGATCAGCACCGGCATGCAGCCCGCGATGCCGCCCCACACGATGTTCTGCGAGGTACGGCGCTTGAGGATCATCGTGTAGACGACGACGTAGAAGAGGAGTGCGCCGAGTGAGAGCCAGGCGCTCAGCCAGTTGACGGTGAGGCCGAACAGCAGCGTCGAGACGACCGCCAGCGTGATGCCGAAGGCCAGGCACTCGCGGGGGCTGACCATGCCGGTGACCAGGGGGCGCTGCGAGGTGCGGTCCATGAGCGCGTCGATGTCGCGGTCGAGGTACATGTTCAGCGCGTTGGCGCCACCGGCGGAGAGGTAGCCGCCGAGGCAGGTGAGCAGCACCAGACCGAGGTCGGGCACACCCTGCTCGGCCAGGAACATCACCGGAACGGTGGTGATGAGCAGCAGCTCGATGATCCGCGGCTTGGTCAGCGCCACGAACGCCTTGACCCGGGCCCCTACCGGCCGCCGGCTCGGGCTCTGGCTCGTCCCGATAATCCCCGCTGGACGGGATTCAACGGCCGTCACGCACACCCCTGACAGAGACATCCCAGCAAGCCTCCCCGTGTGAAGTCCCGGTAAAGGCTCGCGCGTACCACGCCACTGTAGACGTTGCCCAGACCCGGACATTCGCGGGGGTGGGGTCGTGTTGGAGGGGGCCGTCCGACGGGCGCGCCGAAGCTCGATTGAGCACCCGGATGAGCGGCTGCGTATTCACGTGTCGAATGCGGAACGACCCGGTCGGGAGGCACATCCCGAAGACTCCCGGCAGTCTGGAATGACTCGAAAAAACGCACGTACTTCCAGGGGTAGGCTCGACAGCGGCCGGCCGACGCCGAGAACGCCGGCAGCCGGTGGGCGTGTGCCCGTGACACCGGCAACCGACATGTGGAGAGGAGCCCTGACCCAGGGTGAGCACCAAGCCGACCACCACAGACCTCGAGTGGACCGAGTTGGACCAGCGGGCCGTCGACACCGCCCGTGTCCTGGCCGCCGACGCCGTACAGAAGGTCGGTAACGGCCATCCGGGTACGGCGATGAGCCTGGCGCCTGCCGCCTACACCCTCTTCCAGAAGGTGATGCGGCACGACCCCGCGGACGCCGAGTGGGTCGGGCGCGACCGTTTCGTGCTGTCCGCCGGCCACTCGTCCCTGACCCTCTACACCCAGCTGTACCTGGCCGGCTTCGGCCTGGAGCTGGACGATCTGAAGGCCTTCCGGACGTGGGGTTCGAAGACCCCCGGTCACCCGGAGTACGGCCACACCGTGGGTGTGGAGACGACGACCGGTCCGCTGGGCCAGGGTGTCGCCAACGCCGTCGGCATGGCGATGGCCGCCCGCTACGAGCGCGGTCTGTTCGACCCGGAGGCCGCCGAGGGCACCTCCCCCTTCGACCACTTCGTCTACGTGATCGCCGGTGACGGCTGTCTGCAGGAGGGCATCTCCGCGGAGGCGTCCTCGCTGGCCGGCCACCAGAAGCTCGGCAACCTGATCATGCTGTGGGACGACAACCACATCTCGATCGAGGGCGACACCGAGACGGCCGTCTCCGAGGACACCGTCAAGCGCTACGAGGCGTACGGCTGGCATGTGCAGCGCATCGCCCCGAAGCCGGACGGCGACCTCGACCCGCACGCCATCTACAACGCGATCGAGGAAGCGAAGAAGGTGACGGACAAGCCGTCCTTCATCGCCATGCGCTCGATCATCGCCTGGCCCGCCCCGAACGCCCAGAACACCGAGGCCGCCCACGGCTCGGCGCTCGGCGACGAGGAGGTCGCGGCCACCAAGCGCGTCCTCGGCTTCGACCCGGAGCAGTCCTTCGAGGTCTCCGACGAGGTCATCGGCCACACCCGCAAGGCCCTGGAGCGCGGCGCCCAGGACAAGGCGGAGTGGGAGAAGTCCTTCCAGCTGTGGCGGGACAACAATCCCGAGCGCGCCGCCGAGTTCGACCGCATCAGCAAGGGCGAGCTGCCCACCGGCTGGGAGGAGAAGGTCCCGGTCTTCGAGCCCGGCAAGGGCGTCGCCACCCGTGCCGCGTCCGGCAAGATCCTTCAGGCGCTCGGCGCGGTCATCCCGGAGCTGTGGGGCGGCTCGGCCGACCTGGCCGGCTCCAACAACACCACCATCGACAAGACGTCGTCGTTCCTTCCGGCGGACAACCCGCTGCCGGAGGCGGACCCGTACGGCCGCACGATCCACTTCGGCATCCGCGAGCACTCCATGGCCGCGGAGATGAACGGCATCGCGCTGCACGGCAACACCCGTATCTACGGCGGCACGTTCCTCGTGTTCTCCGACTACATGCGCAACGCCGTGCGTCTGTCGGCGCTGATGCACCTGCCGGTGACGTACGTGTGGACGCACGACTCCATCGGCCTCGGCGAGGACGGCCCCACCCACCAGCCGGTCGAGCACCTCGCGTCCCTGCGGGCCATCCCCGGTCTCAACGTCGTCCGCCCGGCCGACGCCAACGAGACCGCGATCGCCTGGCGCGAGATCCTGGGGCGCTACACCAAGGAGTTCGGCAAGGGCGCCCCGCACGGGCTCGCGCTGACCCGTCAGGGCGTGCCGACGTACGAGGCGAACGAGGACGCCGCGCGCGGTGGTTACGTGATGTTCGAGGCCGACGGCGGCGAGCCGCAGGTCGTCCTCATCGCGACCGGTTCCGAGGTGCACATCGCCGTCGAGGCGCGCGAGCAGCTCCAGGCTTCCGGCGTGCCGACGCGGGTGGTGTCCATGCCGTCCGTGGAGTGGTTCGAGGAGCAGGACCAGGGGTACCGGGACAGCGTTCTGCCGCCGGCCGTCAAGGCGCGGGTCGCCGTCGAGGCGGGTATCGGTCTGACCTGGCACAAGTACGTCGGGGACGCGGGTCGCATCGTTTCCCTGGAGCACTTCGGTGCTTCGGCCGACGGCAAGGTCCTTTTCCGGGAGTACGGCTTCACTGCCGAGAACGTGGCCGCCGTCGCGCGGGAATCCCTCGCTGCCGCCCAGCGCTGACGCTCATATACGAGACGTAGGAGTTTGATTTTCCATGACAGACGCACTGAAGCGCCTCTCCGAGGAAGGCGTCGCGATCTGGCTGGACGACCTGTCGCGCCAGCGCATCACGTCCGGCAACCTCGCCGAGCTGATCGACCAGCAGCACGTCGTCGGTGTCACCACCAACCCGACGATCTTCCAGAAGGCGATCAGCAGTGGTGACGGCTACGAGCAGCAGGTCGCCGACCTCGCCGCCCGCAAGGTGACGGTCGAAGAGGCGATCCGCATGATCACCACGGCGGACGTCCGCGACGCCGCCGACATCTTGCGCCCGGTCTTCGACGCCACCGGCGGCCAGGACGGCCGGGTCTCCATCGAGGTCGACCCCCGGCTCGCGCACAACACCCGCGCGACCGTCGCCGAGGCCAAGCAGCTGGCCTGGCTGGTCGACCGCCCGAACACCCTGATCAAGATCCCGGCCACCAAGGCGGGCCTCCCGGCGATCACCGAGGTCATCGGCCTCGGCATCAGCGTCAACGTCACGCTGATCTTCTCGCTGGAGCGCTACCGCGAGGTCATGAACGCCTACCTGGCCGGCCTGGAGAAGGCCAAGGAGCGCGGGCTGGACCTGTCGCTCATCCGCTCCGTGGCGTCCTTCTTCGTCTCCCGCGTGGACACGGAGATCGACAAGCGGATCGACGCGCTCGGCACGGACGAGGCCAAGGCCGCGCGTGGCAAGGCGGGCGTGGCGAACGCGCGTCTCGCCTACCAGGCGTACGAGGAGGTCTTCTCGTCGGACCGCTGGAGCGCGCTGGAGAACGCCGGCGCCAACAAGCAGCGTCCGCTGTGGGCCTCCACCGGCGTGAAGGACCCGGCCTACAAGCCGACCCTGTACGTCGACGACCTGGTCGCGCCGAACACGGTCAACACCATGCCCGAGGCCACCCTCCAGGCCACGGAGGAGAAGGGCGAGATCACCGGCAACTCCATCGCCGGCACCTACGAGCAGGCCCGTGCCGACCTGGACGCCGTCGAGGCGCTCGGGATCTCGTACGACGACGTGGTCCAGCTCCTTGAGGACGAGGGCGTCGAGAAGTTCGAGGCGTCCTGGAACGACCTGCTCAAGTCGACCGAGGCGGAGCTGGAGCGCCTCGCCCCCTCGGAGGGCTGATCCCTTGTCACCCTTTACCGTCACTGAAGCGAACCCGCTTCGTGACGCCGCCGACCGACGGCTCCCGCGTATCGCGGGGCCGTCGGGCCTGGTGATCTTCGGCGTTACGGGCGATTTGTCACGTAAAAAGCTGATGCCCGCCGTGTACGACCTCGCCAACCGGGGTCTGCTGCCGCCGGGCTTCTCGCTGGTCGGCTTCGCCCGCCGCGAGTGGGCCCACGAGGACTTCGCGCAGGAGGTCCACGACGCGGTCAAGGCACACGCCCGCACACCCTTCCGCGAGGAGGTCTGGCAGCAGCTCATCCAGGGCATGCGCTTCGTGCAGGGCACCTTCGACGACGACGACGCCTTCGAGCGGCTGCGCGCCACCATCGAGGAGCTGGACAAGGCCCAGGGCACGGGCGGCAACTTCGCCTTCTACCTCTCCGTGCCGCCGCGCTCCTTCCCGGTGGTCATCCAGCAGCTGAAGAAGCACGGCCTCGCCGACCAGACGTCCGGCTCCTGGCGTCGCGCGGTCATCGAGAAGCCGTTCGGCCACGACCTTGCCTCGGCCGAGGAGCTCAACAAGGTCGTCCACGAGGTCTTCGCCCCGGACCAGGTCTTCCGGATCGACCACTACCTGGGCAAGGAGACCGTCCAGAACATCCTGGCGCTGCGCTTCGCCAACACGATGTTCGAGCCGATCTGGAACCGGTCCTTCGTGGACCACGTGCAGATCACCATGGCCGAGGACATCGGCATCGGCGGCCGGGCCGGCTACTACGACGGCATCGGCGCCGCCCGTGACGTCATCCAGAACCACCTCCTGCAGCTGATGGCCCTGACGGCCATGGAGGAGCCGGCATCCTTCGACGCGGACGCGCTGGCCGCCGAGAAGACCAAGGTGCTCGGTGCCGTACGGCTGCCGAAGGACCTGGGCCGGGACACCGTGTTCGCGCAGTACTCGGCCGGGTGGCAGGGCGGCGAGAAGGCGGTCGGGTACCTCCAGGAGGAGGGCATCGACCCCAAGTCGAAGACCGACACGTACGCCGCGATCAAGCTGGGCATCGACAACCGCCGCTGGGCGGGCGTCCCCTTCTATCTGCGCACCGGCAAGCGGCTCGGCCGGCGTGTCACGGAGATCGCGGTGGTCTTCCAGCGGGCGCCGCACTCCCCCTTCGACACGACGGCCACCGAGGAGCTCGGCCAGAACGCGATCGTGATCCGCGTCCAGCCGGACGAGGGCGTCACGGTCCGTTTCGGCTCCAAGGTGCCCGGCACCTCGATGGAGATCCGGGACGTGTCGATGGACTTCGCGTACGGCGAGTCCTTCACGGAGTCGAGCCCGGAGGCGTACGAGCGCCTGATCCTGGACGTCCTGCTCGGTGACTCCAACCTCTTCCCGCGCACCGAGGAGGTCGAGCTGTCCTGGAAGATCCTCGACCCGATCGAGGAGTACTGGGACACGCACGGCGCGCCCGCCCAGTACCCGGCCGGTACTTGGGGCCCCGTCGAGGCGGACGACATGCTGGAGCGAGACGGACGGAGCTGGCGCCGGCCATGAAGATAGACCTCACGGACACCACCGCCAGCAAGATCAACAAGGCGCTGGTGCAGGGCCGCCGGGCCATCGGGACGCCGGCCGTCGGCATGGTGCTCACGCTGGTCATCGTGACGGACGAGGAGAACGCGTACGACGCCCTCAAGGCGGCGAACGACGCCTCGCACGAGCACCCCTCGCGCACGCTGGTCGTCATCAAGCGGGTCTCGCGCTCGCCCCGTGACCGTACGCAGTCCCGGCTGGACGCCGAGGTGCGGGTGGGCGCCGACGCGGGCAGCGGTGAGACGGTCGTCCTGCGGCTGTACGGCGAGGTGTCCGACCACGCCCAGTCCGTCGTCCTTCCGCTGCTGCTGCCGGACGCCCCGGTGGTGGTCTGGTGGCCGGTGAACGCGCCGCTCGACCCGGCGAACGACCCGCTGGGCGCGCTGGCCCAGCGCCGGGTGACGGACACGTACGCCTCGGAGCAGCCGGTGCGGGAGCTGTCGGCGCGGGCGGACACCTACACACCCGGCGACACGGATCTCTCCTGGACCAGGATCACGCCGTGGCGCTCGATGCTCGCGGCGGCCCTGGACCAGGTGGTCTGCGAGGTGAAGGCCGTCGAGGTGGAGGGCGAGGAGTTCAACCCGAGCTGTGAGCTGCTGGCGATGTGGCTCGCGGACCGGCTGGACGTGCCCGTGAAGCGGTCGCTGTCGTCGGGCCCCGGTCTGACGGCGGTCCGTATGGACACCGACTGCGGCCCGATAACGCTCGACCGGGCGGACGGCTCCCTGGCGACCCTCTCCATCCAGGGCCAGCCGGACCGTGCGGTGGCGCTGAAGCGGCGGGAGACGGCCGAGCTGATCGCGGAGGAGCTGCGGCGGCTCGACCCGGACGACACCTACGCGTCGGCGCTGCGGTTCGGGGTGGAGCGGCTGAACTCGGTGCCGGCCGCCGCGGTTCGGGGTGCTGAAGCGGCGGAGGCAGCGGAGGCCGCCGTGGCCAAGGCCGTGCAGGCCGTGGCGCTGGCGGAGGCCGCCGTGGCGCGGGCCGAGGATTCTCCGGCCGGCGAAGCCGAACAGGCCGGGGAGGGATCTCCGGCCAAAGGAGAACCGGCCGAAGGAGAACCGGTCGAAGCTCCCGTCGAAGCCGCTGCGCAGGAAACGGCGGCGCCGGAACCGGTGAAGAAGGCGGCGGCGAAGTGAGCACTCCGCAGTTGGTCGTGCACCACGACAAGGAGCTGATGGCGCAGGCCGCGGCGGCCCGGCTGATCACGAAGATCGTGGACGCGCAGGCCTCCCGGGGCTCGGCGTCCGTGGTCCTCACCGGCGGCCGCAACGGCAACGGCCTGCTGGCCGCGCTGGCGGCCGCCCCCGCCCGGGACGCCATCGACTGGGCCCGCCTCGACCTGTGGTGGGGCGACGAGCGTTTCCTGCCCGAGGGCGACCCGGAGCGCAACGTCACGCAGGCGCGCGAGGCCCTGCTGGACGCGGTGCCGCTGGATCCGAAGCGGGTGCACGCCATGCCGGCGTCGGACGGCCCGTTCGGCACGGACGTGGAGGCGGCCGCTGCCGCGTACGCGGAGGAACTGGCGCGTGCGGCGGGCCCCGAGAACCACGGCTCGGTGCCCACCTTCGACGTCCTGATGCTGGGCGTGGGCCCCGACACCCACGTCGCCTCCCTGTTCCCGGAACTCCCCGCCGTACGGGAGACCGAGCGCACGGTCGTCGGCGTCCACGGCGCCCCGAAGCCGCCCCCGACCCGAGTGACCCTCACGCTCCCCGCGATCCGGGCCGCGCGTGAGGTGTGGCTCCTGGCAGCGGGCGAGGACAAGGCGCAGGCCGCGGCGATCGCCCTGTCGGGCGCGGGAGAGATCCAGGCGCCGGCGGCGGGGGCGTACGGCCGTAGGCGGACCCTGTGGCTGCTGGACGCGGCGGCGGCTTCGCAGTTGCCGAGGTCGCTGTATCCACCTGCGTCACCGTGAACGCCTTTCGGGCCCTCGCTTCGATGTGAAGCGAGGGCCCGAATCACGTGCGCTACTTGACCGACCCCGCCATGACCCCCTGCACGAAGTGCCGCTGGAACGCGAAGAACACCACCACCGGCACCACCAGCGACACAAAGGCCCCGGGCGCGAGCACATCGATGTTGCTGCCGAACTGCCGTATCTGTGACTGGAGTTCAACGGTCAGCGGCTGCGAGGCGCTGTCCGCGAAGAGCAGGGCCACCAGCATGTCGTTCCACACCCACAGGAACTGGAAGATGGCGAGCGAGGCGATCGCAGGGCGCCCCACAGGCAGCACCAGCCGCGTGAAGATCCGCCACTCACTGCCGCCGTCCATCCGCGCCGCCTCCAGCATCTCCTTCGGCATCTCGGCGAAGTAGTTCCGCAGCAGGAACACCGCGAACGGCAGCCCGTAAGCCACGTGGAAGAGGACGACCCCGGGAATCGTGCCGAACAGCCCGAGCTGGCCGAAGAGTTTGGCGACCGGCAGCAGTCCGATCTGCACGGGCACCACCAGCAGCGCCACCACCACCAGGAAGATCGCCTCGCGCCCGGGGAAGTCCAGCCACGCGAAGGCGTACCCGGCGAGCGCGGCGATGACCACGACGAGCAGGGTCGCCGGCACCGAGATCAGCACCGTGTTCCAGAAGGCCTGGCTGATCCCGGCGTTCTCCAGCAGGGCCGAGTAGTTGTCGAAGGACAGCTGGCCGGGGCTGGTGAAGACCGTCCACCAACCGCCGTTCGCCGTGTCCTCGGCGGACCGCAGCGAGGAGAGGAACAGCCCGGCCAGCGGTGTCATCCACACCAGCCCGACCACCACCAGAAAAGCCTGGACCAGGCCGTTGCCCAGTCCGCGCCGGACCGCGTTCATCGCTGACTCCCTCGGAAACGACGGACGTTGAAGACCATGGCGGGGATGACCAGCAGCAACAGCAGTACGCCGAGCGCGCTTCCCAGGCCCTGGTTGTTGCCGCCGCCGAACGACACCAGCCACATCTGTGTCGCGAGCACGGTCGCGTCCTCCTGCACCGGGCCGGGCGCGATGATGTAGACGAGGTCGAAGACCTTCATCACGTTGATGACGAGGGTGATGAACACGACCGTCAGGACCGGCGCCAGCAGTGGCACGGTGATCCTGCGGAAGATCTGCCACTCGTTCGCGCCGTCCATCCGCGCCGCCTCCAGCGCGTCCCGGGGGAGGGCCGAGAGACCGGCGCCGATCAGGACCATGGCGAACCCGGTCCAGATCCACAGGTACGCACCGATGATCGCCGGTGTGACGAGCGTGGGCCCGAGCCAGGAGACGCCCTCGTAGGGAGCGGCGAAGTTCGACCCGGGCAGCTTCACCGTGTACGAGCCGTCGTCCAGCCCCTCGAAGCGGAAGGAACCGTCGGCGGCCGTGGTCGTCGAGGCGACCGCCTTCCCGGCTTGCACGGCCTCGACCGTCATCTCCGGCAGCCCGCTCTCCCGCCGGTCGACCTTGCCCTGCTCCCCTCCCCCACCGGGCGTGAAGTCGAGGTACACGACGCCGCGCAGCTCACCGGGGCCGGCCTTCCCTTCCGCCGCGGTGTAGGCCGGACGGGCGTCCCCGGGCAGATCCGCGGGCAGGACGCCTACCAGCCCCAGCGTCACAGACTCCCCCGGGGACACGGTCCCGTTCGTGCGGTACGAGCCGTCCGTGCCCTTCGCCAGCCCCTGCCCGTCACGCGCGCGGGCCGTCGGATACGTCGACGTGCCCTGGAAGGCGTCGTGCACCGAGACGACGGCGGCGTTCAGCACGCCCTTGTCCGGATCCTCGTCGTACGCGAGCCGGAAGATGATGCCGGCGGCGAGGAAGGACACGGCCATCGGCATGAACAGCAGCAGCTTGAACGCGGTCGCCCAGCGGACCTTCTCCACCAGCACGGCCAGGATCAGGCCGAGGCCGGTGAGCAGGGCCGGGGCCACGACGACCCAGATGGTGGTGTTGCGGATGGCCTTGAGGGTGGCCGGGTCGCGGAACATCTCGGCGTAGTTCTCGCCGCCCACGAAACGGGTGCCGGAGGCGTCGAAGAAGCTGCGGCCGACCGAGAACAGCACCGGATACACCACCAGCGCGCCCAACAGGAGCAGCGCCGGGAAGACGAAGAGCAGGGCGATGATCCGCGCGCGCCGCCGCGAGCGCCGGGCACGTTCCCTGCCGGCGCCCACGGCGGCCCCCCGGCTCGCCTCTTTCACGAGTGTGGCGGTCATGTCCGGTCAGCCCTGACCCTGGTACGCCTTGGCCGCCGCGGCCTCCAGCTTCGCCGCGGTGCCCTTCGGGTCCGACGGGTCGCGCAGGAAGTCCTGGAGCAGCTTCCACTCGCCCGCGCCCTTGGTGCCGCCGAAGGCCGCCGGGGCCTGGTCGGACATGTCGAAGCGAACCGAATCGCCCGCCGCCACAAGGGACTTGGCCGTCTCGCGGGTGACGTCGTCGCCGTACGACGCGAGGTCGACGTTCTTGTTCGGGGACAGGAAGCCGCCCGCCTCCGCCCACACCGCCGCGGCCTCCGGTGTCGCCAGGTACTCGAGCAGCGCCATGCCGGCCTTCTGGTTCTTGCCGTCCTTCAGGACGACGGCCGCGTCACCACCGCTGACCACCGGCGCCTTGCCCCCGCCGACCGCCGGGAAGGGGAAGAAGTTCGCGTCCTCCCCGATCGACTTGCCGAACTGGTCCTTCGCGACGCCCGCGACGAAGTCGCCCTCGTAGACCATGCCCGCCTCGGGCTTCGGCCCGAACACCTTCTCCACCGAGCCCGGGAAGTCGGTGTTGAGGGCGCCCTTCTGGCCGCCCGCGATCAGCTGCTTGTCCTTGAACAGCTTGCCGAGCGTGGTGAGCGCCTCGACCACCGAGGCGTCGGTCCACTTCAGCTTGTGCGCGGCGAGGGCGTCGTACTTCTCCGGCCCGGCCTGGGAGAGGTAGACGTTCTCGAACCAGTCGGTCAGCGTCCAGCCGTCCTGCCCGGCGACCGAGAAGGCGGCGAGGCCCGAGTCGGAGACCGTCTGTCCGGCCTTCAGCATGTCGTCGTACGACTTCGGCGGCTCGACGCCGGCCTGGGCGAGGGCGTCGGGGCTGTACCAGACGGTCGACTTGTGGGCGGCCTTGAAGTAGAGGCCGTACAGGGCGCCGTCGACGCTGCCGTAGTTCTTCCAGACGGGTGCGAAGTTGGCGTCGACGGACTTCTGGGCCGCACCGGACAGCGGCTTGAGCCAGCCGCTCTTCGCGAACTGCTGGAGCACGCCGACCTGCGGGACCATCACGACGTCGGGGGCGTTGCCGCCCTCGATCTTGCTGCCGACGACGGTGGAGACGTTGTCCCCGGTGGACACGAACTCGGTCTGGGCGCCGGTCTTCTCGGTGAAGGCGTCCAGCACCTTCTGGAAGTTCTTCTGCTCGGTGCCGGTCCAGACACCGGCCACGGTGACCGTCTGACCGCTGAGCGCCTTGTCACCCCCGCCGGCGGAGACCGGTCCGCCGCCGCAGGCGGTCGCGCCGAGTGCCAGGACGAGGGCGGTGCAGCCGGTGAGCAGGGTGGTACGTCGTCGCATCATCATCGATGTCCCTTCGGAAATGGGGAAACTGACGGGGGTTCAGGGCTTCGGCGGAGGTTCAGGGGGCTACGGACTCGGTCCCGTCGCTCATCCACCAGGCCGCGGTGGAGCCGGGCAGCACGCCGGCCGGGCAGGGGCCGCTCGACAGCAGCGGGGTACCGGAGACCGGCGCCGACGTGGGCGCCGTACCGAAGTTGACGGCGCAGACGAGGCCGTCGCCGCGGACGAAGGCCAGGACGCCGGGCGGGCTTTCCAGCCAGCGCAGCGTGCCCTCGCCCAACTGGGGCAGCGCCTCGCGCAGTTGGAGACCGTCGCGGTACAGGTGCCAGAAGGAGCGGGTGTCGGCGAGGGCGCGGTCGGTGGCGTACTCGGCGAAGTAGTCCGGCTGCGGGAGCCACGGCTTGGCGCTCTCCACGCCGGAGGTGAAGCCGAACGGCGACGCCTGTCCCGACCAGGGCAGCGGCACCCGGCAGCCGTCGCGGATGCGGGCGCGGCTGCCCGTGCGGCGGAAGATCGGGTCGGTGAGCACGTCGTCGGGCAGGTCGACGACCTCGGGCAGGCCCAGTTCCTCGCCCTGGTAGATGTACGCGGCTCCGGGCAGCGCCAGCATCAGCAGCGCGGCGGCGCGGGCGCGGGCGGCGCCGAGGCCGCTGCCCTCGGTGGCGGGTTCGCCGTAGCGGGTGACGGTGCGGACCTGGTCGTGGTTGTTGAGGACCCAGGTGACCGTCGAGCCCGTGCCGGCGATGTCCTGCATGGCCTCGGAGATGACCTTGCGGAAGGCGTCGGCCTCCCAGGGGGCGCTGAGCAGGTCGAAGAAGAAGGCCTGGTGGAGTTCGTCGGAGCGGACGTAGAGGGCGTGCTCGCGGGCGGTCGGGACGGACACCTCGCCGACGAGGAGCCGCTCGCGGCCGTCGCGGGCGGTGTACTCCTCGCATATGGAACGCCAGCCGCGCCACACCGCGTGCACCTCGGGCTGGTTCCAGGCGAGCGGGTTGACCGAGTCGCGGGTGCGGGCGTCGGCCTCCGGGTCGTCGGAGTCGGGCAGCTCCGGGTGCTTGTACAGACCGGCGGCGACGTCGATGCGGAAGCCGTCGACGCCTCGGTCCAGCCAGAAGCGCAGGACCCGGTCGAACTCGGCGCCGACCTCCGGGTTGCGCCAGTTCCAGTCGGGCTGCTCGGGAGTGAACATGTGCAAGTACCACTGACCGGGCTGCCCGTCCGCCTCGGTCACCCGGCTCCACGCCGGGCCACCGAACATCGCGTGCCAGTTGTTGGGCGGCTCGGACCCGTCGGCGCCACGGCCGTCGGCGAAGTGGAAGCGGGCGCGGGCGGCGCTGCCGGGTTCGGCGGCCAGCGCCTCCTCGAACCACGGGTGCTCGCTGGAGCAGTGGTTCGGGACGATGTCGAGCAGCACCTTGATCCCGAGCCGCCGGGCCGCCGCGACGAGCAGATCGAACTCGGCGAGGTCGCCGAAGAGCGGGTCGACGTCGCAGTAGTCGGCGACGTCGTAGCCGTGGTCGTGCTGCGGCGAGGGGTAGAAGGGGCTCAGCCAGATGCCGTCGACGCCGAGCTTCTTCAGATACGGCAGTCCGGCGCGGACCCCGGCCAGATCGCCGATGCCGTCACCGGTGCTGTCCAGGAAGCTGCGGACATACACCTGGTAGATCACCGCGTCGCGCCACCAGTGGTACTTACTCAACATGCATGCATGTTAGGTAGGTGTGTCGCGGGAGTGTCAATGAAAAGAACAGGAGTTACTGCCCAGTCGGCCAGCCAAATATGGACTTACTGGGACAACCGCACGACAGATGAGACGTCGCCGTTACTTAACAAGTAACTAGCGGCTGGAGATGGCCGCCAGTTCCCGCGCCAGCCGTCGCACGGCCGCCTCGGGCGTCTCACGGCCGGTCATCGCGTCGTGCACGACCGCCTGCACCACCAGGCTCACCTGGTCGTAGCGCGGGCTCTTGGGGCGCGGGGCGGCCGTCAGCACGCTCTCGCGCAGGGTCGGCAGATACGGGAACTCGCGCACGAGCTCGGGATCTTCGTACAGGTCGGCCCGCACGGGCGGCAGCGCCCCGCGCGTGAAGACCTGGCGCTGCACCCGCTCGCTGGTCAGGTAGGCGATCAGGCGGGCGGCCGAGTCGGGGTGCCGGGCGTGGGTGCTGACGGCGAGATTGGAGCCGCCCAGCACACTCGTCCCGGGCCCGTCCGGACCCGGCAGCGGTACGGCGCCGATCTTCCCGGCGACCGGTGAGCCCTCGGCCGAGGCGCCGACATAGGCGTACGGCCAGTTGCGGAGGAAGAGCAGGCGGCCGTCCTGGAAGGCCTGCTTGGACTCCTCCTCCTTGTAGGTGAGCGCCCGCTTGGGGATCCAGCCCTCACGCACGCCACGGGAGAGGAATTCGATGCCTTCGCGGGCCGCCGTGGAGTTGACGGTGACGCGCTCGCCCTCGTCGCCGAGGATCGAGCCGCCCGCCGAGTAGACGGCCTCGGCGGCGTTGACGGTGAGGCCCTCGTAGGGCAGGAACTGACCGGCGTAGCCGTCGAGACCGTGCTCGGGAGCCAGGGTCTTCGCCTGTTTCTCCAGCTCGGCCCAGGTGCGCGGGGGGTCGACGCCCTCCTTCGCGAGGATGTCCGCGCGATAGAGGAGCAAGCCGGCGTTGGTGACGTACGGGACCGCGTAGAGCCGCCCGTCGTAGGTCGCCGTGTCCACGACCGGCGGCAGGAAGGTGCCGAGCGGGAAGCGGTCGCGGGGAAGCGGGCGGATCCAGCCGTGCGCCGCGAACTCCGAGGTCCAGCTGACGTCGATGTTGAGCATGTCGAAGCGGCCGCCACCGTCGTCGCCGTCGCGCAGGTCGGTGATCATCTGCGCGCGCGTCTCGTCGGCGGAGTCCGGCAGCTCGACGAGGGTGACCTTCTCGTCGGGGTGGGTGCGGTTCCAGCCCTCCAGGACGGAGCCGAGGTAGCCGGTGAGGTCCCCCGCGGTGGCGAGGGTCAGCGGCCCTCGGCCGCTGCCGGCGCCCTCGTCGGCGTTGACGCCGGAGGTGATGTAGCCGGTCATGACCACGACCAGAACGAGGAGGCCCCTACCGGCGGCGTGGATCCACCGCATAGGTTCCTCCTTGCACACCGGCATCGGGCATCTTCACCCTTTGTCAGGGGCCATGTATACCTGTTAGGTATGCGCGATACTAGGCCTCGCGGCACATTACCCAGATGCGAGGAGGAGAGCACGAGTGCGGCTGCCCCTCCTGGCCCTGCTCGCACGCGGACCGGCCCACGGGTACGAGCTCAAGCAGGACCTTGAGCAGACGCTGGGCTCCGCGTACCCTCAGCCGAATGTCGGCCAGATCTATGTGACCCTCGGCCGCCTCGAGAAGCAGGGACTGATCGAGGGCGAGGACGTCGAGCAGTCCAGCCGGCCCAACAAAAAGGTCTACCACCTCACCGACGCCGGGCGTGAGGCGCTGCGCGCCTGGTTCGAGGAGCCCGAGGACGAGCCGCGGGTCCGGGACGAGTTCTTCATGAAGCTGGCCCTCGCCCCGCAGACCGGTCTCGCCGAACAGATCGCCCTCATCAACCGACAGCGGCGCCAGTACCTGAACACCATGCGTCAACTGTCGAAACTGGCCGCCGCCGAGGACCGGGACAACCGCATCGCCCAGCTGCTGATAGAGGGCGCGATGCTGCATCTGCAGGCCGACCTGGACTGGCTGGAGCGGTGCCAGGAAGAGCTGGAGGAGTTGGAGTGAACGACGATTCCACTCCTGTGCCGGGCGCCGGGAGTCCGGTGCTGCGCGCCGAGGGCCTGGTCAAGACGCATTACGGCGAGGGCGCTCCGGCGCATGCCGTGCGGGGAGTCGATCTCTCCGTACGGCAGGGCGAGTTCGTGGCCGTCACCGGCCCCTCCGGTGCCGGCAAGTCGACCTTGCTGCATCTGCTGGGCGGGCTGCAGCGGCCCGACAGCGGCAGCATCTGGCTGGACGGCGAGTGCGCGGACGCGTGGCGCGAGGCCCGCTGGGCGGTGGAGCGCAGGAAGCGCATCGGGATCGTCTTCCAGTTCTTCAACCTGGTCTCCGACCTCTCCGTCGCCGACAACGTCGAGCTCCCCGCGCTGCTGGCCGGCGTCCCGCCGAAGCGGGCGCGCGCCGAGCGGGCGGAGCTGCTGGCCGAGCTGGGGCTCGCGGGCAAGGAGCGGAGCATGCCGGGCGAACTGTCCGGCGGCGAGCAGCAGCGCGTCGCGCTGGCCCGGGCCCTGGTCAACCGTCCCCCGCTGCTGCTGGCCGACGAGCCCGCGGGCAGCCTGGACAGCAAGGGCACCCGCGAGGTGATGCGGCTGCTGTCCCGCTTCCACCAGCGCGGCCAGACGATCGTGCTGGTCACCCATGACGCCCGGCTGGCGAGCGCCGCGGACCGGGTGATCAGCTTCTTCGACGGCCGGATCGCCGACGACGCCGAACTGGACGGCGGCACCCCGCCGCGCCGGGCCGGGATATCGGGCGTACTGGAGCTCAAGGACTGACATGCGGGACTACGACGCTCCCCATCCCCTCCGCAGGCCTCCTGGTCGCGAGCGGCGAGGCTGACGCCCATGCGAGCCACCCTGCGCTGGGCGCACTCCGATCTTCGTACACACCGTGGCGAGGCGCTGTTCCTCGTGCTGGCCACCGCCGGGATCGTGGTCTCACTGCTGCTGGCCACGGCGCTCTTCGGCTACGCCACCAACCCGTGGCAGCGTGTCTTCACCCAGGCGCACGGCGCGCACGTCTGGCTGCACACCGGCACCTCGGCGGACACCGGGAAACTGTCCGGCCTCGACGGCGTCGAGTCCGTCGCCGGCCCCTACCCCACCGCCTCCACCACCCTGGCCTCCTCCCGCGGCACCCGCGCCTCCGTCGAACTGCGCGGGACCTCCGAGCGCCCCACCGTCGGCCGCCCACTGCTCACCTCCGGCAGCTGGCTGGACCCCGCGAAGCCCGACGGCGTCGTCCTGGAGACCCGGCTGGCGCGCGCCCTGCTGGCCGCACCCGGCGACACCCTCACGCTGCCCGGCACGGACACGGGCACCGGCACCGGCACCGGCACCGGCACCCGGACCCTGACCGTCCTCGGCATCGCCGACAGCGCCGAGCCGCGCTACCGGGCGGGTGAACAGCCGGGGCTCGTCTGGGCGCCGCCGTCAGCCGTGCGCGACCCGGGCGGCCAGGTGGACGGCCAGGTGATCGGGCTGCGCCTGACGGACTCCGAGGACACCGACTACGCCGTGCAGCGCGCCGTGACCGTACTGGGCGCCGGCGCGGTCAGCGAGGTCTCCACCTGGAAGCAGGCCCGCTCCGAGGCGCAGGGCGACAACCGGCTGCTCGGGCAGGTGCTGGGACTGTTCGGGCTGGGCGCGCTGGTCGCCGCCGGGCTCGCCGTGCACGGTGCGATCGGCACCCGGATCCGCGGCCATCTGCGGGACATCTCGGTACTGAAGGCGATCGGCTTCACCCCGGGCCAGGTGGTCCGTGTCTTCCTGCTCCAGCACCTCGCCTACGCGCTCCTGGGCGCCGTGGCCGCGGCGTCCCTCATCCAGGCGCTCGGCAGCCGTATCCCCGGTCGGCTCGGGGACGCGGTCGGGGTGTGGCAGGGGCTGCCCGGGCACACCGTGGCGCTGTTCGCGGTGCCGGTGGGTGCCGTGCTGTTCATCGGCGCGACCACGGGGCTCGCGGCATGGCGCGCGGGGCGGGTGCCACCGGTTCCGGTGCCACGGCCCGCGGCTCCGCTCGGCGGGCGGCTCTCCGGTGCGGCCCGGCAGGCGCTCGGGCTGCGGCTGCCGCCCGCGCTGGTACTGGGCTGGCACCGGGCCTTCACGCGCCGCCTGCGCTCGCTGGCCACCGTCGCCCGGCTCGCCCTGCCCCTGCTGCTGATCGTGGTGGCGATGAGCGCGTGGACCACCATCGAGCGCTTCGACAGCAGGCCCGACCAGATCGGCCTGCCGACCGCCCTCACCGCCCGCGCCGACTCCGGCCTGCCCGACCCGGACGCCCGCGCGCTGCTGGAACGCGATCCGCAGGTCGCCGCCGCCTACCCGGGCGTCGAGGTGGCCGCCCTGGTCCCGGGCCAGACGGCCACCATCGCCCTGCGCGGCCTCGGCACCCACCAGGACCCCTACCCGTACGCCCTGGTCGAGGGCCGCCCCCCGCAGGGCCGTGACGAGGCGGTGGCCGGGCAGGGACTGCTCGACCTGCTGGACGTGGAGGTCGGCGACTGGGTCCGCATGACCGTCGGCGACCAGCCGCAGATCCTGCACATCGTCGGCCGCGGCATCGAGCCGGAGAACGCCGGCCGGGTCATCTCCACCTCCCTGGACACCCTTCGCGAGAACGACCCCGACCTCGGCCCCACGCTCTACGAGCTGCGGCTCCACCCGGGCGCGGATCCGCAGCGGGTCGCCGACCGCCTCACCACCGCCGGGCACGGACGCCTTGACGTACACACCGTCCCGAACCCCGCCGACGGCCTCTCCCCCCTGCGCGGCGTGGTCGTGGGCCTCATCGCCGTCCTGGCCCTCATCGGGCTCATCGAACTGCTGACCGCGATCGGCGGCACCGTCCGCGAGGGCGAGCGCGACCTGCTGGCGCTCAAGGCCATCGGCCTGTCCCCGCGGCAGATCACCGCGATCACCGTCACGTCCACCGCCTGCACCGCCCTCGTCGCGGTCGTCATCGGCACGGCCCTGGGCACGCCCCTCGCTCACTGGCTGATCGACGAACAGGGCAGATCGAGCGGCATCGGCGCCGGGATCGCCCAGGGCCCGTCCGCCGCGCTCCTGCTGCTGTTCGGCGCGGCCGCGGTCACGGGAGCGGCCGCGCTCGCCGCCGTCCCCGCCTCCCGCGCGGCACGCCGCCGCCTCGCGGACACGCTGAGCGCGGTCGCCTGAGGTTGGCTGCAGCGGCGCAGCCGCTGCAGCCAAGGGGCGCGGGGCTGTATCCCTATGCGGCTCCGCCGCGTGGGCGCGAGCAACCACGCACACCCCCGCAGCCGCCATCAAACAGAAGGCACCGAGGTCATAGGCGCCCCGCCCGACCCCCGGAGGGACCCGTCACTGCCGGCCGCGCAGCTCCCGGTACTTGGCGACGAGCGCCTTCGTCGACGCGTCCAGCCCCGGCACGTCCGCCCCCTCGGTCAGCGCGGGCTCGACCCGTTTGGCGAGGACCTTGCCCAGCTCCACGCCCCACTGGTCGAAGGAGTCGATGTTCCACACCGCGCCCTGCACGAACACCTTGTGCTCGTACAGCGCGATCAGCTGGCCGAGCACCGACGGGGTCAGCTCGCGCGCGAGGATCGTCGTCGTCGGGTGGTCGCCCTTGAACGTCTTGTGGGTCACCAGCTCCTCCGGCACCCCCTCGGCGCGCACCTCCTCCGGCGTCTTGCCGAACGCCAGAGCCTGCGTCTGCGCGAAGAAGTTCGCCATCAACAGGTCGTGCTGCGCCTTGAGTTCGTCGCTCATTTCGGCGACCGGCTCGGCGAAGCCGATGAAGTCCGCCGGGATCAGCTTGGTGCCCTGGTGGATCAGCTGGTAGTAAGCGTGCTGCCCGTTGGTGCCCGGCGTGCCCCACACGATCGGCCCGGTCTGCCAGTCGACCTCCCGCCCGTCCCGGCCGACGTACTTGCCGTTGGACTCCATGTCCAGCTGCTGCAGATACGCCGTGAACTTGGACAGGTAGTGGCTGTACGGCAGCACCGCGTGCGACTGGGCGTCGTGGAAGTTGCCGTACCAGATGCCCAACAGGCCCAGCAGCAAAGGCACGTTGGTCTCAGCGGGCGCGGTGCGGAAGTGCTCGTCGACGATCCTGAAGCCGTCGAGCATCTCCCGGAAGCGGTCCGGGCCGATGGCGATCATGAGCGAGAGCCCGATCGCCGAGTCGTACGAGTACCGCCCGCCGACCCAGTCCCAGAACTCGAACATGTTGGCCGTGTCGATACCGAAGTCGGCGACCTTCTCGGCGTTCGTCGACAGGGCGACGAAGTGCTTGGCGACGGCCTCCGGACCCGCCTTCAGCTCGCCCAGCAGCCAGTTGCGCGCCGAGGTCGCGTTGCTGATCGTCTCGATCGTGGTGAACGTCTTGGAGGCGATGATGAACAGCGTCTCCGCGGGATCCAGGTCGCGCGTGGCCTCGTGCAGGTCGGCGCCGTCGACGTTCGACACGAAGCGAACCGTCAGGTCGCGGTCGGTGTAGCTACGCAGCACCTCGTACGCCATCGCCGGGCCGAGGTCGGAACCGCCGATGCCGACATTGACGACGTTTCTGATGCGCTTGCCGGTGTGGCCGGTCCAGGCGCCGGAGCGGACCCGCTCGGCGAAGTCGGCCATCTTGTCGAGGACGGCGTGCACATCGGGGACGACGTTCTCCCCGTCGACCTCGATCACCGCGTCACGCGGGGCGCGCAGCGCCGTGTGCAGCACGGCGCGGTTCTCGGTGGTGTTGATCTTCTCGCCGCGGAACATGGCGTCCCGCAACCCGAACACGTCCGTCGCGGCGGCCAGCTCGCGCAGCAGCCGCAGTGTCTCGTCGGTGACCAGGTGCTTGGAGTAGTCGATGTGCAGGTCGCCGACCTGCAGTGTGTACCCCGCACCGCGGCCCGGGTCGGCGGCGAACAGCTCCCGCAGCCGCACCTCGCCCAGCTCCTCGCGGTGCTTGGCCAGCGCGGTCCACTCGGGCGTCCGGTTGAGCCTGGTACGGCCGTCTGCGTTCATGTCCGACTTCAGCCTTCTTTCGTGCCTGTCCCAGCTGTTCCAACCTAATTGATCAGCGCACCGCGTGACCCGTCGTGGCGTCGTCGTCCGGCGCAACAACAGGTACGTCCGCCTTGCGCGCCGGTATCAACGAGGTGACGGCGAGCGCGAAGAGCACCCCGGCCAGCAAGGCGGGCCAGTTGAGCCCGAACGCCCCCGCCACGGCGCCGCCGAGCAGGGCACCTATCGGGGCGCCGGACGTCGAGGCGGTGCGGAAGGCCGAGGCGATACGGCCCACCATGGACTCGGGGCTGCGCTGCTGCATGAGCGTGACCTGGTTGACGTTCCACACCATGCCCATGGCGCCGAGCAGTGCCATGGCCACCAGGAGGGCCGCCAGGTGGCGGACGGTCCCCGTGAGCAGCAGCGAGGACGTCTGGACGGCCCCGGCCAGCAGCAATGCCCGCACCCGCCCGATCCTGTGCGCGATGCGCCGGGCCACGAAACCGCCGGCCAGGCCGCCGGCCGCGTATGCGGTCATGGCCGCCGCGTACGCCGCGTGGCCCCCGTCCAGCCAGCGCGTCACATGCAGCACCAGCGTGGCGATCAGGGCACCCATACCGATGTTGCACAGCAGCGTGGCCACGCAGACCGCCCGCAGCGCCCGGTCGCGCCAGAGGGTGCGCAGTCCGTCGCCGATCTCGGCCCGCAGTGTGCTGCCTTGCGCGCGCCGCGCCCGCTCGGGCGGCCGCACCCGCAGGGACGCCACCAGGGCGGCGGCCAGCAGATAGGTGCCCGCGTCGGCCGCGAACGGCATGGCGGCCCCGGCCGTGAGCAGCAGCGGCACGAACGGGCCCGCCAGCAGGCCGCCCGCGAGCTGCTGGCCCGTCATCAGCCGGGCGTTGGCACTGCCCAGTGCCGCTCGGTCGACGAGGGACGGCAGCAGGGCCGTGGACGCGTTGTCGAACAGCGTCTGGAGCGTCGTCAACGTGAAGGCGAGCACCAGCAGCAGCGGGATCGACGCGTGGCCGAGTCCGACGGCGAGCGCGAATACGGCGACGAGGAGGCCTCGTACGAGATCGACCGCCCACATCGCGCGCCGCTGGTCCACCCGGTCCGCCACGGCGCCGCCGAGCAGCCCGAACAGCAGCCAGGGAACATAGCCGCAGGCGGTGACCGAGGCGATGATCAGGGGATCGCCCGTGAGCTGCACGGCGAGCAGCGGCAGCGCGGTCGTACGCAGTGCGTCTCCGAACCGCGAGACCACGGCGGCGGTCCACAACCGCCCGAATCCCCCGCGCCACGCGGGCACACGCAGTCCCGCCGCCTCAGCCGTCGCCACAACTCCCCCTTACGGTCCACCGATGCAGAAGATCGATACACAAACCGTAGAGGGCACCACTGACAATCGGTCCGCGAGCGGTTCCGTGCCGGTGCGTCAAACAGGCCCGGCCAGGCACCCGCAGGCGCCCGGCCGGTCCTCAACTCCTAGATCTCGCCCCGAAGTTTGGCGAGTGCCTCGGCGAGGATCGCCTCGCCGTCGGCGTCGCTGCGCCGTTCCCGTACATACGCCAGGTGCGTCTTGTAGGGCTCGGTGCGCGGCGGGTCCGGCGGGTTGTCCCGGTCCTGCCCGGCGGGAAAGCCGCAGCGCGGGCAGTCCCAGGTGTCGGGTACCTGCGCGTCGCTGGCGAAGCTCGGCTGCGTCTCGTGCCCGTTGGAGCACCAGAAGGAGATGCGCAGCCGCGGCGCGGACTCGCCGCGCTCGGCCTCGCCCATCGGCCCCGCCCCGACCCGGCTTCCTCGGATCGCGTTGCCACTTGCCACGGTTGTAACTCCCTGCGTGATGGTGCCGCGAAGCGAGTCGGCGTTTCGCTTCGCTGCGAGCGCCTCAGTCTACGTAAGGCCCAACGCGCGTCCAGTGATTGGAGTTACAGAGCCCTCACACCTAGACGCAAGCCCCATGATAGGCCGCGCTCAGCTGCGCGTACCGAACATGGGGCCTTACGTACCGATTGTGCGTGCCGGTCAGTTGTTCACCTTCATCAGGATGCCGAGCACGACAATGCACGCGAACCACAGCAGACCGACCACGACGGTGATCCGGTCGAGGTTGCGCTCGGCGACCGAGGAGCCGCCGACGGACGACTGCATGCCGCCACCGAACATGTCGGAGAGGCCGCCGCCCTTCCCCTTGTGCATCAGCACCAGCAGCATCAGCAGCAGGCTGAAGACGATCAGGGCGATGGAGAACCCCAGAACCACGGCTGGACCAACTTCCTCGGATTCGGATAACGACGGGGGGCTAGTAGACGCCTACTAGCCCCCGCAAGGGTACGACGTATCGCCGCTACCGCATACTCACTGGTCGCGGAACCGCACGATCTTGACGAACTCGTCGGCGTCCAGCGAAGCACCGCCGACCAGGGCGCCGTCGATGTCGGCCTGCGCCATGATCTCGGCGACGTTGCCCGACTTCACGGAGCCGCCGTACTGGATACGGACCTTGTCGGCCACGTCCTGCGAGTACAGCTCGGCGAGCTTGCCGCGGATGGCCGCGCAGACCGCCTGGGCGTCCTCGGCGCCGCAGACCTTGCCGGTGCCGATGGCCCAGACGGGCTCGTAGGCGATCACGATGGTCTCGGCCTGCTCGGCCGGGAGGTCCTTCAGACCGCCCTCGACCTGGGCGAGCGTGTGCGGGACGGCGTTGCCTGCCTCGCGGACCTCCAGTTCCTCGCCGACGCACATGATCGGCGTGAGGCCGTGCTTGTAGGCGGCCTTGACCTTTGCGTTGACGATCTCGTCGGTCTCGGCGTGGTACTGGCGGCGCTCGGAGTGGCCGATCGCCACGTACGTGCACTTCAGCTTGGCCAGCATCGGGCCGGAGATCTCGCCGGTGTAGGCGCCGGAGTCCTGGGCCGAGATGTCCTGGGCGCCGTACTTGATCTTCAGCTTGTCGCCGTCGACCAGGGTCTGCACGGAGCGCAGGTCGGTGAAGGGCGGCAGGACGGCGACCTCGACGGCCTCGTAGTCCTTGTCGGCCAGGGCGAAGGCGAGCTTCTGGACGTGGGCGATGGCCTCGAGGTGGTTGAGGTTCATCTTCCAGTTGCCCGCCATCAGCGGCGTGCGCGTGCTCATCTAGGTCAGTCCTCCAGTGCGGCGAGGCCGGGGAGCGTCTTGCCCTCGAGGTATTCGAGGGAGGCGCCGCCACCGGTCGAGATGTGGCCGAATGCCGACTCGTCGAAGCCCAGGGTGCGGACGGCCGCGGCGGAGTCGCCACCGCCGACCACGGTGAAGCCCTTGGATTCGACGAGGGCCTGGGCGACCGCCTTGGTGCCCTCGGCGTAGTCGGGGTGCTCGAAGACGCCCATGGGGCCGTTCCAGAAGACGGTGCCGGCGTCGGCGAGCTTCGAGGCGTACAGCTTGCGGGTCTCCGGACCGATGTCCAGGCCCTCCTGGTCGGCCGGGATGGCGTCCGCGGCGACGGTCGTGGGGTTGGCCGGTGCCTTGGTCTTCAGGTCCGGGAACTCGGTGGAGACCAGGACGTCGACCGGCAGGACGAGCTCGACGCCATTCTTCTCGGCGCGCTCCATGTACTCGATGACGGTCGGGATCTGGTCCTCCTGCAGGAGGGAGATGCCGACCTCGTAGCCCTTGGCCTTGAGGAAGGTGTACGCCATGCCGCCGCCGATGAGCAGGCGGTCGGCCTTGCCGAGCAGCTGGTCGATGACGGCGAGCTTGTCGGAGACCTTGGCGCCGCCGAGCGCGACGACGTACGGCCGCTTGACGTCCTCGGTGAGCTTCTTGAGGACGCCGACCTCGTTCGCGATGAGGTAACCGGCGTAGTGCGGCAGGCGGGCCGGGAGGTCGTACACCGAGGCGTGCCCGCGGTGCACGGCGCCGAAGCCGTCACCGACGTAGACGTCGGCGAGGGCGGCCAGCTGGTCGGCGAAGGCGGCGCGCTCGGCGTCGTCCTTGCTCGTCTCGCCGGCGTTGAAGCGGAGGTTCTCGACGACCGCGACCTGGCCGTCGGTCAGGGCCGCCACCGTGGCCTGGGCGGACTCGCCGACCGTGTCCGTGGCGAACTTGGCCTCCGCGCCGAGCAGTTCACCGAGGCGTGCGGCGGCGGGAGCGAGGGAGAAGGCCGGGTCCGGGGCGCCCTTGGGGCGGCCCAGGTGCGAGGCGACGACCACGCGGGCGCCCGCCTCGGCCAGCGCCTTGACGGTGGGCAGCACGGCGCGGATACGGCCGTCGTCGGTGATCGTGGTGCCGTCCAGCGGCACGTTCAGGTCGGCGCGGACGAAGACCCGCTTGCCTGCGACGCCTTCGGAGAGAAGTTCGTCGATCGTCTTCATGAAGGGGACTCCTGAGGAGGGCTCGTGATCGCTCTTGATCGCTCGAAAGCGCTCGTGATCCAACAGGTCTGTTCTGCACGCGCGTCAGGGCTCGGGCGACGCGTCCCTGCGTCGCCCGAGCCCTGACTCACATCATGTGCTTGCTCTGGATATCAGAGCTGGTTGCCGACGAAGACCGTGAGGTCGACGAGGCGGTTGGAGTAGCCCCACTCGTTGTCGTACCAGCCGATGACCTTCACGTTCTTGCCCTCCTGGACCATGGTCAGGGAGGAGTCGAAGGTGCAGGACGCCGGGGCGTTGACGATGTCGGAGGAGACGATCGGGTCCTCGGTGTACTCGAGGATGCCCTTGAGCTCGCCCTCGGCGGCCTTCTGGAAGGCGGCGTTGATCTCTTCCTTGGTGACCTCGCGGCCGAGTTCAAGGACGAGGTCGGTGACCGAGCCGGTCGGGACCGGGACGCGCATCGCGATGCCGTCCAGCTTGCCCTTGAGCTGCGGGAGGACCAGCGCGGTGGCCTTGGCGGCACCCGTGGTGGTCGGGATGATGTTCTCCGCGGCGGCACGCGCGCGACGCAGGTCCTTGTGCGGGAAGTCCAGGATGCGCTGGTCGTTGGTGTACGCGTGCACCGTCGTCATCAGACCCTTGACGATGCCGAAGTTCTCGTCGAGGACCTTCGCCATCGGCGCCACACAGTTGGTGGTGCAGGAGGCGTTGGAGATGACGTGGTGGTTCGCCGGGTCGTACTTCTCGTTGTTGACGCCCATCACGATGGTGATGTCCTCGCCGGAGGCCGGAGCCGAGATGAGGACCTTCTTGGCGCCGCCGGCGATGTGCTTCTCGGCGTCGGCCTTCTTGGTGAAGATGCCGGTCGACTCGATGACGATGTCGACGCCCAGCTCGCCCCACGGGATGTCGGCGGGGTTGCGCTCGGACAGGACCTTGATGGTGTGGCCGTCGACGGTGATCGTGTCGGCGGTGTGGGTGACCTCCTGCTTGAGGCGGCCCAGAATCGTGTCGTACTTCAGCAGGTGAGCGGTGGTCGCAGTGTCACCCAGGTCGTTGACAGCCACGATCTCGATGTCAGCACCCTGCTCCAGCAGCGCGCGGAAGTAGTTGCGACCGATACGACCGAAGCCGTTGATGCCTACGCGGATCGTCACGAACCGATCTCCTCGTTGGTACGCCGGCCATGCGGTGCCGGCGAGCTCTATTTGGGATGTCCCCGACCGCCTACGACCCTACCTCTCTGAGGCCGCCGTGGTGACATCCAGATGTCCCATACACGGCACGGCGGTCCGTACCCGCCAGTAGGGGTACGGACCGCCCTGGTTTGAAGCCCGGATCACTCGTTTCGGTCACGGTGCGTCGTGCACTGTTGACCTCGGCGTGTCACTCCGCAAGTGAGTCGAGGGCCTTTCCGATGAGCGCCGCCCGGTCGGCCGCCGCGGAGACGTGTTCCAGGCCGAAGCCCAGCAGCACGGTGTCGTCCGTGGTGACCGATCCATAGGTCTGGAACAGGGCCCCGGTGCGCGCCCAGTCCTTGAGCACGGCCGGGCTGCCCGCGGGCGGTCCGGTCACACTCCAGGCGCCGAGTGACGTCTCGAAGCCCTCGGTCTGCGTCGCCGCACCGCCGACGACGAGCGAGGCCTCGTCGGCGAGGACGCCGCGACCGCCGAACGCCGGGTCGCTGACGTAGGCGATCGAGACCTCGACGGTCTTGCCGGCGTACGCGCTCAGGTCGTACTCGACCTGCTTCCACCCCTCGGAGGCGCCGGTGAGGGCGTTCCACGAACCGCTGCTGCCGCTGGCCGTGCAGCCGCTGGTGGCCACGGTGAGGTAGTGGGCCAGCCAGGGGTGCTCGCCCACGTAGAACCCGGCCTCGCAGTCCGCCGGCACGGTGTTGCTACTGGCGCCGCCCGCCTCGGGGAGCGTCGTCCAGTCCTCGGCCCCGGTGGTGTGGGCCTCGACAAGGACGTTGTCGTAGCCGGGCTCGACGTCCCACAGCAGTTGGGTGCGCAGTGTGGGCTTCTGCGCCGCGGTCACCCCGGTGAGGTCGACGGTCCTGGTGAGCCGCTTGTAGGCGTCGTCGGTGTGCACGGCGGCCGCCATGTAGGAGCCCGCGTAGGGCCCGTACGGGTTGACGGTCCCGGCGAACTGGCCGGCGCCCGCGCTGGCGAACTGCGGGTACGTGGCGGCGGGCAGCTCGTCCGAGGTGACGCTGTAGCTGCCGGCCTTGTCGAGCGGGTTGCCGGTGGCGTCGCCGAGCGCTCCGGTGAAGCCGCCGAGCCTGCCGGAGCCGTTGAAGCCGGTCGCCCCGGGCAGCGACGTACGGGAGTAGGCGCCCAGGTAGTACTGGCTGAAGTCGTTCGACAGGTTGCCGCCGCCGAGGTCGACGTTGCCGCCGGCCTCCTCGCCCGCCTCCATCAGCTTGCCGCCCTCGTTGAGGTAGGCGCGCAGCTGGAGCTGGGTGGCGTTGCCCGGGACGCTCGCGCCGGTGTAGTGGACGACGGTGTCGAAGTGGCTCAGCACACCGAGGGCGTCGGGCGCGCCTTGCGTGGCGACATCCCACACGATCGCCTTACGGCCGTTGGCCTTGAGAGCGTCGACGTACTTCTGCGCGTGCGTGGCGGTGGCGCCTTCCTCGGCGACCACGAGGACGTCCGCGCGCGGCCGCTGCGCCACGGTGTACGTGAAGTGCCGGCTGGAGACGGGCTTTCCGCTCCGCGTCTCGCCGGTGAACCACACCTCGACCTTGTCGCCCGGGTCGCCGTCGGCGACCTTGGCGCGGTACTCGTCGAAGTAGAGGTTGTCCTCACCGCCGTACGTCTCGCCGCCCTTCCACGGCCTGAGCGCCTTGTCCTTCGTACGGCCGCCGTTGACGCGGTACTTGAGCTCCTTGTCGCGCACGGACTTGCGTACGACGACGGAGACCTCCTGGTCCGCACCGCGGGAGTAGGACGTGGTGAACGGCGCCGGGGTGAAGTCGGCGGCGCTGAGGCCGACCGATGACTTCGGCTGGTCGGGCTTGGCGGCGGACTCGGCGACGGAGAGCGCGAACGGCACGTTCTTGGCGAACTCGTCCTGGATCAGCTTCTCGTCGTCCGGGAAGTTGAAGACCGACTGGCAGTCCCGCGCGTTCCACTGGTCGTTCGGGTCGATGTTCGACGCGGTCTGGCAGGTCGACATCTCGGGCGTGAACATCGCGATGCCGTTGACGTTCGCGGAGTGGCCGTCGGTCTCGCCGTTGGTGGTGTAGAGCTCCGAGGAGACCTGCGGGTGGTAGCCGGGGACCGCGGGGTTGTCCGGTGTGCCGGCGAGGGCCTTGTAGAGGACGTCGTCCGGGCTGTCGGTTGCGACCTGCCAGCCGACGCCGTAGAGGATGAGTTCGGCCGCGGAGTGGTAGTTGATGCCGTAGTCGAATCCGATACGGCGCTGGAAGGCGTCCAGCGCCTTGGTCTCGGGCTCGGAGGCCGGGGACGCGCCGCGGTAGGTCTCGCTGGTGGGGTTGGGGGACGAACCCTCGTCGTCGTAGCCCCACTTGTAGGCGAAGTTGCGGTTGAGGTCGACGCCGTCGCCGGTGCTGATGGCGCCGTCGCCGTTGATGTCCCGCAGGTTCTTGCGCCACAGGCGGGTCGTGGAGTCCTTGAAGGTGTGGTCGTAGCCGTCGGGGTTGGCCGATATGACGAACCACAGCTCGGTCGTGTCGACGATCTTCCTGACGCGCTGGTCCGTCTTGTAGTTGTCCAGGTAGTAGTGCATCAGACGCCGGGTCATCTCCGGCGTGATCCACTCGCGCGCGTGCTGGTTGGAGAGGTAGAGGACGGAGGGTTTGGAGCCGTCCTTCGTCTTCTTGGCGTTCTTGGTGAGCTTGACCGCCAGGATGTCCTGGCCGTTGATCGTCTTGCCGATGGAGACGACCTTGGTGAGGCCAGGGTTCTCCTGTCCGGTCCGGACGATCTCCTCCTTGATGCCCCCGCTGCCGCTGTACGGGCGGTACACGCCTTCCGCGGCCTTCTCGGTGCGGGCCTCGGCCTGGGCGGAGAGGTCGTGCTCGGTGAGCTCGACTCCCTGCTTCTCGAGCTTCTTGGCCTGGTCGTCGGTGAGGTAGACCTCGACGGTGGCCGTGCCCTTCTCGGGCGCCTGCTCACTGAGTTCGTGGCCGTCCTGGCCGGCCGCCAGAAGCAGGGGTACCTGCTTCTTGGTGACCTCGGCCCGGAAGACCTTGACTTCGCTCGGGTCCGTTTCTTGTGAACTTCCCGGTTGTGCCTGGGCGATGGGTGCGATACTCGCTCCGCCTATCAGGAGCGCACCGGCAGCGAGGATCGATCTCGCTCTGGGTCTCATGAACCCCCCTAGCAGTGTTTCGCCACAGCGACGAATAGCTGCCAGGCTCATGCCACTTCATGGCCCAGTCAAGAGTGCCGCAAAGACTGACAAATACTGGTGCCGACGTCCCAAGTGGACGTCGGCACCGATGTATTGACGATCCTTCGCGTCAGCCCGCGAGGTTGTCCGCCAGCTCCTCGGAGAGGTTGGCCTCCGTGCCCGGGATGCCCAGGTCCTGGGCCCGCTTGTCGGCCATGGCCAGCAGGCGGCGGATACGGCCCGCCACGGCGTCCTTGGTCAGCGGCGGGTCGGCGAGCGCGCCCAGCTCCTCCAGGGAGGCCTGCTTGTGCTCCATGCGCAGGCGTCCGGCGGCGGCGAGGTGCTCGGGGACCTCGTCCGCGAGGATCTCCAGGGCACGCTGGACACGGGCGCCGGCGGCGACGGCGGCGCGCGCGGAGCGGCGCAGGTTGGCGTCGTCGAAGTTGGCCAGCCGGTTCGCGGTGGCACGGACCTCGCGCCGCATCCGGCGCTCCTCCCAGGCCAGCACCGACTCGTGCGCGCCGAGCCGGGTCAGCAGGGCGCCGATCGCGTCACCGTCGCGGACGACCACGCGGTCCACACCGCGCACCTCACGGGCCTTGGCGGCGATCGACAGCCGGCGGGCGGCGCCGACCAGGGCGAGCGCGGCCTCGGGACCCGGGCAGGTCACCTCCAGGGAGGACGAGCGGCCGGGCTCGGTCAGCGAGCCGTGCGCCAGGAAGGCGCCACGCCAGGCGGCCTCGGCGTCACAGGTGGCCCCGGAGACCACCTGCGGAGGCAGACCGCGGATCGGCCGGCCCCGACCGTCGACCAGCCCGGTCTGGCGGGCCAGCTGGTCACCGCCGGCGACCACGCGCACGACGTAGCGCGAACCGCGGCGCAGCCCGCCCGGCGCCATCACGATCAGCTCGGAGCTGTGGCCGAAGATCTCCAGGATGTCCCGCTTGAGCCGGCGGGCCGCCATCGCGGTGTCCAGCTCCGCCTCGATCACGATGCGTCCGCTCACCAGGTGGAGGCCGCCGGCGAACCGCAGAATGGCGGAGACCTCCGCCTTCCTGCAGCAGGTCCGGGTGACGGGGAGCCGGGAGATCTCATCCTTCACCGCTGCCGTCATCGCCATGGGCCGATCCTTCCATGCATCCGAAAAATACGGTCGTACGCGGCGGCGAGGAGCTCCGGGTCGTGCCGGGGCGTCCCGTCCGTCCGGGCCACCGGGGCCAGCTCGACCGCGGCACCGAGCCGCTTGGCCGCCTCGGTGAGGACATCGCGATCGGGCACGGCGGCCTCGTCGGCCAGCACCACGTCCAGGGCGAGTTTAGGGGCGTGTCGTCCCAAAACCTCCAAATGACGCTGCGGGGAGAAGCCTTCGGTTTCTCCCGGCTGCGGGGCGAGGTTCAGGGAGAGTACCCGGCGCGCCTTCGTCTCGGTGAGGGCGTCCAGGAGCTCGGGCACGAGCAGGTGCGGGATGACCGAGGAGAACCAGGAGCCCGGGCCGAGCACCACCCAGTCCGCATCCCGGACGGCGGCGACGGCCTCCGGGACGGCGGGCGGGTCGTGGGGCACGACGTGCACCGACTGGACCTCGCCACGGGTGAGGGCGACGTTGGCCTGGCCTCGAACGGTGTCGACCTCCTCCGGTCGGTCCGGGTCATGCCCCTTGACCAGGGCCTGCAGCTCCAGCGGTACGGCGGACATGGGCAGGACGCGGCCCTGCGCGCCGAGCAGCCGCCCGACCAGATCGAGCGCCTGGACATGGTCGCCGAGCTGCTCCCACAGGGCCACGATCAGCAGATTGCCGACCGCGTGGTCGTGCAGGTCGCCCTTGGAGTGGAAGCGGTGCTGGATGACCCGGGCCCAGGTCTGGCCCCAGTCGTCGTCCCCGCACAGCGCGGCCAGCGCCTTGCGCAGGTCGCCGGGCGGCAGCACACCCAGCTCGTCGCGCAGGCGCCCGCTGGAGCCGCCGTCGTCGGCCACCGTGACGACGGCGGTGAGGTCGCCGGTGATCCGGCGCAGCGCGGCGAGTGAGGCGGACAGACCCATGCCGCCGCCGAGGGCGACGACCTTGGGCTGGGTGCCCCGGCGGCGCGGCCTGGCACCGCGAGCCTCGGCGGGCCGGCCGGCGCGCGACTTGGGCACCGCCCGGCGCAGCCTGCTCAGCCGCGGAGAACGTCCCGTCATTCCCGTCCCATGTCCCGGTGCACGACCACCGTCTCCACGCCCTGCGAGGCAAGGCGTGCCGCGAGCTTCTCCGATGTGGCGACCGAGCGGTGCTTGCCGCCGGTGCAGCCGACCGCGATCGTCACATACCGCTTGCCCTCACGACGGTATCCGGCCGCGATCAGCTGCAGCAGCTCGGAGTAGCGGTCGATGAACTCCTTCGCGCCAGGCTGGTTGAAGACGTACGCCGACACCTCCTCGTTCAGGCCGGTGTAGGGGCGCAGCTCCGGAACCCAGTGCGGATTGGGCAGGAAGCGCATGTCCACGACCAGGTCGGCGTCGACCGGGAGGCCGTACTTGAAGCCGAAGGACATGACGGTGGCCCGCAGCTCGGGCTCCTCCTCACCGGCGAACTGGGCGTCCATCTTGGCCCGCAGCTCGTGCACGTTCAGGCTGGAGGTGTCGATCACCAGGTCGGCGTCGCCGCGCAGCTCACGCAGCAGTTCACGCTCGGCGGCGATGCCGTCGACGATACGGCCGTCGCCCTGGAGGGGGTGCGGGCGGCGCACCGACTCGAAGCGGCGCACCAGGGCGTCGTCGGAGGACTCCAGGAAGACGATCCGGCGTGTGACGCCCCGGGTGTCGAGCTCGGCGAGGGACTCCCGGAGGTTGTCGAAGAACCGCCGGCCGCGGACGTCGACGACCACCGCGATCCGCGCCACGTTGCCCTGGGAGCGGGCGCCGAGCTCCACCATGGTGGGGATCAGCGCGGGCGGAAGGTTGTCGACGACGAACCAGCCGAGGTCCTCCAGACACTTGGCGGCGGTCGAGCGGCCGGCCCCGGACATGCCGGAGATGATCACCAGCTCGGGGATGGCCGCCTCGGGGACCCCGCCTGCGTCGATGCCCGTACTCACCTGCGCTCCGTCTTCCTGGGGTGCGTCCTGCTGGGTGAGATCTTCGCCGGTCTTCTTGTGTGTTTCCTGGGCTGCGTGTGCTTCGCGGGTTTGCTGATCTCGCTCGGCTGTGGGGTGTGTCTCGTGCTCGCTCATCTCTCCTGCCCCCGTCGTTCGTCCGGGGCGCCCGCGGACACGGGCTCCCCCGAGGTCTCCGCCGTCGTTTCGGATTCCTCGTCTTCCATGATCTCTCCAGTCGCCGTGTTCACAGCGGGTGCGGCCGGGGCCGCCCGGGCGAGGGCCGCGGCGATCGTCTCGGCCGTCTTTCGACCTATGCCCGGGACCTCGCAGATCTGGTCGATTGTCGCGGACCGCAGCTTCTTCACCGAACCGAAGTGCTTGATCAACGCCTGCTTGCGGGTGTCGCCGAGGCCGGGCACGTCGTCCAGCGGGCTGGAGCGGAAACGCTTGGCGCGCTTGGTGCGCTGGTAGGTGATCGCGAAGCGGTGCGCCTCGTCCCGGACGCGCTGGAGCAGATAGAGGCCCTCGCTGGTGCGGGGCAGGACCACCGGGTCGTCCTCGCCTGGCAGCCAGACCTCCTCCAGACGCTTGGCGAGACCGCAGACGGCGATGTCGTCGATGCCGAGCTCGTCGAGAGCCCGCTGGGCAGCCGCGACCTGCGGCTGGCCGCCGTCGACGACGACGAGCTGCGGGGGGTAGGCGAAGCGCCTGGGGCGGCCCTCGTCGTCCTTGAGGCCGTTGGCGAGGGGGGTGTCGGTGAGGGGGTCGGAGGAGGTGAGGCCGTTGTCGCCGTCGGAGGACACGTCGGCGAGGGTGTTCTCGCCGTCGGCCCACTCACCCGTCCGCTCCTTCTCGGCCAGGTAGCGCTTGAAGCGGCGGGTGATCACCTCGTGCATGGAGCGGACGTCGTCCTGGCCCTCGAAGCCCTTGATCTGGAAACGGCGGTACTCGCTCTTGCGCTGCAGCCCGTCCTCGAAGACGACCATGGAGGCCACGACGTCGTCGCCCTGGAGATGCGAGATGTCGTAGCACTCGATCCTGAGCGGGGCGCTGTCCAGTTCGAGGGCGTCGGCGATCTCCTCCAGGGCACGCGAGCGCGTGGTCAGGTCGGAGGCGCGCTTGGTCTTGTGCAGGACGAGCGCCTGCTGGGCGTTGCGCTCGACGGTCTCCATGAGGGCGCGCTTGTCCCCGCGCTGGGGGATGCGCAGCGAGACGTTGGAGCCGCGGCGGCCCGTGAGCCACTCCTGCACGGGCTCCAGCGGGTCGGGCAGGGCCGGGACGAGGACCTCCTTGGGCACGGCGTCCCCGGTCTCCTCGCCGTACAGCTGCTGAAGGGCGTGCTCGACCAGGGCACCGGTGGTGATCTCCTCGACCTTGTCGGTGACCCAGCCGCGCTGGCCGCGCACCCGGCCGCCGCGCACGTGGAAGATCTGCACGGCCGCCTCGAGCTCGTCCTCGGCGACCGCGATGAGGTCGGCGTCGGTCGCGTCGGCGAGCACGACCGCGTTCTTCTCCATGGCCTTCTTCAGGGCCTCGATGTCGTCGCGCAGGCGGGCGGCGCGCTCATACTCCATCTCCTCGGCCGCCTCCATCATCTGCTTCTCCAGGCGGCGCAGATAGGTGGCCGTGCGGCCGGTCATGAAGTCGCAGAACTCATCGGCCAGTTCGCGGTGCTCCTCCGCGGAGACACGGTCCACGCAAGGGGCGGAGCACTTGCCGATGTAGCCGAGCAGGCAGGGGCGGCCGGTGCGGCGGGCGTTCTTGAAGACGCCGGCCGAGCAGGTGCGCACGGGAAAGACGCGCAGGAGGAGGTCGACGGTGTCCCGGATCGCCCACGCATGCGCGTACGGCCCGAAATAGCGGACGCCCTTCTTCTTGTGACCGCGCATCACCTGCACGCGCGGGTACTCCTCGTTCATCGTCACCGCGAGGTACGGGTAGCTCTTGTCGTCGCGGTACTTGACGTTGAACCGGGGGTCGTACTCCTTGATCCAGGAGTACTCCAGCTGCAGTGCCTCGACCTCAGTGGACACCACGGTCCACTCCACGGACGCGGCCGTGGTGACCATCGTGCGGGTACGCGGGTGGAGGCCCGCCAGGTCCTGGAAGTAGTTCGCCAGGCGCTGGCGCAGGCTCTTCGCCTTTCCGACGTAGATCACCCGGCGGTGCTCGTCGCGGAACCTGTACACCCCGGGAGAGTCCGGGATCTGTCCCGGCTTGGGGCGGTAGCTGGAGGGATCGGCCATGTCTCACACCCTACTGGCGAGCGGTGACAGTCCGGCGGGGCTGTGGACGAGAACGGGGCCTCCGGGCCCTGGGGCTGCGCGAGGGGCAGCGGGGGAGCATGCGGGCAGGGGCGGAGCGCCGGGCCCTGCCAGGATTCCAGGGCGGTCAGAACGGCCGGCACGCGGCGGTGGTCCTCGGCCGACCGCGTCGTCCGACCTCGACGGATGCCGGCAGAACGAGGGGCCCACGGCAGGTGGCGCTCGCGGATCGCACGGGCCGTTTTCCAGCCGACTGGAAAACGCGGCAGCGAAGCGATCGGCACGCTGTGAGCACTCCACGCGCTGCGGGCATGTCCATGCGCTGTCTGCTCGTGGATGGCAGTACCCGCTTCCTGGCGGCCCCGCGCACCCTGCCGGGGCAGCGCGGCGCGGGACGGCATCACGACTCGGTCAGACAGCGTCACTGTTGGACATCAGGTGTTGTCGGGACTTGGTCAACACGCTTCAATGCGGGGGAACTCGGGGCCGTGAACGACGGCGTACGAATGTGACGACCCATGCCGTGCCGACGGGGTGGCCCCGACAAGCCGCGCGAACGGTCCGACCAGCCGTTGTGAACAACCACAGAAAGGCCCCTGCATGCCGCACGCCACACAGCAAGCGGACATCCCCGCCGTCGCCACCGCGGAACTGGACACGGCCCTGCGAGGCGGCCCCTTCCACGTCGCCCTGCGCGCCGCGATAGCCGCCCGGGGACTGCCGCTGCAGCGCGTGCAGCACCATCTGTCCCGTCGCGGCGTGAAAGTCGGCGTCACCAGCCTGAGCTACTGGCAGCAGGGGGCGCGTCGGCCCCAGCGCCCCGAGTCACTGCGCGCGGTGCGGGCACTGGAGGAGATACTCCAGCTGCCGGAGGAGTCCCTGATCCGGCTGCTCGCCGAGGCCGACGACCACTCCGCCCTCCAACGCCCCGCGGCCCGCTCCTACCGCTCCCTGGTCGAGGCCTCCGGCGTTCTGGAACAACTGCTGGCCGAGCTGGACTCCCCGGTCGACTGCGGCGTCCACACCCTCGCGCACCACGAGCGGGTCCGGATCGGGCCGCGCCGTGAACTGGCGGGTCGCGAGTCGCACCACATCGTGCGCGCCCACAAGGACGGCGTGGACCGCTTCGTGGCCGTCCACCACGGCGACCCGGGGTGCACGCCGGAGCACATGACGGTGCACGCCCTGGAGAACTGCCGCACCGGACGCGTCCGTTGGCACCACGACACCGGCGTCCTCGTGGCCGAGCTGCTCTTCGGCACGCGTCTACGGGCCGGCGACACCTACCTCTTCCGCTACGGCGTCGAGGACGGCACGGCCGACGTGTCCCGCGAGTACGCCCGCGGCTTCCATCTCGCGGGCGGCCAGTACGCCCTCCAGGTCCACTTCGCGCAGAACGCACTCCCCGTCCGCTGCCACCGCTTCGCCCAGCACTCCGCGGCAGCGCCCCGCAGCGGCCGCCAGGGACTCGCACTCAGCGGATTGCACCGTTCCGTCCACCTTGTCGAGCCACGGGTGCGGACGGGGATCGTGGGCATCGGGTGGGAGTGGGACTGAGGCACTGCTTCCGCATGCCCTCTGGACGGCCGATCACCGTGTTCTGATGCCGGTACAACGGCCTCGTTCCGGCACGGCGTGATTCCGGCGCGGCCTGGTTCCGGCGCGTCATGACGCTCCCTCTGCGGCTCAGACGTTGACGTAAACGCTTGCGCAAACGTTTACGTCCGGCTCCGAATGAGATACCTTCCCGGCCAGAGAAACCGCCGCGCCCCGGGGAGTCGCGTGGCGGGGGCGGAACCGGGAGGGATCCGATGGCAACCATGGCCGACGTCGCGCGGAGTGCCGGCGTGTCCGTGGCGACCGTCTCTCATGTGCTGAACGGCACCCGGCCGGTGCTGCCCCACACCCGCCAGGCGGTGCTGGACGCCATCGACGAGCTCGGCTACACCCCCAACACCCTCGCCCGTTCCCTGGTGACCTCCCGCACCCGGTCCATAGGGCTCGCGGTGTCGGCGATCAGCAACCCGTACTTCACGGAGATCCTCCAGGGCGTCGAGGCCGCAGCCCTGGAACACGGCTACAGCCTGCTGATCGCCGACCCGCACGACGATCCGGTGCATGAACGCAAGGTCGTCCAGCTCCTGCACGAACGCCGGGTGGACGGCATGATCGTCGCGCCCTCCGCCGACCCTGGCGAACTGGTCGCGTATCTCGGGCGCCACAAGGTGCCGACCGTCCTCCTCGACCGGGTGGTCGACAGCCCGGCTGACGGCTCGCCGCGCTTCGACCAGGTCTGTGCCGACGGCGCCGAACCCGTTGCCCGGCTGGTCACGCATCTCGCGGGACTCGGCCACCGGCGGATCGCCATGATCGCCGGCCTGCCCGGACTCAGCACCACCAGTGAGCGACTCACGGGATACCGGGAGGGACTCACGACCGCCGGGCTCGCCCCCGACGAACACCTCGTGGTGCATGGCAACTCCGAGTCGGCCGGCGCCGAACAGGCCACCGCCGAGCTGCTGTCACTGGCCTCACCGCCCACCGCACTCGTCACCGCCAACAACGCGATGACGATCGGCGCCCTGCGGGCCCTGCGCGACCGGGGTCTGTCCGTGCCGGACGACATCGCGTTGTGCTGCTTCGACGACTTCGCCTGGGCCGACCTGTTCTCGCCCCGGCTCACCGCCATAGCCCAGCCCAGCAGGGACATCGGCGCCGAGGCGGTCCGTGTACTGCTGGACCGCCTCGCCTCACCGGACCGGCCCGCCCGTACCGTGCGTCTCCCCTGCACCTTCGTGCACCGCACCTCGTGCGGCTGCGCCGAGCAGCCGCGGGGGTCCGGGAGAACCGAGGGCATCGCGCCCCTGACATCCGACAGTTCCGAACAGCCCCTGACGTCCGTGAAAGGAACCGTCTCGTGATCGTCGTCGCCGGTGAGGCCCTGATCGACCTGGTACCGCAGGGCACGGGCGCCCTCGCGAGTCTGCAGCCGGCGCTCGGCGGCGGCCCCTACAACACCGCCGTGGCCCTCGGCAGGCTCGGCTCCCCCACCGTCTTCTGCTCCCGCACCTCCTACGACGCCTTCGGTGAGGCCCTGCTCGACGGGCTGCGGGAGGCCGGGGTGGACGTGTCGGCCGTGCAGCGTGGGATGGAGCCGACCACGCTCGCGGTCGCCACCATCGACGAGAAGGGCTCGGCCGCCTACTCCTTCTATGTCGAGGGCACGGCCGACCGGCTCTTCACGGCCCCTCCGGAGCTGCCCGCGCGGGCCCGCGCGGTCTCCTTCGGTACCTGCTCGCTCGTCCTGGAACCCGGGGCGAGCGCCTACGAGGAGCTGATGCGGAGCGCGGCCGCGCAAGGGGTCTTCACAGCGCTCGACCCGAACATCCGGGCCGGACTGATCCCGGACCCGGACGGATACCGGGCGCGGTTCAAGAGCTGGCTGCCGTCGGTGTCTCTGCTCAAGCTCTCCGAGGAGGACGCACTGTGGCTGGGCGGCACGCCGCGCGAGTGGCTGGCCGCGGGACCTGCGGCCGTCGTGATCACTCAGGGCGGTGACGGGCTGACCGCCTTCACACGGGACGGTGCCGTTCATTCCGTGCCGGGCGAGGACGTCGACGTCGTCGACACGATCGGTGCGGGCGACACCGTGAACGCGGCCCTGCTGCACGGCCTGGCCACCCAGGACGCCCTGTCCGCCGAGGCGCTCGTGGGACTCGGCGCCGACGGCTGGACACGGCTGCTGCGGTTCGCGGCGCGGGCTGCCGCGATCACCTGCTCCCGGTCGGGAGCAGAACCGCCGTACGCCTCCGAACTAGGGGACTTCTAGGAGGCGTTCGCTTTCCAATCCACTGATTTCCACTGTTGAGGAGTCAAGGTCCGTCATGGCCGCCTGGATCGGGCGGCTGATGATCCAACGGACGGCGCCCCGCGGGGAGTTCCCACGGGGCGCCGCACTTTTCTGAATTTGTTCGGACTCGTTGTCCGCCGGCCTCAGGCCTTGCGGGCCCGGGTCGTCTTCTTCGCGGGCGTGGCCTTCTTCGCGGCGGCCGCCTTCTTCGTGGCTCCGGTCGCCTTGTCCGTGGCCTTGTTGTTGACCGCGTTCGTGGCCCTGGCCGTCGCCGTCTTCTTCGCCGTCGAACCCGCCGCCACCGTCTTCTTGGCCGCCGTCTTGCGCGGGGCCGTCACGGAGGCCGCGTCACTGATCCGGTCGGCGCCGAGGATCTCCCGCAGGAACTTGCCGGTGTGGCTGGCCGGAACCGCGGCGATCGCCTCGGGCGTGCCCTCGGCGATGACGAGGCCACCGCCGGCGCCGCCCTCGGGGCCCATGTCCACGACCCAGTCGGCGGTCTTGATCACGTCCAGGTTGTGCTCGATGACGATGACCGTGTTGCCCTTGTCGACCAGGCCGGAGAGGACCTTCAGCAGCTTGCTGATGTCCTCGAAGTGCAGTCCGGTGGTCGGCTCGTCGAGGACGTAGACCGTGCGGCCGGTGGAGCGCTTCTGCAGCTCGCTGGCGAGCTTCACACGCTGTGCCTCACCGCCGGACAGGGTGGTCGCGGACTGGCCGAGGCGGACGTAGCCGAGGCCGACGTCGTTCAGCGTCTTGAGGTGGCGGTTGATCGCCGGGACGGCCTCGAAGAAGTCCATGGCCTCTTCGATCGGCATGTTCAGGACCTCGGAGATGGACTTGCCCTTGTAGTGGACCTCCAGGGTCTCCCGGTTGTAGCGGGCGCCATGGCAGACCTCGCAGGGGACGTACACGTCCGGGAGGAAGTTCATCTCGATCTTGATCGTGCCGTCGCCCGCGCAGTTCTCGCAGCGGCCGCCCTTGACGTTGAAGGAGAAGCGGCCCGGCATGTAGCCGCGGACCTTCGCCTCGGTGGTCTCGGCGAACAGCTTGCGGATGTGGTCGAAGACGCCGGTGTACGTCGCCGGGTTCGAGCGCGGGGTGCGGCCGATGGGCGACTGGTCGACGTGCACGACCTTGTCGACGAGGTCGTCGCCGTCCACGCGCGTGTGCCGCCCGGGGACGTTGCGCGCGCCATTGAGCTCGCGCGCCAGGTGTGTGTACAGGATGTCGTTGACCAGCGTCGACTTGCCGGACCCGGAGACGCCGGTGACCGCGGTGAACACGCCCAGCGGGAACGAGACGTCGATGTCCTGGAGGTTGTTCTCGCGGGCGCCGTGCACCGTGAGCAGCCGGGACGGGTCGTGCGGGCGCCGGATGTCGGGCAGCGGGATGGCCTTCTTGCCGGACAGGTACTGGCCGGTCTGCGACTCCGCGTTGGCGAGCAGTTCCTTCAGAGAGCCGCTGTGTACGACCTTGCCGCCGTGCTCACCGGCGCCGGGGCCGATGTCGACGACCCAGTCGGCGGTCTTGATGGTGTCCTCGTCGTGCTCGACGACGATGAGCGTGTTGCCCATGTCGCGCAGCCGGACCAGGGTCTCGATCAGCCGGTGGTTGTCGCGCTGGTGCAGGCCGATGGACGGCTCGTCGAGGACGTAGAGCACGCCGACCAGTCCGGAGCCGATCTGGGTGGCCAGGCGGATGCGCTGGGCCTCGCCGCCGGAGAGCGTGCCCGCCGCGCGGTTGAGCGAGAGGTAGTCCAGGCCGACGTCGACCAGGAACCGCAGCCGCTCGTTGACCTCCTTCAGCACGCGCTCGGCGATCTTCTTGTCGCGGGCGTTGAGCTTCAGCTCGCCCAGGAACTCCGCACAGTCGCTGATGGACATCGCGGAGACCTCGGCGATCGACTTCTCCATGATCGTGACCGCGAGGACTATCGGCTTCAGACGTGTGCCCTCACAGGTGGGGCAGGGCACCTCGCGCATGTAGCCCTCGAAGCGCTCACGGCTGGCGTCGCTCTCAGCCTCGCTGTGCCGGCGCTTGACGAAGGGGACGGCCCCCTCGAAGGGCGTCGTGTACACGCGCTCGCGGCCGTACCGGTTGCGGTACCGGACCTCGATCTGCGTCTTGTGGCCGTGGAGCAGGGCCTTCTTGGCCCGCTGCGGCAACCCCGCGAAGGGAATGTCCGTACGGAATCCCAGCGCGTCCGCGAGGGCTCCGATCAGGCGGCCGAAGTAGTCCTTGGTGTGGCCGTGCGACCAGGGATGGATGGCGCCCTCGTCGAGGGACTTGTCCTCGTCCGGGACGATCAGTTCCGGGTCGACCTCCATGCGCGTACCGATACCGGTGCACTCGGGACAGGCGCCGAAGGGCGAGTTGAAGGAGAAGGAGCGGGGCTCCAGCTCCTCGAAGGAGAGGTCGTCGTACGGGCAGTACAGGTGCTCCGAGTACATGCGCTCGCGCTCGGGGTCGTCCTCGGGCAGGTCGACGAAGTCGAGCACGACCATGCCGCCGGACAGGCCGAGGGCGGTCTCCACGGAGTCGGTGAGCCGGCGCTTGGCGGAGTCCTTCACCGTGAGGCGGTCGACGACCACCTCGATAGTGTGCTTCTCCTGCTTCTTCAGCGTGGGCGGGTTGGACAGCTGGATCGTCTCGCCGTCCACACGCGCGCGGGAGTAGCCCTTGGTCTGAAGATCGGCGAAGAGGTCGACGAACTCGCCCTTGCGCTCGCGCACCAGCGGCGACAGCACCTGGAAGCGGCTCCCCTCCGGCAGCTCCAGGACCCTGTCGACGATGGCCTGCGGCGACTGGCGCGAGATCGGCCGGCCGCACTGGGGGCAGTGCGGCTTGCCGATGCGCGCGAAGAGCAGACGCAGATAGTCATAGACCTCGGTGATGGTGCCGACCGTCGAGCGCGGGTTGCGGGAGGTCGACTTCTGGTCGATCGAGACCGCCGGGGAAAGGCCCTCGATGAAGTCGACGTCCGGCTTGTCCATCTGGCCGAGGAACTGCCGGGCGTACGACGACAGCGACTCCACATAACGCCGCTGTCCCTCGGCGAAGATGGTGTCGAAGGCCAGCGAGGACTTGCCCGACCCCGACAGGCCCGTGAAGACGATGAGCGAGTCGCGTGGCAGGTCGAGCGAGACATTCTTCAGGTTGTGCTCGCGCGCGCCACGGACGATGAGACGGTCGGCCACGCCGGTCCGCACCTTTCTTGAGAGAAGTGACAGGGGGGCGAGGCCCCCGTGCTTTCTCAGACTCGAGGCCCCCGTGCCTTCTCAGACTAGGGGGAGCCACTGACAACGCCGGTCGGATTCCCGGATGCGACAACAATCCCGGGCCATCCAGCATGCCCGACGCCACGACCGACCCTATAGCACGCGCATTCGATTTACGGCACCCGTTCACCACCTTCACCCAAAGGTGTGGCGGGGCTAGTGTCAGCACCATGATTGATCACGCTCGTGACCTGGTGTCTGTACGTGAAGCCACCGAGCGGCTGCTCACCGCAGCGGCCAAGCTGGACAACGCGTCGGTGGCCGAGCCGTCACGGCTCCCCGGCTGGAGCCGCGGCCACGTCCTCGCCCATCTCGCCCGCAACGCGGACGCTCTCGTGAACGTCCTCGAAGGGCGCCCCATGTACGTCTCCGCCACCGCCCGGGACTCCGACATCGAGCGCGACGCCCCGCGCCCCCTCGACGTCCAGCTCACCGACGTGCGCGAGAGCGCGGCCCGCTTCCAGGCCACGGGAGCGGCACCCGCGGACTGGTCGCGCACGGTGGAGCTGCGCAACGGCGTCACGGACGCGGCGGCCCGGGTGCCGTTCCGGCGGTGGGTGGAGGTGGAGCTGCACCACGTGGATCTCGGGATCGGGTACGAGCTGGAGGACCTGCCGGCGGAGTTCGTGGAGCGGGAGATCGACTTTCTCGCGGAGCGGTTCACCGGGCACCCCGATGTGCCGCCGACCCGTCTCACGGACGGCACGCGCGCGTGGAGTACGGGCCGGGACGCCGGCGCCGCCGAGGTCACGGTCACAGGGTCCGCAGCCGAACTGCTGGGCTGGCTCGCCGGGCGCCGCGACGGATCCGGCCTGAGCGCGCAGGGAGGCCCGCTGCCGTCACTTCCCCCGCTGTAGCCATCTGGTGGCCGAAGGGGCCGTTGGCACCTGGTGGCCGGAGGGGCCGTTTCCGCACCTGGACGGTCGCCGGGCGGCCACGGCACCCGGCGGTTCCTGGGCCGCTCGGCCGCCGCGTCGTCCGGCCGGCCCAGGGACGGCTCTGCCGCTATAGGCTGCCGACATGACCTACAGCGGACAGGTGACGGTCGGCGGCCCCGCCGACGTGCACGAGCTCAAGGACCTGATGATCACCAAGATCGCGGTCGGTCCGATGGACAACAACGTCTATCTGCTGCGCTGCCGGGCCACGGACGAGCAGCTGCTGATCGACGCCGCCAACGACGCGGACGCACTGCTCGGCATGATCGGCGACGACGGCATCGCGTCCGTCGTCACCACGCACCAGCACGGCGACCACTGGCAGGCACTCGCCGCGGTCGTCGAGGCCACCGGCGCGCGCACCTACGCCGGACGCGACGACGCCGAGGGCATCCCGGTGCCGACCGACGTCCTGGTCGACGACGGCGACACCATCCGGGTAGGGCGCGTGGAACTCACCGCGCGCCATCTGGTCGGGCACACGCCGGGTTCGATCGCCCTCGTCTACGACGACCCGCACGGGCATCCCCATGTGTTCACCGGGGACTGTCTGTTCCCGGGCGGTGTGGGCAACACCCGTAAGGATCCGAAGGCGTTCGCCAGCCTGATCCACGACGTCGAGACGAAGATCTTCGGCGCGCTGCCGGACGAGACCTGGGTCTACCCGGGGCACGGCAACGACACGACGCTGGGCGCGGAACGGCCGCATCTGCCGGAGTGGCGCGCGCGGGGCTGGTGAGAACGAGGCCGGCGGCTGCCGGCCGGTGAGCACGCGCGCCCCCGCGTACGCGCCCCGTGTGAACGATTCACACGCGCCGGTGTCATGCGCGCGCTCCCGGCGGGCGTTGTTGCGCAGTCAACTGGAAGCAGCCCCGCACAGGATGACGGCTCCTGAGCGGTACGGGCCGCCGGTCTCACATCCCCGCCCTCGACCGGCGGCCCCGGCGACTGCCGTGGGAACTGTTCACAGGAACGCAACACCCGCTCCCACTATGCGGACATTCACCGTCGCGACCTCGACAAAAACGACGGTGTACTGTCAATCTCCCGCCATGCACCTTGCCCCTCGCGCGCTGCGCCGCGCCGTCGCCGTCGCAACGACAGCCCTGCTCGCCACCGCCCTCGGCTGCGCCCCACAGCCCGAGGAGAAGGCCGCCGACGCGCCGTCGGGGTCGGCCGGGAACACCTGCGCCAAGGGCAAGTTGGCCACCAAGACCTCCGGCAAGCTGACGATCGCCACCGACGAACCGGCGTACGAGCCCTGGTTCAAGGACGACAAGCCCGCCAACGGTGAGGGCTTCGAGTCGGCGGTCGCCTACGCCGTGGCGAAGCAGCTCGGCTACGACAAGAGTGCCGTCGTCTGGCAGAGCGTGCCGTTCAACAAGGCCTTCGCGCCCGGCGAGAAGACCTTCGACTTCGACATCAACCAGGTGTCCATCAGCGACGAGCGCAAGAAGGCCGTGGACTTCTCGTCCGGCTACTACGACGTCCGTCAGGCCGTCATCGCGCTGAAGGGCACCCAGGCCGCCGAGGCGAAGAGCATCGCGGACCTGAAGGGCCTCAAGCTGGGCGCACAGGTCGGCACCACCAGTCTCGGCTACATCGAGGACGTGGTGAAGCCGACGCAGCAGGCCGCCGCGTACGCCAAGAACGACCAGGCCAAGTCCGCGCTGAAGAACGGCCAGGTCGACGCCGTCGTGGTCGACCTGCCGACCGCCTTCTACATCACCGCGGCCGAGGTGACGGACGCGACGATCGTCGGCCAGTTCGAGAACCAGGGCGGTACGCCGGAGCAGTTCGGGCTCGTGCTCGACAAGGGCAGCGCGATCACCGCATGTGTGACGGACGCCGTGGACACCCTGCGCGAGGACGGCACGCTGGCCAAGCTCGAGCAGCAGTGGCTGTCGGACGCCGTCGACGCGCCGGTGCTCAAGTGACGGTCATCAAGCAGGAGTCCGGCCACGGGGGCGCCGACGACAAGGGTGACGTGCCCGGCGCCGGTGGCGACGGTTACGTCCCCTCTCAGCGACGTCTCGACCGCGAGCGCTACAAACGGGCCCGCGCCCGCCGAGCCACGGCTGTCGCGGCGCTGTCCACACTGGTCACCGGCGTCGTTCTCTATCTGGTCGTGGTCAACGCGCCGGGCTGGCCGCGCACCAAGGAAACGTTCTTCAGCTGGGAGTACGCGCGCGAGGCGTTCCCCAAGGTCCTCGAAGGGCTCTGGCTCAACGTCCGGCTGCTGCTGATCTGCGGCGCCTGCGTCCTGGTTCTCGGAATGCTCATCGCCGTCGCCCGCACCCTGCGTGGCCCGGTGTTCTTCCCGCTGAGGGTGCTGGCGGCCGCGTACACGGACTTCTTCCGGGGCCTTCCGCTCATCATTAACCTCATGATCGTCGTCCTGGGCGTCCCCGCGCTGCGGCTCCAGGGCGTGACCGTCGATCCGGTGCTGCTGGGCGGTACGGCGCTGACGCTGACGTACTCGGCGTACGTCGCGGAGGTGTTCCGTGCGGGCATCGAGTCCGTCCACCCCTCGCAGCGCGCCGCGGCCCGCTCCCTCGGCCTCACCAACCGCCAGGCACTGCGGCACGTCGTCCTCCCCCAGGCGGTACGCCGTCAGGTGCCGCCCCTGCTGAACGACCTGGTGTCGCTGCAGAAGGACACCGGTCTGGTGTCGATCGGCGGCGCGGTGGACGCCGTGCGGGCCGCGGACATCATCGTGGGCCGCAGCCTCAACTACACGCCGTACATCGTCGCGGGCCTGGTCTTCGTGGCGCTGACCATTCCGATGACCCGCTTCACGGACTGGGTGACCGCCCGGATGGACCGTCGGCGCGCCCAAGGAGGGGCCCTGTGAGCGACGCACCCGTGCTGCGGATGGAGTCCGTCCGCAAGACCTTCGGCGACTCGGTGGTACTGCGGGACGTCGACCTGGAGGTCGCCCCGCACACGGTGACCGCGCTGATCGGCGCCTCCGGCTCCGGCAAGTCCACGCTGTTGCGGTGCGCGAACCTCCTGGAGGACATCGACGACGGCGCGATCTGGCTGGACGGCGAGGAGATCACCGATCCGCGGGTCGACCAGGACGCCGTACGGCGCCGTATCGGCGTGGTGTTCCAGGCGTACAACCTGTTCCCGCACATGACGGTCCTGGAGAACATCACCCTCGCCCCGCGCCGCGTACACGGCGTCTCCCGCGCGGAGGCCGAGGCACGCGCGCGTGAGCTGCTGGAGCGGCTCGGGCTGGCCGACAGGGCGGGCGAGTACCCGGACCGGCTGAGCGGCGGCCAGCAGCAGCGTGTCGCGATCGTGCGCGCTCTCGCCGTACGGCCTCGGCTGCTGCTCCTCGACGAGATCACCGCCGCCCTCGATCCGGAACTCGTCGGCGAAGTCCTCACCGTCGTCCGCGACTTGAAGGAGGACGGGATGACGATGGTTCTGGCCACCCATGAGATGGGATTCGCGCGCGAGGTCGCCGACCAGGTTTGTTTTCTGGACGGAGGCGTGGTGCTGGAGCAGGGCACAGCTGAGCAGATCTTCGGCGATCCGCAGCAGGAACGCACCCGGCGCTTCCTGCGGCGGATCGTGGAGGCGGGACGGCTGTAAGGACCGCTCGCCATGGCCGGCGGTACTTACACCGAGGGCGCCTGTCCGCCCGCCCCGCCTGTCGAGGTCACGTGTCCGCCTGTCCCGCCCCCACCAGCGCCACGACCCGCTCCACGCCGAAGACGTACCCCTGCACACCGCATCCCGCGATGACGCCGTCGGCCCGCAGGGAGACGTAGGAGTGGTGACGGAACGACTCGCGCTTGTGGATGTTGGAGATGTGAACCTCCAACACGGGTAGTCCGTCACAGGTGTTGAGCGCGTCCAGGATCGCCACCGACGTGTGCGAGTAGGCGCCGGGATTAATCACGATCCCGCTGTGGTTCTGCCGTGCCTCGTGGATCCAGTCGACCAGCTCACCTTCGTGATTGGACTGCCGGAAGTCGACCGTGCCGCCGTGCGCGGCCGCCGCCTTGGCGCACAGGGCCCTGACATCGTCGAGGGTCTCGGAACCGTAGATCTCCGGCTGGCGCTGGCCGAGCAGGTTCAGGTTGGGGCCGTTGAGGATCATGATCGGGGCGTTGGCCAGGGTGCGGGGCACGGTTCCTCCGGTCCGTTCGGGGTCGGGCGGTCCGTCGACGACCGCTGCTCAGACCCCGGTTTATCACGGTGCACGGGCCACGCAGTGGGTCCTACCCTCCAGTCATGACCATGATCTCCTACCCTCCCAAGCCCTCCCCCGGCGACCGCGTCGCCGTGATCTCCCCCGGCGCGGGCCTGCCCGGGCTCTTCCCGCGCCCCTTCGAGCTGGGGCTGGAGCGGCTGCGCAAGGACTACGAGCTCGAACCGGTCGAGTACCCGGCGACCCGCAAGATGGGCTCGACGCCGCAGGAGCGGGCCGACGACATCCACGCCGCGTTCGCCGACCCCGACATCAAGGCGGTCATCGCCTCCATCGGCGGCGACGACCAGATCACCGTGCTGCCGCTGCTGGACCGGGAGTTGATCCGGGCGAACCCGAAGCCGTTCTTCGGGATGAGCGACAACACGAACCTGCTCATGTTCCTGCGCAACACCGGAATCGTCGGCTTCCACGGCGCGAGCGTGATGTGCGAGCTGGGCCGCCCCGGTGCCATGCACCCGCAGACCACGGACTCGTTGCGGGCCGCACTCTTCACCTCGGGGGACTACGAACTCAGGCCAGCCGAGCGCTGGAACGACATCAACCGCGACTGGGCCGACCCGGCGACCTTCGACGCGGAGCCGGAGACGAGGCCAGGCGACGGGTGGACCTGGGTGAACGCCGACCGGGTGGTGGAGGGCCGCACTTGGGGCGGCTGTCTGGAGATCGTCGGCTGGCTGCTGATGGCCGACCGGGAGATCGCGCGTGACCTCTCGGAGTACGACGGTGGAGTGCTGCTGCTGGAGACCTCGGAAGAGATGCCGAGTGCCAACGAGGTCTTCTGGACCTTCCGGAACATGGGTGAACGCGGGCTGCTCCAGCGCTTCTCCGCGCTGCTGATGGGCCGGGCGAAGACCTGGTCCTTCGAGCGCCCCAACAGCCCGGAGGAGGCCGCTCGTTACGCCACGGAGCAGCGGGAGGCCGTACTGCGGGCCATGCGCACGTATGCCCCCGACACCCCGATCGTCTTCGACGTCGACTACGGCCACACAGACCCACAACTCGTCATCCCTTACGGCGGCCTCGTCCGCGTCGACGGCCCCGCCCGGCGCATCACCGTCACGTACTGACGAAGCCCCGGCGCGCCCGTGCGCCCCCGTAACCCGTGGTCACCGTGGGTAGTTGACGCAGCATGCACGATCTACGCACCGTAAAGGCACCCTCCATGCTGCGGCTCGCGGCCGCTTCGCTCGCCGGGACGGCCATCGAGTTCTACGACTTCTTCGTCTACGGGACCGCGGCGGCGCTGGTCCTGGGGCCGCTGTTCTTCCCGACGTTCTCGCCGGTCGCGGGGACCCTGGCCGCCTTCGCGACGTTCGGCGTGGGGTTTGTGGCGCGGCCGCTCGGGTCGGTGTTGTTCGGGCACATCGGTGACCGCCACGGCCGCCGGCCGGTCCTCGTCGCGTCACTGCTGCTGACCGGCGCCTCCACGGTCGCGGTCGGCTGCGTGCCGACGTACGACACGCTCGGTGTGCTCGCTCCGCTGCTGCTGCTCCTGATGCGCTTCCTGCAAGGGCTCGGCCTCGGCGGCGAGTGGGGCGGGGCGGTGCTGCTGACGGTGGAGCACGCACCCGCCGACCGGCGCGGTCTGTGGTCGAGCTTCCCGCAGGTCGGGCCCGCGCTCGGCTTCCTGCTCGCCAACGGGGTGGTGCTGGGGCTGTCGGCGACGCTGTCCGAGGCGCAGTTCGCGGCCTGGGGATGGCGGGTGCCGTTCTGGGCGGCCGGCGTGCTGGCCGTGGTGGGGCTGCGGCTGCGGTCGTCGCTCACCGAGAGCCCTCGGTTCCTGGAAATCGACGACCACGCGCGCGTGCCGCTCGCCGAGGTCGTGCGCGACCACTGGCGGCTGGTGCTGCTGACCGCCGGGGCGCTCGCCATCGGATACGCGATCTTCTACGCGGTGACGACCTGGTCCCTCGCATACGCCACGGAACGGCTGGGAGTGGACCGCAGCGTCATGCTGAGCTGCATCATGGCCGTGGTGCTGGTGAAGGGGTCGCTCACACCGGTGGCGGCGGTGCTCGGCGACCGGTACGGGCGGCGTCCCCTGACCCTGATCGGATGCGCTGCCGCCGCTCTGTGGATGTTCCCGATGGTGGCGCTTCTCGCCACGGGTGAGCCGTTGCTGATGTTCCTGGGCTTCCTCGGGGCGATGCTCGCGTTCATCACGATGTTCGCCGTGATCGCCGCGTACCTCCCGGAGTTGTACGAGCCCCGAGTGCGCTGTACGGGCGCCGCGGTGGGCTACAACCTCGGCGGCGTTCTCGGGGGCGCGCTCACGCCGATCGCGGCTACGGCGCTCGCCGAGCAGGGCGGTCGGGTGCCCTGGGGTGTGGGGGCGTATCTGACGGGCATCGCGCTGCTCAGCCTGGGGTGCTTCGCGCTGCTGCCCGAGACGCGTCCGGTGCCGGCTGTGGCGGCGGAGCCCGCCACCGGGTGACGGGTTCCGGTACGGCGAGGGGCACATGGCCCGCGGCCGACGCAGAGGGTGACTGCGTAGGGACGGCGACCATCGATGAACGGCGGCTACGGATTGATCGCGAGCTCCAGATACGCCGCGAACAGCACCAGGTGGACGCCGCCCTGGAGCGGTGTCGCCCGCCCCGGCACGACCGTCAGCGAGCTCACCACCACTGTGAGGGCGAGCAGCACCATGTGGGTGGGGCCGAGGCCGAGGACGAGCGGCCCAGAGAGCCAGATGGAAGCCAGGGCGACGGCGGGGATGGTCAGGCCGATGCTGGCCATCGCCGAGCCGAGCGCGAGGTTCAGACTGGTCTGCACGCGGTCACGGCGGGCGGAGCGCAGCGCGGCGATCGTCTCGGGGAGCAGCACCAGCAGAGCGATGATCACGCCGACGACGGCGTGGGGCAGGTGGGCGGCCGCCACTGCCGACTCGATGGTGGGTGACACCCCCTTGGCCAGACCGACCACGCCGATCAGGGCCAGGCCGAGCAGCCCGAGGCTGATCAAGGCGGTGCGGGCGGATGGCACGTCGGCGTGGTCGTCCGCGGTGACCACCTCGCCCTGCCGGGTGATGGGCAGGAAGTAGTCGCGGTGCCGCACGGTCTGGGTCGCCACGAACAGGCCGTACAGGATCAGCGAGGAGAGCGCGGCGAACGTCAGCTGCACGCTGGAGAACTCCGGCCCGGGCTTGCTCGTCGTGAACGTCGGAAGCACCAGGCTGAGTGTGGCCAGGGTGGCGACGGTCGCGAGCGCGGCTCCCGTGCCCTCGGGGTTGAAGACCGCTGTACGGTGCCGCAGGGAGGCGACCAGCAGGCACAGGCCGACGATGCCGTTGCAGGTGATCATCACGGCGGCGAAGACCGTGTCCCGGGCGAGGGTGGAGCTCTTGTCGCCGCCGTCGGCCATCAGGGTCACGATCAGGGCGACCTCGATGATCGTGACGGCGACGGCGAGGACGAGGGAGCCGAAGGGTTCGCCGACTCTGTGGGCGATCACTTCGGCGTGGTGTACGGCGGCCAGAACGGCCCCCGCGAGGACCAGCGTCACCAGCGCGACGACCGCGCCGGGCAGGTCCCGTCCCCAGGTGAAGACCAGCAGGACGACCGCGAGCACCGGCACGAAGGACGTCCACCGGGTTGTGAGCGGCCTGAGCCGAGCGATCATGGAGCGATCGTCGCAGAGGGCTTGGGGGTTCGCATTCCGGTCCGTGGGGGTCTCAGGCGGCCCCGCGCCCTCGGGATGCGGGGCCCCTGTGGGTCGTATGTCGCTACGCGAAATCGGTCATGTCCTGTACGTCAGCGGTTGGCCTGACCCCGGTCCTTGAGGACGAGACGGCGTGTGGGGCCGCCGCTGCGACCCGCCAGGCGCTGCTCCGTCTCCTGGGCCAGTTCCCTCATCTCGTCGATGCGGTCGGTCTCGAAGTCGATGATCTGCGCGAATTTCATGGGTGCATCCACAGGTGCCTCAGCCCCGGCGGTGGTGTCCCCGGCCGGGGACACCCATCACCCGACGAAGCACCGGGAGTGGTGCCGCAATTCGCTGGGCACCACTCCCGGTGTTGGTTTTTCCTACGTCCGCCGTGGTCAGACGTCGATGCTGTCCTTCGGAGCGCTTGCGCTCTTCTCCTGCGCCGCCTCGGCCGCCGCCTGCTTCTTGGAGGCCCTCAGGCTGGTGATCGTGGTGACGATCAGGACCGAGCAGATCACGCCGAGCGAGACCGGAATGCTGATCTCGGGGACGTGGACGCCGGACTCGTGCAGCGCGTGCAGCACCAGCTTCACGCCGATGAAGCCCAGGATGATCGACAGGCCGTAGCTGAGGTGGACGAGCTTCTTCAGCAGGCCGCCGATGAGGAAGTACAGCTGCCGCAGACCCATCAGCGCGAAGGCGTTGGCCGTGAACACGATGTACGGGTCCTGCGTCAGGCCGAAGATCGCCGGGATGGAGTCCAGGGCGAACAGCACGTCCGTGGTGCCGATCGCCAGCATCACGACCAGCATCGGGGTCATGACCCGCTTGCCGTTCTCCTGGATCCACAGCTTGGTGCCGTGGTAGCGGTCGGCGACACCGAACCTGCGCTCGGCAGCCTTGAGCAGCTTGTTCTCCTCGTACTCCTCGTCCTCCTCGTCGGCCCGGGCCTCCTGGATGAGCTTCCAGGCGGTCCAGATCAGGAAGGCGCCGAAGAGGTAGAACACCCACGAGAAGCTGGCGAGGATCGCGGCACCCGCGGCGATGAAGATGGCCCGCAGCACCAGGGCTATGAGAACACCGACAAGCAGCACTCGCTGCTGGTACTGGGACGGCACCGCGAACTTCGCCATGATCAGGACGAAGACGAAGAGGTTGTCGACGCTCAGCGACTTCTCGGTGATGAAGCCCGCGAAGAACTCACCGGCGGGCTGTCCGCCGCCGAAGATCAGCAGGCCGAGGCCGAAGAGGCCGGCCAGGGCTATCCAGACGACCGTCCAGATTCCGGCTTCCTTGATGGATACGTCGTGCGGCTTGCGGCCGATGAAGAAATCGACAGCGATCAGGGCGGCAAGGCCCACGATGGTCAGGACCCACAGGGTCGTGGAAACTTCCACTGCGCCTCCGGCAGTCGTAACGGCAAATGTCAGCGTCGTCGCGCGCCGGAGGTCTCTTCCACCCACGATGGGCCGACGCCCCGGGATCTGGCCGGATCCGTATTGACGGGTACGTCGCAGCAGACAGGGAGTACTCCCCTCCGTGGGATGAACAGTACCCCAATCACCAAGGAAAGGTAAAGCGCTTGGCAAAAGAAACACCAAGTTGGCAGGTCAGAGGCGTTTTACCAGCGCTTGGCCCGAGCTGCGGCGACCTGTGTGAGCACCTGCTGGAGCACCTGGCTGCCGGACGGCACGAGTGAGGGCTCGTAGGTCCAGGCATGCCCCACCCACGGGTCGGCGAGGTGGTCGTCCGGCACCGGGGTCAGTCGCAGCAGCGAACGCCACAGTGGGTCGAGCAACGGGCCGTAGCCGGCCGCCTCCTCACGGTCCGCGACCATCATCAGGTGGACGCCGACGGCCGGCCCTTCGTCCGCCAGGTAGCGCAGCTGGTTGACGGCCCGGTCGTCGAAACCATGCGGGAAGTCGTTGACGATCAGCAGTTGCTCGGCAGTGTCGAACCCGGGCGGCAGGGAGTCGGGCGCCCCGCCGCGCACCGCCATCTGCACAAGGTCGACGCGCTCAGTGAGCCGCGCCAGGGCCTCCGCGACTCCCGCGGCACCTAGGGCGGGCGGGGCCGCGAGCACGCCGGTCTGCACCAGCGGTGCGAGTGGCTGCGCGCCCGAACCGGCCGGATCGATGACGTGCACGGTGAACTCGCCCGCCGGATAGACGGCGAGCAGCCGTGCCGCGTGCGCCACCGCCGTCTCCATCGCGAGACGCCGCAGGTCGTGGGAGTCGGTGAACGAGCCGTCGAGCGATCCGCTGCGTCCGCTGTCGATCCACAGACCGCGCTCCAGCGGCAGCCGGACCAGCATCGGGATGCGCAACCGGTCGCTTTCGGGCAGGTGGAGGTCGCCCAGGCGCAGGGCCATGGGTATCTCCATCGGTACGCGGTAGCCGTGCCAGACGGGGTTGTCCCAGCGCGCGTAGGCGGGCGGCAGCGCGGGTTCGACGACCTCGGCCTCGGCGGTGAGCTGGGCGATGTCCCGGTCGAGCGCTGCCCTGGCCTGGTTGACGAGCTGGGCGTGCTTGGCCTGGGCCTCCTCGCGCGCGGCGTCGCCCTGTCCGCCGATCCGGCTGCGCGGGTCCGACAGGACCTGGTCGAGCTCCTTGTCCATGCGCGAGTCGGCGAAGTCGACCGCGCTGCGGTACGCGGCGGTCGTACGGGCCAGGTCCTCGAACATGCCCCACACCTGGTTGTAGAGCCGCTCGTCCATGGACCAGCCGGTCGCGTCGCCGGCGACGGGCTGCGCGGGCTGCCCGGGCTGGGCCGGAGGCGCGGTCGGCGGGGGCGGCGGAGCCGCGTTCTGGCGGCGCGGGTGGCTGTAGTTGATCGAGCCGCCGGACGTGGGCGCGGACGGCTGCGCGGAGTCGGCGGCGCCGGTTCCGCCCTGGTACGACGTTTGCGGCGCGGGCTGCCCCGATACACCGGGCGTCTGGAGGTCGTACGGGGAGTTGGGCTGCGGTGTCGGCTGCCCGGGACCGCCCGGTGCCTGGGTACCGTAGGGCGACGTCGGCTGCGGTGGTACGGGGCCGGGGCCGCTCTGCGGTGCGGGGCCGCCCTGGTCCGGGCCCAGCGCCGGTGCGGCCGCCTGCCGGGTGCGGTCGCCGTCCGCCCGTGGCGGGGGTGCCGGCAGCGAGCGGGCCATGCCCTGGGCCACCGCCTCGTTGATGCCGCCCGCGAGTTGGTGGGCCTGGGCCAGCCCCTGGTCGGTGAGGAGGTCGGCGAGCCCACCGGCGTAGCCCTGGCCGATGGCGCGTACCTTCCAGGCGCCCTGGCGGCGGTACAGCTCCAGGGCGACCACGGCGGACTCGGCCTCCAGGCCGGCGATGGTGTAACTGACGACCTCGGTGCCGTCGAGGCCGGTGACCGCGACGACGGGGGCGCGGACAGCGCCGAAGCGGGTCGGGCCGGCGACGCCGGTCGGCAGGGCGAGCAGCACACTCACTCGGTGGACGGCCTCCGGCATGGCGTCCAGGTCCACCGCGAGGCGATGGTCGGCGGCTGCCTGCCTCGAGACCTCGAGGCCGGGCAGGGTGGGGGCGCCGGGGTGGGCCACCCATTCGACGCCGTCGATCCTGCCCTGCTCGTCGCCGAGTGTGGCTCCGGCGACGATCGGCGTGCCGGCCGAGACCCGGATCTCCAGTCGGGCCTGGGAGAGCGGGTGGTTCTGCCCCCGCACCAGCTCGGCCGTCATGCCTTCGTCCCCCTGTGTCGCTTGTCGTGTCGTGTGCCGCCCGCCGGGGCCGCCTCGCAGGTCCTACAGGTGCGGCAGGATCGCCGGCATCAGGTCCTGGAAGGTGCGGCCGTTGGCCGGGGTGCCGAGGGCCGTCATCGTCCAGCCCGGGCCCGAGCGGTGCACCTTCGCCATGATCTGGGCCGTGTAGGAGCCGCCGCCCGCGAGGGTGTAGCGGGCGAGCTCCTGGCCGTTGGTCTCGTCGACCAGGCGGCAGAACGCGTCCTGGACCTCCTGGAAGGTCTGGCCCGTGAAGGAGTTCACGGTGAAGACGATCTGGTCGATGTGGACCGGGACGCGCGCGAGGTCGACGAGGATCGCCTCGTCGTCGCCGCCCTGGCCGACACCGCCGACGAGGTTGTCACCGGTGTGGCGCACCGAGCCGTCGTCGCTCACCAGGTGGCGGAAGAAGACGACGTCGATCGGCTGCTTGTCCGCGAACAGGACGGCGGAGGCGTCGAGGTCGACCTCACGCGTCCGCGAGCCGAACAGGCCGCGCCGGGGAGCCGCCTGCCAGCCGAGACCCATGCGCACCGCGGTCAGGCTGCCGCCGTCGTTCTTCTGCAGACTGATGGCCTGACCCTTGGTCATGTTGACGGTCACGTGCTGATTCCCCTCTCGAGCTGTCCCCTGTTGCCCGCGGGCTCCGCGGATGACCAGAACCCTACGCAGGGGCACTGACAGTGCCGTACCCCGGTACGTACTTTGTGTCGGTCTTGCAACACAGCGCGTGCCCGGCAAGACCTCGAAGGCCTTCCGGGGCGCCGGTCGCGGGGCGTGGACCGGCGCCCGTGGTCCCGTCAGGCCAGGCCCGCCTCCTTCATCTGGCGCAGTTCCTTCTTCATCTCGGACACCTCATCGCGCAGCCGGGCCGCGATCTCGAACTGCAGATCCGCGGCTGCGGCGCGCATACGCTCCGTCAACTCCTCGATCTGCTCGGCGAGATCGGCCGCCGGACGGTCGGTGGGCACCGTCTCCTTGGCCTTGCCCTTGGCGGACTTGGCCGCCTTCGCGCCCTTGGCCGCCTTGTCACCGAGGGAGGGCACGGGCGCCTTGGTGCCCCGGCCGTCCTTCTTCGCGCGGTAACCCGTGCCGAGCAGTTGCTCGGTGTCGACGTCCTCGCGGGCGATCTGCGCGACGATGTCGTTGATCTTCTTGCGCAGCGGCTGGGGGTCGATGCCGTTCGCCTTGTTGTACGCGACCTGCTTCTCCCTGCGGCGGTTGGTCTCGTCGATGGCCTTCTCCATCGCCGGGGTGATCTTGTCGGCGTACATGTGGACCTGGCCGGAGACATTGCGCGCCGCGCGGCCGATGGTCTGGATGAGGGAGGTGCCGGAGCGCAGGAAGCCCTCCTTGTCGGCGTCGAGGATCGCCACCAGGGACACCTCGGGCAGGTCGAGGCCCTCTCGGAGGAGGTTGATGCCGACGAGGACGTCGAACTCGCCGGCGCGCAGCTCGCGCAGCAGCTCGACACGGCGCAGGGTGTCGACGTCGCTGTGCAGATAGCGCACCTGGATGCCGAGCTCCAGGAAGTAGTCCGTGAGGTCCTCGGCCATCTTCTTGGTGAGGGTGGTGACCAGGACGCGCTCGTCCTTCTCGACCCGCGCCCGGATCTCGTGGACCAGGTCGTCGATCTGGCCTTCGGTGGGCTTGACGACCACCTCCGGGTCGACGAGACCGGTGGGGCGGATGATCTGCTCGACCTGGCCGTCCGAGCGGGAGAGCTCGTAGGTGCCCGGGGTCGCCGACAGGTAGACCGTCTGGCCGATGCGCTCCTGGAACTCCTCCCACTTCAGGGGCCGGTTGTCGAGCGCGGAGGGCAGCCGGAAGCCGTGGTCGACGAGGGTGCGCTTACGCGATGCGTCGCCCTCGTACATGGCGCCGATCTGCGGCACGGTGACGTGCGACTCGTCGATGACGAGCAGGAAGTCGTCCGGGAAGTAGTCCAGCAGGGTGTTGGGCGGGGAGCCGGGCGAGCGGCCGTCGAAGTGCATCGAGTAGTTCTCGACGCCGGAGCAGGTGCCGATCTGGCGGAGCATCTCCAGGTCGTACGTCGTGCGCATCCGCAGGCGCTGGGCCTCCAGGAGCTTGCCCTGCTTCTCCAGTTCGGCCAGGCGCTCCCCCAGCTCCTTCTCGATGTCGTTGACGGCCCGCTCCATGCGCTCGGGGCCGGCGACGTAGTGGGAGGCCGGGAAGACGTACAGCTGCTCGTCGTCGCTGATGATCTCGCCGGTGAGCGGGTGCAGCGTGGACAGGGCCTCGATCTCGTCGCCGAACATCTCGATGCGGACGGCGAGCTCCTCGTAGACCGGGAAGATCTCGATGGTGTCGCCGCGCACCCGGAAGGTGCCGCGGCTGAAGGCCATGTCGTTGCGCGTGTACTGGATGTCCACGAAGCGACGGAGCAGTTGGTCCCGGTCGATCTCCTCGCCGACCTTGAGGGGGACCATCCGGTCCACGTACTCCTGCGGGGTGCCGAGGCCGTAGATGCAGGAGACCGAGGCGACCACGACGACGTCGCGGCGGGTGAGCAGCGAGTTGGTCGCGGAGTGGCGCAGGCGCTCGACCTCCTCGTTGATCGAGGAGTCCTTCTCGATGTAGGTGTCCGACTGCGGGACGTACGCCTCGGGCTGGTAGTAGTCGTAGTACGAGACGAAGTACTCGACGGCGTTGTTCGGCAGGAGCTCGCGGAATTCGTTCGCCAGCTGGGCGGCCAGCGTCTTGTTCGGCGCCATCACCAGGGTGGGGCGCTGGAGCTTCTCGATCATCCACGCGGTGGTGGCGGACTTGCCTGTGCCGGTCGCGCCGAGCAGGACGACGTCCTTCTCGCCGGACTCGATACGCCGGGCGAGATCGGCGATGGCCTGCGGCTGGTCGCCGCTGGGCTGGTAGGGGCTGACGACCTCGAAGGGCGCCACCGTGCGTTCGATGCTGGAAACGGGCCGCATGGAATCCACCGTACGACCCGCCACTGACAACGCGGTCCGATCAGTGGTTTTGCGGGGTTCGGGAGCTTCGGTGCCCCTGCGCGCGGCGCGGCCGCAGCGGGGGGCGGCGGGTCGGGTGCGGGACGGTGGCGTGGGCCGGGACGCCCGGCTTGTGCTCGACGGGGGCCCCGGTGGGTTTCCCCATGACCATCTTCGGGTCGAACAGCACGACGGCGCCCGCGAGGAGGAGGAAGGCGAGCGGGCCGACCAGCATCGGCGCGAGCAGGGAGGCGGGTGAGTCGCCCTGCGAGGCGGACTCAGTGCCGTGGAGATGCACGCTGAGGGCGGCCATGCCCGTGTAGTGCATGCCGCTGACGGCCAGGCCCATGACGAGGCTCGCGCCCACGCTCCACAGGAATCCTCTGACCTGCCCGGCTGCCCACAGGGCGGCCGTGGCCGCCACCATCGCTATCACGACGGAGACGGCGACGGTGAAGGTGTTGTACTCGAGCTTGCCGTTCAGCTGCATACCGGCCATGCCGAGGTAGTGCATCGAGGCGATGCCCAGGCCGGTGATGGTGCCGCCGGTGAACAGGGCCGTTCCGCTGGCCCCCTTGTAGCCGACGATGAAGATCCCGATACCCACCATGACGATGGCGACGGCCAGGCTGGCGAACGTCATCGGTTTGTCGTAGTGGATGGGTGTCTCCTCGACCGTGAACCCCATCATCGCGACGAAGTGCATGGTCCAGATGCCGGAGCCGATGGCCGCCGATCCCAGGGCGAGCCAGCCGGGGCGCCAGGAGTGCGAGACGAGCATCGATCTGGTGGTGCAGCGCAGGCCGAGGGCACCGCCGAGGCAGGCCATGAGGTAGGCCACCAGCGGTGTGACGAGTCCGTAGCTGAAACCGTCGATCGTGCCCTGCATTCGCGGCTGCCCTTCCCGCCCTCTTACGTCCCGGAACTCCGTGAAATGCGCCCCCTCCCACGACCGCCCGAGCGGTCAGGGTTGAGGCAGAGAGTAACTCCCACCGCAATGGTCGAACGATTTTCCGGCAAAGAAACACGGGCTTGCCCCAGTTGTGCGGCACGGGTGAGCGGGCCTGGGCAACTCCATTCAATCTGTGGCCATTCTGTACTCCTTCGCCGTTGACCCTCTGCTGTCACAGTTGAGCTGTCCGTGATCGTTCGACGCGAGGAGTACGCATGCACGCGCGCGCTGTAGTCGCCACGACGACCGCGCTCCTGGGGACCGCCGCTCTTCTGCTCCCCGGCTCCGACGCCCGGGCCGGCGCCGAGCCGCCCACGGTCATCGCCCACCGGGGGGCCTCCGCCTACGCCCCCGAGAACACGCTGGCAGCCGTCGACAAGGCCGCTGAACTGGGCATCAGCTGGGTGGAGAACGACGTCCAGCGCACGAAGGACGGCAAGCTGGTCGTCCTGCACGACGACAACCTGAAGCGCACGACCGATGTGGAACAGGTCTTCCCCGACCGGGCGCCCTGGAAGGTGAAGGACTTCACCGCCGCCGAGATCGCCCGCCTGGACGCGGGCGGCTGGTTCAGCCCCGTGTACGCGGACGCGCGCGTGCCGACGCTGGAGCAGTTCATGGACCGCGTGGAACTTCACCACCAGAACCTGCTCCTGGAGATCAAGAATCCCGATCTGTACCCGGGCATCGAGCGACAGACCCTCAAAGTGCTGGACAAGGCGGGTTGGCTTGATCCGCACCACCTCGCGGGCCGGTTGATCGTGCAGAGCTTCAGCGTCGACAGCACACGGACCGTCCACAAGCTGAAGCCGGCGGTCAAGACCGGCTTCCTCGGGACGCCACCCACGGCCGACCTCGCCGGTTACGCGACCTTCGCCGACCAGATCAACCCCTCGTACGGCTCCATCTCCCGGAGCTATGTCGCCTCCGTCCACGCGTTCACGGGACCGCACGGCAGGCCGCTGGAGGTCTTCACGTGGACCGTGAACGACGCGGACACCGCCCGGCTGGTCGCCGGGTACGGCGTCGACGGCATCATCACCAACAATCCCGACGTGGTGCGGGACGCCGTGTCCGAGGATGCGGGGCCCGCGCAGGAGCGCACGTCCGCTCCCGTGGCGTTGTCAGTGGCGGGTCGTACGGTGGGCGCATGGACAGCCATGGGCAGTACGAGCAGCAGGTCGCGTGGGCCGTCGTCGGTACCGACATCGGTCCACTGATGCTGGCCGCGACCCGCGACGGCCTGGTCAGCGTCGTCTTCCACGCCACCGAGAAGGTGTGTGAGAAGGCGCTCGGCCGACTGGCGTCCCGGCTGGGCACCGAGCCGGTCGAGGCGCCGGACTCCCCACTGCTGGCCGAGCCGATACGTCAGGTGAAGCAGTACTTCGCGGGTACGCGGCGCGACTTCGAGCTGCCGCTGGACTGGGCGCTCATCTCCGGCTTCAACCGGGAGGTGCTGCGCGAGCTGGCCTCCGGGGTCCCGTACGGCACCGTCGTCGGGTACGGCGATCTGGCCGGGCGGGTCGGGCAGCCGGGTGCCGCGCAGGCGGTGGGGATGGCGATGGGCGCCAATCCGCTGCCTGTGGTGGTGCCCTGTCACCGGGTCGTCGAGAGCGACGGCGGAATCGGTGGATTCGGGGGTGGCCTGGAGACCAAGCGGAAGCTGCTCGCGCTGGAGGGGGTGCTGCCGGAGCCGCTGTTCTGAGGGCTGTGTGGGCCTCAGAGAGTTCGGCAGCGTTCTGCGTCGGTCGCCTGCGCGGGGCGCACGGGTTGGGCGGGTGGGCCAAGAGGGGGAGACTGCGCCTGTGAGGACACTTTTCACGCACCTGTACGCGGACGCCGGGTGCGCCCGGTGACCGCCGTCGAGCGGCAGGTCGTCGCGACCGTCACGCCCGACCGGTTGCCGGCCCTGCGGCGCCGTATATCGGCCGTGCTGATCGCGACGCAGATCCTGGGCGGGCTGGGTGTCGCCACCGGCATCGCGCTCGCGGCCGTGCTGGCCGCGGAAGTCAGTGGCGCCGAGTCCTTGTCCGGGCTCGCGCCCACCGCGACCGTCGCCGGTACAGCGGTGCTGTCGATGCCGCTGGCCGCGCTGATGACCGCGCGAGGGCGCCGTCCCGGACTGGTGCTGGCCTATCTCATCGGGGCGGTGGGCGCCGGTGTCACGGTGATCGCGGCCAGGGTCGGGAGCTTTCCGCTGCTGCTGTGCGGGATGGCCGCGTTCGGCGCGGCCTCGTCGGCAATCTGCAGGCGCGGTTCGCGGCCGCCGATCTGGCCGAGCCGGAGCGGCGGGCCCGGGCCATCTCGCTCGTCGTGTGGGCGACGACCATAGGCGCGGTACTCGGCCCGAACATCGCCGCGCCCGCCGGCCGCAGTGTGACGGGTCTCGGGATACCCCCGGCGGCGGGTCCGTTCCTGTGGGCGGCCGGGATCTTCCTGATATCCGCGGTCGTGGTGGCCGTGCTGCTGCGGCCGGACCCGCTGCTGACGGCGCGGGCGCTCGCGCCCGCCGAGGAGCAGTCGCCCGCGGGTCGTTCGCTGCGCGCCGGGCTGGCCGCGGTGGCCGCCTCTTCGCGGGCGCGGCTCGCGGTGGTGACGGTCGCCGTGGCGCACACGGCGATGGTCTCGGTGATGTCGATGACCCCGGTCGACCTCGCGCACCACGGCGCGGGTATCGACCTGATCGGGCTGGTCATCAGCGGGCACATCGCGGGCATGTACGCGTTCGCGCCGCTCATGGGGCGGTTGGCGGACCGGCTGGGGCGGCTGTCGGGGATCGGGCTCGCCGTGGGACTGCTGGCATGCGCGGTGTTCCTCGCCGGTACGGCGGGCAGCAGTCATGGGCAGACGGCCTTGGGGCTGTTCGTGCTGGGGCTCGGCTGGTCGGCGGGGCTCGTCTCCGGTTCCGCACTGCTCACGGACTCCGTGCCACAGCCCGCGCGGGCCGCCGCCCAGGGGCTGTCGGACCTGATCATGAACGCCTCCGCGGGCGTCGGCGGAGCGATCGCCGGGCTCGTGGTCGCCCAGGCGAGCTACGCCTGGCTCAACTTCACGGCCGCGTGTCTGCTCGTCCCCTTGGCGGCGCTGGCGCTGGTCACGCGGGGCAGGCGGCGGGCGCGGGATGTCTCGGTGAACGGTTGAGGTCGCGCCGGGCCGTCACTCGTGGGTGAGTGGCCGAGCCAGGTGATCGAGGCGCCCACGTGGCGTTCGTACGGCGCAGGCACGGGCGTGGGGTTCAGGCAGCGAACACAGCGTGGCCGCCCCACGTCCGGCGCGGCCTTGGTCGCCGTGCCGGTTCGCGGCCGGGTTCTCTCGGGACGCGCGCGAAGGCTGCCCGGGAAACGGCGGCGGTAGCAGACTCCGGCGTGCCCACAACCGCTGGCATCCGACTGGCAGCCGGAAGTGAGGATGCACCGCGCGGCTGCGCCGAGTTGGACCGGGGCTCCAGCCGTAAAAAGGGGGCCCGCGCGCGGACCCCCTTTCGCGGCTCCCTAGTCGTAGTGCCGGGCCTCGAACACGTTGCCGTCGGGGTCGCGGAAATAGAAGCTGCGCTTGGCCTTGCCGCGGGCGCCGAAGGAGTCGTGGGAGATGTCCGACACGGGCGCGCCGCGTTCCTCAAGGCGGGCCCGCAGGGCATCGAGGTCGTCTCCGGGCAGGGCCAGGCAGACGTGGTTGACCGGGTGGCCGGAGCTGTCGGCGGCGCCGGGAAACATCGTCATCCGCTCCGCCATGGCGAGCGGCATGAGGTCGAGGATCGTCTCCGCGTTGAGGCGCACCGAGGGGAACGGAACCGCCCCCGCGGAGTATTCGGAGAGCCTGACCGGCTCCATGCCGACCGCCTTCTCGTAGAAGTCGGCCGACGCCACCGGATCACGTACCCAGAGGACGACATGGTCGAGACGTGCAGTGTTGTCCGTCATGCCCCCAGGCTGGTGTCGTCTCCCACAGGCCGCAAGGGTTTGACCCGGTGCGCCGACCGCCAGAGATGAGGGAAGACCGACTGACAGGAGGCAGGCGCGTGGTGCTGGTGGTGTCCGAAGAAGTGCGGGGGGCGATCGACGCGCGTCAACCCGTGGTGGCCCTGGAGTCCACGATCATCGCGCACGGGTTGCCGCGTCCGCGCAATCTGCAGGTGGCGCTGGAGCTGGAGGACGTCGTACGGCGGGAAGGCGCCGTTCCCGCGACGATCGCCGTGCTGGACGGCCGACCCCATGTCGGGCTGGACAAGGAGCAGCTGGAGCGGGTCGCGAACGAGGACGGGATCCGCAAGCTGGGCCACCGGGATCTGCCGCTCGCGGTGGCCTCCGGGGCGAGCGGAGCGACCACGGTGTCGGCGACGGCTCTGCTCGCGGCCCTCGCCGGCGTACGGGTGTTCGCGACGGGTGGGCTCGGCGGTGTGCACCGGGAGTGGACGGTGACGCAGGACGAGTCGGCCGACCTGGGGCTCCTGGCGCGCACGAGGATCACGGTGGTGTGTGCCGGCGTGAAGTCGATCCTCGATGTCCCGGCGACCCTGCAACGACTGGAGACCCTGGGTGTCGCGGTGGCCGGCTACCGCACGGAGCGCTTCCCCGGCTTCTACCTCTCCGACTCGGGCCATCCCGTGGACTGGACGCTGCAGTCGCCGCAGGAGGTGGCCGAGGTGATGCGCGCTCAGGACACGCTCGACGGGCCCGAGTCGGCGCTGATCGTCGCCAACCCGGTGCCGGAGGAGGAGCAGCTCGATCCCGAACTGCACGCGCGTGTACTCGCCGACGCGCTGCACGCGTGCGAGGAGCGGGGCGTCACCGGTCAGGCGGTCACTCCGTTCCTGCTGGACTACTTGGTACGGCACACGGACGGTGCCTCGCTGAGCGCCAATCTCGCGGCGGTGCGCGGCAATGTACGGCTGGCGGGTCGGATCGCGGCAGCCTGGACCGGGGCGTGAGCGGGACGTGACCGGGACGGGGGCACACGGGACCGGGAGCGAGGCGCTCGGTCGCGAGCCGGGGAACGAGGCGCCGCGTGGTCACGAGCCGGGGAACGAGGCAGCGGCGCACGAGCCCGCCGGTGGCGGGACGGGGACCGCCGGTTCGGGGGGCGCACCGGCCGACAGTGGGTCCCACGGCGGCGCCCTGCTGGTCGTCGGGGACGTGGTGACGGACGTCATCGCCCGGCACCGGGGACCGCTCGCCTCGGGCACGGACACGGCTGCGGCCATCCGGACGGTGCCGGGCGGCGCGGGCGCCAATGTGGCCTGCTGGGCCGCCCATTGGGGCTGTGCGGATGTGCGGTTGCTGGGGCGGGTCGGCGCGGACACGGCCGCATGGCACGAGCGCGAGTTGGCCGCCGGCGGAGTACGGCCCTGCCTCGTCGTGGATCCGCACGCGCCGACCGGGACGGTGATCTGCCTGGTCGACACCGGGGCCGCCGCCGAGCGCACGTTCCTCACCGACAGCGGCGCGTCACTGCGGCTCGAGCCCGGTGACTGGTCGGACGCGGTGCTCGACGGTGTCGCCCGACTGCACCTCTCGGGCTACCTGTTGTTCTCCGAGCAGGGCCGGGCGCTCGTGGCGGTGGCTCTGGAGTCGGCACGCGCGCGTGGCGTGCCGGTGAGCCTGGATCCGGCGTCGGCGGGGTTCCTCGCAGATCTCGGCGTCGGCCGTTTTCTGGCGTTGGTGGAGGGCGTGGACGTCCTGTTGCCCAGCCGCGACGAGGCGTGCCTGCTCACTGGGCTGCCCGATGGGGCGGACGCGGCGGCCAAGTTGAGCCGTCATGTCCCGCTGGTGGTGGCCAAGCAGGGCGCTCACGGCGCCCTGGTCGCCCGGTCGGGCACCGTGAGCGCCCGCGTCTCCGCCGTACCGGCCACGCCGAAGGACACGACGGGTGCGGGCGATGCCTTCACCGGCGCCTTCCTCGCGACTCTCCTCTCCGGCGCCGTACCGGAAGCCGCGGCTCGGGAGGGGTGCCGGGCGGGGGCGCTGGCGGTGGAGCGGGTGGGAGGGAGGCCGCCACGGCTGGGGTGACGGCCGCTCGTACGGCGAGTTGCCTCCACCGTGCGCGCTCCCTGGCTACGCCTTGCGCCCCCACGCCGAGATCATCGGGCTCGCGGCAAGGTCCAGGCCGCCGGTGGTGATGTTGTCGAGGTGGCGGTCGATGTCGTGGTCGGTCGCGAGGCCCGCGGTGACGAGCTGGTCGCGGTTCTCACGGATGGTGGCGGACTCCAGGGCGGCGCAGGCGGGCGAGGAGAGCGGGAAGTACGCGTCGGCAACCACCCGGCGCAGTCCGGCCGCGCGGAGCAGGCGCGGGAGTCTGCGGCCGAAGGAGAGGTCGGCGCCACGCTCGGCGAGAAGGGCGCGGACGCCGTCGCGGAGACGATTGGCCAGTTGCTGTTCGGGGCCGTACTCGTCGGGGCAGAGCAGGGGCTGCAGGACGGGGTCGGCGTCCTCGACCAGGAGCCGGCCACCAGGGCGCAGGGCCTTGATCATGGACCTCAACGCCCTTTCGCGGTCCGGTACATAAGAGAGGACCACCCGGGCGTGCACCAAGTCGTACTCCTCCCCCGGCGGCTCCTCGGCGCCCACGTCGTGCACGCGGACCTCCACCGGATGGCGCGCGGCCGGGGCGAGCCGTGAGGTGTCGAGGTCGGTCGCGACCACCTTTCCGGTCGGGCCGACCTTCTTGGCCAGCCAGGAGACCACCGACGTGCCGCCGGCGCCCACTTCCCAGCAGCGCCAGCCGGGTCCGATGCCGAACCCTTCGAGGTAACGGAACGTCGTGGGATCGAAGAGAGGGCCCAGTGCGTCGCATTGCTCGTCCGCCTCGGCCTGCCGGTTGTCCAGGAGATACCCATTGGTTCGCATCATGCCGAGATCATCCCATTTGCCTTGTTTGCCGGAAGCGGTCGACGCTCGGCGGGATGGACGCGAATTCCGCCCGCCCTGCTCCCGCGCCGACCATCCACGCCGAATCACGCCCACTCCGCACGGCAACCTGGGCAAAGCCCTTCATCCACAGGCGGGAACAAAGCGGAATCCCGTACTCCCACAGGCTTACCCGCAGCTCACCCCCAACTGGCAAACTGGCCAGCCAGGGCGCAGAAATGCGGCGCGAGGATCCACGCAAGGAGATCCAGATGTCCATGGCAGGGAATCTGCGGAAGGTCACGGGCCTCGACAAGGTCGGCAGCCTCCGCAGGGTGGCACGGCTGGCTCGACGGCGCCCTCGTGTCGACCTCAGCCATCCCGCCAGGTCCCCGCTGGGCTCCTCCGTGGTGAACTGCGTGACGTATCGGGACGGCGTGCGGGTCCAGGAGAACGGCGATCTGGTAGACGTCGTGCAGCGGATGCGCAAACGCGGGGGCGGGTTCGTCTGGCTGGGCCTCCATGAACCGACGGACCAGGAGTTCGCGGGCATCGCCGAACTCTTCTCTCTGCATCCGCTGGCGGTCGAGGACGCGGTCGAGGCGCATCAGCGGCCGAAGCTGGAGCGCTACGACGAGACGCTGTTCGCCGTGTTCAAGACCGTCTGCTACGTCGAGCACGAGAAACTCACGGCGACGAGCGAGGTGGTGAACACCGGCGAGATCATGGTGTTCGTCGGCCAGGACTTCGTGATCACCGTGCGGCATGGGCGGCACGGCTCCCTGGGGCCGTTGCGCGAGGAGCTGGAGTCGAACCCCGAGCAGCTCGCCAAGGGGCCGGCGGCGGTGCTGCACGCGATCGCGGACCATGTGGTCGACGACTATCTGAGCGTCACCGACTCCGTGCAGGAGGACATCGACGAGGTCGAGACGGATGTGTTCGCGGCGAACGGCGCGCGGGCCGACCCGGGGCGGATCTACCAGCTCAAGCGGGAGCTCCTGGAGCTGAAGCGGGCCGTCGTCCCGCTCAGCCGACCGCTCGAGGACCTGGCCACGCTGCCGATCCGGGTGGTGGAGCCGGAGATACAGGCCTACTTCCGCGACGTGTCCGACCATCTGCTGCGGGCCAAGGAGCAGATAGCCGCCTTCGACGAACTGCTGAACTCGATCCTGCAGGCGCACCTGGCGCAGGTCACCGTCGCGCAGAACGAGGACATGCGGAAGATCACGGCCTGGGCCGCGATCATCGCCGTACCGACGATGGTGTGCGGGGTGTACGGGATGAACTTCGACTACATGCCGGAGTTGCGCTGGACGTTCGGCTATCCGCTGGTCATAGCGGTGATATCCGTCGCGTGCGTGGTCCTCTACCGGGGCTTCCGGCGCAACGGATGGCTCTGACGCCTGATTTGGGCTGCTCCGGTGCGTCCCCGACCGGCACGGTCGGCCGGCCGAGGACGGCACTGGAGGTGAGGGTGGGGCGTTCGCCGCGTCAGTGCGTCGTCGGCGCCGCGGTCCTGGCGTAGACGCTCTCGGCCCACTGTCCGATCTGGCCCTCCGACAGGTGCTGGGCCAGATCAGCCTCGCTGATCATGCCGACCAGGCGCTTGTTGTCGATGACGGGAAGCCGGCGGATCTGGTGCTCCTTCATTTCCCGGAGCACGTCACTGATGTCGGCGTTCGCGTCGATCCAGCGCGGGGTGCCCTGGGCCATCTCGCCGGCGGTGACCTTGCTCGGGTCGCGGCCCATGGCCACGCAGCCGATGACGATGTCGCGGTCGGTGAGGATCCCGCAGAGCCGTTCGTTCTGATCGCTGATGGGCAGGGCTCCGACGCCCAGCTCACGCATGAGCTGGGCGGCGCGGTCCAGGGTCTCGTGGGCGGGGATCCACTGGGCGCCACGGTGCATGATGTCTCCGGCAGTGGTCATTGGAGTACCTCCCGATGCCGGACGGCCGGCGCGGCGCGGGACGCACCGCTAAGTCCCGGCGCCCTTCATTCTCGCCGCGCCGTCCCGTGCGTGCACCCGGAACCGAGCGGTGACGGCCACCGGCGACGGGGGCGATCAGGCCGATAAGCGCACCGTCGTAGAAGTTCTTCCCGTCGAGCAGGGAGCGGACGGAGTCGTCGAAGGAGATCGGATCACTCGTGGAGGGCTCAGCCGTTCCACGCCGGGTGCCGCGGATCGTCGGCGCGCACCAGGACGTCGGCGGTACCGGCCGGATCGGTCTCGTTGTCGTAGCGCTCGAAGGCGGGGAGGGTCCAGTGCTCGGCCTCGGGGGTACGGCGACGCAGGGCGCCGGGTGAGAGGAGGACGTGGACGGTCAGGTCGAAGGGGAACCAGTGGCGCATCAGGAGGGGACCATGCATCAACAGGAAGCCACCGGGCGGGAGTTGGACGTAAGGACTGCGGGTCGCCCGGTCGGTCTCCGGGTCCCACAGGTCAGGCAGGACGCGACCGTCACCGCCGGGCTCGAGCGGGCCGAAGACCTCGCGCCACAGGGCACCGGTGTCGAACCAGCCGTCGTAATAGGCGTCCACATCCTGGTGGCCGTACTCCAGCCGAACCGAGGCCGGGCGCAGGAAGCCCTCCGTGCCGACACAGAGCGAGGGGCGTCCGCGTACGCGCAGCGCCTCGCCGACCCGCTCCGCGAGGTCTCCCGGCCGGGCCGCCGGGGCGCCGTCGAAGGCGACACGCGGCCAGGGGCTGCCGTCGGCCGGTTTCCGGTCGAGCAGCCGCTCGGCCAGCCGGTCGCCGAGCCGCTCCCAGGTGATCGCTTCGAGTCGCACAGGACCCATGATGCGACAAGGGGTGGTCGGGGTGGTGCGGGGTGCGGGGCGCCAAGAAGGGGGCGAGCTCGATCGGCTCGACATCACAGACCGACCAGGCCACTCACCTGACCCGAGCGAGCTGCCCACCCGAATCGATCAAACCGCACACCGCTCCCGATCAGGCAGTTTCCGGTCCGCGTCGGGTAGTTCCCCAGGCCCGCCCCGAGGGGAATGAACCGGGTATGGCGCACCTCGCAACTACCCCGCACCGTACCGGCCTTCTGGTGGTTCAGCCCGTCAAGCGGCGGCACTGTGCGGAGTGTCATGCGGGGCCGTTGCAGATGCTCGTGCTGGAGGACGGGGCGCCACGCTGTCTCGACTGTGCCGATCTCGGGCATCTGGTGTTCCTGCCGCGCGGCGACACGGCGCTGACGCGTCGGTCACGGGAGGAGAGTGCGCTGTCGGCGGTGGTCGTACGGTTCAACCGGCGCAGAAGCCGTTACGAGCGGCAGGGCGTGCTCGTCGAGGAGGCGGCGCTCGCCAGGGCCGAGCGGCGGTGTCTGGCGGACGCGGAGGCCCGGCGGCGGCGCCGGGTGCGGGACGCGCGGCGGCGGGAGCGGGAGGACGTGCGGCTCGCGGAAGCGTTCGCGGCGGAGATACTGCGGCTGTTCCCGGGGTGTCCGGTGGAGCGGGCGCGGGACATCGCGGGGCATGCGTCGGTGCGGGGCAGCGGACGCGTGGGGCGGAGTGCGGCGGGGCGGGCGTTGTCCGAAGGGGCGGTGACGTCGGCGGTCGTGGCGTCCGTACGGCATCTGGACACCTCGTACGACCAGTTGCTGATGGGCGGGATGCCACGGCACGAGGCTCGGCGGCGGATCGCAGCAGCGGTGGAGACGACGTTGCGGGCGTGGCGGGCCGAGGTGTCGGAGGCCGCCGGCTGACGGTGATCCTCTTCGGTGGGTCCCTTCGGTCGACGGACTCGGCAACGGCCGATGCCGACGGGACCCGCCCACGCAGGGCGCACTCGGGATGCGTACGCCCGCCGTGCCGGCGCGGGTCGGCCGGGCAGGCGGACCGCAGACCGGCGGTCGGGAAAGCCGGGCGGGCAAGACCGGCAGGCGGAGGGGCGTGGCGGACGCGGACGCGCCGGGCAGGCGACACGCACCAGCCGGCCAGGCCTCGGACACCCAACGGCCGCCCACAGTGCCGTTCCTCAAGGCGCGGCGCCAGGGCCTCGTCCGGCTGGACGCTCGCGTATGTGCCCGCGTCGCTCGGCCATGGTGACCGTTCTCGTTCAGGGTTTCACTTGAGGTGACAGATGGGCCGGGCCGGGAAGGATCTCGGCGGGATACGGGGAGTTGACGTTGACATGATTGATGGGCCGTACTTCGTGCTCGTGGTGATCGGCGTGGTGGGCACCGGTCTCGTGGCGGGGGTCTTCTGCGCTTTCTCGACCTTCGTGATGCGTGGGCTGGCCGCGCTGCCGCCGGCGCAGGGCGTGGCCGCGATGAAGGCGATCAATGTGACGGCGTTGACGCCGGCGTTCATGCTGGTGTTCCTCGGGTCGGCGGTGCTGTGCGCGGTGATCGCCGTGGTGACGTTCGTGCTGTGGCCGGACGAGGGCACGGTGGAACTGCTGCTGGGCAGCGGGCTGTATCTGTTCGGGTCGTTCGGGGTGACCATGGTGGCGAACGTCCCCCGCAACGACACGCTGCTCAAGCTCGACCCGGGCACTCCTGAGGCGGCCGACTACTGGCCGACGTACGTGCGCGAGTGGACGGCGTGGAACCACGTCCGCATGGTCGCCTCGGCCGCCGCGACGGTGTCGTACGTCCTGGCGATCAGCTGACGCGCGGGCGCGGACCGAGCCGGGAGGGAATCCGCGGGAAAGCCGGGGAGAAAGCGCTGTCCCCCACCCTGCGTACGTGGCCGGTGGGACGTATCGTTGCGGGAAGAGTGCCGCCCGATGACGCACGGCTCCAACACGTCACATGCGCACGCGAGGAAGACGGCCATGGCCGATCCCAAGGGCTTCATGACCACCCCCCGCCAGGACTGGCCGCGCCGGCCCGTCGAGGAGCGGGTCAAGGACTGGGACGAGGTGTACGTCCCAGGGGCGCTGCTGCCGATCATCAGCAAGCAGGCCGATCGTTGCATGGACTGCGGCATACCGTTCTGCCACGACGCCTGTCCTCTGGGCAACCTGATCCCCGAGTGGAACGACCTGGTGTCGAGGGAGGACTGGCGGGCGGCGGCGGATCGGCTGCACGCGACGAACAACTTCCCCGAGTTCACCGGGCGGTTGTGTCCGGCGCCCTGTGAGGCCGGGTGCGTGCTCGCGATCAATCAGCCGGCCGTCACCATCAAGAACGTCGAGTGCGCCATCGCGGACCGGGCCTGGGAGGACGGGTTCGCTCCGCCTCGGCCGCCGGATCGGCTGTCCGGGCGGACGGTCGCGGTCGTCGGGTCGGGGCCCACGGGGCTCGCGGCGGCGCAGCAGCTGACCCGGGCGGGGCACACGGTCGCCGTGTACGAGAAGGACGACCGGATCGGCGGGCTGATGCGGTACGGCATCCCCGAGTTCAAGATGGAGAAGCACCATCTGGAGCGGCGGATCGAGCAGATGCGGGCCGAGGGGACGAAGTTCCGTACGTCGACGGTGGTCGGCCGGGACGTCGGAGCGGCCGACCTGCGGTCGCGCTACGACGCCGTGGTGATCGCCACGGGAGCCACGGCCTGGCGTGAACTGCCCGTTTCAGGACGGGAGTTGAGCGGCATCCAGCAGGCGATGGAGTATCTGCCGCTGGCCAACCGGGTGTGCGAGGGGGACCTGGAGAGCTCCCCGATGTCCGCCGCCGGGAAGCACGTCGTCATCGTCGGCGGCGGGGACACCGGGGCCGACTGCCTGGGCACGGCCGTGCGGGAGGGTGCCGCGTCCGTGACCCAGTTGGACATCTACGCCCAGCCGGGCGCCGAGCGGGACGAGGCGGCCGAGCCCTGGCCGACGTATCCGAAGATCTACCGCCTGTCGGCGGCGCACGAGGAGGCGCGTGATCTGGAGACGGCGCCGGCGGCGGACGCGGACGCGCGGCTGTTCGCGGCGTCCACGCTCCGCTTCACGGGTGACGCCGACGGGCACGTACGGTCGCTGCACCTGGTCGAGGTGGACGCGCAGCGCCGCCCGATGCCGGGCACCGGGCGGACACTGCCCGCCGACCTCGTGCTGCTCGCCCTCGGCTTCACCGGCCCCGACCGGGAGGACGGGCTGATCGAGCAGCTCGGGCTGGAGATGGAGCCTCGCGGCACGATCACGCGGGATGCCGGCTTCGCCACGAACGTGCCCGGGGTGTTCGCCGCGGGGGACGCCGCCCGGGGGCAGTCGCTCATCGTGTGGGCGATCGCCGAGGGGCGGGCGGTGGCGGCGGCCGTCGACCACTACCTGACGGGGAGCTCGAGGCTGCCGGCACCGATCTCGCCGTATGACCGGCCCATGACCGTTTGAGGAATGCGGGGGCGGTTCCGGCGAGTTCGGCACGGCCGGGCCGTCATTCCGGGCCGTCGTTCCGGGCCGTGGTGGCGGCCGTTGCGGCGGGCCGTTGCGGCGGACTCATGGTTGACCGACAAAGGAAGCAAGCCGCACAGTGCCGGGCCGCCGACGGCGCGCGAAGCCTGCGTCTCCGCTACCTCCGCTCGTCCGTCCCCGCCACTTTCCCCGTAGCCAACGCCACCCTGTTCCAGGTGTTGATCGTCATGATCAGGGCCAGTACGTGCGCCAGCTCCCCGTCGTCGAAGTGGGCCGCCGCCTGGCTGTAGACCTCGTCCGGGATCCCGCCGTCGGCCACCAGGGTCACCGCCTCCGTCAGGGCCAGGGCCGCCTGTTCCCTCTCGGTGAAGAAGTGCCGGGCCTCGCGCCAGACCGCGACCATGTGCAGCCGGTCCTCGCTCTCGCCGGCCTTGCGGGCGTCGTTGGTGTGCATGTGGAGGCAGTAGGCGCAGTGGTTGAGGTGCGAGGCGCGGATCTGGATCAGTTCGACCAGGGTCGGATCCAGGCCCTCGCGGGCGGCGGCGTCGAAGCCGACGATGGCGCGGAAGACCTTCGGGGCGGACTTCGCGAAATCCAGGCGGGTCCTCGCGGCCTCGGCGGCGGCGATGGCGGCGTCGATGCCGGAGCCAGTTCCGGAGCCGATACCGGAGCCGGCTCCGGAGCCGATGCCGGAACGGGCCCCGGAGTCGATGTCGGAAGTTCCGTGCGCAGTAGTCGTGTTCGTCGTCATGCGCTCCAAGCTACGGCCCCGAAAGACCGACGGTAGGGTGCAATCCATGGCAAAGTCATGGGTCAATTCTGCGGAGCGGATCGGCGCCGACCTGCATCTGGATCTGACGGAATCGGCCGGGCCCGGCGGGCGGCGGGCCGCGTTGACCCGGGCGTTGCGGGAGGCCGTGCGCAGTGGGCGGCTGGCTCCCGGCACCAGGCTGCCGCCCTACCGTTCGCTCGCCGCGGACCTCGGAGTCGCCCGCAACACGGTGGCCGACGCGTATGCGGAACTGGTCGCCGAGGGCTGGCTCACCGCCCGGCAGGGCTCGGGCACGAGGGTGGCGGAACGTGCCGAACCGCTTCGGCGGGCGGAGCGGGTGCCCCGTAAGGCACCTCCACGCGCGCGTGGACCTCACCACGACCTGCGGCAGGGCACCCCGGACGCGTCGGCGTTCCCGCGTGCGGCCTGGCTGGCCTCCTACCGGCGGGCTCTGCAGCAGGCGCCGAGCGAGGTCTTCGGGCCCGGGGACCCCGCCGGACGGGTCGAACTACGGGAGGCGCTCAGCGAGTACCTGGCACGCGCGCGCGGCGTGCGCACCGAGCCGGGCCGCATCGTGATCTGTTCCGGCTTCGCGCACGCCCTGCGGCTGCTGTTCTCCCAGGAGAAAGGTGGCAGCGTGCTGCGCGGGCCGCTGGCGGTCGAGGCGTACGGGCTCGGCTTCCACCGGGAACTCCTCGCCGCCGCGGGCGTACGGACCGTACCGCTCCCCCTCGACGAGGACGGAGCACGCGTCGACCGGCTGGCGCGTGAGCGGGCCGTGCTGCTCACACCCGCGCACCAGTTCCCGACCGGCGGCCCGCTGCATCCCGAGCGCCGCGCAGCGGTGATCGACTGGGCACGCGCGCGTGGGAGTGTGGTCCTTGAGGACGACTACGACGGTGAGTTCCGCTACGACCGCAAGCCCGTCGGCGCCGTCCAGGGCCTCGATCCCGAGCGGGTGATCTTCATCGGCTCGGTCAGCAAGAGCCTGTCGCCGGCGGTGCGGCTCGGGTGGATGGTACTGCCGGAGCGGTACGTCGACGGCGTGCTCGCGGCCAAGGGCGAGCGCGAGGCGTGGGCGAGCGTCCTCGACCAGCTGAGCCTCGCCGACCTCATCGTCTCCGGGGCGTACGACCGTCATGTACGGCGCATGCGGCAGCGGTACCGGAGCCGCCGCGACCGCCTGGTCACGGCGCTCGCCGCGCATGCGCCGCAGGTCGAGGTCACGGGTGTCGCCGCAGGACTGCACGCCGTACTGCGGCTGCCGCCCGGCACCGAGCGCTCCGTCGTCAAGGCGGCCGGCTGGCAGGGCATCGCCCTGGACGGCCTCGCCGAGTTCCGCCACCCGGAGGCGGCGGAGCCGGAAATTCCGGTCCATGACGGCTTGGTCGTGGGCTTTGCGACGCCTTCGGAGCACGCGTACACGGCGGCGCTGGAGGCGTTGTGCGGGGTGCTGCCGCCGGGTGGGGAGCCGGAGGGTGCACGGCGGTGAGGAGCCAAGAGGCAGACGGCCCTGCCGGGGTCCTGTCCGCGGCGGAGACACCCACGTCGGTCCTGCCCACGAAGGAGCCGGCGGCCGCTGCCGCCGGACGAGTCACCCCGTCCCGGCATACCACCACATTCGGATTTGTTCTCCCATCTGCCTGAAAAGTGACTTATGGGCTACATGCAGGCGAACAGGAGTGGGATCATCGGAGCGGGAGGCGTGCCGTAGCCGCACCCGGACCGGGCCGGTAGCGGCTCGCCCCCATCCTTCGTTCCGCCGTCAGGCGCAGGGCCACCCCCGCGCGTCCCCCCTGTTGGCGGTCGGTCCTGGAGGGTGTTCGATGACGACGATCGAAGAACGTCATGGAGACGGTGCTCGCGACAGGGAAGTGCACCGGGGGGACAACTCCCTCGACCGGGCAGGCGAGGCGTACGGCCCGGCCATCGTCCCGCTGGACCAGCCCGAGGCGGCAATCCCACAGCTGATGGGGTCCAAGGCCGCAAACCTCGCCCGCGCGGCCCGCGCCGGACTGCCCGTGCTGCCCGGGTTCGTGATTCCGTACCGAGCGGGCGGCGACATGGTCGCCCTGCGGCGCGCCTGGGACGAGCTCTCCGAGGGTGGCGCCCGCCCACTCGTGGTGCGGTCCTCCTCGCCTCAGGAGGACACCGAGGAATCCTCCCTGGCGGGCCAGTTCACCTCGGTGCTCGACGTGCGCGGCTGGCGGGCCTTTCGTACGGCCGTACAGACCGTCCTCGACTCGGCGCACCGGGCCGACGGGTCCACGGCGCCGATGGCGGTGCTCGTGCAGCCCATGCTCACGGCACGGGTCGGCGGGGTGATGTTCGGCGCCGACCCGGTCGCGGGGCGGGCCGACCGGATGCTGGTCAGCGCGGTGCGCGGCGGGCCGGACAGCCTGGTCAGCGGCGTGCAGGCCGGCACCGACTACTGGCTGAGCGAGCACGGACGGCTGCTGCGGACGGAGGCTTCCGGGGATTCGGGGACGAGGGCCGCGGATGGTCGGCGGACAGAGGTCCCGGGGGACCCCGGGGTCGAGGCTCCGGAGGGTCGGCGGACGGGGGCTCGCGGAGATCCGGGGGCGGAGGCTCGCGGAGATCCGGGGACGGAGGCTCGCGAAGATCAGCGGACGGAGGCTCCGGACGGTCGGCGAACAGAGGTTTCGGCGGACCTCGGGAGCGAGGCTCGGGGGGACTCCCGAGCCGCGTCTTCGGGGGAGCCGTGGACGGCGTCGTCGGAAGGCCCGCGGAGGAGGCCTTCCAGGGGTCCGCAGGCCGTGTCGTCGGCGAACCCGAACGCCGCGCTGCCGGGGAACCGGCAGGCCGCGCCCTCGGGCGGCCCGCACGCCGCCGCACCCTCGGAGGAGCCCCACGCCATATCCCCGGCGAACCCCCATGCCGTGGCTTCGGGCGACCCGCACCTCGCCGCACCCTCGGAGGACCCGCACCCCCCACCCCCGGCGAACCCCCATGCCGTGGCTTCGGGCGACCCGCATGCCGTGTCCGTGCAGGGCGGCACATTGCTGACGCGGGCCGAGCTGTTCCGGCTGGCGCGGCTCGCCCGGCGGGTTCGGCTGGTCTTCGGCGGGCCGCAGGACGTGGAGTTCGGGTTCGACGCGGAGGGGCGGCTGTGGCTGTTCCAGAGCCGACCGATCACGGCGATGGCGGCGCGGCCGGCCCGTGGAGCGCGGCTCCTCGGGCCCGGCCCAGTCGCGGAGACGCTGCCGGATCAGCTGGCGCCGCTGGAGGAGGACCTGTGGGTGGCGCCGATGGCCCGTGGGCTCGCGGCCGCGCTCGACATCGGCGGCACCGCGCCGCGCCGGCTGCTGAAGTCGGTGCCCGTGGTCACGACGGTCGCCGGACGCGCCGCCGCCGACCTGCGTCTTCTCGGCGCCGTGCCGCCGCGGCACCGGTGGCTCGCGCTGCTGAACCCGGCGCCGGGAGCGCGTAGGCTCGTCGCGGCCTGGCGGGTGGGGCGTCTCGCGTCCTCCTTGCCCGGGCTGGCGACCGATCTCGTCGCCGACGTCGACCGCCGTCTCGCCGAGATCCCGCCACCCAGCGGACTCTCCAGTTCCGCCCTGGCCGCTGAGCTCCGCTGGACCCGCCGGGCCCTGGTCTCCCTGCGCCCAGGAGGCCCTCGCGGGCGCCCTCCTCAACGAACCGCCCAAGAGCCGCACAGCGGCGGGCACGGCTCTCGCCGCCCTGGCCGAAGCACGCGCGCAGGGCATACCCGACGACCAGCTGGCCGCCACGAACCCCGTGATCCTGGCCCTCACAGCCCCGAGCCTGCGAGGCCGGGGACGACTGCCCGGGGTTACGGCGACGGCGACACCGACGACGACCGACCCCGCAGAAGCGCCGACAACGGCCCACACCGGAGAGGCACCGGCACGTGGCCGGCTCGGACAGCTCGGACAGCTACGGCACCCGACGACACCGGCCAGGTCGGCCGACCCGACCGGCCCGGCAGTGATCAGCCAGGCAGCGATAGACCAGGCAGCAGCGGAACCGGAACAGCAGAGCCCACGGCCACCGGACCAGCAAGCCCCCTGGCCTCAGGCGAACCCGCCTGCCAACGGTACCGCCGCCCCGGAGCCGTCCCCCATCCGGAAAGCCAACGGCACCGCCCGCCCCGAAGCGGCACCAACCAGGACCACCCACACCCCCACGCCACCTACCGGCAACGGCAGCCGCCCGCCCTCTCCGCGGCCGCCCGCCCTCGACAAGCCGGCAGAGCGATCCACCCCGCCGGGCACGGCAACCAACGCGACCACTTCGCCAATCCCCATGACCGCGACCACCCCGACCAGCGCTGCCTTCGCCATCTACGCCACCCCGTTCACCGGGACCACCCAGGCCACCCTCACTCCGCACCGCCACACCGACGGCCCGTACGCGCCGACACCCCAACCTGAGGCCGTCACCCCCACTCAGCCCCCGCCCCCAGCCACCGAACCCCCACCAACAGGACCAGCCACGCCAGCCGCGCGCTCCCGGACCACATCGACAACCCGAGCCACCCACCCTCTGCCGACCCACCGAACCCCCCTCCCGCCCCGCGAAGCCCTCCGCCTCCGTATCCGCTGGGTACAGGAACTGCAGGTCCGGCTCGCGCGCGACGTGGCGCGGCGGCTGGGTATCGGCGTGGAGCGCCTCGGGCTGTTGCGGTGGGCGGAACTGGTCGCACGATGTGAACCACTTCCAGGCCGTGGACACCGACGGCCGCCTGTGGCGCGGCTCCGCCCCCTCCCCCGCCGGTTACCGGGCGCTGGCGAGCATGGGCATCACCACAGTCGTCGACCTGCGCGCCGAGCGCATGACCGCGGCCCAGCTGGCCGAACCGGGCGAGGCCGGGCTGAACGCCGTACGCCTGCCGATCCGTGACGGGCAGACGCCGTCTCCCAAGCAGGTGCAGCGCTTCCTCGACATCGTCTCGTCGTCCTCCGGCCCGGTGTTCGTGCACTGCGGCGCGGGTGTCGGCCGTACGGGCGCGATGGTCGCCTCGTACCTCGTGAAGACCGGTGAGGAGTCGCCGTCGATGGCGGTTCGACGCAACCTCGCGGTCGGGCCGCCGTCGATCGAGCAGATCTACTACGGACTGAACCTCAGCCCGGCGAAGGCGGAGCAGCCTCCGCTGCCGGTGGTGGTGCTCAGCCGCCTGGTGGACGCTCCGCGGCGCATCATGTCGTACTTCTGAGGCCGGTGACGGCCACATGTGGCCGTGGCACTACGGCTTGCGCCCCACCGCCCCGTACCCGGGAATGACCCCGTCGTCCTGCCCGGGTACCGGCTCCCCCAGTTCGGGGTGCCAGCGGTGGGGCACTTCCACGCCGGGCTCGACGAGTTCGAGGCCGCCGAAGAAGCGGGTGAACTCCTCGCGGGAGCGCAGGGGCAGCGTGACGCCGGCCGCCTTGAGCTTCTCTGTCGCCGCCTTCGACTCCTCAGGGGTGAAGTCGGCGGTCGCGTGGGTCACCACCAGGTAGCTGCCGGAGGGGAGTTCGGACAGCAGCCGGCGGACCAGTTCGTGCGCGCCGTCCTCGTCGGAGACGAAGTGCAGCAGCGCGATGAGGGAAAGCGCCACCGGTCGGCCGAAGTCCAGTACCTTCCGGGCGCCGTCGACGATGGCGTCGGGGTCGCGCACATCGGCCTGCAGGTACTCGGTGGCGCCCTCGTCCGTACCGCGCAGCAGGGCAGCCGCGTGGGCCAGCACGATGGGGTCGTTGTCGCAGTAGACGACACGGGCGTCGGGGGCGATCCCCTGGGCGATCTGATGGAGGTTCGGCTCGGTCGGGATCCCCGTGCCCACATCCAGGAACTGACGTACGCCGTGGCCTGCGAGCCAGCGGGTGGCGCGGTGCATGAACGCGCGGTTGACCCGCGCCATCACCGGCACCCGCGGGTCGAGGGCGAGCATCTGCTGCCCCATGGCCTCGTCGACGGGGTAGTTGTCCTTGCCTCCGAGATACCAGTCGTACATCCGCGCGGGATGCGGCTTGCTGGTGTCGATCTCGACGGGGTTCGACCCGGTCATGACGAACTCCATAAGGTTCGAGGACGGTAAGAACAGTAAGGACGGTAAGTGATCAACTCGGCACCAAAATAAGTGAATCGACTGAACAGAACTGGCTGACTGAACAGATCTGGCTGAACGCAACGGGGTGGCAGAAAGGGTGAGCAAGGGGGCCGTGCCGGGTCAGGACAACAGGAAGTCCGCCTCCCCCGCCTTGGCGCCCTCGATGAATGCCGTCATCTCGTCCGCCGTGTAGATCAGCGCCGGCCCGTCCGGGTCGGTGGACTGACGGACGGCGATCCGGCCGTCGGCGAGCTTCATCGCCTCCAGGCAGTTGCCTCCGTTGCCGCCGCTCCACGGCTTGTGCCAGCCCTCGCTGCCCAAGTCCCGCGCGGGCATGCCGTTGTAGACGCGTATGCGCGGCCTGATGCGATCCATTCACAGCTCCTTGCGGAGATCCCGGAGGATCTCCTTCGTGCGATGTGCCGTAGCGGCGTGCGCCGCCATGCGGTCCATGACCTCGAGATGGGTCGCCACCTCGGTGCGCGCGTCGAGATAGACGGCGCCGGTCAGGTACTCGCTGTAGACCATGTCCGGAAGCTCCGGCACGGCGAATCGGAACAGCACGAAGGGCCCGTACGTGCCCGGGTGCGGCCCGTTGGCGAACGGGGCCACCTGCAGCGTCACGTTGGGCAGCTTCGTGGCCTCGAGCAGCCGGTCGATCTGGGCACGCATCACCTCCGGGCCGCCGACCTGACGGCGCAGCACGGTCTCGTCCATCACGACCCACAGCCGGGGCGCGTCCTCACGGGTGAGCAGTTGCTGGCGTTGCATGCGCAGGGCGACATGGCGCTCGATGTCATCGGGGCTGGTCTGGCCGATGGCGCCCGACCGGAGCACTCCGCGCGCGTAGTCCTCGGTCTGCAGCAGACCGGGCACGAAGTGGGGTTCGTACGACCGGATGAGGCCGGCGGCGCCCTCCAGGCTGACGTACATCGAGAACCAGCCCGGCAGGATGTCGTGGAACCGCTGCCACCAGCCGGGTCTGTTGGCATCCTCGGCCAGTTGCACGAAGGCGTCGGCCTCGTCGTCGGGGATGCCGTAGGCCTTCAGGAGCAGTTGGAGATACGGGATCTTGAGCGAGACCTCGGCCATCTCCATACGGCGGACCGTGGCGGGGGCGACGCGGAGGATGCGGGCGGCCTCCTCGCGCTTGAGCCCGGCGCGTTCCCTGAGATCCAGCAGGCGCCGACCGAGGACGACCTGACCGACCGTCGGCGCGGACCGCGGCTCGCTCACGCTCCACCTCCACGATGGATCCCGACCAGACCGATCGCTTCCCGATCGATTCCCGACAGATCGACTCAATCCCGGCAGGCTGCCTTAGCCCTGACGGGCCGTCTGAACCCTGACAGCGTGCCTGAACCCTGACAGCGTGCCCGAAGCCTGGCAGCGTGCCCGAAGCCTGGCAGAGTGGCTGAATCCTGACAGGCCGACGGCGCCATTCGAAGACCTTTTCGAAGATCGCGGTGGATCTTCGGTGATCCCAACTGGCGCCGTTCGACATGCTGTTGCGAGCAGTGTGCCACGGCCTTCCAGAGAGTCACACCGCACTCTGCAATTTTCAGAGTGACACTTGCCAAGTGTTCACGGCGGGGCGATAGTGGCAAGCGTGATTCCGTCCCCGCCCTTAGGAACAGACGCCGCCGCGGTCCCCCACGGCCTCGGCGCCGACACCGGAGTCGGCCCCCAGCGGGGCGCCGCCGCCGAGCGCCGGTTCCGCTTCGAACTGGCCGCGCATCCGGGTTCCCCCGCGCAGGCCAGACGCCTGACCAGGGCGCGGCTGAACGGCTGGTCGGTGTGCGAGGACACCTGCGACACGGCGGCTCTCGTCGTGTCCGAGCTGGTCACCAACGCGATCGTGCACACCGCCAGCGAGCACATCGTCTGTGAGCTGAACGACGGTGCCGAGATGGTGCGAATAGCCGTGCGTGACGAGGGCTGCGCGCCGGGTGAGCCACATCCGATGGCGGTACGGCCCGAGGAGGAGCACGGGAGGGGACTGCTCCTCGTCGACGCCCTCTGTCAGGCGTGGGGGGCCCATGAGCAGGGGTCCGGGGTGGTGGTCTGGGCGGACCTGCCACGCGGGGACGCTTCCCGCGGTGACACGGGGCCTCGCAGCGACCTCGGCTGGGGAGCCCGCCCCAAGCCCGGGCCGTCCGACGGTTCCGGTGACGAGGACGAGGCGCAGGGGCGGGCACGGGCGCGGGGGCCGTACGGTGGGGGGACGGGGCTCGGATGGCTGTGAGCGGTGCGTCCGGCGGGGGGCAGGTGCTGAGCCTGGACTCGCTGGTCCGGCTGCGTCGCGGTCTGCGTACCGATGCCGGTGGCCCTCGGCGGCTGCCCGTTCCGGACGGGATGACGGCTCCTCTGGGGTGCGACGCGGTCGCGGTGCCCGCCCGTTTCGGGCCTCTTGTGTTGCCTCGGCTGCCTCGGGTGGGGTGTGTGTACGCCGATGAGACGCACTGGTGGTGGATCGTGCCGGCGGACTCCGACTACGCGTTGGAGTGGCCGGCGGCGGTGCGGTACATGACGGGGGCGGTGGTGCTGGACACGCCTCGGTTGATTCATCGGCCGGCTGGGTCGGTGCCTTATACGCCGCCGATTCCGTTGTATTTGGCGTTGTGCCGGGTTACGGGGACTACGCCGACGTGGTCCAGGCAGCTGAGCGCGTGAGGCCTGCCCCGGGGTTTTTCTCGCCCCCGCCGCCCCTACCCGTCCCATCCTGAAGGGGCTCCGCCCCTTCGACCCCGGTGCTCCTGGGGGCTGCCGCCCCCAGACCCCCCGCTTCGGCCCTTGAAGGGCCTCGTCCTCAAACGCCGGACGGGCTGAAAAGACCGCGACGCTGACGAGTAGCCGCCGGCCCATAAAAGCGCACTCGCGCATCGCCATTCACATCCCGCGCATCGCCATCGGCATTCCGTGCATCCGCCATTGCACCCCGGGCATCTGCCATCGGCACCCCGCGCAACCCCATGCACTTCGCCCCACCACCCAAACCACCCCGCTCCTTCCCCACGGCACACGCCCGCGCGCACCCCCGGCCCAAGCCACCCCACCGCTCCATCACGCCGCCGTACGCCCGCCTGCACCCCCGGCCCGAGCCACCCCGCCC
>NZ_JOFS01000002.1 GCF_000719285.1 Streptomyces bicolor | reverse complement strand
CGGCGTAGACGGCCACGCTCGCGATGCCGGCATCCCGGCAGGCCCGGGCCACGCGGACAGCGATTTCGCCACGGTTGGCGATGAGCACCTTGCGCACGACGAGTTCTCCTCATTCGTCACGGACCGTGCTTGAAAGCCTCGTCCGCGCCTCGTCGCCCTTCAAGGGCGTTCCTTTCAGGAACAGGTCAGATTCCGCAGGCCCTGTGCGCCTGTGTCCGAGCAACTTCACGGAAAGGTCGAAAAACTTCAGAGGAATGCCAAGTCGCCAGATGACCTCATCAATGAGGAAGGGCACCCCCCTGCCCGGGGGGTGCCCCTTTTTCAACCGTCTCCCTTGAAGGGCCGCCTCGGGCTCTCAGCCGCTCACCCCGCCGAATCGGAAACCCACGCCGCGCACAGTGATGATCCAGCCACTGCCGCCGAGCTTGCTGCGGAGACTGCTGACGTGTGTGTCAACAGTCCGCCGGGACCAGGAGTCGCCCCAGATCTGGTGGATGAGGCGCTTGCGGGGAATGACCGTGTCGGGGTTGGAGGCGAGCATGTACAGCAGATCGAACTCCTTGCGGGTCACGTCCACGGCACGTCCGTGCAGGGTGACCTCGCGAGAGCCGGCGTCGATCCGCAGCGGTCCGTGGCTGACGACCCTCGTGGTGGGCGCCGGAGTCCGGACGCGGCGCATGACCGCCTCCATCCGCGCCATGAGTTCCCGGAACCCGTAGGGCTTGACGAGGTAGTCGTCGGCACCCGCCTGCAGACCGAGCACACGGTCGAGTTCCGACCCGCGTGCGGTGACGGCGATCAGCGGGACGTCACAGGTCGACCGTATGCCGCGGCAGACCTCCAGCCCGTCCAGATCGGGGAGTTCGAGATCGATCAGTACGAGATCGGCGTCCGCGTACGACTGGAGTGCGGCGCCGCCCGAGGTGACGCTGTCCACCTCATGGCCATGGCGCTTGAGTGCGCGGACCAGGGCTTCGGCCTCGGCTGCGTCGTTCTCCACGACGAGAACGCGCCAGGCTGTCACCTCCCCACGGCGAGGAGCCGGTATGTGAGGCTCCTTCAGATTCGTAGCACGCTGGCTCATTAGTCCCCCTAGCTCGTCCAGCTTTGTCTGAATCATTCGCTTTCTGAACAGACACAGGAAACCTACAAACCGATCCTCCGGTATGTCAATGAGAATCAGGTCAATGGGCCGCTGTCCCAAATGACGTTCAACGGAACGTCAAATCAGGGCCTATCAGGCGTAGTTCAGCGAAACTGCAGGCAAATGATGGTCACCTGCCGCACCCCCTCGTGCGCACCCCTCGCCCGCGCCTGACCAGGCAAGAGGCTGACAAACAGTCAAGATGGTTTGTTATGATCCAGCTCACATGGGCTCGCCCCGGGTGCGAGCCGCATCGGTTTCCTACTGGCGCGAGGGCTCCCGCACGGGACGCGGGGCACCCTCCCTCACCTGGCCATGAGTACAAGAGGAGCCTGGAAGTGAACACACGGGAAATCACGGTCCGTGCGCGAGGCCGACGATGACCAAGCAGGAACGGGCCACCCGCACCCGTGACGCGTTGCTGCTGGCGGCCGCCCAGGAGTTCCAGCGGCACGGTTACGACAGGGCGAAACTGTCCGCCATCAGCTCCGAGGCGGGAGTCAGTTCGGGCGCGCTGCACTTCCACTTCGAGAACAAGGCGGCCCTGGCCGAGGCCCTGCGCGCCGAGGCCTCGCACGCACTGCGCCGAGCCGCGCGCCTCGCCCACCGCCGCCGGACCAGCGCGCTCCAGACGCTGGTCGACCTCTCGCACGCCCTGGCAGACGTGCTCCGGCGGAGCATCGTCGTACGCGCCGGCTTCCTGCTCAGCTGCGAGGGCGCGAACGGCACGGACCTGAATCTGCGTCAGGAGTGGCAGGTCTGTGTGCAGCAGCTCCTGGCCGAGGCGGCCGACGAGCACCTGCTCGTCCAGGGCGTGCACCAACAGCAGCTGACCGGGGTACTGGTGGCCTCGACCATCGGATTCGAGGTGCTGAGCCGCTCCAACCCGGAGTGGCTGTCCTGCTTCACCGTCACCGGCTTCTGGGAAGTGCTGCTGCCCAACCTGGCCGCTCCCGAGACGCTGACGCACCTGGATCCCGCAGGCACGGACACGGCACACCAGGCGTCGAACGCGGCCGTGCGCACGGGTTTCGTTCCGGCTCCGGCCGGCCCGGCCGCTCCCTGACCCGCGGGTCGCCGTCACAGGTCGGTGCCGCCGCTGACGTCGAGGTACTGCCCGGTGATCCAGCGGGAGTCGTCCGAGGCCAGGAACGCCACCACGTCCGCCACATCGGCGGGCCTGCCGATTCGGTCGAACACGGACCGCGCGGCGAGGGCGGCCCGTGCCTCAGGGGTCTTCCTGCGCCGGGCGTTCATGTCCGTCTCGACGAACCCCGGCCCGACCGTGTTGACGGTGATGCCGCGACCGCCGAGCTCCTTCGCCAGACACAGGGTCATCGTGTCCAGCGCACCCTTGGACATGGCGTACGCGACGGACTCGGGAAAGGCGTGCCGTGAGGCGAGCGAGGAGATGTTGATGACGCGCCCGCCGTCCCGCATCCGCGGCAGCGCCCGCTGCACGAGGAACAACGGCGCCTTGGCGTTCACGGCGATCATCCGGTCGAATACCTCCGGAACGGCCTGCCCCACCGGCCCCGACCCGCTCACTCCGGCGTTGTTCACCAGGATGTCGAGCGAACGCTCCTCCCGCTCCTGGCGCAACCCCGCGTCGAAGGCCTCGAAGACGGCGTCGGCGTCACCGGGCACCCCGAGTTCCGCCCCGACCGGGAAGGCCCGTCCGCCGTTCTTCCGTATCTCCGCGACGACTTCCGCGGCGGCGGCCTCGCTGTGGCCGTAGTGGACGCCGACCAGCGCCCCGTCCTGAGCCAGCCGCCCGGCGATGGCTCTGCCGATGCCTCGGCCGGCCCCGGTGACCAGTGCGATCTTGCCTGTCAGTGTGCGCTTGGTATCCACGAAGACCCTGTGTATCGAAGTAACGGTGGAAGGAGGAGGCAGCAAGCGGAAGGCAGGAAGCAGGAAGCCGGGCGTACGGGAAGGAGACGCGCCCGTCAGCGGCCCACGGCATCCCGGTACCACGACGCGTGTTCGGCCAGGCTCCGCGCGAACCCCGGTCCGGGATCCGCGCCGGCGCAGGCCCAGAAGCCGCCGTCCGCGAACCAGTGGTCCACGGCGAGCATGCCGAGGTGGTGCAGTGCCCGAGGCTGCCCGGCGAGCCGGGTCCGGGCCTCGTCGATGTCCAGGGGCGGGCCCGGCAGGCGCAGGCCGAGCCGGTCGGCCACCGTGTCCAGCAGTTCCGAACCGTCCACCGGCTCGGGGTGGTTGACGTGATGCACGCCCGCCAGGTCCCGGCCCGACAGCCCGGCGGCGACCACGGCACGCCCCAACGCCCGTACGTCGATGACGGAGTGACGCGAGGCGCACCCCTTCAGCCGCGCGGAGAGCGCTCGCATCAGGGCGGCCAGCCCCGGCACCACCCATCTGTCACCCACCCCGAGCACGAGGTGCGGACGCAGTACGACGCCGCCCGCGTCCAGCACATGCCGCTCGGCGGCGGCACGGGAACGGCTGGTCGGCGAGGCCGGCGCGAGAGGCGGCTCGCCGGGCAGCGCGCCGGTGAAGGGCCCCCGACCGTATACGGCGGCCGTACTCACCTGGACGACACGGGCCACCCCGGCGCGTGTCGCCTCCTCGACGAGGGCCCGGGTGCCGTGGTCGTTGACGGCCTCGGCGCGCCGTTCGTCGTCCCCGATGTGGGAAGCACAGTGCAGGACGACGTCGACGCCGTCGCAGACCCCGCGCAGGGATGCCGGGTCGGCCAGGTCCGCCCTCACGACGTCCGCCGCCAGGGCAACGGGCTCCGGCGGCCGGCTCCCGGGGTCGCGCAGCAGCAGCCGGACCGGGGACGGGACGGAGCCCGCTTCCCGGACGGCGGCCACGACATGGCCGCCGATGAAGCCGCTGGCTCCGGTGATGAGGATCAGTGGTGACAAGGTGGTCTGCTCTCCCCTCGGCCGGCGGTTCGCACGTCATGGCCGGCGGTCGGTGACGGACTCGCTCCGGGGGCCGTCGAGGACCAGGTCGGGTACGGCGGGCCCCGGTGCCGTGACCGTCACGGTGCAGTGGAAGACCTCACCGTCGTCCTGCAGGCCCCGCACCCGGACGGTGGCCGGGTCGGGGTCGTCCTTGGGTACGGGGTCGGCCTCTATCCAGCAGGGGCGGTCCAGTTCGGCGTACCGGCAGAAGACCATGTCCATCCCGGTCGCCATCATGAGGCCCGGGAAGAGCGAGAAGGCCGTCGCGGCCTGCCGGGCCGCCTCCAGCAGCACGATGCCCGGCACATGGTCGTTCGGCCGTCTGAACAGCGTGGGGTGCGCGGTGTTCACCCTGAGCTGCCAGGCCCCGGGCCGCGGAGACGGCGCCAGTACGACGGCGGCGGCGTCGGTCCGGCCGACGGCCGCGGGCGGCAGTCCCGGCAGGAGCGGCACGGGACGGCCGGTCATCGACAACCGCTCACCGCGCAACCGGCGGTAGGCCCTTTCCGAGACGCAGTCGACCCGCCCGCCGGCGACCGCGATCACCCGGCCCGCGCGGCGCAGCACCATGTCGCAGCGCATGCCCGCCAGCCGACGACCCCGGCGCCGCACATCGCCGCAGGTGATGTCGGCGACGACGTCCTCGGTGGAGCGGTCGAACGCGAGTCCGGCCGGCGAGGTCGAGTAACTCAGACGCTGCATCACGAACAGCCCGCCGATGGGCACTTCGAACACGGCGTGGGCCAGCAACATCGTGCTCTGACGCAGTATCTCCGGTATCAGCAACGGGTCCTGGAAGCGCCCGGACGCCTCGGCGAAGAGCCGGTGCCGCAGCGGCCAGCGGGCCCTGACCTGGAAGTGCGAGTCGTCCAGGCGGCGCCATCCGGTGGGAAAGGCGTCCCGGGGATCCGGCCGGTGCACCTGCTCGCCGCTGATCTCCGTATGCCATAAGGCGGTTGAGGGAACCGGCGCGACAGCGCCTGTGGTTTGCTCGTCCCGTGCGGTCGCGCCGACGTATTGCGTCCGGTCCATGGCTCCCCCCGAGTCACTCACCAGAGCGAGGCGTCCTCACCCGCCGCATAAGATACGTGTGATCCGGTTTTCTTTTCAATACGCGTCGTGATGTTGCGCGTGCATACGGTGGAGGGACCCATGGCCCAGCAGGACCGCGCGATCAGAACGCGCAGGTCGATCCTCGAGGCGGCCGCGAAGGTCTTCGGCGAGCGTGGTTACGCCTCGGCCACCATCGAGGAGATCCTCGGCCGCGCCGGGGTCACCAGGGGTGCCCTGTACTTCCACTTCTCCTCCAAGGAAGAGGTCGCCCTCGGCGTCCTGGAAGCCCAGATGCCCATCGACCGGTTCCCGGAGCAATCCAGCAAGCTGCAGAAACTCGTCGACCACGGCATGGTCATGGCCTACCGGCTGCAGCACGATCCGCTGGTGCAGGCCGGCGTCTCCCTCGCCCTCGACCAGGGCGCGGCCGAACTGGACCGCAGCGCGGCGTTCCGCGCCTGGACCGATCAGTTGGAGCAGATCCTGACCGAGGCGCGCGGCCAGGGCGAACTCCTGCCGCACATCGACGTGACCGACACCGCGGAGTTCCTCACCGGCGCCTTCGCCGGCGTCCAGGCGATGTCACAGGCCCACTGCAACCGCGACGACCTCGACCATCGCGTCTCCGTCATGCTCCGCCACGTCCTGCCCGGTATCTCCACGCCCGCGATGCTGGCCGCCCTCGACTTCTCCCCGGAGCGCGGCAGGCGCGTCTTCCTCGAGTACCAGGGCCATGCCCCCGAGACCGCCTCCTCGGTGGCACGGAGTTAGTGTTACTTGGCCGTAACAAAACCGATCGGTCGGTTAATCTCGGGTTCATACCGGGGCCTCCTCACCGCCCCGGTTCCGTACAGTCGGTTTCATCCAGCCATGGAAAGGACCCACCGTGCGGCTGCGCTGTGCTGTGCTCGACGACTTCCAGAACGTGGCGACCGAGGCCGCCGACTGGTCGCCGCTCGCGGACGACGTGGAGGTCGTCCCCTTCACCGCCCACTTCCCCGACGAGGACGCCCTCGCCGCGGCCCTCGCCGACTTCGACATCGTCGTCACCCTCCGGGAACGCGTCCCCTTCCCCGGCTCCCTGTTCGCCCGTCTCCCCCGGCTGAGGCTGCTGATCGCCTCCGGCATGCGCAACTCGGTCATCGACTACGCCGCCGCCGAGGCACACGGCGTCACCGTCTGCGGCACGGCCAGCTCCTCGACCCCGCCCGTCGAGCTCACCTGGACTCTGCTGCTCGGCCTCGCCCGCGGTCTCGTGCCTGAGAGCAACGCCCTGCGCTCCGGTGGCCCCTGGCAGAGCACGGTCGGCGCCGACCTGCACGGCCGCCGCCTCGGGCTGCTGGGCCTCGGCAAGATCGGCAGCCGGGTGGCCCGGGTCGGCATCGCCTTCGGCATGCACGTCACGGCCTGGAGCCAGAACCTCACCAAGAAGTACGCCGACGAGGTGGGCGTCCATCTGGCCGCCTCCAAGGAGGAGTTGCTCGCCGAGAGCGACTTCGTCTCCGTCCATCTCGCCCTGAGCGACCGCACCCGGGGCCTGCTCGGCGCGCCCGAACTCGCCCTGCTCAAGCCGACCGCCTACCTGATCAACACCTCCCGCGCGGCGATCGTCGACCAGGACGCCCTGCTCACCGCCCTGCACGAGGGCCGTATCGCCGGCGCCGGCGTGGACGTCTTCGACATCGAGCCCCTCCCCGCCGACCACCCGATGCGCACGGCGCCCCGCCTCCTCGCCACGCCCCACCTGGGCTATGTCTCGCGGGCCAACTACGCGACGTACTACGGCCAGGCGGTCGAGGACATCCGGGCGTACCTGGCGGGGTCACCGGTACGACGGCTGCCCTGAGGAACCGCACGGCGCCGACGGAGCCCTGCGGCAAGCACGGCTGCGGTCGGGCACTGGGGAGCTTCGGTCTCGCCCAGCCTCGGTCAGGCGCTGTCGGCGATCTCGGTGCCCGCAGCCGGCCGCCGGTAAATCCCCTCGCTCCGGCGCAGATGGTGCAGGTCCACCAGATAGCGCCGGAGCGTCACATGGTCGATGTCGTCGCTGTCCTCGCACCAGGCGCGCAGCTTGGCGTCGACGGTCCGCTCCGGGTACTCCACGCCCGGCTCGAAGCTCTGCTCGGCGATGTACCGGAGCACCAGCTTCTTGCGGGTCCACTGCGCGGGCAGCCGGACCAGCCGCCGCCCGTCCCGGACGAAGGTCCGCAGGATCACGTCGGTCCGCTCGTCCCCGGAGTCAGGACCACCGGCGCCGCCGGATTGGCTCTCCCGCCGCGCGGCCTCCCGCGCGTACTCCTTGAACAGCCCGTACGCGACGCCCAGTTGCCCGCCGTCCCCGGCCGTCACCACGCCTTGCTCCCGCAGCCGCCGCAGCGCCACGGCCGTCTCCTTCGGGGACAGCTCCGCCGCCCGGGCGACCTCCTCGGTGCTCCCCGCGCCCAGCGCCACGGCGGCGAAGGCCCGCACCCGGCTCTCCTCGGCGAACAGCCGGACCAGTTGTTCCGTCGGATCGGTTGCCATGCCCGGAGGCTAATGGACGTGCCGCTGCGGGGCTGAGCGATTTTCCGCGCCAGGCGTACCGACAGGCCCCCGCTAGGCGTACTGATAGATGCTAGACACGTCCTCCAACTCGTCCGGAGTCACGTCCCACGGCGGCAGCCTCTCGTGCCGGGCGACGATCCGGCCGTCCTGGCCTCTGCCCCGGCCGGGCGGCCGCGCCGGCAGGTAGCGGTGGTTGCGGTGGCGCCGCTGCCAGCGCTGCCACTGCATGTCGACGAAGGCGTGGACCAGCCAGAAGACGGGATCGTTGACGGACCCGCCGCCGAGCATGGCACCCCCGACCCAGCGGTGCACCCGGTTGTGGTTGAGCCACGGGTTGCTGTCGGGGCCCCACCCCTCCATCTTGTTGCGGAAGCCCTTGGTGACCGTCGAGTCCCACGGGGCGACGTCATAGACGGGGTCCTTCAGCGCCCGGTCCAGATCGGCCTTGGTGGGCAGGTTGATCGGATTGCGTGAGCGGCCCAGGTCCCGGGTGAGGAACCGGTCGTCGGTGACGCCCGCCCTGATGGTCCACCGGCCGTTCCGGTAGGCGAACGGCCCGGTCATCACCTGCCGGTCCCCGCGTCGCCCGTTCCCGCCGAGCAGGTCGTTGGTCCACGGCACCGAGGTGGCCGAACGGTCCCTGGTCCAGTCCCAGTACGGCACCGTCACCGAGTCGTCGACGCGGATCAGGGCGTTCTCGAGCTCCAGCACGAACATGCGGTGCCAGGGCAGGAAGGAGGGTGTCATATGGGCGGCACGCAGCCCCCGCTCACCGTCGCCGCGGAAGTGCCTGATGTGCAGCCGTACGAACTCGTCGTACTCACCACGGCGTTTGACCTCGAGCAGCGCCTCGACGAACCGCCGCTTCTCGGTGGCCGTCAGCTTGTTCACGTTCTTACGCACGTACACCATGCTCGGCCTCCCCATGCGGGTGCCCGCCGCCGAGCGGACCGGGGGCCATGTAGCGCAGCCGTCGGCCGGGTCCGAGTTCGTCGACGGCCGCGCGGGTCGCCTCCAGTGGGGTGCCGTACCAGCTGTAGTGGTCGAGCATGCTCAGCCAGGTGCCGTCGGCCCGGCGCATCAGATGCAGCGGGTGGCCGTCCACGGTGACGCGCCAGTCGGCGCCGAGGGCGCTGAGCCCGTGGAGGGGAAGCGGTGCGCCCTGGATGTGGCGGCCCCGGTAGGTCTCGTCGAAGGGGATGTCGGTGTGCCGCTGCCGGTTCGCGGACTGCGAGGGCCGGGAGCCGGCGAGCACCGGGGTGAGTGCCACCGCGCCGGAGCCGAACAGCAGCCGCGCCACCTCCCGCCGTGTCCGCTTCCTCGGCTCGCTGTCCACCTGGGTGCCCGCTCCCTGCACCGCACCCACGGACACCCCGTCTGCACTGACGGCCATCGCTCACTCCTCGCACGGTTCGGGTGTTCGGACGGGTAACCGTCCGGGACGCCCCACGGTCACCACCGAGGCGCCCATACGGTGCAGTGGTCAGCCCGTCCAGAAGTCCCACCAGCGGGTCAGGATCAGCATCCCGACGACCCCGATGTGCAGCAGCACGAGCACCCAGGTGAACTCGGCGAAGAGGGTCCGCACCGGGCCCGGCGCGGGCAGGAGGCCGCCGCGCACGAGGAAGGACGTCAGGTACCAGAACAGCACGATCGTCGCGAGCCAGGCCAGGCAGCACCACAGGCACAGGGCGTTGATCTCGTACAGCGACTCATACTGCAGCCAGGAGACGAACCCGATCCCGAAGACGCATCCGGCCTCGAAGGTCAGCCAGTACCAGCGCGGGTAGGCTGCCCCGGCCAGCAGGCTCACCCCGACGCCGATCACGACGGCGTAGGTCACCAGGCCCAGCATCGGGTTGGGGAACCCGAAGGCCTCGGCCTGCTCGCTCTCCATCACGCTGCCGCAGGACAGCACCGGGTTCAGGCTGCAGCCCGGCGTGAAGTCCGGGTCCTCCAGCAGCTTGAACTTGTCGAGGGTGATGACCCAGGAGGCCAGCAGTCCGGCAGCCCCGGTGACCACCAGCAGCAGGGCGAACGCACGGCCGCCACCCGTGGTCCGGCGGGCGGCCGGGGCGGGGGTCACCACCGTGCGGCCCCGCGGTAGACGCGGAGGTGGTCGACCGCGAAGGTGATCGGCGCCGGGTCGCAGGGGGCCGGGTGCCACCGGCCGGCGCTCAGCGACAGGTTCAGGATCAGATACGCCGACCAGTCGTCGCCGACGCCGGTACCGTCGGAGAAGACGCGCTCGCCGTTGACGTACCACTCGACGGAACACGCGCCGTAGGTGGTGCCGACGGTCACCCACCGGTCCGGGGCGATCGTGTCGGCGTCGGAGTGGTACGTCGAGGCGCGGTTGACGTTGTTGGACAGCTCCAGCAGGTTCGGGTTGTCCGGGTGGTACTCGAAGGAGTCGACCTCGTTCCGGCCGTCCTTCCAGGTCCACAGCGCGGGCCAGGCCCCGGTCCCCGAGGGCAGTCTGACGCGGGTCTCGACGTGGTCCCCTGTGCGCACCTGGAAGCCCTCGGCGGAGTACTCGGTGGTGAGCAGCCCGGTGTGCCAGGCCCGCCTGCCGTTGCCCAGGGTGCGGCCGGACGGTGTGGCGGTGAAGGTGGCCACGCCGCCCGAGACGGTCACACAGCCGGGGTCGAGCCAGTCGAGTTTGTCGTCGTCCGGGTTGTGGTCGCGGTAGCGGTAGGCGCTGGTCCGGTCCCCGACCCATTTGGCGCTCCACTCGATCGGGGCGTCGAACTCCTCCGACCAGGTCGGCGTGAACGTGGCGGTGTCGATGGTCATGGCGGCGAGGGTAGGTCACCCGCCGCTTTTCCTGATTCACGTCGCGCAGACGATCGAATCGAGCCGCGCGCACCATACGATCAGCCCATTCGCCGACCAGCTGCCCATCCCTCCGAATGCCTCTGTGGATTCCATTCTTCACCCCCGCCAATTTCACGCGTATGGAGCAACGCGGCGCTTTTGCAGCGGCCTTGTACTGCTATGTTCTCCAACCGTCGGATCAGAGGTACTTTCAAGCGAGGTGAATCATGAAGAAGGCAGTTTTCACCACTGCGGCGTTGGCCATCGGTGCGGGTCTTGTGGGCGGTTCGGCCGCCACGGCGGCGGCCGCCACGGGGTCGTCCACGGGCGAATCGGGTATCACGGCCAGTCCGCTCGGGCTCATGTCCCCGTCCAAGGTGAGCCCGGCAATCGTGCCGGCGACCGATGCCGTGTCGCGGCTGGCCCGCGACGGTGGGATCGCGAAGGGAAGCGCGTTCGACAAGAACAGCAAGAACGCGGCGGGAATGTCCGGCGTTTACCTGGACGGAATGGACCCGGATGCCGCCAAGCGGCCCACGATTCCGGTGAAGAACCCGGCCGGCAGCGGCTCCGTCCAGGTCCGCCCGCTGAAGGCGCCGACCGCCGCCGGTTTCGGCTCCTTCCTTCCCCAGTGACGACCCGGCAACCGTACGAGTCCCTGGCCCCGGAATTCTGAGACTCTGATCCGGTTCTCGGCAACCCGCGCACCATCACCCCGGCCCACCGGCCCGCACTCTGCCGGTGGGCCGGACGCGTGTCGGCGCCCGTTTTCGCGGGCATCGCGCGGCCCACTCCCGGAATCAGAGCAAAGCCGGGCACCGCAACAGGCGGTTACATTGCGCCATCCGAAGGAATCTGTCCACGTTTGATTGTTCCCACCGTGACTTATGCGTGCATATACGGGTTTCCTTTTCGTAAGCGTGCGCAACCGTGAATTCAGGAAGGAACCAAGTTGCCCAAGAAGTTCGCGGTCATCACGGCCCTCGCCCTCAGCACTGTCGTCGCCGGCGCCGGCCTTGCCTCTGCCGGTGAATACGACGGCGGCGGTGGCAAGACCACCACTGTCAAGGGTGGCAGCGGGTTCTCGTCGGCCCCGGTCGTCGTCAACGCGCCCCAGCAAGGCGTTCTCATCGTCAACGGCACCCTGGTCGACGGTCGCTGCATTGCCCCGTGGTCCAACGGATCCGTCCTCGGCGGCGTTGTCGCGACGAACTCGCACTACGCCTCCTGCAACACGGGCACGGTCCACCAGGAGCAGCTCGGCCACTACAAGGGCGGCATCCTCTTCTGACCTCTGCTGCGAGCGATCGGCAGCAGGTAAATCTCCCAACGCAGCCCGGAAAGGGGCAGCTCATGCGTAACAAGGTTACGGCCGTTTCCGCGCTTGCCGCGGGTATCGTTCTGGCGGCCGGCGGTACCGCCGCCGCCGACGGCGACATCACCACCGTCGAGGGCGGCAAGGATTTCTCGTCGGCCCCGGTCGTCATCAACGAGCCCCAGCAAGGCATCCTCATCGCCAACGGCACTCTGGTCGACGGCCGCTGCCTCGCCCCGTGGTCCAACGGAGCCGTCCTCGGCGGCGTCGTCGCGACGAACTCCCACTACGCCTCCTGCAACACGGGCACGGTCAACCAGCAGCAGACCGGCCACTACAAGGGCGGCATCCTCTTCTGACCCCTGATCCGAGCATCGGAGCAGGTCAACCCCAAACGCAGCCCGGAAAGGCTCAGCTCATGCGTAACAAGGTTACGGCCATTTCCGCCCTCGCCGCAGGCATCGTCCTGGCGGCCGGCGGTACCGCCGCCGCCGACAGTGACACCACCACCGTCAAGGGCGGCAGCGGCTTCTCGTCGGCCCCGGTCGTCGTCAACGAACCGCAGCAGGGGATCGCCGTGGTCAACGGCTCCGTCCTCGACGCCCGCTGTGCCGCGCCGTGGTCCAACGGATCCGTCCTCGGCGGTGTCGTCGCGACGAACTCGCACTACGCCTCCTGCAACACGGGCACGGTCCACCAGGAGCAGCCCGGCTCGTACGTCGGCGGCATCCTGTTCTGAGCAGTCCTTCGCCCGATGGCGGTCCGCCGGAAATCCGGTGGGCCGCCATCGGCGTGTGTGCGGGGATTCCTGTGCCAAAAGCGTGGGCCCCGGCCGCATGGGAGTGCGGCCAGGGCCCACGGAGAGCGCCGACAAGGAGGAATGAGCGCCGATTCACTTGGACCAACGACGCTGAAACGCCTGTGGTCACCCTGTCTCATTCGTTTGGCCCAACGTGGCAAAGCACAAAGGCAATTGCACTCTGCCCCCCTCCTTGGAAACGCCGAAGGGTCGGCTCCGCGGAGTGCGGAGCCGACCCGGAACGTCGAGCCGATGGGCGACGAAGTCGAGGAACGAGTCGCCTGCCTGATCGCCTGGCTGGATCGCCTACCTGTTGATCGGAAGGCCGCCGAGCAGCTGGCCGTCGGCGGGGTTCGGCAGGGTGCCGCCGAAGACGGGGGTCTTCACGACGCCGGAATTGTTCACGCCCTTCTTGACGTTGTCCGCCGTGCGCCTGACGTTGTTGCCCACGTAGCCCGTCGGCACCTTGGTGGCCGAGGGGAGGCTGCGGGCGACCGTCTTCCCGTTGTCGACGAGGCCCGTCGCCGGCATGTCGATCGCGGCGGCGGGCCCGGCGACACCGGCGACGGCGAGGGAGCCGGCGACGACCGCGGCAGCCTTCAGGTTCTTCATCATGTTCCTTTCCTGGGGACTCGACTTCCGTAACTCGCGTTCGGCGAAAGGGATTTCGGCCCGCAGACGCCGTGAGTGAGTCGGTCTCGGTTCTCCTGGGCTAACGAGAGGGGGCCGGTCTGGAAACTCTGCCGCGGACAACTTCCAGGAACTCATACGAAAAGACCCGTCGTGCCGGACACGGCCGGCGTAACGCGGGCGGGCGCGCACGGGCGTTCATCTCCACCGAGTTTCGGATCGTGTGATCACCGTTAAACCGGTGCGGACGGCCCGCAAACCGATCGCGTGCGTCCCATGCCGAACTGCCCGGTTCAATTCGTCGTCGCCGCTGATGAGAGGCCCTTTCGGAGCCGGCCGACCCGCACCGTCCGGGCCTCCGGCCGATCGGGGGCGGCCCGGAACCACAGGCACGGCGGCTGCAAACGGGTGACATCGTGCGGGAAACAAGTACGAAAGCGCCGCCGGTCCGACACGGTCGGCCACCCGACCGTTAAATATGGATAAGTGTCTGGTGCCGCTCACCCCCTGAATCCGGAAACCCTGTTGACCCTCGGACCCTCTCGAACAGGTGCGGGATCTCGTATCGGGAACGCGAGCCACACGTCGTGTTGCTGGTTCGGACTCTTTTCTTCGGAAGGGCAGCCTCGGTCATGCGCATTTCCGCGCCGCACGTCCTGCATGTCACGCAGCCCGTCGAGGGCGGTGTCGCCCGGGTCGTGACGGACCTGGTGGCCGCGCAGGTGGCCGCGGGGCTGCGGGTGACGGTGGCCTGTCCGCAGGGCGGCACGCTGCCGGACTCCCTGCGCGCACCGGGCCGCACGGTGCTGCGCTGGGACGCGACGCGCCAGCCCACGGCCCGACTCCCGGGCGAGGTACGGCAGTTGGCGCGGCTGGTGCGCGATGTGCGGCCCGACCTGGTGCACGCACACAGCGCGAAGGCGGGGCTCGCGGCCCGGCTCGCGGTGCACGGCCGGCTGCCGACGGTCTTCCAGCCGCACGCCTGGTCGTTCGAGGCGGCGGACGGCGTCGTCGCGCGGCTGGCGCTGGGCTGGGAGCGGTTCGGGGCGCGGTGGGCGACGCGCGTGCTGTGCGTGAGCGAGGCCGAGCGGCGTACCGGGGAGCGATACGGAATCGCCGCTTCCTGGCGGGTGGTCCCCAACGGTGTCGACACCGGCAGGTTCCGGCCGGAGGGGGACAGGGCGCGGTCGGGGGCGGGTCCGCTCGTCGTGTGCGTGGGCCGGCTGTGCCGGCAGAAGGGGCAGGACGTGCTGTTGCGGGCCTGGCCCGAGGTGGTGCGGCGGGTGACCGGTGCCCGGCTGGTGCTGGTCGGCGACGGGCCGGACGCGCGGTCGCTGCGCCGCGGTGCGCCCGCGTCGGTGGAGTTCACCGGCGCCGCGTCCGATGTCGCCCCTTGGTACCGGGCCGCCGACATCGTGGTCCTGCCGTCCCGCTGGGAGGGTATGGCGCTCGCCCCGCTGGAGGCCATGGCGTGTGCCCGGCCGGTCGTCGTCACGGACGTGGACGGAGCGCGCGAGAGCCTTCCGCCCTCCCATCGGCCGTCCTGTCTGGTGCCGCCGGAGGACCCCGGCGCGCTGGCCCGGGCGCTCACGGCGCTGCTGCGGGACGAGCCGCTGCGCGCCGCGCTCGGCGCACGGGGCCGTGCGCATGTGCTCGTCGCCCACGACCTGCGGCACACCACGGACGCGGTCACCGGCGTCTATCGCGAGTTGCTCGGCGTCGTTCCCGCGCCGGTCGTACCCAACGAGGGCAGAAAGAGCATCGCCACATGACCGCGGAAAGCACCGTCGCCTCACCCACGGGACCGCAGCGGGTAACGAAGGGTGCCCTCTCCGTTCTCGCCCGGGGCGGCCTGGTCGGCGGACGCCGGCCGTCGGCCGGGCGGGCCGCGCGTCGGCCGATGCGGGAGTCCCGGGCAGTGCTGTGGCTCGTCGACGGCGCCGCCGTCCTGCCGGCCGCCCTGGTCGTACCCGTGCCGCACAGGCATCCGCTGGTCTTCGCCCTGCTGGCCCTCGGCGTGCTCGGTCTGAACCGCCGGGCCTCGCTGTACGGCATGTCCGTGGTCCCCGATGTGCTGGACGAGATCCCGGCCGTCTGTGCCCGGATCGCCGTCGGCTGGGCGGCGGTCGTGGCTCTCTCCCCATTGCGGTCGCTCCCGATGACCGTGCTGCTGGCGGCCGTTGCCGTGCACTGCGGGGCGGCCTGCGCGGGTCGCGCGGCGGTGCACGGCTACCGGCGCCGGGTGCTGCGGCGCGGGCCCTGTCCCGCTCTGGTGGTCGGTCCGCTCGCGGCCGCCCGGGGCGTCGCGACCGTGCTGCTGCGCCACCCGAACTGCGGAGTCCGCCCGGTGGGTGTCGTCGCCGACGACCTGGAGATCGTCGGCGACACCGATGCCGAGACCGGGCTGTTGGTGCTCACCTCGGCGCAGGACACGCTCCGGGCGCTCATCCAGAACGGTGTCGGGACGGTGCTCGTCGTGGGGGCCGCCACCAGGGTGGAGAAGGCCGCCGAGCTGCGGATGCTCGCCGCGTACGGATGCGTGCTGTGGGAGGTGGACACGCAGACGCCGTCGTACGGCCTCAGTGGTCGCCGTGAACGGGCGGGGCAGCTGGCCGGCTTCTCGCTGAGGTGGCTGGGCGCGGGGAGCGGACGGGGGCGCGGCAGCATCGGCAAACGGCTGCTCGACGTGGTGCTCTCGGGCTCCCTGCTGGTGCTGGCCGCCCCCGTGCTGCTGGTGTGTGCGCTCGCGCTGTGGGTCATGGACGGGCCCGGCGTGGTGTTCCGGCAGGAGCGGATCGGCATGGACGGGCGGCCGTTCACCATCCTGAAGTTCCGCACCCACCGGCCCGCCAGCGCGCACGAGGCGGCGACCCGCTGGAGCGTGGCGGACGCCCAGGACATGAGCCGGTTCTGCCACTTCCTGCGCCGCACCTCGCTGGACGAGCTGCCGCAGCTGTGGAACGTCTTCCGCGGTGACATGAGCCTGGTCGGGCCCCGGCCCGAACGGCCGTACTACGTCGCCAAGTTCAGCCAGGTCTATCCGGGCTACCGGGCCCGGCACCGGATGCGGTCCGGGATCACCGGGCTCGCCCAGATCCACGGGCTGCGCGGCGACACCTCGATCGAGGACCGGTGCCGCTACGACAACGCCTACATCGACAACTGGTCGCTGTGGCAGGACGTCTGCATCCTGCTGCGCACGGTGGCGCAGTTCGTACGGCCGACGGGGAGCTGAGCACCGGTGAGCACTTCTACGGCGGTCTCTCCCCCGCTCGCGCTGTCGCTGCCGATGCCGCGCCGGGCCCGCTCCCTGGTGTCCGTGCTGCCGGTGGTGGTGGTCGTCGTCCTGCTGGGGCTGCCGGTCGTGCCGGACAGCGGCATCACGCCGGCGGACGCGGCGTCGGGGCTGGTCGTGGTGTGGGCCGTCGTGGACACCGTACGGCGCGCGCGGCGGCCGCTGACCCGGACGGCGGCCCTCGTGCTCGGTCTGCCCGTGGTGGGCGTCGCGGTGGCCGCGGCGGGGGCCGCGTCCGCCGGTGACGCGGTCACGGGACTGGCCCGCTATCTGCAGGTGTTCGTGCTCGTCCCGGTCGCGGTGCTGCTGCTGGTGCGCGACCGGCGGGGCGCCCGGCTGGTGCTGTGGTCCCTGGTCGGCCTCGCGGTGTGGCAGGGGGCGGTCGGGGTGCACCAGTACCTCACCGGAACCGGGGCGCTGTATCAGGGGGCCGGCATCCGGGCGGTGGGGACGTTCGGGCCGTCCGACGTGATGGGGATGGCGAACGTCGTCTCGTACGGGGTGGTTGCCGCGACCGGGCTCGCCCTCGGGGCGGCGGCGCGGCGGCAGCTCGTCGTGGCGGCCGGATGTGCGCTGGCGCTGCTCGTACCGCTCGCGCTGTCCTTCAGCCGGGGTGCCTGGATCGCCACGGTGGTGGCCTGCGGGGCGCAGCTGCTGCTGGCCGGGGTGCGGCGGGCGGCGAAGGTGTTCGCGGCGGCGGTCGCGGTCTGCGTCGTGCTGGTCGGCGGGCTCGGTGTGGGCGCGGCGGTGCTGCAGGAGCGGCTGACCAGCATCACCGAGGTGGCCGACGCGCCCGACCAGTCGGTCGTCGACCGCTACGCCCTGTGGGCGGCGGCGGCCGGCATGTGGCGCGACCACCCGGTGACGGGCGTGGGGTTGAAGGCGTTTCCGGCGCACCGGGACGGCCATGCCTCGCTCGCGCTGTCGTCGGGCAGCGACACGGAGGGAGCGGGCCAGGCCTTCCGGCGTCAGCCGCTGCTCTCCCCGCACAACATGTACCTGCTGCTCCTCAGCGAGCAGGGCCTGCTGGGGGTGCTCGCGGTGGCGGGCAGCTGGCTGGCCCTGCTGGTGTGCGCGGTGCGGCGGCTGTGGCGGCCAGGGCGGGGCAACGGCGCCCGGGACTGCGCGCTCCCGGTGTGCGGGCTGCTGCTGTGGCAGCTCGTGAACTTCCTGTACGCCGACATCGGCGGCCCCTCCACCGTCCTGACGGCCGTCTGCTTCGGCCTCGCCGCCTGGTGGGCGCTGGCACGCGACGAGACGACGGCACCGGCCACGGAATCGGGCCGGCGATGAGGCCCCCGCCCACGACGACCGGTGACGCCCAGGAGCACCCGCCGGGCATGCACGTCCCACCCGCCGCCGAAGGCATGCGCCCCGAGCACCCGGCCGACACGGACGCCCCCGGCCCGGCCCCCGCCCCACGCCCGGGCGGTCCCTCGAGGCGCTTCCTCGCCAGGGCGACGCTGCTCACCGTCGCGTTGTCCATGGCCGGGGCGCTGCTCGGGCTCGGGCGGGACCAGGCGCTCGCGCATCTCTTCGGCGCCGGTGCGGACACCGACGCGTTCCTGGTGGCGTGGACGGTGCCCGAGATGGCGTCGACGCTGCTGATCGAGGACGGCATGGCGTTCGTGCTCGTGCCCGCGTTCAGCGTGGCACTGGCGCGGCGGGCGCGTGGGATCGGCGGCCCGGACCCCGTGCACGCCCTGGTCGCCGCCACGTTGCCGCGGCTGTGCCTCGCCCTCGCCGGCACGGCGGCCGTACTCGCGGCCGGGGCGCCGCTGCTGGTCTCCGTCCTGGCGCCCGGCCTGCCCGACGCGTCCCTGGCGGTGTCCTGCACCCGGATGACCGCGACCTGTGTGCTGAGTTTCGGGCTGGCCGGGTACTGCGGCGCGGCGCTGCGGGCGCACGGCAGCTATCTCGCTCCGGGCGCGATCTACATCGCGTACAACGTCGTGATCATCGCCACGATGGTCGTGCTGGCCGCGCGGTGGGGCGTACGATCCGCCGCTCTCGGCGTCGCTCTGGGCGGGTGCCTCATGGCCGCCCTGCAGGCACCGGCCCTGTGGCGGCGGCTCGCCGGGCGGCACGGCCGGTCCGCGGGCGCTTCGGTGCGGTCGGTGCGGCCGAGCCGCATGGCGACCCAGCCGGCGGAGCGCCTGGCGCTCGGCCTCGTCTGTGCCGTCCTGCTCTTCGCCCTGTGCCGGCAGTCGCAGGTGCTCATCGAGCGGTACTTCGCGTCCGGGCTGCCCGCCGGTGCCATCTCGCATCTCAACTACGCCCAGAAGGTCGCCCAGTTGCCGATGTCGCTGGCGCTGATGGTGTGTGTCGTCACCTTCCCGGTGGTGGCGCGTGCCATCGCCGAGGGCGACCCGCGGCGGGCCCGGGAGCGGGTCGAGCGGGACCTGGTGCTGACGGCCTGTCTGGTCCTGTTCGGCGCCGCCGTGGTCGTGGCCTGCGCGCCGCAGATCCTCCAACTCCTCTTCCAGCGCGGGGCGTTCACGGCGCAGGACACCGCCACGACCGCCGCCGTCATGCGGGTCTACGCGGCCGGGCTGCTCGGGCACACGCTGGTGGGGGCGCTCGTCATGTCGTACTTCTCGACCGGCCGGACCACCTGGTACCCGCTGGGCGCGATGGGCGTGGGCGCGCTCACCACCGTCGCCCTCAGCGCCTGGGCCGTTCAGCCCTGGGGCGCCCGCGGCATCGCCGGGGCCAACGCGGCCGGCATCACCCTCACGGCGCTGCTCCTGCTGCACGGCCTCGGTCCGCGCACCGTGCCCGTGCGGGTCCGCCGGGTCGTCGCGGGACTGGCCCGGCCGGTGTGCGCGGCCGTGTGCGCCACCGGTGCCGGGCTGTTCGGTGCGGGGCTCTTCGCCTCGCCCGCCGCCTCCGTCGCCGCCGGCTGCGGCTGCGTGACCGCCGTATTCCTGCCGCTGGCCTGGTTCCTCGACGCGGCGGGCGCCCGGTCCCTCCTGGCTCCCGTCACGCATTCCGTCCACCGCTCCGTCACACGAAAGCCTCGCCATGGTCGCTGACACCTCCCCCGCGCCGCGCACGGCCGAACCCCGTCCCGGAACAGCCACCGGGGGGCGCCCGAAACGGCGTACCGCCGCGTGGGTCGCCATGTACCACTCCGTCTCGGACTGCCCGGACGACCCGTACGACGTCACCGTCACGCCCGCACGCCTCGAACGGCAGCTCGCCTGGATGTCCGGCCGCGGTCTGCGCGGGGTGAGCGTGCGCGAGCTGCTCGCGGCGCGCGCCCGTGGCATGGAGCGCGGCCTGGTGGGGCTCACCTTCGACGACGGGTACACGGACTTCGTCACCACCGCCCTGCCCATCCTGCGCCGCCGGGGTTTCACCGCGACCGTGTTCGTGCTGCCCGGGCTGCTCGGCGGCGAGAACACCTGGGAACCGAGCGGTCCGCGCAAGCCGCTGCTCGACGCGGACGGCATCCAACGAGCCATGGCCGCGGGCATGGAGATCGCCTCGCACGGTCTGACCCACCTCGATCTGACCAAGGCCACGGACCAGGTGCTGCACACCGAGGTCAACGACAGCCGCCACCGGCTCGCCGCGGTCACCGGCGGCGACATCGAGGGCTTCTGCTACCCGTACGGCTTCCTCGACGAGCGGGCCGCCGACGCGGTGCGCCGGGCCGGTTACCGCTACGCCTGCGCGATCTCCCCCGGTCCGGCCGGCTGCGGCGACTTCGCGCTGCCCCGCATCCACATCGGGCAGGCGGACACGCCGGTGCGGCTGGAGCTCAAGCGCCGCCTGGCCCGGGTCCACGGCCGCGCCCTGGAGGGCGTATGAAGGCGCTGCACATCATCACCGGCCTCGGCGTCGGCGGCGCGGAGCAGCAACTGCGCCTGCTGCTGCGCCATCTGCCCGCACAGTGCGACGTGGTGGCGCTGACCAACCCCGGCCCGGTCGCCGAGGGCCTCACCGCCGACGGGGTCAGCGTCACCCACCTCGGGATGACCGGCAACCTCGACCTGCGCGCGCTGCCCCGGCTGACCGACCTGATCCGTTCCGGCGGCTACGACCTCGTACACACCCATCTGTACCGGGCCTGCCTCTACGGCCGGGTCGCCGCCCGGCTCGCGGGAGTCGAGACCGTGGTGGCCACCGAGCACTCGATCGGCACGGACCGGCTGGAGGGCCGGCGGCTGACCCGCGGTGTCCGTGCGCTGTACATGGCCGGCGAGCGCCTCGGCCTCGCCACGGTCGCCGTCTCGCCGACGGTGGCCGAACGGCTGCGCCACTGGGGTGTGCCCGGGCAGCGCATCCGGGTCATCCCGAACGGCATCGACGCGCCCCGCTTCCGGTACGACGAGGCGCGCCGCAAGGAGGCCCGGGCGTTCCACGGGGTGCCGGAGCACGCGTACGTCGTGGGCGGGGTGGGGCGCCTCGCCGCGGGCAAGCGCTTCGACCTGCTGGTGCAGGCGCTGGCCCTGCTGCCCCTGGACGTGTGGCTACTGCTGGTCGGCGGCGGCCCCGAGGCGGAGGCGCTGCGGCGCACCGCACGGGATCTGGGAGTCGCGGCGCGGGTGGTGCTGACCGGCGAGCGGCCGTCCCTGCCCGCGCCCGGTGACCACACACCCGACCTGGTCTCCCTGCTGTCCGCGATGGACGTGCTCGCCTCGCCGTCTCCGGAGGAGTCCTTCGGCCTCGCCGTCGTGGAGGCGCTGGCCGCCGGCCTCCCCGTGCTGTACGCGAGCTGCCCCGCCGTGGAGGACCTGGGGCCGGACGCGGCGCCCGGTGCCCGGCGCGTCACGGGCGGCGCGGGGGCGTTCGCGCGCGCCCTGCTGCGGCTGCGGGCGGAGGGGCCGGGCGAGCGGACGGTCCCGGACGTCGTACACCGCTACGACATCACGCGCACCGCCCGGCAGCTGATGGATCTGTACACGGACGCCCTGTCCGGCTCGACTTCGGAAGCGAGTTCCTCATGACGGACAACCCCGACCGGCGTGCCCCGCTGTCCGACGCCGCGCGCGCCCAGCTGATGCGACTGCCGTCGTGGTGGTGGCTGCCGGCCGGCGCGCTGATCGGTGCCGTGGTCGGTGGCGCCTACGGCCAGTTGAGGCCGCCGGAGTACACGGCGACGAGTTCCGTCGTCGCCGTGCCCACCGGCCGGACCGGCGCCGACGGCACCGACGCGCTCGGCCTCGCGCAGGCGTACGGCCGGGTCGCGCCGCAGCTGGCGGTGCTCGCGGACGCGCAGGTGTGGGCCGGTGTGCCGGTCGCGACGCTGCGCGAGAGCGTGCGGGTGGCGACCTCGCCGGACGCGCCGATGGTCGCGGTGTCGGCGACCTCGTCGCGCCCGGACCTGGCCGTCGACATCGCCAACGCCGTCTCCCGCGCGCTGGTCACCCAGGCGGACCACACCAAGGACACCACCGGCATCCGGTTCGAGCGCCTCGCCCGTGCCCTGGAGCCCGGCGAGCCGTCGTCCGCGTCCCCGGCGCTGACCTCGCTCGTGGGCGCGAGCGCCGGGGGTCTGCTGGGCGGCCTCGCGCTGCTGGCCCGGCCGCGCCGGGTCACGGACGACGAGGACCACAGCCGGGCGTCGGTACCCGGCCCGGCCAACGCGGCCGACGCCCGCGGAACGCTTGGATGAGCGGGCACGGCAGCGCGCTGTCGGTGGAGCTGTGCACCGACGAGCGCGCCTTCGCGGAGCTGGCCGGGGAGTGGGAACGACTGCACCGGGCGTGCCCGTCGGCGACGCCGTTCCAGAGCCATGCGTGGCTGCACTCGTGGTGGCTGTCGTACGGCAGGCCGGGCGGGCTGCGGCTCGTCCTGGTGCGCAGGGGCGGTGAACTGGTGGCGGCGGCACCGCTGATGCGGGTGCACCACCCGCTGCCGGCGCTGGTGCCGATCGGCGGTGCCATCACCGACTTCCACGATGTGCTCCTCGACGCCGCGGCGGCCACGCAGGGCGCCTGGGCACTGGCGGACGCGCTGACCGACATGGCCCGCACCGCCCTGGTCGACTTCGGTGAGGTGCGGCCGGGCGGCGCGATGGAGCGGGTCTATCTCTGCTGGCGCGGCCCGCGTCACCGGCTGCGTGACTCCGTGTGCCTGGAGTTGCCCGCCGTGCCCGTGAACGAGCTGGTCGGGCGGCTGTCGTCGAGGCACGCCCAGCGGGTCCGCAACAAGGTGAAGCGGCTGGCCCGGCTCGGCGTCGAGTGGCGTGTCGTGCGCCACGACGAATCCGAGGCCGCACTGCGCCGGCTCCTCGAACTGCACCGACTGCAGTGGCAGGGCAGGAAGGTGTCGTCGGAGCACCTGCGGCCCCGGTTCCTGGAGCACCTGGTCCGGTCGGTGGGGCCCATGGCGCGGTCCGGCCAGGCGGCGGTGATGGAGTTCGTGCTCGACGGGGTGGTGGTGGCGGTCAATCTGAATCTGCTGTCAGGGGAGATGGCGGGCACGTATCTGTACGGCTTCCACCCGCGGTTGCGGGAGCGGAAGGTGGACGTGGCGGCGATGCTGCTGCACGCCTCCGCCGAGCACCTCGGGGCCGGCGACGGCCGCCGGGTGCTGAGCCTGCTGCGCGGCGACGAGCCGTACAAGTACCGCTGGCACCCCGAGACGGTCCCCAACCAGCGCTTTCTGCTGGCCCGGCGCCGCACCCTGCCGCTGCTGGCCCTCGCGGCCGGCGAGGCGGCCGCGAGGGCCGGGGCCAAGCGGGTCCTGCGCGGGAGCCCCGCCCCGGCCGGTCACCGGTAGCGCTCAGCCCACTGCAGGCAGAGGGAGAGCTTGCCGCCGATCTGGTGCTCGAACCAGTTCGCGAGGTCCAGCAATGTGCAGTGGGGCAGCTCGGAGGGCATGGGTGTCGGCGTCGGCGCAGGCCTGGGCGTCGGCGGCTTGGACGGCATCGATGCCGGGTCCGGGCCGGCGGAATCCGTCGGCGCGGTCGGGACGGGGACCGGCGGCCCCGGTTCCGGCCGCGGCAGGAGGGGGCTGGACAGCAGTACGCGGTACAGGGCGGAGGCCCGGGGGTTGTCGGAGCACAGCCAGACGCCGTGCGGGCAGTAGTCGGTGATGGTGTTGTACACCGGCTTGTGCTCGTCCATCCACGCGAGCATGCGCAGCATCCACGTGATGTTGTCGCCGTTGCGGAACAGGCCCCATTCCGGATACGAGATCGGCTTGCCGTGCCGGCGCGCGAAGTCCACGTGGTGCTGGAGGCCGTAGGGCTCGGACACCTGCTCGTCGAAGTCGAGCCCGCGCGGCTGGTCGTACGCGTCCATGCCGAGGATGTCGACGAACTCGTCGCCCGGGTAGCACTCCGGCCAGGGAATGGCGTCCATGCCCCGGCTCGGGGCGAAGTCGAACCTGAACCTCTGTCCGGGGACCGAGCGCATGACGGTGACGATGCGTTGCCAGTACCGCTTCCAGCTGTCCGGGTCGGGGCCGCAGCGGTGGGTGTAGGTGACGCCGTTCATCTCCCAGCCGAGCACGATGACGGTGTCGGGCACGCCCAGGCCGACCAGTCGCTCGGCCAGCACCTTGAAGTGGTCGTCGAACGCGCCGTCCGCGGCGCGCCGCAGCAGCTTTCTGACCGCCCAGTCGGGGACGTTCTCCTCGTTGCGCTCCATCATCGGCACGTTGAGCACGAGCAGCCGGTCGGCCTTGGCCCGCCGCCACTTGGCCCAGCTGTCGAGGAAGCCGTGCGCACCCTCGATGTTGTGCCAGGCGTCCCCCGGCAGATAGGTGTGCCCCACGCGCAGTTCGTGGCCGCCGAGCCAGCGGCTCAGCTGCTTCATGCGCTCCAGGCCGACGGGACCGTAGTGGAGGTACGCCCCGAACGCCGGGCCGCGCGCGGATGCTCCCGGTGGGGAGTGCGTGGGCTCCGGGGGTGTGGGTGTCGCGGTGTGCGGCGGGTCGGGGCGGGATGCGGCGTCGGCCGCGAAGGCCGGGCCCGGGAGCAGGGCTGACGACGCGACGACTCCGGCGGTGAGGAACGCCAGTCGCCTCAGTCGCCTTGGGCGCCTGGAACTCGACCGGCGGTGTTCAGGGGCCATGCGTCCTCCTTGTGGACAGCTCCCTCCCGTTCAGTGACGTATGGCCATATATACGCTTAATGCACCAATCGAGCGCACGGGCTCGGCATGGATCGCCCGCACGAGTGACCGCGAACGGTCGCTCACTTGCCGTACAGCGCCTCGATCTCGTCCGCGTACGCCGCCATCACCGCGTGCCGCTTGACCTTCAGGGACGGTGTGAGCATGCCGTTGTCCTCGTTGAACTCGCCCTCCACCAGGACGAACGCGCGGATCGACTCGGCCCGGGAGACGGCCTCGTTGGCGTAGTCGACGGCCTTCTGGACGTCGGCGCGCATCCGGGGGTCCTTGACCACGTGGGCCATCGGGGTGTCGGCGGGCATCTTGCGTACGGCGAGCCAGTGGGCCACCGCCTCGGGGTCGAGGGTGATCAGGGCGCCGACGAAGGGCCGGTTGTCGCCCACGACGAGGCACTGGCCGATGGGCGACCGGCTGCGCAGCCGGTCCTCCAGGACCGCCGGGGAGACGTTCTTGCCGCCGGACGTGACGAGGATGTCCTTCTTGCGGCCGGTGATGGTGAGGTAGCCGTCCTCGTCGAGGGAGCCGAGGTCGCCGGTGGCGAACCAGTCGTCCTGGAGGACGGCGTCGGTGGCGGACGGGTTGTTCCAGTACGAGCCGAAGACGATGCCGCCCTTGATGAGCACCTCGCCGTCCTCGGCGATCCGGACGGCGGTGCCGGGGACCGGCCGGCCGACCGTGCCCGGGCGGGGTTTCAGGGGCGGGACGATGGTGGCGGCGGCCGTGGTCTCCGTCAGGCCGTAGCCCTCGTAGACGAGGATTCCGGCGGCGTAGAAGAACAGGTTGAGGTTACGGTCGAGGGGGCTCCCACCGCTGATGGCATAGCGCATGCGCCCGCCGAGTTCCTTGCGGATACGGCGGTAGACCAGCAGGTCGTACAGGGCCCAGGCGGCGTAGAGGCGGGGGCCGGGGCCCTTGCCGGTGCCGAGGAACTTGTTCAGGTACGCCTCGCCGAAGCGGACGCCGATGCGGTCGGCGCGGTCGAACGACGCCCCACGGCCGATCTTCTCCGCTGTCGCGCGGCCGGTGTCGTGGATCTTCTCGAAGAGGTACGGAACGCCGACGAGGAAGGTGGGGCGGAACTCCCTGAGGGCCGGGCGGAGTTCGTCGGGCTTGATGCTCGGGCAGTAGCCGATCTCGATGCGGGCCATCAGGCAGGCGATCTGGAGGGTGCGGCCGAGGATGTGGGCGAGGGGGAGGAAGAGGAGGGTCGAGGCGGTCTGCTGGGTGACCTCTTTGAAGATGGGGTGCAGCAGTTCGACCGTGTTGGCGGCCTCGGCGTGGAGGTTGGCGTGGGTGAGGACGCAGCCCTTCGGCCGGCCGGTGGTGCCGGAGGTGTAGCAGACGGTGGCGATGGTGTCGGGGGTGAGGGCCGCGCGGCGCTTGGTGACCTCGTCGTCGGGGAGGTCGCGGCCGAGGTCGGTGAGGGTGGTGAGGGCGTCGGTCGCGTGCGTCTGTGCCTGCGCCGCGTCCAACTGCCATATCTGCGGCGGCGGTTGATGGCCGGCCGTGCCCGTCCTCACCGTCTCGGTGTTCTCGTCCGTCTCGGTGATGACGTAGCGGGCGCCCGAGTCGCGGACGATCCACTCCACCTGGTCGGCGGAGGAGGTCGCGTAAATGGGGACGGTCTGGCCGCCCGCGGCCCATATGGCGAAGTCCAGGACCGTCCATTCGTAGCGGGTGCGGGACATCACGGCTACGCGGCCGCCGGGTTCGAGTCCCGCCGCGATCAATCCCTTGGCCACGGCGGTGACTTCGCGCGCGAAGGCGGTGGCGGTGACCGGGTGCCAGGTGGTGTCCCGCTTGCGGCGGAGGATCACGGCGTCGGGGGCCTCGGCCGCGTTGGTGTAGGGGAGGTCGGCGGTGGTGCCGGTGGTCGGGTGGGGGGCGAGGGGTGGGGTGCGGGCCTCGCGGACCACTCCGTGGCCGTCCTTCGTGATCTCGACCCTGGTGCGCGCCATCAGGTCAGTGCGCTGCTTCGCCCGCTTCAGATCCTTGCGTACGCCCATGTCGGCTCCCGGTGCCAGTCGGACTTACTGGGGGGTCAACTTACTCGCGCGTAGCGGAAGGTCAATGCCTGTGCCTCCGGCGGTTGGGCCGGGGGTGCCTGCGGCGGCCCGTCGCTGTTCGGTGGGGGTGCGCGTCCTCCGGCGTCCCTGCCCTAGCTGCGGGCAGTCGTGCCGCTGGGGCGGCACGGGTGGCGCAGCGGCACCCCGTCGCGCCGGGCCGCGCGACCCACCACCCCCGCCCAGCCACAGCGCCGGGCACCTCTCGGCGCCGGCGGCGGGTCAGTCCTGGCCCGTCAGGTCGCTTGCCCGGTGGATCGCCTCGGCGAGGCCGGCTACCTCCTCGTCCTCCGTCGTGGTCGCCAGCTCGTCCGCGCGGTCGGCCAGTTCGCCCAGGTGGGTGGAACCCGGCAGGGCGGTCCGGCGGTCGTCGCCGAGGCGGAGGGCGTCGGCGAAGTAGGCGGCCGTGGCCGTGACCTGGAAGCGGGGGCTCGCGCCCCAGACGGAGTCCTCCAGGGAACCGGTCTCCAGCCGACCCGACTCCTCGTGCGGGGCCCGGGACTCGGGGTCGAGCCAGCGGACGCTCGCCGTGGCGAGGTGGCCTTCCGCGCCGGGGCGGGTGTGGACGGCGTACAGGGCCGTCACCGTGTGGCCGGGGCCGGTCTCGCCGCCGTCGACGCTGTCGTCGCGGAAGTCCTCGTCGGCGACCCGGCGGTTGTCGTAGCCGATGAGTCGGAACTCGGAGACCGTGGTCTGGTCGAAGGCCACCTGGGCCTTGGCGTCGCGGGCCGTGAGGTCGATGTTCTGAGGCAGCTCCTCGCAGAAGACCTCGCGGGCCTCCTCCTCACCGGAGACGTACACCGTGTGACCGTCACCCTTGTCGGCCAGGCGTTCCATCAGGGCGTCGCCGTAGTCGCTGCCGACGCCCACGCCGAAGAGGGTGATGCCGTGTTCGCGGCGCTCGGCGGAGATGCGTTCGAGGATGGTGTCCGCGTCGGTGTCGCCGGTGTTGGCCAGGGCGTCCGAGACGAGTACGACGCGGTTCGTGGCGCCCGAGCGGAGGCCTTCCTCCGCTGTTTCGTAGCCCGTCTCCACACCTGCGCCCAGGTTGGTCGAGTCCGTGGGCTCCAGGCTGTCTATCGCGTCGTGGATCTCGTCCCGGTTGCCGCCGAGGCGGGTCATCGGCAGCACCCTCTCCGCCTCGTCGCTGAAGGTGACGATGGCGACCGAGTCGTCGTCGCGCAGGCGGTTCGTCATCACACCGAGGGATTCCTTGGCCAGGTCCAGGCGGCCCGGTTCCGCCATCGAGCCGGAGACGTCGATCACGAAGGTCAGCGCGGCGGGCGGGCGTTCGCCCGCGTCCTCGGCCGGGCGGGTGGCCAGGCCCACGCGGACCAGGGACCAGTCCCCGCGTTCGGTGCGGGCGCCGTCGACGGTGACCGTGAAGCCGTTGCCGTCGGGGCGGTCGTAGTCCTGGCGGAAGCTGTTGACGAACTCCTCGGGGCGGACCGTGGACGGGTCGGGCAGGCTTCCCTCGGCGAGGGTGCGGCGGGCGTAGCCGTAGGAGGCGGTGTCGACGTCCAGGGCGAAGGTGGAGAGGTAGTCGGGGGCGGGCGCGAACTCGCGGGAGTCCGAGTCGTCGCCCTCCTCGTGCTCCCCCGTGCCGCCGTTGCCGTGGTCGGGGGCCGGGAAGCCGCTGGCGTAGCTGCCGCCGTTCTTGTCCGCCGAGGAGTCCCCGCTGTCGCCCTTCCCGCAGCCGGTGAGCAGTAGGCCGCCCGCCGCGGTGATGGCGAGGAGCCCTCGTATTCGGTGCCGCTCCATCGTCCGTGCCCCCTTGGTCCGTTGACGTCGACTTCTGCGACTTTGACGGGCCAGGGGGCCGGAACGTGCGCTACGGAGCGTTGCGGATGAGTCTCGAAGAGGGCACGGGGGCGGACTGTTGAGACCGGTGGGTGATCTTCCGTTGACCTACGACACGATGTCCTTGCGGGCAAAACCGCGGAAGGCCAGCGCGAACAGCACGAGGGCGTACGTTATGGAAATCGCGGTGCCCTGGATCATGCCGGACCACTCGGGACGGGGCTGTACGGCGTCCGCCCAGGCGAACTGCCAGTGCGCGGGCAGGAAGTGGCGCCAGTCGCCGAGGGCCGTCACCGCGTCGAGGACGTTGCCGACGATGGTCAGGCCGACCGCGCCGCCGACCGCGCCGAGCGCGGCGTCCGTCTTGGTGGAGAGCCAGAACGCCAGGCCCGCGGTGACCAGTTGGGAGACGAAGATGTACGCCACGACGACCAGCAGGCGCTGCGCGGCCGTCCCCGTGGCCAGCGAGCCGCCGGTCGGGATCTGCAGGGGACCCCAGCCGTAGGCCGCCGTGCCGACGGCCAGCGCGACCACGGGCAGGATGACCATCGCGGCCAGGCTGAGCCCCAGCGCCACCACGAGCTTGGACCACAGCAGGCGGGCCCGGGGCACGGGCGCGGCCAGCAGGTAGCGCAGGGAGGACCAGCCGGCCTCCGACGCCACCGTGTCCCCGCAGAACAGCGCGACGGGGATGACCAGCAGGAAGCCCGCGGAGACGAACAGGTTCACGGCGGCGAAGTTCGCGCCGGACGCCGTCGCCGTGTCCATCAGTGTGATGCGGTCACCGCCGCCGTCCGGCTCGCCGCCGATCGCGAACGCGGCGACCAGCACGAACGGCAGGACGGCGAGGATGCCGAACATGACCAGCGTCCGGCGCCGCTTGAGCTGGCGGATCAGCTCGACCCTCAGGGGCAGCGTACGGCCCGCCCGGTAGCCGGAGGCGACCTCGGTGCGCTCGGCGAGCGTGCTCATGCGGAACCTCCGATCAGGGTGAGGAAGGCGTCTTCCAGGCGGCGGTGGGGGCCCACCGACTGGACGGGCACCTCCAGCCGTACGAGTTCGGCGATCAGGCGTTGTGCGCTGCCGTCGGTGTCCAGGCGGACGAGCATGCCCTCGTCGGTGCTGATCGCCGAGGCGATGCCGGGCAGCGCCGCCACCTTCTCCACGACCGGCTCCTCGACGGGCTCGGCCGTGCCGACGAGCAGTGTGTCGCCGGAGCCGATGATCTCGGCGACCGGGCCGGCCTGCACGAGGCGGCCGCGGTCCATCACCACGAGGTGGGTGCAGGACTGCTCGACCTCCGCCAGGAGATGGCTGGAGACGATCACCGTACGGCCGGCGGCCGCGTAGCGGATCATCACCTCGCGCATCTCGCGGATCTGCGGCGGGTCGAGACCGTTGGTCGGTTCGTCGAGGATGAGGAGGTCCGGGAGGCCCAGCATGGCCTGGGCTATGGCGAGGCGCTGGCGCATGCCCTGGGAGTACGTGCGCACCGCGCGGGCGAGCGCGTCGCCGAGTCCGGCGATCTCCAGGGCCTCGTCGAGGTGGGCGTCCTCCGGCGGGCGGCCGGTGGCCTGCCAGTACAGCTCCAGGTTCTCCCGGCCGGACAGGTGCGGCAGGAAGCCCGCGCCCTCCACGAAGGCGCCGACCCGGGAGAGGACGGGTGCGCCCGGGCGGATCGCATGACCGAAGACACGGATCTCGCCGGCGTCCGGCTTGATCAGGCCCATCAGCATGCGCAGTGTCGTCGTCTTGCCCGCGCCGTTCGGGCCGAGCAGGCCGAGGACCTGGCCCTTCTCGACGCGGAAGGACAGGTCCCGTACCGCGTAACGGTCCTGGGAGCCCGCGTACCGCTTGCTCAGGTCGGTGATCTGGAGCGGGACCTCGGCCAGTTCCGGGTCGGGCGCGGGGGTGGCGGTGCGGCGGCGGGCCGTCAGCAGCAGGGCCGCGGCGATCAGCGCGGCGCTGATCGGCAGCCACCACACCCAGGACGGCAGCGCCGCGGCGGCGGTGCTCACGCCGGGCGCGGTCGGGACGGAGAGGTCGCCCTTCAGGGAGACGGTGTACGTCGCCGGGGCGGCCGGGGAGGCGTAGCCGAGGTCCGTGGAGGAGAGGACCAGGCGCAGGCGGTGGCCCTGCTCGATGCCGTAGTCGATGGCGGGGAGCGTGATCGTCACGTCCTCGCCGGACTTGGCGTTCTCGACGCGCAGGGGCGTGACCAGCTGCGACGGCAGCACCTGCTGGGTGCCGTCGGGGCCGACGTCGTAGACCTTGGCGAAGAGCACCGCGTCCTCGCTGGTCGACTTCACGTGGACGGTCGCCGTCGGGGAGCCGGTGACGCGCAGGTTGTCGCCGACCGGAGCCGACTCGAACGCGGCGAACTGGCCCGGGAAGTCCAGCGACACCCCGATGCCGAGCGAGGACAGCTGCGAGAGGCCGCCCGCGCCGCCGAGGCCGGGCAGGGCGGAGACGGCGGGCGGGCTGGCGCCGGCCGGGTTGGCGAAGCTCTGCTCGCCACCGGTGAGGGCGATGGCCTTCCGGCCGCTCTCCAGGCCGGGGTACGCGTCCGCGCTCGCCCCGCGCAGCGTGGCCTGGCCGTCGGTGGAGTCGACGCCTCCGGTGCGGGTGACGCGGAAGGCCGGGCCGGTGTCGGCGGCCTTGTCGTCCTTGAGGTAGCGGTCGAACCAGGACTTCACGCGCCCCTGGATCCGGCTCGTCTCCATGTCGCCGCCGTCATGACCGCCGGAGATCCAGTCGACGTCGACCGGGGCGCCGTTGGCACGGATGGCCTTCGCGGCCTGGTCGGCCTGGCCGAGCGGGAAGAGGGAGTCGGACTGGCCCTGCATGAGCAGGGTGGGCACCTTGATGCGGTCGCCGACGGCGGACGGCGAGCGCTCCTCCAGCATGGTGCGCGCCCGGGCGTCGGGGGTGCCGGACTCGGCGACACGGTCGTACATCTCGCAGATCCGCGTCTCGAACTTGGAGCAGCCGCCGGCCGAGTTGACGAAGATGCCGGCCCAGAGCTTCTTGAACACGCCGTTCGGGAACAGGGCGTCCGCGAGGTTCCAGTACGTGATCGCCGGGGCGATGGCGTCCACCCGGTCGTCGTACCCGGCGCCCAGCAGCGAGATGGCGCCGCCGTACGAGGCGCCCGCCATGCCGACCCGGGGGTCGCCGGTCTTGTCCAGCTCGACCTGGGGCTGCTTCGCCAGCCAGTCCAGCAGCCTGGAGACGTCGGCGACCTCGCCCTTCGGGTCGTTCAGTCCGACCTTGCCGGTCGACCTGCCGAAGCCACGGGCCGACCAGGTCAGCACCGCGTACCCGTCCCGGGCGAGGTCCTCGGCCTGCTGCCGTACGTCGTCCTTGCTGCCGCCGAAGCCGTGTGCGAGGAGGACGGCGGGGCGGCGGCCACTCCCGGCGCCGGTGAAGTACGAGGTGTCGACGCGCACCCCGTCGCCCATGTCCATGACCCGGTCGGTGCTCTGCACCGGCGGCGCGTCGTCGTCGGCGACGGCCGTCCATGTCCCGGCACCGGCGAGGACCACGACGGAGGCCGCGGCGGCGATCCACCGTCGCGGCCTCCGTACGCGTCCTCGCAGTCCGGACAGTCGAAGATCCATGCTTCAACGGTACGGGGCCAACCTGTCGGCGAGTTATCGACCGAGGGCCGAACCTGTTGCCCTCCCACGGGCGTACGAGGGGGCGGCGGCATACCACGGGCGCGGTACGGAGGCATCGCTCGGCACCGTGGCGCCGCCTGCCAACCGTCCGGAAAAAGGCTCCTGAACTGTCTGGAAAAGCTTCTGGTGGGACATTTCCTGCGCTGTCACACTGTGCGACACCCGAGCGACCGCTGGACGAAGGCGGAGAACAACTTCATGACAGGTGGCACGCCCGCGCCTCTGCCGGGATCAGGGCATCTCGACGACCGCCAGCACCGAGTACGCCGCAATCCGATGCTCTTCACCACACCCGTCGTTCTGCTCGTCGCACTGACCGCCATGGTGTTCTGGGAAGCGACCAGGATGAATCTGTCTCCGGCCCGCAAAGAGCAGTGGCCGTGGCGCCTTGCCCTGCTGGACGCGGAGGCGCTCTGCAGTCTGCTGGCCGTCTGTCTGGCCTTTGTGCTCGGGCGTGCTCAGTTCGCGAGAGCGGTCCGACCGATCATCGGCTGGAACGGCTACGTGAACCGAGACATGAACGCGAGGAACAGGAGGACGCGGTTGCGAGGACGGCCGGCGCTCGTCTGGGTCGTCGGCCTCCGCAACGGCGGAATGCACAGCGCCACGCTCGAGAGCGTGGCGTACCACGTGCAGCCCAAAGGCCAGCTGGTTGTCGCTGCGGACGTCCAGTGGCTGGGATACGCGGCCGCCGTCGCCGAACTCGAAGCACTGGGTCTGCGCCTCGGAAAGGACTTCGATCTGCACGCGCTCGGCGTCGGCACACCGCTCGGCGTCACGGTCGACCGGGACGGCCTGTACACCGCACGCTTCTCGGCGCCCGCGATCTCTTTGCTCGACAACGTTTACGTCCGCATACGGGTAATCGATGCCGTGGGAGACACACATGAGCGAATCCTCCACTGCCTCCGGGCAGCCGAAATCGAGATACGCAGCGCTCTCGCTCAAGAGTCGTGAAGAGCCCGGTGCGTCCTCCGGGCGCGTCCCGGCTCAGTTCCGGGCGGCGAACGAGCTGGCGGAGGAGGTGGAGGCGCACAGTGCCGACGGAGACTGGCCCGTCACGTTCAATTCCTGCATCTGAGGACGGCGGGACCCGTCCTGCCGCCCGGGCGTTGCAGCAGTTCGTCCTCAAGGTGCACAGCCGTTGCGATCTGGCCTGTGACCACTGCTACGTGTACGAGCACGCCGACCACAGCTGGCGTGGCCGGCCACCCGTCATGCCCCCCGAAGTGATCTCACAGTCGGCCGCACGCATCGCCGAACACGCCGCCTCCCACGGGCTCGACACCATGCACGTCATCCTGCACGGCGGCGAGCCGTTGCTGGCCGGGCACGCGCGCCTGCGCCGCATGGCGGAGGAACTGCACAGGGCTCTGGACGGTCACTGCAGGCTGGACCTTCGCATCCAGACGAACGCCGTACGACTCGACGAGCGCTTCTGCCAGCTCTTCGAGGAGTACGACATCAAGGTCGGCGTTTCGCTGGACGGCGACAGGTCGGCGCACGACCGCCACCGCCGCTTCCGGGACGGCCGCGGCAGTCACGAGCACGTCCAGCGAGGCATCCGGCTCCTGCGGCAGCCTCGCTACCGGCACCTTTTCGCGGGGCTGCTGTGCACCGTCGATCCCGAGAACGATCCGCTGCGGGTTTACTCGGCCCTACTGGAACTGGCCCCTCCGCGGATCGACTTCCTGCTGCCCCACGCCACGTGGGACCGTCCGCCCGCGCGTCCGGGCGGCGCGGACACCCCCTACGCCGACTGGCTGATCACCATCGCCGACGAGTGGTTCGCAACCGGCCGTCCCGTGCCGGTGCGCTTCTTCGCCTCCATCCTCAGTCTGCTTGCGGGCGGCCCGAGTTTCGTGGAGTCCATGGGGACCGCCTCGGTGGACCATGTGGTGATCGAGACGGACGGCACCATCGAGCAGGCGGACTCGCTCAAGACGGCTTACGACGGCGCGGCGGCGACCGGCATGGACGTCTTCTCCCACAGCCTCGACGACGTCGCCGACCATCCAGGCCTGCGGGAGCGGCGCCGGGGACTGGCGGACCTGTGCGCCACATGCAGGTCGTGCCCGCTGGTCCGGGTGTGCGGCGGTGGCCTGTACGCACACCGCTTCCGCTCCGGCAACGGATTCGACAACCCGTCGGTCCACTGCCCCGACCTGGCCAAGCTGATCCGTCATTTCCGGGACCGCTTCCCGGCGTCCGCCCACGGCGGCCAGAACTGAAAGGGGTGGTCATGGCGCACAGACTCGGCGGCCCCACGCACCGGTCGGCCTTGGACGAGGAGACCCTGACCGAGGAGCTCCGCGCCCTCGGTGTCCGCCGCGGCGGGGTCCTGTTGACCCACTCCTCACTGCGTGGCCTGGGGCCGGTGCGGGGCGGCAGCCGCACAGTGGTGCGCGCGCTCCGGGCCGCCCTCGGCCCCGACGGCACCCTGGTGGTGCCCACCTTCACCCCGGAGAACTCCGACACTTCCCCCCTGTATTGGCAGAGCGTGCAAGGGCTGACCTCCACACAGGTAGCGGAGGTGCGCCGGCGGATGCCTCCGTTCGATCCCGCTCGCACACCGGCCCGGTCGACCGGGCGCCTCGCCGAGGAGGTGCGCACGCATCCCGAGGCCTTGCGAAGCGATCATCCCCAGACCTCGTTCGCGGCCATCGGCCCGCTCGCCCGGCAGATCGTCTCCGGCCATGCACCGCGCTGCCACCTCGGCGAGGACTCCCCCATGGCCAAGCTGTACGACATGGGGGCCGAGGTGTTGCTCCTCGGCGTGGGCTTCGCCTCGTGCACCGCGTTCCACCTGGCCGAATACCGCGTGCCCGAGAAGCCGGTCCGCGAGTACCACTGCGTGATCCGGGACCGGGGTGCCCGGACCTGGTGGAGTTACACGGACGTGGCACTCGACGACAGCGACTTCGCGGAGGTCGGCGCCTCCTTCGAACGGAGCGGCGCCGCCATCCGGACCGCGACGGTGGGCAGGGCCACGGCACGGCTGTTCGCTTTCAGGACGGCCGTCGATCACGCGGTCCGGTGGCTGCCGGTCCACCGCACAGGTTCCGGCAGAGGGTAGCCAGGACCCGTTGTCGCCCTACGCCGGCTCAGGACCGCGCGTCCTCCGGGAGCGTCACCAGCCAGCGGGTGTCGCGGCGCGGGCGGAGGTAGAGGGCCCAGTACAGAGTCGCGACCGCCGTAATGCCGCTCGTCCACAGCAGGTACTCCGTCTCCTGTTGGCTCAGGATGTACACCAGCACCACGATCAGCAGCACCGGCATCGCGGGCCACAGCGGCATGCGCCACGCCGACCCGTGCTTGTGGGTGCCTCGGCGGGCCAGCAGCGCGGCCACCGCCACGAGCAGGTACATCCCGGTCACCGAGACCCCCGTGACGCCGTACAACGTGTCGAGATCGACGAAGCACAGCGCCGCGCCGGGCACGCCCACCGCGAGGGTGGCTACCCACGGGGAGCCGAAGCGGCCGAGCTTGGCCAGGACGTTGTTGACCGGCTCGGGCCACGCCTTGTCGCGGGCGGAGGCGAACAGGACGCGGGAGTTCTGGATGACCATCACGATGCCCGCGTTGACGATCGCGAGCGCCACGCAGAGGCTGACGAAGGTGCCGACGGCGGAGTTGGACCAGGCCGTCACCATGGTGCCGATGTCGCCGCCGGTCAGTTCGTCGAGGTTCGACGCGCCGAGCGTGATGGCGACGACCGGGACCAGGATGATCACAGCCGAGATGCCGAGGGTGGCCAGGACCGTGCGGGCGACGTTGCGGCGCGGGTCGTCCATTTCCTCGGAGAGGTAGACGGCGGTCGAGAAGCCCTGGGTGACGAAGAGGGCGATCGCGAGCCCGGAGACGATCAGCAGGGCCGTCACCGTGTCCGTACGGCCGTCCGCGCCGGCCACCTCCAGCGAGACCAGGCTGCCGGGTCCGCGCTCGGAGTGGGCGAAGCCCAGGACCGCCACGACGGCCGCGGCGATGACCTCCAGGACCAGGAAGACGCCGGTGATCCAGGCGTTGGCGCGCAGGTCGAGCAGGCCGGCGAGGGTGGCGAGCAGCATGACGGCGGCGCCCGCCATGGACGGGTCGAGATCGACGATCGGGGCGAGGTAGTCGGCCGTGCCCATCGCGATCACCGGCGGCACGATCATGACGACCAGCAGGGACAGTACGAAGACCAGCCAGCCCGCCAGCCGTCCGGCCAGCGTGGACACCATCGCGTACTCGCCGCCCGCGCTGGGGATGAGGGTGCCCAGCTCCGAGTAGCAGAACGCCACGGCGATGCAGAGGAGGGAGCCGATGGCGATCGTGAGGGCGGTGGCGGTGCCCAGCGAGCCGAACAGGTCGGGGACGACGACGAACAGGGTGGAGGCGGGGGTCACGCAGGAGAGCGTGAGCAGGGTGCCGCCGACGACGCCGATCGAGCGCTTGAGCTTCTGGGGGCTGTCCGACGCCTTGACGACGGCGCCCTCGACAGGGGTGAGGGTGTCGGTCACGAGGGGGATGCAACATTGACGGAAAACATCACGTCAATGGCTGATTACCTACGGAATTCGTTGTCAGATGGCATCTTGACGCGTGTTAACGTTGCGTTCAAGCCGCAATACAACGCGACTTCCGGGCCTGCGGGAATCGCAGCGCGGGCCCGCAAAAAAAATGGGGCCGTCCGCGATCCGGACGGCCCCACACGCTCGGCGTCAGTGGTTGCGCGGGAACCCGAGGTCGACGCCGGAGGGGGCGTCCGCCGGGTCGGGCCAGCGGGTGGTGACGACCTTGCCGCGGGTGTAGAAGTGCGTGCCGTCGTTGCCGTAGATGTGGTGGTCGCCGAAGAGCGAGTCCTTCCAGCCACCGAAGCTGTGGTAGCCGACGGGGACCGGGATCGGGACGTTGACGCCGACCATGCCCGCCTCGATCTCCAGTTGGAAGCGGCGGGCGGCGCCGCCGTCCCGGGTGAAGATCGCGGTGCCGTTGCCGAACGGCGAGCTGTTGATCAGCGCCACGCCGTCCTCGTACGTCTCGGCGCGCAGCACGCACAGGACGGGGCCGAAGATCTCGTCCTGGTACGCCTTCGCGCTGGTCGGCACCTTGTCGAGCAGGGAGATGCCGATCCAGTGGCCGTCCTCGAAGCCGTCGACCGTGTAGCCGGTGCCGTCGAGGACGACCTCGCAGCCCTCGGCCGCCGCGCCCTCGACGTACGACGCCACCTTGTCGCGGTGGACCTTGGTGATCAGCGGGCCCATCTCAGAGGTCGGGTCGTTGCCGGGGCCGATCTTGATCTTCTCGGCGCGCTCGCGGATCTTCTCCACCAGCTCGTCGCCGATCGAGCCGACGGCCACGACCGCGGAGATGGCCATGCAGCGTTCGCCCGCCGAGCCGTACGCCGCCGATACGGCCGCGTCCGCCGCCGCGTCCAGGTCGGCGTCCGGCAGGACCAGCATGTGGTTCTTGGCGCCGCCGAGCGCCTGGACGCGCTTGTGGTTGGCGGAGGCGGTGGTGTGGATGTAGCGGGCGATCGGGGTCGAGCCGACGAACGACACCGCCTTGACGTCGGGGTGCTCGAGGAGGCGGTCGACGGCCACCTTGTCGCCGTGCACGACGTTGAAGACGCCGTCCGGGAGACCGGCCTCCGCCAGCAGTTCGGCGAGCTTGACCGACGCCGACGGGTCCTTCTCGCTCGGCTTCAGCACGAAGGTGTTGCCGCACGCGATGGCGATGGGGAACATCCACATCGGCACCATCGCCGGGAAGTTGAACGGCGTGATGCCCGCGACGACACCCAGCGGCTGCCGGATGGACGAGACGTCGACCCGGCTGGCGACCTGCGTCGACAGCTCGCCCTTCAACTGCACGTTGATGCCGCACGCGAGGTCGACGATCTCCAGGCCACGTGCCACCTCGCCGAGCGCGTCGGAGTGCACCTTGCCGTGCTCGGCGGTGATCAGCTCGGCGATCTCGTCGCGGTGGGCGTCCAGCAGCGCCCGGAACTTGAACAGGATCGAGGTGCGCTGGGCCAGCGAGGACTGGCCCCACGTCACGAAGGCCTCCTTGGCGGCCGCGACCGCCGCGTCCACCTCGTCGACCGAGGCGAACGCGACCTTCGTGGTGACCGCGCCGGTCGCCGGGTCGGTGACCGGCCCGAACGTGCCCGACGCGCCTTCGACGGTCTTGCCGCCGATCCAGTGGTTGACGATCTTCGTCATGACCGGTTTCTCCTTCACAGATGGCGGCGTCGGGTCGAGACGTGCCGTTCGTACAGCTCCCGTGCCTTGACCGCCGACGGTCGGGTCGCGGTCTCGGCCACGGGAACATCCCACCAGGCCTGCGCCGGCGGCGGGCCCGACACTGTGTCTGCCGTTTGGGTCTCGACGTAGACACATGTGGGAGTGTCGGCGGCCCGGGCCTGCGCGAGCGCCTCGCGCAGATCCCGTACGGTCTTCGCGCGCAGCACCCGCATGCCGAGGCTCGCGGCGTTGGCGGCCAGGTCGACTGGGAGCGGGGCGCCTGTGAAGGTGCCGTCGTCCGCGCGGTAGCGGTAGGCCGTGCCGAAACGCTCGGCGCCCGTCTCCTCGGACAGTCCGCCGATGGACGCGTACCCGTGGTTCTGCACCAGCAACACCTTGATCGCGACGCCCTCCTGCACGGCGGTCACGATCTCCGTCGGCATCATCAGATACGTGCCGTCGCCGACGAACGCCCACACGTTGCGCTCGGGAGCGGCCAGCTTCACGCCGATCGCGGCCGGGATCTCGTAGCCCATGCAGGAGTAGCCGTACTCCAGGTGGTACTGGTCCCGCGAGCGCGCGCGCCACAGCTTGTGCAGATCGCCGGGGAGGGAGCCGGCCGCGTTGATGATCACGTCCGACTCGTCCACCAGAGCGTCCAGGGCCCCGAGCACCTGCGGCTGTGTCGGCCGTACGTCCGGCTCGTCCGCCTCGTAGCAGGCGTCGACGCGCTGCTCCCAGCGCTCCTTGTCCTCGGTGTACTCGGCGAGGTAGCCGTCGGCGACCCGGTGCGCGTGCATGTCGAGGGCGGCCGTCAGCTCCTGCAGGCCGCTGCGGGCGTCCGCGATCAGCGGCATCCCGGCGAGCTTGTGGCCGTCGAAGGGCGCGATGTTGAGGTTGAGGAAGCGGACACCCTCGCCGGCGAAGAGGGTGCCGGAGGCGGTGGTGAAGTCGGTGTAGCGGGTGCCGACGCCGATCACCAGGTCGGCGGTGCGGGCGAGTTCGTCGGCGGTGGCGGTGCCGGTGTGGCCGACTCCGCCGACGTCCTGGGGGTGGTCGTAGCGCAGGGAGCCCTTGCCGGCCTGTGTGGAGGCGACGGGGATGCGGGTGGCCTCCGCGAACTCGGCGAGGGCCTCCTCGGCGCGGCTGTGGTGGACGCCGCCGCCGGCGATGATCAGGGGCCTGCGGGCGGACCTGATCGCCCGTACCGCTTCGGCGAGTTCGGTCGGGTCCGCCCCCGGGCGGCGGACGACCCAGGTGCGCTCGGCGAAGAAGTCGTCCGGCCAGTCGTACGCCTCGGCCTGCACGTCCTGCGGCAGCGCCAGCGTGACGGCGCCGGTCTCGACGGGGTCCGTCAGCACACGCATGGCATTCAGCGCGGACGGGATCAGGGCTTCGGGGCGCGTGATCCGGTCGAAGTACTTCGACACCGGGCGCAGACAGTCGTTGACCGAAACATCGCCCGCGTACGGCACTTCGAGCTGCTGGAGGACCGGGTCGGCGGGGCGGGTGGCGAAGATGTCGCCGGGGAGGAGCAGGACCGGGAGGTGGTTGACGGTGGCGAGGGCGGCGCCGGTGACGAGGTTGGTCGCGCCGGGGCCGATCGAGGTGGTCACGGCGTGCGTGGACAGGCGGTTGGACTGGCGCGCGTAACCGACCGCCGCGTGCACCATCGCCTGTTCGTTGCGGCCCTGGTGGTACGGCATGACCTCGCCGTACTCGATGAGCGCCTGGCCGATCCCGGCGACGTTGCCGTGGCCGAAGATGCCCCAGGTGGCGCCGATCAGGCGCTGTCGTACTCCGTCGCGCTCGGTGTACTGGGCGGACAGGAAGCGGACGAGCGCCTGTGCGACCGTGGCCCTCGTCGTTGAGGTCATCGGTAACCCTCCGTGTGGTCCGGGCGGAAGTGGATCCGCCACTCACGTACGGTTCCGCCGCCCCGTACGACTCGACGGGCCGTCTCGGGGACCTCCGGCGCGGGGCCGTAGCGGGCGGGGAGTCTTCGCTCGCACTTCGCTCCTGCCAAAGCAAAGCGGCTACCCGCGCCGGAGGCGATCGGTGGGCGGAACGTACGGCTCGTGGTCATGGGGACCTCACAGCAGTCCTACGGCAGTGTCCACCGCGGCCGCGACGTCCCCGTCCGCCGGGTAGAGCAGCGAACGGCCGACCACCAGGCCCCGCACGGTGGGCAGTTGGAGTGCGCCGCGCCATTTCTCGTACGCCCCCTCCTGGTCGTCCCCGACCTCGCCGCCGAGCAGCACGGCGGGCAGCGTGGACGTCGCCATGACCTCGGCCATGTCGTCGGGGTTGTCGGTGACCGGCAGCTTCAGCCAGGTGTAGGCGGAGGTGCCGCCGAGACCCGAGGCGATGGCGATGGACTTGGTGACGGCCTCGGCGGACAGGTCGTTCCTGACCTTGCCCTCGGGGGTGCGGTGGCTGATGAACGGCTCGACGAAGACCGGGAGTCGACGCGCGGCCATGTCGTCGATGGCGCGGGCGGTCGACTCCATGGTGGTCAGCGACCCCGGGTCGGCGTAGTCGATGCGCAGGAGCAGCTTGCCGGCGTCGAAGCCGAGGCGCTGGATGTCCTCGGGGCGGTGGCCGGTGAAGCGGTCGTCGAGCTCGAAGGCGGCGCCCTGCAGGCCGCCGCGGTTCATCGAGCCCATGACGACCTTGCCGTCGAGGGCGCCGAGCAGGAGCAGGTCGTCGAGGATGTCGGCGGTCGCGAGGACGCCGTCGACACCGGGGCGGGACAGCGCCAGGCAGAGGCGCTGCAGCAGGTCGGCGCGGTTGGCCATGGCGAGCCCCCGGTCGCCGACGCCGAGGGCGCCGCGGGCCGGGTGGTCGGCGGCGACGATCATCAGCCGGCCGGAGTCGCCGAGGAGGGGCCTGCGGGTGCGGCGGGCCGCGGCCTCCGCTATCGCCTCGGGGCGCTGGGTGCGCAGGCGCACGAGTTCGGCGATGTCGACGGTCACTTGACGGCCCCCGCGGCAAGGGCGGCCTCGATCTCGTCCGGCGTCGGCATCGCGGACGAGCACTCCAGGCGGGAGGCGACGATGGCGCCGGCCGCGTTGGCGTGCCGCATGATCTTCTCCAGCTCCCAGCCCTCGAGCAGACCGTGGCAGAGGGAGCCGCCGAAGGCGTCACCGGCACCGAGCCCGTTGAGGACGTCGACCGGCAGGGGCGGGACCTCGGCCTGGTCACCCTTGCTGTTGACGGCGAGGACGCCCTTGGGGCCCTGCTTGACGACCGCGATCTCGACACCGGCGTCCAGCAGTGCGCGGGCGGCTGCGTGGGGCTCGCGTACGCCGGTGGCGACCTCCACCTCGTCGAGGTTGCCGACGGCGACGGTGGTGTGCTTGAGGGCCTCGGCGTAGAACGGGCGGGCCGCGTCCGGGTCCGTCCAGAACATGGGGCGCCAGTCGAGGTCGAAGACCGTGATGCCGGACTTGGCGCGGTGGGCGAGGGCCGCGAGCGTCGCCGTACGGCTGGGCTCCTCGCTCAGGCCGGTGCCGGTGATCCAGAAGATCCGGGCGCCTCGGATGGCGTCGAGGTCGAGCTCGTGGGCGTCGATCTCCAGGTCCGGGGCCTTGGGCTGCCGGTAGAAGTACAGCGGGAAGTCGTCCGGCGGGAAGACCTCGCAGAAGGTGACCGGGGTGGGCAGGCCGGGGACCGGGGTGACCCAGCGGTCGTCGACGCCGAAGCCCTGGAGGGCCTCGTGGAGGTAGGTGCCGAAGGGGTCGTCGCCGGTGCGGGTGATCACCGCGGTACGGCGTCCCAGGCGGGCCGCGGCGACCGCGACGTTCGTCGCCGAGCCGCCGAGGAACTTGCCGAAGGAGGTGACCTGCGGCAGCGGGACGCCGGTCTGCAGCGGGTAGAGGTCCACTCCGATCCGCCCCATGGTGATCAGGTCGTGCGCCATCGCGTTCCCTTCGTATCGGCTCTCCCGGCTTTGTAGTCCGACCCACACAGCCCTGTCAATGTTTTGTCCAGACATTCGGACCAGACCTTGACAGCGCGTTCCCCTGCCCGGAGGCTGACCGCCATGACGTCGTTGTCACCTCAGTCGCCTTCTCCTGGTCTCTCCCGCATCCGCATCGGGTCGGCTCCCGACTCGTGGGGTGTGTGGTTCCCCGACGACCCTCAGCAGGTCCCCTGGCAGCGCTTCCTCGACGAGGTCGCCGAGTCCGGCTACGAGTGGATCGAGCTGGGCCCGTACGGGTACCTGCCGACCGACCCCGCGGTCCTCTCCGAGGAGGTGGCGCGCAGGGGTCTCAAGGTGTCGGCCGGCACCGTGTTCACCGGCCTGCACCACGGCGAGGCCGTCTGGGAGAAGACCTGGGCGCACGTCGCGGACAACGCGGTGCTCGCGCAGGCCATGGGGGCGTCCCATTTGGTGGTCATCCCGTCCTTCTGGCGGGACGACAAGACCGGTGAGGTGCTGGAGCCGGACACGCTGACGCCCGAGCAGTGGCGGAATCTGACCTCGCTGACCGAGCGGCTGGGGCGGGAGGTGCGTGAGCGGTACGGGTTGCAGATCGTCGTCCATCCGCATGCCGACACACACATCGACAGCGAGGAGAACGTCGTCCGGTTCCTGGACGGGACGGACTCCGACCTCGTGTCGCTGTGCCTGGACACCGGGCACTACGCGTACTGCGGCGGGGACAGCGTCAAGCTGATCGAGACGTACGGGTCGCGGATCGGGTACCTGCACCTCAAGCAGGTCGACCCCGAGATCCTCGCCGATGTGCGGGCGAAGGGGACGCCGTTCGGGCCGGCCGTGGCGCAGGGTGTGATGTGTGAACCGCCGGGTGGCGTGCCTGCGTTGGGGCCGGTGCTGGAGGCTGCGCAGAAGCTGGATGTGGATCTGTTCGCGATTGTCGAGCAGGACATGTATCCGTGTTCACCGGACAAGCCGTTGCCCATTGCTCAGCGGACTCGGGCGTTCTTGAGGTCGTGCGGGGCGTAGGGGCGCCTAGTGGGGTGGCCGGGTTCTGTGATGGGGCGAGTGCGGCTTGTCCGGGGCTGGTCGCGCCCACGCGGCGGAGCCGCACATCGATAACAGCCCCGCGCCCCTGGGGGCGTTGCAGCATGGGTGGATGACAAGTGCCGTGCGTGTGCGGTCGGGGCGTGGGCCCTGGGGCTCTTGGGAGATCGCCCTCACGCTGCCCCATCCCCGTCTCCGGCCCGGAGTGATCAGTTATCGCGGGATCCGGCTCTGTCTGGATCGGCCTCGGCGGCGGCTGGAAGCGCCCATCGGCGCTGCGACACTGCTGCTCGGCTTCGGCGAACCCGTACGGATCGCGCGTGCCGGCCGGCCAACCGACACCCTCGTCTCCGTCTACTGCGGGCCCACGACCACCCCGGCCGTCGGTGAGCACAGCGGTCGACTGGGCGGTATCGAGGTGCAATTGATGCCGTGGGCGGCGTTCACGTTGTTCGGTACGCCGCAGTACGAGCTCGCCAATCGCACCGTCGACCCCGACGAGCTGCCGCACGCCCTGCCCACCCGCATCGGCGAACTCGCCGCCGCGCTGGCCGCGTTGCCGACCTGGGCGGATCGGTTCGGGCTGCTCGACGACGTGTTCGCGCGCTGGTCGGACGCCGGTACGCCGTGTTCGGCCCGGGTGGTGCGGGCCTGGGCGGAGCTGGTGCGCACGGGTGGGTCGGTGCCGGTGGGGCGGCTCGCCGAGGAGGTTGGGTGGAGCGTACGGCATCTGGAGAACCGCTTCCGGGAGCAGATCGGACTGGGGCCGAAGGCGGCGGCACGCGTGCTGCGGCTGCAGCGGGCACGCCGGCTGCTGGCGGCGGGGCGCGGGCAGGCGGAGACGGCGGCGGCCTGCGGGTTCTATGACCAGGCGCATCTGAGCGGGGAGTTCAAGGCGATGACGGGGTGCACGCCGCGCGAGTTCACGGCGGCGCGAGGCGTGCCGGCCGGGACGCCCCTGCCGGACCGGCTGGCGGGCGAGGCGACGAGTCTCGTCCTCGCATCCGGTCGCGGTGCGCATTTTTCCAAGACTCGTGACCTTGGCTGAGTACAGGCTTTGATCCTCGGCGAGCCGCAGGAGGCGGGGGAGCTGGTGGGTCGGGCCCGGCGCAGCGGGTCCGACCCACCGTTGCGTTGAGGGTCGGCGTTGGTCGGCGACCGAGGCGACGGCTGTCAACGCGCCGCGCCCCGGCACCTGCGTGCGCCTTTGCGGCACCTGTGTCACAAGCGCATCTTTCCTGTCACGCATGTCGCATGTCCGCAGGCCTTGCGTCACACCTGGCGCACAGGCCCTGTCCGCGCCTCACTCTCCGCCGTTGACCGGGCGCAGGTTTTGTGATCGCCAGCGCAGCGCACGGTCCCCACGACGACCGCCCCCGGTCGCCGCCGCTGCGCGCGCAGGGAGGTGCAACCGATGACCGACCGAACGCTCTGGTCCTACAAGGAGATCGCGGCACACATCAAGGTGCAGCCGGACACCGTGCGGTCGTACCGCAAGCACGGGCTGCTGCCACCGCCCGACCACGTGGAGGGCGGCAAGCCGTTCTGGTATCCCGACACGGTCCGGGCCTGGGTGGAGTCCCGGCCGGGCAACCGGGGGCGGAGGGCGGACTGACCTCCCCGAAAATGACATGTGCCCCACCTCGCGCGTGGGGCACAGTCCGTGCCATGAGCGACTTCTCCAACAAGCCCGTCCTCACTGGCGAGCGAACCGTGCTACGGCCGTTCACCGAGGCCGACGCCGAGGTCATGGCGGACATCATCGAGGACCCCGAGGTCCTGCGCTTCACCGACGAGTCCTCCGAGGAGTTCACCCTCGAGCGGCTGCGCTCCTGGTACGGCAGCCGGTCCGACCAGCACGACCGTCTCGATCTGGCCGTCACCGACCGCTCCTCCGGCGAACTCGTCGGCGAGGTCGTGCTGTACGAGTGGGATGCCGCGGCACGCAGTTGCGTCTTCCGCACCCTCATCGGGCCTCGTGGGCGCAATCGAGGGCTCGGCACCGAGGCCACCCGTCTCATAGTCGGCCATGGCTTCGAGCAACTCGGGCTGCATCGCATCCAGTTGGAGGCCTACGGCCACAACCACCGTGCCCTGCGCGTGTACGAGAAGGTCGGGTTCGTGGTGGAGGGCGTCCGACGGGAGGCCGACCTGAGGGACGGCCAGTGGGTCGACTGGGTGGTCATGGCCATCCTCGAGGGCGAGTGGGCATCCCATCGCGGCCGCCCCGACCTCACCGCTCTCAACTCCACGGCTCGATAACGGTCACCCCCGCCCCCGGCGCCGTCCCCACCGCCTCCAACGCTGTCGGCACCGAGTCCAGCGAGATCGTCGATGTCACCAGCAGATCCGGCCGCAGCACGCCCGCCCGCACCAGCTCCAGCATCGGCGGGTAGGTGTGCGCCGCCATGCCGTGGCTGCCCAGGATCTCCAGTTCCAGGGCGATCGCGCGGGCCATGGGTACGGGTGTCGTGCCGGACGTCGACGGCAGCAGACCCACCTGGATGTGCCGGCCCCGGCGGCGCAGGCAGCTGACGGACGCGGCGCAGGTGACGGGGGAGCCGAGGGCGTCCAGGGAGAGATGGGCGCCGCCGTCGGTGAGGGCGTGGATCGTGGCCGCCGTGTCCGGTGTGCCCGACGCGTCCACGCACTCCGCCGCCCCGAACTTCCGCGCCAGGTCCAGGGCCTGCGGTGAGACGTCCACCGCGACGACCCGTGCGCCCGACGCCGCCGCGATCATCACCGCCGACAGGCCGACCCCGCCGCAGCCGTGCACCGCGACCCACTCCCCCGCCGCCACCCGGCCCTGCTGCACGACCGCGCGGAACGCCGTGGCGAACCGGCAGCCGAGCGAGGCCGCCGTCGCGAAGGACATCCCGGCGGGCACGGCGACGAGGTTGACGTCGGCGTGGTCCAGCGCCACGTACTGCGCGAAGGAGCCCCAGTGGGTGAAGCCGGGCTGGGTCTGGCGCTCGCACACCTGCTGGTCGCCCGCCGCACACGCCCGGCAGCTGCCGCAGGCGCACACGAACGGCACGGTGACCCGGTCGCCGGGCCGCCAGCCGGTCACCCGGTCGCCCACCGCCTCGATGACACCGGCGAGTTCATGGCCGGGCACATGCGGCAGCGTGATGTCCGGGTCGTGCCCCTGCCAGCCGTGCCAGTCGCTGCGGCACAGCCCCGTCGCCTCGACCCGCACGGTCACCCCGTGGGGGGCGGGGTGCGGGTCGGGCACCTCGCGCACCTCGGCCCGTTCCCCGTACTGCTCGAACACGACAGCCCGCATCCCGGTCTCCTTTCGGCCGCACCCCTTGCACGGAGATCATCGCGAACGCTAGACGCTCCGGTGGGGTTGCGGTACGGCACCTGCGCGCGCTTCCAAGGAGGTCAGCCGCGCGAGGTCAGCCGCGCGCGGCCACCTTGTCCCGTTCCTGGTCCCGCTCCTTGTGTCGATCCTCCACAGCGGCGGGCTCGAGTTCACCCCCCGACTCGCTCATCCCGAACCGGTCATGGAACCGGCGCAGCGACCCCGGCGCCCACCAGGTCGCCCGCCCGGTGAGGCGCATGACCGCCGGGACCAGGAGACTGCGGACGATCATCGCGTCCATCAGCACCGCCAGGGCGATGCCGAGACCGAGCATCTTGGTGTTGGTCACCCGGGAGGTGCCTATCGCGACCATCACGACCGCGAGGATCACGGCGGCGGCGGTTATCAGGCCGCCGGTGCGTTGCAGGCCGTGGCGGACCGCCTGGTCGTGGTCGCCGGTCGCGTCGTACTCCTCCTTGATGCGGGAGAGCAGGAACACGCCGTAGTCCATCGACAGGCCGAAGGCGACGCAGAACATCAGCACCGGAAGGGTCGTCTCGATCGAGCCGGGGCTGGTGAAGCCGAGCAGTCCGGACAGATGGCCGTCCTGGAAGACCCAGACCACGGCGCCGAACATCGCCGTCAGGCTCAGCGCGTTGAGCACGACCGCCTGGATCGGGATCAGCACACTGCCGGTCAGCAGGAACACCAGCAGCAGGGTGACGACGGCGATGAAGGCGGCCGCCAGGGGCAGGCGTTCGGCTATCGCGTCCTTGGAGTCGACCAGCACGGCCGCCGCGCCGGTCACCTCGGTGTCGAAGGGCGCCTGCGTGGCGCGCAGTTCGCCCACCAGGCGCTGGGCCGGGTCGTCCACCGCCTCGCCCTTCGGCTGCACCGTGAAGTACGCGGAGTCGCCCTTCACCAGCGGGCCGTCGACGCGGAGCACCTCCGGGAGGGCCGCGATCCGTTCCTTGTAGTCGGCGTACTGCGCCTGAGTCGCGGGTCCCTCGGCGAACACCTCCAGGCCGCCGCCGGGGCTGCCCGGGAAGCCGTCACGGATGTGCTGCTGCACCACATGGGACTCGGCGCTCGACGGCAGCTGGCGGTCGTCGGCGGTGCCGAACTTCACGCCCAGGAAGGGCAGTCCGAGCAGTACCAGGACGGCGGTGGTGCCCAGGGCGAAGAAGGGAGCGCGGCGCATGACGAGGTTCGCCGTGCGGGTCCAGGCCCTGCTCTCCGTGGCACCGGATGCCTGATCGAGTGCCTCTCCGGACCCGTTCCGCCGTCCGCGCCGGAACAGGCGGCGCAGGTCCAGGGAGTTGACGCGGTGGCCGAGCAGGACCAGTGCCGCCGGGAGCAGGATCAGCGCGGCAGCCGCGGCCAGCAGCACCACCGCTATCCCGGCGTAGGCGAAGGAGCGCAGGAAGTACTGCGGGAAGAGCAGCATCGCCGCGAGGGAGACCGCGACCGTGAGGGCCGAGAAGAGGACCGTGCGGCCGGCCGTGCGCAGGGTCGTGCCGACCGCCGCCAAGGGCTCGGCGCCGGCGGTGAGTTCCTCGCGGAAGCGGCGCACGATGAACAGGGCGTAGTCGATGGCGAGGCCGAGGCCCATGGCCGTGGTGAGGTTCATCGCGAAGACCGACACGTCCGTGAACTCCGTCAGGCCGCGCAGCACCGCGTTCGTGCCGAGGATCGCGACGATGCCGATGCCGAGCGGCAGCAGGGCCGCGACCGCGCTGCCGAAGACCATGACCAGCAGTACCAGGGTGACCGGCAGGGCGATCATCTCGGCACGGAGCAGGTCCTCCTGGATGATCGTCTGCATCTCGTGCCGCACGGCGACCGGGCCGCCGACGCTGACCTCCACCGGCCCGTGCGCACCCCGGAACTCGGGCGCGAGGCGGTCCAGGGTCTCCCCCATGTCCTTCTCCTCGCCCGTGATCCGGGCGGCGATCAGCGCCTCATGGCCGTCCTCGGCGCGCAGGGCGGGGGCCGACGAGGGGTCCGCCTGCCAGTAGGAGCCGACCCCTGTGACGCCCTTCTCGGCGGCCAGGCGCTCCGTGAGCCTCTTGGCCTCGGCGGCGACCGCGGGGTCGTCCACAGAGGCACTGCCCGCGTCCACCAGGAGCAGGAGGTTGGGCTGGGAGGCGGGGAACTCGCGCTCCAGCGCCTTGGTCGCGTACGTCGATCCGGCGTTCGGGTCCTCCCAGCCGCCGCTGCCCAGCCGGTCGGCGACGCCGCTGCCGGCCACCACCGCGAGCGCGGTGAGCACCAGGGCCACGAGCAGTGACAAGCGGGGGCGGGCCGTTACGAAGCGGGTCCAGCCTCCGAGGCGGGGTGGCCTGTTGACTTCGGTCATTGTGCGGTGTCCCCTTCACCCTGATCCGTGCTGTGTGCGGCAAGGCAGCATGGAGCCGTCACTGCCATAGACTGGCAAACACGAGACATCGCTCGCGTTTCTCCAGAATGCGAGCGCACACTCGCGTTTGTCAATCGCGTTCGGAGAAGCTGGGGATAACGCGTGTCCGTCAACCAGGAGAAGGACCAGCCGCGCCGCCGCCAGGCCCGCGGCGAGCGCCGTATCGCCCAACTGCTGGAAGCCGCCGCCACCGTCTTCACCACCACCGGCTACACGGCCGCCAGCACCAACGCCATCGCCCGCGAGGCGGGCGTCTCGCCGGGCACGCTGTACCAGTTCTTCCCGAACAAGGAGGCGATCGCGATCGAGCTGGGCGACCGGCTCATGCATGAGATGCGCGAGGCGTACGGCGAGGCGCTCGCGCCGGTCGACCCCGCGACACCCCTGGAGCAGGCGGTCGGCTCCGCCGTCGACCGGTTCATCGCCTTCAACTGCGAGCACCCGGTGTTCTTCGCGCTGATGCACGGCCCCGACATCCCGGGCCGCATCACCGAGGAGCACGACGCCCTGCACGCGACCCTGCTCGGCCGGATCCAGGGCCTGCTCTCCTCCCTCCTGCCGGACATCCCGCCCGCCGACCTCAGCCGGACCGCACACATGTGCCTGGGCCTGTACAAGGCGGGCCTGGAGCTGGTCCTCGCCCACGAGGGCGCCGAGCGTGACGCGTACATCCAGGAGCTGAAGAACGCCCTGATCCGCTACCTCGGCCCGCTGGTCGGCGCCAGACTCGGGCACCCCGAGCCCTCCTGAAGCGGCCCGGCAGCCCCGGGGCGACGGTCCCGGCACACCCCCGACCCCTGTTGGAGAAGTACCCCGGAGGGGTATAGCGTGGATTACGGAGGGCCCCCTTGGGTCCCGCCGGCCCCACATGCCTCGACGAGGAGAACGACATGACCGCCCAGACCGACACCCCGGGTTCCGTCACCGCCGTCTACAAGGTGAGCGGCATGAGCTGCGGGCACTGCGAGGGTGCCGTATCCGGCGAGGTCTCCGAACTCCCCGGCGTCAGCTCGGTGAAGGCCGTCGCCTCGACCGGCGAGGTCACCGTCGTCTCCGCGGCCCCGCTGGACGAGGAGGCGGTGCGCTCCGCGATTGACGAAGCGGGCTTCGAGCTGGTCGCCAAGATCTGAGCCGGCCATGCCCCGCACCACCGACCAGCCGCGGATACCGGGGACCACCGGCACAGCCGACCCGACCGGCCCGACCGCTGGTACGTCCACTGGTACGCCCACTGGTACGCCCACTGGCGCCTCGGGTGCCCCCGCCACCACCCCCACTCCCGCCCACACCTCCGAAGTCGAGCTGCTCATCGGCGGAATGACCTGCGCCTCCTGCGCCGCCCGCGTCGAGAAGAAGCTCAACCGCATGGACGGCGTCACCGCCACGGTGAACTACGCGACGGAGAAGGCGAGGGTCAGCTACCGCACGGGCATCGAGGTCGCCGACCTGATCGCCGTAGTGGAGAAGACCGGGTACACCGCCGAGGAGCCCGCTCCCCCGCAGCCCGAGCCACAGCAGGCCCCGGGAAACCCCGAGCAGGCGCCGGAGGACCCGGAACTGGCCTCCTACCGACAGCGCCTCACCGTCTCCGCCCTGCTCGCGGTCCCAGTCGCCCTGCTGTCGATGATCCCGGCCCTGCAGTTCGACAACTGGCAGTGGCTCGCGCTCACCCTCGCCTCGCCGGTCGTCGTCTGGGGTGGGCTGCCCTTCCACCGCGCCGCGTTCACGAACGCCCGGCACGGTGCGGCGACCATGGACACGCTGATCTCGATGGGCACGCTGGCGGCGTTCGGCTGGTCGTTGTGGGCACTGTTCCTCGGTGACGCGGGCATGGCCGGTATGCGCGACGACTTCGAGTTCACCGTCGCGCGCGTGGACGGCGCCTCGCAGATCTACCTCGAAGTGGCCTCCGGAGTCGTCACCTTCCTCCTCCTCGGCCGCTATCTGGAGGCCCGCGCCAGGCGCCGCGCCGGTGCGGCACTACGGGCCCTGATGGAACTCGGCGCGAAGGACGTCGCCGTACTCCGCGACGGACGCGAGGTCCGCGTCCCGGTCGACCGGCTGGCCGTCGGTGACCGGTTCGTCGTACGGCCCGGCGAGAAGATCGCCACCGACGGCACCGTCGTCGAGGGCTCGTCCGCCGTGGACGCCGCCATGCTGACCGGCGAGTCGGTGCCGGTCGATGTGACGGTCGGGGACGCGGTCACCGGCGCCACGGTCAACGCGGGCGGGCGGCTCGTCGTCGAGGCGACCCGGATCGGCGCCGACACGCAACTCGCGCGGATGGCGAAGCTGGTGGAGGACGCGCAGAACGGCAAGGCCGAGGTGCAGCGGCTCGCCGACCGGATCTCCGCGGTGTTCGTACCCGCGGTCATCGTTCTGGCGGTCGCCACCTTCGGCGCCTGGCTCGGCATCACCGACGACACGGTCGCCGCGTTCACCGCGGCCGTCGCGGTGCTGATCATCGCCTGCCCGTGCGCGCTGGGCCTGGCCACGCCCACGGCCCTGATGGTGGGCACCGGACGCGGCGCGCAGCTCGGGATCCTCATCAAGGGCCCGGAGGTGCTGGAGTCCACGCGCCGCGTCGACACCGTCGTCCTGGACAAGACCGGCACGGTCACCACCGGTCGCATGACCTTCCAGAAGGTGTACGTCGCCGAAGGCGCCGACGAGGAGCAGGTGCTGCGGTTCGCGGGCGCCGTCGAGCACGCCTCCGAGCATCCCGTCGCCCGGGCCGTGGCCGCGGGTGCTCAGGAGCGGGTCGGACGGCTCCCGGAGGTCGAGGGGTTCGAGAACGTCCCCGGGCGCGGCGTACGCGCGCGCGTGCAGGGCCATGACGTGGCCGTGGGCCGCCTTTTCGAGGAGCTGCCACCCGAGCTCGCCCGCGCCCGGGAAGAGACCGAGAGAGAGGGTCGTACGGCCGTCGTGGTCGGGTGGGACGGCGTGGCACGCGGCGTCGTCGCCGTCGCGGACGCGGTGAAGGAGACCAGCGCCGAGGCGGTGCGCTCACTGCGCGCGCTCGGGCTCACGCCGGTACTGCTGACCGGCGACAACCGGACGGTCGCCGAAGCGGTCGCGCGCTCGGTCGGTATCGATCAGGTGATCGCGGAGGTCCTGCCCGAGGACAAGGTCGAGGCCGTACGGCGGCTGCGGCGCGAGGGGCGCTGTGTGGCCATGGTCGGTGACGGCGTCAACGACGCGGCCGCGCTTGCCACCGCCGATCTGGGTCTCGCCATGGGGACGGGGACGGACGCGGCGATCGAGGCGGGCGATCTGACGCTGGTGCGCGGGGATCTGCGGGTGGCCGCGGACGCGATCCGGCTGTCCCGCAGGACGCTGGCCACGATCAAGGGCAACCTCGGGTGGGCCTTCGGGTACAACGTCGCCGCGTTGCCGCTGGCCGCGGCGGGGTTGCTGAACCCGATGATCGCGGGGGCCGCGATGGCCTTCTCGTCGGTGTTCGTCGTGACGAACAGCCTGAGACTGCGAACCTTCCGGTGAATTCGTAGTAAGAACCCCGCCAGGCCCCTCTGGAGTCCGAAGCCCAGCTCACATAAGCTCTTCACAAGGCTCACGCATCATCCTTACGCTTGGGTCCCGATCGCCATATCGGGGCTCTTGCGTATCTAACGGACATATGCAAGAGACGCAGATCACAGTGATGTGAACGTAACCATCGAAGGGGTTCGAAGGTCTAAGTTGACGATGTCAGGCAGCGTCTTGGGGGGCGCTTACTGGCATCTGAGGATGTCTTGGGGGACTTCCTCAGAGTTGCGTTGCCGGGGCACGTACATCGGGAAGCTTTGAGCGGCCCTCCCGACCGTGCGCTGTCCCGGCAGACCGCATGAACAACCGCATACATGAGTACGACGAGTTCTGCTCGTTCTGCTCAATCGGCAACACCGAAAGACAGCGATTCAGGCGCTCGTCTCTCAGACGCCCGGCCGGATCCCGTGGGGGGAATCCGCACCGGGACATGGGAAGGCGCCCTGGACGTCGGCCCGTGGGGGGACCGGCGCCAGGGCGCCTTTCGCTTCGCGGATTGAACCGGGGGGTTCGGTGCCTTCAGGTTGTTTCCCGGCTGCTGGCCGGTGGGGGCCGATCGCGCCCGCGCGGCGGAGCCGCATATTGATGCGGCCCCGCGCCTCTAAAAGCAGGTCGGCCCAGCCACCGGCGTGTGTCAGCGCTGCTCGACCGGAATGAAGTCCCGCTCCACCACGCCCGTGTAGATCTGACGCGGACGGCCGATGCGCGAACCCGGCTCCTTGATCATCTCGTGCCACTGGGCGATCCAGCCCGGCAGACGGCCGAGGGCGAACAGGACCGTGAACATCTCGGTCGGGAAGCCCATGGCCCGGTAGATCAGGCCGGTGTAGAAGTCGACGTTCGGGTAGAGGCTGCGCGAGACGAAGTAGTCGTCGGAAAGCGCGTGCTCCTCCAGCTTCAGCGCGATGTCCAGCAGCTCGTCGGACTTGCCGAGAGCCGAGAGGACGTCGTGCGCGGCGGCCTTGATGATCTTGGCGCGCGGGTCGAAGTTCTTGTAGACCCGGTGGCCGAAGCCCATCAGGCGGACGCCGTCCTCCTTGTTCTTCACCTTGCGGATGAAGGAGTCGACGTCGCCGCCCGCGTCACGGATGCCCTCGAGCATCTCCAGCACCGACTGGTTGGCGCCACCGTGCAGCGGGCCCCACAGCGCGTTGATGCCGGCCGAGATCGACGCGAACATGTTGGCCTGCGACGAGCCGACGAGGCGGACCGTCGAGGTCGAACAGTTCTGCTCGTGGTCCGCGTGCAGGATCAGCAGCTTGTCGAGGGCGGAGACGACGATCGGGTCGAGCTCGTACTCCTGCGCCGGCACCGAGAAGGTCATGCGCAGGAAGTTCTCGACGTAACCGAGGTCGTTGCGCGGGTAGACGAACGGGTGGCCGATCGACTTCTTGTACGCGTACGCGGCGATCGTCGGAAGCTTGGCGAGCAGACGGATCGTCGAGAGGTTGCGCTGCGTCTCGTCGAACGGGTTGTGGCTGTCCTGGTAGAACGTGGACAGCGCGGAGACGACCGACGACAGCATGGCCATCGGGTGGGCGTCGCGCGGGAAGCCCTTGTAGAAGTTCTTGACGTCCTCGTGCAGCAGGGTGTGCTGGGTGATGTCGTTCTTGAACGTCGAGAGCTCGTCGACGGTCGGCAGCTCACCGTTGATCAGCAGGTAGGCCACCTCCAGGAAGGTGGAGCGCTCGGCCAGCTGCTCGATCGGGTAGCCGCGGTAGCGGAGGATGCCCGCCTCGCCGTCGAGGTAGGTGACGGCCGATTTGTACGCGGCGGTGTTGCCGTAACCGCTGTCCAGCGTCACCAGACCGGTCTGGGCGCGGAGTTTGCCGATGTCGAAGCCCTTGTCGCCGACGGTGCTGTCAATCACCGGGTAGGTGTACTCGCCGTCGCCGTACCGCAGTACTACAGAGTTGTCGCTCACGTCTTCCCTCACCGACGTTGTGCCTCATCTTCGAGGTTGCCCTGACTGTCTCTACCCTCCCCCATTTGGCTCAGGAGAGTGCACTCGGGGTCGACCATTGGGCCTATCGGCGGCACTCAGTGCCGCCAACCTGTCATCCTGCCCCGTGTTTTCCCCATCTGGAAGTGGTCTGTGACCTTCACGACTCGTTTGATCGATCATTTTTTTCGCTGCCTCACGAATCGCCAGGTCAGAAGGGGGTCCGCCAGCGGGCCGAAAGCGGGTCAGGAGCCCGCGAGCCGGTGGTCGAGCGCCGTGCAGCGCCGCCCCGCCGACACGGTGCGCACGGCCTGCCCGATCGCCTTGCGTGATCCGACGAGGACGACCAGTTGCCTGGCCCGGGTCACGGCCGTGTACAGCAGGTTCCGCTGGAGCATCATCCATGCTCCGGTGGTGACGGGGATCACCACGGCGGGATATTCACTTCCCTGTGAACGGTGAATGGTCACCGCGTACGCGTGCGCCAGTTCGTCCAGTTCGTCGAATTCGTACGGCACCTCCTCGTCCTCGTCCGTCAGCACCGTGAGGCGCTGGTCGACCGGGTCGAGCGAGGTGACCACGCCCACGGTGCCGTTGAAGACACCGTTCTTCCCTTTCTCGTAATTGTTGCGAATCTGGGTGACCTTGTCGCCGACACGGAGAACCCGGCCGCCGAACCGCTTCTCCGCGAGGTCGGGCCGCCCTGGCGTGATGGCCTGCTGGAGCAGTCCGTTCAGCGTGCCCGCGCCGGCCGGTCCCCGGTGCATGGGAGCCAGGACCTGGACGTCCCGGCGCGGATCGAGCCCGAATTTGGCCGGAATCCGACGGGCCGCGACGTCCACCGTGAGCCGTCCGGCCTCCTCCGTGTCGTCCTCGACGAAGAGGAAGAAGTCCTTCATGCCGTCGGTGACGGGGTGCTGCCCGGCGTTGATCCGGTGTGCGTTGGTCACCACGCCCGACTGCTGGGCCTGACGGAACACGCGCGTGAGGCGGACGGCCGGGATGGGGCTGTCGTCGGCGAGCAGATCCCTGAGGACCTCTCCCGCCCCGACGCTGGGCAGCTGGTCGACATCCCCCACGAAGAGCAGATGGGCACCCGGCGGTACGGCCTTGACCAGCTTGTTGGCCAGCAGCAGGTCCAGCATGGACGCCTCGTCGACCACCACCAGGTCGGCCTGGAGCGGGCGGTCCTTGTCGTAGGCCGCGTCGCCGCCGGGCTTGAGCTCCAGGAGGCGGTGGACGGTGGAGGCCTCGGCTCCGGTGAGCTCGGCGAGGCGCTTGGCGGCGCGGCCGGTGGGGGCGGCGAGCACGACCCGGGCCTTCTTGGCGCGGGCCAGCTCCACGATCGAGCGCACCGTGAACGACTTGCCACAGCCGGGGCCGCCGGTCAGCACGGCGACCTTCTTCGTCAGCGCCAGCTTGACGGCGGCCTCCTGCTCCGGTGCGAGGTCCGTGCCCGTACGGCCCTTCAGCCACCCCAGTGCCTTGTCCCAGGCCACGTCACGGAAGCCCGGCATGCGGTCCTCCTCGGTGCGCAGCAGGCGCAACAGCTGGGCGGCGAGGGAGAGTTCGGCCCGGTGGAAGGGGACGAGGTAGACGGCGGTGACGGGTTCGGAGCCACCGTCCGGGCCGGGGACCTTCTCCCGTACGACACCGGGGTCACCGCCGTCCTCGGGCACCTGGGCCAGCTCCGCGAGGCACTCGATGACGAGCCCGGTGTCCACCTGGAGGAGCTTGACCGCGTCGGCGATCAGCCGCTCCTCGGGGAGGTAGCAGTTGCCTTGGTCGGTGGCCTGCGACAGGGCGTACTGCAGGCCCGCCTTGACGCGCTCCGGGCTGTCGTGCGGGATGCCGACGGACTGGGCGATCTTGTCGGCGGTGAGGAAGCCGATGCCCCAGACGTCGGCGGCAAGGCGGTAGGGCTGGTTCTTCACCACGGAGATGGAGGCGTCGCCGTATTTCTTGTAGATGCGCACCGCGATCGACGTCGACACCTCGACGGTCTGGAGGAAGAGCATGACCTCCTTGATCGCCTTCTGTTCCTCCCAGGCGTCGGCGATCTTCTTCGTGCGCTTGGGGCCCAGGCCGGGGACCTCGATGAGTCGCTTCGGCTCCTCCTCGATGATCTTGAGGGTGTCCAGCCCGAAGTGCTGGGTGATGCGGTCGGCGAAGACCGGGCCGATGCCCTTGACCAGCCCGGAGCCGAGGTAGCGGCGGATGCCCTGGACGGTGGCCGGCAGGACGGTCGTGTAGTTCTCGACGGTGAACTGCTTGCCGTACTGGGGGTGGGAGCCCCAACGGCCCTCCATCCGCAGCGACTCGCCGACCTGGGCGCCGAGCAGCGCGCCGACGACGGTCAGGAGGTCGCCGCCGCCTCTGCCCGTGTCGACACGCGCGACCGTGTAGCCGTTCTCCTCGTTGGCGTACGTGATCCGCTCGAGGACGCCTTCGAGTACGGCCAGTCGTCGTTCGCCTGTGGAAGCCCCCGGCTGATTGGACATGATCCGACGCTACCGCCCGGGTCCGACAACGTGGGAAGCCCGTGGCCGAAGCGGCCGCCGGCTCTCACCCGGCCTGGGACTTCACGTGGTCGATGACCGCCTGGAAGTCCTCGGTCGGCGAGAACTCGACGAACTCGCAGTCCTCCAGAGCCACCGGGACATGGCCGGGCGCCCAGTAGTACGCCTGACCCGCCTCGTAGTGCTCCTCGCCCTCGGGCGTCAGCATCCGAAGCCGCCCCTTCAGCAGGTAGCCCCAGTGCGGGCAGGGGCAGGCGTCGCCTTCCAGGCCCTTGAGGGCAGGGCCCATGTCCGTGCCCTCCGGCAGGCTGATGTAGCCGACGGACATACCGCCACCGATCGGCTCGGTGCGTACCTCCACACCGTCGCCGCCGAGGGCGACGGGTACGTCTTCGCGTGTCGCTGCCGTCATGACTCCTCCACTCCGGCCCAGAAGGGGTTCCTCAGAGAACGCCCCCTTCCAGGCTGAACCGCCATGGAGTTCCTCGCGACATCACGATCCGGTCTCGGGATGTCGTTGAGGGCTTGATCAACCCCTGTGTAATCGATTCCAATCCTCCGTACACGTCGATGTAATCGATTCCACGGCGTGCGCGTACGAACCACGAGGAGGTGGAGCGGCGATGGCGAGCATCAAGGACGTCGCTGCCGAGGCGGGCGTCTCCGTCGCCACGGTCTCGCGCGTCCTGAACGACCATCCGTCGGTCAGCGCCGAGGCACGCACGCGCGTGCTGGCCGCCGTCGAGACCCTGGGCTACCGCCCGAACGCCGTCGCCCGCTCCCTGCGCACCGACCAGACCCACACCCTCGGCCTGGTCATCAGCGACGTGATGAACCCCTACTTCACCGAACTGGCCCGCTCCGTCGAGGAGGAGGCCCGCGCGCTCGGCTACAGCGTCATCATCGGCAACGCCGACGAGCGGCCGGATCTGCAGGACCACCATGTGCGCAACCTGCTGGACCGGCGCATCGACGGGCTCCTCGTCTCCCCCACCGACGGCGGCTCGCCGCTGATGCTGGACGCCGCGCGCGCGGGGACGCCGATGGTGTTCGTGGACCGGTGGATCCCCGGTGTGGACGTGCCCGTGGTCAGGGCCGACGGTCGGGCCGCCGTGCGCGACCTCGTCGCCCATCTGCATTCGCTCGGGCACCGGCGGCTCGCGATCATCGCGGGACCGGCGGCGACCACGACCGGACGGGAGCGCGTCGAGGCCTTCCGGGAGGCGCTCGGCGTGTACGGCCTCGAGCTCCCCGACGCCTACATAGGCCAGGGCGACTTCCAGGCCGAGAGCGGGCGGCGCGTCACCGAGGGGTTCCTCGATCTGCCCGAGCCGCCCGAGGTCGTGTTCGCAGCCGACAACCTGATGGCGCTCGGCGCGCTGGACGCCGTACGCGCGCGTGGGCTGCGCGTACCGGACGACATCGCGCTGGCCGCGTTCGACGACATCCCGTGGTTCGTGCACACCGATCCGCCGGTCACCGCCGTCGCCCAGCCGACGGGCGAGCTGGGCCGGGCCGCCGTACGGGCCCTGGTCGACCGCATCGAGGGACGGCCCGGCGAGTCCGTCACCCTCCCCGCCCGTCTCGTCGTACGCCGCTCGTGCGGCGAGCCCCCCAACCCCCCACAGTCCCCCACCCCAGTGCAAAGGAGCACGTCGTGAGCAACCCGGACGAGTTGCTGCGCATCGAGGGCATACGGAAGACCTTCCCGGGCGTGGTCGCGCTGGACGGCGTCGACTTCGATCTGCGCCGGGGCGAGGTGCATGTGCTGCTCGGTGAGAACGGCGCGGGCAAGAGCACCCTCATCAAGATGCTCTCCGGCGCCTACACCCCCGACGCCGGACGGATCCTGGTCGGCGGCGAGGAGACGCGCATCCATGGTGCGCAGGACTCCGAGCGCCTCGGGATCGCCACCATCTACCAGGAGTTCAACCTCGTTCCCGACCTCACGGTCGCCGAGAACATCTTCCTGGGGCGCCAGCCGCGCCGCTTCGGGATGATCGACCGCAGGCGGATGGAGGCCGACGCCGCCGTTCTGCTGGAACGGGTCGGCGTCAGCGTCTCCCCACGCGCGCGTGTCCGCGAACTCGGCATCGCACGCCTGCAGATGGTCGAGATCGCCAAGGCGCTGAGCCTCAACGCGCGCGTGCTCATCATGGACGAGCCGACCGCCGTGCTGACCTCCGAGGAGGTCGACAAGCTGTTCTCGATCGTGCGCAGGCTGCGCGAGGACGGCGTCGGGATCGTCTTCATCACGCATCACCTGGAGGAGATCGCCGCCCTGGGCGACCGGGTGACGGTCATCCGGGACGGCCGGAGCGTCGGGCAGGTCCCGGCCGCCACGCCGCAGGACGAGCTCGTACGGCTCATGGTGGGGCGCTCGATCGAGCAGCAGTACCCGCGCGAACGGGCCGACAAGGGCGCCGCGTTGCTCACCGTCGAGGGGCTGACCAAGGACGGCGTCTTCCACGACGTCAGCTTCGAGGTGCACGCCGGTGAGGTGGTCGGCATCGCGGGGCTCGTCGGCGCCGGGCGCACCGAGGTCGTGCGCGCGGTCTTCGGGGCCGATCCGTACGACAAGGGCGCCGTGAAGGTCTCCGGGGCGTCCCTGAGGCGCCACGACGTCAACGCGGCCATGGAAGCCGGCATCGGACTCATCCCCGAGGACCGCAAGGGCCAGGGCCTGGTGCTGGACGCGTCCGTCGAGGAGAACCTGGGCCTCGTGACGCTGCGTGCGGCCACGCGCGCGGGGCTCGTCGACCTCAAGGGCCGGCGCGAGGCCGCGGGGCGGATCGCGCGGCAGCTCGGCGTGCGGATGGCGGGCCTCGGGCAGCAGGTCCGCACCCTGTCCGGCGGCAACCAGCAGAAGGTCGTCATCGGCAAGTGGCTGCTCGCCGACACCAAGGTGCTGATCCTCGACGAGCCCACGCGCGGGATCGACGTCGGCGCCAAGGTCGAGATCTACCAGCTGATCAACGAACTCACCGCCGCCGGTGCGGCCGTACTGATGATCTCCAGCGATCTGCCCGAGGTCCTCGGCATGAGCGACCGGGTCCTGGTCATGGCCCAGGGCCGGATCGCGGGCGAACTCCCGGCCGACGAGGCCACCCAGGACGCCGTGATGGCGCTCGCCGTCTCCACCCCCACCACGATCGGAACGGAGGCCCCCCGTGGCCACTGACACGCTCAAGAGCACGCCGGGCGCGAGTGGCGCCTCGGGGCTTCGCCGGCTCCTCCTCGACAACGGCGCGCTCACCGCGCTGATCGTCCTCGTCATCGCGATGTCGGCGCTGTCCGGCGACTTCCTGACGGCCGAAAACCTCCTCAACGTCGGCGTCCAGGCGGCCGTGACCGCCATCCTCGCCTTCGGCGTCACCTTCGTGATCGTCTCGGCGGGCATCGACCTGTCGGTCGGCTCGGTCGCCGCCCTGTCGGCCACCGTCCTCGCCTGGAGCGCGACGTCGGAAGGCGTGCCGGTCTTCCTCGCCGTACTCCTGGCCATCGCGACCGGCATAGCCTGCGGCCTGGTCAACGGCTTCCTGGTGTCGTACGGCAAACTCCCGCCGTTCATCGCGACGCTGGCCATGCTGTCGGTGGCCCGCGGCCTGTCCCTGGTGATCTCGCAGGGCTCCCCGATCGCCTTCCCCGACTCGGTCTCGCACCTCGGCGACACGCTCGGCGGCTGGCTGCCGGTGCCCGTGCTCGTGATGGTCGGCATGGGGCTGATCACTGCGTTCGTGCTGGGACGGACGTACATCGGCCGCTCGATGTACGCGATCGGCGGCAACGAGGAGGCGGCCCGCCTCTCCGGCCTGCGGGTGAAGAAGCAGAAGCTCGCCATCTACGCGTTCTCCGGTCTGTTCGCCGCCGCCGCGGGCATCGTCCTCGCCGCCCGGCTGTCCTCCGCGCAGCCGCAGGCCGCGCAGGGCTACGAGCTCGACGCCATCGCGGCGGTCGTCATCGGCGGCGCCTCGCTCGCGGGCGGCACCGGCAAGGCCTCCGGCACGCTGATCGGCGCGCTGATCCTGGCGGTGCTCAGGAACGGCCTCAACCTCCTGTCCGTGTCCGCCTTCTGGCAGCAGGTCGTGATCGGTGTCGTGATCGCGCTTGCGGTGCTGCTGGACACGGTGCGCCGCAAGGCCGGGGCCACTCCGGTGACGACCGGCGGCAACGGCAACGGCAACAAGGGCAAGCAGGCGGCGACGTACCTCCTCGCGGCCGTCGTCGCGGCGGCGGTCGTGGGCGCCACGTCCCTCCTGCACAGCGGTTCGTCCGAGGCGAAGAGCCAGAAGATCGGCCTGTCGCTGTCGACCCTCAACAACCCGTTCTTCGTGTCGATCCGCACCGGGGCGCAGGAGGAGGCGAAGAAGCTGGGCGTCGACCTGACGGTCACGGACGCGCAGAACGACGCCTCGCAGCAGGCCAACCAGCTGCAGAACTTCACCAGTGAGGGCCTCGGCACGATCATCGTCAACCCGGTGGACTCCGACGCGGTGACCCCGGCGGCGAAGGCCGTGAACAAGTCGGATATCCCGCTCGTCGCCGTCGACCGCGCGGTCAACAACGCCACCACCGCCGCGCTCGTCGCCTCCGACAACGTCACCGGCGGCAAGCTCGCCGCCGAGGCGCTCGCCGAGAAGCTGGGCGGCAAGGGCCGGATCGTGATCCTGCAGGGCCAGGCGGGCACCTCCGCCAGCCGTGAGCGCGGCGCCGGCTTCGCCGAGGGACTGAAGGCCCACCCGGGCATCGAGGTCGTCGCCAAGCAGCCCGCCGACTGGGACCGCACCAAGGGCCTGGACGTCATGACCAACCTGCTGCAGGCCAACCCGGACATCAACGGTGTCTTCGCGGAGAACGACGAGATGGCGCTCGGCGCGATCAAGGCACTCGGCGCCAAGGCCGGAAAGTCCGTCCAGGTCATCGGCTTCGACGGCACCGCGGACGGCCTGAAGGCCGTCGAAGGGGGCACCCTGTTCGCGTCGGTGGCACAGCAGCCGACGGAGCTCGGCAGGATCGCCGTGCAGAACGCGGTGAAGGCCGCGAGCGGCGACAAGGTCGAGAAGTCGGTGATGGTGCCGGTGAAGGTGGTCACGAAGGAGAACGTGGCCGGCTTCACGGGCTGAGGCCGGACGGCGGGCGGGTCCTTCGCGGGATCCGCCCGCGCCAGGTGACTTACGGGGACCAATCAGGGGAGCAACCTCATGTATGACTACGACCTCCTGGTCGTAGGGTCGGCCAACGCCGACCTGGTGATCGGTGTCGAGCGCCGGCCGGGCGCCGGCGAGACCGTGCTCGGCTCCGACCTGGCCGTCCACCCGGGCGGCAAGGGCGCCAACCAGGCGGTCGCGGCCGCCCGGCTCGGGGCCCGTACGGCGCTGCTGGCCCGGGTCGGCGACGACGCCCACGGCCGGCTGCTGCTCGACTCGCAGCGGGCGGCCGGCGTCGACACGGTGGGCGTCCTGGTCGGCGGCGCGCCGACCGGCGTCGCGCTGATCACGGTGGACCCGTCCGGGGACAACAGCATCGTGGTCTCGCCGGGGGCGAACGGACGGCTCACCCCGCAGGACGTACGGGCCGCCGCGAGCCTCTTCCAGGCGTCGCGGGTGGTGTCCGCCCAGCTGGAGATCCCGCTGGAGACGGTCGTGGAGGTGGTCCGCAGTCTGGCGGACGGCGGCCGTTTCGTCCTCAACCCGTCCCCGCCCCGACCGCTGCCGGGCGAGGTGCTGGCGGCCTGCGACCCGCTGATCGTGAACGAGCACGAGGCGAAGGTGATCCTCGGCGACTCCGCGGTGGGCGAGACGCCGGAGGACTGGGCGCGGATCCTGCTCGCCAAGGGTCCCCGCTCGGTGGTGGTGACCCTGGGCGCGGAGGGCGCGCTGGTGGCCTCCGCGGAAGGGCTGACGCGGGTGGCGCCCGTGAAGGTGGACGCGGTGGACACGACGGGCGCGGGCGACGCGTTCACGGCCGCGCTGGCCTGGAAGCTCGGCGCGGGTGCATCCCTGGCCGAGGCGGCGGCGTACGCGGCCCGGGTCGGGGCGGCGGCGGTCACGAAGGAGGGCGCGCAGGAGTCCTTCCCGACCGCTGCGGAGATCGAGGCCCCGTGAAGAAGGCCGGAATCCTGAACCGTCACCTCTCCGGCGCCCTCGCCGAGCTGGGCCACGGCGACGGTGTGCTCGTGTGCGACGTGGGCATGCCCATACCCGACGGCCCCCGCGTCGTGGACCTGGCCTTCCGGGCCGGGGTGCCGTCGTTCGCCGTGGTGCTGGACGGCCTGCTGGCCGAGCTGGTCGTGGAGGGCGCGACGGCGGCGAAGGAGACACGGGATGCCAACCCGGCGGCGGCCGCGCTGCTGGAGGGGGAATTTCCCGAGCTGGAGCTGGTCACCCACGAGCGGCTGAAGGAGCTGTCGGCCGGGGCGCGGCTGGTCGTACGGACCGGGGAGGCACGGCCGTACGCGAATGTGCTGTTGCGCTGCGGCGTCTTCTTCTGAGCAGCGGGAAGTACGAACGTTTCGAGGGGCCCGGTCCGTCGACCGAGCCCCTCGGGTTTTCCCCTCCCATCAGGACCCCGCGATCCCCCCAGATCCCCCTCCAGAAGTCCTGATGCCAAGTACGACCCGCGAGGTGGGGCAAGGGTTGTACGGCCGTCACGAAATTTCTCTCCCGCGCACCCGTAGGCACCGCCTCGGCGTGCCGACGATTCGGGGCAGACGTAGCGTTTAGTCATGTCCGAGGTAGACGAAAACCCCCTCCTGTCCCTCCAGGACGACGTGCTCCACGAGCTCGGCGACGACCGGATCGGGGACATCGCGGGGCTGCTGGGTACGGACGAGTCGGGTGCCCGGCAGATGGTCTGTACGACGGTGTCGGCGCTGTCCGACGAGGTGGAGACCGTGGCGACGCCGCACGACGCCCCGCTCACGGGCGTGGCCACGCTGGGCGGGTTCGCGACGGGTGGCCTCATGGCCGGGCTGCTGGCCGAGGAGGCCGAGCCGGTCGCCGCCGCGGTGGCCCGCAGGACGGGACTGCCGCCGGATGCGGTGTCGCAGGTCGTGGAGATGGTGATTCCGGTGGAGCTGGCGGTGCTCACGAAACGGGCGGCGAGGAAGTAGGGCGAGAACGGATCACGCAACTGATCCGGCCACGGAACTGCCCCGCCCGGACGAGATCGCCGATGCGGGGCAGATCGTATGGCCCCCGGTCCCGCGGGCCGGTTACCGGATGACGTGCTCCACGAACCGGGACGCCGTCTGAGCGAGCACCTCCCGCCCGTCCCGCGCCCACAACCCGTCGTTGAACAGCTCGACCTCGATGGCGCCGGAATAGCCCGCCGCCTCCACGTACCCGAGCCACTCCCGCATGTCGATCGCCCCGTCCCCGATCTGACCGCGCCCGGTGAGCACGCCCTCGGGCAACGGGGTCGTCCAGTCGGCGAGCTGGAAGGTGTGGATACGGCCACCCGCCCCCGCCCGGGCGATCTGCTGCGGCGCCGTGTCGTCCCACCAGATGTGGTAGGTGTCCACCGTGACGCCGACCTGGTGGGCCGGGAAGCGTTCCGCGAGGTCCAGCGCCTGGGCCAGCGTCGACACCACGCACCGGTCGGCGGCGTACATCGGGTGCAGCGGCTCGATGGCCAGCTTCACGCCGTGCTCCTCCGCGTACGGCCCGAGCACCGCCAGCGCGTCCGCGATCCGCTCCCGCGCGCCGTGCAGGTCCTTCGAACCGGCGGGCAGCCCGCCGGACACCAGCACCAGGACGTCCGTGCCCAGCGTCGCCGCCTCGTCGACGGCCCGGCGGTTGTCGTCCAGCGCCTTGGCCCGCTCCTGCGGGTCGATCGCCGTGAAGAAACCGCCGCGGCACAGGGTGGTGACGGTCAGGCCGGCGTCGCGGACCAGCTTGGCCGTTGCCTCCAGGCCGTACGACTGGACGGGCTCGCGCCACAGGCCGACGTTGCCGATGCCCAACCGGCCGCATTCCTCGACCAGTTCGGGCATGCTCAGCTGCTTCACCGTCATCTGGTTGATGGAGAAGCGGGACAGGTCCTGGTTGCTCACTGGGCCACCCCGTGCAGCGACAGAAGGTTCTTCATCCGCTCCTCGGCCAGCTTCGGGTCCGGGAAGAGGCCCAGTGCGTCGGCGAGTTCGTAGGCACGGGCGAAGTGCGGGAGGGAGCGGGCCGACTGCAGGCCGCCCACCATGGTGAAGTGCGACTGGTGACCGGCCAGCCAGGCAAGGAAGACCACGCCCGTCTTGTAGAAGCGGGTGGGCGCCTGGAAGAGATGGCGGGAGAGTTCGACCGTCGGGTCGAGGAGCTCCCGGAAGCCGGCCACGTTCCCGGTGTCGAGGACGCGCACCGCCTCCGCCGCCAACGGGCCCAGCGGGTCGAAGATGCCGAGCAGGGCGTGGCTGAAACCCTTCTCGTCGCCCGCGATCAGCTCGGGGTAGTTGAAGTCGTCACCCGTGTAGCACCGCACGCCCTGCGGGAGGCGGCGGCGGATGTCGATCTCCCGGCCCGCGTCGAGCAGCGACACCTTGATGCCGTCGACCTTGTCGGGGTGCGCCGCGATGACCTCCAGGAAGGTGTCGGTGGCGGCGTCCAGGTCGCTCGACCCCCAGTAGCCCTCCAGGGCCGGGTCGAACATCGGGCCCAGCCAGTGCAGGACCACCGGCTCGGCCGACTGGCGGAGCAGGTGGCCGTAGACCTCGAGGTAGTCCTCGGGACCGGAGGCCGCCGCGGCCAGCGCACGCGAGGCCATGAGGATCGCCTGCGCCCCGCTCTCCTCGACGACGGCGAGCTGCTCCTCGTAGGCCGCGCGCACTTCCTCCAGTGAACCGGCGGCGATCTGGTCGGTGCCGACACCGCAGGCGATCCGCCCGCCGACTGCCTTGGCTTCGGCGGCGCTGCGGCGGATCAGCTCGGCCGCGCCCGCCCAGTCCAGCCCCATCCCGCGCTGGGCCGTGTCCATCGCCTCGGCGACACCGAGCCCGTGCGACCACAGGTGGCGGCGGAAGGCGAGGGTGGCGTCCCAGTCGACGGCGGCGGGCGAGTCGGGGGTGGTGTCGGCGTACGGGTCGGCGACGACGTGCGCCGCGGAGAAGACCGTACGGGAACTGAAGGGCGCGCCCGGGGTGAGGGCGAGGGGCTCCTGGCGGGGCTCGTACGCCCTCACCCCGCCCTTGAGATCGGGGAGTTGGATGGTCACAGCTGGATCTCCGGTACGTCGAGACGGCGGCCCTCGGCCGAGGACTTCAGGCCCAGCTCGGCGAGCTGGACGCCGCGGGCGCCGGCGAGGAGGTCCCAGTGGTAGGGGGCGTCGGCGTAGACGTGCTTGAGGAACAGCTCCCACTGGGCCTTGAAGCCGTTGTCGAAGTCGGCGTTGTCCGGGACCTCCTGCCACTGGTCGCGGAAGGAGTAGGTGGCCGGGATGTCCGGGTTCCAGACCGGCTTGGGGGTGAGGGAGCGGTGCTGGACGCGGCAGTTGCGCAGACCGGCGACGGCGGACCCCTCGGTGCCGTCGACCTGGAACTCCACCAGCTCGTCGCGGTTGACGCGGACGGCCCAGGAAGAGTTGATCTGGGCGATGGCGCCGCCCTCCAGCTCGAAGATGCCGTAGGCGGCGTCGTCGGCGGTGGCGTCGTAGGGCTTGTCGTTCTCGTCCCAGCGCTGCGGGATGTGGGTGGTGGCGATGGCCTGGACGGACTTGACCCGCCCGAAGAGCTCGTGGAGCACGTACTCCCAGTGCGGGAACATGTCGACGACGATGCCCCCACCGTCCTCGGCACGGTAGTTCCAGGACGGGCGCTGGGCGGTCTGCCAGTCGCCCTCGAAGACCCAGTAGCCGAACTCGCCGCGGATCGACAGGATCCGCCCGAAGAAGCCCCCGTCGATGAGCCGCTTGAGCTTGAGGAGCCCCGGGAGGAAGAGCTTGTCCTGGACGACGCCGTGCTTGATGCCGGCCTCGCCCGCCAGGCGGGCGAGCTCCAGGGCACCCTCCAGCCCGGTCGCGGTCGGCTTCTCGGTGTAGATGTGCTTGCCGGCGGCGATCGCCTTCTTGATCGCCTCCTCGCGGGCGGAGGTGACCTGGGCGTCGAAGTAGATGTCGACGGTCGGGTCGGCGAGGACCGCGTCGACGTCGGTCGAGATGTTCTCCGGGTCCAGGCCGTGCTGCTCGGCGAGCGCCTTCAGCGCGTGCTCACGGCGGCCGACCAGGATCGGCTCCGGCCACAGCACGGTGCCGTCGCCGAGGTCGAGTCCGCCCTGCTCGCGGATGGCCAGGAGGGAGCGGACCAGGTGCTGGCGGTAGCCCATGCGCCCCGTCACACCGTTCATGGCGATACGCACCGTCTTGCGTGTCACGTCGTTCCTTTCGTACGCGGGGTCTGCGCCGCGTACGCCCTGTCTTTCAACTGGCGAGCGTCACAGCAAGCGCTTTCTATGTCATAAGAAGCTAGCCTCTGAGCAGCGGTCCGGACAAGACCGTGACCAGCCTGAGTTGTTCGAGGGGACGAACAACGGGCCCTGTTGGCCGTATGGTCTGCTCGGCACACACGGAACCGTGAACGTGGGCGGCCTGTCTACGTGGGCGTAAGCCTGCCTGTGAGCACGTACGAGGTGTACGACGAGATGCACGACCGGAGGACGACGAGATGACGGTGACCCTGGCGGACGTGGCGGCCCGCGCCCAGGTCTCCCCCGCGACGGTGTCGCGCGTGCTGAACGGGAACTACCCCGTGGCCGCCACCACCCGCGAGCGGGTGCTGCGGGCGGTGGACGAGCTGGACTACGTGCTGAACGGTCCGGCGAGCGCGCTGGCCGCGGCGACTTCCGATCTGGTCGGGATTCTCGTCAACGACATCGCCGACCCCTTCTTCGGGATCATGGCGAGCGCGATCCAGTCGGAGATCGGCGGTCCGGGCGGCCGCGCGGGCGGCGAACGGCTGGCGGTGGTCTGCAACACGGGCGGCTCGCCGGAGCGGGAGCTGACCTACCTGACCCTGCTGCAGCGGCAGCGGGCCGCGGCGGTCGTACTGACCGGCGGCGCCGTGGAGGACGCGCCCCACGCGGCGGCAGTCGCGGCGAAGCTGCGGAAGCTGGCGGACGCCGGGACGCGCGTGGTGCTGTGCGGGCGGCCGCCGGCGCCTGACACCGGTGCGATCGCGCTGACCTTCGACAACCGCGGCGGCGGACGTGAGCTGACCGAGCACCTCATCGGCCTCGGGCATCGGCGGCTCGGCTACATCGCGGGCCCGGAGGAGCGGACCACGACCCGGCACCGGCTGGAGGGCCACCGGGCGGCGCTGGAGGCGCACGGCATCGCGGAGGACCCGGGGTGGACCGTGTACGGCCGCTACGACCGGCAGTCCGGCTACGAGGCGACGCTGGAGCTGCTGCGCCGGGATCCGTCTCTGACAGCCGTGGTGGCCGCGAACGACTCCGTCGCGTTGGGGGCGTGCGCGGCGCTGCGGGACTCCGGGCTGCGGATTCCGGACGACGTGTCCGTGGCCGGCTTCGACGACCTTCCGTTCAGCATCGACGCGGTGCCTTCCCTTACGACGGTGAGGCTGCCGCTGGCGGAGGCGGGGGCGCGGGCCGGGCGGATCGCGATGGGGCGGGAGGATGCGCCGCCTGGGGGGATCGCGACGATTCGGGGGGAGTTGATGGTTCGGGGGTCATCCGGGGGGCCTCGGGTTTCCTGAAGCTTGGGGCGCGGTCCGGTGTTCGCCTGCTGCCGCTCCTCGGCGCTGCACCACGGTGAAACCAACCTTCGATGGCGCGGGACAGCCTCTCCGACAGGGCAGCGCTCCCGATCAGCCGGAAGGGGAGAGCCGCTCGCGCACCCATTCAGGATCCGGGTTGACGTGCGGCCGGCCCGCCACGAACACGGTCGGCACGGTCTCATCGCCGTCGTTGGCCGCCCTCACCGCTGCCGCTCCAGCCGGGTCACGCCAGATGTCGACCCAGTGCATCTGGCGGGCGTCACGGCCCAGCCGAATGCGCAGGCGTATGCAGTACTTGCAGCCCGGCCGCCAGAAGACGACCGGTCGGCCGTCGACCGCGCTGCGGCGTTGCGCCTCCAGTGCACCGACCGACCTCGGGAAGAGCAGAGGTGAGTTCACTCCTGCCAGTACCGCGAACACCAGCAGAAGTGCCGAGGCCGCGCCGGGGCTTCCCGTGAAGATCAGACCGGCCGCGACGACTGAGCCGCAGAGCACAAGCAGCATCGGCAGGGTCCAGGGGCGCGTCATGCTGACGCAGGCTAACGGCGAGTCGAAGTGCTCCTCGAACCGGGCTCGGTCGGGCCCCCGACAGACCGGCTGGGGGCCTGGGGGCAGTGCCGCTCAGTACACGATGGACACGATCCGGCAAGCGGCCCCGGCCAGTCGGCGATCTCCCTCGATGTCGGCCAGCGTGAGTGCGACGGCCGGTTGCAGCCCTCGCGTGCACAGGCGCCAGGCGGTTTCGGGGTCCAGCTGGACGAGGGCGGTGGGACACCGCACCGGCCCTTCCGCCAGGGACCAACGGCCCTCGGCGGTGGCGGTCGCAGCCCAAGTGCCGCCCGCCGGGCCGGCAACCCGAACCTGGACCTGCGTGCCGACGGGGGCGGACGTCTCGCGCAGGGTGTGCGGCAGGGCGCGCAGGAAGGTGTCCAGGACCACGGCGAGGGGGCCCGGGTCCGGGTCGGTGCCCTGCCCGGTGGCGTGGCGGATCTGCTGTCGGTGGGTCCAGTACTCGGTGAACTCCCGTGCGGTGTCCAGCCACATCGGCGCCGGATCGACACCGGCCCAGGAGACGCCGAGCGAGGGCGCCGCCGGGTCGGTCCCTTCGAAGACGCGGGCGACCTGGCCGCCGACCAGCTCCAGGGTGTCGGTGAGCGCGGCGGGGCTGACCCTGGCGTGGGCGTCGACCCACTGCTGGTTGATGCGATGGATGTACGTCGCCAGGTCCTCGCCGGGCGCGAAAGCGGGGCCCTCCCGGTGCCCGTCACGGTGCCGGGCGAGGCGTCCGTAGCAGTCGCCCAGCAGGTGCGCGACGACATCTCGTACGGTCCAGCCGGGCACCGCCTCCCGCGCCCAGTCCGCCGGAGCGAGTGCGCGCAGGGTGGCGATCAGGGCCTTGTGCTCGGCGGCGAAGAGAGGGCGGGCGTCGATCGGGGGGCCGAGCCAGGGGTGCCGACCGGGCGGGAACTCGGACTGCGGGGCTGTCGGGTCCATGAGCTCAAGGCTGCCGCAAGGGCAGTTCGGGCGACCATCGGAATTCTTCGGGCGCCCATCGGAACTCCCGGGCGTACGGCCAACCGCTCGCGGGCCATTGAACGCCCATACGACCGTTGATCGCCCGCGTCGCCGAACCCCGGGCTTGCGGAACTAAACGGTTGGCGCAGCCGTCATGTCGTTTGTGGCACAGGGTGGGAGCACGATGGGCGAGGAGCCGACATGGGCAGAGCTTCTACTGACCTTTGCTCTCATGGGTGCTGTCCCGGTCGTCGTTGGAGGAGCGGCAATCCTCTCCCTTGTCGGGCTGACGATGTGGTTGACGGCGCCACTGCGGCGGCGCAGGCGCGCAGGCTCAGCTGATGACCAGGCACGCTCCGTTTGAAGTATCCCCTTCCAAGCGATGAGTTTTGGACCTGGCCCCGGTCTTCCCTGCGTCCTCACCCGAGCGAGAACAAGCGAGAAACAGGAGCTCCTCCCATGCGCCTCGTCATCACGGAATTCATCAGCCTCGACGGCGTCGTCCAGGCCCCCGGCGGCCCCGAAGAGGACACCGACGGCGGCTTCGCGCACGGTGGCTGGTCGCACCCGTACTTCGACGAGGAGGTGCTCGGCCCGGCGTTCACCGAGGGGCTGGAGAAGGCCGAGGCGCTGCTCTACGGGCGTCGTACGTATCTGACGATGGCCGCCGCCTGGCCCGAGCGCGCCGGTGACCCGTTCGCCGACCGGCTGAACTCGCTGAAGAAGTACGTCGTCACCGACACGCTCACCGACTCCGAGCTGACTTGGAACAACACCACCCGCATACCCGGCGGCGAGGCCGTCGCCCGGATCCGTGAGCTGCGCGAGAGCGAGGGCGGCGACCTGGCGATGATGGGCAGCCCCACCCTCGTCCGCACCCTCATCCAGGAGGGTCTGGTCGACGAGCTGCAGCTCGTCGTGATGCCGGTGCTGCTGGGCGGCGGCAAGTCGATCTTCCCGGCGGATGGCGGAAAGCGGCCGTTCGAGCTCGTGTCCACGGTCGCCGGGAAGACGGGCGTGCAGGTGTGCGTCTACCGGCCGGCGTCCGCCGAAGGGTAGCCGCGCGGGCGCGGACGTTCTAGGCTCGACTCGACGGTATCTCTGACTCAGTCAAATATCCCAGTCGGACATCGGGGGTCGACGATCATGACCGTCCAGGACATCCGCGCCTTCAACCGCTTCTACACGAACGTCATCGGCGCCCTCGACTACAGCCGCCACCTCTATGCCCCGTACACCCTCACCGAGTCCCGCGTCCTGTACGAGCTCGCGCACTCGCCGCGTACGGACGCGGCGGACCTGCGGGCCGAGCTCTCGCTGGACGCGGGCTATCTGAGCCGGATCCTGAACAAGTTCGAGCAGGACGGGCTCATCGAGCGCACGACCTCCCGAAACGACCCGCGCCGCCGGCGCGTCACGCTCACCGCGCGCGGCCGGGAGACCGGCAAGCTGCTGGAGGAGCGGTCGAACGAGGCGGTGGGCTCGCTGCTGGCCACCGTGCCGGCGGCGGAACGGCCGCGCCTCGCCGAGGCGATGACGACCGTACGCACCATCCTGTCCCACGGCCGCCCGCCCCGCCGCGAGGACGTCGTGCTGCGCGAGCCCGGCCCCGGCGACCTCGGCTGGATCGTGCAGCGCAACGCCGCGCTGTACGCCGCCGAGTACGGCTGGAACGCGGACTACGAGGGGCTGGTCGCGAGGATCGTCGCGGACTTCGCGGAGGATCATGATCCGCATCTGGAGCGGGTGTGGATCGCCGAGCTCCACGGGCGGCCGGTGGGCTGCGTGATGTGCGTACGGGACGAGGCCCCCGCGACCGCCCGGCTGCGGCTGCTGCTGGTCGAGCCCGACGCCCGCGGCCTCGGCATCGGCGGCCGCCTGGTCACCTCGGTCATCGACTTCGCGCGCGGCGTCGGCTACCGCGACCTCGTCCTGTGGACCAACGACGTCCTGGCCGACGCCCGCCGCATCTACCAGCGGCACGGCTTCGCCCTGGTGGCCGAGAAACCGCACCGCTCCTTCGGCAAGGACCTGCTCGGGCAGGACTGGCGGCTGGAGCTGCACTCCACACCGGAGTGACCTACTCGAGTGACCTGCTCGGTCACACTGCTTCCCAAGTGCCGTCGCGCAGTTGGTACACCTGTACCCGCTGGGTGACGGCATCGCCGTAGCGGTCGAAGCCGACCCGTCCCATCGCTCCTTCGAAGCGGATCCCCTGCACCGCTTCGCGGACGTCTTCGCGCGCCGTCGACGGCAGCTCGTCGCCGGTGATGCGCACGCCCTCCTTGAAAGCACGGATCAGCGCCCAGGTGGCGTCGTAGGCGTACCCGCCGTACGGCCCGTAGGGAGTCGGATAACCGGCCTTCGCATAGTCCGCGGTGAACGACTTGGCGGAGTTGAGCGACTCCGTGGCAGCCCCGCCGGCGGTACAGATGTCACCCGCCGCGCCGCTGCCCGCCAAGGTGGCGTACTCCCCGGCGAAGAGGCCGTCACCGCCCGCGACCCGGATGTCGGGATCGACGGCGTGCAACTGCTTGCTCAGCGGAGCCGCGGCAGGATATTCGCCACCGAAGTACACGACGTCGGCACCGAGAGCACGAGCCCGCTGCACCTCATCGGTGAAGTCACGCTGTTCGTACTCGACTTGGCTCTGCCCCACGATGGTTCCGCCCTCCTCGCGGAACGCCTTCTTGAACATCTCCGCCAGCGAACGGCCGTAGCCGAGCTTGTTGTCGATGACGAAAGCCTTGCGCCGACCGTCCTCTCCGTACAGGTACGCGGCCGCGGCGGGCGGCTGTGCGATGTCGTTGGCCACCGTGCGGAAGTAGGTGTCGTACGGCCTGGAGCGCGAGCCGCCCAGCCAGTCAGGGCCGAGAGTGAGCCGGGGGTCGGAGTTCGAAGGAGAGATCTGGGACAGGTCGTCCTGGGCGAACACCTTCTGCATGGGCTCGGCGACGGACGCGTTGAGCGGCCCGACGACTCCCACCACGTCGGAGTCGGCGACGAAAGTGGTGGCGTTCGCCTGCCCCGTGGCGGGCTGGGCCTTGTCGTCCAGGGCGCGGATCTTGAAGGTGACACCGGGGACGAAGGCGTCCTCGTTCGCCTTCTTCACGGCCAGCTCCGCCGAGTTCTTGATTCCCTCGCCCAGCTCTTCGAGGTCACCGCTCAGGGGGACGCTCACGCCGATCGCGACGGTGAGCTTGCTCGTGGTGTTCTTGGAGTCCCCGGAGTCCCCGGAGTTCCCGGAGTTCCCGGAGCTCTCGGACGGGCCGCCGTCCGACGATCCGCCGCCCCTCCCGTCCTGGAAGAGTGAGTCCAGCGTCATGGGAAGTGTCCCGAGCGCGGCGACCAGCAGGGTGGACACCACGACGACCGTCCGGCGGCTGAGCCGCCACCGACGCCCTCTCGCCGCCGGTGAGCCGGCCGTGGCGGCGGCTTTCTCAGCCGGTGCGTCGGCGGCGGGTTCATCGGCGGCTGGTTCATCTGCGCCGGGTTCGTCGGCGGCTGGTTCGCTCTGGACCGGTTGGGCCTCGCCCAGGGCGCCCTCGGCCAGTTCGCCCTCAGCCGGTTCGCCTCCCGCCGGTAGGCCCTTCGGCTCGGACGACTCAGACGGCTCCGCCGCCAGGTAGCGGTTGCGGGCCAGGGCGATCGCGCCCGCTGTGTTGCCGTTCCGCTGCTGGGGCACCGGCCGGCCCTTGGCCACCAGGGAGCCGTACAGATGGTTGTACAGCGTCATCATGGTGAGAAGTGGCGGCGCCTGCGGGATCCCGCGTTCCAGAGCCCCGATCAGCTCCCCGGTGAACGCGGTGTACGTCTCCCCCGGCGGGGCCAGTGCCGTCCTGGTCTCCGACGTCGCGGTCAGCACGAACGTACCGCTGATGTCGGACATCCCGCCGAGCCCCGAGGACGACATCGCGCCGTGCAGGGCGAGACCGCTCCAGCAGCAGTCCAGGATCACCACCTTGCGCCGTGCCCGGGTCTGCGGGCTCAGCAGGAGCTCGCGGATGTCCTGGTAGCGCAGGGCGCTGTAGAGACGTCGGGGGTTGGTGCGGGGCAGGGCCAGATAGAGCTCGTTGGACAGCTCGTGCACGAAACCGTGCCCCGCGTAGTAGACGAGGAGGGTGTCCTCGGCCTCGTCGGCGAGCCGGGCGACCTCTTCCAGCGCCTGGTCGCGGTCGGGTTCGGGGAGCACGCGGATGTGGTCGGACGCCAGGCCCCACACGCTCTCGTCGTGCAGGAGCTCCGCGAGCCGGGTGAGGTTCTGGGACACGGCGGGCAGCGGTTCGAGGCCGGGGTCGGCGTAGGAGTGGGCGCCGATCAACAGGGCTCTGCTGAGTGCCGGTTGGGAGAGTTCGCTCATGACCGCGGCTGGTCGAGCGTGGCGGCGGTCGCCGCCGGGGTGCCGTCACCCGGTTCGGTGGTCTGCGGCGCGGTCAGCTGGCGCACCAGCCGTTCGATCTGCTCGGCGTCGGTGCCGCTCACGGTCACGGTGACGCCCTCGCGTTCCACCAGGACGCGCGGTGCGTTCGCCCGCGACTGGCGCCAGGTCGCCACGGCCACCAGCAGTCCGCCCAGGGCCACCACGTTGCTGAGCACGACGTCGATCAGATCCAGGCCGGGACCCATGGCGCCCGGTGTCGCGTTCCTGCCGCGCAGGGTGAGGGTCGCGCCTGCCGAGTCGGGGTCCCGCAGCAGCCAGCGCTGCAGTGCGCGAAGATGTCCCCCGTCGTCGTCGAGCACGGTGATACCGAGCCGCATGCTTCCCCCTCGCACGCTCGCACGCCGCCGATTTCGGCCCCGTATTTCGGCCTCATACCCCTGATTTCCGGCAGCATAGCGACGCCGCGAGCACCCGGCGTCGACTCTGGAGAAGCCGTTCCCGATCCGATCGCAGCCGTCCGCGGTGGAGCAGATACCGCGCACGGACATGACGCGAGCCGGGCACAAACGATCAGCCACGGAGGAGTTCGCAGAACGTCGTGCGGGAAGTGCCCGCGCGGGTCATGCCCGACCTGGACCAGGACGAGTAGGGTCCAGAAGCATGAAACTGGCGTTCTCCACCCTCGGCGTCCCCGGTCTCCCCCTCCCCGACGTGCTGCGCCTCGCGACGGCGCACGGCTATCACGGCGTGGAGCTGCGCACCCACCCCGAGGAGCCGGTGCACCTGGGCCTCGGCCCGGCCGAACGGGCCGACGTCGCGGCCGAGTTCAAGGCCGCCGGCGTGGAGCTGCTGGGCCTGGCCGGGTACGTCCGGGTCGCGGCGCCCGGTGACGACGGGCCCGTGATCGAGGAGGCCCGCAGGCTCGTCGACCTCGCCCACGACCTCGGCGCGCCCTTCGTCCGCGTCTTCCCCGGCGCCGATCCCGAGCAGAGCCGGCGGTCGGCGGACGCGATCGCGGCGCGGCGGCTGGGTACGGCCGCGGAGTACGCCGCCGACTTTGGCGTACGGATCCTGCTGGAGACCCACGACTCGCACCGCACCGCCGCCGACGCGATCCGCGTGCTCGGCCTCGTCGGCCACCGCCACGTCGGCTCGCTCTGGGACGTCATGCACACCTGGCTGGGCGGCGAGCAGCCCTCGGAGAGCTACGCCGCCCTCGCCCCGTATCTCGGCTACGTCCAGGTCAAGGACATCGCCTCCGCCGACGACACGACCCCGCTCGCGCTGGGCGCCGGGGTGCTGCCGCTCGCCGAGTGCGTGGAGGTCCTCTCCCGGCACGGCTGGGACGGCTGGCTGTGCTGGGAGTACGAGAAGCGGTGGTACGAGGACGCCGCCCCGCTCGACGGGCTGCTCGGCGCGGGCCGGGAGCACCTGGCGCGGCTGCTGAACGAGTCGGCCTAGACGAGAAACGAGTCGGCCCAGGCGAAATTCGGTGGTCCGGTGCCGGACCGCCGTATAGCGTCCCCCCTCGTGCCGAAAACCACTCCGCGCCCCGCCATGCCCTCATGAGCCTCGCCCGTACGCTGATCGACGTACGGCCGCTGCGCACCTCCCCCGTCTTCCGGCGGCTGCTGATCGGGCGGACCGTGTCCGTGCTCGGCAGCTTCATGACCATGGTGACGGTCATGTACCAGGTCTGGGACATGACGCACAGCGCGGTCTGGAGCGGTGCGGTCGGGCTGGCGCAGGTGGTGCCCATGGTGGCCGTGGGTCTGCTCGCCGGGTCGTGGGTGGACCGGGGCGACCGGCGGCGGATCTTCCTCGTCGCCACCGTCGGGCAGGCGGTGTTCGTGCTGCTGCTCGCGGTGCAGGGCTTCACCGGCGGCGTGCCGGTGGCCGGGATCCTCGCGCTCGTGGCGGCCGGGGCCTGCTTCGGTGCGGTCGGCGGCCCGGCGGCGGGTGTGTTCGTGCCGCGGCTGCTGCCGAAGGAGCAGGTGGCGGCGGGGCTGGCCCTCAACCAGGTCACCGGTCAGGCGATGATGCTGCTCGGCCCGGCGCTGGGCGGGCTGTTCCTCGGCTGGTTCGGCATCGGCGTCTGCTATCTGCTGGACGCCCTGAGCTTCGGTCTCGCCTTCTACGGCGCCTTCGGCCTGCCCGCGCTGCCGCCCGAGGGCGAGCCGTCGCGGGCCGGGCTGCGCGGCGTCCTGGACGGTCTGCGCTTCCTGGCCGGTCACCGCGTGGTGCGGGGCGCGCTCATCACCGACCTCGCCGCCACGATCCTCTCCATGCCGGTCAGTCTCTTCCCGCTGGTCAACGCCGAACGCTTCGGCGGCAACCCGCGCACCCTGGGCCTGTTCCTCTCCGCCCTCGCGGTGGGCGGCGTCACGGCGACGGCCCTGTCGGGTGCGGTCACCCGGCTGGGCCGCCCAGGCCTGGTGATGCTGTGCGGGTCGGCGACCTGGGGCGTGGCGCTGGCGCTGTTCGGCCTGATGACCGACCCGTGGGTGGGGCTCGGGCTGCTGGTGGTGGCGGGTGCCGCCGACGCCCTGGCGGTCGTCTCGCGCAGCACGATCGTCCAGACCCGTACCCCCGACGCCCTGCTGGGCCGGGTCACGGCCGCCGAGCAGATCGTCGGCCAGGGTGGCCCGCACCTCGGCAATCTGCGCGGCGGCGTGGTCGCCGGCTGGTCGTCCGGCGCGACCGCCCTGGTCACGGGCGGGCTGCTGTGCGTACTGGCGGTGGCCTACGTCGGGTCGAGCACGCCGGAGCTGCGGAACGGCGAGGCTACGCCGGACGCGCAATGATCGTCGCGGTGGGGTCCAGGCACCAGTGCAGTACGGCCGGCCAGGATCCGTATCCGGCGTCCAGGTCGAGGTGGGCGGCGCCGGGGAGGATGTCGGTCGGGAGGGCGAGGGGGTCGCCGTAGGCGGTGCCGGCGCCTTCCTCGCAGTACGGGTCGTCGTCGCCGGCGACCAGGCGGGTCGGCCCCGGGAGCGTGAACTCCAGGGCGGGCAGGGCGAATTCGGCGACCTCCGGGTACCGGGCGAGCACGGCGCCGGACGGCGGGGCGACGAGCAGCACCCGGTCCACGGCGGCAAGCCCCGGCAGCCCACGCGCCGCGGCGTGCAGCCACAGCACGGCGGACAGGCTGTGCGCGACCACGACCCGCTCCGAGTCGGCGTCGAGGGCGTCCAGATGCCGGGCCAACTCGCTCAGCCATACCTCCAGTTCGGGGTCGTCCGGGTCGGGCAGCTGCGGATAGGTGACCTGGTGGCCGAGCTCGGTGAGACGGTCGGCGAGCCAGTGCTGCCAGTGGTCCTCGGGGCGGTGGTTCTGCCAGCCGTGGAGGATGAGGTACGCGGTCATGGGGTGATGGTTTCCGATCACTGCAGTACCGGTCCAGTGGGAGCCGGAGAGGTCCGCGCCAGGAACCCGGCCACCCGGCTCTCCAACCTCCCCCGGCACTGCGGCCACTCCTCCGCCGTGACGGAGAAGATCGCGGAGTCGCGCAGCCGCCCGTCCTCCCCCGGCGCCCAGGAACGGGACCAGTTCCGCAGCACGCCCTCGAAACGAGCGCCCACACTGACGATGGCCGCACGCGAGCGCTCGTTGCGGGCGTCCGTCTTCAGGTCCACCCGGGACACGCCCCACTCCTCGAAGGCATGCCGGAAGAGCAGCAGCTTGGCCTCGGCGTTCATGCCCGTGCCCTGGGCCGAGGGGGCGAGCCAGGTGAAGCCGACCTCGACGGCGTCGAGTCGGTCGTCGGAGCGCCAACAGCGCGGCTCCCAGTACGAGGTGGCGCCGACCGCCCGGCCCGAGGCGACGGAGATCTGCGCGTACGGCGCCAGCCGCCCCGTCGCCGCTCGGTCGAGCTGTGCGTCGATGTAGTCGCCGACCTCATGGGCCCTCGGCACCCAGGTGAACGCGTAGGTCCCGCGGTCCTCCTCCGCGGCCACCGCCAGATCCGCCGCGTGCCGGTGCTCCAGCGGCTCCAGCCGCACCAGCGCGCCCTCGAGAACCGGCCCCTCCAGCTTGAAGCTCACCCGTCGACTCCCGTCACCGCAACAACCGCCACTACCGTCACAACCGGGCCCGCAACGCCCCGAACTCCTCGTGGAAGCCCGGGAAAGTCTTCCGTACGCACCCGGGGTCGTCGAACGAAATACCCGGCACCCGCAGCCCGGTCACCGCGAACGACATCACGATGCGGTGGTCGCCGTACGACGTGATCTCCGCACCGCCCGCGAGCGGCGCACCCGGCCGGATCTCGATCCAGTCCGGGCCCGTCGCCACCTCCACCCCCAGCCGCCGCAGATTCTCCGCGCACGCCTCCAGCCGGTCGCACTCCTTCACGCGTGTGTTCGCCACGTCCTCGATGCGCACCGGCCCGGAGGCGAACGGCGCGATGGCGGCGAGGGTCGGCATGGTGTCGGAGATGTCCCGCATGTTGACGGTGACGCCGCGCAGTTCGCCCGTGCCGCGCACGGTCGTCGCCTCCGCGCCCACCGACACCTCCGCGCCCATCCGCCGCAGTACGTCGACGAAGCCCAGGTCGCCCTGGAGCGCCCCCTGACCGAGGCCCGGGACGGTCACCTCGCCACCGGTGACGGCGGCGGCCGCGAAGAAGTAGCTCGCGGTCGAGGCGTCCGGCTCCACGGCGTACGTGGTCGCCCGGTAGCCGCCCGGCGGGACGACGAAGGCGTCGCCCTCCCTCGCCACCTCCACGCCGAACGCCCGCATCATCGCGATCGTGATCTCGACGTACGGCACCGAGACCAGGTCGGTCACCGTGATCCGCAGGCCCTTGCGGGTCAACGGCCCGAGCAGCAGCAGCGCGGTCAGGTACTGCGACGACTGGCCCGCGTCCAGCGTCACCTCGCCGCCCTCGACGCCGGCCGCGGCGACCGTCAGGGGATGGTGGCCCTCCCGCTCCTCGTGCCGCAGGTCCACGCCCAGGTCACGCAGGGCCGAACTCAACGGCGCCAGGGGACGTCGGCGCATCTGGGGCGAGGCGTCGAAGCGGTAGGTGCCGTGGCCGGCCGCGGCCAGCGTCGGCAGGAAGCGGGCCGTGGTCGCGCCGTCGCGGCAGTAGACGTCGGCCTCCACAACCGCCGGGCCCTGCGGGCGGCCGTCGATCTGCCAGCTGTCCGGGGTCCGGCCGACCCGGTAGCCGAGCCGGGCCAGCCCCTCGGCGAAGCCCTCCGTGTCGTCGGAGCGCAGCGGCCGTACGAGGGTCGTGACACCGTCGGCCGCCGCCGCCAGGAAGAGGGCGCGGGCGGTGATGGACTTGGAACCGGGGATGTCGACTACGGGCATGCCCTCATGATCGCCCGGCCCCGGAGCCGGCGCCGGGACGTCCACGGGATGGACCCGTACCGGCCCCGCTCCGGACCCTCGTCCGTTGCCCACACGTCACGTGGAACACGCCGAACCCGGGCTTACCAACTTCGCGGATTGCGGCCATCCCCGGGAACCCGGCCCCACCTCCGCCCGTCCAATCCGCGAGCTGCCGGAGAGTCACCGTGGTGCGGTGTCGGCCCTCGCTGCTGGCTGCGATCGCTGACCACCCTCTCCGCCGCACCACGGCCGGCAGCACGCCGTCATCGGCGCGCCCCCCTCCAACAGCGCCGATGGCGGCCCCTTGTTGGTTACGGTTCGTTCCCTTGACTGGCAGAAACTTCCCGGTTATTGGTGACTTCTCGGAAGTTTCCTTCAGCGCACCACCTCCGGAAGGAGCGCACGTGCCCGACACCAGCACGGGAAGCACGGGAAGCACCGCGACACATTCCAGACACACCGCGACACATTCCAGACGTGCGGTCCTCGCGGCCACCGCCGGCGTCACCACCACTCTGGCCCTCGGCGGACAGGCCCACGCCGCCGCCCCGGACGACCGGAAACTGCGCGCCCTCATCGCCCGGATGACCCTGCCGGAGAAGGTCGGCCAGCTCTTCGTCACGCGGGTCTACGGCCACTCCGCGACCGCCCCCGACCAGGCCGACATCGACGCCAACCTCAAGGAACTCGGCGTGCGCACGGCGGCCGAGCTGGTCGCCGGGTACCGCGTGGGCGGCATCATCTACTTCACCTGGGCGCACAACACCCGCGACCCGCACCAGATCGCCGACCTCTCGAACGGCATCCAGCGGGCGTCCCTCACCCAGCCCCGCGGCCTTCCCGTGCTCATCTCCACCGACCAGGAGCACGGCATCGTCTGCCGCGTCGGCGAGCCCGCCACCCTCTTCCCGGGCGCCATGGCCATCGGCGCCGGCGGCTCCCGTACCGACGCCCGCACGCTCGGCCGGATCGCCGGGCGGGAACTCAGGGCGCTCGGCATCCGGCAGAACTACTCCCCCGTCGCCGACGTGAACGTCAACCCGGCCAACCCGGTCATCGGCGTGCGCTCCTTCGGCTCCGAACCGGCCGCCGTGGCCGGCATGGTCGCCGCCGAGGTGGCCGGATACCAGCATGCGCGGCAGGTCGCGGCCACCGCCAAGCACTTCCCGGGCCACGGCGACACGGCCGTCGACAGCCACTACGGCTTCCCGGTCATCACGCACACCCGCGAGCAGTGGGACCGGCTGGACGCCCCGCCCTTCCGGGCCGCCGTCCGCGCCGGCATCGACTCGATCATGACCGCGCACATCATGGTCCCGGCCCTCGACAACTCCGGCGACCCGGCCACCCTCTCCCGCCCGATCCTCACCGGCATCCTGCGCGAGGAACTGGGCTACGACGGGGTGGTGGTGACCGACTCCCTCGGCATGGAGGGCGTACGGACGAAGTACGGCGACGACCGCGTCCCCGTCCTCGCGCTCAAGGCGGGTGTGGACCAGCTCCTCAACCCACCGTCCCTGGCCATCGCGTGGAACGCCGTGCTGAAGGCCGTACAGGACGGGGAACTCACCGAGGCGCGGCTCGACGAGTCGATCCTCCGCATCCTGCGACTGAAGGCGAAGCTGGGGCTGTTCGACGAGCCGTACGTCAGCCAGGACGGCGTCGACCGCAACGTCGGCACCCCGTCCCACCTCAGGGCCGCCGACCGCATCGCCGAGCGCACGACGACCCTGCTGGTCAACGAGGGGCCGCTGCTCCCCCTCTCCCGCCGTACCCACCCCAGGGTCCTCGTCGTCGGCGCCGACCCCGCCTCCCCGTCCGGCACGACGGGACCCCCGACCGGCGTGCTCGCCGCCGCCCTCACCGAGCTGGGCTTCACGGCGACCGCCCTGTCGACCGGTACGGCGCCCTCCGCCGCCACCATCGCCCGGGCCGTCGCGGCGGCGCGGGAGGTGGACGCGGTGGTGGTCGGGACGTACAACGTCACGGCGAGCAGTGCGCAAAGGACGCTGGTCGAGCAGCTCCTGACCACCGGCAGGCCGGTCGTGGCGGTCGCCGTCCGCAACCCGTACGACGTGGCCCAGCTGCCCGCCGTCCCGGCCTACCTGGCGTCCTACTCCTGGACCGACGTCGAACTGCGGGCGGCCGCACGGGTGATCGCCGGACGGGTGGCCCCGCGCGGGAGGCTGCCGGTGCCGGTGCAGCGGGCGGACGATCCGGCGCGGGTGCTCTACCCGGTGGGGCACGGGCTGTCGTACGGGAGCAGGTAGCGCCCCATGACCCTTTGGGCGTAGCGCCCGTACGCCACACAACGGGCGTACTCACCACCAACCGACGCAAAGGACCCCACTCGTCTGGCGTGTACCCGCTGGGGCGGGTCACGCTGGACGGGGGTATCCGGGGGGGGAGTGCGATGGGTGGGAGATGTGCTGCGGGGGTGGCCTGTGCGTTGCTGGCGCTGCTCGCCGCGTTGTTGACGGGATGCCAGAGCTCGGCGGGGGCGGAGGAGGACGGGCGGCTCGACGAGACCGCGAACGAACAGTCGGCGGCGCCGACCCGGCCCGTCGGCTACGGCGAGCTGTTCCTCGGCGTCGACGAGTGCAGTTCCTTCGGTACGACGAACTTCACCGAGGTGTCGTGCACCAGTGAGCGGGCGGCGGCGCGGGTCGTGGCGCGGCACGACGGCAAGGTGGGCGACGGGCCGCTGTGCCCCGGGACCACGGACTTCGTCCTCCACATCAGCGAACAGAGCCACAGCTCCGACGAGGACGGCGACGGCGCGATCCCGCAGGGCTACGCCTGCATGCGCAACCTCGCCCCGCCCCACCCCGGCGACCCCGGCGGCGGGGGCGGCCCCCGCACCATCGTCGGCGACTGCGTCTACAGCTCGGGCGACGGCCAGGTCCGCGAGACGTCGTGCGACGGCAAGGGGAAGCAGCAGCCGCAGTACAAGGTGGCCAAGGCCGTCGACAAGCGAGCCAAGTGCCCGTTGTCGACGGCCCTGTATGTCCAGCTGGGCGGCGAGAAGCCGGTGGGATGCGCGCGACCGGTGTGACGGCGGACGTCACGGACGCAAGGCCTGCTCCCGCTCCACACCCCGCACGTCCAGCTTCGCGTCGAACCCGGCGAGCGGCTCGGCCACCGACGCGTCGGCCCGCACGGCCGGGGAGGCGACGCCCGCCCAGTCCAGGATCCGGGCCGTCGCCAGGGTCCTCTCCGCGTCCACCAGGCCCGCGACCCGGGCCCCGTGGTTGGCCCCCGGCGCCGTGAAGACGTAGGAGTCACGCGCCCCCTTGCCCACCCGGAAGCGCTCCGCCCCCCAGGGGTCGTTCTGGCCGTAGACGAACATCATGTGCCGGGCGTTGTGGCGGACCCAGGTGTCCACGTCGCGCATGGCCCACGGCTGGAAGCGCATCGGGATGTCACGCGGGACGAAGTCCCTCGGCGTGAGGTAGCCGTACCGGATCAACTCCCGTTCGATGTGCGGGAACCGGATGGTCGCCGCGCCCAATTGTGTGCCCGCCTGGTAGTAGTACGGCGTGTAGTGCTCAAGGCCCTGGTCCGTGGCGTAGGAGAAGCCCACGACCTTGTCGACGGACGCCCAGATCGCCTCGTCGGTGGCGTGCGCCGGGTCCGCCGGGATCGAGGCGCAGTCGGAGAGCAGGCCGTACTGCCAGAAGCCCCAGACGTAGTCCAGGACGACCGCCTCGTACGCCTTGTCCAGGCTGCCGACCGTGTCGAAGGTGTGGCCGTTCTGCGCCGCGTACGCCGCGTACCGCTTCTTCAGCGGCTCCCGGCGCACCAGCGCCTCCCGCTGCACCGCGTTCAGCCGGTCCCGGCACTCCTTGGTGCCGACCCGCGCGAAGAAGCGGTCGTACGCCGAGTCCTCCGCGTCGACGACGTCGTTGGGGGCGACGTAGGCGACGACGCCGTCCATGTCACGGGGGTAGAAACGCTCGTAGTACGTGGCGGTCATGCCGCCCTTCGAGATGCCCGTGGAGATCCACTTCTGGTCGTAGACGGACTCCAGGGCCGTGAAGATGCGGTGCTGGTCGGTCGCCGCCTGCCAGATGTCCAGTTTGGTCCAGTCGGCCGGTTCGGGCCGGGACGGTGTGAAGAAGCGGTACTCCATGGAGATCTGGTTGCCGTCCACGATCTGCGTCGGCTCGCGCCGGCTCGGTGACGTGGAGACCTCGTAGCCGCTGGTGTAGAAGACCGTCGGGCGGGAGACGTCCTTGTGCAGCACGGTGAGGCGTTGCCGGAAGGTGCCCGCGGACGGGCTGCGGTGGTCGACCGGCTGGGTGTAGTCGAGGACGAAGAAGCGGTAGCCGGGGTACGGCTTCTCCTCGATGAGGTTCATGCCCGGTATGGACAGCAGACGTTCCTTGATGTCCGGCTCGGCGGCGGTGGCCGCACCTGCCGTGGTGGCCGTGCCGAGCGCGCCCATGAACAGCGCGAGCGCCAGCAGCCATCTGAGGGTCTTGCGCGCCATGCACCCTCCCTGAGAAGCGGATGTGCGCGCAAGCTATCGGTCAACTCACCGGCGCAACAGGGGAGATGAAGTCAGCACAGAATCCACCCCTTGCTCACCGACCCCCGCCCCACCTTGCCCTTCACCCACACACAGCGGTGCCCGGCATGGACGGTGACCGGGCCGGCGCGGTAGCTGTACACACCCTCGTCCTTGACCGGATTGGCCCGGTACGCCTGGACGCTGACCATCATCTTCTGCCGGCGCCCGGGGTCCTTGGGCACGGTGATGGCGCAGACGTAGCCGCGCTTCTTGTAGACGTACAGGGTGCCGGTGGAGAAGGGGTACGTCCTGACCTTGCGCCCCTCGCAGCGCGTGGGCGCCGCCTGTGCCTGAGCCGGAGCCGCGACCGCGAGCAGTCCGGACGCGGTCAGCAACGCCAGGCCGATCGCCAGTCGTCGGCGTATCGCACCACTGTCCACAGTCTTGTCCTCCCCGTACACCGGCATTGAGCGTACTGATGTACGGACGCACGACGTATGCCGGGTGGTTGCACGACCGTCACCACGACACGTCCGGCGCCTCCGGAGTCACGCGGCGGCGGCCTCGGCCTCCCCTATGAACGTCCGCCACAGCTCGGCGTACCGCCCGCCGCGCGCCAGCAGTTCCTCGTGGGTGCCGTCCTCCGCGACCCGCCCGTCGGCCATGACCACGACCCGGTCCGCCCGCGCCGCCGTGGTCAGGCGGTGGGCCACGACGAGCGTCGTACGGCGCCCGGCGAGGCGGTCGGTCGCCTGGTTGACCTGGGCCTCCGTGGCCAGATCCAGGGCGGCCGTCGCCTCGTCGAGGAGCAGGACGTCGGGGTCGACCAGCTCGGCGCGGGCCAGTGCGATCAGCTGGCGTTGCCCGGCGGAGAGGTTGCGGCCGCGCTCGGCGACCTCGTGGAGGTAGCCGCCGTCGAGGGTGGCGATCATCTCGTGGGCGCCGACCGCGCGGGCGGCCGCCTCCACTTCGGCGTCCGTCGCGTCCGGGCGGCCGTAGGCGATGGCGTCGCGGACGGTGCCCTGGAACAGGTACGCCTCCTGCGGGACGACGCCGAGCCGGTGGCGGTACGACGTGAGGTCCAGCGAGCGCAGGTCCGTGCCGTCGACCGTGACCCGGCCGCCGGTTGGGTCGTAGAACCGCGCCACCAGCTTCACGAGCGTCGACTTGCCCGCGCCGGTCTCGCCGACGAAGGCGACCGTCTGCCCGGCGGGAATGCGGAGATCGATCCCGCTCAACGCCGCTTCCTCCCCGTCGGCACCGCCGTACTTGAAGTGCACGTCCTCGAAGGCGACCTCGCCCCGCAGCGACAGCACCTCCAGCGGCTCTTCGGCCGCCTTCGTCGACGTCGGCTCCCGCAGGAGCTCCTGGATGCGGCCGAGGGAGACCGTGGCCTGCTGGTAGCCGTCGAAGACCTGGGAGAGCTGCTGGACCGGGGCGAAGAACAGGTCGATGTAGAGCAGATACGCCACCAGCGCGCCGGTCGTCAGCGTCGCGTCGTCGATCCGGGCCCCGCCCACGATCAGCACCGCAACCGCGGCCGCCGACGACAGGAACTGCACGAAGGGGAAGTAGACCGATATCAGCCACTGCCCGTGGACGCGGGCCTTGCGGTAGCTGTCGCTGCGCTCGGCGAACCGCGCGCCGCCGTCCCGCTCGCGCCGGAAGGCCTGCACGATCCGCAGCCCGGACACCGACTCCTGGAGGTCGGCGTTCACGAACGACACGCGCTCGCGGGCGAGTTCGTACGCCTTCACACTCGCCCGGCGGAAGAAGTAGGTCGCGACGATCAGCGGCGGCAGCGTCGCGAAGACGACGAGCGCGAGCTGGAGGTCGATCACCACCAGGGCGACCATGATGCCGAAGAACGTGACGACCGAGACGAACGCGGTGACCAGGCCCGTCTGCAGGAAGGTCGACAGCGCGTCGACGTCCGTCGTCATCCGCGTCATGATCCGGCCGGTCAACTCCCGCTCGTAGTAGTCGAGTCCGAGCCGCTGGAGCTGGGCGAAGATCTTCAGCCGGAGGGAGTAGAGGACGCGTTCGCCGGTGCGTCCGGTCATCCGCGTCTCGCCGACCTGTGCCGCCCACTGGACGGTCACGACGACCAGGCCCAGCAGGGAGGCCGCCCAGACCGCGCCGAGGGCGGCCTGCGTGACGCCCGAGTCGATGCCGTGCCGGATCAGGACGGGCAGCAGCAGCCCCATGCCGGCGTCGACCGCGACCAGGCCGAGGCTGATGAGGAGGGGAAGCCCGAAGCCGCGCAGCAGCCGTTTCAGGCCGTACGACTCCTCGGGGCGCACCGCACGTGCCTCGTCGACCTCGGGGGTGTCGGTCGCCGGAGGCAGCGCCTCGACCTGGGCGAGCAGCTCGGGCGTGGCCGGGGACTCCTCGAGCGCCGGGTCCCTGGGCTCGCGGTCACCGGTCCACAGCCGCGGAGTCACCCCGCGCTCGGCGTCGAACTCGGCGTCCAGCTCGTCCCGCACGGAGGTGTCCTCGCGGGGGCAGGCCGGCTGGGCGTGGCCGGGTGAGACACCGCCGAGTTCGTCGGGGTCGGTGAGGAGGCGGCGGTAGAGGGCGGAGCGTTCCTGGAGCTCCTCGTGGGTGCCGATGTCGGCGAGGCGGCCGGCGTCCAGGACGGCGATACGGTCGGCGAGGTTGAGGGTGGACCGCCGGTGGGCGATCAGCAGAGTGGTCCGGCCCTGCATGACGTGCTTGAGCGCCTCGTGGATCTCGTGCTCGACGCGGGCGTCCACCGCCGAGGTCGCGTCGTCGAGGACGAGGAGGCGGGGGTCGGTGAGGATCGCGCGGGCGAGCGCGACGCGCTGGCGCTGGCCGCCGGAGAGGGTGAGCCCGTGCTCGCCGACCTTGGTGTCGTAGCCGTCGGGCAGCTCGGCGATGAAACGGTCCGCCTGGGCGGCGCGGGCGGCTTTGCGGATCTCCTCCTCGGTCGCGTCGGGGCGGCCGTACGCGATGTTGTTGCGGACCGTGTCCGAGAAGAGGAAGGAGTCCTCGGGGACCAGCCCGATCGCGGCCCGCAGCGAGTCGAAGGTCAGCTCGCGGACGTCGTGGCCGCCGATGAGGACGGCGCCGCCCGTGACGTCGTAGAAGCGCGGGAGGAGGAGGGAGACCGTGGACTTGCCGGAGCCGGAGGAGCCGACGACGGCGAGGGTCTCGCCGGGGCGGATCTCGAAGCTGAGCCCGTTGAGCACGGGGCCGGTGGAGTCGTCGTAGCCGAAGGACACATCGTCGAACTCGACGGTCGCGGGTGCGTCGGCGGGCAGCGTCTTGGTGCCGTCCTTGATCGACGGCTCGGTGTCGATCAGCTCCAGGACGCGCTCGGTGCCCGCGCGGGCCTGCTGGCCGACCGTGAGGACCATGGCGAGCATCCGGACCGGGCCGACGAGCTGGGCGAGGTAGGTGGAGAAGGCGACGAACGTACCGAGGGTGATGTGCCCGCGCACGGCCAGCCAGCCGCCGAGCGCGAGCATGGCGACCTGGCCGAGGGCCGGGACGGCCTGCAGGGCCGGGGTGTACCGGGAATTGAACCGGATGGTGCGCAGCCGCCCCGCGAAGAGCCGCCGGCTGACGTCCCTCAGCTTCCCGGTCTCCTGCTCCTCCTGCCCGAACCCCTTCACCACGCGTACGCCGCTGACGGCCCCGTCGACCACGCCCGCGACGGCCGCGGCCTGGGCCTGGGCGTACCAGGTGGCGGGGTGCAGCTTGGTCCGGCTGCGCTTGGCGATCCACCACAGGGCGGGCGCCACGGCGAGGGCGACCAGGGTGAGCGGGATGGACAGCCAGGCCATCACGACCAGGGAGATCAGGAAGAGCGCGAAGTTGCCGATGGTCATCGGCAGCATGAAGAGCAGGCCCTGGATCAGCTGGAGGTCGCTGGTGGCCCGCCCGACGACCTGCCCGGTGGACAGCTCGTCCTGGCGCCGCCCGTCGAGCCGGGTGATCGTCCCGAACATGTCGGTCCGCAGATCGTGCTGGACGTCGAGCGCGAGGCGGCCGCCGTAGTAGCGGCGTATGTAGGTGAGGACGTAGACGGCGAGGGCGGCGGCTATGAGCAGGCCCGCCCACAGGGCCATGCCCCGTGTGTGGTCACCGATCACGTCGTCGATGATCACCTTGGTGATCAGCGGGACGATCGCCATGACGGCCATGCCGGCGAGTGAGGAGCCGAGGGCGAGGATCACGTCCTTGGGGTAGCGCCAGGCGTAGCCCCACAGTCGCCGTGCCCATCCCCGTTGCGGTTCCACGCCGGTGCCCTCCGTTCGTCCTGATCTACCGGAAGGCACCAACGCGGATCGGCTCGGATTTCATCCCGCCGCAACAAACGGGCGCCGTGGACTCAGATGCGTACTCGCAGGTAATAGAACCGGGTCGTCTGTACGGCGTTCTGGTTGTCGTCGCTGACCAGCAGCACCTTCAGGCGCCCCGGCGAGTACCCCGTGATCGCCATGCCCTCGATGTTGTCGAGGAGCGGGTTCGGCTGGGGCTGCTTGGCCGTGGCGCCCAGGGACGGGCACGCGGCGATGTCCGCGAGGAGGGTCTTCTTGATCAGACGTACGTCGTCCTGACCCGTCAGCTTCTCGATGCCGCTCGTGTCCGTGGCGCGGCGCGGGTCGGCCAGGTAGAGCCGGACCGTGTTGCCGACCCCGGCGGTGAAGCCGCGTTCCAGGACGAGGAGGCGGCCGTCGGGGGTCGCCTGGACCTCCGGGACGCCGAGGCCGGTGTCGGCGCGGTAGGCGTACTGGCGGGCCGGCTCGAAGGGGCCGCCCTTGCTCCGCTGCCAGGTCTGGAAGCGGACGATGCCGGCGCTGTCGCCGTTCAGCGCGTACTCCATGGACGCGAGCAGGGTGCGGCCGCCGGGGAGCAGGGTCAGCCCCTCGAAGGTCCCATTGGAGACGGCGCGGCCGGCCGGGGCGACGCGGAGGGCGTCCGGGACGGGGAGCCGGTCGAGGATCTTGCCGTCGCGTGAGTAGCGGCGCACGGACGGCTCGGTCTCGGACGAGATCAACCGAGTCCCGTCCCGGTCGACGACGAGGCCCTCGGAGTCGAGGGCGGCGCCGCTCTCGTCGGCGAGCGGGACGACGGCCCGCGGCGCGAGCGTCTGCCGGTCGAGGCGGAACAGGGCGGAACGGTCGGAGACGGCCGCGAGCGAACCGTCGCGGTCCACGGCGAGGGCGGAGAAGTTGCCGACGAAGGTGCCGTCGTACGTCGTCTTGTCGAGCGCGTCGGAGAAGCGGTCGATGGAGACGGAGGGCGAACAGGCGTTGCTCTGCCCGGCGTTGGCGGGCCCTGCGGCGGACAGACAGGTGGCCGCCGCCAGGGACGCGGTGACGGTCGCGAGTACGGTTCTCAGGCGCATGGGCGTCACCGTAGGACGGCACGGTGACGGACGGGAGGCTGCGACATGAAACGTCAGCTTGCCGCCAGGTCCCGGTGGATGACCTTGGCGACGCCCTGAATGGTCGTGATGCCGTAGTTCATGGTGCCGTTGCCATGGGTGAGCACCGTGACCACATAGTCGTGGCCGCCGCCCTTGAACGCACCGACACTGTGCACCCGCCAGCCGTTCGTGGCCCGCTGCAGCCAGCCGTTCTTGACGGCCACGGAGACACCGGACGGCGCTCCGTACGGCGTGCCCCAGCGCTGCGACGAGATCACCTGACTCATCAGCTTCAGGATGTAGGCGCGGGCGTTGTCGCTGAGCACCGGGTTCCTGGCGGTGATGAGCTTGAGCAGCTTCTGCTCGTCGGTGACGGTGATCTGGGTCAGCCCCCAGTAGCCGTTCGCGCCCGGCTTGGTCTGGGTCATGCCGGCGGCGGCCAGGAAGCCCTTGATCTTCGTCATGCCGAGCTGCTTCCACAGCGTGCTGGTCGCGGCGTTGTCCGACTTGGTGATCATGGCTTTGGCGAGGGACGTCTCACGGTCGGTCAGATACCGGTTGTGCTTCTTCGCGTCCCACAGCAGCGCGGCCAGCACGGTGACCTTGACGACGCTGGCGGAGTCGTAGGCGGTGGAGGCGCGCAGGCTGCAGGTGGTGTTCGTGGACCGGTCGTGGAGACCGACCGCGATGGTGCCCCTGCGGTTGGCGAGGGCCGCGGTGATGTCCTTCTTCAGTTTGTCGGCGAGACCGGCCTTGGCGGACGTACAACTGACGGTGGGAGTGCCGGCCGCGGCGGCGGGAGACGCGGCGGCGACGGACGGTATGAGGACGCCCGCGCCCACGCCGACCGCGACGAGCGCTCTGGCACGTCTGGATACGCCTCTTGACTTCTCGCTGGATGTCCCGTGACTCATGCCCTGATGACTCACGAGGCCGGATGAAAGGTTGTACGCGTGTCAAAGGCCGTACGCACGATGACCGCCGGCGACGTACTGTCCGTTCTGTCCCTGCTGCACGAGGCGCGCGCCGACGTCTGGATCGGCGGCGGCTGGGGCATCGACGCCCTCCTCGGCGAACAGACCCGCGACCACCGCGACCTGGACCTGATGCACCGCCGGGACCAGGAGCCCGCGGTGGTAGCGGCCCTCGCAGCCGCGGGTTTCGTGGAGACCCTGGACTGGCGTCCCGTCCGCTTCGTGCTCACGGCCCCGGACGGACAGCAAATCGACCTCCACCCCTTGGTCTTCGCCGAGGACGGCTCGGCGCAGCAGGCGTCGCTCGAACCGTCGCGCCCTTTCATCTACCCCACCTCCTGCTTCGTGACGGGCACCATCGGCGGCACGTCGGTCCCGTGCCTGTCCGCCCAGCAGCAGGTCTACTTCCACCAGGGTTACGAGCCGACCGACCACGATCGGCACGATATGGCTCAGCTGCGGCGGGAGTTCGGGATCGCCACGCACTTCTGACACTTGACCGACCACCGCTGTCAGCTTCGCCGCCAGGTATGCGGCCGGGTGAGCGGTAAGGATTCGTTAAGGAAACCCTCCCCCGAGTAACTGCACCATTGCACGCGCATGCCCGCGCCGGTAGCGTCCCAATAGAAATGATCAAGCAGTTGTCTGACCAGCAACTGGGAATATGGGGGATCAACTTCGTGAGCATGCGAAGCAAGGGAATTTCTGCCGTAATCGCCCTCGCCATGACCGGCACGATGTACGGCATCAACACACAGACGGCGTCCGCGGCCACCCCTGAAACCGGGCAAGTACGCGTCGGCGCCGATGAGATTTGCACAGTCCTGGGAATCGGCAGTGGCGCGGCAGGCCTGTCCAAGGCACTGGCCAAGGGCGCGTCGTGGGTGGGTATCGGCGCCAGCATCGGGTGCTATCTGTACTCACAGGCGAAGAACGCCACGCCCGCGGAAAAGCGCGCTGCCATGATCAAGTCGTACCAGAAGTACCAGGCAATGAGCGACCTCAAGAAGCTTGATGCGCTCGGTTACTACTGCCGGAAAAAGGACACCGGCGGTGGCGGCGGCACCGACGCGGCCCCCACTGACGTGAGCACGAATGTGAATCCCGTGAATGTGAGGGCAGGCTGGCGGGACCTCAAAATGAAGGGTGTGACGTACTCGTGCACAGCCACCGGGGACTGACAGGTCACCGCGGCCCGGCCTATGGAGAGCGATTCCTGCTCTCCATAGCGCTGGTCGTCGTGAGCCTGCTGTGGATCACACAGGACATGGCTCAGTGGGCGACTGCATTGTGCGGCGCCGGTTCGGTTGTCGGAGCACTCGGGGTGCTCTACTTCGGGTGGCGTTACGTTCGCTCACGCGGCGAATCGCGGTGACGCCGTGAGGCGTACACCGCGCCGGCAGCGACAGCGAGAACTGCGCCGCCGGCACCGGCCAGCAGGACGAGGTCCGAGGAAGAACCGTTCTCGGAGAGGGCGTCCGCTGTCGGTGTCGGGGAACTCGTCGGCTCACCGGTGTGCGTACCGGGTTTGAAGACCGTGAAGCCCGACCAGAGCTGGCCCTTCCAGCGTATGTCCGGCCGGCCGGGTTCCACTCTGAGCGTCTCGATGCCGATAATGACGTCGCCGATTTGATTGCCGGCCGTCACGGTGAACGGGAAGTCCTCGGCGACGCGGACGCGGAGCCGGATCGTCAGGGGTTTGCTGGGCACCAGGTCAGTTGTGACGTAGTCGCTGGCTTTGCTGTTGGGTTCCGGGAAAACCACGTCCCGCCATGCCCCGGAACTGCGGTCCCTGGCCTGCAGATCGACGGAGTTCTGGTCCCCACCGGGCATTACGGGCGTGAGGTCGTTCACCTGTTTGATGAGTACAACGTCGACGTCGTCCATCGTCGTCGGCAGTCGTGCGTTGTAGGCCGTGATCGTGAACTCGTGCCATCCGTCGCCCGCGGCCACCCGTCGGGGCAACCCGGTGATCTCGAACAGCACGCACTTGTCTTCGAAGAAGGGGGCCACGCAACGGCGAGCGCTCGGCTTGGCGGTCGGGGACTCGGCGGCGTGCGCCGTCGCGCCGGACAGCAGCACCACCGGGATCAGGGCGGCGACCGCTGCGGTACGGCTGAAGTTCACGCGGAATTTCATGTGTGGCCTCTACGGTGGCGGAATAGGGCGGAATCACCGGGCTGTGCATGTGACATGTGGCGCCCGTGTGACCGCTACCTCGTGCTGAAGGTTGTGCACCGCGTCGCCATGGTCGCCGTTGTCCTTTGCGGTCTCCTTTGAGAATCCACAGCGAACCGCAAGCTTCGGCACAGCCCCCACCCACGGCTCCGCGTCGGGCGCCAACTCGAGCTCAAGCACCAGCTCCTCCCAGACCAGCCGGCGCCAACTGGCCCCCTCCTGCCCCGATTTGCCGCTTCGCGTCACCCAATGGACACGTGCAAGCCCTCGACACGACTCCATGTCCATGTCACTCTCCCGTTTGCCGCCTCCATTCAACCCGCGTAGATGGGACACCCCACATGCTGGCGACACGCATACGCCACCGCCGCTGGAAGTCAGTGGCGCTGACGACGGCCGCCGTCCTGGTCGGCCTCACCGCCCCGGCGCTCACCGCTTCCCCGGCCGCCGCGACGACGACGGCGTACGACGACACGTACTACGCCGACGCGATCGGCAAGACCGGCACGGCGCTGAAGGACTCGCTGCACACGATCATCAGCGACCAGACGGCGATCTCGTACTCGGCGGTCTGGAACGCCCTGAAGGTCACCGACCAGGACCCGAACAACAGCAACAACGTGAAGCTGCTGTACTCGGGCATCTCCCGCAGCAAGTCCCTCAACGGCGGCAGCACCGGCAACTGGAACCGCGAGCACGTGTGGGCCCAGTCGCACGGCGACTTCGGCACCTCCGCCGGCCCGGGCACCGACCTGCACCACCTGCGCCCCGAGGACGTCCAGGTCAACAGCATTCGCGGCAACAAGGACTTCGACAACGGCGGCAGCAGCTTCACCAACTCCGGTGGCAGCCTGACCGACTCGAACTCCTTCGAGCCGCGCGACGCCGTCAAGGGCGACGTGGCCCGCATGATCCTCTACATGGCCGTCCGCTACGAGGGCGACGACAGCTGGCCCGACCTGGAGGCCAACGACTCCATCAACGGCAGCGTCCCCTACCACGGCCGCCTCTCGGTCCTGAAGGCCTGGAACGACGAGGACCCGCCGGACGCCTTCGAGGAGCGCCGCAACGAGGTCATCTACGACTCCTACCAGGGCAACCGCAACCCGTTCATCGACCACCCGGAGTGGGTCGAGTCGATCTGGTAGGCGACGGGGCCCTTTCAGCCGCCGTAGAACCGTGGACAGGTAGAGCCGCAGACGCGCCAGGGCCCTCGCCGGCCCTGGCGCGCCCGGTCACCACCTGTGCAGCGGAATAACCTGCGCTGATCCGATGCCGTTGACCCGGCTATGAAGAAGATCAGCGCGCTCGCCGCGTTCACCATGGCAGCCCTCGCACTGGCCACCCCGGCCCACGCCGACGCCTACACCCACGCCGATGACGGCGACCGGGGCCGGATCACCGTCGCCGGCTACCCCTTGACCACCGCCAACCTCTGCAGGGAGGCACTCGCGCTCATCCCCGTGGTCACACCGGGTACCGGCACCGCGGTGGACGACGCCTGCAACAACCGCGAACACGTCCACGACTCGCGCGACCAGGCCGCCGGGGCAGCACGCTGAGGCTTCACGTCGTGAGGTGCGTCAGCTGGGTTGCGTCGAGGAGTGCCGCAGCGAGATCAAACGAGATCATCTACGTCACCTACCAGGGCAACCGCAACCCGTTCATCGACCACCCGGAGTGGGTCGAGGCGATCTGGTAGGCGCCGCCCTACAAGGTTCCAGGTTCGCTCCGCGCCGATGGTCGTACACCATGGTGGCCGCGCCTATGACGGGCGCGGCCACGATGTCGGACACACGAAACGGGGAACCACGGATGAAGACCGCACAGCACCTGGCAGCACTCACCGCGAGCGCTGCTCTGGCGGCGACGGGCCTGACCGCCCTGGGCGCCACGCCCGCCGCTGCCGACACCGTCATCTCGTGCAGCAGGGCCAAGACGATCTCGACGGGCTGGGGGCAGGTGACGTACACCCCGTGCACGAAGTCGACTTCGGCGGCCACCCACTACAAGAGGGTCTACGGCACCGTGCGCGACACGAAGACCGACGGCTGCAACGTCACCGCGACGTTCAAGGTCTTCCTGGATGACGTGGAGAAGCACAAGAAGACCTACACCACAGGCAGCTCCAAGTCCTTCGACAGCGGCTTTCTGAGCGGGAACTCGTCCAGCCTGACCTTGTCCAAGTCCTGCTGACCTGCTGAGATTCGCCGCTGCCTCACGCCCGGTCGAGATGCGTCGGCGCGAACATCCGCAGCACCGCCGGGAGGACGACCACCGAAGGCCCGGGCTCGGACAGCGCCTTCGCCAGGTCCGCCTCCAGCGTCTCCGGGGTCGTACGGACCCCGGGGACGCCGAACGACTCGGCCAGCGCCACATAGTCCGGCCGCGTCAGCTCGGTCGCCGTGGCCTGGCCGAACGCGTCCGTCATGTACTCGCGCAGGATGCCGTAGCCGCCGTCGTCGACGATGAGCCAGGTGACGTTCAGGTCGTACTGGCGGGCCGTCGCGAGCTCGGCGATCGAGTACAGCGCGCCTCCGTCGCCGGACACCGCCAGCACCGGACGCGTCGGATCCGCGACCGCCGCGCCCAGCGCCGCCGGGAAGCCGTAGCCGAGCCCGCCGGCGCCCTGGGCGGAGTGCAGGTGGTTGGGGCCCTTGGCGTCGAAGGCCGACCAGGCCCAGTACGCCAGGATGGTCATGTCCCAGAAGGACGGGGAGTCGGCGGGCAGGGCACGGCGCACGGACTCCAGCACCTGCTGCTCCAGGGTGAGTTCCTGGGCGGCGATCCGCTCGGTGACCTTGGCGAGGACCTCGCGGACGCGCTCCGGGGCGGACGGATCCGTCCGCTCCTCCACCGTCTCCAGCAGCGCCTGCAACGCGAGCCGCGCGTCCGCGTGGATGCCGAGTGCCGGGTGGTTGGACTCCAGCTTGCCGAGGTCCGCCTCGATCTGGACGACCCGGCCCCGGGGCTTGAACGTGTGGTAGTTCGAGGAGAGTTCACCGAGGCCCGAGCCGACGACGAGGAGTACGTCGGCGTCCTCCAGGAAGTCGGTCGTGTACCGGTCCTCGATCCACGACTGGAGCGACAGCGGGTGCTTCCACGGGAACGCCCCCTTGCCGCCCGGAGTCGTGACCACCGGTGCCTGCAGCCGCTCCGCGAGCTGCTTCAGCTTGCCCGACGCGTCCGCCCGTACCACTCCCCCGCCCGCGATGATCGCCGGGCGGGCCGCCTTCGAGAGCAGGTCGGCCGCCACCGCGGTCAGTTCGGGGCGCGGCGGCAGTTCCTCGGGGAAGGCGTCGCCGCCCGTCACCACCGGGATCGACGTCTCGGCGAGCAGCACGTCCTGCGGGATCTCCACCCACACCGGGCCGTGCGGGGCCGTCAGCGCCGACTTCCAGGCCGCCTCGATCGCGGACGGGATCTGCGACTGGGTGCGGACCGTGTGGACCGACTTCACCACGCCCCGGAACGAGGCCGCCTGGTCGGGCAGTTCGTGCAGGTAGCCGTGCCTGCCGCCGCCCAGGCCCGCCGTCGGGACCTGGCTGCTGATCGCCAGCACGGGGGCGCTCGCCGCGGCCGCCTCCTGGAGCGCGGCCAGCGAGGTCAGCGCGCCCGGGCCCGTCGACAGCAGCAGCGGCGCCGCCTCACCCGTCATCCGGCCGTACGCGTCCGCCGCGAACCCCGCGTTGTTCTCCACGCGCAGGCCGATGTACCGCAGGTCCGAGCGGCGCAGGGCGTCGAACATGCCGAGGGCGTGCTGGCCGGGCAGGCCGAACACCGTCGTCGTGCCGAGCGCGGCCAGCGTCTCCACGACCAGGTCCCCGCCGTTGCGGCCGGCGGGAGGGTTCAGTGCGGCGGCAATCTGTGCTTCGGTCGGGCGGAGTACCAGGTCGTGGTCGTGAGTCACTGCGCTTCCGAGTCCTTCCGGGCCGCCGCGATCTGGCGGGACATGATCGTGGTCAGTTCGTACGCCGTGTGGGACGCGGCCACCGACGTGATCTCGGCGTGATCGTACGCGGGCGCCACCTCGACGACGTCGGCCGATACCAGGTTGCAGGACGCCAGGCCGCGCAGGATCTCCAGCAGCTCGCGGGAGGTCATGCCGCCCGCCTCGGGGGTGCCGGTGCCGGGCGCGTGCGCCGGGTCGAGGCAGTCGATGTCGATGGAGATGTACAGCGGGCGGTCGCCGATGCGCTGTCGCAGCTGGTCGGCGACCTCGTCGGCGCCGCGCCGGTAGATGTCGGCGGACGTGACGATGCCGAAGCCCATCTTCTCGTCGTCGGTGAGGTCCTGCTTGCCGTACAGCGGGCCACGGGTGCCGACGTGGGAGAGCGCCTCCGTGTCGAGGATGCCCTCCTCCACGGCCCGGCGGAACGGGGTGCCGTGGGTGTACTCGGCGCCGAAGTACGTGTCCCAGGTGTCGAGGTGGGCGTCGAAGTGGAGGAGGGCGACCGGGCCGTGCTTCTTGGCGACCGAGCGCAGCAGCGGCAGCGCGATGGTGTGGTCGCCGCCCAGGGTCATCAGGCGGGCGCCGGTGCCGAGCAGCTCGTCGGCGGCGGCCTCGACCGTCTCCACGGCCTCGTTGATGTTGAAGGGGTTCACCGCGATGTCGCCGCCGTCCGCGACCTGCGCGAGGGCGAACGGGGACGCGTCCTGCGCCGGGTTGTACGGGCGCAGCAGCCGGGACGCCTCGCGGATCGCGTTGCCGCCGAACCGGGCGCCCGGCCGGTACGAGACACCCGAGTCGAACGGCACGCCGACCACGGCGACATCGGCACGGCCGACCTCGTCGAGGCGCGGGAGCCGGGCGAACGTCGCGGGTCCGGCGTACCGCGGGATGCGGGAGGAGTCGACGGGGCCGCGGGGCGTCTCGTTGCTGCTCATGTGGAAATGCCTTCTTTCCTACGTCTCATACGCTTCATCGCGTATGCGGGGTTATCTGCCTACGACTCTACTGGCGAGCCGGCACCGGTTCGGACACGAGTTCGGGACTCCGCCCGGCGAGGCGCTCACGCCAGGCGGCGAGTACGGCCGCGTCGGTCGGCCTCGTCATCAGCGAGACCGCGATGTACGCGGCGAGGGAGGACAGCAGGCCGTAGTAGACGGGCTCGTTGGCGAGGATGCCGTGGGTCGCCATCAGGGTGATCACCGCGACGCCGCCGACGACGACCGAGGCGAGCGCGCCCTGCACGGTCCCGCGCCGCCACAGCAGCCCGCCGAGGATCGGCACGAGCAGTCCGCCGACCAGCAGGTTGTAGGCGACGGTCAGCGCTTCGACGACGTTGTTGAGCGCGATGGCCGTGACGATGACGGCGATGCCCATGAGGAGGATGAAGGCGCGGTTGCCCTTCACCTCGTCGTGCGGGTCGTGTGAGTCGTACGAGTCTCGCGGGTCGTGCGCGCTCTTGGGGTCCTCGGTGCGGCGGACCGCACCCCGCAGCCGCGACCAGATGTCGTTGTTGGCGACGGTCGCGCAGGCGATCAGCGCGCCGGAGGAGGTGGACATCACGGCCGCGAGGGCGGCGGCGAGCACCAGTCCCCGCACGCCGACCGGGAGTTCGTCCTTCACGATCGTCGCGAAGGCGTCGTCCGCGCTGCCGAGCTTGGGGTAGAGCACCTTGGCGGCCGTGCCGATGACGGCACCGGCGAGGGCGTAGGCGAGGCAGTAGGTGCCGGCGACGGTGCCGCCCCACTTGGCGGTCCGGTCGCTGCGCGCGGTGAAGACGCGCTGCCAGATGTCCTGCCCGATGAGCATGCCGAAGGTGTAGATCAGGACGTAGGTGAAGATCGTCTCGCCGCCGATGCCCAGCGGGTCGAAGTACTCGGTCGGCAGCTGCGCCTTCATCTCGCTGAACCCGCCCGCCTTGACGACTGCGATGGGCAGGAGCAGCAGGAGCACGCCGACGGTCTTCACCACGAACTGCACCATGTCGGTGAGGGTGATCGACCACATGCCGCCCAGCGTCGAGTAGGCGACGACGATCGAGCCGCCGAGGACGATCGCGACGGTGCGGTTCATGTCGAAGAGGACGTCGAAGATCGTGGCGTACGCGATGGTCGAGGTGACCGCGAGCATGAGGGTGTACGCCCACATGACGACACCGGAGATGACGCCGGCCCGGCCGCCGTAGCGCAGGTCGAGCATCTCGGAGACGGTGTAGACCTTGAGGCGGGCGATGCGGGCGGAGAAGAAGACCGAGAGGGCGAGGAGCCCGAGGCCGATGGTGAACACCATCCAGGCGCCGGAGAGCCCGTACTGATAGCCGAGCCCGACGCCGCCGATGGTGGACGCGCCGCCGAGGACGATCGCCGCCATGGTGCCGGAGTACATGGTCGGCCCGAGCCGGCGGCCGGCGACCAGGAACTCGCTCTTGGACTTGGCGCGGCGCATGCCCCACCAGCCCATGGCCAGCATGCCGGCCAGATAGACGACGATGACTGTGTAGTCGACGGCCATGGAGGGGCCTCCTTCGCGAACATCCCGGTGGCGTGTCGTGCAGATGGGGGGTGGGGACGGTCGGCAGCGGCTCGCGGGGACATCCGCCCGTACCCGCGGCTGCCGGTCTGGAACGACAGTAGGTGGCCGGAAAGCGACTGCGAAGTGTACGTTTCATCCATCCGTGGTTGCACCAGTGGAGGAAACATCCCATGCCGGAACCCGCCGTTCCCCCCACCCCACCGGTCCCCCTCTCGGCCCTCCTGGCCCGCGAGGACCTGGCCCTGCGCCAGATCGCGGGGCCGCCGGACGCGGACACGGTGATCCACTGGGCGCACACATCCGAGATGGCCGACCCGTATCCGTATCTGCTGGGCGGCGAGCTGCTGCTGACGGCCGGGGTGCATGTTCCGGAGGCGGCGGGTTCGGGGACCTACTTCGACGACTACGTGTCGCGGATCGTCGCGGCGGGCGGCGCGGCGCTCGGCTTCGGGCTCGCTCCCGTCCACGACACGGTGCCGCGCGCCCTGGTGGAGGCGTGTGACGCCTACGGGCTCCCGCTCCTGGAGGTCCCGCCCCGGACGACCTTCTCCGGCGTGGCCCGCGCGGTCTGGCAGCTGATGGCCCAGGCCCGCCACGCCGAACTGCGCCGCGTGACGGAGGCCCAGCAGAGCCTGGCGGCGGCCGCCTCGCGCCCGGATCCGGTACGCGCGGTGCTGCGGCAACTGGCGCAGCGGGTCGGGGGGTGGGCCGTGCTGTACGGGCCGGAGGGGGCCGAGGTGGCGGCGGCGGGGCGGGAGCCGGAGGGAGCGCAGGATGAGGCGGCGGGCCCGGATCCGGAGGCGACGGTGAGGGGAGCGCTGGCCGGACTCGCGGAGGTCGTACGTCCCTCGGGGCCGGGGACGCCGACCTCCGCCACCGACACCGCCGCCGGCATCCACCTCGCCGCCTACGCCCTCGGCGCCGGGCAGGGCTTCGTCCTCGGCGTCGCCGCCCCGCACCGCGACCCCGGCGACCACACCATCGCCTCGGTCGCCGCCGTGCTCCTCTCCCTCCTCACCGGCGAGCACCAGAGCGGCTCGGGAGCGGCCCGCTCCTCGGCGCTCGTACGGCTGCTGCTGGGCGCCGAGCCGCAGGCGGTTGCCCCGCTCCTGGGCGAGGGCGGCTGGCTCGTGGTCCACGCCAGCCCCGACAGCCGGCCCTGCGACCCCGTGGCGGCCTCGGCGCTGGGCGCGGCGCTCGGCTCCCCGCTGGTCGACCTGGCGCGGGACGTCGTACGCGTCCTCGTCCCGGCGGACCGTGAACCGTCCCCGCAGCCCGGCTGGACCCTCGGCGTGAGCGCCCCCGCGTCCGCGCCGGACTGGCCGGCGGCCGACACCCAGGCGGCCCGGGCCCTGTCCCGGGCGAGGGCCACCCGCACGCCCTTGTTCCGGCACGGCACCCGCCGCCCCGCCCTCACCGACCTGCTCTCCCCCGACGAGGCGCAGGCCCACGCCCGCGCGCTCCTCGAGCCGCTCACCCCGCCCCTCACCGAGACCCTGCGCACCTGGCTCTCCCTGCACGGCAGTTGGGACCGCACGGCGGTGGCCCTGTCCGTGCACCGCAACACCGTCCGCCAACGGATCGCCCGTTGCGCGGCGCTCCTCGGCACCGACCTGGACGACCCGGACGTACGCATGGAGTTGTGGTTCGCCCTGCGGCACATCGAGCGGTGACCGGCGAGGCGCAACACCGCGCCGTGATCTGCACAGTGACCCACGTCGCACGCGCACCGGACTCGGGGCGTCCCCACAGTTGTCTGCCTCACAATGGGACCCATGCCGATACCCGGGACACCCAGCCGCGCCGAGCTCGTCGACCACCTCGTCAGAACCCGTATCGCGGGCGACGTCGCCACTCCCCGCGAGAACAACCTCTCCCACTACCGCAAGCTGGCGAACGGCGACCGCCACTACTGGCTCGGCCTGGAGCTCGGTGACCGCTGGACCGACGAGCAGGACGTACTCGCGGTGATGGCCGAGCGCGTCGGCGTGAACGACGACCCGGAGTACCGCCACGGCCAGGACACCATCGACCCCGAGCTGACGGTGGCCGCGCTGGAGCGGATGGCGGCCCGGCTGCGCAAGGCGGCGGACGGCGGGCAGCGGGTGCTGTTCGCGACCGGCCACCCGGGCGGCCTGCTGGACGTCCACCGCGCGACGGCCGCCGCCCTGCGCACGGCGGGCTGCGAGATCGTCGTCATCCCGGAGGGCCTCCAGACGGACGAGGGCTACGTCATGCAGTTCGCGGACGTCGCGGTCCTGGAGCACGGTGCCACCCTCTGGCACACCCACTCCGGCGAGCCGATGAAGGCCATCCTGACCGGGCTCGAGCGCTCGGGTCGTCCGCTGCCGGACCTGGTGGTGGCCGACCACGGCTGGGCGGGATACGCCGGTCAGCACGGGGTGGACTCCGTCGGGTACGCGGACTGCAACGACCCGGCGCTGTTCCTCGCGGAGTCGGAGGGGACCGTGCAGGTGGTGGTCCCGCTCGACGACCATGTGATCAGCCCGCGTTTCTACGACCCGATGACGGCCTACCTGCTGGGTGAGGCCGGCCTGGTCGAGTAGGGGTTGTACTCGACCTTGTTGAAATCTCGGCGAACCCTGTGGGATTTCTTCATGGAGGTTGAGCCTCGGCCCACATCTGACGCGCAGACACGCGGTCCCTCCGGCCCGGGAGGGGCGCCGCCTGTACGTCATCGACGGCATCCGCCTGCTCGCCGCCCTGCTGGTGGCCGTGCACCACTACGCGGGCACCGACCGGCTCGACCAGCCGGGCAACCCGGTCTGGGACCGTCCGGTGTCCGAGATCATGCCCACGGTGTTCCGCTTCGCCACCTACGGCTGGATCGGCGTCGAGATCTTCTTCGTCATCAGCGGCTTCGTGATCTGCATGTCGTGCTGGGGCCGTACCCCACGGCAGTTCTTCGTCTCACGGGTCATCCGGCTCTATCCGGCGTACTGGTTCGCCATCGCGTTCACCACGGCCGTCATCGTGGCCCTGCCCGGGGTGTGGGAACGCCTGAGAGCGCGCGAGATACTGCTCAACCTCACGATGCTCCAGTCCGGCTCGGCCTCGCCACACGTCGACGGCGTCTACTGGACCCTGTGGACGGAACTGCGGTTCTCTCTCCTCTTCCTGGTGGTCGTCGCCATGGGGCTCACCTACCGCAGGGTCGTCGTGTTCTGCTGCGTGTGGGGCGCCGCCGCGATGCTCGCGCCGATCTCCGAGCTCCGCCTGCTGATCCTGGTCGTCAACCCGGTCGCGGCCTGGTACTTCATCGCCGGCCTGGTGCAATACCTCATGTACCGGTTCGGTCAGGACCTGCTCCTGTGGGGCATGCTGGCCATGTCCTGGCTGATGGGGCAGATGGAGCTGGGGCGCCGAATCGACGCCGTCGAGCACGTCTCCGGCTGGCGGGGCAGCGCGCTGATCTTCACCGCTTTCCTGCTGCTCATGGTCGCCGTGGCGCTGGGCTGCACGGACCGGATCCGCTGGAAGTGGCTGGTCACCGCGGGAGCCCTGACGTATCCGCTCTATCTGACGCACTACCTCGCCGGCACGACCCTGATCAACCGCCTGCGCGACACCATGGACCCCCGCCTGCTGGTCATGGTCGTGATCGCCGCCTTCCTGGTGCTGAGCTGGCTGATCCACCGCTACGTCGAGCGCCCGGCGGCACGGCTGATGAAGAGGGTCCTGGACACGTCCTTCGCGCGGTTGCGGAACGCGAGCCGGGGGTGACCGGCCGGGGCGTCTCCTCACGCCGCCCTTAGGTCAAGACTTCGTAAAGTGGCACGTATGATCTTTGCTGCAGTGTCCGGCGCACCCGTCGGCGGCGTCGCCGGCTGGGCCGCCGACCTGATGGAGAAGCTGGGTGGGCCCGGCGCCGGACTCGCCATCGCCCTGGAGAACCTGTTTCCGCCGCTGCCGAGCGAGGTGATCCTGCCGCTGGCGGGGTTCACGGCGAGCCAGGGGCGGATGGACGTCTTCGCGGCCGTCGCCTGGACGACGGCGGGCTCGGTGGCGGGCGCACTGGCCCTGTATCTGCTCGGCGCGCTCCTCGGCCGGGACCGGCTGATCGGGATGGCCGCGCGGCTGCCGCTGGTGAAGGCCGCCGACGTGGAGCGGACCGAGGCATGGTTCCTCCGGCACGGCACCAAGGCCGTGTTCTTCGGCCGCTTCGTGCCCGTGTTCCGCAGCCTGATCTCGATACCGGCCGGCGTCGAGCGCATGCGGCTCCCCGTGTTCCTCACCCTCACCGCGGCGGGCAGCCTGATCTGGAACACCGCGTTCATCGCGGGTGGCTACGCCCTGGGCGCACGCTGGCACGAGGTCACCGACCTGGTCAGCCTCTACTCCAAGGCGATCCTGGTGATCGTGGGCGTGGCCGTCCTCGCATTCCTCGCGGTACGGCTGCTGCGGTCGGGGCGCGGGCAGCGCAGACGTTCGCGCGCGGTGCGGTGAGCGGCAGTAGGGCGGGTGCGTCGGCAGCGGATACGGAGGCGTGAAACGAGGGGGTGAGCGGTCACCGCGGAACGCGGACGACGCCCTCCTGGATCACCGACACCGCGAGCCGCCCGTCCTGCGTGTAGATCCGGGCCTGCCCCAGCCCCCGCCCCGCGTACGCCGACGGCGATTCCTGGTCGTACAGCAGCCACTCGTCCGCACGGAACGGGCGGTGGAACCACATCGCATGGTCCAGCGAGGCGCCGACCACGTCCCCGACGGCCCAGCCGCCACGCCCGTGCGCGAGCAGGACCGAGTCGAGCAGGGTCATGTCGGATACGTAGGTCGCGAGTACGACGTGCAGCAGCGGGTCGTCGGCCAGCTTGCCGTTGGTGCGGAACCAGACCTGGGAGTGCGGTTCGCGCGGCTCGCCGAACTTTCCGTACGGCGGCTCGTCGACGTAACGCAGGTCGACCGCCTGGCGTGCCTCCAGGAACCGCTCGACGACCGCGGGGTCGAGGTGGTCGTAGCCGCGCAGCCGCTCCTCGGAGGTGGGGAGCGTCGCCGGGTCGGGCGAGGGCGGCATCGGGGCCTGGTGGTCCAGGCCCTCCTCGTACCTCTGGAAGGACGCCGACAGCGCGAAGATCGGCTTGCCGTGCTGGACGGCGACCACCCGGCGGGTGGTGAAGGAGCGGCCGTCGCGCATGCGGTCGACGTTGTAGACGATGGGCGCGCCCGGGTCCCCCATGCGCAGGAAGTACGCGTGGAGGGAGTGGGCGGGCCGGTCCGCCGGGACCGTGCGGCCGGCGGCGACAAGCGCCTGGGCCGCGACCTGACCGCCGAAGACCCGCGGGACCACGGCGGAGCGGGACTGGCCGCGGAAGATGTTCTCCTCGATCTGCTCCAGGTCGAGCAGATCGAGGAGACCCTGTAGTGCCTCGTTCATGGCACCTTTTCTACTGGCAGGAAATTGCAGGAGTCGTACAGACCGCCTACAGGCCCATGTCCTTCGCGATGATCGACTTCATGATCTCGCTGGTGCCGCCGTAGATGCGGTTGACGCGGTTGTCCGCGTACAGACGGGCGATCGGGTACTCGTTCATGAACCCGTAGCCGCCGTGCAGCTGGAGGCAGCGGTCGATCACGCGGTGCGCGACCTCGGTGCAGAAGAGCTTCGCGGAGGCGGCCTCGGCGGGCGTCAGCTCACCGGCGTCCAGGGCTTCCAGCGCGCGGTCGGCGACGGCCTCGGCCGCGTCGACCTCGGCCTGGCAGGCGGCCAGCTCGAACTTGGTGTTCTGGAAGTGGGCGACCGGCTTGCCGAAGACGGTGCGCTCCTGGACGTACTGCTTGGCGAACCGCACGGCGGCCTTGGCCTGCGCGTAGGCGCCGTAGGCGATGCCCCAGCGCTCGGAGGCCAGGTTGTGGCCGAGGTAGTAGAAGCCCTTGTTCTCCTCGCCGAGGAGGTCCTCGACCGGGACCTTCACGTCGACGAACGCCAGCTCGGCGGTGTCGGAGGTCTTCAGACCGAGCTTGTCGAGCTTGCGGCCGACGGAGTAGCCCTCGGACTTGGTGTCCACGGCGAACAGGGAGATGCCGTGGCGGCGGTCCTCGGCGCTGGGCGCGTCGGTGCGGGCACAGACGATCACGCGGTCGGCGTGCACGCCACCGGTGATGAAGGTCTTGGCGCCGTTGAGGACGTAGTGCGTGCCGTCCTCGCTCAGCTTGGCGGTGGTCTTCATGCCCGCGAGGTCGGAGCCGGTGCCCGGCTCGGTCATCGCCAGCGCCCACATCTCCTCACCGGAGACGAACTTCGGCAGGAACCGCTTCTTCTGCTCGTCGGTGGCGAGCATCTTGATGTACGGCAGGCCGAGCAGCACGTGCACGCCGGAGCCGCCGAACTGGACGCCCGCGCGCGCGGTCTCCTCGTACATGACGGCTTCGAACTTGTACGAGTCGATGCCGGCGCCGCCGTACTCCTCATCGACGCGGATGCCGAAGACGCCGAGCTCGGCGAGCTTGTAGTAGAAGTCGCGCGGCGCCTGGCCGGCCGCGAACCACTCGTCGTAGACCGGAACGACCTCGGCCTCGATGAAGGCGCGGATGGTCTCCCGGAACGCCTCGTGATCCTCGTTGAACACCGTACGGCGCACCGCCGCCACCTCCACTTACGTCGGCATGTCTAAGCGCTTGCTCATTCAACCGTACCGGCGAGTATCAACGGCCGTCCAGGGGTCAAGGTCCGTAACGCTCGTCACTCCCCGAGCCTGCCGTACCGGTGGAACTCGGACGTCGTGACCGTCCAGGAGCCGAACGGCACCTCGTCGCCGTAGATGTAGGGGTCCTTGCGGGCGTAGCGCCCGCAGCACGGATCGGAGTGGACTTCGATCGTGCCGGTGCGCGGGTCGACGATCATGTAGTGGCGAGGCCTTCCTCATCGAGGACCGCCTCGGGGATGACGACCGCGTCGGGCAAGCGCATGCGACCGATCGCCGGGTGCTCGATCTCGGGACCGGTTGCGCAGATGTACCCCGGATGAGTGACGGCGACCTGCTGGTCGAGCTGCTCGCGAACAAGACGACGCGTGCTCTCGCGGCGCAACGGTCGGCACGTCATGGCCAGCACCAGACCGGACGGCCCGATCTCGACGCTCCAGGCCCCTTCGAGCTGCTCGACGTAGGCCCAGAGCTGCTCGGCGATCACGCGCATCCTCGCGTAGTCCATGCCCACGGCCCCACAGTAGTGAGCCGGAGGCCCCCAAGGCGGCGTCGTCGCCGCAGCTCAGCCCCCCGCCGCCCCGAACGCCCCCCGAGCCATCCGATGCAGCAACTCCGCCGTCACCCCCCGCCCAGGCAGTGACCCCGGCCGCCCCAGGTGCGGGGTCGAGTTCAGGAGGCCGAACACCGAGTGCACCGCCGAGCGGGCCGTCGGCTCCGTCAGCTCCGGGTACACCTCGCGCACCACCTCCACCCACAGCTCGACGTACTGCCGCTGCAGCTGCCGTACGAGCTTGCGGTCGCTGTCGCGGAGGCGGTCCAGCTCTCGGTCGTGCAGGGTGATGAGGGGGCGGTCGTCGAGGGCGAAGTCGATGTGGCCCTCGATGAGGGAGTCGAGGAGCGCCTCGGCCGGCACCCCGTCGGCCTCCGCGAGGCGCCGCTTGGCGCCCGTCAGGAGCTGACCACTGATGCCGACCAGCAGCTCGGCGAGCATCGCGTCCTTGCCGGCGAAGTGCCGGTAGAGACCGGGGCCGCTGATGCCCACGGCGGCGCCTATCTCGTCGACACCGACGCCGTGGAAGCCGCGCTCGGCGAAGAGCCGCGCGGCCTCCCTGAGGATCTGTTCGCGGCGGGTGGGGGCGTCGGTTCTGGTGGCCATGAAAGCAATTCTAGACAGGGAGGTTAGCGGTCGTTAACCTGAAGGAAATGGTTAACGCTCATTAACAGTCGACCACTGGGTGAGGGGACCGCAGGATGCACGAGGCACCGGAGCTTCACAGCGCGGCAGATCCCGCGTCGGAAGCCTGGCGGGCCAACGAGGAGGCCCATCGGGCGCTCGGGGAGGAGCTGCGCGCCAAGCTGGCGGCAGCCCGGCTCGGCGGCGGTGAGAAGGCACGCGCCCGGCACACCGCGCGCGGCAAGCTGCTGCCCAGGGACCGGGTGGACACCCTCCTCGACCCCGGCTCCCCCTTCCTGGAGCTCGCTCCCCTCGCCGCCGACGGCATGTACGACGGCCAGGCCCCGGCCGCCGGTGTCATCGCCGGGATCGGGCGGGTCGGCGGGCGCGAGTGCGTGATCGTCGCGAACGACGCCACGGTCAAGGGTGGGACGTACTACCCGATGACCGTGAAGAAGCACCTGCGCGCGCAGGAGGTGGCCCTGGAGAACCGGCTGCCGTGCCTCTACCTCGTGGACTCCGGTGGGGCCTTCCTGCCCATGCAGGACGAGGTGTTCCCGGACCGGGAGCACTTCGGGCGGATCTTCTACAACCAGGCCCGGATGTCGGGCGCCGGTATCCCGCAGATCGCGGCCGTGCTCGGCTCGTGCACCGCCGGTGGCGCCTACGTCCCGGCCATGAGCGACGAGGCCGTCATCGTCCGGAACCAGGGGACCATCTTCCTGGGCGGGCCGCCCCTGGTGAAGGCGGCCACCGGCGAGGTCGTCACTGCCGAGGAGCTGGGCGGCGGCGAGGTGCACTCCAGGATCTCCGGCGTCACCGACCACCTCGCCGAGGACGACGCCCACGCCCTGCGCATCGTGCGGAACATCGTCGCCACGCTCCCCGCGCGCGGGCCGCTGCCCTGGTCCGTGGAGCCCTCGGTCGAGCCGAAGGTGGACCCGTACGGGCTCTACGGCGCCGTACCGGTCGACTCCCGCACCCCTTATGACGTGCGCGAGATCATCGCGCGCGTGGTCGACGGTTCCCGTTTCGCCGAGTTCAAGGCGGAGTTCGGGCAGACCCTGGTCACCGGCTTCGCCCGCATCCACGGCCACCCGGTGGGGATCGTCGCCAACAACGGCATCCTCTTCTCCGAGTCCGCCCAGAAGGGCGCCCACTTCATCGAGCTGTGCGACCAGCGCGGCATCCCGCTGGTCTTCCTGCAGAACATCTCCGGGTTCATGGTCGGCAAGGACTACGAGGCGGGCGGCATCGCCAAGCACGGCGCCAAGATGGTCACGGCGGTCGCCTGTACGAGGGTCCCGAAGCTCACCGTGGTCGTCGGCGGGTCGTACGGCGCGGGCAACTACTCGATGTGCGGCCGGGCCTACTCCCCCCGCTTCCTGTGGATGTGGCCGAACGCCAAGATCTCGGTCATGGGCGGCGAGCAGGCCGCCTCGGTCCTCGCGACGGTCAAGCGCGACCAGTTGGAGGCGCGCGGGGAGGCCTGGCCGGCCGAGGAGGAGGACGCATTCAAGGCGCCGATCCGGGAGCAGTACGAGCGCCAGGGGAACGCCTACTACGCGACGGCCCGCCTGTGGGACGACGGGGTCATCGACCCCCTGGAGACCCGTCAGGTGCTGGGCCTCGCCCTGACCGCCTGTGCCAACGCGCCCCTGGGTGAGCCCCAGTTCGGCGTCTTCCGGATGTGAGGAGGGGACCCATGTTTGACACCGTGCTCGTGGCCAACCGGGGCGAGATCGCCGTGCGCGTGATCCGGACGCTGCGGTCGATGGGCGTGCGCTCCGTGGCCGTCTTCTCCGACGCGGACGCCGATGCGCGGCACGTCGGGGAGGCCGACACCGCAGTCCGGATCGGTCCGGCCCCGGCCGCCGAGAGCTATCTGTCGGTGGAGCGGCTGCTGGAGGCGGCCGCCCGCACCGGCGCGCAGGCCGTCCATCCCGGATACGGCTTCCTCGCGGAGAACGCCGCCTTCGCGCGCGCGTGCGCCGAGGCGGGGCTCGTGTTCATCGGGCCGACGGCCGAGTCCATCGCCCTGATGGGCGACAAGATCCGCGCCAAGGAGACGGTGCGGGAAGCCGGGGTGCCGGTGGTCCCCGGATCGTCGGGCACCGGGCTCACCGATGCCCAACTCGCCGACGCCGCCCGCGAGATCGGCATGCCGGTGCTGCTGAAGCCGTCGGCCGGCGGGGGCGGCAAGGGCATGCGGCTGGTGCGGGACACCGAGAAGCTCGCCGACGAGATCGCCGCCGCCCGCCGCGAGGCCCGGGCCTCCTTCGGCGACGACACGCTCCTCGTCGAGCGGTGGATCGACCGCCCCCGGCACATCGAGATCCAGGTCCTGGCCGACGGTCACGGCGACGTGGTCCATCTCGGCGAGCGCGAGTGCTCCCTCCAGCGCCGCCACCAGAAGATCATCGAGGAGGCGCCGAGTGTGCTCCTCGACGAGTCCACGCGCGCGGCGATGGGCGAGGCGGCCGTGCAGGCGGCCCGCTCCTGCGGGTACCGGGGCGCGGGCACGGTGGAGTTCATCGTGCCGGGCGGCGACCCGTCGTCGTACTACTTCATGGAGATGAACACCCGCCTCCAGGTGGAGCACCCGGTCACCGAACTGATCACGGGGCTGGACCTGGTGGAGTGGCAGCTCAGGGTGGCCGCGGGCGAGCGACTCGGATTCACGCAGGACGAGATCCGGCTGACCGGGCACGCCGTCGAGGCCCGCATCTGCGCCGAAGACCCGTCCCGCGGGTTCCTCCCCTCGGGCGGCACGGTGCTCAAGCTGCACGAACCCCAGGGCGACGGCATCCGCACCGACTCCGGGCTCAGCGAGGGCACCGAGGTCGGCAGCCTGTACGACCCGATGCTCTCCAAGGTGATCGCGTACGGCCCCGACCGCGCCACCGCGCTCCGCAAGCTCCGGGCGGCGCTCGCGGAGACGGTCACGCTGGGCGTGCAGACCAACGCCGGGTTCCTGCGGCGGCTGCTCGCACATCCGGCGGTCGTGGCGGGCGAGTTGGACACGGGGCTGGTCGAGCGCGTGGTGGACGACCTCGTCTCCACCGACGTACCGGACGAGGTGTACGAGGCCGCGGCGGCCGTGCGCCTGGAAGCTCTGCGGCCCCGTGGTGACGGGTGGACCGATCCGTTCTCCGTGCCGAGCGGGTGGCGGCTGGGCGGCGAGCCCAGGCCCGTCGGCTTCCCGCTGCGCATCACCGACCCCGTGGAGTACGTCCCGCGCGGAACCCACACCGTCAGCGACGACCGTGTGACCGTCACCCTCGACGGCGTCCGCCACACCTTCCACCGCGCCGCCCTGCCGGACGGCACCTGGCTGGGCCGCGACGGCGACACCTGGCACGTGCGCGACCACGACCCGGTGGCCGCCTCGCTCACCGGAGCCGCCCACGCGGGCGCCGACTCGCTCACCGCGCCCATGCCGGGGACGGTGACGGTGGTGAAGGTCGCCGTCGGGGACGAAGTGACCGCGGGCCAGAGCCTGCTGGTCGTGGAGGCGATGAAGATGGAGCATGTCATCTCCGCCCCGCACGCCGGCACGGTCGCCGAGCTGGAGGTCACGCCGGGCACGACGGTCGCCATGGACCAGGTGCTCGCGGTGATCGCACCCCACGAGGAGGTGGCGGAATGAGCACTCCCGAACTCGGCCTCCCCATGGTCGCGCCGGCGCCGGGCCTGCCCGACCGCGTCCGCATCCACGAGGTCGGCGCACGCGACGGCCTGCAGAACGAGAAGGGCACGGTCCCTACGGAGGTCAAGGCGGAGTTCGTCCGCCGCCTCGCCGACGCGGGACTGACGACGATCGAGGCCACCAGCTTCGTCCACCCCAAGTGGGTGCCCCAACTCGCGGACGCCGAGCAGCTGTTCCCGCTCATCGGCGACCTCCCGGTGGCACTCCCGGTCCTGGTGCCCAACGACCGCGGACTGGACCGCGCGCTCGCCCTCGGCGCCCGGCGCGTCGCCGTGTTCGCCAGCGCCACCGAGTCCTTCGCCGAGGCCAACCTCAACCGCACGGTCGACGAGGCGCTGGCGATGTTCGAGCCGGTCGTGGCCCGGGCGAAGGCGTCCGACGTCCATGTCCGCGGCTACCTCTCCATGTGCTTCGGCGACCCGTGGGAGGGCGCGGTCCCGGTCCCGCAGGTGGTGCGGGTCTGCGGGGCGCTGCTGGACATGGGCTGCGACGAACTGAGCCTGGGCGACACGATCGGGGTGGCGACGCCGGGGCACGTGAGCGAGCTCCTGAGAGCCCTGAACGAGGCACGGATCCCCACGGACGTGCTCGGCGTCCACTTCCACGACACCTACGGCCAGGCGCTCGCCAACACCTACGCCGCCCTGGAACACGGCGTCACCACCGTCGACGCCTCCGCCGGCGGCCTCGGCGGCTGCCCGTACGCCAAGTCCGCCACCGGCAACCTCGCCACCGAAGACCTCGTGTGGATGCTGCGGGGTCTCGGCATCGACACCGGAGTCCACCTCGACCGCCTCGTCGCCACGAGCGCGTGGATGGCCGAACAACTGGGCCGACCCAGCCCGTCCCGCACCGTACGAGCCCTGTCCCACAAGGAGCAGTGACCCGCGATGGACCACCGACTCTCCCCCGAACTCGAAGAACTCCGCCGTACGGTGGAGGCGTTCGCGCACGACGTCGTAGCGCCCAAGATCGGCGAGTACTACGAGCACCACGAGTTCCCCTACGAGATCGTCCGCGAGATGGGCCGCATGGGCCTGTTCGGGCTGCCGTTCCCGGAGGAGTACGGCGGTATGGGCGGCGACTATCTGGCGCTGGGCGTGGCCCTCGAGGAGCTGGCCCGGGTGGACTCCTCGGTCGCCATCACCCTCGAAGCGGGCGTCTCGCTGGGCGCGATGCCGATCCATCTCTTCGGCACGGAGGCCCAGAAGCAGGAGTGGCTCCCCCGCCTGTGCTCCGGCGAGATCCTGGGCGCGTTCGGGCTGACCGAACCCGACGGCGGCTCGGACGCGGGCGCGACGCGCACGACGGCCCGCCTCGACCCGGACACCGGCGAGTGGGTGATCAACGGAACCAAGTGCTTCATCACCAACTCGGGTACGGACATCACGGGCCTGGTCACGGTCACGGCGGTCACCGGCCGCAAGCCGGACGGCAAGCCGCACATCTCGTCCATCATCGTCCCGTCCGGCACCCCGGGCTTCACGGTCGCCGCCCCGTACTCCAAGGTCGGCTGGAACGCCTCCGACACCCGCGAGCTGTCCTTCGCCGACGTCCGGGTCCCGGCGGCCAACCTCCTCGGCGAAGAGGGCCGCGGCTACGCCCAGTTCCTGCGCATCCTGGACGAGGGCCGCATCGCCATCGCGGCGCTGGCGACGGGTCTGGCGCAGGGCTGCGTCGACGAGTCGGTGAAGTACGCCAAGGAACGCCACGCCTTCGGCCGCCCCATCGGCGCCAACCAGGCCATCCAGTTCAAGATCGCCGACATGGAGATGAAGGCCCACACGGCCCGCCTCGCCTGGCGCGACGCGGCCTCCCGCCTGGTGGCCGGGGAGCCCTTCAAGAAGGAGGCGGCGCTGGCGAAGCTGTACTCGTCGACGATCGCGGTGGACAACGCCCGCGACGCGACACAGATCCACGGCGGCTACGGCTTCATGAACGAGTACCCGGTCGCCCGCATGTGGCGGGACTCCAAGATCCTGGAGATCGGGGAGGGCACGAGCGAGGTGCAGCGGATGCTGATCGCTCGGGAGCTGGGACTGGTGGGCTGAGCTCCGCCATCGCTCCGAGTCCCCGAGGTCCGGATCCTCGATGAATTCGCTTCGAGAAGCTCGGGGAGCCCACGGCCAATCTCCAATGCCTGGCCCGAGCGGGGCTCGAACAGCAGGAAGCATGTCTGTTCTCCCCCGAGCTTCTCGCGAGGTCCTCCGCGTACTGGCTACGCAGCGGGCTTCGACGATGCCGCGCACCAGGAGCAGCCCGTCAATTGCTGCCGTTACCCCACGCTGAAGCCCCGTCAGGACATGCCTGACGGGGCTTCAAGTTTGCAGTTACCGCTCAGGTCAGCGCGCGTCCCCTGGCGGGTTCACGCCAGCGAGTCCGCCTCCGCGTGGTTCTCGGCGATCATCCCGCGAAAGAAGTCCTCGGCCTCCACGTAAGCGGCAGTACCGAAGTCTGCTGTCCCCAACTGGTCGATGTCCTGCAAGATGGCTGGCCAGCCATCCGCGTGGAGTAGGAAGTCGGCATACTCAAGGTCCACAGGACAGTGCGTCACCGTAGCAATCTCTGCGATCCGCTCAGGGGCGGCTGGAGGTCGACGGGGCTCATGACGCCAGAGCCCGTCTCGATCACTCACTGCCAACCTGCGCTTAGCCGTTTCCATTTCCGCAAAAAGCGCCGACCAATCAGGCACCGCTGCCCCTGTTATCCACCAGCATGAACCTCCAGGCCGGCGGCCCCACGCGCAGGCCTTCGTGCGCCAGGAAGCCGAGCCGTTCAGTCGCGCCGTCGAGAGAACCTCGAAGGACTCGAGGTGCGTCTACCTGGGGCGTCTGGCGTCTTCTTCGTTCCATATCGAGATCACGTGCCCCTCGCCATACTGCTCGATGACGATTGCTCGGGCTTCGCTCAACGACGAAGCCATCAGCCGCAATTGAATTTCCGGTTGCCCAACGATCTGAATAAAGCCGACGTACTCACGCTTCGGCTCCCCCAGCTCGGCGTTCATCATGTCTCCCGTGGCTTACCTATAGGGATTGAGGCCCGCATCGGCAGCAAGCGGGCCCCCCGACGTGTCCGGCAAGGCTGCCACACATGTCGTGGGCACCCCCGAGGGGCCACGGGCCGCCACCCTCTACCGCGCGGCGAACTCCGGCTCGGCGACTGGACGCTGCCACAGGGCGCCCTTGGACCTCAACAAGCGCCAAATGCAAGGGAGTTATCTTCAGCAACCCCACCAGCGCAACGCACAGCCGCCCCACAGGTTTCGATCACAGGCCCCCCGCCCTGGACATCAGCTCAGGTTAGGCTAACCTACCTTCGAATTGTCCGGCGGGTGATCCGCCCTGTTCGAAAGCAGCGTAGCCATGCCCAACGCCAGAGCCACCCACCTCTCCCGCCGCGGCATCCTCGCCGCCGGCGGTGCCCTCGGCCTCGGAGCCGTCCTCGCGGCCTGCGGGGACGAGGACGCGAAAAGCGGTGGCTCCAGCGAGGCCACGACCGCTGCCAAGTCCGGCCCCTGGACGTTCAAGGACGACCGCGGCACCACCGTGAAGCTCGACAAGGTCCCGACGAAGATCGTCGCCTTCGTCGGTGTCGCGGCCGCGCTGTACGACTACGGCATCGAGGTCAAGGGCGTGTTCGGCCCGACCATGACGCAGGACGGCAAGGCCGACGTCCAGGCCGGCGACATGGACGTCAGCAAGCTGACGGTCTTCGGCAACGTCTGGGACCAGTTCAACGTCGAGAAGTACGCCGCGTTCGCCCCCGAGGTCCTCATCTCCACGACCTTCGACAGCGCCGGCACCCTCTGGTACGTCCCCGAGGCGTCCAAGGACAAAATCGCCAAGCTCGCCCCGAGCGTCGCGATCTCCGTCTACGACCGTCAGCTGACCCAGCCGCTGGAGCGGGTCTGGGAGCTGGCCGAGTCCCTCGGCGCGGACATGAAGGCCGACAAGGTCGCCCAGTCCAAGAAGGACTTCGAGGCGGCCGCCGAGCGCCTGCGCAAGGCCGCCAAGGCGCGCCCCGAGATCAAGGTGATGGCCGGTTCCGCCAGCCAGGACATCTTCTACGTCTCCGGCACCAACCTCTCCATCGACCTTGAGTACTTCAAGGCCCTCGGCGTGAACTTCGTCGAGCCGCCGGAGAGCGCCAAGAAGGAGGGCGGCGGCTGGTTCGAGTCGCTGAGCTGGGAGAACGTCGACAAGTACCCGGCCGACGTCATCATGATGGACGACCGTTCCTCGACGATCCAGCCGGCCGACATCACCGAGGCGACCTGGAAGAAGCTGCCCGCGGTGAAGGCGGGGCAGGTCATCGCGCGTTCGCCCGAGCCGATTCCGTCGTACGACAAGTGCACGCCGCTGCTGACCAGCCTTGCCGAGGCCATCGAGAAGGCCAAGAAGGTCGCCTGATCAAGGGCCACTTGAGGTTGTGGGGCGACTGCGGGGCCGTTGTGGCTGGTCGCGCAGTTCCCCGCGCCCCTGAGGTAGGCATACCTGACGTCGATTCAGGAGTTACCCGCATGACTACGGCCGTGGCCGCCCCGTTCCGCTTCTTCTCCCTGCAAGTTGTACGGACCGAGCGGCTCGGGCCGTCCACGGTCCGGGTCACCTTCTCCGGCGAGGACCTGCAGTACTTCTTCTCCGACGGGCGTGACCAGAGCCTCTCGCTCTTCCTGCCACACCCCGGTCAGACCGAGCCGCAGGTTCCCCTCGAGCTCGGTGACGGCTGGTGGCAGGGATGGCGGGAACTCCCGGATGACGTACGGGCCGTGATGCGGTCGTACACGCTCCGCTCGCTGCGCCGGAACCCCGACGAGATCGACATCGACTTCGTCCTGCACACCCCGGCCGGCCCCGCCTCCGACTGGGCCTCTCGGGCCGCCGCCGGTGACCGCGTCCTGCTGCTCGGCCCGGCGATCGCCGACAACCGGGCGATCCGCTTCCGGCCGGCCGAGGACACCGACCTGGTGGTGATCTGGGGCGACGAGACCGCCGTACCCGCCGTCTCCGCCATCCTCGAGTCCCTGCCCGCCGGAACCCGTGCCCGTGTATGGCTGGAGGTGCACGACGCCGGGACCATCCAGGACCTGGCAACCGAGGCGGACGCCGAGATCACCTGGCTGGTCCGGGAAGACGGCCTCGACGCCGTTCGTACCGCCCAACTCCCGGCCGCCGAACGCCCGTACGTCTGGATCGCCGGTGAGTCCGGCTGCGTGAAGGCGCTGCGCCGGCACTTCGTCGGCGAACGCGGGATCGACCGGCGCCGGGTGACGTTCGTCGGCTACTGGCGGCACGGCATGACCGAGGAACAGCTGCGCGCAGCCGAGTAGTCACCGCTGGGACCGAAGTGATCACGGTCACGGTCGAGGCTGCCCTCATTCCAAGTTACTTAGGCTAGGCTAACCTAAGTTGATGCTCCCCATCGGAGGACACTCCCCATGCGCTCGCACCTGCTCAATGACACGACCGCGGAGCAGTACCGCCGCTCCGTGACCGAAGGTATCGAGCGGGTGGCCGCCAAACTCGCCGCCACCGACCGTCCGTTCACCGGCGTCACGGTCGACGCCCTCGCCCCCACCATCGACGCGATCGACCTCGACAAGCCGCTGCTCGACACCGCCGCGGTGCTCGACGAGCTGGAGGACGTCTACCTCCGGGACGCGATCTACTTCCACCACCCCCGCTACCTCGCGCACCTCAACTGCCCGGTCGTCATCCCGGCCGTGCTCGGCGAGGCGATCCTCTCCGCCGTCAACTCCTCCCTGGACACCTGGGACCAGTCGGCCGGCGGCACCCTGATCGAGCGCAAGCTCATCGACTGGACGACGGCCCGAATAGGCCTCGGCGAGAACGCCGACGGGGTGTTCACCTCGGGTGGCACGCAGTCCAACCTCCAGGCGCTTCTCCTCGCCCGTGAGGAGGCCAAGACCGACTCGTTCGCCAAACTGCGCATCTTCGCCTCCGAGGTCAGCCACTTCAGCGTGAAGAAGTCGGCGAAACTGCTCGGGCTGGGTCAGGACGCGGTCGTGTCCATCCCCGTCGACCACGACAAGCGCATGCAGACCGTCGCCCTCGCCCACGAGCTCGAGCGCTGCAAGAACGACGGTCTGATCCCGATGGCCGTCGTCGCCACCGCCGGCACCACCGACTTCGGCTCCATCGACCCGCTGCCGGAGATCGCCGAGCTGTGCGAGCAGTTCGGCACCTGGATGCACGTCGACGCCGCCTACGGCTGCGGCCTGCTCGCCTCCGTGAAGTACCGGGACCGCATCGACGGCATCGAGCGTGCCGACTCGGTCACCGTCGACTACCACAAGTCCTTCTTCCAGCCGGTGAGTTCGTCGGCCGTGCTGGTCCGGGACGCCTCGACGCTGCGGCACGCGACCTATCACGCCGAGTACCTCAACCCGAAGCGCATGGTGCAGGAGCGCATCCCCAACCAGGTCGACAAGTCCCTCCAGACCACCCGCCGCTTCGACGCCCTCAAGCTGTGGGTGACCCTGCGCGTGATGGGCGCCGACGGCATCGGGCAGCTCTTCGACGAGGTCTGCGACCTGGCCGTGGAGGGCTGGAACCTGCTGGCCGCCGACCCCCGCTTCGACGTGGTCGTGGAGCCCACGCTCTCCACCCTCGTCTTCCGTTACATCCCGGCCGCCGTCACCGATCCCGCCGAGATCGACCGCGCCAACCTCTACGCCCGCAAGGCTCTGTTCGCCTCCGGCGACGCGGTGGTCGCGGGCACGAAGGTCCAGGGCCGCCACTACCTGAAGTTCACCTTGCTCAACCCCGAGACGACGGCCGATGACATCGCCGCCGTCCTCGACCTGATCGCCGGCCACGCCGAGCAGTACCTGGGAGAGTCCCTTGACCGCGCGTCCTGAAAACCCGACCAGAACCCATGACTTCGTGGGGATCGGGCTCGGCCCGTTCAACCTCGGCCTCGCCTGCCTGACGGAGCCGATCGACGAGCTCGACGGCGTGTTCCTGGAGTCGAAGCCGGACTTCGAGTGGCACGCGGGCATGTTCCTGGACGGCGCCCACCTCCAGACCCCGTTCATGTCGGACCTGGTCACGCTCGCCGACCCGACCTCGCCGTACTCCTTCCTGAACTACCTGAAGGAGAAGGGCCGGCTGTACTCGTTCTACATCCGCGAGAACTTCTACCCGCTGCGGGTCGAGTACGACGACTACTGCCGCTGGGCCGCGAACAGGCTGAGCAGCGTCCGCTTCAGCACGACGGTGACGGAGGTGACGTACGAGGACGGCCTGTACGTCGTACGCACCGAGGCCGGCGAGGTCTTCCGCGCCCGGCACCTCGTCCTCGGCACCGGCACCTCCCCGCACTACCCGGAGGCGGTGCGCGGTCTGGGCGGCGACCTCTTCCACAACTCCCGCTACATGCAGAACAAGGCGGAGCTGCAGAAGAAGGAGTCGATCACGATCGTCGGCTCCGGCCAGTCCGCCGCCGAGATCTACTACGACCTCCTCAGCGAGATCGACGTCCACGGCTACCGGCTGAACTGGGTGACCCGTTCCCCGCGCTTCTTCCCGCTGGAGTACACCAAGCTCACGCTGGAGATGACCTCGCCGGAGTACATCGACTACTTCCGCGCGCTGCCCGAGGCCACCCGCTACCGGCTCACGGCCCAGCAGAAGGGCCTGTTCAAGGGCATCGACGGCGACCTCGTCAACGAGATCTTCGACCTGCTCTACCAGAAGAACCTCGGCGGGCCGGTGCCCACGCGTCTGCTCACCAACTCCTCTCTCAGCGGCGCCCGTTACGAGAACGGCACGTACACGCTGTCCTTCCGCCAGGAGGAGCAGGAGAAGGACTACGAGATCGACACCCAGGGCCTGGTCCTGGCCACCGGCTACCACTACGCCGAGCCCGAGTTCCTGGCACCGATCCGCGACCGCCTGGTCCGCGACTCCCAGGGCAACTTCGACGTCGCCCGCAACTACACGATCGACGTCACGGGCCGCGGCGTCTTCCTGCAGAACGCCGGTGTCCACACCCACAGCATCACCAGCCCCGACCTGGGCATGGGCGCGTACCGCAACAGCTACATCATCCGTGAGCTGCTCGGCACCGAGTACTACCCGGTCGAGAAGACCATCGCGTTCCAGGAGTTCGCCGTATGAGCACCGGTACCTTCACGTTCCGCCCCCTCGACCCCCTGAAGGACGCCGAGCTGCTCCACGCCTGGGTCACCCACCCCAAGGCCGCCTTCTGGATGATGCAGGACGCGAAACTGGAGGACGTCGAGCGCGCCTACATGGAGATCGCGGCCGACGAACACCACCACGCGCTGCTGGGTCTCGACGAGCACGGCGAACCCGCCTTCCTGATGGAGAAGTACGACCCGGCCTACCGGGAACTGGTCGGCCTGTACGAGCCTCAGCCGGGCGACGTCGGCATGCACTTCCTCACCCCCGCGACCGACAGGCCCGTCCACGGCTTCACCCGGTCCGTCATCACCGCCGTCATGGCGCACCTCTTCGAGGACCCGGCGGTGCGGCGCGTCGTCGTGGAGCCGGACGTCTCCAACAAGGCCGTCCACGCCCTCAACGAAGCCGTCGGGTTCGTGCCCGAGCGCGAGATCGAGAAGCCGGAGAAGAAGGCGCTGCTCAGCTTCTGCACGCGTGAGCAGTTCGTGGCCGCCATAGGAGTAGCCGTATGACCCTGTCCGACGCCGTAGCGCATCTGTCCCCCCACCGCTGGGCGCGGGCCAACCGCCTCCTGATCCGCAAGGCGCTCGCCGAGTTCGCCCACGAGCGCCTCATCACGCCGGAGGCCACCGGCGACGGCACCTACGTCGTCCGCAGCGACGACGGCCTGACCCGCTACACCTTCACCGCGGTGCTCCGCGCCCTCGACCACTGGCAGGTCAACGCCGACTCGATCACCCGCACCCGCGACGGCGCCGAACTCCCGCTCGCCGCCCTGGACTTCTTCATCGAGCTGCAGAAGTCCCTGGGTCTGAGCGACGAGGTGCTGCCGGTCTACCTGGAGGAGATCTCCTCCACCCTCTCCGGCACCTGCTACAAGCTCACCAAGCCGCAGATCCCGGTCGCCGCGCTGGTGAAGTCCGGCTTCCAGGCCATCGAGACCGGCATGACCGAGGGCCACCCGTGCTTCGTCGCCAACAACGGGCGGCTCGGCTTCGGCATCCACGAGTACCTGTCGTACGCCCCCGAGACCGCCAGCCCGGTCCGGCTGGTCTGGCTCGCGGCCCACCGCTCGCGCGCCGCGTTCACGGCCGGTGTCGGCATCGAGTACGAGACCTTCGTACGGCAGGAACTGGGCGAGGACACCGTCGAGCGCTTCCACACCGTCCTGCGCGACCAGGACCTCGACCCCGCCGACTACCTCCTCATCCCCGTCCACCCCTGGCAGTGGTGGAACAAGCTGACCGTGACCTTCGCCGCCGAGGTGGCGCAGAAGCACCTGGTCTGCCTCGGCGAGGGCGACGACGAGTACCTGGCCCAGCAGTCCATCCGGACCTTCTTCAACCAGTCCAGCCCCGAGAAGCACTACGTGAAGACGGCCCTGTCCGTCCTCAACATGGGCTTCATGCGCGGACTGTCGGCCGCCTACATGGAGGCCACGCCCGCCATCAACGACTGGCTCGCCCAGCTCATCGAGGGCGACCCGGTGCTGAAGTCGACCGGCCTGTCGATCATCCGCGAGCGGGCCGCCGTCGGCTACCGGCACCTGGAGTACGAGAAGGCGACCGACCGCTATTCGCCGTACCGCAAGATGCTGGCGGCCCTGTGGCGGGAGAGCCCGGTCGCGTCCCTCCAGGACGGCGAGTCGCTGGCCACCATGGCCTCCCTCGTCCACGTCGACCACGAGGGCGCCTCCTTCGCGGGCGCGCTGATCGAGCAGTCGGGGCTGACGCCGACGGAGTGGCTGCGCCGCTACCTGAAGGCCTACTTCACCCCGCTCCTGCACAGCTTCTACGCCTACGACCTGGTGTTCATGCCGCACGGCGAGAACGTCATCCTGGCGCTGAAGGACGGCGTGGTCCAGCGCGCGATCTACAAGGACATCGCCGAGGAGATCGCCGTCATGGACGTGGACGCGGTGCTGCCGCCCACGGTCGAGCGGCTGCGCGTGGAGGTGCCGGAGGAGAAGAAGCTCCTGTCCATCTTCACGGACGTCTTCGACTGCTTCTTCCGCTTCCTCGCCGCGAACCTCGCGTCCGAGGGGATCCTGGAGGAGGACGACTTCTGGCGCACGGTCGCCGAGGTCACCCGGGACTACCAGCACTCGGTGCCGGAACTCGCCGACAAGTTCAAGCAGTACGACATGTTCGCGCCCGAGTTCGCACTGTCCTGCCTCAACCGGCTCCAGCTGCGCAACAACAAGCAGATGGTGGACCTCGCGGACCCGGCGGGCGCACTGCAACTGGTCGGCAACCTGAAGAACCCCATCGCAGGGCTGTAAGGCCCCCGAAGACGGGCGGGCACCTCGGAGTACGGTCCTCCGAGGTGCCCGTCAGCCTTTTCCCGTCGGCTCCTCTTACTCAGCCGTCTGCCAGGGAACCTGCGGCGACCGGTAGTACCCGATCCCCAGCGCCTCCCACCGAGGCCCCTGCGCCGCAAGCCGCACCTTGTAAGCCTCCCACTCATGCGTGGAAGCCGGCGACCAGCCCAGCTCCGCGGCACCCGCGAGCCTCGGGAAGGCCATGTACTCGATGTCGGCGGACTTGGCGATCGTCTCCGTCCACAGCGGCGCCTCGACACCCCGGATCGCCGAAGCGGGCGCCCCCGGAAGGTAGGTGCCCGGATCCCAGTCGTACGACCGCTTCACCTCCACCAGCCCCGCCCAGTCCAGCCCCAGCGGAGTGTCGGCGGTGTACTTCATGTCGAGGTAGATCCGGTCGGCGGGCGAGAGAATGATCCCGGTCCCGCCCCGCGCCGCCGCAGCGACCTGCGCCTTCTCCTCCGCACTCGTACCGTCCAGCCCCCAGTACTGCGCCAGAGCCCCCCGCGAGGGGTTCGCCCCGGTGAGCTGGTGCCAGCCGATCACGGTCTTGCCGTACTCGGCGACGATCGGCTGCACCCGGTCCATGAACTTCACGTAGTCCGCGTGGCTGGTGGAGTGCGCCTCGTCACCGCCGATGTGGAGGTACCTGCCCGGCGTGAGCGCGGCCAGCTCCCGGATCACGTCGTCCACGAAGTCGTACGTGATCTCCTTGCCGACGCACAGCGAGCTGAAGCCGACGTCCGTGCCGGTGTAGAGCGGCGGCGCCACCCCGTCGCAGTTCAGCTCGGCGTAGGACGCCAGCGCCGCGTTGGTGTGGCCGGGCATGTCGATCTCGGGGACGACCTCCAGATAGCGGGAGGCGGCATAGCGGACGATCTCCTTGTAGTCGGCCTTGGTGTAGTGGCCGCCGGGGCCGCCGCCGACCTGGGTGGAGCCGCCGTAGGTCGCGAGGCGTGGCCAGGAGTCGATGGCGATGCGCCAGCCCTGGTCGTCGCTGAGGTGCAGATGCAGCTTGTTGATCTTGTAGAGGGCGAGCTGGTCGATGTACCGCTTGACCTGGTCGACGGTGAAGAAGTGCCGGGAGACGTCGAGCATCGCGCCGCGCCAGCCGTAGCGCGGGGTGTCCTGGATCGTGCCGCCCGCGACCAGCCAGGGGCCGGGCTGGACGGAGTCCTTCTCGACGGCCGGCGGGAGCAGCTGGCGCAGGGTCTGCACTCCGTGGAAGAGGCCGGCGGGCTTGGCGGCGGTGATGGTGACGCCCTTGCGGCCGCTGTCGAGGCGGTAGCCCTCGGCGCCGAAGGGGCCCTCGGCGAGGCGGAGTCGGATGCCTCCGGCGCCGTGGGCGGTGACGGGGAGGCGGTAGCCGGTGGAGGGGCGGAGGACGGTCGCGAGGTACTCGCCCGTGCGGCGGGCCTCACGGGAGTCGTCGACACGGATGCGCGTGTCGGGGGTGATCCGGTAGGGGGATCCGCTCGGGGCGACCGACGCGGGCGCGGGGACCACGCGGTCGAGCGGGGTGGGCGAGGCCGCCTGCGCGGGAGCGGCTCCTGTCACGGAGACACCCATCGCGACCAGCAGCAGGGAACCGAGAAGGCGCAGCGTTCTGTGGTGCTGTCTCACACGGCGAGCTCTCACAAGCGTGTCCCTTCCATGAGCCGTTGAGCTCCAAGAGGTCTGGACCACTCTCCCGTGAAACCGGTGGAACAATCCACCCCATGGCGGAAATCATCCAGAAGGACGGCACGTGGGTCTTCGACGGCGACGCCCTGCGGCTGACCCCAGGGCGGGACAAGAACGTCAGCCTGTTCCGCAAGACGCTGGGTGAACTGGTCGTCCCCCTGGGGGCGTTGGCGGGCGTCTCCTTCGAGCAGGGCAAGAAGGCCGGGCGGCTGCGCCTGCGTCTGCGCGACGGCGCCGACCCGCTGCTGCACGCCACGGGCGGCCGCCTCACCGAGCCCAACGACCCGTACCAGCTGATCGTCGATTCCGACCGCTACGGAGTCGCCGAGTACTTCGTGGACGAGGTCCGGGGCGCCCTGTTCCTGGACCAGGTCCCCGCCGACCCGGTCGACGAGTATCTGGTGCCGGGGCCCTCCGTGCCCCTGTCCGTCTCGGCCGGGGACGGCACCGCGAGCTTCGACGGCGAGCACATCCGGCTGGAGTGGAACTGGAAGACGGAGGACGCCAAGGCCGCCGCCGGCAGCCGCACCCTCACGCTCACCGACATCACGGCGGTGGAGTGGCATCCGGCGGCGGGCCTGGAGAACGGCTACCTCCGCTTCACCGTCAGGAATGCGCCCACCAAGGCCCCGCCCAAGTACGACCCCAACTCGGTGGAGCTGTGGGGCTTCAAGAAGGACCCGCTGATGGCCCTGGTCGCGGCGGCGGTCCAGGCCCGCCTGCCGCACCCGGCCACCACGGCCGCCGCTCAGGCGCCACCGGACGCCGTGACGCAGGACCACGACGCCCTCCTGCGCCGCCTGCGCGAACTGGGCGAGCTCCATCGCACGGGCGTGCTGACGGACGAGGAGTTCACCATGGCCAAGCAGGCGGTGCTCAAACGGATGTAGTGCGCCTAGCCGTCCGGCCTACTTGGCCCGGCGGGCCACCGTGAAGTGGTCGATCCGGTCCCCCGTCTCGGCGATGCCCTGCACCTTCAGGGTCGCGTACCGGCCCCTCGGTGCGGGGTTCACGTCCACGCGCAGGAACGAGTAGTTCAGGTAGCGCACGCGCGACCAGGCGACCGTCTCGTTCTGCTTGCCGTCCTTGAGGTTGACGAAGGACGCCACGGAGTCGACCTCGTTCTCGTGCCCCTCGTAGGAGTCCGGCGCGCTGAACGCGTAGAGACTGCGACCGGCCGCGCCCGCCGTGACATAGACGACACCGTCGGTCTCGGGGTAGGCCGTGCCGCCGATCGGCAGCTTCTTGGTGACCTCGTTCCCCTTGATCACGTCCGTGCGCTCGTACTGGTGGTTGTGGCCGTTGATGACCAGATCCACCTGGTACTTCTCGAACAGCGGCACCCACTCCTGTCGCACACCGCCTTCCGAGGCGTGCGCCGTGGACGTGCAGTACGCGCAGTGGTGGAAGAACACGACGACGAAGTCGATGTCGGGGGCCGCGCGGAACTTCTTCAGCTGCCCCTCGAACCATGTGGTCTGGGTACCGCCAGATATGCCCAGGTTGGCGGGGATCTCGTACGACACGTCGTTGGGGTCGAGCGAGACGACCGCCGTGTTGCCGTAGACGAAGGAGTACACGCCCGGCAGGTTCTTCCGGTCCGGCCCGTTGTCGGGGAGCGTGAAGCGGGCCTCCTCGCCGCCGTAGCCGTTGGGCGAGTACCAGGCCTCCATGTCGTGGTTGCCGTACGACACCATCCACGGGACGGACTTGGCGACCGACTCGGTCTGGTAGAGGAACTGGTCCCAGGTGCGCGAGTCGAAGCCCGTGTCGGAGGCCTTGCCCTGGCCGGCCGGGTCGCCGTACGCGATGTCGCCGGCGTGCAGGTGGAAGACCGGGTTCTGGCCGAGGATCAGGCTGTCGTTGGCCAGCGCGTGGTAGCTGACACCCTGGTCGCCGAAGGCGGTGAAGGTGAACGGCGGCATGGGGGTCCCCCCGCTCGAGCGAAGCCGAGAGTGGGGGAGGGCGGGGGCGGTGGTGAAGGTGCCGAGGGTACCCAGGAGGTGGCGTTCGGCGGGGTCGAAGCCCTCGTGGCCGACGCCGTAGTAGTACGTACGGCCGGGGCGCAGGTGAGCCAGTCGGGCGTGGACGTAGTACTGCGTGTGATCGGCGCTCGCTCCGACGCCGGCCGGGGTGTAGAGGGTGCGCACCTCGGCCTCGATCCTGCGGGAGAGGTCCCAGGGGTGGGCGCCGATGCGCACGAACGGCTTCTTCACCGCGACCGGCACCTGCCACGAGATGGTCATCTCGGTGCGCGGGTCGTTGCCGTAGGCGAGGTGGCGGCCGAAGGGGGCGACGAGGGCGCCGTCGACGGTCTCGGTGGCGGTCCGCTGTGTCGGTACGGCGGCCTGTGCGGTGGCGCCCGGCACGAACGCGCCACCCGCGACGGCGCCGAGCGTGACGGCGCCGCCTCTGATCATGTTGCGCCGCGAGAACCTGGCGCGCAGGTACTCGTGCTGCTCGGCCATGCTCATACGCTCGGCCAGCTGCTGGGGTACTCCCATGCGAGGAATGTCCATGGCCACACAAGCTGCTCGCCGCACACATCCCCCCGCGAAACAACCGATCAACGAACACCCATGGGTCTCCCATAACTGTCCATGGGTGTCCCATGACTGTCCCAAAGCCCTTTGACACGCTCGTGCCCGAAATCGGGCAGGATTCTTGCGTACCAGTCGCCGATAACCCAGGATCTACCGAGTGCACGACGACCTTGTTGATCACCTGACCCGCACCACCCCCCTGAACCGGGGCGAGGCGCTGCGGGTGATCCAGGACGTGCTCGCCTACTTCGACGAGACGACCGAGGACTACGTCCGTCGCCGCCACCGCGAGCTCCAGGCCCAGGGCCTGGTGAACGCGACGATCTTCGAACGGATCGAGGCGGACCTGAAATACCGGGCGGTGGCCCCGCCGGAGCTCACGCTCAGGCAACTTCGCCGGATCGTCTACGGCTGAGTCCACCGCCGAGCCGCCACTCACGGAACTTGAGGGATACGTATATATGTGTGGAATCGTCGGATACATCGGGAAGCGTGACGTAGCTCCCCTGCTGCTCGAAGGCCTCCAGCGCCTGGAGTACCGCGGCTACGACTCGGCGGGCATCGCCGTCACCTCCCCGAAGGCGTCGGGCCTGAAGACGGTCAAGGCCAAGGGCCGGGTCCGCGACCTGGAGGCCAAGGTCCCGGCCCGCTTCAAGGGCACGACCGGCATCGCCCACACCCGCTGGGCCACCCACGGCGCCCCCTCCGACGTGAACGCCCACCCGCACCTGGACGCCGAGGGCAAGGTCGCCGTCGTCCACAACGGCATCATCGACAACGCCTCCGACCTGCGCCGCAAGCTGGAGGCGGACGGCGTCGAGTTCCTCTCCGAGACCGACACCGAGGTCCTGGTCCACCTCATCGCCCGCTCGCAGCAGGAGAAGCTGGAGGACAAGGTCCGCGAGACCCTCCGGCTCATCGAGGGCACATACGGCATCGCCGTCCTGCACGCCGACTTCCCGGACCGCATCGTCGTGGCCCGCAACGGCTCCCCGGTCGTCCTCGGCATCGGCGAGAAGGAGATGTTCGTCGCCTCGGACATCGCCGCGCTGGTCGCCCACACGCGGCAGATAGTGACGCTGGACGACGGCGAGATGGCCACCCTGAAGGCCGACGACTTCCGCACGTACACCACGGAGGGCACCCGCACCACGGCCGAGCCCACCACCGTGGAGTGGGAGGCGGCCTCGTACGACATGGGCGGCCACGACACCTACATGCACAAGGAGATCCACGAGCAGGCCGACGCCGTGGACCGCGTCCTGCGCGGCCGCATCGACGACCGCTTCTCCACCGTGCACCTCGGCGGCCTCAACCTGGACGCCCGCGAGGCCCGCCAGATCCGCCGCGTGAAGATCCTCGGCTGCGGCACCTCGTACCACGCGGGCATGATCGGCGCCCAGATGATCGAGGAGCTGGCCCGTATCCCCGCGGACGCCGAGCCGGCGTCGGAGTTCCGCTACCGCAACGCGGTCGTCGACCCCGACACCCTCTACATCGCCGTATCCCAGTCCGGTGAGACGTACGACGTCCTCGCCGCCGTGCAGGAGCTGAAGCGCAAGGGCGCGCGGGTGCTGGGCGTGGTGAACGTGGTCGGCTCCGCGATCGCCCGCGAGGCCGACGGCGGCATCTACGTCCACGCGGGCCCCGAGGTGTGCGTGGTCTCGACGAAATGCTTCACGAACACGACCGTGGCCTTCGCCCTGCTCGCGCTCCACCTGGGCCGCACCCGCGACCTCTCCGTCCGCGACGGCAAGCGGATCATCGAGGGCCTGCGCAAGCTGCCCGGCCAGATCGCCGAGATCATGGAGCAGGAGGCGGAGATCGAGAAGCTGGCCCAGCAGTACGCCGAGGCCCGCTCGATGCTGTTCATCGGCCGCGTCCGGGGCTACCCCGTCGCCCGCGAGGCCTCCCTGAAGCTCAAGGAGGTCTCCTACATCCACGCCGAGGCCTACCCCGCCTCCGAGCTCAAGCACGGCCCCCTGGCCCTGATCGAGCCCGCCCTCCCCACGGTCGCGATCGTCCCCGACGACGACCTCCTGGAGAAGAACCGCGCCGCCATGGAGGAGATCAAGGCCCGCAGCGGCAAGATCCTCGCGGTGGCCCACCAGCCCCAGGAGAAGGCCGACCAGACGATCGTGGTCCCGAAGAACGAGGACGAACTGGACCCGATCCTGATGGGCATCCCGCTCCAACTCCTCGCCTACCACACGGCATTGACCCTGGGCCGCGACATCGACAAGCCGAGGAACCTCGCCAAGTCGGTGACGGTGGAGTAGCGCCCCTAGGGGCGCGGGGAACTGCGCGACCAGCCCCCCCCCCCCACTCACCCGCAGAGGCCGACGAAGAGAACGGACCCCCACGTGTTGCCACCAGACACGGGGGGTCCGTTATCAACGCCGGGGGCCGCCCAACCCCCGGCCTGCGCAGCTAACCGGTGGCCGTCACTCCCCGGTCTGCAGCGCGTCGCGGAAGGGCAGCCGGCCAGTGGGCAAGAGCCGCAGTAGCCGCGTACCAAGCCACCGCACCCGCGGCGACGGCGAACCATCCGCCGACCTTGCTGAGCCCGTCACTGTCGGCAAAGTTGGCGACAGCCATGAGCAGCAGCGACACGAAGAACAGCCCGTACGCACCCTGACCCAGCTGGTCCCCACCCGCGAGCGTCAGAGACAGCGCCACAAGGGCGAACAGCAGCAGGAACAACCCGGCCGCGTTGGCGGAGACTTGGGCGTCCGCGGAGACGGCCCAGGTGAACCACAGGGCGCCGAGCACCACGAACGCGGTCCCGTTCGCGGAGTCACGGTCACGCAAAGCCATGAGACCGGCGACGAAGAGGGCTATGCCGCCCACGTACTGGGCGATTGATACGGCGTCAGCAGCCGACACACCGTCGATCACGCCGGTGTACCCCAGCCCGAAGGCCAACAGGGTGATGCCCAGGGCGAGTCGGCCGACCACGGTGGTGATTCCGCTTCCCGCAGAGACGTCGTTGTCCACGGCGGGCTCCCTTCATGCATGTGCAGTTGTGCGGTGACCGATATATGCCCTTCACAAAGGCACAAACACCTCTACGCGCGAGTAAATTCACGCATCGCAAGAAGGAGACCGGCGTCCCGAACGGCTCATCTCACCTGGGACAACGGCGAGTTACGGAATGACAACGACGGGACGCTTGGCCCGCTTGGCGAGCCGCCCCGCGACGGAGCCGAAGATCCGCCCGACGATGCCGTGCGTCGAGCCGACGACGATCGCGTCCGCCTCGTACTCCCGCCCGACCTCTTCGAGTTCGTGGCAGATGTCGCCGCCGCGCTCGACGAGGATCCACGGCACCTCGGCGAGATAGTCGGCGCAGGCGAGTTCGAGGCCGAGCACCTCGGTGCGGTGGTCCGGCACGTCCACGAAGACCGGCGGCTCGCAGCCTGCCCACACCGTGGTGGGCAGCCGGTTGGCGACGTGCACGATGATCAGGCCCGACCCGGAGCGATGGGCCATGCCGATGGCATACGCGAGGGCGCGCTCACTGGAGGTGGAGCCGTCGAAGCCGACGACGACGCCGTGCTTGAAGGCGGGGTCGCAGGAATGGCGTGACTCTTCCGCCGCCAGGGGCTCGGACGCCGTGGGGTCGGCTACCGGCCGCTTGCGGTCCGCGGGTTCGAAGAATTCGTGACCGGCCATGGCTGTCTCGGCGTAGTGATCCTTTATGGGTGGGCCCGCGAGCGAAGCTCGCTGACGGATCCAGCAGTGTGCGGCGGAGCTGTGTCCGGGAATGGTCTTCCCAACCCCATACCCCAAGGGTACGGCGGCACGCCTCCTTAACCCAGATCCCCGCTCACGGTCGGTGCGGGTTCCAGGGAGCATGCACGAGGGGGAGCCCGTAACGCAATGGTTGCTGCGGTGTACAGGCGGTTTGCACAGGATTCACTTGCGCGGGACGCCCCGGACCAGTGACCCGCCGCCCGAACCGGCGTTGATCACCGTGATCCGCCCCCATGGAGCACAGGGAGCACGCACCCATGCCCGGACCCCGCATCCCCTCCGAGGACACCGCCACCCTCGTCCGGTGGGCGGTGTTCAGCTGTGCCCTGGTCCCGGTGGTCCTCCTCTGGTACGGCACCTCCCTGGCCGGCGCCACCGGCACCGCCCTGGGCCTCGCGGCCGTGACCGCGGTCTGCCGCGTACTGCTGCGCGAATCGGAACGCGGCGCGGCGCGCATGCGGGACGACGCGGCACGCATGAAGGACGAGGAACGCACCGGCCCGTCGCCGTCGCGTCGCGGCCGCCACCACAGGACCGGAACCGGTGCCCATAGAGGCGGACGTCACAGTGGGGGAAATACACCGGTCGGCTGACCGGTTTCCGCGCACGGGCACGTTGGTTTTCAGCCAACTTCTGGCGTGCAAGCATCCCCCGCCCAGAACACCCCCCAACCCCCGTTCCACCTGCACGGAAAGGGCCTCAAGGGCCCTGCGCACCCTACGTGGATTAGCCACTGCGACAAGGCGCACTTCCCTGCACGGCCCGTGAGTGCAACGCTTCGTGATCGAATGCTTCACGCCAAGTTGCCAAGTCGACAATGTGCCGAGTGCCGAACCGGCCACTGCGGCGCGACGCGACACAGTAGATTCGATCTTGACTGTCTACGGCGGGGGACTCGTGCAGGACCGAGGGGAAACGTGCAGGAGCGACACAACCGAGGAGCCGCGACCACCGAGGGGGGCTTAGCAGGATGAGCCACGACTCCACTGCCGCGCCGGAAGCTGCGGCCCGGAAGCTGTCCGGGCGACGCCGCAAGGAGATCGTCGCGGTGCTGCTGTTCAGCGGCGGCCCCATCTTCGAGAGTTCCATACCGCTGTCGGTGTTCGGGATTGACCGCCAGGACGCCGGCGTGCCGCGCTACCGCCTTCTGGTGTGTGCCGGCGAGGACGGCCCGCTGCGGACCACAGGGGGCCTGGAACTCTCCGCACCACATGGCCTGGAGGCGATCTCGAGGGCGGGCACGGTCGTCGTACCGGCCTGGCGCTCGATCACCTCGCCGCCGCCCGAGGACGCGCTCGACGCACTGCGCCGGGCACACGAGGAAGGCGCCCGCATAGTCGGGCTGTGCACCGGCGCCTTCGTCCTCGCCGCGGCGGGCCTGCTGGACGGCCGCCCCGCGACGACGCACTGGATGTACGCACCGACGCTGGCCAAGCGCTACCCGTCGGTGCACGTGGATCCGCGAGAGCTCTTCGTGGACGACGGGGACGTCCTGACGTCGGCGGGCACGGCGGCCGGAATCGATCTCTGTCTCCACATCGTGCGGACGGACCACGGCAACGAGGCGGCCGGGGCTCTGGCCCGCCGTCTGGTGGTCCCCCCGCGCCGATCCGGCGGTCAGGAGCGCTACCTCGATCGGTCTTTACCGGAGGAGATCGGCGCCGACCCGCTCGCCGAGGTCGTCGCCTGGGCGCTGGAGCACCTCCACGAGCAGTTCGACGTCGAGACGCTGGCGGCGCGGGCGTACATGTCGCGCCGCACCTTCGACCGCCGCTTCCGCTCGCTGACCGGCAGCGCCCCGCTGCAGTGGCTGATCACTCAGCGGGTCCTGCAGGCTCAGCGGCTGCTGGAGACGTCGGACTACTCGGTGGACGAGGTCGCGGGCCGCTGCGGCTTCCGCTCACCGGTGGCGCTGCGCGGGCACTTCCGCCGCCAGCTCGGGTCGTCGCCGGCCGCGTACCGGGCGGCGTACCGGGCCCGGCGCCCCCAGGCCGACCGCCCGGCGGACCCGGAGCCCACGGTCGGCCCACCCCCGCCACCGGGCCCACCGCCCGCCCCGTACCCCGAGGGCGGCCCGGTCCCGCTCCAGACCCGCCGCACCCCGGCACCACTGGGCACCTCCGCGCCCCTGTCGGTGGCGTCGGAGAACGGCCGCGAGGCCTACGCGACCAGCCGGGCCAGCCTGCCGGGCCAGCGCAGCGGGTCGTGACGTGACCTTGTGACGCCGGACGGGCGCGTTTCAGCCCGTCCGGCGTTTGAGGACGAGGCCGTCCAGGCCGAAGCGGGGGTCCGAGGGGCGGCAGCCCCTGGTACGCCGCCTGCGACACCGGGCATCCCAAAGACGGACGTCAGCCGTAGGGTGTTCGCATGAACGATCGCATGGTGTGGATCGACTGCGAGATGACCGGCCTCTCGCTGTCCGACGACGCGCTCATCGAGGTTGCCGCCCTCGTCACCGACTCCGAGCTGAACGTCCTCGGCGACGGTGTGGACATCGTCATCCGCCCGCCGGACGCGGCGCTGGAGACGATGCCGGAGGTGGTGCGTCAGATGCACACCGCGTCCGGACTGCTCGACGAGCTCGCCGGCGGCACGACGCTGGCGGACGCCGAGAAGCAGGTCCTCGCATATGTACGCGAACACGTGAAGGAACCCGGCAAGGCCCCGCTGTGCGGCAACTCCGTCGGCACCGACCGCGGCTTCCTGCTGCGCGACATGCCGACGCTGGAGGACTACCTCCACTACCGCATCGTCGACGTCTCGTCGATCAAGGAGCTGGCCCGGCGCTGGTACCCGCGCGCCTACTTCAACAGCCCCGAGAAGAACGGCAACCACCGCGCCCTCGCCGACATCCGCGAGTCCATCGCCGAACTCCGTTACTACCGCGAGGCCGTCTTCGTACCCCAGCCGGGCCCGGACTCGGACACCGCGAAGGCGATCGCCGCCAAGCACGTTCTGCCTGCTCAGTAGGCGGGTGAGGGGGGTCACCCAGGGGCGCCGCAAAAGCTGTGCGCGAGCACCCCTTCGGACCCTGTACACTTTTTCTCGGCCGGTCGGGGACTCCACAAAGTCGATCGCCGGGCATGGTGGGTGTAGCTCAGCTGGTAGAGCACCTGGTTGTGGTCCAGGATGCCGCGGGTTCGAGTCCCGTCACTCACCCTCACTGGTCAGCCGGTGGCTTCGGAACAGAAGCCACCGGCTGAGTCCGTTTCCGGGGGTAGGTAGGCCGTAGGCTGCGGGCGATGTCCCAGCCCCGCGTCGCCGCCGAGCCCATCCCCACCGCCCGCCTCGACCTCATCCTGCCCCGACCCGGCCGTCTCCTGGTGCAACTGGGTGCTGCGGCTGCGCGGATCGGAACGGGGCGAGTCGTGTCTCGTGGGCACGGTCCAGGCCACGGTCACCGAGGACCACAGCGCCGAGATCGCCTGGGTGGTCGGTACGCCGTGGCAGGGGCGCGGGTTGGCGTCCGAGGCGGCGGGGGGGCTGGTCGCCTGGCTGGGGCGGCGGTCGGTGCGTACGGTCGTCGCGCACATCCACCCCGGCCACCTGGCCTCGGCGGCGGTCGCCGCGGCGGCCGGGCTGACCGCCACCGAGGAGGAGCAGGACGGTGAGACGCGGTGGCGGCTCGTGCCGGGGCCCTGAAGCGTCCGGCACGATCCACGGCAGGGCGAGTGCGGACCCGGGCGGCGGTCCGGCAGCGGTCACCGGATCGGCCGCTCCCGCAGCACGCGCATACCCGCGGCGCAACTCTCCGTCAGTTCGGCGAGTTCGCCGGCCGGCAGGCTCCGGGCCGAGCCGCGTCGGGTGTGGTCGAGCAGGGCGGACGCGGTGCGCAGCCACCGCGGCTCGGGGTCGACGCCGATGAACTCGGCCAGGCGGGTCAGTTCGCCGGCCGGCTTGTCGAGGAGGTCCTCGTAGGCGAGGGTGGTGCCCCGGTCGGCGGGGAGTCGGGCGAGGAACTCCGTGCCGTCGGTGACCAGTTCGGACCACAGGGCGCCGAACCTGCGCAGCGGCAGGTCCCGGTCGCGTACGAGAGCGGGGTCGAAACGGTCGGCGAGCAGCGGGGACAGGTGGGCGGGCAGCTCGCGCACGTGCTCGGGGGTCAGTTCCGAGAAGCTGTCGATGCCGGCTCGTTCCTTGATCTCGCGCAGCAACAGGATCGTCCGGTATCCGGGGTGCCGGCTCATGGACAGGGCGCAGTCCGGCCCGTCCCTGAACATGTGCACGAACCTGGCGTCCGGGAAGGCGTCCCGGAGCCCCGGTGCCCAGCCGGTCGAGTAACCGGACCGCTCCACGACGGCGGTCCGTCCGAACCGCCCGCACAGGAGGCCGAACAGTGCCCGGTGGTGCTCGGCGGCGATGCGCTCGGGCCACCGGACCACGTCCGCGCCGAGTTCGTCGAGTAGCCCGTCCGGGTCGTCGGTGAGGTGGGGCAGCACCATCAGGGACAGCGCGGGGATTCCGGTGGTCCGCGCCGAGTATCTGCCGGGGCGGCGGGTGTAGAGGAACTCGGGCAGCGGGAGCCCGCTGCGGATCATCCGCTCGAAGTGCGGGGCGGGCCGGAAGAGCGCCTGCCAGAACTGCGCACCGGACAGCGTCCCTTCGGGGAAGGCGGCGTCGCCCACGGAGGCCATGTACTCGTTGAGGCTCAGTACGTCCGGGTGGGCGTTGAGGATGCGTGACAGCGCGGTCGAGCCGCTGCGTCCCGTACCGAAGACGAAGGTCAAGGAACGCATGGTCATCCTCCATGTGCTGTACGGCTCTGCCCGGTCCATCAGGCTGCGTACCCGTCGCGCCGGGCGGGCGAACGACGGTGATCCGGGTGATCCGGTGCGGCATGATCGACATCTGCCGATCCCTGGGGAGGAACGACGTGACGTGGTCCGAGCACCTGGTCGTGCGAGACGGTGTGCGGCTTGTCTGCCGGGATTGGGGCGGGCCGGGGCGACCCGTCGTGCTGCTGCACGGTCTGGCCGGTCACGCGGGTGAATGGGACGCGCTCGCACGGGACTTGAGCTCCCGGTACCGGGTCGTGGCGGTCGACCAGCGTGGGCACGGCTCCAGTGAGCGCCGTCCGGGGGACGTCTCCCGGGCCGCGTACGTCGCCGATGTCGTCGCCCTGGCCGAACGGCTGGCGCTGCGGCGGCCGGTCCTCGTCGGCCAGTCACTGGGCGGGCACACCGCCATGCTCACCGCCGCCGCCCATCCCGCCCTGGTCCACGCCCTCGTGCTCGTCGAGGCCGGCCCCGGCGGCCCGAATCCCGACGCACCGGCGGACATCGGCGCATGGCTCGACTCATGGCCGACGCCGTTCCCCTCACGCGAGGCGGCGGCCGCGTTCCTCGGCGGCGGAACGGTCGGCGCGGGCTGGGCGGCCGGGCTGGAGGAACGCGCGGACGGATGGTGGCCTCGCTTCGACCGGGACGTGATGGTCCGCTCACTGGCGGAGAACGCCCGGCGTTCCTTCCACCGTGAGTGGGGGCGGATCGCGTGCCCCACCCTGGTCGTGCTGGCCCAGTCCGGCATCATCTCCGGGCCGGAAGCCGACGAGATGCTCCGGCTGCGCCCCGACACCCACGCCATGAGCATCCCCGGCACCGGCCACGACCTGCACCTGGAACAGCCCGGAATCCTGCACGCGGCGCTCTCGGAGTTCCTCGGGGGCCTCGCCTGAGAATCGGGGCGACCACCTTCATGACGGTGACGTCGACACCTGGCATGTGTCGCCGACCATCGGCCCGCCCTCAGGACGACGCCCTCGTCACCAACTCCGTCGGCAGCACCACCTGCGATCTCTCCAGCCCCCGCGACACCGCCGGCCGGCGATCCGCGATCTCGGCGAGGAGGAGGTCCAGCATCCGGCGGCCCATGTCCTCGATGGGCTGGCGGACGCTGGTGAGGGGCGGGTCCAGGTGGCGGGCGATGGCCGAGTCGTCGTAGCCGACGAGGGCCACGTCGTCGGGGATACGGCGGCCCTCCTCGCGCAGCGCCTGGCGGGCGCCCGCCGCCGTCACGTCCGACGCCGCGAAGACCGCGTCCAGGTCGGGGCGGCGTGCGAGCAGGTTCCGCATCGCCCGGGCCCCGCCCTCCTCCGTGAAGTCGCCGGGCTCGATCAGCCGCTCGTCCACCTCGTGCCCCGCGTCACGCAGGGCTTCGCGGTAGCCGTCGACGCGGCGCTGGGCGCCGTAGACGTCGAGGCGGCCGGTGATGTGGGCGATGCGGGTGCGGCCGCGGGACAGCAGGTGCTCCACGGCCGAGCGGGCGCCGCCGTAGTTGTCGGAGTCCACCGAGGTCAGGGTCTCCGCGGCCGACCTCGGGCCGCTGATCACCGCCGGGATCTCCAGCTGGGCCAGCAGGTCCGGCAGGGGGTCGTCGGCGTGGACCGAGACGAGCAGTACGCCGTCCACTCGGTGCGCCGCCAGGTACTGGGCGAGCCTGCGCCGCTCCCGGTCGCTGCCCGCGAAGATCAGCAGGAGCTGCATCTCCGTGTCCGCGAGCCCGGCGCCCACACCCTTGAGCATGTCCGAGAAGTACGGCTCCGCGAAGAAGCGTGTCTCCGGCTCGGGGACCACCAGCGCGATCGCGTCCGTGCGGTTGGCCGCCAGCGCCCGGGCGGCCGTGTTGGGGACGTAGCCGAGCTCCGCCACCGCCGCTTCCACCGCCGCGCGGGTCGCGTCGCTGACCCGGGGCGAACCGTTGATCACCCGGGAGACGGTGCCGCGGCCGACGCCCGCGCGGGCCGCCACCTCTTCGAGGGTGGGCCGACCACCGCTGCGGCCCCGCGCTCCGTGGCTTGCCATGGGCTCCGCCCTCCCGCCGTGTTCCTTGCCTGGCCTGGAATGTAACAGCCCCGCCCACCGCACTGATCGCCCCCGTGGGCCGCCGCCCCAGACCCCCGCTTCGGCCTGAACCGCCTCGTCCTCACACGCCGGACGGGCTGACCGGGTTCCAGTTAACGGCCCGATAACTGAACGCATCTCTCCGCGTCGACGCCCTTGACACCCCCGGCCGGACCGACGAACCTTCAACACATCACTTGTGGGAGCGCTCCCACAGTACCTGACACATACACATCCCGCACGTTCCCCGCCCGAGCCGCAGCGATGCAATATGAGGTTTCAACGGGCCCAACAATGCCGTTGGCCGGGGGGTCGGCACGTCAGGCAACAGGAGGACGCAATGCGCACGAGTACCCGCGGGTCCCGCAGGCTGGTGGCCCTCGCGGCCGCGGCCGCGCTGACGACAGGGCTGCTCGCCGGCTGCGCCGAGGACTCGGACGACCCCTCGAACGAGGGCGGTGGCAACGGCGGCGGTGGCAAGACCACCCTCACCGTCGGCACCTTCGGCACCTTCGGCTACAAGCAGGCCGGCCTCTACGACGAGTACATGAAGCTCAACCCCGACATCACCATCAAGGAGAACGTCACCACCCGTACCGACGTCTACTGGCCCAAGGTCCTCACCCGCCTCCAGGCCGGCTCCGGTACCGACGACATCCAGGCGATCGAGGTCGGCAACGTCACCGAGGCCGTGCAGACGCAGGCCGACAAGTTCGTCGACCTCGGCAAGGAGGTCGACAAGTCCCAGTGGCTGGACTGGAAGAACGCCCAGGCCACCACCAAGGACGGCAAGCTGATCGGGCTCGGCACCGACATCGGCCCGATGGCGATCTGCTACCGCAAGGACCTGTTCGAGAAGGCCGGCCTGGAGACCGACCGCACCAAGCTCGCGGAGCAGTGGAAGGGCGACTGGGGCAAGTACGTCGACCTGGGCAAGCAGTACATGAAGAAGGCGCCCAGCGGCACCAAGTTCGTGGACTCCGCCTCCTCCGTCTACAACGCGGCCCTCGGTGGCGAGACCACGGCGTACTACGACAAGGACGGCAACGTCGTCTGGGACAAGTCCGAGGGTGTCAAGAAGGCCTGGGACGTCGCCATGGAGGTGGCGACCAGCGACATGTCGGCGAAGCTGAAGCAGTTCGACAAGCCGTGGGACCAGGGCTACGCCAACGGCACCTTCGCCACGGTGGCCTGCCCGGCCTGGATGATCGGCTACATCCTGGAGAAGTCCGGCGACGCGGGCAAGGGCAAGTGGGATGTGGCGGCGGCGCCGACCGCGGCCAACTGGGGCGGTTCGTTCCTCGGTGTGCCGACGGCGAGCAAGCACCAGAAGGAGGCCGTCGCGCTGGCGAAGTGGCTGACCGCACCCGAGCAGCAGGCGAAGGTCTTCGCCAAGCAGGCCAGCTTCCCGTCGACCCCGTCGGCGTACTCGAGCCTGAAGCCGGCGGCCGCCACGACGGAGTACTTCTCCGACGCGCCGATCACGGAGATCTTCTCCGCCTCCGCGGAGACCATCCCGTCCCAGTACCACGGCCCGAAGGACCAGCCGATCGGCACCTCCATCACCGACATCGGCATCCTCCAGGTCGAGCAGAAGGGCAAGAGCCCTGAAGAGGGCTGGGACGCGGCCACCGAGGAGATCAAGGACGTGCTCGGCCAGTGAGCAACTCCAAGGCCCTCGCGCATCCCGCGTCGAGCGCCGACGCCGCGCCCGGTGACCAGCCGGGCGCGGCCGGCCGCGCTCACGGTCGCGGTACGCCGCCTCCGCCGGGCACGAGTTCCTGGCGGAGCCGGCTCTACCGCTGGGACATGAAGGCGTCGCCGTACGCGTTCATCGCCCCCTTCTTCATCGTCTTCGGCGCGTTCTCGCTGGTACCGCTGCTGTACACGGCCTGGTACTCGCTGCACAACGTGCAACTGTCCAACCTGGACGGCCAGTCCTGGGCCGGCCTGCAGAACTACGAGAACCTGCTGTCCTCGGACTTCTTCTGGAACGCGCTGTGGAACACCTTCACCATCGGTGTGATCTCGACGGTGCCGCAGCTGCTGATGGCGATCGGACTGGCGCACCTGCTCAACTACAAGCTGCGCGGCTCGACCGTCTGGCGGGTCGTGATGCTCACCCCGTACGCGACCTCGGTGGCGGCGGCGACGCTGGTGTTCGTGCTGCTGTACTCCTACGACGGCGGCATGATCAACTGGCTGCTGGACTTCGTCGGGATCGATCCCGTCAACTGGCGTGAATCCGACTGGGGTTCGCAGTTCGCGGTCTCGTCGATCGTGATCTGGCGCTGGACGGGGTACAACGCGCTGATCTATCTGGCTGCGATGCAGGCGATCCCGGCCGACCTCTACGAGTCGGCGGCGATCGACGGTGCCAACCGCTGGCAGCAGTTCATCCATGTGACGATCCCGCAGCTGCGGCCGACGATCCTGTTCACGGTGGTCGTCTCCACGATCGGCGCGACCCAGCTCTTCGGTGAGCCCCTGCTGTTCGGCGGGGTGAGCGGCTCGAAGGGCGGCTCCGAGCACCAGTACCAGACGCTCGGCCTGTACATGTACGACCAGGGCTGGATCATCGGCAACCTCGGCAAGGCGTCCGCGATCGCCTGGTCGATGTTCCTGATCCTGCTGATCGTCGCCGCGATCAACCTGCTGATCTCCCGACGGCTGAGGAAGTCCCAATGACCGCGAGCGAACTGACACTTCCGCAGACGGAGAAGAAGCCCGGGCGGGAACGCCCGCGGGTGATGGGCGCCGGCAAGCAGCTGCACGCCGGCCCGCTCACTTATGTCGTACTGAGCCTGTTCGCGCTGGTCTCGCTGGCCCCGCTGGTGTGGACGGCGATCGCGGCCTCGCGCACCGGTCAGCGGCTGGCCGAGACCCCGCCGCCGCTGTGGTTCGGCGGGAACCTGTTCAAGAACATGGAGCGGGCGTGGGAGGAGGCCGGGCTCGGCTCGGCGATGTTCAACACCACGATCGTCGCCGGCGCGATCACCGTCAGCACGGTGGTGTTCTCCACGCTCGCCGGATTCGCCTTCGCCAAACTGCGGTTCAGGTTCTCCAACGTTCTGCTGATGCTGACCATCGGCACGATGATGGTCCCGCCGCAGCTGGCCGTCGTACCGCTGTACCTGTGGATGAGCGACCTCGGCTGGTCCAACCAGCTGCAGACCGTCATCCTGCCGACGCTGGTGACCGCCTTCGGTACGTTCTTCATGCGGCAGTACCTGGTGCAGGCGCTGCCGACCGAGCTGATCGAGGCGGCGCGGGTGGACGGCGCGAGCAGTCTGCGGGTCGTCTGGCACGTGGTGTTCCCGGCCGCGCGGCCCGCGATGGCCGTACTCGGCCTGCTGACCTTCGTGTTCGCCTGGAACGACTTCCTGTGGCCGATCATCGCCCTGAACCAGGAGAACCCGACCGTGCAGGTCGCCCTCAACTCGCTCGGCACCGGCTATGTCCCCGACGAAGCGGTCATCATGGCGGGCGCCCTGCTCGGCACGCTGCCGCTGCTGATCGCCTTCCTGCTGTTCGGCAAGCAGATCGTGGGCGGCATCATGCAGGGCGCGATCAAGGGCTGACGCCCGGTCCCGTCCCTCCCTTCGTACGACCTCGGGGGCCGCGCCACCGCCGCCTCGGCCCCCGGACTCCTCCCCTCCCCTCCTCTCCCTCTCCCTCTCCCTCTCCCTCTCCCCACCTACCCGTACCCGTCGGTCTCCACGACCTCCAATGGGAGCGCTTCCATGCCTGAGCCCATGTCCCCCGTGTCCTTTCCCCCCGCCTTCCTCTGGGGCGCCGCCACGTCCGCGTACCAGATCGAGGGAGCGGTGCGGGAGGGCGGCCGTACGCCGTCCATCTGGGACACCTTCAGCCACACCCCGGGCAAGACCGCCGGCGGCGAGCACGGTGACATCGCTGTCGACCACTACCACCGCTACCGCGAGGACGTGGCGCTGATGGCCGAGCTCGGCCTGACCGCGTACCGCTTCTCGATCTCCTGGTCGCGCGTGCAGCCGACGGGCCGGGGCCCGGCCGTGCAGGTGGGCCTGGACTTCTACCGCCGTCTGGTGGACGAGCTGCTGGCGCACGACATCAAGCCCGCCGTCACCCTCTACCACTGGGACCTGCCCCAGGAGCTGGAGGACGCGGGCGGCTGGCCGGAGCGCGACACGGCGTACCGGTTCGCCGAGTACGCGCAGATCGTCGGCGAGGCGCTCGGTGACCGCGTGGAGCAGTGGATCACGCTCAACGAGCCGTGGTGCAGCGCGTTCCTGGGCTACGGCTCGGGTGTGCACGCGCCGGGCCGCACCGAGCCGGCGGCCACGCTACGGGCCGCCCACCATCTCAACCTGGCCCACGGGCTGGGCACTTCGGCCCTGCGCTCGGTGATGCCGGCCCGCAACTCGGTGGCGCTCAGCCTCAACTCCTGCCCGGTACGGCCGCTCTCGCAGGACCCTGCGGACCTGGCGGCGGCACGGAAGATCGACGACCTGGCCAACGGTGTCTTCCACGGCCCCATCCTGCACGGCGCCTATCCGGAGACGCTGTACACGGCGACGGAGCTGCTGACGGACTGGTCGTACGTCCTGGACGGCGACCTGGCCGCGATCAACCAGCCGCTCGACGCCCTGGGGCTGAACTACTACACCCCGACGCTGGTCTCGGCGGCCGAAGCCGAGCCGAGCGGCCCGCGCGCCGACGGCCACGGGGCAAGCGAGCACTCGCCGTGGCCCGCCGCGGACGACGTGCTGTTCCACCAGACCCCCGGTGAGCGCACGGAGATGGGCTGGAGCATCGACCCGACCGGCCTGCACGAGCTGATCATGCGCTATTCGCGCGAGGCGCCCGGTCTGCCGCTCTACATCACGGAGAACGGCGCGGCCTACGACGACAAGCCGGACCCCGAGGGCCGCGTCCACGACCCGGAGCGCATCGCCTACCTGCACGGCCACCTCGGCGAGGTCCGCCGCGCGATCGCCGACGGCGCCGACGTCCGGGGCTACTACCTGTGGTCCCTGCTGGACAACTTCGAGTGGGCGTACGGGTACGAGAAGCGGTTCGGGGCGGTGTACGTCGACTACTCGACGCTCGAGCGGACGCCGAAGTCGAGCGCGTACTGGTACGGGAAGGCGGCTCGGACGGGGACGTTGCCCGAGGTGGACGAGGTGTTCTAGGGAGCGGGGGATCGGACCGGGTGGGCGGGGCGCGGCACGGGGAGGGGACGTGCCGCGCCCCGGCCGGATGGGGGGAGACCGGCCGGGGCGCGCCCCCGTGGTTCAGTGGCGGTCCGCGTCAGTTGTAGGCCGCGAACGCCTTGGTGAACGCGAACTTGTCCTGGAGGATCGAGCTGCACGTCGCGTCGGCCGCCGGCTTCTCACCGCCCGGGCACTGCTTGTCACGGGTCGCCGACCACATCGACAGCCAGCCGAGGCCCTTGGACTTGGCGAAGTTGACCAGCTGGGTGGCGTCGTCGACCTTGAAGATCTCGGTGGTGACGTCGTTGACGCCGATCATCGGGGTGACGGCGACCGTCTTCCAGGCGGCGCTGTCGGAGAGGCCGAGCACGCTCTTGACCTGGGCCTGGGTGGCGGTGGCCGCCTGTTCGGCGTAGGTGCCCATGTCGCCGCTGTACGCGGGGCCGTAGTCCATCGCCATGATGTTGACGGTGTCGATCTTCACGCCGTTGCGCTTGGCGTCGGCGAGGAGGTCGACGCCCGGCTGGGTCAGGCCCTCGGGCATGACGGGGAGGGTGAAGGAGACGTCCAGGTCCGGGTGCTGCCGCTGGAGCTCGGCTATCGCCTGGGCGCGGCGGGTGTTGGCCGCCTTGTCCGGCAGCGCGCCGCCCTCCACGTCGAAGTCGACCTTGGTCAGCTTGTACGCCTCCACGACCTTGCCGTAGGCCGCCGCGAGCGCGTCCGCCGAGGAGCAGGTCGTCGCCAGCTCGCTGCCCGCCGCGCCGCCGAAGGAGACACGGACGTCGCCGCCCTTCGCACGCAGGTCGCCGATCTGCGCGGCCACCGCGTCACTGCCGAGGTCCGTGACGCCGCCCCACTTCGGGGTGCAGCCGCCGCCGTCGGTGACGAAGGCGAGGTTGTAGTCCTTGACGCCGGTCGCCTCCGCGCTCGCCGTCAGGTCGAACGCCGGGTAGAGCGATGTGTCGATGTACGGGGCGAAGCCGGCGGTGGTTCCCGTTCCGGTGCCGGGGCTCTCCGAGGGCTTGGCGGTGGGGGTCGGGCTCTGCGTCGGGGACGCGGGCCGGGTGGGGGTTGCGGACTGCGTGGGGGTGGCCGTCGGGTTCGGCGTCGTGGACGGTGTGGACGTCGGGCGGCCGCTCGGCTCCGGCGTCGCGCCGGCGTCCGTCGAGCACTTCGCGCCGTCGATCAGACAACCCGTCGGCGCGCCCGTGCCGTTGACCACGAAGCCGACCGTCACCGACTCACGGGCCGCCAGGCCGTCCGTGTCCCACTTCGGCGGCGTCACGGTGACGTGCTGCCCGCGCACGCTCGACTCCGCGTTCCACAGGGAGCTGAGCTTCGAGCCCGCCGGCAGGTCGAACTCGAGCTTCCAGGCCTTCTCCGCCTGACCGCTGGTGTTCGTGACGACGTACTGCGCGGTGTAACCCGTCGACCAGTCACTGGTCTTCGTGTACGCCGCCCCGACTCCGGCCGCCTGGGCAGTACCGGTGAACAGGATCGCGCCGCCGCCGACCACGGCCGCGGCGACCAGGCCGCCTATCGCCTTGTTCCTGCGGCTGACCTTGCGCCGGTGGGTCCTCATCACGTGCCTGCCTCACTGTTCACGGGGTTCGCGGGGGTGGGTGCGGCAGCACGCTAGCGATTCGGAATCGGGCAAAGTGCCTGATCCGGACGGGGGTTGGCGACCTTAGGGCGCGCTTAAGGAAGGGATCGGGGCCGGTTAAAGGTCGAGACCAATCTGCCGGGCCGACGGCGTCGCACCGACCCCCGATGCCCCCTGCGCACCGGCTCCCTCCCGTCCAGCTGGATCCAGATCCGCACCTCGGTCCCGCCCAGCACCGACGACCCGATCCGTACGTCCCCGCCCGTCGACTCCGCGAGCCGGCGCACGATGTCCAGCCCGAGCCCGGTCGACCCGGCACTGCCCGAACCCCGCCCGCGCGCCATCGCCGCCTCGGGGTCGGATATGCCGGGCCCCGCGTCCGAGACGAGCACGATCACCGCGTCCTCGCCGTTGTGCACGTCGACCGCGAACGCCGTGCCCTCGGCCGTGTGCCGGAAGACGTTGCCGAGCAGGGCGTCCAGCGCGGCCGCCAGATCCGCCCGGGCCACGGGTATGCGCACCGGCCGGTCCACCCCGGCCACCCGCACCTTGCGGCCCTCGTCCTCCGCCAGCGCCGACCAGAACGCCATGCGCTCGCGCACCACCTCGGCGGCGTCGCACCCGGCACCCGGACCGGCGGCCACCGTCTGCGGCTTGGCCTCCCGCGCCGTACGGATGATGGTGTCGACCTCGTGCTCCAGCTGCGCGACCGCCGCCCGGGTCTGCTCGGCGGCCGGACCGTCCCCGAGCGAGGCCGCGTTCAGCCGCAGCACGGTCAGCGGGGTGCGCAGCCGGTGGGACAGATCGGCCGCCAACTCGCGCTCGTTCGCGAGGAGTTGCACGACCTGGTCGGCCATCGAGTTGAACGCGACCGCCGCCAGCCGCAGTTCGTTCGGCCCCTCCTCGGGCACCCGGGCACCCAGCTTGCCCTCCCCCAGCTCGTGCGCGCCCTCTACCAGGCGCTGCGCGGGCCGCACCATCCGCACGCCCAGCCGGTCGGCGACCGCCACCGACCCGACGATCAGGGCGATGCCGACCCCGGCGAGCACCGCCCAGGCCGTGGTGAGGCCATTGGTGACCTCCGCCTCGGGGATGTACACCTCGACGACGGCGATCTCGCCCGAGCTCAGCGCGACAGGCTGGAGCAGCGTGGACCCGCCGGGCACCTCGGTGGTGGAGGCGCGGCCCAGCCGTCGCACGGTCGCGATGTCGTCGGCGGCGGCGCGCTGCCGGCCGAGATCCACGGCGGCCGTGTCACCGGACGCCGGTATGTGCACGGCCATGCCCGCGTCCGACCCGGCCGAGGCGACGACGCGCTCCAGCTGGTCCCGGTCGGTGGTGATGGACAGGGCGGGGGCGACGGCCGCGGCCTCCCGCTCGGCGTTGGAGAAGGCGCGGTCGCGGGCCATCTCCCGGATGACGAGCCCCAGGGGGACGGCGAAGGCGACCACGACCATGGTGGTGACCGCCAGGCAGACCTTGACCAGTGCCCATCTCATCGCAGCGGCCCTCCACCCGGCGGCTCCAGCTTCACGCCGACGCCCCGCAAGGTGTGCAGATAGCGGGGGTTGGCGGCCGTTTCGCCCAGTTTCCGGCGCAGCCAGGACAGATGGACGTCGATGGTCTGGTCGTCGCCGTAGGACTGCTGCCACACCTCGGCGAGCAGTTCCTTGCGGGGTACGACGACGCCGGGCCGTCCGGCCAGGAAGGCGAGCAGGTCGAACTCGCGGCGGGTGAGGTCAAGGCGTACACCGTCCAGCTCGGCCTGGCGGCGCAGCGGGTCCACGGTCAGGCCGCCGACGCGGAGCACGCTGGACGGTGCGGCCTCCGCGCTGCCCGACCGGGCGCGGCGCAGGACGGCGGCCATCCGGGCCGACAGGTGCTCGACCGAGAACGGCTTGGTGAGGTAGTCGTCCGCCCCCGCGTTCAGCAGCCGGACGATCTCCGCCTCGTCGTCCCGTGCCGTGGCGATGATCACCGGCACGTCCGTGATGCCGCGCAGCATCTTCAGGGCCTCGGAGCCGTCCAGATCGGGCAGACCGAGGTCCAGGATCACCACGTCGAAGCGGAAATGGGCGACCTCGCGCAGCGCCTCCAGTGCCGTCCCGACGCTGCGCACCGTGTGGGCGGCGTCGGTCAGGTGCCGGATGAGCGCCGAGCGTACGAACTGGTCGTCCTCGACCACGAGCACACTTGCCATGCGCCGCACCGTACGCCATGCCGCCGAGCCGGGTCGGGGCCTGTGGACAACTCGCCCGCTGTGGACAACTCCGTCCCCGTGGGCAACTTCACCCCTGTGGACAACCGCGCGACACGTCCGGGACGCGTGAGGCAGTATGGCCCGCGATGCGCAGAGGACTCGTACACGTACTCGCTTGGTCGCTCGCCACGGGCGCGGCGGTCACGCTGTCGTGGTGGGGTGTCCACACGGTGATGGCGGGCACGGTGTACGACCGTCCGCGCGCCCTGCCCATCACCGCGGCCGACGCGACCACACAGGAGTCGAAGCCGCTGGCGTCGTCGACGAACCGGCCGACGCCGTCGAAGAACCCTTCGAACTCCCCGGCCCCCTCTCCGAAACCGACCGGGACGCCCCGTACGCCGACGCCCTCGACGAAGCCTCCGCAGAGCCCCAGTCCCACGACCACCACGTCCGGCCGGGTCAAGAGCTACGACACCGACGGCGGCCGCGTGGTCTTCGACATCGGCGAGAGCTCCGCGACCCTCGTCTCGGCCACCCCGGGCTCGGGCTGGTCGATGCAGGTGTGGAAGACGGAGACGTGGATCCGGGTGGAGTTCAGCGCGGGCGCGGACCGGGTGTCGGTGTTCTGCACCTGGCACGACGGGCCGCCGCGGGTGGAGATCGGGAACTACTGAGTCACCGGCGCGACGGCCGTCCTGCCGCGGTCATCGGAACACGGACGGGGGCGGCGCCGGAGAGGCCACCGCCGCGATGTCGGTCACGGGTACGGCCCCGCCGGTGAAGTCGGTGAGCGCCTTGCCGTGCTCGACGCGACCTGGGTGCGGGTCGGAGGCGGCGCGGCGGGTCAGTTCGGCGACCGGGAGCGGCTGGTCGGCGGCGACGAGGACGGCGTTGCCGAAGCGCTTCCCGCGCAGCACCGTCGGGTCGGCGACCAGCGCCAGCTCGGCGAACCGGGCGGCGGCGGTGGCGATCTGACCGCGCAGATGCGCGAGCGGCGGACCGTCGGCGAGGTTGGCGGTGTACACGCCGCTGGGCCGCAGGGCCCTGCGTACGTCGTCGAGGAACTCCGTGGAGGTCAGGTGGGCGGGCGTACGGGCCCCGCTGAACACGTCGGCGATGACGAGGTCGGCCCATGCGTCGGGCACCTTGGCGAGCCCGTCCCGTGCGTCCACCGACCGCACCCGGATCCGGGCGTTCGGATCCAACGGCAGCTCTCGCCTGACCAGTTGGACGAGGGTGGCGTCCCGTTCGACGACCTGCTGGGTGGAGCGGGGGCGGGTGGCGGCCACATACCGGGCGAGCGTGAACGCGCCACCGCCGAGGTGCACGACGTGGAGGGGCTTGCCCTGCGGCGCGACGAGGTCGATGACGTGCCCCAGGCGCCGCTGGTACTCGAAGGAGAGGTATGCCGGGTCGTCCAGATCGACGTGTGACTGCGGAGCCCCGTCGATGAGGAGCGTCCAGGCGCGGGCACGGTCCCGGTCGGGGATCAGCTCGGCGAGCCCACCGTCGACGTGTTCGACGACCGCTTCGGCCGCGGCCGGCCGGCGCCGGGCGTTCCTGGACTTCCGCATTGGGCCATTGTCGCAGGTGAGAGGCGCCACCGCCCGGCCGGCCGAGTCACCGGCAGTTGTCGGCCGCCTCGATCAACCGCGCCGCCTCCCCCAGCGCCGCCCGCAGCGCCGCGGGATCGGTCGCCAGGTCCGCCTCGCCGGGCGGCAGCAGCCAGTCCGAGCCCTCGACCGGCGGCTCGGGGTCCAGGTCGAGGCTCAGCCCCCGGCCGTCGGTCTCCGTACAGGTGCTGCCCGGCACGTCCCAGGCGGCCGCCGTGCCCGGCGGGACCACGAAGCCGAGCGTGTCGCCACCGTCGTCGTGCAGCACGGGGCCCACCCCGTCCCCGGCCCCGCGCCGCAGGATGTCGACCGCCTCCAGCCCCTGCCGCGCCGGAACGGTGACCACGTCGCAGCCCGACCCCGGCGGCTCGCTGCACTCAGCGGTCGGCGCGTGCGCCGCCGTGGTCGACGGCGTACGAGGAACGATGCTCTGGCTGGTCTCCATCCCGACCTCCACCACGGAACCCCTTTTGCAGTCCGAAGAGTTCAACGCGGGGCGCCGTCAACGGCTACGGCGGAAGTCCGCCGCAAAGGATGGCAGTTCATGGCAGATCCCGTATGAGATATCCGGTTTGTAGCCAAACCCTGCGTTGCGGGTCCGACACAGCAGGTACGTTCTTGCCCGCCGGAGACAAGGGCACCAGACGGATTATTTCGGTTCGACTCGTCTCAACTCGTCCTCACTCCGGCATGGTTCGACGGTTCGCACGAGAGGACCCGGCCATGACGTCGTCAGAGCTGACCTCGTCCCAGCCCCCCAGGCCACCACGGCCGAATCTCGCGTTCCGGCAGTTGCGCGGACAGCGCTCGCCGGCCGAGTTCGCCGCCGCGGTGCGACGGGCCGCCCGCGAGATCGGCGAGCGGGTCAGCTGTGACGCGCGTTACGTCGGGCGGGTCGAGGCCGGCGAGATCCGATGCCCCAACTACGCCTACGAACGGGTGTTCCTGCACATGTTCCCCGGCCGGACGCTCACCGACCTCGGCTTCGCGCCCCGCTCGTCCGTACGCGGACGCCGGGCGTGCGCGGACGAGGAGGCGCTCCCCATGCGCACCACGATCCCGGTGCACGCGCCGAGTGAGACGCGGGGAGCCCAGGAGCCGTATGACCCGCTGAACCCTCAGGACCCGTACGACCCCCACGACCCGTACGGCGCACAGCAGAACCACCAGAACCACGAGATCCACGAGGAGAGCGACGTGCTGCGTCGCGCATTCATGACCGGCGGCGGTGCCACGGTGGCCGCCGCCTCACTGAGCCCCCTGGGGCTCGCCATCGACGCCGCCGCCGCGGAGCGTCCCGTCCGACGTGCCGGGGGGCGCGAGGCGGACGCGCTCGAGGAAGCCGTACGCCGTATCCGGCTGCTCGACGACCGGCACGGCGCCGACGGCCTCTACCGGCGCGCGGCCGCCCCGCTGCGGGCCGCCTACGAGCTGCTCGACGCCGGCACGACCCGGCAGGCGGTCGGCGACCGGCTCCACTCGGGCGCGGGTGAACTGGCCATCTCGGTGGGGTGGCTGGCGCACGACTCGGGGCGGTTCGACGACGCGCGCTCGCACTACGCGGAGGCGCTGGCGACGGCCCGGATGGCCGGGGACCCGGCCCTCGAGGCGCACGCCTTCTGCAATACGTCCTTCCTGGCGCGGGACGCGGGCCGGCCCCGTGAGGCCGTGCGTGCGGCGCAGGCCGCGCAACGTGTCGCGCGCCCGCTGGGCTCCTCCCGCCTGATGTCCCTGCTCGCGCTGCGCGAGGCGGGCGGCTGGGCGGGGCTCGCCGACCGCACCGGGTGCGAGCAGGCCCTCGCCCGCGCGCAGGCCCTCTTCGAGCGGGGCCGTTCGGACTCCGACCCGGAGTGGATGAGCTTCTACGGCGAGGCGGAGCTGGAGGTCCTGGAGGCGCAGTGCTGGTCGACGCTGGGCAACTGGCGGCGGGCGGCGCGGCATGCGGGGCGGGCGGCGCAGCTGCAGGATCCGCACTTCACGCGCAACATCGCGCTGTACACGGCGGAGCTGGCGGACGACCTGGCCCGGGGTGGGCGGCCCGACGAGGCGGCGGCCGCCGGGATGCGGGTGCTGGATCTGCTGGATCAGGTGCAGTCGTCGCGGGTGCAGACGATGTTGGCGGGGACTGCGCGGGTGTTGCTGCCGCATCGGCGGGCTTCGGGCGTGTCGGCGTTTCTGGAGAGGCACGCGAGCGCGCCGCGTACGGCGTGAACGATCCGGCGTGAGCAAGGTTGCCCGGCGTCGGTGCTGGGCGGGGGTGGGTCGCGCAGCCCGGCGCTGACAGGGTGCCGCCTGCGCCCACCCGTGCCGCCCTAGGCGGCACGAATGCCCGCAGCTTGGCAGAACCGCGCTAGCCCGCCAAGTGCCCCAAGTCGTTCCAGCTCTCGATCGCCGGCTCCCCGTAAGCCCACCCCAGCACCGACAGCGACGTCGGGTTCAGCCGGATCCGTGCCGCGAAATCGAGCGGCATCCCCAACCACCGCGCGCCTATGGACCGGAGTATGTGCCCGTGCGCGAACACCAGCACGTCCCGGTCCTCCTCGCGCGCCCACGCCACCACCTCGTCGGCCCGCGCGGTCACCTCGGTCAGGGTCTCGCCCTCGGGCACGCCGTCGCGCCAGATGAGCCAGCCGGGCCGGACGGCCTGGATGTCCGCGGGGGTCATGCCCTCGTACGCGCCGTAGTCCCACTCCATGAGCGTGTCCCAGGCACGCGCGCGTTCCCCGAAGCCGGCGAGTTCGCACGTCTCACGCGCGCGTGAGAGAGGGCTGGTGCGGACCTCTACGCCCGCCAGCCCGTCGTACGGCGCCCTGTGCAGACGTTCGCCGAGGAGCTTCGCGCCCCTGCGGCCCTCCTCGAGGAGCGGCACATCGGTCCTGCCCGTGTGCTTGCCGGCCAGCGACCATTCGGTCTGTCCGTGCCGGGCCAGCAGGATGCGCGGTGCCATGCGGAGGCCTTCCGGGAGAAATGAGAGGCGGAACCCCTCCATCATCGCGCACGCTGTGCCGGGGCAACCCGCCGGGCGATCTCTGCGTCTAGAGGGCCGAGGCGCCCGAAGGGGGCGCACGCATACACCGTAAAGTGGTACGACCGGTCGACCGGGCGCCGCGACGAGAAGGGGGAGGCGATCGGATGCCGCACGCCGACATAGCTGGCGTGGAGGCGACGCCGCGGACCCGCCTGCGCTGGTGGACCGAGCTGCCGCTGATACTGCTGGTCTACGCCTGCTACTCGGCGGGGCGACTCCTCGCCCGGGGCGATGTCAGCGGCGCCGTGGACCACGGGCTCGCGATCCTGGACATCGAGAAGGCCCTGTACCTCAAAGCGGAGCACCCCCTCAACCGCCTCTTCACCCGCGAGCCCTGGCTCGGCGTCCCGGCCGACTTCTGGTACGCGTCGCTGCACTACCTGGTCACGCCCGTGCTCCTGGTCTGGCTCTTCAGATCGCGCACCGTGCAGTATCGGGCGGCCCGCACCTGGCTGATGACGTCGACCTTCATCGGCCTGATCGGCTTCACCCTGCTTCCCACCTGCCCGCCCCGGCTGCTCGACGCGAGCCACGGTTTCGTGGACACGATGGCCCACTACAGCTCGTACGGCTGGTGGGGCGGCGAGGCGAGCGCGCCCAAGGGCCTCGGCGGCCTGACCAACCAGTACGCGGCCATGCCGAGCCTGCACGTCGGCTGGGCGCTGTGGTGCGGCGTGATCCTGTGGCGGTACGGCGGGACGCGCCTGGCGAAGGTCGCGGCGATCGCCTACCCCCTGATCACCACGATCGTGGTGATGGGCACCGCGAACCACTACTTCCTCGACGCGGTCGCGGGCGCCGCCGTGATGGGCGTCGGACTGCTGCTGGCGCCGTATGTGATGCGGACCATGGACCGGGCGCGGGCCCGGTTCGGGACGCGGGCCGCCACCGCCGCGAACGCCGACTCCGCCGCCGCTGCCACCTCCACCGCGACCGTCGCACAGGGCTCCCGCGACACGGTCCCGGTCGGCTCGGGCGACAGCCTCTCGGCCGGCTCCGGCACCCCCGTCCCTGTGGGCTCCGGTGACGCGGCTTCCTCAATTGTCAGTGGCGGATGCCAGACTTCCGCGGGTGAGCGAATTCCACGGCAGCGCGAGTCCCGGTTCGGAGCCGGAGCCGAGCCGAGTGCCTCTCCCCAGGACGCGGGGGACGGCGCTCCGGCACCGGCTCGCTGAGCTGCGCGGTCCCGACGTACCGGCCAAGGCGTTGGACGCACGCGCCTTGGCCGCTCTCGCCGCCAACCCCGGCTGCAAGCGGCGCGCGATCCTGGACGGCGCCGGGGTGAACAAGGCGGCGCTGGCGAACGCACTGGGCTCGCCGTCGGTCTTCGGGCAGTCGCAGTTCGCCTTCACGCGCGGGAACACCTTCGAAGCCAAGGTCAAGGCGGACGGCGGCGCGGAGCTGCTGCGCCTGGTCCACGAGAAGCTCGACCGCACCGCCGAACCGCCCGCCCACGCACGCGTGCCCGAACTCACCGCGACGGGCCCCGAGGGCCGCACGGCCCGTACGGCACTGGCGCTGCGCGAGGCCACCGAGGCCCGCGGCGAGTGGACCCTGTTCGACCACCCGATGCTCGCGCTGGACGTCGCCGGCTCGCCCGCCTTCCTGGAGCCGGACGCGGTGGTCGTGCACCCGGACGGCAGCTGGACGGTCGTGGAGATCAAGTCGTTCCCGATGCTGGACGGTTCGGCGGATCCGGCGAAGGTGGGTGCCGCGGCTCGTCAGGCGGCGGTGTACGTGCTGGCGCTGGAGCGGATCGCCGCCCGGCTCGCCTCGGACAGCGCCCCCGCCCCGCGCGTGCGCCACCGCGTCCTCCTGGTCTGCCCCAAGGACTTCTCGAACCTCCCCACAGCCTCCGCCGTCGACGTCCGCAAACAGCGCGCGGTGACCGCCCGCCAACTGGCCCGCCTCACCCGCATCGAGGACATCGCCGACACGCTCCCCGACGGCACCTGCTTCTCCCCCGACCTGCCCGCCGCCGACCTCACGACCGCCGTCGAGTCGGTCCCGGCGACGTACGCGCCCGAGTGCCTGTCCGCCTGCGAGCTCGCCTTCCACTGTCGGGCCCGCTCCCGCGCGTCCGGCGCGGTGACGTCGCTGGGCCGTTCGGTGCGGGCCGAACTGGGCGGCCTGACCACGGTCGAGGACGTCCTGTCGGCGGCCCGCGGCGAGACCGGCGACCCGGACGATCCGGCGGTGGCTGCCCTGCGCAGGGCGGCACGGCTGCGTGCCGAGGCCCTGGGTGTGGAGGTGGCGGCATGTCGTTGATCGCCACGCTCGCCCGCCTCGAAGCCGTCCACACCGGCCGCGCCCAGCCCGCCGCCACCGTCCGCCACCGGCATCTGTCCGACCGCCCGCTGGTCTTCGTGCCCCTCACCACCGCCGGTGAGGCCGGCGCCCCGCTCGGCGCGCTGGTCGGCACGGACCGGGACGCTCCGCACCTGCTGGTCGTACCGCAGCCGCGCGACCGGGACCTCAGGTTCGCGTTCCTGGCCGAGCTGGCGGACGTCGTCCTGCCGTACATCGACACCCACGCCGATGCCGTGGAGGCCGCCGAGCGCAACGAGACCGACCCCGAGACCGGCAAGCGGGTCAAGGTCGAGGTCGAACTGTGCGCGGACGCCCCGCAGTTGATCGTGCCGAGCCGCGCGGGCGTCGATTACGTACGGCTCCTCGGCCGCTCCATGCGCTTCAGGCGTACGGCGGACCAGGACCCGGAGACCCCCTACCCCGCGCCCCCGCGCGTGCCGCTGCTCGGCCGCTGGCTGACCCACTTCGGCGAGCGCGCCCGCGTGCCCGGCTCGTCCCTCCTGCTCGCCATGACCGACGTACTGTCCCGGCACTGGGCGACCGGCCAGTCCACGCTGGAGGACCAGCACCTGGGCGCGCTGCTGGCGTGGATCGCCCCGCCGGAGGGCGAGACGGGCGCCGAGGCGGCGCTGCGCGCGGAGCTCGCGCGGGACCGGGAGGGCCAGTTGCTGTGGCCGCCGGCGGGCCCCGCCACCGACCCGGCGTTCGACAACAAACTGCTCGCCCCCGCCATCGATCGCTACGACCGCGCGCGTACGGCCCTCGCCGCCGCCGAGGACGGTCTGGAGGCCGACGACCGGCTCGGTGACCTCACCGCCGCCGAGCGGGAGATCCGCGCCCTCGTCGAGAGCCGGACCCGCCCCACTTGGGACGCGGTGTGGCACGGCCTCGACCTGCTGCGGTCACACCTGCCCGAGGCCGGTCGGCACGTCGAGGAGCGATGGACGCGCGACCGCTGGTCGTTCACCGGCCACCGCGACCGCGTCCTCGCCGGTGAGCCCCCGCAGCCGCGCCGCGACGACGCGGTCACCGCCGCCAACAAGCTCTCGGCGCGCGAGCGCGAACAGGCCCGCCTGGAGGCGCAGGAGGCGCTCGACGACCCGCTGGTGATGGCGGGGCGGAGGCTGGCCGGGGAGGCGTTCGCGGGCGAGGTCACCGAGGTCGTGATGGCGTACAGCGAGGGCAAGCGGCCGAGCCCGCGCCCGCTGGTCACCGTCCGCACCGATGACCGGCCGCATCTGGGCGAGCGGGCCAAGGTGTTCCGGTCGCTGGGCGGAAAGCCGCAGGCGGCTGAGTTCGTCGGCTACGAGGAGACCCTCGGCAAGGACGGCAACGACGGCGAGAACGGGCCCGGCGGCGAGGACGGCGGCGTGCTGCTCGTGCTGCGGGTGCTGGACAAGATGGGCCGCGGCAAGGAACCGGAGGCGGGATCCGTGCCGGAGAAGGGCGACCGGGTCTGCTTCACCCTGTTCGAGCACGAGCAGCGGGGCGGCGCGAAGCTGCCCGAACCGGAGGAGACGCCGTGGACACACGGCGGGCCGCCCGGGGAGCAGGTGCCCGAGGCCGCCGATCCGCTGACCGAGGAGGACGTCCTGTGACCGCCGTGTTCGACCCCGGTGCCGCGGCGGCGCAGGCCACCGACGCGATCCTCGCCGACACCCTGCACGGCACCGCGCGCGGTGTCGTCGTCGACTCCCCGCCCGGCGCCGGCAAGTCCACGCTCGTCGTCCGCGCCGCTCTGGAACTCGCCGACGCGGGACGCCCGTTGATGATCGTCGCGCAGACCAACGCCCAGGTCGACGATCTGGTGCTGCGGCTCGCCGAGAAGAGCCCCGAGCTGCCGGTGGGCCGCCTGCACAGCAGCGACGCCGACCCGTACGACAAGGCGCTGGACGACCTGCCGAACGTACGCAAGTCGGCGAAGGCCGCCGAGCTCGCGGGACTCTCGGTCGTCATCTCCACGGCGGCCAAGTGGGGGCACGTCAAGGTCGACGAGCCCTGGCGGCACGCGATCGTCGACGAGGCGTACCAGATGCGCTCGGACTCGCTGCTCGCCGTGGCCGGCCTCTTCGAGCGGGCGCTGTTCGTGGGCGACCCGGGTCAACTCGACCCGTTCGCGACCGTGGGCAGTGAGCAGTGGGCGGGCCTGTCGTACGACCCGTCGGCGTCCGCCGTCACCACTCTCCTGGCCCACAACCCGGACCTGCCCCAGCACCGCCTGCCGGTCTCCTGGCGCCTCCCCGCGTCCGCCGCGCCCCTCATCTCCGACGCCTTCTACCCGTACACGCCCTTCCGCAGCGGCACCGGTCACGACGACCGCCGACTCGCCTTCGCGGTCCCGTCGGACGGCTCCGGCCCCGATCGGGTGATCGACGAGGCGGCCGAGTCGGGCTGGGGCCTGCTGGAACTGCCCGCCCGGCATACCCCGCGTACGGACCCGGAGGCGGTCCGGGCGGTCGCGACGGTCGTACGGCGCCTCCTGGACCGGGGCGGCGCGGCGACGTCGGAACGCTCTTCCGACGCCGCGCCCCTCACCGCCGACCGGATCGCGGTCGGCACGGCCCACCGGGACCAGGCAGCGGCGGTCCGGGCGGCGCTGGCCGAGCTGGGCGTGACGGAAATCACCGTAGACACGGCGAATCGCCTGCAAGGCCGCGAGTACGACGTCACGGTGGTCCTCCACCCCCTGTCCGGCCGCCCCGACGCCACCGCGTTCCACCTGGAAACGGGCCGCCTCTGCGTCCTCGCCTCCCGCCACCGCCACGCGTGCATCGTGGTGTGCCGGGCCGGGGTGAGCGACCTGCTGGACGACTATCCGTCGACGGAGCCGGTACAGCTGGGGACGCTGGTGAAGTTTCCTGACGGCTGGGAGGCGAACCACGCGGTCCTGGCGCGACTCGCAGAGCATCGGGTGGCCTGGCGGCCATGAATCGAACGGCACCCACCCACCCGGGACCAGCTCCGCCGCCGCCACCCGCCGGACGGAGTCCGGCACGCCGCCGGAGGCGGCCAATGAACACAGCCCTGACGGCTGGGAGGCGAACCACGCGGTCCTGGCGCGACTCGCAGAGCATCGGGTGGCCTGGCGGCCGTGAATCGAACGGCACCCACCCACCCGGGACCGCCTCCCCCGCCGCCATCGCGTGGCCTGGCGGCCATGAATCGAACGGCACCCACCCACCCGGAACCGCCTCCGCCGCCGCCATCGCGTGGCCTCGCGGCCCGGTTGACCGGAAGGCGCATGGGCCCGCGTCATACGCCTACTTGCGCGGGCGCGGGACAATGGACGGTGGACCGGTCCGCCGGGGGTTCGCCGGTGTCCCACGAGATCGGTGACGTACTGGATCGGTGACGTACTAGGAGGAGAACGCATGGCGGAGCCCACGCCGCGCAGGAACGAACCGCGGCTACGCCCCGCGCCCCTGCTCTTCGAGCCCGCGCAGGTGGCCGCCGACCCTGAGCACTTCTTCGACCTGGAGTCGATCGACGACCCCCGTGTGCTGCTGGCGCGGGCGACCGAGCTGACGCAGGCCTTCCGGGCGGCGACTGATCGTGCGGTGGAGTTCCAGGCCATCGCGGCGGCCCAGCTGGCGGACCCCCGGCGGTTCGACCGGCTGACGCCCGCCGACATCGCCGCACGGGCCGAGTGGACCGAGGACTACGCCAAGAAGATGGTGGAGTTCGGCCGTGATCTGATGCGGGGGGTCGAGGGGCCGGGGCACGTCGACCCCGTGTGATTACGGCGTAGTCAGCGCCTGATCACCCCTACGGCATATGCCAGGCGGGCAAGATACCCGCTTCTCCCTCCCCTGTCCGGCTTTTCGGCAACCCTCGGAAACCGAGCTCTCACCGTCGGTAGATGTAGGTGCATGAGCCGCACACGGGACGACCTCTTCGCCGACCTCTCCTCCAGCTCCTCCCACAACTTCTCCGCCCACCTCCCCTCCCACCCCTCCTCCCACCTCTCCCCAGACCACTCCGACGCCCCCGTCGACACCTTCGGAGTCACCGGCGTCACCCCCGACGGAGCCGCCTGGCTCGCCTCGGCAGGAACGTATCCCCGCAGCATGCTCGCCCTCTGGGCCGAACGCCCGCACGCCCCGGTGGTCCTGCCCTGCGGCTCCGTCTTCGACGTGGTCAGCGCCCCCGCGATCTTCGGGCGCCGCATGCTGGACCGGCTGTGGGACGAGGGCCCGGGTGCCGGCCCCGTGGCCGCCTTCCGGGGGCGGATCCTGCTGTTCGCCGCCCCCGGCACCGCCCAGCGACTGCCCTCACTGCTGCGCTGGGAGGAGTTCAGCCGCACGGACGGCATCCCGCCGCTCCTCTGCCACGGCACCGGCGACGCGGTGACCGTCCCGGCTCCGGCGGACACGTACGCGGCGTCCCCGACGGCCTCCGGAACCCGCTGGCTGGTCGCCCCGGACAGCCGTAACCCCTGGTTACCGGGCCCGGAGGTGCTGCTCTGGGCGGCCGTGCGGGCGGCTCGCGCGGCCGTTCGGATTTCGATTTTTCCCCACGCCGACCAGGATGCTAAGGTCTACGACGTCAGCAGGCGCCGCTAGCTCAGTTGGTTAGAGCAGCTGACTCTTAATCAGCGGGTCCGGGGTTCGAGTCCCTGGCGGCGCACAGACAGTGAAAGCCCCTCGCGGATGCGAGGGGCTTTTCGCATGCCCCGGCGTACACCCGTCACTACCCGTGTACGCCTGCACCCACCCCGTACGCCTGTCACTACCGGCGCATCCCCCACCGACCACGCCCCACGCCCCGGCGCGGGCGCTATCCCGTCGCGCGCGCCCGCGGTCCCGTCGGCGCGATCTTCACCGTCCACGCCCCCGAAGCCGTGCGCCCCTCCACCTCCACCCGCACGCCCTCCTCCAGCACCGTGAAACTCTCGCCCAGCCCGACCGGCGCGTCCGCGAGCGGCGGATACACCGACTCCTCCCAGCAGGCCTCGGTGCGCGGATGGGCGTCGATCACCTCGACCGGGCCGCCGCCGGACTCGGTCTGGCTGCGCACCCGGTACACCAGCACGCCCTGCCGGCAGACCTGCCTGTCGTTGCCCACGGGGCCGCGCACCTCGAAGGCGAGGGCGCTCTCGGGGCCGGTGCGGACGACGGCGAGCTTGATGCCGTTGCCCAGGCCGAAGCCCGGTACGGCGCCGAGCCCGCCGGGCGCCGCCCCGAACGAGCCGAGCCCGCCGGGCGCCCCGGCAGCCCCCGCCTGCACCGGCATACCGGGCCCGACCGACAGCGGCTCCAGCGTCAGCCGCGCCCCGGCGGCCCGCGCCCCCTGCACACACACCACCTGCCGCGGCTCCAGCCACCCGAGCTTCCACTTGTGCCAGCCGAACAGATCCGGCGCCAACCCGAACTGGCTGCCCATCAGGTCCCAGTCGCCGACGTAGGTGTCCCAGTCACCCTTGCCGTCCATCGGGCGGTGGTAGAGGTCGGGCAGGTCGAAGACGTGGCCGGTCTCGTGCGCGAGGACCAGCCGGTCCGGCGGATGGTTCTCGAACACCGTGACGACACGCCGGATGTCCGTGCCGTCGGCGCGCAACGGGGTCTCCAGGTTGACGACCTTCGTGGCGTCCGAGTCGACTCCGGGCGCGTCCGGGTCGGCGACGAAGTAGACGATGTCGTAGCGGGAGAAGTCCACCTGCCGGTCCGCCACGGCGAGCGCGTCCCGCAGATACGCGGCCCGGTCGTCCACGTTCCAGTCGCGCTGTATGGCGTACGCGGTCGACGGCCGCGGCATCCGGAGCCAGTTCCGGACCGGATGCGGGCGCAGGGTGAATCTGCCGTAGGAGGCGCGTTCGAAGAAGTGGGTGGTAGCAGGGAAATGGTCGGCCGTCAGTTCGGCGGGTGTCGTCCGGGGTGCCGCGTCCGGGAAGGACAGGAAGACCATGACCGCGTCGAGTTCGCGGGTCGGGCGCGGATAGGCGGTGTTCCAGGTGTTCAGTCCTTCGGAGTGGTGCGCCTCGGTGCGTTCCAGGGCACAGGCAGCCGTGTCGAACGGTTCGGCGACCGAGGGGCCCGCGACCAGGGAGGTCGCGGCGAGCGCCGACATCGTGGTGAACAGGGCGGCGGCAGTGCGCAGTCGGGGCCATTCCCACAGCCAACCCATGCCGGGGAGCAGGGGGAGCTGACGCGGCACGTGGACCTCCGGGAGCGGTTCGCGGGACACCGCTCCCAGCCTCAGTCAGATTGTCGTACTACGTCCTGTTTGCCTGCACCGGATGGGTGAGTGGGGCCCGGAGGGCATCAAAACCGACACCCCCGAATCGCTCACGGAACGTCACAACCGGTCGCGTGCCCCAAGAAGGTGTCCAGTCGCGGGCAGAAACGATCTGTCGGATGAGCGGGCCGCGTGGGAACACTGGACAGTAGGTGGAAGGGCCCGGGGCCAGCCTCTATGATCGGCACACTTTCCAACACTTTCCTGCACGGACACGGCCCGGCGGCCGACCGCCCACGGCCGGCCATTCCGATGAGACCCATCCGAAGATCGAGTGCACTGCGGGAGCGAGCGGTGAGCGGAACGTCCGAAGGGCCGACGCCCGCGGCAGACCTCATCCGGTTGGCCGTAACAGAGAGTAACTCAGAGCCATCACCCGGTACCGGGGAGCCGCCCTACTCCGCCGCCTTCTCCGCCGCGCCCCTGGGGATGGCCGTGGTCGACCGCGAGGGCCTGGTCGCGGGCGCCAACCCCGCCCTCGCCGACCTGCTCGGCACGCCACCCGGCGAACTGGCCGGTTCCGTCGCCGCCGACCTGGTGGACCTGGCCTCCGACGCCCGCACCTGGCACGCGTACCTCGAGGTGCTGCGCGGCCGCCAGGCCCGGCTGCGCTGCACGCGACGCCTCAAACACCCGGACGGGCACTCCCTGTGGGCCCAGGTCACGGTCGCACCCCTGCCCGGTGTCGAGCGGGGCGGTGTCCTGCTCTCCGTCGCCGACGTCAGCGGCCACCGCGAACTCCAGGCCCGGCTGCGGCACTTGCAGATGCACGACCCGGTGACCCGGCTACCCAACCGCACCCTGTTCTTCGAGCGCCTGTCGGCCGCCCTGGAGGCGGAGTCGTACGACGAGAGCGGCACCACCGGCCGAATCGGCCTGTGTTATCTGGACCTTGACGGCTTCAAGGCGATCAACGACACCCTGGGCAACCGGATCGGCGACGGCCTGCTGGCCGCCGTGGCCGAACGGCTCACGCGCTGCGCCGAGGAGGCGGGGTACGCCAGATCGAGCCCGCCCCTGGTGGCCCGGCTCGGCGGCGACGAGTTCGCCCTCCTCGTGGAGGACTCGACCGGCACCGAGCAACTGGCCGACCTGGCCGAGTCGGTGCTGGAGGCCCTGCGAGCCCCCTTCGACCTCTCCGGCCGCCGCCTTTCGGTGTCGGCGTCGATCGGCGTGGTGGAACGCCAGGCGGCCGGCACCACGCCCAACGCCCTGATGCAGGCCGCGGACACGACGCTGTACTGGGCGAAGGCCGACGGCAAGGACCGCTGGACGCTCTTCGACCCCGAACGCAACGCCCACCTCATCACCCGCCAGGCCCTCGCCGCCACCCTCCGCCCGGCCATCGAGCGGGGTGAGTTCGCCCTGGAGTACCAGCCGTTGGTGAGCATGGAGGACGGCCGGCTGCGCGGGGTCGAGGCGCTTGTCCGCTGGAATCATCCTCAGTTCGGCGTACTGGCGCCGAATCGGTTCATCGGACTGGCGGAGGAGGACGGCTCTATCGTTCCCCTCGGCCGCTGGATCCTGGAGACCGCCTGCCGTCAGGCCCGCGCCTGGCAGCTGACACACCCCGACGAGCCGCCGATCTTCGTCAGCGTGAACGTGGCGGTACGGCAGGTCTGGGACTCCGACCTGGTGGCGGACGTGGCCCGCATCCTCGACGAGACGGAACTCGCCCCGCACCTGCTCCAGTTGGAGCTCACCGAGTCGGCGGTGATGGGCTCGGCGGGCAGACCGCTCCAGGACCTCCAGGCGCTCAGCGACATGGGCGTACGCATCGCCATCGACGACTTCGGCACCGGCTACTCGAACCTGGCCTACCTCAGCCGGCTGCCGGTCTCGGTCCTGAAGCTGGACGGTTCCTTCGTACGGGGCTTCCAGTACGAGAGCGACAACAGCGCGGCCGTCCCGCCGAACCCGGCCGACGAGGTCGTGGTCGAGGCGATGATCCAACTGGCCCACCGGCTGGGCCTGACGGTCACCGCGGAGTGCGTGGAGACGCTGGCGCAGGCCTCGCGACTGCGGCGGATCGGCTGCGACACCGGACAGGGGTGGCTGTACTCGCGGCCGGTGCCGCCGGATCGTATCTCCGAGTTGCTGGGGGTGCGGGTCTGACGCGCGCTGAAAGGCGTGCGGTCAGATCGTCGGCAACCCGTAGGCGTCGGCGATGAGTTCGTACGAGCGCAGGCGTACGTCCATGCCGGGCGCGTTGCTCGTGATCATCAACTCGTCGGCGCCGGTGCGCTTCTGGAGGTCGTCGAGGCCGGCGCGGACCTCGTCGGCGGTGCCGTGGACGACGTTGGCGTTCCAGGAGTCGGCGAACTCGCGCTCCAGCGGGGTGAACTCGCGGGCCTCGGCCTCCTCGGGGGTGGGGATGAGGCCGGGGCGGCCGGTGCGCAGGCGGATCATGCTGAGGGCGGCGGCCCTGATCTGGCGGCGGGCCTCCTTCTCGTCGTCGGTGGCGAGGGCGGAGACGCCGATGAGGGCGTACGGCTCGTCGAGGACGGCGGAGGGCTGGAAGGACTCCCGGTACAGGTCCAGGGCGGGGACGGTGTTGCGCGCCGAGAAGTGGTGCGCGAAGGCGAAGGGCAGGCCGAGGACGGCAGCGAGGCGGGCGCTGAAGCCGGAGGAGCCGAGCAGCCAGACCGGCGGGCGGTGCGGGGACTGGACGCCGCCGGGCGAGGTCGCCTGGACGGGGCCGGGGACGGCGTGGATACGGCGGTAGGGGTGGCCGTCCGGGAAGTCGGCGTCGAGGAAACGGGTGAGCTCCGCGAGCTGCTCGGGGAAGTCGTCGGCGCCCTCGTTGAGGTGATCCGTACGGCGGAGGGCGGCTGCCGTGGCGCCGTCCGTGCCGGGGGCTCGGCCGAGGCCGAGGTCTATGCGGCCGGGGGCCATGGCCTCCAAGGTGCCGAACTGCTCCGCGATGACGAGCGGGGCGTGGTTGGGGAGCATGACGCCGCCGGAGCCGAGGCGGATGCGGGTCGTGTGGGCGGCGAGGTGGGCGAGGATCACGGCGGGGGACGAGGAGGCCACGCCCGGCATGGAGTGGTGTTCGGCGACCCAGTAGCGGTGGAAGCCGCGGGACTCCGCGAGGCGGGAGAGGTCGACGCTGGTGCGGAGGGCGTCGGTGGCGGTGTGGCCTGAGCTGACCGTGACCAGGTCCAGTACGGAGAGGGGGACCGGGGCGGTGCCGTGTGCTGTGCCCCGGATCTCGTGGGGTTGGGGGTCGTCTGCCGCCACGGGTGCCTCCTGTGGTGATGCCGTGCGCTGTCCTGCCCGGCGTTAACAGGAGGGGGGCTCCGGTTTATTCCGGGTGGGGAGTTTTCTTCGCCCCCGCCGCCCCTACCCGTCCCGTCCTCCAGGGGCGCTGCCCCTTCGACCCCGTTCCCCGGGGGCTCTGCCCCCTGGACCCCCGCTCCTCAAACGCCGGAGGGGCTGGTTTTCAGCCCGTCTGGGGGTGCCCCCTCTGGGGGAGTTTGAGGACGAGGCCCTTCAGGGCCGAAGCGGGGGTCTGGGGGCGGCAGCCCCCAGGGATGGGACGGCCCTACACCTGCACGATCGGCTCCCTCGTGAAGAGCACCCCCAGCTCCGGCGCGTTCACCCGGCGGTCCGTCAGCCTCAGGGCCTCCCAGACCGTGACCTGGTTGGCGGTGAGGACCGGCTTGGACAGGCGTTGTTCCAGGGCCGTGAGGTGGGACGCCGTGTGCAGGGCCGTGTCCGGGAGGAGAATCGCCTCGGCGTCGGGGTGGTCCGCCTCCTCCGCCAGGGCGAACAGCTCCGCGTCGCCCCAGCTCCCGACCTCCGCCGCGGTGATGATCCCGGAACCGCGGACCGCCACCACCTCCACGCCCGCGGCACGCAGGAAGTCCGCGAAGAGGTCCGCCACGTCGTCGGGGTACGTCGCCCCGATCGCCACCCGCCGCACCCCGAGCTCCCGCACCGCGTGCACGAAGGCGAAGGACGTCGACGACGCCGGCATGCCCGCCGTCACGGCGAGGGTGCGCACCTGCTCATGGGCGCCCTCCCAGCCGTAGACGAAACTGCCGGACGTGCACGCCCACACCACCGCCTCGGCCCCCGTCAGCCGCAGCGCCTCCACGCCCGCCGCGAGCCGCTCGGCCGAGCCCATCCGGCGCAGCGCGTCCACCCGGTGCGCGTCCTCACCGATGTCGGTGTGCACCACGTCGACCCGGATGTCGCTGGCGAGCAACTGCTCGATGCGTGGGTAGTCGTCCTCGGCGGAGTGGCCCGGGTAGAGGAATCCCAGTGCGGTCATGTCGGCCCTTCCTGCTGCTGTTCTTCGCCCGGCACGTTCGGCAGTGCTTCCGGCAGTGCTCCGGGAAGCACGGGACCGCCGCCCGCCGGATCGATCCGTGCCGCCGGATCGATCAGCGCCTGATACGGCCCCACCGCTCGGGTACCCAGCCGACGCAGCGCCGCCCACATCGTGACCTGGTTGGCCGAGAGCACCGGGATGCGCAGTTCGGCCTCCAGTTGGGGGATCACGTCGTAGGTGGGGAGGTTGGTGCAGCTGATGAACAACGCGTCGGTGGCGCCCCGCACCGCCCTGCGGGCCATGTCCGCCACATCGCGGTACGGCACCTTCCAGATGTGCCGGGTCAGCCCCATGAACGCGCACCCGGTGACCAGGACCCCCGCCTGCGCCACGTACTCCTCCAGCGCCCGCGTCACCGACACGGTGTACGGCGTCACCAGCGCCACCCGCCGTACGCCCAGCTCGGTCAGCGCCTCCAGCAGCGCGCCCGAGGTCGTGACGGACGGCACCGCGCCGGCCCGCGTCATCGCCTCGCACATCGCCCGCTCGCCCGCGATGCCGCCGACGAAACTGCCGGAGGTACAGGCGTAGGCGACCACCTCGGGCGCGATCGCGGTCAGGGTGCGGACGCCGTCGCTCAGCGTCTCGTGCTCGCTGACCAGGCGGGCCAGGTCGAGGCTGACCTCGACCGGGACGTACGGGGTGCGAGTGAGGTGGAGGGACACCTCGTCCGGCACCCAGCGCCACAGCTCCCGGTCCAGCGCGAAGTCGAACGGGGCGACGACTCCCACACCGCGCTGCGGGCGGGGGCCGCCGAGGAAGGAGATGTCCATGGCGTCCATGGCAGGCACCGTCCTCACTACGAGAAACAGGTGAGCAACGGACCGTACGCACGCCCGTGTTGACGAAGGTAGGTTCGGGTGCGAGCGTGGTCAAACCTCGCATGTCAGACGGCCCGCCCTTCCAGTAGAACTCCGCGAAACGGCCCCCGCACCCCCCGGAGAAGCGACCCCGTATGACCTCTCCCGACACCCCGCCCACCCTTCTCGTCCTCGACGCGGACCCCCTGCCCCGCCTCGGCCGTCTCACCGGCCGCGCCCGTGTCGAGCACGCGGACGAGTCGACGCTCGCCGAGCGGCTGCCGCACGCCGACGTCCTGCTGGTCTGGGACTTCACCTCGCACGCCGTACGCGACGCCTGGCCCGGCGAGGGCCCGCGGCCGCGCTGGGTGCACACGGCGAGCGCGGGTGTGGACCATCTGATGTGCCCGGAGCTGACCGAGTCCGGCACCGTGGTCACCAACGCGCGCGGGATCTTCGACCAGCCGATCGCCGAGTACGTGGCCGCGCTGGTGCTGGCGATGGCCAAGGACCTGCCGAGGACCCTGGAGTTCCAGCGCGCCCGGGAGTGGCGGCACCGCGAGGGGCAGCGCGTGGCGGGCACGCGCGCGTGCGTGGTGGGGTCCGGGCCCATCGGCCGTACGATCGCCCGCACGCTCAAGGCCCTCGACGTCACCACCGCGCTGGTCGGCCGGGTCCCGCGCACCGGCATCCACGGCCCCGACGACCTCGACCGGCTGATGTCCCGCGCCGACTGGGTGATCGCGGCCGCGCCGCTCACCGAGCAGACGCACGGCATGTTCGACCTGCGCCGCTTCGGCGTCATGCAGCCCTCCGCCCGGTTCATCAACGTCGGGCGCGGGCAGCTTGTGGTGGAGGACGCCCTGGCCGAGGCGCTCACCAAGCGCTGGATCGCGGGTGCCGCCCTCGACGTCTTCGAGCACGAGCCCCTCGCTCCCGACAGCCCGCTGTGGGGACTGCCGGGGCTGATCGTCTCGCCGCACATGAGCGGGGACACCGTCGGCTGGCGCGATCAACTCGGTGCGCAGTTCGTGGAGTTGTACGAGAGGTGGGAGGCGGGCAGACCGCTGCTGAACGTGGTCGACAAGCAGCGTGGGTACGTACCCGGACGCTGAGGTCTACGGCTGGAGGGCGACGCATGACGGAACTCACCGAACTGACCGCCGTACAACTCCTCGACGGCTACCGAGCAGGGGAGTTCAGCCCCGTCGACGCCACCCGTGCCGCCCTGGAGCGGGCCGAGCGGATCCAGCCGGAGGTCAACGCCTTCGTACACATCACCGCCGACGAGGCGCTCGCGCGGGCCGGCGAGTCGGCCGACCGGTGGCGGCGCGGCGAACCGGCCGGCCTGCTGGACGGCGTCCCGGTCACCGTCAAGGACATCCTGCTGATGCGTGGCGCACCGACCCTCAAGGGCTCGAAAGCCATTTCGCAGGAGGGGAGCTGGGACGAGGACGCCCCCTCCGTGGCCCGTCTGCGCGCGCACGGCGCCGTGTTCCTCGGCAAGACCACGACGCCCGAGTTCGGCTGGAAGGGCGTCACCGACTCGCCCCTGTCCGGCGTCACCCGCAACCCGTACGACCCGACCCGCACCGCGGGCGGCTCCAGCGGCGGCGCGGCGGCGGCCGTGGCCCTCGGCGCGGGACCGCTCGCCCTCGGCACGGACGGCGGCGGCAGTGTCCGTATCCCGGCGGCCTTCTGCGGCATCTTCGGCCTGAAACCGACGTACGGCCGTGTCCCGCTGTATCCCGCGAGCGCCTTCGGCACCCTGGCCCATGTCGGCCCGATGACCCGCGACGTGGCCGACGCGGCACTGCTCCTCGACGTCATCGGCACGCCCGACTCCCGCGACTGGTCGGCGCTCCCGCCGGCGCCGGACTCCTTCGCCACGGCCCTGTCGGGTGGCGTGCACGGCCTGCGCGTCGCCTATTCGCCGTCCCTGGGCGGCCAGGTGGCGGTGCGGCCGGCGGTCGCGGCGGCCGTGCGGCGGGCGGTGGAGCGGCTGGCGGGTCTTGGGGCGTACGTCGAGGAGACCGACCCCGACTTCACCGACCCGGTGGACGCCTTCCACACCCTGTGGTTCACCGGGGCCGCCCGGGTGACCCAGCATCTCGGACCGCACCAGCGGGAGTTGCTCGACCCCGGCCTGCGCGAGATCTGCGGCGTGGGCGCCCGCCTCTCCGCGCTCGACTATCTGGCCGCGGTCGACACCCGCATGGAACTCGGCCGCCGCATGGGCCGCTTCCACGACACCTACGACCTCCTGGTCACCCCGACCCTCCCGATCACCGCCTTCGAGGCGGGCACGGAGGTCCCCAAGGGCTCGGGGCACCGCAGGTGGACGGGCTGGACCCCGTTCACGTACCCCTTCAACCTCACCCAGCAGCCGGCCGCCACCGTCCCCGTCGGCACGGACGGCGACGGCCTACCGATCGGCCTGCAACTCGTGGCCGCCCGGCACCGGGACGAACTGGTGCTGCGGGCGGCGCACGCGCTGTACGAGGCCGGTATCGCCGGGCTCACACCCTCCGGAAGCTGAGCGTCTCCCCCAACGCTCCCGACCGCCACAGGTCGTTGCAGGCCTCGGCCATCGCGTCGAGGCCCTCGGTCACCTGGCCCCAGACGATGCCGGGCACCCAGCCCACGTCGCCGTTGAGGAGCAGGTTGTTGCGCTCGTAGAACAGGGCCAGATCGACCACTGTCGTGCCGGGGCGGACCTCGCGGTCGTAGCCGTAGGACTTGGTGCCCAGTTCCGTGCCGGCGAAGGAGAAGTAGCAGAGATCCCCCGGGATGGGGGTGACTGTCGGGTTCTCCAGCGGCGGCTCCGACCGCGCGAACGGCGGGAAGAGGGCGTAGATCTCGTTACGGGCGTATTTGGCGTGATAGACGTCGCCGGTCAGGGGCAGGGCATCCCAGACGGCCGCGCAGGTGAGCGGGGCGCGGTCGTCCAGGAGTTTGGCCGTGCAGTGGATGCCTCGCTTGACCAGTGACACCTCGATGAACCGATCTGTCATGCCTTCCAGGGTGCATACATCGCATGGTCTCGGGTAGCCGCGCCGCCATGGCTCCACCTAATGGGAACGACAGAGACACACCTGGGCCCACGCGCCGGTCGCTGCTCGCGGGGGTGGCGGCTCTCGGTGCGCTGGGAGCGGCCGGCTGCACTCGTGTGGCGACGGCATCGACGGAGGACGGCGGCGACCTGCTCGACCGGCTGCGCGCGGCGGGCGTCGTACGGCTGGGCATCGCCGGGGAGATCCCCTTCGGCTACATCGACAAGAACGGCGAGTTGACCGGCGAGGCGCCGGAACTGGGCAAGGCCATCTTCAAACGGCTGGGCGTCGACCGGGTCCAGCCGGTGCCGACCGAGTTCGGGTCACTGATACCCGGGCTGAACTCTCAGCAGTTCGATGTCGTCGCGGCCGGGATGTACGTCAATCCCGAGCGCTGTGAACAGGTCATCTTCTCCGACCCCGACTATCAGATGCTCGACTCCTTCATCGTCAGGAAGGGCAACCCCAAAGGGCTGCACGACTACAAGGATGTCGTCGAGAAGGGGGCCAAGTTCGCGACCGGGACCGGCTACGCCGAGATCCAGTACGCCGTCGAGGCGGGGTACAAGGAGAGCGACATCCTCATCGTGCCGGACCAGGTCGCGGGGCTGAACGCCGTCGAGGCGGGACGCGTGGACGTCTTCGCCGGTACGGCGCTCACCACCCGTGAGGTGGTGAAGAAGTCGGCCAAGGCGGAGGCCACCAAGGCCTTCGCGCCCCTCGTCGGCGGCGAACCGCACGTCGACGGCGGCGCCTTCGCCTTCCGGCCCACCGAGACGAAGCTGCGGGACGCCTTCAACGTCGAGCTGCACAAGCTGAAGAAGAGCGGCGAGCTGTTCCGCATCCTCAAGCCCTTCGGCTTCACCGAGGCCGAGATGACCGACCTCACCGCGAAGGAGCTGTGCGGAGGGGGGACAGGCGGATGACCCCGGGACTCTGGGAACTCGTACTCAAGGGGGTCTGGACCACCGTCCAGCTCCTCGTCCTCAGCGCGCTGCTGGCCGCGGCCGTGTCGTTCGTGGTCGGGATCGCGCGGACCCATCGACTGTGGATCGTCCGCTTCCTCGCGGGCTTCTACACCGAGGTGTTCCGCGGGACCTCCGCCCTCGTCATGATCTTCTGGGTGTTCTTCGTGCTGCCCCCGGCCTTCGGCTGGCAGCTGGTGCCCCTGTGGGCGGGCACGCTGGCGCTCGGGCTGACCTACGGGGCGTACGGCTCGGAGATCGTGCGCGGTGCGCTGGGTGCGGTCGACCCGGCGCAGAAGGAGGGCGGGATCGCGCTCAGCTTCACGCCGTGGCAGCGGATGCGGCTGATCCTGCTGCCGCAGGCGGTGCCGGAGATGATCCCGCCGTTCTCCAACCTGCTGATCGAGCTGCTCAAGGGCACTGCCCTGGTGTCGATCATGGGCATGGGCGACCTCGCCTTCAGCGGCAACCTGGTGCGGCTGGCGCTGCAGGAGAGCGCGGAGATCTACACGTACATCCTGCTCATCTACTTCGTGATCGCCTTCGCTCTCACCCGGGTGATGCGCGGGCTGGAGCAGAAGCTGAAGGCGAACGTGGGCAAGAAGCCGGAGCGCAAGGTCGTGGTGCCCGATCCGGTGGGCCAGGGCGTCGGTGTCATCGGAGGTGGTGGCTCGTGAAGTGGGACTGGGGAGCGGTCGCCGACTTCATGCCGCTGTTCTGGGACGGTCTGCTGGTCACCCTGCAGGCTCTCGCCCTCGGCTCGCTGATCTCGTTCGTGCTGGGTCTGGTGTGGGCGCTGCTGATGCGCACGCCGACGCGCTGGGTGCGCTGGCCGGTCGGGGTGGTCACCGAGTTCGTGCGCAACACCCCGCTGCTGGTGCAGCTGTTCTTCCTGTTCTATGTGATGCCCGAGTGGGGCCTGACCATGTCCGCGCTGACCACCGGGGTCATCGGCATCGGCCTGCACTACTCGACGTACACGATGCAGGTCTACCGCGCCGGCATCGAGGCGGTCCCCGTCGGCCAGTGGGAGGCCGCGACGGCGCTGAACCTGCCGGTCGCGAGGACCTGGCGGGTGGTGATCCTGCCGCAGGCGATCCGCCGGGTCGTGCCGGCGCTCGGCAACTACGTGATCGCGATGCTCAAGGACACGCCGATGCTGATGGCGATCACCGTCCTGGACATGCTGGGCCAGGCACGGCTGTTCTCGCAGCAGAACTTCCAGTTCACCGAGCCCCTGACCGTGATCGGCGTGGCCTTCATCCTCATCTCCTACCTGGCCTCCCTCCTTCTGCGAGCCCTGGAGCGACGTCTTGTCCACTGACATCCAGCACAACCCCGAGAAGAACCCCGCCGACAACCGCCCGGGCGGCGAGCTGATCAGACTCGAGCAGATCACCAAGCGGTTCGGCGACAACACCGTCCTCGACCACCTGGACTTCTCCGTCGAGGCCGGCAAGCACGTGACGCTGATCGGGCCGTCCGGCTCGGGCAAGACGACGATCCTGCGACTGCTGATGACGCTGACCAAGCCGGACGAGGGCCGGATCACCGTGGACGGGGAGCAGCTGTTTCCCGCCACCGAGAAGCAGATCCGTGAGGTCCGCAAGAAGATCGGGATGGTGTTCCAGCAGTTCAACCTGTTCCCGAACATGTCGGTGCTGCGGAACATCACGGAGGCCCCGGTCACCGTCCTCGGCCTGCCGAAGGACGAGGCGGAGGCACGCGCCCGGGAACTGCTCGATCTGGTGGGCCTGGCCGACAAGTGCGACGCCTATCCGTCCCAGCTGTCCGGCGGGCAGCAGCAGCGGGTGGCGATCGCGCGGGCGCTGGCCATGCGGCCCAAGGTGCTGCTGCTCGACGAGGTGACGTCCGCGCTGGACCCGGAGCTGGTCGCGGGCGTCCTCGACCTGCTGCGGGACATCGCCCGCACCACCGACATCACCATGCTCTGTGTGACCCACGAGATGAATTTCGCCCGGGACATCTCGGACCAGGTCCTGATGTTCGACTCCGGCCGGGTCATCGAGTCCGGCTCCCCGGAGAAGATCTTCAACGACCCCGAGAACGACCGGACCCGGGAGTTCCTCAGCGCGGTGCTGTGACGTCGGCCACGGCCCCGGTCGCCGGAGCATGTCCTGGACATATGCCAATGGGCTATCACCGCAGTTGAGGGCATCGTAATCTCGTCAACAACCGCTCACTACAAGCCTCTTGGCGGTTATCGTGGAGGGGATTGGCTGACTGGAATCGGGCCCAATCCGACGAGCTCAGCAGAGCTCGGAAGAGCGACGTGCGACCGCAGGGGGAACCGTGGCGCTGCAGCACGAGCCGACGACGCCGTACCACTCGGCCCAGGACGCCCTGCGCGTCCTGGAGACCGTGGCACGGCACAGCACCGGAATCACCGACGCCGAGCTCGCCCGGCACACCCGCATCGGCCCGGAGCGCCTGACCAGCCTCCTGCGGATGCTGCGCCGGGAGGGCTACGTCGAGCAGGTCGCCGACGGGGCGTACGTCACCGGCGACGCCCTGAACCGTCTCGGTTCCGCGCGGGGCCGCGAGCAGGCCCTGCGCGAGAACCTCCAGCGCGCCCTGGACCGGCTGCGCGACTCGGTCGGCGCCGCCGTCTACATCAGCCGGTACGTCGACGGCGAGGTCAAGATCGACCAGTACGCCGCCGGTCCGACCATGCCCGTGGTCAACGAGTGGGTCGACTTCCGCTTCTCCGCCCACGCCACCGCGATCGGCAAGAGCCTGCTCGGCCAGCTCGACCACAACGGCCGGCGCGACCACCTCTCCCGGCACAAGATGGCCCGCCTCACCTCGCGCACGATCACCAGCGACAAGGTCCTGCTCTCCCGCCTGGAGTCCCAGCCGCCGACGGTCCCCCACCTCGACCTCCAGGAGTACGCGGTGGGCACGGTGTGCGCGGCCGTCCCGATCACGGCCGGGTCATCGGTGGGCTGCCTCGCCCTGTCCCTCCCGGTCGAGCACGCCCACCGCCTGAAGCAGGCGGCGGACACACTGAACCGGAACGCGGCGCCGGTGCTGCTGTCGCTGGCGATCTAGGTCTCCGCCCAGCACCAAGGGACCTGGTCCGGGGTGGTCAGAAGCACCCCTCCGGACCAGGTAGTATTTTCTCTGTCGCCAGCTGCGGGAGCACAGTGAACGCGGTCGGCGGGAGTCATGCGCCGCTAGCTCAGTTGGTTAGAGCAGCTGACTCTTAATCAGCGGGTCCGGGGTTCGAGTCCCTGGCGGCGCACTTCTGAGGGGCCTTTCGTGGGAGCGAGAGGCCCCTCAAAGTTTTCCGGGTGCCGCGAGGGCGGCTGGGGGTCTGGGGGTTATCCCCCAGGAGATGCAGCATCAGCGGGTCCGGGGTTCGAGTCCCTGGCGGCGCACTTGCGAAGGGCCTCTCGTGGGAGCGAGGGGCCCTTCGACGTAGGTCAGGGCATCCGCGTCGGTCATCCTCCGGTACGCCCGCTCCCCGTCCGGCCGCCACCACACCGGGTCGGCACACCGCAGCCCCTCGCGCCTGAGCCCCGCCCGATGGATCTTGTTCGTGGCGGTCACCGGCATCCGCTCCACGACCCGCACGAACCGGGGTGCCATCTTCGTCCCGAGATCGGGCTGGGCGAGCAGGAACCCGGCGAAGCCGTCCGGATCGAACTGCCCCGCGATCGTCGCCATCACCTGGTCCCCGGTCACCGGATCCGGCACCGCGTACACGGCCACGGCGACCGCGCCCTCGTACCGGGCGAGGATGTTCTCGATCATCGCGGCGGACAGGTTCTCCCCGTCCACCCGGAGCCGGTCGTCAGCACGCCCCGCGAAGTACAGATAGCCGTCGGCGTCCCGGCAGAACAGGTCCCCCGTCCAGTACCAGCCCTCCCGCCGCCGCTCCGCCTCCGCCTCGGGGTTGCGCCAGTACCCCTCGAAGGGGTTCGGCCCCCGGTTGACCAGCTCCCCGATGGCCTCGTCCCCGTTGAGCAGCCGCCCGCCCCCGTCGAAGACGGCCGGCGGACACTCCGCGCAGGTCTCCGGATCGAGTACGACGAGCCCGGGCGCCGCCCGCCCGACGGCTCCCGGCGGCGTCCCCGGCGACCACTGCACGGCGGCCCCGCCCTCGGACGAGCCGTACCCCTCCACCAGCCGCACCCCGAACCGCCGCTCGAAGGCGGCCGCGTCCACGGCGCCCGCCTCGGTGCCGAAGCCGAGCCGCAGTGCGTGGTCCCGGTCGTCGGGGCGCGGCTCGGTGGCGAGGAGGTACTGGATCGCGCGGCCGACGTAGGTGAAGTACGTCGCCCGACACCGCCGTACGTCCGTCAGGAACCCCGACGCCGAGAACCGCCGCCGCAGCGCCACCCCTGCTCCGGCCGCGAGGGCGGGTGCCCAGTCGGCGATGACCGCGTTGCCGTGGAACATCGGCATGCAGATGTAGTGCACGTCGTCGGGGCGGACACCGAACTGGCCGGCCAGCGAGCGCCCGGCCGCCGCCAGCCTGCCCTGGGTGCAGATCGCGGCCTTGGGGGCGCCGGTCGAGCCGGAGGTGAAGTAGAGCAGGAGACGGTCGTGCGGGGTGGCGCGGGAGGGGTCGGGGCGGGCGTCGGCGTAGGGCGCGAGCAGGGCGTCGTATTCCTGGGTGCCGGTCAGCAGCAGGCGGACGCCGGGCAGGTCGAGGCCGTCGAGCAACGGCAGGTGCGCCCGCTCGGTGATCAGGATCCGGCACTCGGTGTGCAGGATGTCGCGGGCGAGTTCGGGGCCCCGGCGGGTGGGGTTGATGCCGGCGACGGCGGCTCGGGCGAGGGACGCCGCGCTCAACCACAGGGGGTATTCAGGGGTGTTGTCCAGGAGTACCCCGATGTGCGAGCGGGGCGGCACCAGGTCGGCCAGCAGCGCCGCCCGGGCCGCGGCGCCCGCCGCCATCTGGTCGTGGGTGAGCGTCCGCCCCTCGAACCACAGTCCCGGCCGGTGGTCGCCCCACCGCGCCGCCACGAGCTCCGCGACCGTAGGCCTGTTGGACTCCATGGCGGGGCACGGTAGTTGATGGTCCGTCAGATGTGGAGGGTCACGGGGTCATCGTCACGCCGTCGACGACGACGGTGTCGACGGTGTCACCGCTGTCCTCGCCGAAGCCGAATTCCGCCGACATCTGCTGGAACGTGACCATGAAGACGACACAGACCGCCGCGACCACACCGAGGAAAGCCAGGGGGAGGACGGTGGACGCCGCCAGCCTGGCGCGGCCCGGGGCCTTGGCCGTGGCGACCACGTCCGGGCCCTCGGCGTAGTGGACGGTGACGATGTCACCCTCGATCGTCGTCGCCGGGCCGTCCTCCTCCTCGAAGCGGACGACGCGGCCGTCGCGCGTGGTGAACTCGTAGACGTGGTGCAGCGTGGTGCTCACGGAAGTGTCGTTGCCGCCGCCATGGGTCGTCGTGAACATCCGCAGACAGCGGGCCTCGGCCGTCAACCCGCTGTTCCAGGCACTGCGGATCTGCAGCGAGCGGCGCACCACGCGGTACGCGCCGAAGAGGACGACGGCCAGGATGAGGCCGGGCACGAAGTAGAAGATGAGGTCCATTGCGCTTCCCCCGAGGTCAGGTACCGCTGATTGTGGGGAACCTACCCCCGGGGGAAGCACGCCGGCCTCAAGTAACGCTCAGAGATCCGAGGCGCGATCAGAAGGTGACGTCGGAGCAGGCGTAGAACGCGTTGCCCGTGTCGGCGATCGTCCACACCGCGAGGATGACGTGGTGACCGCTCAGCCCGGACGGCAGGGTGCCGCTGTGGGAGAGCGTGGCCGGTGGCCGCTGCCCGTTGTACGGGATCGTCAGGAACGGGGTGAGGTTGAGGTCGGAGCGGGCCAGGTTGTGGTTCTGGTTCCAGCCCGGCTTGGTGACGTAGTACTTGAAGTCGGTCGTGGCGTGCATGGCCGTGAACTGCCAGCGGAAGGTGTAGCTCTGGCCGCCCGTCACCCTGGTGGTGGGCCAGGCGGCGCCGGACGGCGTCCTGGGCGCGCTGAGCTGGGCGAACTGACCCAGCCCGGCGTTGCAGATCTGCCCGTCGGCCGGGCCTGCGCCCGGGAAGCCCTTCGGGCCCTCCACGCTCTGCGGCTCCCACTGGATGGAGCCGCAGTTGGTCACGGTGCCGTTCTGGCAGAGCTTCTGCCGGCTTATGGGGAGGTCGGTGTAGCCGTGGCTGCTCGCGCCTCCGGTCGAGAGCACGAGGGCCCCGGCCGTGGTGAGTCCGAGTGCGGCGGCGTACCACTTGGCCTTTCTGCGCATGCTGCTGCTCCTGGGAACGTGGGGGATGTTCAGTGAGCTTGCAGGTCTAGACCAAGTCCCAGATTATTGCTGACTGTTGAACATGTCCATACCAATCGAGGAACATGTTCGACGGGCCGTCAGGGAGCGCTCTCGCCGTTGCCCACGCAGAACGCCACCGTCAAGTCCTTGACCAGCGCCTTGCGTTCGTAGTCGTCCAGCTCGACCAGACCCCGCAGGGTCAGCTGGGTCACCGTGTCCTCCACCGAGTCGACGACCGAGGTGAGCACGGTCGTCCGGTTCTGCGCGTCCAGCGCGGCGATACGGCGGCGGTGCATGGCGGCGGCGACCTCGGGCGCGTACTCCACCCGCACCGGCCGCACCGAGAACACCTCCAGCCCGACCGCCCCCGCGTCCCGCACCACCAGCCGGGTCAGGGTGTCCGCGGCCGCCTCCACGGAACCCCGCGCGGCACCCGGCACCTCCACCGGTACCCGGGCCAGCGCAGCCTCGACGCACTCGCGCAGATATGCCTCGTGGTCCTCCACCCCGAGCGTCGCCCGCGCCGTGTCCTTGACCCGCCACACCACCAGGACCACGGTGCGCAGCGCGACCCCGTTGCCGTCCGCCGCCGGCATCTCCCCACTGCGCCAGTGCCGCAGCCGTACGTCGACCCGGCGCCGCAGCGTCAGCGGGTTGACCCACAACAGGCCGGTGCGCCGGACCGTCCCCCGGTAGCGGCCGAACAGCTCGAGCACCCAGGCCCGCCCGGTCCGCCCCCGGGCCAGCCCGCCGAACCCGAAGAGCCCCAGCGCCCCCGCCCCCGTGTACGCCGCCCACTGCGCCGGCCCCAGCCCCGCGGACGCCGGCAACCACAACACCTCCACCGCGGGCGCCGGCAGCACCCCGGCCCACCACGAGGTGACCAGGCACCCGGCCGCCCCACAGGTCCCCGCGAACACACCCGCCGCCCCGGGCAGCACCCGCGCCGGCCGCTCCACCAGGTCGGGGTCGACCTCGGCCAGGGGGTGCGGCTTCTCCGGCACCGGGCGGCGCAGGCGCGGCTGCTCCCCCGTGCCCTGCCGGCGCGCCACGACCGTCGGCCTGAGCGGCACGGACACCGGGTCGGGGCCGTCGCGGAACAGCAGGTGGACGGGGATCTCGGTGGTCGCCTCGTTCTGGATCAGCCGGGCGGGGCGGGCGGGCCCCTCGGCCGGCTCCGCGAGCCCCTCGGGCTCGGGCGTGGGAGAAGTGGTCGTGCTCATGCGTTGCCTCCAGCCTCCGCGCCAGATGCGTCACAGGAAGGTCGTACAGCCGTTGGTGCGCCCAGTACTCCCCGCAGCCCGCAGCCCCCGCGGTCCTCGCAGCTCTGCGAGTCCGCTACGAGAACAACCGCCGCCATGTCTCCGGCCCCGGACAGCCGTCCGCCGCGCCGCCCCGCCAGCCCTGGGCGCGCTGGAAGTCCTCGACGCCACGCCGGTCCGCCTCGCCCCAGCTCGGTCCCGGCGCGTTCTTGTAGTGCTTGCCGAAACCCTTCTTCACCAGTTGTCCGCGGAGCTGGGTGACGTACTCGTTGCCGACGCCCGGCCGGAACATCGCCCGTCCCGGATACCCCGGCACCCCGTGCGACGCCGGCGCCACGACCGCCGGAGCCCCATGGCCACCCGCCCCGCCCGTCCCGGCCTCCTCCACCGGCGCCGGGACGTCCTTGCCCTTTCCCGTCACCAGCAGCGCCCACGTCCGCGCCCCCGGCAGCCCGTCCGCGTCCCGGCCCCGCCAGCCCTGCGCCAGTTGGAAGGCCCGGGTGGCCCTGCGGTCGGCGTCGGTCCAGCGGGGGCCTGGGCCGTTGGGGTAGAACCGGCCGGCGCCGCGCTCGACGAGCATGCGGCCCAGTCGGGCGACGTGCTTGTTGTTGGCCCCGGGGCCGAAATACGCCCGTCCCGGATACGGCACCGCGTGCTCCGCGTCGGCGCGCCCGGTGTCCGGTTTCGCGCCCGTCGCGCCGCTCACCAGTCCCTTGTAGCGGTAGGCCAGGTAGCGGTCGGAGTGGCTCCAGTAGGCGTAGGGGGTGACCAGTCGGCGGGCGTGGGGGCGGGTCGACTCATAGGCGACGTAGTAGGTGCGCGTGTAGTCGGTCCAGCCGCCGAAGATAACGACGTGCGAGCCCTGCTCGGGGTCATCCGGATTGTGGAACAGCAGAATGTCGCCGGGCTGCAGATCCTCCCTGGAGATTCGCACGCCGTACTGGTCGAGGCTGCCGGTCCATTCGTTTCCGGGCAGATTCCAGGCCATCGAGACGAAGCCGGAGCAGTCCTGCCGGTATCCGTCGGACCAGTACTCGGACATGCTGTACGGCACCCTCGCCGCGACCCATTTCTTGGCCCGCCTGATGATCTCCGCGCGGGTGGTCGCGGGCGTCTTCACGTGGCCCGGCTCCGTCGCCTGCCCGCCTGGGCCGTACAGCGGAGCCTTGCCGCCCTGGGGCGAAGCGGGCTCGTCACCTGCGGGAACACCCGGCCGGTCGGGGGCGTGGGCGGCGGCGAGGGCCGGAGCCGCGTGGCCGACGGCGAGAGTGGTGGAGGCGGCTGCGGCGACGATCAGCGCCCGGCCGGCCGCCGGGTGGCGGGCGGTCGTGGAATGCGGCAGGACGCGGCGCCAGTGAACACATCCGGGGCAGTCGCAGCCACTCTCCGGATCGAATTCCTCGAATACCGGAGCCTGAGTCTCCATGCGATTCCCCTCACACTCCAGATGGAAAATGTCCGCGGCTGTACACACCGCCAGTTTCACAACTGTCATCACGACGCGCATGTTGACGGTCCGAATGGTTTACGGGGCCGCCGCGGCCTCCGGTCATCCCCGGCCCGTGGTCAGGAGCACCCCCGCAGGTCATGTAGAGTTAACGCCGTCAGCACGCGCCGCTAGCTCAGTTGGTTAGAGCAGCTGACTCTTAATCAGCGGGTCCGGGGTTCGAGTCCCTGGCGGCGCACGATGACGATGGCGAGCCATGATCGCAAAAACCGCGATCCTGGCTCGCCATCGTCGGTTCTGCGCGGCTTCAGCCCGGAAGCCCCTCGTGCAAGCGAGGGGCTTCCGGTGTGTTTGGCCGGATACCCTCTGGCCATGGCAGCTCGTGACCTGCAGGAGCGGATCAAGAAGCTCATCATCGACCGCCGGCTGGCCTCCGGGGCCCCGCTGCCGACGGAGCCGGAGTTGATGGCGCACCTCGGTGCCAGCCGGAACTCCGTGCGCGAGGCACTCAAGGGGCTGCAGGCGATGGGCATCGTGGAGATCCGGCACGGGTTCGGGACGTACGTCGGCACGATGTCGCTCGCCCCGATGGTCGAGGGCCTCGCCTTCCGGACGGTCGCCGGGCACCACCGGGGCGAGGACACCCTGCTCCAGCTGCTGCAGCTGCGAGAGGCCGTGGAGACGGGGCTGGTCTCGCGGCTCGCGGGGCGAATACCGGACGCCGACCTCGTTGAACTGGACGCGCTCGTCGACCGTATGGAAGAGCAGGCCGCGCGGGGCGGCGACGGGATCGCCGAGACCGACCGGGCGTTTCACGCCACCCTCTACCGGGGGTTGGACAACGCACTGCTGGGCGAGGTGATGGAGGCGTTCTGGGACACCTTCCACCGCGTCCACACCGATCTCGGCGGCGCGCCGCAGGATCCGCTGGTCACCTGCCGGCAGCACCGGGAGATCGTGGACGCGGTGCGGTCGGGCGATGCGATACGAGCGGAGAAGGCCATAAGCGAGCACTTCGGCAACATCCGCGTCCGCGTATCCACAACGGGTACACAACACCCCCACAGGTGCCACAATGAGCGCGTATGACCGGTAAACACCTCGTTTCGCATCTTGCGATCATGTGGAACGACGGAGACCCTGGTGATTGGTTTTTCAAGATGCTGCGGATTCGCGGCAGTTGGGGGGCAAGGAGCCGGTTGCCGGTTTTCGACGGGGAGTAGGGGGCCCTGTTCATGACCGCATGCCGAGGGGGGCATGATGCAACCGGAAGGTCGCTGTTCCATGTCTAAGGTGGAGAAGATGTGGTGACTGCGGCCCACCACTGATACGGCTGTGACGGTCGAGGGGGACCGGAGCGGCTGTAAAGGAACCGACAGACACGCGGTTGAACCGCGTGTGGGGGGATGACTCATGACGTCGACGCCGACGGGCGCCCGGCAGAACTTCGACCCGTCTCAGACCGCCCAGCTAAGGGTGCCTTCGCTGACCCGGACCGGGGCCTTCCGCAGGATCAAGAAGACGCTGCCGAAGTACGACTACGAGCACTACAGCCGGTTGGCCGGCCCCCTCACGCAGCCCGACCCGAACAAGCCGTACCGGGTCGAGTACCGCTCGCTGATCTCCCAGGAGCCGCACCGCATCAGGGTCGCACTGATGCTGGCCGCCGCCCCGGTGCTCTCCCTGGTCCTGCTGTTCTGGCTGCTGCAGCCCGAGCACTGGACCGAACGGGACTATCCCGCCTATGACTTCCTGCCGGCGCTCGACATGGTCATGCTCGTCTCGATCGGTCTGATCGAGTTCTTCCGCTGTATGAACGTGCTGTCCAACGCGCACGCCACGCTGGTCGCCCGGGACCCGATCCCGGTGGTGCCGGAGACCGGCACGAGAGTCGCCTTCCTCACCTCCTTCGTGCCCGGCAAGGAGCCGCTGGAGATGGTGACGAAGACCCTGGAGGCGGCCGTCAAGCTGCGCCACCGGGGCCTTCTGCACGTCTGGCTCCTGGACGAGGGCGACGACCCGGAGGTCAAGGAGGTCTGCAAGCGGCTCGGCGTGCACCACTTCTCCCGCAAGGGCGTCGCCAAGTGGAACCAGGCCAAGGGCCCGCACCGCGCCAAGACCAAGCACGGCAACTACAACGCCTGGCTCGACGCCCACGGCGACGACTACGACTTCTTCGCCTCGGTCGACACCGACCACGTGCCGCTGCCGAACTACCTGGAGCGGATGCTCGGCTTCTTCCGCGACCCGAACGTCGGCTTCGTCATCGGCCCGCAGGTGTACGGCAACTACGACAACTTCGTCACCAAGGCCGCCGAATCCCAGCAGTTCCTCTTCCACGCCCTGATCCAGCGGGCGGGCAACAAGTACGGCTCCCCGATGTTCGTGGGTACGTCGAACGCCGTACGCATCAAGGCGCTCAAGCAGATCGGCGGCCTGTACGACTCGATCACCGAGGACATGGCGACCGGCTTCGAGATCCACCGCCACAAGAACCCGGCGACGGGCAAGAAGTGGCGGTCCGTGTACACGCCGGACGTGCTCGCCGTCGGTGAAGGGCCCAGCGCCTGGACGGACTTCTTCACCCAGCAGATGCGCTGGTCGCGAGGGACGTACGAGACGATCCTCAAGCAGTACTGGAAGGGCTGGTACTCGCTGCCGCCGAGCAAGCTCTTCAACTACACGATGATGATCATCTTCTACCCGATGTCCGCCCTCAACTGGATCCTGGCGGCGCTTAGTTGTGCGCTGTTCCTGGGCCTGGGTGCCTCGGGTGTGAACATCGACCCCACGATCTGGCTGATGCTGTACGGCAACGCCTCCGCGCTCCAGATCGGCCTGTACGTCTGGAACCGCCGCCACAACGTCTCGCCGCACGAGCCCGAGGGCTCCGGCGGTGTGGCCGGCATGGTGATGTCCGCGCTGTCGGCGCCGCTGTACGCGAAGGCGCTGATCGACTCGGTGCTGCGCAAGAAGAGCAAGTTCGTGGTGACGCCCAAGGGCGATTCCGCGAGCCCCGACCGGTGGTTCGGGACCTTCCGGTACCACTGGTACTTCATCGTGATCTTCGGTGCGTCGATCGCCGCCGGATTCGTGTACGGGCACTCGCACCCCGCGATGATCATCTGGGCGACCTTCGCCATGCTGATCACCGCGACGCCGATCTTCGCCTGGCGCTACATGCTGCGGCAGGAGAAGAAGGGGCCGTCCGCGACGGTGCCTGCCCAGCCGACGTCGTACCAGCCGGCGCCGCAGCCGCTGCCCACTCAGCAGGCGCACACGCCGCACGCACACGCGCCGCATGCCCCGCAGCACAAGCCGAGCTGGGCCGCGTCGAACAGTGGCGGTGGCAGTGGCGGCGGCAGCGGAGGTAACGACCAGACAATGCAGATCGCCCTTGGTGGACTTGGGGGACGTAAGGAATGAACGACCGTGCAGGCCGCCGCCGCGCCCGTCGACTCGCGATAGGTACGGCGGTGGTACTCGCGCTGGCCGGAATGAACGGGCCGTGGCTGTATCGCGTCGGCACCGAGAAATACCACCAGTACCAAATCAACAGACCCGAGTACAAAGCCGAGAACGGCAAGTGGGAGATCGTCGAGTTCCCCGAGGAGTACCGCCAGAACACCATCCACGCGGCGCTCCTGCACACCGGCAAGGTGCTGTTGATCGCGGGCTCGGGCAACAATCAGGACAACTTCGACGCGAAGAAGTACGACACCCGGATCTGGGACCCGGTCAAGGGCACGATCAAGAAGGTGCCGACACCGAACGACCTGTTCTGCACCGGCCACACCCAGCTCGCCAACGGCAATCTGCTGATCGCGGGCGGTACGAAGCGGTACGAGAAGCTGAAGGGTGACGTCACCAAGGCCGGCGGCCTGATGATCGTCCACAACGAGAACCCGGACAAGCCGATCACGCTGCCCGCGGGCACCAAGTTCACCGGCAAGGAGAACGGCAAGACGTTCGTCTCCAAGGACCCGGTGCTGGTGCCGCGCGCCAAGAAGGTCTTCGACAAGGCGACCGGCAAGTTCCTGCGCAACGACCCCGGTCTCGGCCGGATCTACGTCGAGGCGCAGAAGAAGGGCCGCCAGCACGAGACCGGCACCCAGGACAACTACCGCGTCCAGGGCCTGACCGGCGCCGACGCGCGCAACACGTACGGCATCGCGCAGAAGCTGGCCCTCGACAAGAAGGACTTCCAGGGCATCCGGGACGCCTACGAGTTCGACCCGGTCGCCGAGAAGTACATCAAGGTCGACCCGATGAAGGAGGCCCGCTGGTACCCGACGCTCACCACCCTGAGCGACGGCAAGATCCTCAGCGTCTCCGGCCTCGACGACATCGGCCAGCTGGTGCCGGGCAAGAACGAGGTGTACGACCCGAAGACCAAGAAGTGGACGTACACGGCGAAGGAGCGGCAGTTCCCGACGTATCCGGCGCTGTTCCCGATGCAGAACGGCAAGATCTTCTACTCGGGTTCCAACGCGGGCTACGGCCCTGACGACGTGGGCCGCGACCCGGGCATCTGGGACGTCGACACCGACAAGTTCACCAAGCTGCCCGGGCTGAGCGATCCCAAGCTGATGGAGACCTCGGGCACCGTGCTGCTGCCGCCGGCGCAGGACGAGAAGTACATGGTGATCGGCGGCGGTGGCGTCGGCGAGTCCAAGGAGTCCAGCGAGAAGACGCGGATCATCGATCTGAAGGCGAACGACCCGAAGTTCGTGGACGGGCCGTCGCTGGAGAAGGGCACGCGGTATCCGCAGGCGTCGGTGCTGCCGGACGACTCCGTGCTGGTGTCGGGCGGTTCCGAGGACTACCGGGGTCGCGGCGACTCCAACATCCTGCAGGCGCACCTGTACCACCCGGACTCGAACGACCTGGACCGGGTCGCCGACCCGCTGGTGGGCCGCAACTACCACTCCGGGTCGATCCTGCTGCCCGACGGCCGGGTGATGTTCTTCGGCTCCGACTCGCTGTTCAGCGACAAGGCCAACACCAAGCCGGGCAAGTTCGAGCAGCGGATCGAGATCTACACGCCGCCCTATCTCTACGGGGACGCACAGCCGACGCTGTCGGGCGGCCCGCAGACCATCAAACGCGGCGGGGCGGGCACGTTCACCTCGCAGCACGCCTCGTCCATCGAGAACGTACGGCTGATCCGGCCGAGTGCGTCGACGCACGTCACGGATGTGGATCAGCGGTCGGTGGCGCTGGACTTCAAGAAGTCCGGCGACAAGATCACGGTGACGGTGCCGACGAATCGGAATCTGGTTCCGTCGGGGTGGTACATGCTGTTCGTCACGGACGATCAGGGGACGCCGAGCAAGGCGCAGTGGGTCAAGGTCCCCTAGGCCCTGTCGTCAAATTCCCGCCTGTCCGGCGGACAAGCGATCGGGGGTGCCCTTCGTCATGAAGGGCACCCCCGATGCACGTAGCAGCTACTTGCTGGCCTTCGCCAGGTTCAGGGCGTACTCCGCCCACCACTCCCCCGCCTTCGGGCCGCCCTTGCACTCGCCGTCCGACTCTCCCGGGCGCTTGACCCACACGTACGCGTCGACCAGCGGGTCCGTCGTCTTCGTGGTCGGGGTCTCGCCCAGCGCGCGGCCGGGCGGGTTGCACCAGCGCTCGTCCGGGTTGCCCTCGGTGTAGGGGCCGTTGCCGTTGCGGCTGGTGTCGATCACGAACGGCTTGTTGCCCACCTTGGCGGAGAGTTCCTTGCCGTACGCGATCGAGTCCTTGGTCGTGTAGAAGTTGGAGACGTTGACCGAGAAGCCGTCGGCCTGGTCGATGCCGGCCCGCTTCAGCGGCTCGAAGATCTGGTCCGGGTGGCCCCAGCCGGCGTTGCCCGCGTCCAGGTAGACCTTGGTGTTCTTCAGGGACTTGAGCTTGGTGACGGCGCCGTTGAGGAGGTCGTAGCGCTCCTCGTGATACTCCGGGGCCGTGCAGTTGTCCACCATGTGCAGCACCGCGTCCGGCTCCAGGATCACCGTCGCCGGACGGTCGCCGATTCCCTTGGCGACGCTGTCGACGAACGCCCGGTACGCGTTGCCGTCCGCGGCGCCGCCCTCCGAGAACTGGCCGCAGTCGCGGTGCGGGATGTTGTAGAGGACGAGCAGCGCCGTGCGGCCCGCCTTGTCTGCGGCCTCGGTGAAGCCGCGTGCCTGTTCCTCCGGGCTCTCGGGGCTGATCCACTCGCCCGTCGGCTGCTGGGCTATCTTGCGGATCTGCTCGGCGTCCTCCTTCTGGCCGGCCTTCTGGTAGGCCACGACCTGCTGCGCCGCGTTCCCGTCCGGGTTCACCCAGAACGGGTCGGTGTCCTTGGGCTGCTGACTGATCCCGGCACCGGTGCCGTCCTCCGGCTCGTCGCCGCCCCCGTCGGACGAACAGCCCGCGACCAGCAGTGCCGCCCCAAGCACCACCGCGGACGTCCGAGCGCGAGCCCCCCTCCGGGCCCCCCTCTTCAGGTACATCCAACTCCCCCTTGGGTGCACTGTTCCAAGACTCAATCCTGACATACCCGCCGTGGGGCACACGAGGTCGCCGAGCCTTGTCGGAGAGCTGTTACAGCCATCTGTACGGCTCCGATGAGCAGAGTAGGTTTGCGCGTCCGTAAGGCTCGGTCGACAGGGGATACAGGGGAAGGGGCGCGTCATGCACCGGTCCACCCGGGACATACGGCTGGCGGAGGCGTTGGTGGAGACGGCGGACACCCTCGTCGACGGGTTCGAGGCCGCGCACTACTTACCTCGCGTCGCGGATCACTGTGTGCGGTTACTGGCCGCGCGGGCGGCCGGGTTCATGCTGATCGACGACGACGGGACGGTGTCGCTGACGGCGAGCGACGCGCATCGGGAGGTCGCGCTCGATCTGCTGCGGGCTCAGCGGGGTGGCGGGCCCTGCCTGGACAGCTACAGCTCCGGCCGGCCGGTGCCGCCGGTCTCGATCGGGGCGGCCCGGGCCGCCGCGCGCTGGCCGGAGTTCACGCAGCGGGCGCTGGCCCACGACATCGCCGGCACCTTCGCGGTCCCGCTGCGCCGTCAGGAGCGGCTGCTGGGGGCGCTCAACGTCTTTGTGGCCACGCTGCCCGGGGAAGCCGCGCCGGACGACGGCACCCAGCTGCGGCTGGCCCAGGTCATCGCCGACTGCGCCGCCCTCGGGCTGCAGAACCACGCGGCGTACGCCCAATGCCGCACCCTCGCCGGTCAGTTGCAGCGGGCGCTGTCCAGCAGGGTGCGCATCGAGCAGGCCAAGGGCATGCTCGCCGAGCGCTGGAACACCCCGGCCGACCACGCCTTCGTGGCGCTGCGCCAGTACGCGCGCCGCCACCAACTCCCCCTGGACCGGGTCGCGCAGGCGGTCATCGACCGGGTCGCGGACGACGCCGAGCTGCGCCGGGAGGCCGGGGGCGGAGACGGCGAGGGACGCGCGTAGCACGCCGCGCCAGGGGCGGGCGTCCCCTGCCGCCTGACCCTCTAGGCCCCGGCGGCCATCCGTTCTAGAGTCGTTTCCGGCCGACCCCAGCCCCCGGTCGGACCATCCCCACTGGTCACACGAGACCTCCCGCGCCGGTCGCCGGGTTACTCCCGCAGCCCGTGCGCGCGCGGTTGAGGACCAGCCCGGTCGGCGGCTTCGGGGGAGCGGTCGTCGACCGGGCAGGTGCGGGCGCACGGTCCCACGTCGTGTGCCGTGTCACAGCCCCGTGCCCGTGAGGTACGCCGACACGATCACGTTCGCCGTGTAGCTGCGGGTCGTGCGGTCGAAGGTGCCGCCGCAGGTGATCAGGCGGAGTTCGGCCCGGCCGGTGTGGTGGGCGCCGTACGCCTGGTGGGCGTCGAAGCGGTCGCGGGCCACGACGCGTACGTTCTCCACGGTGAACTCGGCGACCCTGCCGTCGTCGCGGAGCACCCGTAGCGTCGCGCCCGGCCTCAGCGCGCCGATCCGGTGGAAGACGGCCGGCCGGGTCTCGGTGTCGACGTGCCCCACGATCAGCGCGGCCCCGGCGGCCCCCGGTTTCACCCCGGCCGCGTACCAGCCGACGGCGTCGGCCCGGTCGTAGGGCGGCGGATCGATGGCGCCCCGCGAGTCGAGCCCCCGGGCGACGACGGGTGCCTGCACGCCGAGCCCTGGGATGTCGAGGCGCTGCGGCAGCGCGTCGCCCATCGGCCGTGCTGCGATCGGCAGCCGCACCTGCTGGGGCCGTCCGACGGCGGCGACGTCGCCGGACACCGGCGCGGACACGGCCTGCCGTACGTCGGTGACCTCCCACCCCCACAGCCACAGCCCGACCAGCAGGACGGCCCAGGTCACGCCCATGAGGAGGCGGCCGCGGTGGGAGGTGCGTTCGTCGCCGGACATGGTCAGCGCGACCCGTCTCGCCGCCGACCGCCCCCCGGCCGACCCCCGCTCACCGCGGCCCACCCGCCTCCCGGCCGAACGCCTCGCGCTGCTGTCGGCTCCGGCGCGCGCTCCTGAGCGCCACAGCGGTGGCCGCGACGCCGGCGAGGACCAGCCCGGTCACGGTGTGCGCCGTGCCGGGGCCGGCCGCGCGGGCGTCGACGACGGCGAGTTGTGCGGTGCCGCCGCCGCCCGCCCGGACCGGGGCCACGGGAGAGGCGGGCGCCGACGGCTGCGGTCCCTGCCGTCCGGACCGTTCCGCGCCCTTTCGTACGACGGTGACGGCGCCCTTGGCGGCCGTGCCCCCGCAGGCGACCCGCACGTCGTAGGTCCCCGCCGTCAGCGTGGAGCGGACGCGGCTCTCGCCGACGAGCGCGCCGTCGTCACCGACGGTGAGGCGGGCGTCGGCGACGAACGCCGCGGAGACGGCCGTGGCGGTCTTCCCCGGGCATCCGCTCACCCGCAGCGCGATGTCGCTGCCGGGGTGCGGGGACGACGGACTGACCGAGACACCCCCGTCCGCCGCGTGTGCCGCCGGGGCGACGGCCACCGCCCCCAGAGCGGCGATCGCACAGAGAGTGACTCGCAGTGATCCCATCGTGAACCTCCAGATACCTGGAGATTCCCTCCGGAGCACCGGCCCTGCACCTCAAACCGGTCCGTAATGCTCCGTATGGGTCGTGTTTCGGGCATACGGGGTTTCGAATCCGGTCAGATCTGACCGGGTCCAGTCAGATCCGGTCGACGAGGTCCGCGATCGAGTCCACGACCCTGGACGGCCGGTACGGGAAGTTCTCGATCTGCTCGGGCCTGGTCAGGCCGGTGAGCACCAGGAACGTCTGCATCCCGGCCTCCATGCCGGCCAGCACGTCGGTGTCCATGCGGTCGCCGATCATCGCGCTGGTCTCGGAGTGGGCGCCGATCGCGTTCAGGCCGGTCCGCATCATCAGCGGGTTCGGCTTGCCCGCGAAGTACGGCTGCTTGCCGGTCGCCTTGGTGATCAGCGCGGCGACGGCGCCCGTCGCGGGCAGCGGGCCCTCGGCCGACGGGCCCGTCTCGTCGGGGTTGGTGCAGATGAAGCGGGCGCCGTCGTTGATGAGCCGGACCGCCTTGGTCATGGCCTCGAAGGAGTAGGTGCGGGTCTCACCGAGAACGACGTAGTCCGGGGCGTGGTCGGTGAGGATGTAGCCGATGTCGTGCAGCGCGGTCGTCAGGCCCGCCTCGCCGAGGACGTACGCCGAGCCGCCCGGGCGCTGGTCGTCCAGGAACTGCGCGGTGGCCAGCGCCGACGTCCAGATGTTCTCGATCGGCACCTCCAGGCCCATGCGGTTCAGCCGGGCGTGCAGGTCGCGCGGGGTGTAGATCGAGTTGTTGGTGAGGACGAGGAAGGGCTTGCCGGACTCGCGCAGCTTCTTGATGAAGGCGTCGGCGCCGGGGATCGGGATGCCCTCGTGGATGAGCACACCGTCCATGTCGGTGAGCCATGACTCGATGGGCTTGCGGTCTGCCATGGTGCTGGGTCTCTCCTGGCCTGCGTACGGGATGAGCGGGAGGGGCGCCGGAACCACGCCGTGCCGACGCCCCCAGGGTAGTCAGGAGTGGCTGATCCTGACCCCGTCGATCACCCAGAACCAGTTGTTGGACCCGGTGTAGCGGAACCGGAAGTGAACGGTGGTGGCCCCGGAGGGGACGCCGACGGTCAGCGACTGGGGCTGCGAGACGACGTCGGAGGTGTAGCTCTTGACGACGGCGGGGGTGTTGCCGTTGAAGGACACGAGGACCTGGGCGGTCTGGGAGCCCTCCTGCCGGTAGAGGGTCGTGAAGTCCAGCCGGACCTTCGCGCTCCCCGTGACGTCGTACGCGGGCGTGACCAGGGTCGAGTCGTAGGTGCCGGAGAAGGACCTGTCCGCCCACTCGTCGGAGTCGGCGACGGCGAAGACGCCCCGCGCGCGGACGTTGAGCTCACGCCACTGGTCGCGTTGGGTGCGGGACCAGAACTCGGTGGCGAAGGCCCAGCCGCGCCACTCGGTCATCCCTCCGCCGCCCATGGCGTTGTTGATGACGGACCAGCCGCTGGGCGGGGTGTGGGTGTAGCCGAGGACGGTCGACGGGATGCCCGCCTCGTCCGTGCGGGCGGACAGGGTGAGCGCGTCGAAGGGGTCGGTGGTCCGCTCCTGGACCGGCTTGCCGTCCAGGCCCCAGGCGGGGTCGACGGGGATGCCGAGCTGCTTGAAGACCGTGGGGACGACGTCGACGAGGCGGGTGTCGATGGGGCGCGCGCCCGCGGCGATGCCAGGGCCGGTGGCGAGGACGAAGGTGCGCCGTTCCTCGATCGCCGAACCGCCGTGGCCGCCCGCGTCCAGGTGGCCGTGGTCGGTGGTGACGATGACCGTCCAGCGCTCCGTGGCACGGCTGGGCCGGGCCTTGATCGCGGCGCGCAGCCGGCCGAGGTAGGCGTCCTGGACGGCGATCTGGTCGAGGTAGGCCTGGCTCCCGGCGCCGGAGTCGTGGCCGACGATGTCGGACTGGCCGAAGTAGACGAACAGGACGTCCGGGTTCTGGTCGCGGATGATCGTCTCGGCATCGCCGGCGATGGTGGCGTCGTGCCCGGTGTAGCCGTCGGCGTCGCCGTCGAGGACGAGCTTCACATCGGCGCCCGGGGTGACGGTGCCCTGGGTGTCCAGGGGCTTCCAGTCGACGGCCGCGTAGGTGGCCAGCGCGGGCCGGATCCGGGCGAGGCGGGCGAGGAAGCCGGGGTAGCGGTCGTACCTCTTGCCGACGAAGGTGTTGTCCTTGACGCCGTGCTTGTCGGGCCAGACTCCGGTGGAGATCGTGGACCAGCCGGGGCCCGAGGAGGTGGCGGCCATCGGGCCCGCGTACAGCAGCGAGGTGCCGTACGTGCCCTCGCTCATCATGGCCTTCAGGTGCGGGGCGTTCGCCGCGTCGATGCGGTCGTGGCGAAGCCCGTCCATGCCGATGACCAGCACCTTGTCCTTGCTGGTGCCGCTCGGGAGGGTGGGGACGGCATGGGCGCCGGGGGCGGTGGAGGCGCCCAGCGCCATGGTGGCGGCGGTCGCCGCGGTGGTGGTGAGGACGGTGCGGCGGGACAGGGGTGACGTCACGTGATCCTCCTGGGACAAGTGTGCGCGCGGGCATGGCAAGCGCCCCTGGTGGTGCTGCCCAGGGGCGTTGCGGGGTGGCGAAGCGGGGGAGTTGCCGGCGGGAAGGGAGGGAGAAGTTCCGCGGGTGTCAGCTGCCGGTGGCCGGCTTCCAGGCGTCGACGTACGACGTCAGGTTCTCGTCGATGTCGTCCCAGTCGGGCTCGAAGACCTCGACGCCCTCCATGATCTTCGTGAGGGCGACGGCGTTGGCGTCGGTGGCCTTGACGTCCTGGCGGGCGCTGAAGCCGCCGCCGATCTCGCTGACCTGCTGCTGGGCGCCCTGGCTCAGCATGAAGTCGAGCAGCTTCCTGCCGTTCCCGCCGTGCGGGGCGCCGGTGAGAAGGCCGGCGGCGTAGGGCAGGGCGAAGGTGGTGGGCTTGCCGCCTTCGCGGGCGGGGAACCAGATGCCGGGGTTCGGCATGGTCTGGGACTGGGCGTGGTTCATCTGGACATCACCGTTGGCGACGAGCAGTTCGCCCTTGTCGACCTTGGGGGCGAGCTTGCCGGTGGAGGCGGAGGGGCCGACGTTGTTGGACTGGAGCCTGCCGAGGTAGTCCATAGCCGCCTTCTCTCCGCCGAAGTCGTGCATCGCCTTGATGAGGACGGCGGTTCCGTCGCCGGCGACGCCCGGGGTGGAGTACTGGAGCTTGTTCCTGTACGAACCGTCCAGCAGTTCCTCCCACGTCGTGGGCGCCTGCTTCAGCTCGTTCCAGGTCCGTCACGTCCCGCCCGCCGAGGTACACCCGCCCGGGGGCGGGCCGCACGAACCCGGCGACCGCCCGCAGCGCGGTGGTCTTGCCGGATCCGGACGGCCCGAGCAGCGCCATGACCTCGCCGGGTTCGACGGTGAGGTCGAGGGCGTCGAGGACGACGTTGCCGTCGTAGGCGACGGTGACGGAGTCGAAGCGGATGCCGCCACTCATGCGAGCACTCCGGGCAACTCCGCGACGGAGCCGAGGACATGGGTCGCGCCCGCCGCCCACAGCGCGTCCTCGTCGTGGGCGCCGGTAAGGACGCCGCCGACGAAGCCCGCACCCGAGCGGACCCCGCTGAGCATGTCGTACGAGGTGTCGCCGACGACGGCGATCTGCCGGACGTCCTGGGCCGCCGCCGTCCGCAGGAACGCGGTGAGGACCATGTCCGGGTACGGCCGCCCCCGGCCCCCGGCATCGGCGGGGCACAGGGTGAGGGGCACCAGGTCCTGCCAGCCGAGTGCGGCCAGGATCGCGTCCTGGGTGGGGCGGGAGAAGCCGGTGGTCAACACGACCGTACGGCCCTGGGACGTCAGCTCCTCGATGGTCTCGCGCGCGCCGGGCAGGGCCGCGACCCGGCCGCCGTCGACGAGTTCGGCGTACGCCGCCTCGAAGGCCTTGTTGGCCTCCTGGGCCCTCGCCTCCTCGCCGAACAGATGCCGGAAGACGGAGATCTTGGACTCGCCCATGGTGGCTCGGACGTAGTCCAGCATCGGGGCGGGGTCGGCGCCGAGGTGGCGCGCGGCCGCCGCGAAGGCACGCTCGACGAGACCGCCGTCGGCGACGGTCGTACCGGCCATGTCGAGCACGACCAGCCGCGACTGCGGATCGTGCTGCTGATCGCTCGCCACGCTCTGCTGATCGCTCGTCAATTTCCTCACCAGCCCAGTTCGTTCGCGGTCGTCTCGGCTATCGCGGGCGAGCAGGTCATGCCGCGCCCGCCGGGCCCGGTCACCAGCCACACCCCGTCGCGCACCTGCTGCCGGTGCACGACCCGTCCCGGATCGCTGCACTGCGCGTACACCCCCGCCCAGCGGCGCCGGATCTTCGGCAGCGGGCGGCCGAGGAGGGATTCGACGACCTCGGTGAGGTGGTCGTAGGGGTCCTCGACGGTGTCGAAGGCGAAGGGGTGCTCGTACTCGTGGGTGTCGCCGATGGTCAGGCCGCCGTCGGCGCGCTGCACCATCAGCAGTTGCATACGGTGCGCCGCGGCGGTCTCGGACTGCGGCTGACCGGCGTTGAGCTCGTCCAGTGCGGCGGAGGCGTACGCCGGGTAGTAGCGGAAGCTGTCCGCGTCGGCGACCGATGTGGTGAGCGGTTCGCCGAGCGGGTCGGTCTGCATCATCTGCAGGCGTACCCGACGGACGGGGAGTTCGGGCCCGGCCAGCTCACGGACCAGGCCGCCGAGCCAGGCGCCCGTGCACAGGACGACGACGTCCCCGCTGTGCACATCGCCGTGGTCGTCGCGGACGGCACCGTGACCGATGACCTCGCGGACCTCCCTGCCGGGCCGGAAGGTGTAGTCGGGCGACTTCGACAGCTCGGCGCGCAGGGCGAGCTGTGCGGTGCGCGGCTCGACGGCCGCGTCGCGCTCGCAGTACAGGGCGGCGGTGAACTCGCCGCGCAGGGCGGGGTTCAGGGCGCGGGCCTCGTCGCGGGTCAGCAGCTTGTGGCCGCGGGCTGCGGCGTCCTCCCGGGCCACGGCGGCCTCGGCGACGGCGAGTTCGAGGTCGCCGCGCACGGGGGTGAGTGAGCCGTTCGGCCGGAAGCCCAGCGCGGGCACGCGGCGGCCGATCTCCTCCCACAGCTCGCGCGCCCGCAGCGCGGTCCGCAGTTCCTCACCACCTGCCCGGCCACTCACCCAGATCTGGCCGAAGTTGCGCAGCGAGGCGCCGCGAGCCTCCGCCTCGCGCTCGATCTGGACGACCTCGTGGCCGCGTTCCACTGCCTGCCAGGCGTGCATGGTGCCCACCACGCCGGCTCCGACGACTATCACTCTCACGACGGCCACGCTCCTCGGGATCGGGGAACCGGAAGGGTCCGGCTGACAACGAGAGCGTGAACCGGCCATCACGTTTGGGCTAGACCCGTTATCCCTTCGTGACGCGAGTGAGGGTGCGGAATGGGTGCATATCGGGACTTTCAGCTGAGCCGCTTGCAGATGCTGGAGCTCAGCCGCGGAGGTGCGAGGGCCTCAGCCGCGCAGATGCGTGGTGAAGGAGAACCGGTCGCCGCGGTAGAGCGACCGCACCCGCTCCAGCGGCCGTCCCTCCGAGTCCCGCGACACCCGGTGGATCAACAGCATCGGGAGGGCTGGCGGGGTTCCGATGAGGAGCGCCTCGCGCGGGGTGGCCAGCACCGTCTCGATGCGCTCGTCGGCGTCACCGAAGGTGATGCCCTGGCCGTGGAGGAAGGCGTAGAAGGAGGAGTCGGGGTCGAAGTCGGCGTCGAGCCGCGGGACCCGGGCCACGGCGACGTAGGTGCTCTCCAGGCCGACCCGCTCGTCGTCGGCGAGCAGTACGCGCTCCAGGTGCCAGACGGGTTCGCCGCGTTCGAGGCCGGTCTCGGCGGCGAGGGACGCGGGGCAGGGGAAGCGGTCGAGGGTGACGAGGCTACGGCCGGGGGTGCGCCCCTGGCGGCGTACGCCCTCGGTGTAGCTGGCGAGGGAGAGAGGCTGTTCGAGCTTCGGCCCGGCGACGACCGTGCCCCGCCCCTGCCGCCGCAGCTTGCCCTCCAGCACCAGCTCGCGGATCGCCTGCCGGACGGTCTCGCGAGCGACCTCGTACTGCTCGGAGAGATCGCGTTCGGTCGGAAGCGCGTCTCCCTCGCCGAGTTCACCGATGAGGCCGTCGAGCCGGGCCTTCACCGCGTAGTACTTGGGGATACGGCCGTGCTCGGGGATGCCGTGGCGCACGGGGTCGCCGGGGGCCTGGTCGTTCGGGTAGTCCACGCAGGGATCGTCGCAGACGGGGCGGTGGGCTGGGGTGGCGCCTCCCGGGCGGTGTGCGGCGCCTCTCAGCGGCGCCTCCGGGCCAGGAGGAACCCCGCGCCGATCAGGACGAGGGAGATGGTGGCGGCGAGGGCGGCTCCGGGAGTTGAGGTGAGACCCGTGCGGGCGAGTTCGTCGGCGAAGGTGAGGTGGTTGCGGGCGGTGTCGGTGCCGGGCGAGGCGTTCGGGTCGGCCGTGGCGTTCTGGTCGGCGGGGGCGCTCGGGGCTGCCGTGCCGGAGGGCTCGGTCGCCGCGTCGGTCGGGTCGGCGTCGATGGTGAAGCGGTAGTCGTTGGACTGGCCGACCCAGTCGCCGTCGCCTTCGTGGCGCTGGACGACGGCCGCGTTGGCGATGACCTCGTTCGGTACGGCGTCCGAGGTGATGGCGAGCCGGACCTTGACGGTGACGGTCCCGCGAGGGCCGACCGTGAAGCCGGGGAAGCCGTCGAAGGCGCCGACGAGTTCGTGCTGGTCGGTGGTCTCGAAGCGGACCGGGTGGGGGCGGGTGTCGTTCCGGGCGCCGTAGAACTCCAGGCGGGGCTGGGACGGCTTGAGGGCGCGTTTGCCGTCGACAAGGACGACCACGGGGTGGATGCCGGTACAGGTCCGCCCGGTGGTGTTGGTGAGCTCCAGGTACCAGGTGCCGAATCCGCCGCCGGCCACGTAGGAGCCGGGGCCGCCGTGGAGGCGGGTGGCGAGGGGGAAGTCCCGGTCGCCGGTGGCGCAGCTGGGCAGCTCCGCCGGGGGTTCCGCACGCACCGGGGGCGCTGCGGCGAGGAGGGCGGCTGCTGCGAGGCAGAGGGCGGCAGATGAGTGCAGTCGCATAATCACATGACCATGCCGGGTCGGTACGGCTTCCGGAGGACGCCATTCCGTACGGCGACGCAAGTCCCCTCGATCAGCGGACGCCGGTCAGCCCACCCGGACCACTCTCACGCGCCCGGCCCGCCCTCCCCGCGTCGGCCCGAATCTCACGCGTCGGCCCGCCCGAACAGCGGCGCCAGCAGCAGCTGGGCCGCTCCTTCGGCAACCCCGTGCTCCCCCTGCTCGCCGCGCTCCCCCGGCCCCCCGCCGGAGGCAACCCGCACCGGCACCGCGTCCCCGCCCGCGCGCCGGGCGCGTTCGTCGAGGACGGCGGCGACCCCGCGTACGAAGGTCTCCGGGGCGGCGGCGACCGTACGGCCACCCAGCAGGACCAGGTCGACGTCGAGCAGCGCGACCAGGTTGCCGGCCGCGGTGCCGAGCACCCGGGCCGCCTCCGCCAGGTCGCCCCGCGCCACCGCGGCCAGGCACAGCGCCTCGACACAGCCACGGTTGCCGCATCCGCAGGGCGGACCGTCCAGCTGGACGACCTGGTGCCCGAACTCCCCCGCCCCCGTACGGGTCCCCCGGTGCACCGCTCCCCCGATCACGAGCCCCCCGCCGAGTCCCGCCCCGAAGTGCAGATACGCGAACGACGAGACGGGCGCGGCCGCTCCCCCGACCGCGAGTCCGAGGGCGGCGGCGTTGGTGTCCTTGTCGACGACGACCGGCAGCGAGAGCCGCCGCGCGAGCACGTCCCGCAGCGGAAAACCGTTCCACTCCGGGAACCCGGTGACCCGGTGCAGCACACCGCGCCGATGGTCGAGCGGCCCGGGCAGCGCGACGCCGACACCGAGCACGGCCCCGGGTCGACCACCCGGGCCACCTCGACCACCCTGACCACCCCCGACGCCCTGACCATCCCGATCCCCCCGGCCGCCTCGATCGCCCTCGACCACCAGTTCCCCCACCTCGCGCACGGCCCGCTCGACGACCGTCTCCGCACCGGCCCCGAGATCCAGCGGCGTCCTGCGCCGGGCCACCACGGCACCGGTCAGATCGCAGAGCACGGCCGTCAGCTCGTCCCGGTCCAGATGCACCCCCACCGCATACCCGGCCTCCGGCACCAGCCGCAGCACCGTACGCGGCTTGCCCCCGGTCGACGCCCGCCGCCCCGCCTCCGCCGCCAGCCCGTTCTCCCGCAGCCGCGCGGTGATCTTGCTGACCGCCTGCGGGGTGAGACCGGTGCGCTCGGCGAGTTCGAGCCGACTGATGCCCTCAGGGCCGGCCGTGCGCAGCAGGTCGAGCACGAGCGCGGTGTTGTGACTGCGCAGGGCCCCCAGATTCACCCCACCACCGGCACCGCCCGCGACACCACCACCAGCACCGCCGCCGACGCTGCCGTCGGCGCCACCGGCGACGGCACCCGCCACCCCACCGCCGCCCCGGCCCTTCGCCCTGTTCAAGCCACCACCCACACCATCCACACGGCCATTCTCCCCCGCGCTTGCACTTTGGCAACAGCGTTGCGAAAGTGGGACGCATGACTGCTACTCCCCTCCGCGTCGGCCTGATCGGCTACGGCCTCGCAGGCTCCGTCTTCCACGCCCCGCTGATCGCCACCACCGAGGGGCTCACCCTGGACACGGTGGTCACGTCGAACCTCGAACGGCAGAGGCAGGCCCGCGCCGAGCACCCGGACGCACACCTCGCCGCCACCCCCGAGGACCTCCTCGCCCGCGCCGCCGACCTCGACCTGGTCGTCATCGCCTCCCCGAACAAGACGCATGTCCCGCTCGCGACCGCCGCCCTGAAGGCGGGCCTGCCGGTAGTCGTGGACAAGCCGATCGCCGGCACGGCGGCCGAGGCGCGCGAGCTGGCGGCGCTGGCCGAGGAGCGCGGCCTGCTCCTCTCCGTCTTCCAGAACCGCCGCTGGGACAACGATTTCCTGACGCTCCGCCGGCTCCTGGCCGAGGACGAGCTGGGCGACGTATGGCGCTTCGAGTCCCGCTTCGAACGCTGGCGGCCGCAACTCAAGGGCGGCTGGCGGGAATCCGGCGCCCCGGAAGAGATCGGAGGTCTGCTGTACGACCTCGGCAGCCATGTCGTCGACCAGGCACTGGTCCTCTTCGGCCCCGTGACGCAGGTGTACGCCGAGGCCGACATCCGCCGCCCCGGCGCCGAGACGGACGACGACACGTTCATCGCCCTCACACACGCGAGCGGCGTCCGCTCCCACCTCTACGTCTCCGCTACGACCGCCCAACTCGGCCCCCGCTTCCGGGTGCTGGGCTCGAAGGCGGGCTACGTCAAGTACGGCCTGGACCCGCAGGAGGCGGCGCTGCGGGAGGGGCAGCGCCCGGGCACGGCGGCCGACTGGGGCACGGAACCCGAGTCGCTGTGGGGCCGAGTGGGCTCCGGCGAGTCCCCCCTGACGGGCGGCGGCCGCGCCGAACCGACCCTCCCCGGCGACTACCCCGCCTACTATGCGGCCGTGGCAAAGGCACTGCTGGACGGCGGCCCCAACCCGGTGACGGCCCTGGAGGCCGCCGCCGCCCTCGACGTACTGGAGGCGGCGCGCCGTTCGGCACATGACGGATCGGCGGTGAAGCTGTGATGACGCACAAGACTCACAACCCGGAGATCACCCCGAAGTTCCACCCGGAGCTCACCCCGCCCTTGGAGGAGCTGGAGGCCCAGGAACGCCGACTGGTCTTCCGCCAGTTCACCCAAGACGACGCCTGGGCCCTCGGCTCCCTGCTGGTCGAGATGGCCCGCGAACGCCAGGCCCCGGTCGCCATCGACATCCGCCGCGCCGGCCAGCAGCTCTTCCACGCCGCCCTCCCCGGCTCCACCCCCGACAACGACGCCTGGATCGAGCGCAAGCGCCGGGTGGTGGAGCGCTACGCCACCTCCTCGTACGTCGTCGGCGCCCGCTTCCGGGCCAAGGGCACGACGTTCGAGGAGTCCTCCCGCCTGGACCCGGACACATACGCGGCCCATGGGGGCTCGTTCCCGATCAATGTGGAGGGGGTCGGAGTCATCGGGTCGGTGACGGTGAGCGGGCTGCCGCAGCTGGAGGACCACAGGTTCGTGGTGGAGGCGCTGGAGCGCTTCTTGGAGAAGCAGTAGGGCAACGCCGACAAGGAGCGCGGGGAACTGCGCGACAAGCCACGACGGACTCGCACCCGCCGTACTGCGCGCAGCCCCCACCCCTTAGGCGTCTTTGAACTCCTGCCGCTGACGACCCAGCCCCTCGATCTCCAGCTCAACCACATCCCCGGCCCGCAGGAACGGCTTCGGCTCAGGCTGCCCCAACGCAACCCCCGCCGGCGTACCCGTGTTGATGACGTCACCGGGATACAGCGTCATGAACTGGCTGACGTACCGCACGACCTCCCCCACCGGAAAGATCTGCTCCGCGGTCGTCCCGTCCTGCTTCAGCTCACCGTTGACCCACAGCTTCAGCGCGAGGTTCTGCGGATCCGGAACCTCGTCCGCCGTCACCAGCCACGGCCCCAGCGGGTTGAACGTCTCGCAGTTCTTGCCCTTGTCCCAGGTCCCGCCCCGCTCGATCTGGAACTCCCGCTCGGACACGTCGTGCGCCACCGCGTACCCGGCGACATGCGCGAGCGCTTCCTCGGCGGACTCCACATAACGGGCCGTACGCCCGATGACGACGGCGAGCTCCACCTCCCAGTCGGTCTTCACCGACCCACGAGGAACGAGCACCGTGTCGTTCGGCCCGACGACCGTGTCCGCGGCCTTGAAGAAGATGACCGGCTCGGCGGGCGGCTCGGCGCCGGTCTCGCGGGCGTGGTCGTGGTAGTTCAGCCCGATGCACACGATCTTGCCGATGCGCGCGAGGGGCGGCCCGATCCGCAGCCCGGTCGCGTCCAGCGCGGGCAGCTCACCGGCGTCCGCGGCGGCACGAATCCGCCCCAGCGCCGCGCCGTCGGCGAGCATCGCTCCATCGATGTCCGGCACCACACCGGAGAGGTCCCGCAAAACCCTCTCGGCGTCGAGCAGCGCAGGCGTCTCCGCTCCCGCCGTACCGACTCGCAGCAGCTTCATGATCACAATCTCCCTCGATCGCGGGGCGCCCGCCGATGTGTGCAGCCATCGGAGGACTGGTCGATCCTCCAAGGTCCACGGCCAGTCCGCAATACCCGGTTCACGTACTGGACCGTAGGCCGCGACCGCACACCTGCCGCTCGACGCCGGAACACAGCCCTCAGCGATAGAGCACAGCCCGCTCCACCGCGCTCCACGTCGTGCTGGTCACCACGTACAAGGCGGCGGCCAGCGGCACCACCGCCACCGTGAAGAGCGTGAAGAAGGACATGAACGGCATGACCTTGGTCATGGCCCCCATCCCCGGCACCGACTCCCCGTCGCTCACCGGCACCGCCGGATTCGCCGCCATCATCAGCTTCGTACGGCGGTAGTTGAACGCGGCGACGCAGGCGACGACCACGAACAGCGCGACGTACACGAGCCCCGCACCACCGAATACCCCACCGTCACCGAGCGCGTCCGCCCACCGGTCCCCGAGGGGAGCGGCGAGCAACTGGTGCGTGAGCAGTTCGTTGGCCTGCCCGCCGATCGTCGTGTTCGAGAACAGGTGGTAGAGGAGGAAGAAAGCGGGCAGCTGGAACAGGCTGGGCAGGCACCCGGACAGCGGCGACACCTTCTCCTCGGCGTGCAGCTCCATGACGGCCCGCTGGAGCTTCTCGGGATTCCTGCCGTGCTTCTTGCGCAGCTCGGCGATCTTCGGCTGCAGCTCGGCCCGCGCCTTCTGCCCGCGCGCCGCGGCCCGGGACAGCGGATGCACGAGCAGCCGTACGAACGCGGTGAACAGGACGATCGCGGCGGCGGCCGCGGAGGCGCCGAACAGCGGGGCGAGCAGATCGGCCAGCCGCTGAACAAGGTCGGCGAAAACGGACATGGGTGAGCCCTCCGAGGGTCTCGTCGTGCCGGAGTGATGGGGAAATGCCGGGATGGGAAATTCCGGCATGCGGCATGACGACCCGCGCGGGTCACACGTCTTCGAGGACAGCGCGTCCGATGACAGCGTGTCCAAGTCGGTGGGTCCGAGTCGGTGCCCGAATCGGTGGGTCCGAGTCAGTTTGTCCGAATCGACGTGTCCGAATCGACGTGTCCGAGTCGGTGTGTGCCCTACGCGACGGTCGCCAGGAGGGCGTGACCAGGTGCCCTGGGCCGTGGCCGGCCTGAGGCGTCGGGATCGCGTTGTGGCAGGAAGGCCGTACGGCGGGCCCGGTCGCGGATGGCCGTACGCACCCGGGTGGGCGCCACGGCGGGCGCGGCACGCGAGGCGAGCAGGGAGCAGACGGCGAACGCGGAGCTCGCGGCGGCGGTCGCGGCGAGCGCGACGGTCGCCGAGAGGCTGCCGGTGTCGAGCAGCGCGATCTCGAGGAAGAGCAGCACCATCACGGCGGTGGGACGCAGACTCGCCCGACTCCGCATCATCGGCGCCCCTCCCCTCGTACGGCTCGTTCATCGCGCACGGCGCTCGTCCTGACGTTCCTGATGTTACCGGGGCGGCGCGGAGCTACCGAGGCCGCATCGAGACGAGCTTGCCCCACACCACCAGCCGGTACTTCGACGTGTACTCCGGCGTGCAGGTGGTGAGCGTGAGGTAGTAGCCGGGTTCGGTGTAGCCGTGGCCCGGCCTGACCGTGGAGCGCGGGACCGGCCGGATGACGCTTCCGTCGTGGGCGGCGGTCCGCGCCAGGGTCCTGTCGACGGCGTACGTGTACGTCGCGCTCCGCGTCTCGACCCGGACGGTGTCCCCGCGCGCGAGCCGGTTGATGTACCGGAAGGGCTCACCGTGGGTGTTGCGGTGCCCGGCGAGGGCGAAGTTGCCCGCCTGGCCCGGCTGTTGGGTGCCGGGGTAGTGGCCGGCGTAGCCCTTGTTGAGCACACCGCTCTTGCTGACGCCCTCGGCGACGGGGACGCGGAGGTGGAGTCGGGGGATGGTGAGGATGGCGTAGGCCTGGGACCAGTCGGCGGCGGGGGCGGCCGCGGACTGCCGGGAGCCGGCGGACCGCTCGGGCGAGCCGGTGGACGCGGGCGGGAGCTCGTTCCCGGACTCGGGCGCGGCCGCCGACGCCGCCGGTACGGCCGTACGGGAGTCACCGCCTCCCTCGTCCCAAGTCCGCTCCAGCGCCCGGACCTCCCGCTCGGCGCCCTCCCTGGCCTCCCGGTTGGTCCACCACACCTGATGAACGACCAGCAGCAGAAGCACCACCCCGACGGTGACGAGCACCTCCCCGCCACCCCACAGCACCCGCCGCCGCAGGGCACGCCGCCGAAGCCCGCTGTGCTGCACGACGCGAACCCGCACCATCCGCAAGCCTCCTGAAACCGGGGCCGCCCGCACGATAGGGGCAGGCCCGCGAGGTCTCCAGACCCATGCGCGCCCGGTCCGTCAGAACCGTCTCCGTCCGGCACCCCGAACACTTCCTCCACAGCTTTGAGAAAGGGCTGTCGGAACCCTCGACAACCTCATACGCCACACCCGATGCTTCCTGTCGGCATGAACGGGACAGGCCACGACGCCGGTTCGACGACGACCGCCCTCCTCTTCGGGCTCCGCCTCACGAACTGGTTGGAGCAGGCACTTCATCGGCTGCGCTGAACGAATCGGAGAAGTCATGATCCGACGCAGAACTCTGCTGGCGGCGACAGGCGGCGCATTCCTCGGCAGCGCCCTGGCGACGGGCACCGCACACGCGGACGCGACCATCGCCGTCAACCCCGGCACGTCGTACGGCACCTGGGAGGGCTGGGGCACCTCCCTGGCCTGGTGGGCCAACGTCTTCGGCAACCGGAACGACTTCGCCGACCTCTTCTTCACCACCAACCCGGTGACCTACAACGGCACGACACTGCCCGGCCTCGGCCTCAACATCGCCCGCTACAACCTCGGCGCGTGCAGCTGGAACAGCGTGAACGGCGAGTCGATGGTCGAGTCGGCGAACATCCCCGCCTTCAAACAGATCGAGGGCTTCTGGCAGGACTGGAACAACGAGGACCCCACCTCCTCGGCCTGGAAGTGGACGGCGGACGCGAACCAGCGCGCGATGCTGCAGAAGGCGACACAGCGCGGCGCGATCACCGAACTCTTCGCCAACTCCCCCATGTGGTGGATGTGCAACAACCACAACCCCTCGGGCGCGGCGGACGGCGGCAACAACCTCCAGACCTGGAACTACCGCCAGCACGCCTCCCATCTGGCGGCCACGGCCCTGTACGCCAGGAACAACTGGGGCGTGAACTTCGCGACGGTCGACCCCTTCAACGAGCCGGCCTCCACCTGGTGGACCGCCACCGGCACCCAGGAGGGCTGCCACATGGACCCGGCGGTCCAGGCGGCCGTACTCCCGTACATGCGCAGCGAGTTGGACAAGCGCGGCCTGACAGGCATCCGCATCTCCGCCTCCGACGAGACGAACTACGACACGGCCCGCTCGACGTGGTCCTCCTTCAACTCCTCCACCAAGGCCCTGGTCAGCCAGGTCAACGTGCACGGCTACCAGGGTTCGGGCGGCCGCCGGGACCTCCTCTACACGGACGTGGTCACCACATCCGGCAAGAAGCTGTGGAACTCGGAGACGGGCGACGGCGACGGCACGGGCCTCACCATGGCCTCCAACCTCTGCTACGACTTCCGCTGGCTGCACCCCACGGCCTGGTGCTACTGGCAGGTCATGGACCCGACGACGGGCTGGGCGATGATCGCGTACGACGCGAACACCCTCCAGCCGACCACCGTCCAGACCAAGTACTACGTGATGGCGCAGTTCAGCCGCCATATCCGCCCGGGCATGCGCATCCTGGACACGGGCGTGAGCTACGCGGCAGCGGCGTACGACGCGTCGGCGCGCCGCTTGGTGATAGTCGCGGTCAACACCTCGGCCTCTGCCCAGACCTTGACCTTCGACCTGTCTCGTTTCACAACGGTCTCCGGCGGCTCGGGCGGCCTGGTCCCCCGCTGGAACACGGTGACGACGGGCGGCGACCAATACCGGTCGTACTCGAACACGTTCCTGAGCGGAAAGTCGGTGGCGGTGCCGTTCGCGGCGAAGGCGGTGCAGACGCTGCAGATCGACGGGGTGGTGATCTGACGGGACCGGCTGACGCAACCGGAAGCGCTCCAGGACCGTCGCGTGTCACATGACGGACTCAGCCGCAGGAGAAGTGGCGGACGCGAAGGAAGCGGAAGCAGAAGCAGAAGCAGAAGCGGAAGCGGAAGCGGAAGCGGAAGCGGAAGCGGAGACAGGAACGGATGAGCGCGGGCGCCGGCGCGGCCTGGTGGCGCCCGCGCTGGCGAACCTGGCCATCGGGGTGCCCGCGATCATCCCGCTCTACCTGACGTACTGGCTGCTGACGGACTACCTGCCCTCGCCCTGCGACGCCTTCGCGCCCGACCCGGCCCTCTCGAACTGCGACTACCACACGCTCGATCACGCGCCGGTGATGATGTTCCTGCTGGCGGTGACCGGGGCGCTGCTGCTGATGGCCCTGACGGCGGTGAACGTCCTGACCCCACGCGGCCGCGAGGACGACGGCCCCCGCAGATGGCTGACGACGGCACCACTGTTCCTGGTCCCGTTCCTGACACTGCTGTGCCTGGCGAAGGCGTAAAAGCAGCGACGACAACGGCGACCCGACCCCGGCCCCACCCCGGCCCCCCACCCCCCAACCGCTCACCTCGGCGACGTCCTCGACCAGGCAATATCTGCACCCTCTTCTCCCCTCCGTTCTCTCCTCCGTCAGCCATGGGCAGTACGGTGTCCCCCATGCGCCCCGACACGCCTGCCGAAAACGTCGACCACCCCGCCGAAGCGGCACGCCTGGAGCGAACCGCCGGCCTCTACCCCGAGGACGCCGAGGCCCTGCTCGTCCAGGCCGCGGCCCACCTGGAACTGGCCGGCGACCGCCCCGCCGCGACAGCGCTCTACGACCGCCTGCTGTCGTCCTCCGTCACCTTGGACAACCCGTACCTGGTACGGGCCCTCAAGGCGTCGAACCTCTGGGAGTACGGCCACGAGGCAGAGGCGAGGGCGATCATCGACGGCGTCCGGGCAGCGGCCCCGAGGGACCCGGCCCCCTGGGTGATCGTCGCGGAGGCCCTGGAGTCCCACGACGAGCTGGACGCGGCGCACGACACCTTCACGGAGGGAGCCCGCCTGCTCCTGACGGACGTACCGGAGCCGCCGTACTCCACCCATCCCCTGCTGTTCGGCCGCCACAGGGTCCGGCGGATGCTGGGCGTGGCCCACGACGAGTGGGACGCCCTGGCGGACACGCTCCACTCCATGCCGGTCTCCCTGGACGAACTCCACGACCCCAAGCGCGTCTGGTCCCTGGGCTCGGAAAACCCGGCGGAACTGGAGGCTGAGATCGACCGCCTCCGAGCGGAACTGGGCGCGTATCGGGAGGCACTGTCCCGTCCGTTCCCGGTGGCGGTGCTGCACTGGACGGCTGACGAGCTGACGGAACTGGTGGCCGCGTATCCGTCGCTGGCGGTGGAGTACCCCACGCATGGGGAACACCTGGCGACGATAGAGGCGTCACTGCGGGAACTGTCGGCTTCGGGCACCCCGAACCTGGGCATCGTGACGGGCACGGTCCCGTCGTACGAGGCCTTCGCGGCTTCGGAGGGCGCGTCTCCGGAGGACGCGGCGTTGCTACCGCAGTACGCGACGACGCTGGCGGCGCGGGGGCGGGCTGTGGCTTGGCCGCCGCAGCGGGGGGCGGTTTGCTGGTGCGGTTCGGGACAGCAGTACGGCGACTGCCACGGGGCGGAGCTGCAGGCCTGACGGAGCGGCTGCAGCAGCCGGCCCCTTGGCCCCCACCCCCCAGCCTGCTGGCACCCGCCCATGCCTGTCAGCCGAGGCGGCGGTTCGCCGCTCGGCTCGACTGCACAGGCGCTGGGCAACAAGCAACTGAGCTGGCTCACTCCCGGTAGACGGGCGGGTTGTTGGTGTACGTATGCCCGGTCGGCGCGGTCCAGGTGCTGGTGCCGGTGTGCGCATCCCGGGTGACCTTCCAGCCGGGATGGTGGGTCTTGAGCCGATGATGCCGTCGGCACAGCGGCTGCAGATTGTCGGGAACGGTCGGCCCGCCCCTCTCCGGATCCCGATGATTGAACGGCCGCACATGGTCAAGATCGCAACGATGGGCAGGCATCCGACAGCTGGGAAAGGCGCAGTACTGATCCCGAGCAACCACATGCCGCTCGGTCTCGGCGGTCGGCCGATAGGTGGTGGGGTCGGTCTTGATGAGCAGCCCGCTCTCGGGCGCGGTGAGCAACCGCCGCCAGACGGTACCCGGCGCAAAGGCAAGCGCCCGGGCCTGCGAGGCGGTGATGGGCCCGTACCCCTTCAGCTCACCAGGCCCATCCTCCTCCCCGACGAGAATGTCGAACGGCACGGTCAGCTGCACCACAACACCACTCGACCGCCCCGCCCCACTCCCCCCACTCACACCTGAACCACCCACCACCCCGGGCTGATTGACCACAAGATCGAAGAGCGCATCAACCCGCTTCTGCTCCAGGCTGCGCCCGTCATCGGCATAGCCCTGGGCCCGGCGGTCGACGGCCACCTCCATGAGCGCGGCCTGTTCGGCAGGCAGCACGGCCCCGAACAGCGCCATGCCGTCATCATCGGGATTGCTGACCACCCTGCGTTCCCGCACCCGCTGCTGATGCCGCCGCTCGGCCCCCTCGGGATCGGCCTTCTGGACTTCCTGCCGCAGCGCGGCCCGGGTCTGCCCGGCCGCCTGGCTGGGCATCTTCACGGCCATGACCTGCTCAACCTGCGCGGCAGCACTGTCATCGACGACACGCAACTGCTCGGCGAGCGTCTGCGCCTGGATATAGGTGATCTGCCCGGCGGCAAGCAGCTTGGTGGTCGTCTCGTGCCGCTCGGCCAGCAAGGTGGCCGCCTGCAACCGCTGCGCGGCAGTGACGTTGGCCAGCCGCAGCGCGCAGGCAACCTCCTCCACGGCCGTATCCCATCCGGCGGCGAAGACATCGCTCAGGCTGCCACCCGCCGCCAGAATCATCTCCTCAGGGGTATCGGTGTACGCGGCGACCGCGGCCAGCACCTCAACCTGCTTGGCCTGCAGCCAGGACAGATGCTGCTCCAACACCACCAGGGCATTAATCCGCCCCCGGGCCGACAACTGCGCCACATCAAGCCCATCGAGCAGCCCCGCACTCTCCGCCCCGGGTCCCCGCTCCCGCACCCCCGCCACCCACTCATCCAACGAACCGGCCAACACCACACCCTCAGCTGACGCGGCGTCCTCCAGACCCCCCAGCCCCAAGGCGGATGACGACGCACCCCCAGCACTCGCCAGCTCGGAAACACCCCCGGCCACGGACACGCCCACCCACCCCCTCGCAAACCACCACCAGCACACCGAACTCGCGACGATCCCGAGCCGGCCGACCCCACCAATTATCACTTACGGAGAGTAATAACGCCAGGTCAATCCAATACTCGAAAGAGTGAACCACCCCCAAACAGAAGACCGGACAGACCCCGCCGGACCATCGAGAGGCACCACCGCCCACCCTCAACGGAAAGCCGCCACCCCACCCGGCACGCCGCCATCCCGCGCCGGCGCCCACCCACCGGCCGGACGCCGCTAAACCCACCCGGCGTGCCACGAGACGCGAACGCGCCCCCACCCCGCCCCGCTACCCAGCCGACCTCACCGCCACCAACCTGGGGCCACCCGCCTCCCCGGGCCACCCGCTCGCTTCTCCCCCGTGCTGGAGCGGGCCGGGTCAAGGGTGACCCGAAGGGCCATCGGCGCAGCCGACGCGGAACGCAGCGCAGCGGAGTGAAGCGCCCTTGACGCGGGCTGCGGAGGCACGACACTGCGAAGAAGCGGGCGGCCTCAGCAGTGCGGGTGAACTCCGTCCAGGGGGCCAGGCCCCGACAGTCACACGGGAACCTCCACTCGCCAGGATTCTGTGGCTCCACACAGCAGGCCGCCCAGCCGGCGGAGACGAGGATGCACAACCACTGCCCCAACGCCTATCTTCCGCCGGCAGAATGCTCATGTGGTAGGTGCTGTCCCATCCTCTCCCGGTGTCTCCGCCCGCATGAGCCGCCAGAACTCCCGCGACACGACTCCCGAGGTGGCGGTCCGGAAGATCCTGCACGCCGCGGGGTTGCGTTACCGAGTAAACGTGCCTGTGCCTGGCATGCCTCGTCGCACGATCGACATCGTCTTTCCCAAGGCCAAGGTCGCGATCTTCCTGGACGGTTGCTTCTGGCACGGCTGCCCCGAGCACGCCACGCAACCGAAGGCAAACGCGGAGTGGTGGCGCACCAAGCTGGGCAAGAACATGACGCGCGACCAAGAGACCACCGAGCACTTGCGGGCAGAAGGATGGACGGTTCTCCGTTATTGGGAGCACGAAGTACCGGACAGGGTGGCCGAGGATGTCAAGGCCGCCATCCTCAGACACAAGCCCGTGAAACAGAACCGGCCATGAAATCCGGCCCTGGCGGTCGCCATCGACAATGCCAGCGATCGAGCCTATCGTCGTGGCATATTCGTTGATCCACTAGGGCGGGGAGACCTCCATGGGGAAACTGGTATCGGTCGACGTGTGCTCGGGTGCAGGGGGACTTGCACTGGGCCTGGAACGCGCCGGCTTCGATCCAGTGCTCCTCCTGGACAACAAGCCGATCGCCTGTGAGACGCTGCGGCGCAACCGACCGTCGTGGAACATCCTCGAGATGGACCTCGTGGACTTCGATCCCCTCAAGCATCGGCAGGTCTACGGTGTCGACCTGCTCTCCGCAGGTCTGCCGCGCGTGAAATCGTCGGCGACGACAAAGCGTGTGGAAACGGGCCTTGAACTGCGCTTGATGAAGGCGACGGTCCGGTTGGCTCATACTATCCAGCCGAAGGCCCTACTAATCGAAAACGTTCCGGAGCTCGTAGCCAGCCCTGAGTTCGGGGAGGTCCGGGACTACCTGCAGAGTCAAGTCGCCTGCCTCGAATATGGGTTTCACTGGTTCGTCCTCAATGCCGCCGATTTCGGCGTACCACAGGACCGCAAACAGGGTGTGCTGGTCGCTTTGAAGGATCGATACTTCGATCGGTTCGAGTCCCCCGCCCCCACAGTGTCCCGGCCCGTGACTGTAGGCGAGGCTCTACTTCCATCGATGTCGGCACGCGGCTGGACCGGTGCCGACGAATGGGCGGCACGGGCCAATCGCGTGGCTCCAACTCTCGTGGGCGGATCCGACAACCGCGGGGGCGCCGACCTCGGACTGACGGGCACCAAGAGGGCCTGGGCACAGATGGGCATCAACGGTGCCGCGTTGAGCGACGAGGTGCCGGGGTCGGACGGCATCCAGGAATCGGACACGTCGGGCTCTCCGCTCAAGAAGCTGACCGTGGAGCAGACAGCCAGACTTCAGTCCTTTCCACAAGACTGGATCTTTGCGGGCAAGAAAACGGCGCGGTACCGCCAGATCGGCCACGCGTCACCGCCACCGGTCGGTGAGGCGCTGGGCAGAGCGCTCGCCGAGGCGCTTCGAAGCTGACCGCACGCATAGGACGGCTGCGCCCGCATCTGCGGTATGGACAAGAGCACCGCGTGCCGCCGGCTACACTTCGATGCCATGACCCCCGTACAGCCTCAATCTCCTCAGCCTGCACTTTTCCGCATGGTGGACTTGTTTGCCGGTCCTGGCGGACTGGACATCGCAGCAGAGGCACTGGGGGTGCCGAGCGTCGGAGTCGAATGGGACGCGGGCGCGTACGCCACCCGAACAAAGGCGGGCCTGCGCACCGTTCATGAGGATGTCCGCAAGTGCAAGCCGACCGACCTCGCCTTCCAGGAGGCCAACGTCCTGGCAGGAGGACCGCCGTGCCAGACGTTCACCGTCGCGGGCAACGGCGCAGGACGGCGAGCCCTGGACACCGTGTTGAAGTTCGTGCAGCGTCTCGTCGACCGGGACAAATGGTCCAATATTGAGGCGGAACTGGCCGAATTGGAGGACGAGCGCACCGGGTTGGTGTTGCAGCCTCTCCACTGGGCTCTTGAGGCCCTCGACAATCCTGACCTCGATCCATACCACGCCATTGTGCTGGAACAGGTCCCTGCGGTGCTCCCGGTGTGGGAGGCGTACGCAAAAGCACTTAGCGACGAATACGAAACCGACTTCGGTGTCCTTCACACCGAAGAATTTGGAGTCCCACAGACCCGTCGACGCGCCGTGCTGATCGCGCGCCGTCGCAATGATGATGACCGTCTGCACAGTCCCCAGCCCCTCAAGCTGCCCACCCCCACACACCAGCGCTACCGCGGAAGTAGGCAGGTGGAGAACGAGGGTTTCGCCTTCGCCGACGCTGTGCCGGAGAAATGGGTGAGCATGGCTCAGGCACTGCCGGAACGTCCGGCCCCATTCACCGTAATCTCCAACTACGGGACGGGCGGCGACCCCAAAGCACGTGGTGAGCGTCGGTCCGACCAACCTTCGGCCACCGTCACGGGCAAGATCTCGCGAAACCGCGTGATAGGGCCCACCGGCACCGATCGTTTCTCATTCTCCGAGGCAGGCCGCCTCCAGACGTTTCCCGCGGCTTACCCGTGGAGCGGCAAGGACGTCTCACAACAGATTGGCAACGCCGTACCGCCACGGCTCGGAATGCACATCATCAGCGCAGCCCTTGGTCTCGGACGTCCATCGCAGGAGGCTTTGAACCGGCTCGCATCGTGGGAGCCAACGGTGCCAGAGGAAGGCAAGAGCGAGAACGAGAAGGATGCTCCATCCTCCCACTCGTAATGTCCTCTGCGCCTTCGCTGCCTGTATGAAAGCCTCCTCGTTGCGTTCTCTCGCCGCACCCTAAACACAACAAAGCAGGCCACGACATCATGCTGGCAGCCGCGGTGGCCGTTCCTCTGCTCAAGCGTCCCCCTCCGGGTTCCAGAACGGCCACTTGAGACTTGAGACGTGTCACCCGGGTCGCCGGACTTCCGCCAGCACGTCGTCCAGCAGTCCCGTCACGTTGCCTCCGCCGAGGACCAGTTGGCGATCCAGCAGCCGGTTCCCCGTTTCGCACGAGGTCTCACTTACGAGCGAACAACCATGGCAGGCCGAAAGGTTGAGATGCGAGGCTCCCTGCCGGTCACTCTCGATGCAGACCGGGTCGTTGGAACAGAAGTCCGCATCCTCAAGCGCCGCCACCAGAAGGGGGATCAGTTTGTCCGGGGCCCCGAGTCTGACGAGCCCGCCCAGCGTTCCCTGCGCATCCCCTGCCGCGGTGTAGATCAGGATCCCCGCAGTCTTATCGGTACGGTCGGAGTTGGCGTAGATGCGCTCCTGCAGCGCGGCAGACGCATAGCCACTCGCGAACGCCAATCGTCGGATGAGCAGGTGCGCCAGCGTGTGAAGGGCCAGGAACCTGGGCTCCGGCACGTCGAGGCGACCGGCCAGCGGAGAGTCGGCCCTGCGCGCCATGAGGATGCCGGCACGTGCCTGCACCCCTGCCTGCGCCTCCCAAGCGGCCAGCTTCGCCTCGTCGAACCGTAGAAAGATGCCCTCTCCGAACAGCTCGATCGCCGGATAGACGGGCTCGTATTTCTGGTTCGCCCCAAGGTCGACGCCTATCAACGCCGCTTCCGCGTCATGGCGTCGGAATCCTCGCAGAGCACGGACTTCCCGCACCCGACGTACCTGTCCGATTCTGCCGATCATGCTGATCAGACTCGTAGGCCCTGGCACACCTTCGAGGGTTCGCCCGTCGACGACGAAGTCGCCGCCGCTGCCGTCGCGTCCTGCCTCAACTTTCTTCAGGAACGCCGCCCACTCACCGTCCTTGAGGTCGAGCAACATCTCTCCGGCGGTGTTCTCCTCCCCCGCAGCGACGGCCAGGACGGTCTCCGGTGTCACGCCGAGATCTTGGGCAATCCACTGAGCCCCCGTCTCCGCCAGGGGTCCGCCGTTGTCGGCAACGACCTTTGCGAACAAGGCATGTCCACGGATCTTGTCGGCCGCGTCCACGGACGGGGGGCGTTCCTCCGGTATATCGAGCGCCGAGATGGTCTGGGCGAGGTAGTTGCCCGTGGCGCCGCGCTGCACGGCGACCAGTTCGTGGGGACAGGGCTCCTTGACCGCACTCTTCGGCTCCCAGGGCTGACGTCCCTCGCAGCGGATCCCGTCTCGCTTCAGGGCCTCCTTGGCCACCAGTTCCGCGAAGGAGCGTGTATTGCCACACCCGTAGCACTTGACCACGAGTGACGCGAGGCCTTCACCGCGCTTGGCCAGCTTGTGGAACCGGAGCGCCTTGTAGTCACGACAGAAGCGAACTGCTTCGTTCTTACTGGCCGCAGGTCCCCGGTGCGCCCACTTGAACCAGGGAATGTCCCGGACGTGGCTGCCCTTCTCGCAGATGGCGATGTATCGCATGGGCACGAGCATGCCGCCGCACTCGCAGGTGTTGCTCCACTTGCCCTTCTTCTTCCCAGTCAGCTTCGTGAGCTTGTCGCAGCGCTCGCAGAACCTCCATGCCGGAAAGCGCCAGTAGGGCAACGCGGGTGTTTCCTTGCCGGCACGGCCCGCATGCGCCGGAGGTTGCCTCAGCTTTCCGGCTCCGAGCCTTGCCATAAGGCGCTCACAGCTGATCTCCGGGGCAAATTTCGTGTCCCACCAGGATGTGTCCGGCGCCATGAGGGACTCGCCTCGGATGTCGACAATCGCACCTACGCCGAAGGGCGAGATCGTCTCCGAGAGCCGCAGGTCATGCCTGATCTTCTCCATCGAGCACCTCCTCCTGCGGTTCCTGGACCTCAACTGCCACGCTGGGCTCGACCGATCTCATCGAATCTGCGACGAGCCATCCTTCTCCGGGCTGTCCGAACCTCTTCAACAGAGCTGCCTGTTCCTTCTTCGTCCGCTGGTAGTTCAGGGGCTCGTTCGAGTCCCGTGCCAGTGCCGCCCGACGATCCCAGTCCTTCAGAAGGCTCCACACCGCATGCCTCGTGTCGGTCGCTTCCGCCCCATCGGAACGGTGCACGTAGCCCAGGAACCGGTCCACGATCCCTTCGACTGCTTTGCGAAGCCTGACGTCGTCCAGGTCGAGTTGACCCGCCTCGTCATTGCGGGCGAGCGGAGTGAACGACTGCCTCAGCAGTGCGACGAGTGCGCCGGCGAGGGACCTGTCGCGTGAGGACAACGACCACGGGGTGACACTCGTGGGCTCCACGCTGCGGTACAGCGCCTCGTGGTAGCCGCGGAAGGTCTCGAAGTGGGACCGGTCCCGGGCTCGACTCGACCTGAAGAGCGTGACGACTACCCCGTTGATATCGCCACGTCCGACCCGGCTGGTGGCCTGGATGTACTCGGCTGTGGTCTTCGGCTGGCCCACCATGAGCATCAACGCGAGCCTCGGGATGTCGATGCCGACGGAGAGCATGTTCGACGAGAGAACCACATCGACGGCGTCCGGCGACTCGTCGACCCTGACACGCAGCGCACGAAGATCGTTCGGCAGTTCCTCCGCGCCGCGGCGACTCGTGAGTTCGAGGACTTTTCCCGCCCTGACAGGCCGAAGGGGGAAGCCGAGTCGCTCCGCGCGAGGCTCGAGCCGGCCGTTGACGTCGTCGACGACCAACGTCCCGGTACGCCCGAGCTCACGAAGACTGTTGTGGTACATGACCAGCGTCCAGTAGGCGTCCCGCGAGGCGGCGGACGGGGCGCGGGCGGCCAGCGCCTCCGGCATCTCCACCATGGGGGTGACCGCGGCAATGACAGCCGACGGCTGCGAGACCGACTGGGGCATCAGGCCAACGTAGAGGCGTCCTTCTCCGCTCTCTACCGGGCGGGAGAAGAAGGTTCGATCGTCATCGAGTCCGGAGGGGGGATACAGAGCAACGTGCCGGCCGTAAAGCCCTTGCACCTGTTCCTCGGACGCACGGATAGTGGCCGTCGACGCGACGATCTTGGGGCTGGATCCAGTCCGGGTGAGCAGGAGCTGGATCACCGCGTCGAACACGGCGACGGTGGTACCGAGCGGTCCCGAGAGCAGGTGCAGCTCGTCCTGGATGACCATGGACGGCTGCCTGTAGTTGGTCCCCAGGCCCAGAAGCCTTCCTGCTTCGGGCCTGAACTGCAGACGCGCGAACTTGTCGACCGTCGCAAGGAGGATCGTGGGCGGTTCCTCGTACAGCACCTCGTCGACGACGGCGAGCGGAAGTTCGCCGGCGAACTCGCACGACCCGTCGACGCAGTGCAGCACGACATCCCTGCCCTCCAGACGCATGCCGTAGTCCTGCGGCTTGTCGCTTCTGAGCTCCGGCACCATCGGCTTCAGGCACCACGGGCAGCTCTCGATCTGGAACTCGTTCGCCTCCTCCGGACGCGCGGCCTTCTGAAGCCTCTTGAGGGCGTCCCGCGCATCTCCACGGGTGCCGGGGGTGACCTCGTTGCCGACCCAGAGGCCGATCGAGAACGGTGCCATTCCCTTCGCGCGCTCGTCCGTGGCACGCAGTATCTCCATGGCGCAGATCAACGCGGCTGCACGCTGGAACTGCTGGGCGGTCAGCAATCGCAAGGTGTACCGAGTGATGACGGCGGTCCCTCCGCCGGCCAGGCCGTGGGCGAGCCTTCGCCGGAAGATCTCAATCGCGGCAAGGCCCAAATATGCCTCGGTCTTGCCACCGCCTGTCGGGAACCAGATGAGATCCACGAGATCCCGTTGCTCGTGCTCGGCGTCCACGGTGGACGCCAACGAGACAAGGAGAAAGCCAAGTTGGAACGGGCGCCATTCCGGCTCCGGCACCTCCTCCTCGGGGAGTCCACGGGTGATTTTCGCCTGCCGCATCTGAAGGCGCATGGCGGCCATGCCGAGCGAGAAGGCCCTTCGGAATTCCTGCCCTTTCGGCGCTCTGAGGAGGTCCACGCCCTCCCTCATCCTGTCGACGGCGTCCTGGGAACGCCTGGCGATTCGGACTGCCACGTCTTCGTCGCCGCCGAAGGTCCCGGCTCTTTCCATCTGCCGATCGGCCCAGCCAGCGAAGGCATCGACGAAAGCGCCCAAAGCCCGCAGCACCACGTCAGGATCCGTGTCGATCTTCTCGAGGTGAGCCAACACCAGAGACTTGGCCTCCGCCGTTCCGTTGTCGAAGCCCGTGGTCTCGACGGTAGGAACCACGAATGCGGGCACGGGCTCGAGAAAGACCCGGGTACAACGGCCGTCCGCAAAGTTCCAGTCCGCGGCCATTCCGTGCCCGACCGCGTAGACCTTCCTGTTCCGGTACCGCAAACGCAGCTCGGCGGCTTCCTGATCGGAGTCGAAAGAACGCGTCGTGTCGTACTCCAGGATGTGCGCCTCGGCAGACGGCGCGACCTGCAACCGGACCTGGAACAGAGTCAGAGGTACGTCGAGCCGGTCGTCACCGGTGGACTCGGCCAGGTTGCGAACGTGCACGGTGACCAACGAGTTGCTTCCAAAGTCACGCCAACGTGCTCCGACCTCGACCTCGGCCCCACCGACGACCAACTCGACGCGCGCGTTAGCCCGCGACAGTACGAGGTCGCCCTTTGAGAACCGACCGCGCTGCCACCTCGGCGGACCGTCCCCACCGACGGATGCATACGTACCGCATGAGAAATCGACATCGACCGAGTTGCCATCGGTGACGAATGAGATCGCGACAGAAGACGGCTTCCAAGGCTCCGCCAGAGGCACCTGAGCAGCGTCCTCCTCGACGTCGCCCTCGGGCACGTCAGGGGCGACTTCCTCGTCGTCCGTGCCCCTGCCGTCAGAGCGCTCGGCCGACTCATCGACGGGGAAGAGCATGCCGACGGCGTACTGCCGGTGAGGGAGGTTTGTCGTGACCTCCTCGGCTCCTCCCTCCGGCCCGACGTAGGACGCACGGAGGTGTCTCAGGGCCTCCTTCTGGGCCTCTGTGAGGTTCACTTGCCAACCTGCTTTCGGAGAAGGTCCTGGAGGCGCTTCTTGTCTTCCTTGGACGCGACTACGTGGAGCGTGACGCGGGCTCTTGTGATGGCCACGTAGAAGGCGGCCACTCCGCGGTCGTCGTATTTCTGCGGCAGCCCGCAGACGATCACGTGTTCCGCCTCCAAGCCCTTGGCGAACCGTGGGTTCGTCACCAGGAATCCCGCCTTGCTCCTGAACGGTTCACCGTCCGACGAGACGCTGACGATCCAGATGTCGTTCCGGCTGGCCCCGTTCGCCACGAGTTCCCGGGCCACAGCCTCGGCCTCGGAGACATCGGCCGGTCCGGCCGACCACCGCCATGCCACCCGCTCGCCGTTGACTATCGCCGGGTCCCCGACATCTGCGCCCAGGTACTCCTGCACGACATGGACGATCGCCCGTGTGTTGCGCACGTTGCGGTCCAAGTCGTATTGGAGTGCCTCCTGCTGCACCAGCTCGCAGACATCCGGATCGAATTCGCCGTCCACACGCGCCTGGTTGTTGGGGTCAAGGAACATCCGCCACCGACCGCGTTCACGGCCACCGCGGATCACGGAGTCGAGTGCGTCCATGCCTTCGGCGTTCATGAGGTCCTGTGCCTCATCGACGAAGACAACGTCGTACTGCTTGTCACCGGACAGATCGGCGAAGGGAAGGAGATCGATGTCCCGTCCCTCGATGCGCGGCCCGAAGAAGTCGACGAGCGCGGGCGAGTGGAAGGTAATGAGAACCGACCTCCCCTGCCCGGCCTCCTGCTTCGCGCCTTCCGCGAGCACGAGGGACTTTCCGGTCCCCGCGCCGCCGAAGACAAGCATCCTCGGATTGCGGGAAAGCGCCGCCAAGACACGGGCCTGGCCCTCCGTCGCCAGGTTCTGCTCCTCTATCACCGCACCCCGCTGCGCATCGATCACCGGCATGCGCGTGAACTCACCGAACAGCCGAGCCCGTAGAGCCTCGGGAGTCGCGATTCTGATCCCCCGAGGAGCGGTCCTGGCATTGCCGGTAACTATTTGAAAGGCCTCTGTCATCCCGGCGATGCTCATCCGGTTTTTGGCCCACCAATGGCTCTCCTGCCACTCGACGGCTGCAGGAGGGGATTCGATGTCCGGAGTAAGAGCAACCGCCTCGGCCGGGAACCAACCGACCCGTTCTTCCTGAAGTATCTTGCGCAACGCGTACATGGCCGACTGCGCCTGGTCCATCGGGGACTCGCGCAACCTGTTCCAGTCGCCACGGCGGTCGATCGTGTACCAGAGCCCGTTGTGCTTCCCGACGCCCCCGCCCTTGACCTCGATGACAATCACGACCCCGCCCCAGAGCACGACGAAGTCGGCTTCCGCCTGCTGCTTGACCTCGTGACTGCGCAGCTTGACGGAGTAGAAGGCGACCGCATCCTGGGGTCCCTCGACGGCCCGAAGGAGCCGGGCGACCCGTCGTTCGGCGTTGCTGGTTGCTGTCGCCTCTATGTCGGAGAGATCCGGTATGAGTATCACGCGCCCTGCTTTCGCCAGAGGTCCTCGTAGTCCCTGTATGCGAGGAAGTTGTTGGCTGCTCCGAAGTTGTCGGCGACGTCCACGATCAGGCACTTGGGCTCGCCACCGTTTGCGGGACCGCGCAGGCCACGGCCAGCCATCTGGATGTAGGCGTTGGGGCTGAACGTCGGCCTCGCGATGTACAGGGCCCGGACACCGGGGGCGTCGAAACCCTGAATCAGTAGGTCGCAGTTCGCAAGAACCCGGATCTCTTGGTCCTTGAATTTCTGGATGATGTCGCGCCGCTCCTGCCGTCCGGTCTGACCGCTGACCGCTTCGGCTGCCACGTCTCGATAGCGAAGCGTCGCCGCAAGCACTTGGGCGGACAACACATTGGGGGTGAAGACGAGGATGGGCCACTTCGGGTCCTGGCTCAGAATGTGGTCGACGAGAATTCTCATGCGTGCCTGGTCACGCCCAATGCGGTCGAGCACCTTGGGCTCCAGCTTGCGCGTGGACTCCACCTGGGCGAGCTCGTCCGGCTCGAGCGTCACCTTCACGCCGGTCAGCAGCACCTCGTGTTCGACCCGAGCGAGTACGCCGATTTTCGACAGTTCGTCGTAAGGACTGCCATCGAACGTTGCCATCTTGTGCCGGTCGAAACGGGCAGCCAATTCATCCGTCTGCCCGGAGTGGACATCGGGCCTGCCCTTGAACGGCGTTGCTGAGATGCCCACGAGCGGGCGCTTCCAATTGCGGCCGTCGACCCCGAGCCATCGGAAAATCCTCGTGTACATCGTCGACCCGCCAGTCCGATGTGCCTCATCGACGAAGACAGCGGCGGCCCGACTCAGCCACTCGTACTCAGCGGAGTCGACCAGCTTGTTGAGCTTGGCATCCGTGGCCACAACCACACTGAACTCGGTGTCGGGCTCATGGACGACGTTGGTGTGCCACAGTCTTCCGATGGTCAAGGGACGCTCGTCGCCGAGCCCACGCCAAACGGTGCTGAACGTCTGCACCGCCTGCTCGCAGAGTTCCTCCGACTGCGCGATCCACAGGACAGTTCCGCGCATTACGCCCTCAATGAAGAGCCGCAACACGGTTTCCGTGGCGACGCGCGTCTTCCCCGCTCCCGTCGGTAGTTCCACCATGCCCTTGCGGGCGCGCCCGTCCGCGTATGGAGACGTCAGGACCTCTCGCAGTTGGCGACTGATGTCCTTCTGGAAGTCGTGCAGGGAGTTGAGCTTCACCGCGCCGGGCACGACGAATTCCTCGTCCTGGCGGTGGGTTCGGCGCCCGGCGTACTTGGCTCCGAACCCCATCTTGCGGAGCCAAGCGATCGTCGATCCCCCGCCGGCCCATGTCGTGGGAACGTCCGGGTACTCCACGGCCCTGAACTCAGCTGCGAGGTGCTTGATGGAGTCACTTCCGTAGACGGTCAGGAAGAGGTCGCCGACGGACGTCGTCTCGTCCACCAGGCCCTGACCCTCCAGCGCCTGCCAGAGTCCCTTCGGCAGGTTGTCCCTCAACGTGTCCTCGCCCAGAAGGATCTCGAGACGTTCTGCATCACTGGACGCCGCACGTGCCGACTGCCGATCCTCCTCGAGTCGCTGCTCGATGCCTTCTTGAAGGACATTGCTCATCTCGGCGTTCGTGAGCTGGAGACCGAATGCCTCGTTGAAGATGTTTAGGACACGTAGTTCATCGAGGTCCGCACGAACGACCAGCGTCAAACCGTCAAGATGCCAATCGAGCGACTTGTCCTCGACTCCGTCTTCCATGGTCACGCGCTTTGCAATGTGCACAGCCTTGGCCACTGACGCGTTCATGACCTTGTCGTCGACGAACATCGAACGGAGCCCCGTGTACACGTCGATGACGCGCTCCGCGTCCTGCCGACCGTCGACCAACAACGAGAAGGAGAAACTGTCCTCGAAACGGCGACATCCGATCGCCTCGACCAGCAGCTCCACCTCGTCCTGGGCCGCCCACAGAAACGGCTTGTGCCTGTCACGGAGAAGTGCCCGCTCCTCCTCGGTCGTCGCCAGGTACACCGCGTCGGGTCGTCTAGCCTCGACCGTGCGCCCCACTCGGGCAGGGATCAGCGGAGGATGAGAATTGGGGTAACCGATCTCGCCGGCGGTGAGGACGAACGCCGTTAGTGTCGGATCCTTGATTGCTGGATTGACGAATTCAGCGTTGAGCGCCTCACGCAGCACCTCGGCCGGGACGTCCTTCAGCACCTTAGGCAGTTCCAGGAGATCCTCGACGCGCCGCGGTCCCCGGAAGAGGGGCAACAGGGCCTCGAACGTGACGAGCGAGGCCGACGCCACGTTGCGAGGTTCTCGGTGGCCGCGAGTCGAATTGAGCAGGCCCGCCCGTTCCACGGCCCACCGGACGGGGGAAATCACCCGGTACCTGTTGCCCGTGTCGCTGTCTTCACAGGTCCAGTAGCCGTCCTCCTCGAAACCGAGCAGCTGGATCGACCACGTCTCCCGAATGCTGAGGGATGCCTGCGCCTCCTTCAACATGAAGAGGACCGAGAACGGACCGGGTCCGTCGTTCTTGTCGAACTCCACCCGCTCGACAGCGCGCTCACCGGGCCCGAGTCGCCTGTTGAGCCCGTCCAGGACGTAGTTGCCATACTCCTGGAAATAGATCTCGTCATCGACTGAATAGGACTTCCGTGGAGCGTGGACAACTCCTGCCTCGTGCGCGAGCTGCACAACACATCGCGACCGGTCCAGCGTCCGCTCTGGGATGCTGTCGCCAAGACCGTCGATGTCCATCACCTGCTCGGGCAGCGCCCAACCGCCGTCGCAGGTCGGGACCCTGAAGCCTCCCGCCTTTCTGGCGGCGACAACCTTCTGCGCCTGCGCCACGGGCACTTCCTTGGCGGCCTCCCAGAACTTCGGAAGCTCGTCGCCTTCCGGCTCCGGCGACAGCTTGGCGATCCTGGCCTCGAAGATCGCCATCGGGTCGAGCTCCCGGAAGCCCCTCTCGGTCAGCTTCTTCTCGACGCCGGGGAGTGCGAGGAAGTCCGGGTGAACGAAGCTCGCTCCCTCGACATCGCCCTCGATGCCCCTGAGGAAGACGTTGCCACGGTCCTTGATGGAGCACATCCCGGCGGTCGTTGGAATGACCTTCGCGGAGCTGATCCCCTCAACCTTTGGGTTCTGCACGACGAACTCGAGTGCCTGGGCAGCCGCCAGTGAGTCATTCCCGTCGGCCCACTCACGCAGCCACGTCAGAACTCCCCTTCTGGGGATCTGTTCCAGAGCCCTCATCTCGTCCCTGGACCGCCGATCGGTGAAATCGGGGTCCACGCTGTTGATATACAGCTGCCGTAGACGAGTCACACGCTGACTGTTGGTGTAGCAACGCCAATGGGGAACGTTCTCATCGGTATTGGGTGATTTGATCCACTGCTCGTGGTCCGCGTCCGAGGCGCTGACTCCAAAGTCCAGTGGACGGAGATCCAGAGCCATGCGCAGGGTGCCGGTAGCGTCGGGTACCAGTGCTTCCTTGGCGCCGAGGTGCGGTACATGAGCGCAGAGAACGTCGTCGCCCAACGAGTGGGTCTCACGACCACGCGCCGGCATGTAGTCCAGATGCGCGGCCGGATCGTCACCGGAGGAGACCTTGGGCAACATGTCGACGAACATCTTCGAGAGAGCCACGAGGATCTCCCGGTTGTAGTCGTTCTCCAGCAGGGTGGTTCGGTCGTCGTTCACGCTCCAGGGCGCGTTGAAGAGGGCGGACGCAGAAGTCCTGTCCTGGAGCGGGAAGTACGACCAGAACTCGCCCAACCGCAGCTGGGTGATGCGCGCGGGCATGGCAACTGTGACCTTCACCTGGCCACGCGACACCGCCTCACCGACCTCGGTGCGGGCCTCGGGACTGGGGGTGTGCATCCGGTCCTCGACGTACCAGTCGTCGTGGCTGCCTTCTGGACGCTCGATGCGGAACCGGCCGTCACCCAGGCGGCGTGACACATGGCTTGTGTCGAAGTCGTCGTCCGCTCCGATCACTCGGAGCCGGACCTCGCGGACCGCCTTGACGAAGAGTAGAAACTCGGAGCGGAACTCCTCGATCTCCTTCCTGAGGCTCTCCAACTTGGAGGCATGCGGCAACCTGACGATGGTCGTCGCCCACTGACCGAGCTCTCCGAGAATCGGATCCTTGTCGAACTCGGACTCGGCGTCGACTCGAGTAATCGTCCGTAGGATCGGCAACCTCTTGGCCGTCGACCCGATCGAGCCGAACGCCGCCTTTGCCTTCGCGGAGTTGAACTCGAAGGAGATCGATCGGCTGAAGACCTGAGGGGCATCGGTGACGGCCAGCACCGACTTGAACCCGAGCCCGAAGCGTCCGATCTCGTCGCCCCTCTTGCCGCTGAGGTGCGCGTGAGCGATCGCCGTGAGGCCACTTTGCGAGAAGGGACGTCCGGCGTTCGCGCAGTACAGAGTCTGGCGATCGAGGTCGAGGACGATTTCGACACGTCCGGCGCCGTCCTCCTGCTCGGACGCCCCCGACATTGCGTCAGCCGCATTCTGTACCAGTTCCAGAAGCGTGCGGTTGGAGTAACCACCGACGCGTATGGACTCCTCGTGATTGGCGTGCTCGGTGATCAAGTTCGGATTCGCACGATACGACTCGATCGCCCGCCTGAAGAGGTCGTCAACCTCACGGACCAACCCCGCGTCGGGGACCCACTCGACACTCTTCATCATCACGACTGCACCGCCTCGGCTGCCGACACCGCGATGCACCACTGCCAGACCCGCACGTACGTGGCTCCTGCACATCGATCGCCATGTTCCTCGATAGTGCGTCACGTCACGCACCGTCGACCTGCCACGGACTGTAGACGCAGGCACCGACAGATCGGCCCCTTACCTCCAGATCGGTCCTTCGAGGCAGGAGATAGGAACATACGACGAACGTTCATGTTCTGTCAGGCATAGGCGGATCTAGGTAGTGATCAACGACCGCTCGGCGAGGAGTGGCGATACCACTGGCTCGATGATTCATGGCGCGCTCTGTGGCCCATGAAGGGGTTTTACCATCGACGGTGGATCTTCGAACAGGGCGTAACAACCGCTGGATGTCCTGTTGATCAGCCAGTCGGTGGAGCGAGCCAGGCCGACGGGATCGAGCTGGCCGGCGAGGGCGGATTGCTGCAGCAGCTGACGAAGACGGCCCTCGAGTCCGCCTCGGGGGCGAGACCACCGATCCCGACGGCCGACGGCTGCCTTGCGCTGATCGCCTTGCCCGTCAGCGCCAGCGGGAACGCGAGACCGCGCGTAGAGAGATGGTCAGGCCGGTGACCGACGGCCACGAGCGCTCCGACGAGGAGTGGATCGTCTGCGAAACCCCACTGGGCGACCAGAGCGTGCTTGGGCCGTTCGGCGTCACCGGCCCGATGCTGGTCACGAAGCTCCGCGAGGTGCGTGCCCCATAGGCGTTCATCCGGCTCGCTGATCCGGAGTCGACGACCGAATCGAAGGGGATGCCGCTCTGCTCACACGAGTGGTACGTCAATGCCCTCCAAGACCTGCTGCGGTGCTGGACCAGCACCTTCAGTACCTGCGGCCGCCCCGCATTCAGAGACAGAACCCGACGAAGCACTACTAGCCTGTCCTCATGATTCGTGCAGTGGTCTTCGACGTCGGTGAATGCCTCGTGGACGAGACGCGCGAGTACGGCACATGGGCCGACTGGCTGGGCGTACCGCGGCACACCTTCCACGCCATGTTCGGTGCTGTCATCGCACAGGGGCGCGACTACCGGGAGACGTTCCAGGAGTTCCGCCCAGGGTTCGATCTCTACGAGGAGCGCGAGAAGCGGGCGGCATCCGGGCAGCCCGAGACATTCGGCGAAGAGGATCTGTACCCGGACGTGCGGCCGGCCCTCGCCGAGCTCCGAGCCGGCGGGCTGTGGCTCGGTATCGCGGGCAATCAAACCGTGCGGGCGGGGCGGATTCTGCGGAGCCTCTTCTCCAACGACGTCGATCTGATCGGTACCTCAGACGACTGGGGAGCCAGCAAGCCTGATCCCGAGTTCTTCAAACGGGTTGCCGCCTCCGTGCCCTTCGATGTCAATGAGATCCTCTACGTCGGGGATCGGTGCGACAACGACATCCAACCAGCGCGAGAGGCCGGGATGGAGACCGCGCTCGTACATCGTGGGCCCTGGGCCTCCATCCTGTGGAGCACTCCCGAGGCCAGGGAACTGCCGACCTTCCGTGTGGACAGCTTGCTTGAACTGCCTGGGCTCATCCGTGAGTTCAACGGCTCAGCGCGCTGACGGTCGTGGACCAGTCGTAAAGCCGATCGTCGAGGTCTCGGACGCAACGCTCGTGCTGGTGAGGGGCGAGTGCGCGGCGAACCTCCCGGACACGGTCCATGCCCGTGGCGTACCAGGTGACGGCCAGTTGGTCGAGGGCCTGGCTCGCGTACTCGCAGGCCTTCTCCGGGTTGCCGGACGCTGCCTCGACGGCGGCCAAGTCGCCGTACACGACCGTGTGCTGCTTGTCCTCGCCCGGTGACATCGCGTCCAGAGCGCAAAGCAGGGTCTCGCGCGCCTGTGGGAGGTGGCCCGCGATCAACTGGGTGTTGCCCTTGAAGGCCGCGAGTCGGGCCGGGGAGAACCAGTCCATCCACTCGGGCGAGGGCTGATCGTTGCCGGTCTTGAGGATGTCCTCGGCGTGCCCGATCAGATGCAGTGCAGTGCGGGTGTTACTGCATCGGGTCTCGCATTCGGCCTCCACGGCGTCGAGCCAGGCGAGGAACTCGGCTGACGCCGGTGCTCGACGCGCATATGTGCGGGCTGCGGTCATGCGCTCCTGAGCCGCGTCGCGATCGCCGACCCAGCCCGGGATGAACGCCATGTGCGCGATGATCGCCGATCCGAGCAAGGCGTCGTCGGCTTCGCTTGCGGCTTGAAGAGCGAGGAGGAAGGTGTCGTTCGCCGTGCTCGGCTCACGGAGATCGAAGAACTCGATCCGACCGGCGAGGAGGTACGCCTCTGCCAACGATGCCGCGATCCTGCCGCGTGTGGAATCCGAGGTCTCAGGGAGCAAGGCGCAACCAAGCGCCGCGTGTGCCATGACGGCGGGGTGCAGTGTGGTCGGCGCTACAGACCAGTAGAGCCGACGGTGGGAGCGAGTCACGGCCTCGAAGTCCAAGGCGGCGGTCGCTGGTTGTGGTGTCGCGACAGCCCGTCCGGACACGACTGCCATTCCGAGTGCTGCCGCGCCTCCGGTCACGAGCATGCGACGCGTGTGGTTGGGCTGGGGTGCGTCCGATCCCCAGGGAGGCGTGAAGCCGAGTGCTTCCATGCTCTGGCCGAGTAGGTGCACAAGTACGCGCTGGCAGTCAGGTTGCGGCCATGGCGGATTGTCCGACTCCCAGCGTCGGACCTGCCTTACTCCCACGGACAGACCACGGATGCCCAACTCCCTGGCGCTTTCCGTCAGGGCGTCGGCCAGGTCCTGCTGTGAATTGAAGCCCGCTGCTACGCGGGCGGATTTGAGTCGTACGTTGCCTGTGGGCCGTGGCATGGGACGCCTCCTGATGGTGACTGCTCCCACCATCCCATAGAACGTCCTCTATGAAGCAGCCGTTCACCCTCAAGATGCCAACTAGGCCCTACAAAAGTCCGCTTGAAGGCCGTCAGAAGTCCTCGAATCGGCGCATCTGTTCATGAACCCTGTGAGACGCACTGACCGCGCCGACGACAGGAGCAGGCTGTGGACGCGCAAGCTGCTTTGGACAGAACGATCAGCGAGTGGCTCGCCCGGGCACACCCGGCACCCCAACAAGCGTGCTCGGAATGGTCGGACCAGGGCGTCGCCTTACTCCCCCTCGGCAGGTTGTTCGCCGCGATTCGCGTCCCCGCTGACCTCGTGTACGCAGCTGTCGGCAGCGAGGACTCAGCGCAGGTTGCCGACATCCTGAGGATGTGGCTGCGCGGCCCCGTCATCCACGACCACCGCAGCGTGGGCCCGACGTATTACGCCCTCATCCAGTGGCATGCCGGCCTCGTCTGGGATTACGGCGAGCACGCGCCGTGTCTGCACGGCGACACCTACCTGGGTGTCCCGCGTATCGACCGGCGGGAGCCTCCCGGCACCTACTGGGTGGTTCCGCCGCGCTTTGAGGGCGACCTGTGCAGACCTCAAGCGGTGCGCGAGCTGATCGACGCCGGACGTCGGCAGATCGCCTCGCACGCGTCGGTCTGACGTCGTTGCCTCCGGCTCCCGCCGCCACGGGCCTTCGCTCGTCGCGCGGCAGGCCGAAAAATCCCCCTCCCCCGAGCACACGACTGGCATTCGGCACTCCGGGAGAGGGCTACCCAAAGGTCCTCCAACTGTGAGGTGAAATCGTGCCCTGCACAACCCTGTTCGGCCTCGCCCGGCCTCTGACCCCGACGCGGCCCGTCAGCGGCTCTTTCGTCCAGGAGGCCGCGCGATGACAACCGCCGTCGCTCCCGACACCCGCACCGGCCGCTCCCTGGTCACGGACGCCGACTTCGAGATGCTCGCCGCATTCTGCGCCGACGAATACGGCCCGGAGCGCTGTGTCGCCGACCGCGTGATCGACCAAGCGCTCGCCTTGGTCTACGTGATGGGAACGACGGGCGAGGGAGCCTCCATGGCCCCCTCCCAGTTGGTCGACCCCGGCTGGCACACGCTCATTCTGCACACCGGCTGGTACGCCGGCTGGTGTCAGCAGCACTTCGGTTACTTCCTGCACCACCAGCCCAACTCCAAGGTCCGCACCCGCGGTCTGATGACGGACGTCGTCGCCAAGATCCGGGCCGCCGGCTTCGAGGTCGACGACCGTCTGTGGGGCACGGCAGCCGACTGCAATCCGCCCGCCTGCTGCGGCGACGGTCCCTGCTGCTGATCCAGCGATCTCATCCGCTTCTCCGAGAGGGCGGACCTGCCTTCGAGCGCCGGTCCGCCCCTCGGCATCCCAGGAACGGAACGCATCCGTGTCCCTCACCGAGCTGACCGCAACCAGCCGCGTGACCCTCTTCCCCCTCGAAGACCTCTCCGTCGCCTACACCACCCAGTCCAGCGACAAGCGCGGCCTTGGCGACATCGGCCTCGTTGCCGTTGTCGACGAGTACAGCGACGGCGAGGAGTTGTGGCGGCTGGCCCGTGATCTGGGTGGGCGTACCGCCGAGGGAGACCAGGCCCGCTGGATCCTCACCCAGGCCAGTCGGGCACGCATGGTCAACGCCTATGCCAACCTGCCCGACGCGACTTGGACGGCGTACATTCGCCGCCGCCTCGAACTCGACGCGCTCTTCGCCAACCACGGCGTTGTGCTGACCGGCCGGATTGCCTTGTCCAGCCTGCGGGCAGTGTTGGCAGTGGAAATGACTGCTCCAAGGGGAAGTTGAGCCCCGGTTCATCCCGTCGCGACGGTGGATGGAGCGTCAGCAGGTGCCAGTCTGTATGGCAAAGCATTCAACGCCTTGAGCAGTGCCGCGCGTTACGGAGCCGCCGCCAAGGCATTGATCAGTAAAGCTGTGGCCCTTTGGAACCATGCGTGACGGCCGGGCCGATGTAGTGCGGCTGTCACTGGTTCTTCGGCCTCGCGTCAGCCAACCCGTGAACTGTCCTTGCGCGCGGAGCGGTTGAGCGCCGAGTTCGGCTTGGGGGGTGCCTATCGTCGGTTTGGCGTGCAGCACGGGAGGAGGAGCGGTTGCCTTCGTTACTCCTGCACCCGTCGTCAGCCGATCGTGGTGCAGGGTGGCGCTGTGGTTTCCGGTCCCTGTCCGCTGCGGGGCGAGTCGCCGTAACCGGTTCGGCCCACGGCCCCGGATGGCGGCTCCGATGAGCGGTGTGGGAGATATCGGCATAGCCTCCGAAATGAGCGCGATGTGGATCTTTGGTGGTACGCGCTCTACTCAACTAAGGAGGAGAAATGCGTAAGCTTCAGAAGGCCGCTGTCGCGGCCGCCATGCTCGGTGGTCTGACCCTCATAGCCAGCGGCACCGCCAACGCCCAGCCTTCGGGTGGCCACGGCCACGGAGGCGGTCACTGCAAGTCTCACGACTTGAACGTCGACATCCTCGGCCAGGTCGGCATCCTCAACGGCCTTCTGGGCAACGCGCTCAACGGCGAGGGCAATGCCGGTGGGCAAGTCACCGATTTCGGCGGCACCTGCTGACACTGACCAACAGGAATTGTGTGGCCTAGCTCGCCGATATGGGTCTCGGCGCCCGGGTCTTCGACTCGGGCGCCGGGCCCTGTCTTCGTTGTGGGCGGACAACCAAAGTTGCAGGTGTCGTAGACCATCGGCCGATGGCAGGGGGCGGGGGTCTGCCTGCAGAATTGGCGCCTGGTCGCGGGCTGCGGCCGGGGTGAACGTCTTCGGGGAGCCCGGAAACACGGGCCGGAAGCGGAGACGGCAAGCGTAGGCCGGAAGCATGGGCATGGGGGATATGAGGGGTACGGGGGATCTTTCGAGGAAGGGCCGTCCGGTGGCCGGTGAGTCGGCCGGTGCGTCGGCCGGTGCGTCGGCCGGTGCGTCGGAACGCGACGCCGCCGTCGTGGTCGCGGAGTCGGCCTGGGTTCTTGTGCTCTTCTGGGTTGGGTGCGGGGTCGTGGTCGGCTGGCTGGCCCCGCTGCTCGCGGACTGGCTCGTGACGCTGCCTTGGGCGCCGTTGGACGGGCCGGCCGAGCTGCTGAGTTCCGTCCCCGAGCCGGGGCGCACCATCGGGGCCCTTGGAGTGGGGGTACTGCTGGGGCTGGTCGTCGGGTTCCTCGCGGTGCATGAGTCGCTGACGGTCAGCGTCTCCCGCGGCCGCGTGGTTCTCACCGTCAGGGACACGGCGCAGGAGTTCGGGTGCGATGAGGTCGACCTGGTGGTGCGGGACGGGAAGCAGCTCGTGCTGCTCGGTCCGGACGGTATGGAGATCGCGCGGGACGACTGCCATCTGACGTGGCAGCGGCTTTCCGACGCCTTCGTGGGGCATGGCTACCGCTGGGCGGACGAGGATCCGTACCGGGAGGAGTTCCGGCGCTGGGTTCCCGGTATGCCGGGTCTGCCCGAGGGGGCGGACGCGCTGCTCAGGGCCCGTGCGGCGGCGCGGGAGAAGGACACGAGCGCTGAGGACGCCCGGGAGCTGCGCAGGGAGCTGCTGAGGCTCGGTGTCGTCGTACGGGATGAGAAGAAGCGGCAGTACTGGCGTATGTCTCGGCGGCCCTGACGTCCAGACAGCTCCGGGTGGGTACGGGTGGCGGCTTGCTCCGGCTCCTCCGGATGGCTCCGGTCAGCTGACGGCAAGGAAGCTGACAGGCCGGTAGCTGACGTACCGCTACCTGACGCGCCGATACCTGATGGGGCGACATCTGACAGGCCGACGCCTGATGTCCCTCCGCCGGAGCAGCGCCCTCCGCTCACCTATTCGGTCGAGCAGGTCGCCGGCGGTCCCACCCGAGCTCGACCGGCCATGTGCGCGGTCGGCGCCGAGAGTGGGGTGCGGTTCGGGGAACTGTTGTGCGGGCTGAGAGGATTGCGCGGACCTGGAAGAAGGGGGACCCGCGTGTTCGAGCTTGTCGTTCTGTCGTGCGTTCTCGCGCTCGTCATCGGCGGGTGTGTCTGCGTCGTGTGGGCGGCGCGGGGCGGGCCGCGCTGGGTGCGGGGGGTGGCCGCTGTGACCATCGGACTGAGCCGGGTGGTGCGCGGGCTGGCGCGTTCGAGTCGCACATCGCGGTCGGGCTCGGGGTCGAGCTCGGACGGGGACGGCTGACTACTCGGGGCGCTGACTGCCATCAACGGTTGACCTTGCCCGGCTGTAGCCCGTAGCCCGTACCCTCCGGCATGTAGCCCGTAGCCCGCAGCCCCCGGCGTGTAGCCCGTAGGCCGTAGGCCCCGGCTGTAGTCCATAGCCCGCGGTCCGCATCGCGGAACGCGGAACGCGGGCCATGGCTCGGGTTACCCGGTCGTCCTCGCGGGGCTCGCCGTCACCGTTCCTTCTCCCTCCGTCAGCAGCCACTCGCGGTGGAGTGCGCCCAGCGGGATCTTCTTCTGGAGTACGGGCGTGCCGAAAATGGTCAGTTGGAACTGGAGTGAGCCGGTCAGGTCCACTCCGCCGTAGAGGGCGTAGGTGCCGGTCGCCGTTCCGGTGCCGTCAGCGGAACCCTCGGCCGAGGCGTTCGCGTGGGCGCGGATGTAGGGGGCGAGGTCGGCGGTGACGCCCACCGTGCCGTAAAGGCCCACGGTGGCCTCGGCGCCCAGGGCCGCCTTGACGTCGCCGGCCGCCGTGACACGGGCCCTCAGGGGCTCGCCCGTCATGTCGGACTCGCTGACCGGGGTCCAGCCCTTGGCCCAGGAGAAGGTGCCGCCGACGCGGAAGTCGCCCTTGAGGTCCTGTTCGACGTCGACGGTGACGCGGCCGTCCGCGTTCACCTGGATGTAGCAGGTCAGGTCAAGGTTTACGACGACCGGGACGGGGCCGACCTGGATCACCGGGTCGGCGTGGAGCTTGGCGAACGGGATACGGATCGGCTGTCCGCCGGTCGAGCCGGCCGCGCGGCCCTTCAGGGACCACCGGGAGGCCCAGTCGCCGGACAGGCCCAGGAAGGCGGCGCCCGGTGATGAGCCCGTGCCGCCGGCACCGTCGTATGAGAACGCGACCTCGGGGGCGAGCTGGACGAAGCCCTCCACCGAAGCCGAAGCCGCCGGCGAGGCCGGGGCGCCCTCGGCCGTGGCGATCGCCGCGCCCACGTCGATACGCAGGCTGCCGAGCGGGAGTTTCGCGCCCTCGGGGCCGAAGCGGAGGTCACCCGTCTTGGCCCAGGAGACCTTCACTCCCTGGACGAGCGGCTCGATCTGCATGGCCGACGGGTCCACGGGCACGGTGCCCTCGGCCTTGCTCTCGCCGAGCACGGAGTTGAGCTTCGCCGGTTCGGTGGTGACGGTCGTGTCGCCGTCCGCCGTGGTGCCCACCACCTGCGTGACCTCGGCCAGTACGCCGTCGGGGGCACCGGGGGCGGGAGCGCTGGCGATGATGTCACCGACGGCCACCGACGGGTGCTTCGTGGGGCTTGGGGAGGAATCGGTTGCTGGGCTGCTCGTGGCCGGGTCGGCTGAGGGGCCGTCTGATGAGCTGGCTGAGGGAGTCGGCGAAGGGGCCGTGGTGGGGTTCGCGACCGAGGGCGCCTTTATGACGGCCCGTCCGCTCTTTCGGTCGTACGAGGCGACCTTGAGGGAGGACTTCCTCGCCGTGGCTCCCTCGTCTCCGTCGGCCACCGCGGTGGGGGTGGCCGTACCGGACGGGGCCGACACGACGGCGAGTTGTTCCTGGACGGCGGCGGCCCCCGGGGTCTCGGCCGCCCTTGTGGTCGATGGTTCGGTGGGGGTGGCCGGGGGGCTGGTGGAGCAGCCGGTGGCCAGGAGGGCCGCGATGGTGGCTGCCGTCAGTAAGGCATGTCTCTTCAGGGTGGGTCTGTGCACGCTTGTTCCTCGGGAGCGGTGTATGGGGGTGCGCTACATGAGGTGACAGATGGGGAGCAGGCGTGCTGCGGCGCGGACGGGCGTATCGGGGCATGCCGAGGTCAGCCTTCGAGGCTTCGCAGCTTCGCGGCTTTTCGAGGTGTGTTGATACGGCCGTTCCGGCGCTCTGCGCAGACGGTGGTTACTCCCCAGTAGTCATGCATGAGCATGCCAGCACCGCAGGCGCAGCATCCGCTTTCTTTTCGCGTGATCCCGGTGACGTGAGTCACACCGGTGTCCAACAGGGACACGCGGTGGGGGCAGGGCCGGGCGGGTGAATTTTCCGCCCGGCCTCTGGGGTCAGTTGCCGCAGTCGTTCCCCGGGTCTCCCGGCGCCGGCTGCGGGGCCGGTGCGGGGTCGGGGGCGGGTGTGGGCTCGGGGACAGGTGCGGGTACCGGCTCCGGTGCGGGCTGGGTCGTCCCCGGCGTCTCCTCAACCGGCCCCGGGCCTATGGGAGTTGAGGGGGCCTCAGCCCCGGGCTCCACCTGACCCGGCTCCTCCTGCCCAGGCTCCTCGTACCCAGGATTCTCCGGCGCCGGCTCCCCCGGCTGCTCACCCACCGGATCGGCCGGCACAGGCACAGGCACGGACGGTGACGGTTCATCACCTCCCGGCGCCGGCTCCTCCTGCGAGGGCGGCTCGGCAGCCGGAGGCTCAGGCGCCGGCTCGGCGACGGGTGGTGCGGGCTCGTTCACGTCAGGCGCATCCGTTTCCGCATCCGCCTCCCCTTCCGCATCCGCCACCGGCTCAGGGGCCGACCCACCCGCAGCCACCGGCCCGCTCACCGCCGTATCCGAACCCGCGGCATCGACAGCCAAAGCCGCACCGCCGCCCCCATCACCTCCGTCCCCGCCGCCTCCATCACCCGCGTCACCAGCCCCGCCATCCACCCCGCGCTGCCCGTCCTGCTCAGCCCGGGCCTCCACCGCGGCCACGCCCCCCGACCTTTCCGGCGCCTGCGCCGCCGCGACAGGCCCCTCCGACGGCCGTGCGGCCACCGGCGTCTCCGCGAGCGGTACCCGTGGTGAAAGCGGCGTAGGAGAAGGGTCGTTCACGCCCAGCGCGATCATCATCGCGAGGGCCGCGCCGGCGACCGTCGCCCCCGCCGCGATCGCCGTCGGCACCTTCGCGCCGCCCCCGCCGGTCACCGCCTGGCGGGCCGTGTGCAGTGCGCTGCCGAGCTGGCCGCTCAGGGCGGTCGTAGCGGCGGCGGACCCGGCGGCGAAGGGCAGCAGGAACTTGCCCGCGCCGCCGACGGCGAAGACCAGCAGAGCCGGGCCGACCAGTGCGGGCAGGCGGTCGTTGGCGCGCATGAGCACCGCGAGCCGGCCGCGGCAGTCGTCGCAGGCGTCCACATGGGCGAGCAGGCGTTCCGACTGGCGGGGCGTCGCGCTGCCGCGCACGTACGCCGGCATGCGCACCCAGTGGACCTCGCAGGCGGGGTCGTCGGGGGCGCCGGTCTGGTTGCGCAGGAAGGCCTGGCGCATGCCCTCGCGGGCCCGGTGCAGGAGTACGGCCGTCGCGCCCTGCTTGGCGCCGATGCGCTGCCCGACCGTCTCCAGCGGCTGCCCCTCGGCCTCCGCGAGCCACAGGGCCCGCACCCAGCGCTCGGGGAGTTGGCCCAGCACGCGCACCAACAGGTCGACGGAGGAGACCTGTTCGGCCGGGTCCGCCGAGTCCGCCGCGTGTACGGCGATGTCCGTCCGCTCGGCGGAGCTCGGGTCGTGCGGGGTCTCGCGCGCCTCGCCCACGGCCGACGCCGCCAGATGCCGCACCGTGGTCATCAGGTACGCCGGGACGTTCTCGATCTCGTGCCCCTCCGACAGCCGCCGCCAGACCCGGAAATGCGCCTCGGCGACCAGGTCCTCGGCGGCCCAGGTGTTGTTGCGGGTGAGCGAGCGCGCGTAGGCGACCAGGCGCGGCTGCTGTTCCTCGTAGATGCGGGCGTACGAGGCGGTGGTGGACGCGGTCGCAGACGCGGGAGGTGACGCCTGGGCGGGCACCTTGGGGAAACCGTCGGACATGGCAGGAACGCTCCAGTTGCCTGCGGGGCTGGTGGGGCCGAGCGAGTTTGTCAGCGTAGATGACTAAAATCTCAACTAAATGGTTCGGGTGAGTTAGATCACAGGGAGCGGGCTCCGGTTCGGCGTAATCAATGGGGCCGCCGCCCGGTCGAGAAGGCGCACAGCCACACCTACGCCGGCGAAGTCCGGAGCCGATCAGTCCGGAGCCGATCAGTCCAGAGCCTGAGAACTCCGGAGAAAGCAGGGAAGATCACGATGCGCCTCACCGCCCTCGAACAGCCCGTCCGCGCCCGCCTCGTCACCCCGGGCCACCCGCAGCTGCCGATACGCCCCACCCTGCGCTACGCCGCCGACGAGCCCTTCGCCGTGCGCATCGGTTTCCCCGCCCATGTCTCGGACGACGGGCGGCGGGTCACGTGGACGTTCGCCCGCTCGCTGCTGGAGGAGGGGCTCGCCGGGTCGTCGGCCGGGATCGGGGACGTCCGGGTTGTGCCGTGCGGGCGGTCCCGGACGGTCGTGGAGTTCCACGCGCCGCACGGCATGGCCGCGGTGCGGTTCGGTACGGCCTCTCTCCGGCGGTTTCTGCAACGGTCGTACGCCGTCGTCGAACCGGGGAGAGAGGACCTCGGACCGGAACTGGACCACGGCCTCATGTCCCTGCTCGACGGAGTCTGAGGCACCGTCGGTCGCCCGGTCGCCCGCCCGGTCGGTCGCCCGGAGGGGACCGGGGCTCAGTCGGCCTCCCCGTCCATCGGCGTCAGCACGCGCGTCCCCGACTGCCGGTAGATCACCGAGCTGCGGAAGCTCACCACCTCGCGGCGGGCGCTGAAGCGGTCCATGAGGAAGGCGTGCAGGTGCTCGATGTCCGGGACGGCCACATGGACGAGGAAGTCGTCGTCGCCGGAGACCACGAAGACCGAGACGACCTCCGGGAGTTGGGTCAGATAGCCCTCGAAGTCGTAGATCACCTCCCGGCTGAGCGGGCGCAGGCGGGCGAAGACCAGCGCCTGGAGCGAGCGGCCCAGCAGGCGTGGCTGTACGGCCGCGTGGTAGCCGGTGATCACACCGCGGGCGCGCAGGGCGCGGACCCGTTCCAGGCAGGTGGAGGGTGCGATGCCGGTCCTGCGGGCGAGTTCGCGGTTGGTGAGCCGTGCATCGCGCTGGAGATGGGTGAGGATCGCCGAATCAATGTCGTCCATGGCCGTCATCTTTCCCAGGGCGCCGAATTTAGTTCGGGCCGACCGCTCAACTTCCGTACCACGCCCTAGATTTCCCTCGTCCTCCGGACCGAAGGGAGCCCCGCCCCATGACGACCGCCGCCGCCGCTGCCGCCACAGTTACCGCTACCACTGCCACTGCCACTGCCACTACCGGTGCCGAGCTGCCCGTGGACCAGGCCGTCCACCACTACGACCGCTTCCTCGCCGAGCACTACACCTGGATGCTCGGCGGCGATCTCGACGCGCTCGCCGCGGTGCAGCGTGCCTCCCTCTCGGCGTGGGGTGTGACCGCGGAGTCGGCGGCCGGGCCGGCCGGCGGGGCGCTCGCGGTGGATCTGGGGTGCGGGCCGGGGCAAGCCAGCCTCGCGCTGGCCGGGCTGGGCTTCGACTCGGTGCTCGCGGTCGACCTGAGTCGGCCGTTGCTGGACGAACTCGCCGGGCACGCCGTCAACTTGCCCGGCGTGCGGCCCGTGCGGGCGGATATGCGGACGGCTCTGCGGGAGCTGGTGCGGCCGGGGTCGGCGGCAGCCGTCGTATGTCTGGGGGACACGCTGACGCATCTGCCGACGCGTGGTGACGTGGCCGCCCTCTTCGCCGATGCCGCCGCCGCGCTCGCGCCCGGCGGGACGGCCGTGTTCGGCTACCGCGACCTGACCGTCCCGCTCACCGGCACCGACCGCTTCCTCCCGGTGCGGGCCACCGAGAACCGGATCATGACCTGCTTCCTGGAGTACCCGGACGACTACAACGACTACACGGTCGTCGTGCACGACCTGATCCACACCCGGGACCGTGCCGACGCCGACTGGGCCCTCACCGCGCACAGTTACCGCAAACTGCGGCTCTCCCACGCCTGGGTGCTGGAGCAACTCCGCATCGCCGGGCTGCGGGTGAGGCACGAGGAGAGCGGGCCGGGGGGCATGCGGACGGTAGTACTCGAGCGGGCCTGCGCGCGACCGGGAGCGTGACGAAAGGGACGAAAGGGGCCGCGGTCGGCGAAAGCCCAGGCCGGGAGGTGGACGTGTACGGCCACTGTCCGGCCTGGGCTTTCTCAGATCACGGTGAGGTCAGGCGTCGTACCAGTAGACGCCGTTGAGGCCGTCCTGGGCGATGGTCTTGGCCATGACGTTTCCGTCCAGCGCGTAGCGCCGGTGGACGTCGGTGAGGAAGAAGTCGAGGGCGGCCACGGGCGTCGTGGCGTCGCAGGCGAGGTCACCGCGGATGCAGAAGCGGGCGACCGGGATGCCCGGGAACTCCCTCGGGCCGGGCCCGGTGGAGGTGAAGCCGAGGGCGCCCAGGCCCCGGGGGACCTTCGCCCACATGCCGGTGTCGGGCTGCTTCGGGTCGGCGTACAGCTTGCCGTCGACCTGCTCGCGCGGGATGTCGGTGCCGCCGTTCGCGATCGTCTCCAGTACGGCGTCGGCGGCCTGTGCGCCCTGGGAGTAGCCGACGATCGTGAGACGTGCGGCCGGGTCCTTGCGGTGGGTCTCCTCGGCGGCGGCCAGGAGGTTCCGGTAGCCCTGCGCGACGCTGCTGTCGTAGCTCGGCGCGGTCAGGTCCGGCGCGTTCTGGCCGTTGAGCCAGGGGCCGGCGCTGGCCGGGTAGCAGACCGGGACGACCTCGGCGCCCGGCTCCAGGTACTGGTTGGCGTAGCCGTATGTCTTGGTGCAGTGGGGCGCGGGCAGCGCGGAGCCGGTGCCGCCGATCTCGATGTAGTAGTGGCGTGGGGCTTCGTCGGCCTGCGCGACGGTGGGTGTGAGGGCGGCGGCGGCCGCCATCGCCGCCGTGAGGGCGACGGTTTTGGCGCGGCGCAGGAGTCGGTTCTTGTACGGCATGGGTGTTCCCCCTGGGTCCGATGGTGCCGATGGCGTCGATGGCTCGACGACTCGATGACGTCCGTCGAGACGTCGATGACGCGTAGGCACGCGCTGGTCTGTTGCTCCTTGTGTGTTGCTGTGGTTCGGACGCTAGGGAGGAGCGATGAAATCGTCGTGAAAGCCGGAGCGGCGGTGGTGCCGGGCGAGATGGTGCTGCAGCCGGGCGTGCCGGAACTGGTAGACCGCGCCGGCCTGGCGCAGTACGCCGCGCTGGTAGGCGTCCTCCAGGAACGTGACCACGGCCCAGGGCAGGCGTCCGGTCAACGGCAGCCAGATCCGGGCGAGGACGAGCCACTGGCCCCAGGCGGTCAGGGTGAGGGCGTAGCCGAGGGCACCGCCCAGGCCGCTGATGACGCCGAGCAGCAGGCTGGCGCCGGAGGGCCAGGTGAGGGGGCCCAGCGGTCCTTGCAGCAGGTCGACCGCCAGTCCGCTGCCGACGCCTACCACGACCCCGAAGGTGGGTGCCCAGACGAGCAGTTGGGTGGTCACGGTGCGGCGGTTGGTGGTCAGGAGGGTGCGTGGGTTGACGGCGGAGCCGAGGTCGAGGGGGGTTTCGAGGAGGCCGAGGAGGCAGAAGGTCAGGCCGGCGCCGGCGCTGAAGACCAGGCCGTAGACGAGCCCGTCGACGAACCCGATGCGCAGCATGGCCGAGGTGTCGTCCGTCCAGGCGTACGACTTGACCAAGCCGACCAGGAATCCGTACGCGAACCCGAACATCCCCCCGCCGAATGTGCCGATCACCAGGCGGGGGCCGGCCGTCCACGCGGTGGCCTCCGGCCTGCCCCGGATCCGCAGGCGTACCGCGGACGGGGTGACGTCCTTGCCCTTGGCCGTGTACGTCAGCCAGTGCACGAGCCCGAACATGAGCCCGGCGAGGAGCCCGACGAGGAGCCCGTCCACAAGGGAGCCGGCGAGCCGGCCTTGGAAGACGACACTCGCGGCGCCGTCGATGAGACCGATGGCGAGTCCCGTCACGAGGGCGGTGACGAACGCGCGGGACGTGCGGCTCGGTCCGTTGCCGAGTCGCCACCACGCGAGGTCGGGTGTCTTCTGCCGGGTCAGGTGATCGGCGAGGTAGCCGAGCCAGTGGCGGGCGCGGTCGGGGTCGCAGTCGCGGGGGCCTTTGGGGGGGCGGGGGCGGTGGCGGTGGTGGTGGTAGACGGTGGGGATGAAGTTGTCGAGGAGGTGGTCCTCCAACTCCTCGGGGGTACCGAAGCGTTGGGTGTCGAGGAGGTCGGCCGGGTCACGGTCGGGGGTGTCGCTGTAGATGGTGCGGGCGAGCGACACCATCAGGGGGGTGGTGAGGACCGTGGCGAGCGGGGACGTGGGCCCGTCCGCCGGCTGCTCCCCCGGGTCGCTCCCTTCGCTCCCTTCGGTCCGTTCGGTCCGTTCGGTCCGTTCGATCCGTTCGGCCCGCTGAGTCCGTTCGGTCAGTTCGTCCAGTACGGGGTCCCACGCACCCTGGGCGGGGTTCGCGCGGGCGGGCTTGCGGGTGGTGCGGGGCAGGTAGGCGGCCAGGTCGTCGAGGGTGAGGTCGGTGAGTTCGAGCGCGGCCGCCGCGGTCAGTACGTCGGTCTCCTTGACCGCGGCGGCGTATTCGCCGGGGCGGCTGGTGAGGACCAGGGGCAGGGTGGTGGCGTTGAGGGCCTCCAGCGCGGGGCGGCGCAGGCGGTCGGCGATCTCGTCGAAGCCGTCCAGTACCGGGAGGACGCCGCCGGAGTCGACCAGTGCGGAGGCCAGGTTCGCGCTGCCGGGAGCCCGGGCGGCCGTACCGGGGTGGTCGCGCACCAGCTGTTCGGTCAGCCAGTCGCGCAGGGTGATGGCGGTGGGGTCCCAGGCGCCGATGCTGAAGATCACCGGGACGGGCTCGTCGGGGGTGCGCGTCTTCACGTGGTCGAGGACGAAGCGCAGGGTCAGGATGGTCTTGCCGGAGCCCGACCGGCCCAGCACCACCAGCCGTCGGGAGGGGATGTCCCGGTACTTCTCCGCGATGTGCTCCAGCCGCCCGCTCAGGTCCAGGGGGTCGTTCGCGGCTCCCGGTGGGAGGCGGCGGATGTTGGTCCAGTGGTCGATGAGTCCGTCGTCCGCCACCTTCCAGCGGACGGGCAGGGGGTACGGGTCCTGGATCTGCCGTTGTTCCTCCTCGCGCTGCCAGCGGGCAGCCACCTCCTTCGCGAGTTGTTCGGTCGCGTCGGCGAGGGCGTCATGGGCGGGGGACGGCGGCTTTTCGGGGGCCGGTTGCTTCGGGGCCGGTTGCTTCGGGGGCGGTTGCTCCGGGGGCGGCTGATTAGGGGTTGGCTGCTGCTCCGCGGGCGGCTGTTCCGGAGCCGGATGTTCCGGAGCCGGATGTTCCGGAGCCGGATGTTCCAGAGCCGACTGTTCCCGGGCCGGTTCCCGCGGGCCGGGAACAGCGGCGCGCATTAACTCCTCGCGGTCCTCCGGCCCCAGACCGAGCGCGTCGGCCAGCGACTGGACGGTCGTCATGCGCGGGTTGGACCGCTTGCCGGTCTCCAGGCCGCGGATGGTGCTCACGCTGACGTCGGAACGCCGCTCCAGCTCGTCCTGGGTCATCCCCTGCCGGACGCGCAGCCGCCGCAGGACCGTGCCGAACTCACTGGCCACAAGTCACGGCCCTTCCCCTTCAGTTGTGGTCTTTCCGCAGGTGAGGGACTTTAGCCGGGTCACCGGTCACATATGACCGGTTCAATGCCCTGTCCACGTTTCCTCCACGTCGGCCAGCTTCGAAGCCATCGAGGTGATCGACCGGGACGACTCACGCCGACCGGTCCGGAGAACGGGGAACCACCATGCCGACGACGACCGCACCCCTTGGACCACAGGGACGCCAAGGACGCCAGGGACGCCAAGGCCACCAAGGCAGCCAGGGCAGCCAGGGACTCACGGGCGCCACCGCCCTCACCCCTCAGGAGCGCGAGGTGCTCGCCGCGCTCGGCTGCGGCCTGGAGGACGCCGAGATCGCCGAGGCCCTCGCGCTGCCCGAGCGCGATGTGGCCGTGCAATTGGGGTGCATCCTGCTGAAGTTGGGGCTGCCGGACCGCGCGGCCGCCATCGTGCACGCCTTCGACTGCGGTCTGGTCATGCCGGGACAGGGGCCGCGCAGGCAGGCCGCGACCTCGGGGACCACCCCCCGCGGACGGACCGGCCCCTCGCCCGGCGCACGGCTCCGGGTCTCCCTGCTCGGCCCGTTGCGGGCCCGGTTCGACGGGCGGCCCGTGGACGTCGGACCGGTCCGGCAGCAGGCCGTGCTTGCGGCGCTGGCGCTGAGCCAGGAACGGTCGGTCAGCCGGCAGGAACTGCTGGACGGCGTATGGGGGATGGAGTCACCCGGCGCGAACGTCGTACCGGTCTATGTCTACCGGCTCCGCAAGGGCCTGCCGCTCGGGGAGTGCCCGGACTCGGTGATCGGGCGTGACCGGTACGGCTATCGGCTGATGCCCGGCCTGGTCGAGGTCGACGTCACGTACATGGAGGAACTCGTGACCGCGGCCGGTGCCGCCGAGCGGGCCGGGGATCCGGGCGAGGCGGTACGGCTGTGCGCGCGGGCGCTGGAGCTGTTCCGTGGTGAGCCGCTGGCCGGACTGCCCGGTCCGTTGGCCGAGTTGGAGCGGCTGCGGCTGGTCGAGCGGCGGGTCGCCCTGGCACAGCGGAAGGCGCAGTGGCAGCTGCGGCTCGGCCGGGTCGCCGAGGCGGCCACGGACCTGTCCGTCCTCGCCTTGGAGCAACCTCTGAACGAACCGGTCGCCGCACTGCTGATGCACGCGCTGCACCGCTGTGGCCGACGGGCCGAGGCACTGGCCGTGTTCGAGCGCACCGCCAGACGGCTCGACGACGACCTGGGCGTGGCTCCGGGTGAACTGCTGCGGCGGGCACGGTGGTCGGTCCTTCGCGGGGACGATGCGGGTGGCGACCGCGGTCGGGCGGGTGCGGCGTGAGCGACGGGAGCGACGGGAGTCGCCGGGACCGCCGCGCCGACGAACACCACACGGACAGCCACCGCGCCGACAGCCACCGCGGCGACGACCGCTCCACCGACAGCCACCGCGCCGACGAGCTGCTGCTGGCGAGGGTCTCCGAAGCCGCGGGCCGGGCGCGGCTGGGCAGGCGGCGCGCCATGTATCGGGCGCCTGTCGCCGAACCCGGGGTGTGGCGGGCGGCCGTGGCGGGCGTACGTCACCTGCTGCGGACCGGCGGAGGACCGGGGGCGGGCGCGGGCCGGGCACGGCTGGACCTGTACGAACACGGGCTCACGGCCGCCGGCGCCGGGCAGATCCGTGTCGTCCGCTACGACGCGACGGTGGTGCGCCGTCGCCGGGTGCTGTCCCCGCCGGGCATCGTCCGCGCCCTCGAGCTCGTCGACGTCGACGGTGAGCGGATCGTGCTGCGCTGCGGCGACTTCGGCCGGGCGGAGGTGTGGGCGCCCGAGATCCGCCGGGCCGTCACCGACGCCCAGGTGCCCCGGGCCCTGGCCGCGCTGGCGCAGGGGGCGCGGCTCGACTTCGGCCCGGTGTGGATCAACCGGGCCGAGATCGGCTCCCGGGGGACGTCCCTGCGGTGGGCGCGGGTCCAGCGGATCGAGATCCTCAACGGCTCGGTCGCCGTCCGCTCCGCCGACCGCTGGCAGGTGTGGGGAACCGTCTCGTCCGGGATCCCGAACCTCGATGTCCTCCATGCCCTCGCGGAGCGGCTGGTGGCTGCTGAGCGGGACGAGGGCTGACGTACGGCGCCGGGTTCGACGACCGGCGTACCACCCTGCCCTTCACTGAGCACAACACCCACTGACCGCAACACCCACTGACCGCAACACCCACTGACCGCAACACCCACTGACCACAGAAGGAGACACCGACATGGCCGACAGCTACCGATTCCGCTGCGGCGAGTGCGGGCACCGCACCGCCTGGGCGAGCGAGTCCCAGGGCGAGCAGTCGATCGAGAACCACTACGCCCGACGCCATCCGCGCATCGCCCCCGGCGGGATGGTCGAGTTCCGCAAGGGCTCCTCGGGCGGCGGCACCGGATGCCTGATCGCTCTGGCCATCGTGGTCCTGCTGCTGATCATCGCTTCCCGCAACTGACGAACCCCTTGAGCACCCCAACCCCAAGACCCGTCAGCCGCAGCAGGAAATGGTTTGTCCCGCGAAGTCGGCTCGCCCTACAGTGAGCCGACTTCGAAGAGACGTTCCCCCGGAAACACGCCGCAGAGCGGGAGCGTCCCACCTCACCGAGGTGCGGGAGGGGCGGCAACTGTCCTTGTCGACCCCTCATTTCGGAGGTTCCCTCCATGAACGTCGGTACGAACGTGGGCCTCGGTCTGCCCATCGGCGACCCGGCCGCCCTGCTCACCTGGGCCCGACGCGCCGACGCCGGTCCCTTCAGCACGCTCGGGCTGCTCGACCGGCTCGTGTACGACAACCCCGAGCCGCTGGTCGCCCTGTCCGTCCTCGCGGGCGCCACCACCCGCATCCGCGTCCAGACCGAGGTGCTGCTCGCCCCGCTGCGCGACACCGCCCTGCTGGCCAAGCAGGCCGCCACCCTGGACCGGATGACCGGCGGCCGCCTCACCCTCGGCCTGGGCATCGGCGGCCGGGACGACGACCACCGTGCCACGGGCACCGACCCGCGTACCCGGGGCCGCCGCCTGGACGGGCAGATGGCGACGATGTGCCGCCTGTGGCACGGCGAGCCCTTCGACGACGGCGATGACGACGGCGACGGCATCGGCGTCGGCGTCGGCGTCGGCGTCGGCGTCGGCGTCGGCGTCGGTCCCATCGGCCCCGTGCCCGCCCGTCTCGGCGGTCCCGAGATCCTCTTCGGCGGCTTCAAACCCGCCGCCCTCGAGCGCGTCGCCCGCTGGGGTGACGGCTTCCTCGCGGCGGCGGCGCCCTCCTGGGCGGGCGGCCTGTTCGACACCGTCCGCGGCTTCTGGAAGGAGTACGGCCGCGACGGCGAGCCCCGTCTGGTGGCCCAGGTGAACGTCGCGCTCGGCCCGCGGCACGTGCTCGACGACGCCCGGGCCCGCATGCACGCGTACTACGCCTTCACCGGCATGCCCGACCGCATGGTGGCCGGCCTGCTGACCACCCCCGCCGAGATCCGCGCCGCGCTCACCGGGTTCGCCGACCTGGGCGCCGACGAGGTCATGCTCTACTGCTACGGCCTCGATCCGGACCAGGTGGACCGGTTGGCCGACGTCGTGTGACGCCGGGCGGGCCGGTTAGCCTCGGTGTTCCAAGGCTCGGCAGAAGTGGTTGGAGGCAGACATGGCCAGGATCCCCAGCGCCGCGGTCGCGGCAGGCGGCCTCGTCGGCGGGTACAGCGTGGCCCGCTGGACGAAGAAGCGGCCGCTCGGCGGTGCCGTACTGGCCGTCGCTGGGGCCGCGGCCGCGCAGCGGTGGCGGCAGCAGGCGGGCGGTACGGCGGCGGGGGCGCTGACCGCCGCGTATGTCGCCGCCTTCGCCGGGTCTCATCCGCTGGCCAAGAAGGTGGGCGCCTGGCCCGCCGTGTTCGGGGTGGCGGGGGCGGTCGCCCTGGCGTCCTGGGCGGTGGCTGACCGGCGGGGGTGAGCTACGCCGGGCGGTGGGTCAGGACATTCACCACCCGCCCGTTCGGATCCCGTACGAAGAAACGCCGTACGCCCCACTCCTCGTCCCGAAGCTCCCGTACGACCTCCGCGCCCGACGCCACCACCCGCGCGTACACGGCGTCGACGTCCTCGACCTCCACGCTGAGGTCGGGGACGACGGGGGCGGTGCGTTCCTCCGTGAAGAAGCTGATCTGGGCGGTGGGGTTGGCCGGGGACGCCATGGTCACCACCCAGCCCATGTCCATCGCCTCCTCGAAGCCGAGCAGACCGTAGAAGTCCTTGCTCGTACCCATCCCCTCCGCCGACTCGATCTGGATGTTGGGGACGATCCTGCGGATGGTCATGGGCACGGCTCCTGATCGGCTGATCGGCACGCGGACTTTTTGTTATCCCCCGCAGTGTCCCCCCGTCTCCTCACCGTCCCCAGCCGCAGGCACGCGAGGAATTGACGACGTGACACGACAGATCAGCCGCCGGAGCATGCTCAAGGCCGCGGGCGCGGCAGCCGGAGCCGTCGGAATCGGTACGGCCGTGTTGCCCGCCGCCCCTGCCGTGGCGGCCGGCGCCTACGCGCACCCCGGCCTTCTGCACACCGGCGCCGACCTGGACCGTATGGCCGCGAAGGTGAAGGCGGGCGCCGCTCCCTACACGACCGGGTTCGCCAAGCTGACCGCCAACCGGCACGCGCAGAGCAGTTGGACGGCCAACCCGCAGACGACCGTCATCCGGGGAGGAGACGGCCAGAACTACGGGATCCTCTTCCGAGACGTGCACGCCGCCTACCAGAACGCCCTGCGCGGACACGTCAGCGGTGAGGGTGCGCATCTCGACACCGCCGTGGCGATCCTCAACGCCTGGTCGGCCGAGCTGACCACGATCGGCGGCAACGCCGACCGCTTCCTGGCCGCCGGCCTGCAGGGCTACCAGATCGCCAACGCCGCCGAGCTCGTCCGCGACCACCCCGACTTCGAGCTCGGCCGGTTCCAGGAGATGCTGACCAAGGTCTTCGCGGCGGCCGGCGACGACTTCCTGGTCCGGCACAACGGTGCGGTCGTCTCCAACTACTGGACCAACTGGGACCTCGCCGCCATGTGCTGCGTTCTGGCGGCCGGCATCTTCTGCGACGACAGGGCCCAGGTCGCGCGTGCCGTGGAGTACTTCAAGCACGGCGAGGGGCTGGGCTCCATCAGGAACGCCATCCCCGTCGTGCACGAGGACGGGCTCGCCGAGTGGCTGGAGGCCGGCCGCGACCAGGGGCACGCCCTGCTCGGCGTCGGCCTGATGGGCACGTTCTGCGAGATGGCCTGGAACCAGGGCATCGACCTCTACGGCTACGACGACAACCGCTTCCTCAAGGGCGCCCAGTACGTCGCCAAGTGGGCCATGGGCGGGGACGTGCCGTTCACCGCCAACACCCGTAAGAAGGGCGCGATCAACGGCTGGTCGGGCTCGGAGACCGTGACCGAGGCCGCGCCCGTGGACCCGGCGATGACCCGCCCGATCTGGGCGATGATCGCCAACCACTACACCAAACGCCGGGGCCTGTCGGCGTCGTACCTCACGCAGATCGCCGCGAAGTCCGCACCGGAGGGCGGCGGCGGGGACTACGGCCCGAACAGCGGCGGCTACGACCAGCTGGGCTTCGGCACGCTGGCGTTCACGCGGGACAAGGCCGCGGGGACGGGCACGGGCGGCTCGCCCAGTCCGGCGGCGTCTGGGTCGGCGTCCACGGGGGCCGGTTCGGGGTCGGGGTCTGGCTCGGGGTCGGATGCCCGGCCGCAGACCGGGAGCACGGCCGCTCCCTCCGCGTCCGCCGCTTCCTCCCCCGCCGGCGGTGACCTCGCCGCCACCGGCTCAAACGAGATCCTCGGCTGGACCGCCGCCACCGGTGTCACCGCCCTCGCGGGCGGCCTGCTCCTGCTGCGCGGCCGCGACCGGGCCCGGCGCGAGTCGCAGTAGGGGACGCGCGAAAGGGGCATGATCTCCGGTCCCGGCTCCCGCCACGAGGGCGCCGGGACCGGCCCTCCTCCTATGCCCCCTGCGCTCTCTATGCCCCCAGCGCCCGCGACACGGTGTAGATCAGCAGCCCGGCCAGCGAACCCACCACGGTGCCGTTGATCCGGATGAACTGCAGGTCACGCCCGATGTGCGCCTCGATCTTCCGCGTCGTGTGCGAGGGGTCCCAGCTCGCCACCGTGTCGGTGATCAGCAGGGTGATCTCCTTGCGGTACGTCGTCACGACGTGCACCGCCGCGTCCTCGACCCAGCGGTCCACCTTGTTCTGCATCGCGGTCTCGGCGGCCATGCGGGCGCCCAGGGACAGCAGGGAGGACCGCACGCGCAGCCGCAGCTCGCTGCGCTCGTCCTCGGCCGCCGACACGATCATGGCGCGGACGGCGGTCCAGGCGGACGCGATCAGGTCCTGCACCTCGCCCCGGGCCAGCACCTCGCCCTTCAGCCGCTCCACGCGCGCGCGTGTGTCGGTGTCGGACTGCAGGTCGGAGGCGAAGTCGATGAGGAACCGGTCGAGGGCGCCGCGGGCCGGGTGGGAGGGCATGTCGCGCATCTCGGCGCAGAAACGGACCAGTTCCTTGTAGACGCGCTCGCCGACCTTGCGGTCCACGAACTTCGGCGTCCAGCCGGGCGCGCCGCCCTGAACCGCGCCCATGATCTCGTCGTCGTGCAGGATCAGCCAGTCGTGCGCCTTGGTCACGATCAGGTCGACGGCCCGCTTGTGGCCGCCGTCGGCGACGATCCCCTCCAGCATCTTGCCTATGCCGGGCGCGATCTCGCGGGCGTCGGCCCGCCGGGTGATCGCCTCGCCGACCACGGCCTGGACGTCGGAGTCGCGCAGCACCGTCAGGGCGCCCCTGAGCGCCGTCGCCAGTTCGGCGGTCACCCGGTCGGCGTGCTCCGGTTCCGCCAGCCAGGCGCCGAGCCGGCTGCCGATGCCGACGGAGCGCAGCCGCTGCCGTACGACGTCCTCGGAGAGGAAGTTCTCGCCGACGAACTCGCCCAGCGACACCCCCAGCTGGTCCTTCTTGTTCGGGATGATCGCGGTGTGCGGGATGGGGATGCCCAGCGGATGGCGGAACAGAGCCGTGACCGCGAACCAGTCGGCGAGCGCGCCGACCATGCCGGCCTCGGCCGCCGCGGCGACATAGTTCGCCCATTCGCCGGCGCCCTGGTTCGACGCCACCTTGGCGAGGACGTACACCAGCGCCACGAACAGCAGCAGCCCGGTCGCGGTGATCTTCATCCGCCGTACGCCACGCTGCTTCTCCTCGTCGGCGGCGCTGAACGTCGTCATCGCACGTACGGCCGACGCGGGGACGCGCCGGTTATCGGCGGCATCGGGCCGGGCATGCTGCTCTACGACGCTCGCACCCGTTTCATCCGGATTCGTACGTTCCATCCGCTCCACCCGTCCAGGATCCCCCGCTCACATTGTCCCTACCTGACCGACTCCTGGAACGAATCAGGAGTTCCCGGCGTCTGTCCGGTGGGGGAGGTCGATGGTGAACTCCGAACTCCGAACTCCGGATGAACTTCGGCGGCCCAACGGGGGGTCTGTGCAACTCCCCTCTGCCTTATGACGCATCATGAGGTGATCACAACGGAGCCTCGGGCTCCCATCCGCCCGAGGAGACACGCACCGCATGACCAGGCGAAACGGTTATGCCCTGCTTTCTGGGATTATCGCCCTGATCGTGGCGGTTTCGGTCGCCATATACGTCGGAGTCGCCTCCGACGGTGGAACGACCACCGCGCAGAGCGCCCCCACCAGGGAAGGCACCCAGCGCGGCCCCGCCGCCCCCGCCTCCACCGGCATCTGGGTCGGCGCCTGGTCCGCCTCCCCCGTCGGCGCCGAGCCCGGCACCGAGGTCGAGGGCCTGGCGGGCCGCTCGGTGCGCAACGTCGTGCACACGAGCGTCGGCGGTACGAGTGCCCGCATCACGCTGTCCAACCTGTACGGCCAGTCGCCGCTGACGATCACGCACGCGTCGATCGCCGTGGCCGCCGGAACCGGCACCGCGGCCGCCGTCGCGGACACCATGCGGCGGCTGACCTTCGGCAGCAACACCACGGTCGTCATCCCGCCGGGGCAACAGGTACTGAGCGACGCCGTGCGCCTGGCGATCCAGGCGGACGCCGACGTCCTGGTCACCACCTACTCCCCCACGCCGTCCGGCCCGGTGACCTACCACCCCCACTCCCGCCAGATCAGCTACGTGGCCGAGGGCGACCTCACCGAGGACGCGACCGGCGTGGCGTACACCGGGCAGGTCGAGTCCTGGCGGTACCTGACCGCGCTGGACGTGCTCAGCAACGAGTCCGACGGCACCGTCGTGGTCTTCGGCGACTCGCTGACCGACGGCATCACGTCCACCGAGAACGCCAACCGCCGCTGGACGGACTTCCTGTCACGCCGGCTGCGCGAGGCGGTCGCGACCGGCGCGGACGTGCCGCGCTACAGCGTCGTCAACCAGGGGATCAGCGGCAACCAGATCCTCGCCAGCGGCTCCGGGCGCCCCGCGGACAACCAGGCGGGCGTCGGCCGCTTCCACCGCGACGTCCTCTCCCGTACGAACGTCAAGGTCGTCGTCATCGACCTCGGCGTCAACGACATCCTGCGCAACCCGAACCTGGCCGACCCCGACCGCATCCTCGACGGCCTGCGCACCCTGGTCCGCCAGGCCCACGCCCGCGGCCTGAAGGTCATCGGCGCGACCCTGATGCCGTTCCAGGGCCACCGCGGCTACACCGACGCCCGCGAGGGCGTACGCCAGCAGATCAACGCCGAGATCCGCGCGGGCAAGGTCTTCGACGCGGTCGCCGACTTCGACGCGGCCGTCCGCGACCCGTACAACCCCCGAAAGTTCCGCCCCGACTACGACTCGGGCGACCACCTCCACCCGAGCGACAAGGGCTACGAGCGGATGGCGGAAGCCTTCGACCTGGAGGACCTGAAGGGGGCGGCTCCGGCGGAGCTGTAGAGGCACGGGCGGCGGCCTGACCTGGCGGCACCCCGCAGCGCCGGGCTGCGCGACCCACCGCCCGGCCGCAACGCCGGGCAGCACACAGCCAACGGCACCTCAGTCAAGCTCCCGCCGCCCAGCCTTCCGCTCCAGCTTCTCCCGCCGCCGCTCCTCGCGAAGCTCCTGCCGCTGCGCCCGCGTCATCTTCCGCTCGACCCCGACCCCACCCCAGAAGGCGAACCCGGTCACGATCACCCGAGGCGCCCCGGGATCCCCCGGCACCCCGTCCTCACGGTGATCGAAGCCCCCCATGATCCCGATCCCCCGCACCACCACCTCGACCCCGGGCGGCACGATCACCTGCACCCCGCCCATGATCGCGACGCAGTTGATCTCGATCTCCCGGTCCGCGAAGTTCGCCTCCCGCAGATCGATCTCCCCGCCGCCCCAGAAGGCGAAGCAGTTGAACCGCCTCGGCGCCGTCCACCGCCCCTTGCGCTGGAACCCCGCCATCACGGCGACACCCCACGTCGACGACCCCTCGCCGCCGACGATCCGATCACCCCAACTCCCCTCCAGGGAACCGGGCTTCTTCATCATGTCGGCCTTCGGCACGGCCACCGTCCCGACCGGCAGGTCCCGGGTGATCGGCGCCAGCTCACCGTACGTCCGAGCCTTGTACGTCGCGTCCAGGCGTTCCTCGAACTCCTCCATGTCGAGACGCCCCTCCGCGAGGGCGTCCCGCAGGACCTCGGCGACTCGTTCACGATCGGCGTCGGAGGCACGCAGCTCCGGGGCATCGTCGGTCATGTACAGCAGCCTACGAGCAACCCTGCCCGGGGGCTACGAGAGCGTTCTCCACGAGTCTCTACGAGACCGCCCGCTGAGCCTTCTCCGCCTGTTCCCCGTACATCTTCGCGATCACCGCCTCGATGTCCGGCTCCCGCACCGACAGGTCCACCAGCGGATACTCCGCCGCGATCCGCGCCACCAGCACCGCCGCCGACTCGCCCGCCGGAAACGCCAGCCACTGCCGCGGCCCCTCCACCTTCACCACCCGCGCCGGCGCCGCCTCGATCGGCGGCAGCTCGCGCTCCAGGTCGACCACGAGGGTGCGCTCGCTCTCCCCCACCTCGTGCAGCCCGGCGAGCGGACCGTCGTACATCAGCCGCCCGTGGTCGATGACCATCACCCGTGAGCACAACTGCTCGACGTCCTGCAGGTCGTGCGTGGTCAGCAGCACCGTCGTGCCGCGCTCGGCGTTCACCTCCCGCAGGAACTCCCGCACCTTCGCCTTGGAGATGACGTCGAGCCCGATCGTCGGCTCGTCCAGGTAGAGCACCTCGGGATCGTGCAGCAGCGCCGCCGCGATGTCCCCGCGCATCCGCTGGCCGAGGGAGAGCTGACGCACCGGGACGTCCAACAGCGGGCCCAGGTCCAGGAGTTCCACCAGGCGCTCCAGGTTCTCGCGGTAACGCCCGTCCGGAATGCGGTACATGCGGTGCATCAGCTTGTACGAGTCGATCAGCGGCAGGTCCCACCACAGCGTCGTACGCTGCCCGAACACCACCCCGATACGGTGCGCGAGCCGTTTGCGCTCGCGGGAGGGGTCGATGCCGGCCACGCGGAGCCGGCCCGCGCTCGGCGTCAGAATCCCCGTGAGCATCTTGATCGTGGTCGACTTGCCGGCGCCGTTCGGGCCGATGTAGCCGACCATCTCACCGCGCGCGACGGTGAAGGAGATCGAGTCGACGGCCCGCACCTGCCGCCGCTCCCGCTTCAGAAACCCCGTCTTCTTACGCACGTCGAAGACCTTCTCGACACCGTCGAGTTCGATGAACGCGTCGTCCTGCATGAGCTGCCCCTAACTCCCCGTACTCCGATACGAGCGCAGCCCGGTCCGCCACGCCAGACCGGCCAGCGCACAGCACACCGCCGCCACCAGCGGCGAGGCGAAGGCCGTCCACTCGGGCAGGCCGATCGGGTACGGCCGCCCCAACACATAGGCGGCGGGCACCCAGTTGACGAAGGCGAGCGGCAGCATGAAGGTCACCCCGCGCACCAGGTCCTTGCCGAACACGGTCGGCGGATACTGCAGCAGCGTGGTCCCGCCGTACGTGAACGCGTTCTGCACCTCGGCGGCGTCCTGCGCGAAGATCTGGAAGGCCGCGCCCGCCACGAACACCGCCGAGAAGATCGCCGCACCGCTGACCACCATCACCGGCACCAGCACCACCTTCGGCGCGCTCCAGTCGACGTCCACCGCGACCAGCGCGTACCCGAGGACGACCGCGCCCTGGGTGATCCGGCCCAGTCGGCGCAGCGCGAAGTGGTCCGCGCCGACCTGGGCGAGCACCGGTGCGGGACGCACGAGCAGCGTGTCGAACGAGCCGTCGCGCATCCGGGCGCCCAGGACGTCCATCGAGCCGAGCACCAGGTCGGCGATCCCGAACGCCGTCACCGACAGCCCGTACAGGAAGGCGACTTCGGCCAGCGACCAGCCGCCCAGCGAGTCGACCTGCGAGAACATCAGCAGGATCGCCACGAAGTCCAGGCCGGTCACCAGCAGGTTGCCGAACACCGTGACCACGAAGGAGGTGCGGTAGGTCATGCTGGACCGCACCCACATCCCGGCGATCAGCCGGTAGGCCCGCAGCCCGTCGAGCAGAGCGTTCCGCTCAGCCACCCTGCACCACCACCCGCCGGGTCGCCGCCGACTGCAGCAGCCGCCCCGCCGCCAGCAGCACCACCGCCCACGCCGCCTGGAAGGCGAACGCCGCGAGCGGATCGGTCTCCCCCATCAGCACGTCCGCCGGCATCTGGATCTGCGCCGCCCAGGGCAGTACCCGCACGATGTCGCCGAAGACGCCGGGGAAGGCGTTCAGGGGCAGCACCATGCCCGAGAAGAAGATTCCGGTGATCATCATGACCTGGTTGACGCCCATGCCGTCCAGCAGCCAGAACACGCTCAGCGCCGCCAGATAGCGGATCGCGAAGCTGACGAGCATCGCCAGCAGGAGCGCGACCAGACAGGCCGCCCAGGCGGTGAACTCCGTCGGCAGGGCCATCGGGAAGAACAGCGCGCCGAACGCGAACGGGATCACGCCCCGCCCCAGCATCTGGAACAGCGCCCGCCCCATGTCGCCCGCCAGCCACCACAGTTGGAGGTCGGCCGGCCGGTACAGGTCGACGGCGATCTCCCCGGTGCGGATACGCTCCATCAGGTCTTTTTCCGCGCCGCCGCCCTGGATGGCCAAGGTGGCGTAGAGGCACTGCCCCAGCCACACATAAGTGACCGCCTGCGCCTGGTCGTAGCCCCCGAGGTGCGGCTTCTCGTCCCACAGCGCCAGATACGTGTAGACGAGGATCACGCCGAAGACGGTGTTGGTGAACACACCGGCCGCCGTAGCCGCCCGATATGTCGCGTATCGTCTGAACCCGCCCACCGCGACGGCTAAGTACAACCGCCCCGATCCCACATCCACGGCCCTCCTCGCCCGCGCCCGACACCGAAGCGCAGGAGCCTAGTGCGCGCACGAGGAGAGCTGCCAGCGGATTTCCGGGACGGGATCTCCGGGGACGCCGGCGAGAGAGTCCGCTCACTTTCCGCGGACGCCCGCCGGTTTCCGGGAACGGAACGACCGGTGCGAGAGTCTTCAATGGGGGCGCAGTAGGCGTACGAGGCGTACGGGAACGTACGTCCGTAAAGACGTATAACAGGAGTCTGTGCACGACATGAGCGACGAGCAGCAGCCGCCACAGCAGCCGGCCCAGCGATCAGGGCGGTCGAAACGGACCGGCTGGCGGCGGATCATCCCGACCTGGCGGACGGTGCTCGGCACGTTCGTCATCGGCGCGCTGCTGCTGTTCGGGTTGTTCTTCCTCGGCTACTCCATGGTCAAGATCCCGCCGGCCAACGCCCTCGCCACCAAGCAGGCCAACGTCTATCTGTACGCCGACGGCTCCGTGATCGCCCGCGACGGCCAGGTCAACCGGGAGAACGTCACCCTCGGGCAGATCTCCAAGGACGGCCGGCACGCGATCCTCGCCGCCGAGGACCGCGACTTCTACACCGAGTCCGCGATCGACCCCAAGGCGATGCTCCGTGCCGCCTGGAACACGGCCACCGGCAAGGGCAAGCAGTCCGGCTCCACGATCACCCAGCAGTACGTGAAGAACTACTACCTGCGCCAGGAACAGACCGTCACCCGCAAGGTGAAGGAGTTCTTCATCTCGATCAAGCTGGACCGCGAGAAGAGCAAGGACGAGATCCTCGAGGGCTACCTCAACACCAGCTTCTTCGGCCGCAACGCCTACGGCATCCAGGCCGCCGCCCAGGCCTACTACGGCATCGACGCGGCGGACCTCGACCCGGCCCGCGCCGCCTATCTGGCCGCGCTGGTCAACGCGCCCAGCGAGTACGACGTCGTCGCCCACCCGGAGAACAAGGCCGCGGCCGTGGCCCGCTGGAACTACGTCCTGGACGGCATGGTGACCAAGGGCTGGCTGCCCGAGAAGGAACGGGCGGGCATGAAGTTCCCGATGCCCAAGGAGGCCACGGTCTCCACCAACCTGTCCGGGCAGCGCGGGTACATCGTGCGGATCGTGAAGGACTACCTGATCCAGAACAAGATCGCCACCGAGGAGGACCTGGAGGCCGGCGGCTACCGCATCACCACCACGCTGCAGAAGGACAAGCAGGACGCCTTCGTCGACGCCGTCAACGACCAGCTGATCTCCAAGCTGGACAAGAAGAACAACAAGGTCGACACCTACGTCCGCGCGGGCGGCGCCTCCGTCGACCCGAAGACCGGCAAGGTCGTCGCGATGTACAACGGCATCGACTACGTGAAGCAGTACACCCCGAACGCCACCCGCCGCGACTACCAGGTCGGCTCCACCTTCAAGCCGTTCGTGTTCACCTCTGCCGTGGAGAACGACTCCACCACGCAGGACGGCCGCCCGATCACCCCGAACACGATCTACGACGGCACCAACAAGCGCCCCGTCCAGGGCTGGTCGGGCGGCAGTTACGCCCCCGAGAACGAGGACCAGGTCTCCTACGGCGACATCAGCGTCCGCACGGCCACCGACAAGTCCGTCAACTCGGTGTACGCGCAGATGGCCGTGGACGTGGGCCCGGAAAAGGTGAAGGACACCGCGATCGAGCTCGGCCTGCCCACCGACACCCCCGAACTCCAGGGCGTCCCGTCCGTCGCACTCGGCACCGCCACCGCCAGCGTCCTGGACATGGCGGAGGCCTACGCGACCCTCGCCAACCACGGCAGGCACGGCACGTACACCATGATCGAGCGGGTCACCAAGGACGGCGCCGACGTCATCGAACTGCCGAAGCGCAAGACCACCCAGGTCATCAGCCGCGAGGCCGCCGACACCACCACCTCGGTCCTGCAGAGCGTCGTCGAGAACGGCACCGGCACCCCCGCCCAGGCCGCGGGCCGTCCGGCGGCCGGCAAGACGGGCACGGCGGAGAACGACAAGGCCGCCTGGTTCGCCGGATACACCCCCGAGCTCGCCACCGTCGTCGCCGTCATGGGCCAGGACCCCGACACGGCCGAACAGAAGCCCCTGTACGGCGCGCTGGGCGCGGAGCGCATGAACGGCAGCGGCCCGCCCACCGCGATCTGGGCCCAGTTCACCGAGGAGGCCCTGAAGGGCAAGCCGGTCACCGACTTCGACCTGGAACTCCAGGAGGGAGCGGAGGTGCCCCAGTACCCGACGACCGACCCGACCAAGGGCGACCCCGAAACCGGCGGCCAGGACAACGGCGGCACCACCGGGGACACGACCACCGGCGGCCAGGACAGCGAGGGCCAGACCGGCGGCGAGACCCCGGGCCAGACGGACGGCGGCACCACCGGCGACACGACCACCGGCGGCACCACCGACGCAGGGACCACCACCGACGGCGGCACCACGGGCGACACGACGACCGGCGGCAGCGACGACGGCGGCACGACCTCCGGCGGCGGCACGACCGGCGAGATCATCGGCGGGATGGACACCGGCGGCAGCACGGGCGGAGACACCTCCTCCGGCGGCACGGACAGCGGCGGAGGAGGGTCCTCGGGAACCGGGGGCGGGGAGGATCAGTGACCGCCGGCCGACCGCATCAGTGACCGCTGGTCGCCTTCAGCCCCACCACGGCGACCAGCAGCAGACAGACGAAGAAGATCCGCGCGGCGGTGACCGGCTCCCCCAGCACCGCCATACCGACCACCGCCGCGCCGGCCGCGCCGATGCCCACCCAGACGCCGTAGGCGGTACCGATGGGCAGGGACTTCGCGGCGTACGACAGCAGCAGCATGCTGGCGACGATGCCGACGCCGGTGAACAGGCTGGGGACGAGCCGGGTGAAGCCGTCCGTGTACTTCATCCCGATCGACCAGCCGACTTCCAGCAGACCGGCGACGACGAGCAGAACCCAGGCCATGACGAGCACCTTTCGCAAAGACGGAAACCTGGCGGTGCGTCGTCTTTGCCTTCACCCGGTACGGCGCGTCTCGTCGGGTTCCTTGCAAAGGTAGCAAAGAACAACGAAAAGGGCTGGTGACAAGGCTCACCAGCCCTTTCGAACCGTCGTTCAGAGGTAGAGGCCGGTCGAGTCCTCCGACCCCTCGAACCTGTCTGCGGCCACGGCATGCAGATCGCGCTCGCGCATGAGCACGTACGCGACCCCGCGCACCTCGACCTCGGCACGGTCCTCGGGGTCGAACAGGACCCGGTCGCCGGGCTCCACCGTCCGTACGTTCTGCCCCACCGCGACGACCTCGGCCCAGGCCAGCCGACGGCCGACCGCCGCCGTGGCGGGGATCAGGATGCCGCCACCGGAACGCCGCTCGCCCTCGCTGGTGTCCTGCCGCACGAGTACACGGTCGTGCAGCATCCGAATGGGCAGCTTGTCGTGGTGGGTGCTGTGCTCGTTTCTGTTGGCGCTCACGCCTCGAACTTACCTGCCTTCGCCGCGTCCGTACGCCGCCGGGTCCGCCGTCACTCGGACACAGCCCTCAGCCCCTGCGGCGCCGGGTGCCGAGCGCCAGCAGCCCCACGAGGCCGACGGCGACGAGCGCGACGGGCACGATCCGCTCCAGGCGGGGCGCCCCGTCCTCGTGGATGAACTTTCCCTTGACATCGCTCACGGCCCGGTTGACCCCGACGTAGGCCCGTCCGAGCGTGTGGTCGATGTTCGACACGACCTTGGCCTTGGCGTCGCCGACGATCGTCTTCGGGTGCACCCGCACCCCGATCTCGTCGAGCGTCTCGGCCAGCGCTGCGCGGCGGGCCCTGATGTCCGCCTCGATCTGCGCCGGGGTTCTGGTGTCCGACGTGTCCGCCACCGTACGGCCTCCGAAGTGAAGCTGATGCTGTTTCCGGACAGTCTGTCAGCTCCACGCCGAACCGCACCGTCAGGCTCCCCGGTTACGCTGGTTCGATGAGCGAGCGACTCCAGCCGGGGGACGTGGCCCCCGCCTTCACTTTGCCCGACGCCGACGGCAACGAGGTGTCCCTGTCGGACCACAAGGGCCGCAAGGTCATCGTCTACTTCTACCCGGCCGCCCTGACCCCCGGCTGCACCAAGCAGGCCTGCGACTTCACGGACAACCTGGAGCTCCTGGCCGGCGCCGGCTACGACGTCATCGGCGTCTCCCCAGACAAGCCGGAGAAGCTCGCCAAGTTCCGCGACAAGGAGTCCCTGAAGATCACCCTGCTCGCGGACCCGGAGAAGTCCGTCACCGAGGCCTACGGGGCCTACGGCGAGAAGAAGAACTACGGCAAGACCTACATGGGCGTCATCCGCTCCACGATCGTCGTGGACGAGGAGGGCAAGGTCGAGCGCGCCCTGTACAACGTGCGGGCGACGGGGCACGTGGCGAAGATCATCAAGGACTTGGGTATCTGAACGAGAGCCAGACGTCAGGGGCCAGGTCGGGCCGGTCCGGCACCGCCCTGCGCTCCTCGGTCCAGCACCCCGGGGCAAGCTCCTCGGCGACCCGCCGCCAAAAACGTACGGCGCCCGGATTGCCGTCCTGAAAAGCGACCTCCCAATCCCCGGGGTGCCGCCGCACCACCTCCCGCACGGCCCACAACCCGACTCCGGCCCGTCGCGCTCCCCGCACGACGAAGAAGCTGTTGAGCACACGGACAGGGCCACCGACCGCCCGCACAAAGGCGAACCCGACGGGCTGCTCCCCCCTGCTGAAGAGATACGGCACCCAGCCGCCACCACCGGCGAAAGCCGCCTCCAGCCACTCCTTCCGAAACGTCCCGTCCGGGTTGGGCAACTGCCCGCCGAACTCGGACATGTCGTGCCGGAACAGAAGCCAGAGGCGTTCGATGGTGGGACGGTCGTCGGGGGTGGCCGGTCGCACATGCACGGCACTGTGAATGGTCATGAAAAAAGCCTCCCGGGGTGCTCGGTCGCCCGAGCCCGGAAGGCTTGCCTGGTGATCCAGACCATATCAGCCGCGCCGTGACCGTCCGATAAGCGGTTCGTTGCTCTGTGCGTACTGCGAACGTGCGGCCGGAGACGGAGGGGGCTCGATGGGGGCCAGCGCGTACACCAAGGAGCGGCTGGAGGAGGCGGCTCGGGGGGCGCGCACGTCGGAGGCGTTGGGGAGGTTGGGGGTGGATCCGGGGAGTTCGACGCGGCGGTATGTGCTGGGGCGGATGAAGAAGCTGGGGGTTGATGTCTCGCACTTCGAACGGGAGGGTGTGAAGTGGACGCGTGAGATCCTCCAGGAGGCGGTTTCGGCGTCGACGAACATGTGCGAGGTACTTCGGCGCCTTGGGCTTGAGGTGGTCGGCGGTCACCACACCCACATCAGCCGCCGGATCAAGGCGCACGGGATCGACACGTCACACTTCCAGGTGCCGACCCAGCGGGGCAGGGTCTGGAGGCCTCGAACGCCAGAGGCCCTGCTCGTCGAGCAGCCGAGCGGCCGGGCTCGGCGCATCCCAAGTGATCGGCTCCGGTGGGCGATGACGACCACAGGCATGCCAGAGCGGTGTGCGATGTGCGGCACGGAAGCGGTGTGGCGAGGGCACCCGCTCCCCCCTGGAGGTCGACCACATCGACGGCAACTGGCGGGACAACCGGATCGAGAACTTGCGGTTCCTGTGCCCCAACTGCCATTCGACGACGGACAGTTACCGAAACCCGGCCATACGGCCAACTGCGCCGCCATCTCGCGGCGGGCCGGGCACCACGCCGCTCCGGCGGGCACAGGACATCCTGGTCCGGCATGACGGCACCCGTCGGACCAGAACCCACCTGCTACGCCGGGCACTCTTGGAAGTGGGCGTGCCCGAGGAGTGCAGCGAGTGCGGAACAGGCCCCGAGTGGCTCGGCAAGCCGATGACGCTGGAGGTCGATCACATCAACGGGGACTGGGGCGACGACCGACGGGAGAACCTGCGGTTGCTGTGTCCCAACTGCCACGCGGTTACGAGCACCTGGTGCCGAGGCGGCCGCAGAGCCCGATAGGCGTCGACTAAGCAGCCGCCCAGCCGGGTAGCATGAGCGCGCGGGCGGCCGTGGCGGAACTGGCCTACGCGCAGCACTTAGGATGCTGTGGGAGAAATCCCTTGAGGGTTCGAGTCCCTCCGGCCGCACATCTTTGATTCGAAGGTCCACCCGAGTTCGGGTGGACCTTCGTCAATTGTCAGCCCAACAGCTCCCGCACCACCGGCACCAGCGCCCGAAATGCCTCCCCCCGATGGCTGATCGCGTTCTTCTCCTCGGCGCTCAGCTCGGCGCACGTCCGTGTCTCCCCCTCCGGCTGGAGGATCGGGTCGTATCCGAAGCCGTTCGTGCCCACGGGGGCGTGCCGCAGGACACCCCGCAGCTGCCCCTCGACCACGCGCTCGGTCCCATCCGGCAGGGCGAGCGCCGCTGCGCACGCGAAGTGCGCCCCCCGATGCGCGTCGTCGATGTCGGACAGCTGGGCCAGCAGCAGCTCCAGGTTCGCCCGGTCATCCCCATGCCGCCCCGCCCAGCGGGCCGAGAAGATGCCGGGGGCGCCGTTGAGGACGTCGACGCACAGGCCGGAGTCGTCGGCGACGGCGGGCAGACCGGTGGCCTGAGCCAGGGCGTGGGCCTTCAGCAGGGCGTTCTCGGCGAAGGTGACGCCGGTTTCCTTGACGTCGGGGATGTCCGGGTAGGCGTCCGCGCCGACGAGATCGTGACCGAGACCTGCGTCGGCGAGGATCGCCCGGAGCTCGGTGATCTTTCCGGCGTTGCGGGTGGCGAGGATGAGGCGGGTCATGGGGTCCAGTATCCCGGCCCCCGCCCGCCCCGGTTCGCTGTCCTGGTCGTTACGGCGTGCAGACCTTGGTCAGTTCGCCGGCCGCGTCCGTGACCCCGCTGATGTCGGGGGTCTCGTCGCCGTTCTCGACGGCCGTCTGGACCTCGGTCAAGGCCTTGCGCATGTCCTCGGTCGCCTTGTCGAGGTCGGCGTTGTCCGTCTTGCTGCCGATCTTGTCGAGGTTGTCCCCGATGGACTGGACGGACTCCTCGATCTGCGTCGGGTCGTTCGACGCGTTCTCCACGGCCTGCTGGAGTTCGGTCACGCTGTCGGCGATGGTCTCGGCGGTCTGGACGCAGTCCAGCGCCGTGTTGACGGCGTCGCAGCCGGTGGTCAACCCGGCCGTCAGCCCGACTGCCGCGATGGTCGCGGCGGCTATGGCGATACGGCTCCGGCGGCGTCGGCTCGTGGCCATGGTTGACGTTCCTCCCTGCCTCAGGCCCGCGGGCCCCCGTTGTGCACTGGCCGGGCGTACAGCGGTGTGCTGTACGCCCGTACTCCTAGGGACGCCGGGGATGGTGGCGCGGTTGCCCGAAGCTGCGGCTTCTCTTGGTGTGTCCTTTACCTTTCGAGGACCGTATCAAGTGCCTTGCGCTGGAGTTCGGCCAGCTCCCCGCAGCCGGAAACGGCAAGGTCCAGAAGGGAGTTGAGCTCTTCGCGGGCGAAGGGTTCGGCCTCGGCGGTGCCCTGGACCTCGACGAAGCGGCCGTCGCCGGTGCAGACGACGTTCATGTCGGTCTCGGCCTTCACGTCCTCCTCGTAGCAGAGGTCGAGGAGCGGGACGCCGCCGACGATGCCGACCGAGACGGCGCTGACCGTGCCGGTGAGCGGCTTGCGGCCGGGCTTGATCAGCTTCTTGCCCTGGGCCCAGGAGACGGCATCGGCCAACGCCACATACGCGCCGGTGATGGCTGCCGTACGGGTGCCGCCGTCGGCCTGGAGGACGTCGCAGTCGAGGACGATGGTGTTCTCGCCGAGCGCCTTGTAGTCGATGACCGCGCGCAGGGAGCGGCCGATGAGGCGGCTGATCTCGTGGGTGCGGCCGCCGATCTTGCCGCGCACGGACTCGCGGTCGCCGCGGGTGTTGGTGGCGCGGGGCAGCATGGCGTACTCCGCGGTGACCCAGCCCTCGCCACTGCCCTTGCGCCAGCGCGGGACGCCTTCGGTGAAGGAGGCGGTGCACAGGACCTTGGTGTCGCCGAAGGAGACGAGGACGGAGCCCTCTGCGTGCTTGCTCCAGGCGCGTTCGATGGTGATCGGGCGGAGCTGTTCGGGGGTGCGGCCGTCGAATCGAGACATGCCGAGAGCCTAGCCGCAGAAAGGGAAGAGGCCCCTCCCCCGGTGGGAAGGGGCCCTCAGGGGCCTGGCGCGGTGGCCCGGCCTCACATCATGTCTTCGATTTCCGCCGCGATCGGGTCGGCGTCGGTGCCGATGACGACCTGGATGGCCGTGCCCATCTTCACGACGCCGTGGGCGCCGGCGGCCTTCAGGGCGGACTCGTCGACCAGCGAGGGGTCGCTGACCTCGGTGCGGAGCCGGGTGATGCAGCCCTCGATCTCCTCGATGTTGTCGATGCCACCGAGTCCGGCGACGATCTTCTCAGCCTTGCTGGCCATGTTCCCACTCCCTGATCCGAACCGCTTTGTCGCAGTAACCCACAGTTGGCCCATCTTTGCGAGCGGTCATGTCGTGCGTACCGAAGGATGGCGTTCACGACAGCGGAACCGTCCGCCAACTGGTCTACACCACCCTACCGAGGGGCGTCCATGAGTGCCGACAGCGCTGCCGCCGGCCCCGTGCGGGTTCGCTGGAACAACCTCTTCCAGGGCCTGCAGAAGATGGGCCGCAGCCTTCAGCTCCCGATCGCCGTCCTGCCCGCCGCCGGCATCCTCAACCGGCTTGGGCAGCCTGATGTGTTCGGGGACGAAGGGCTGGGCTGGGACAACGTCTCGAAGGTGATGGACGGCGCGGGCGGGGCGCTGCTGGACGGTTCGCTCGGGCTGCCCCTGCTGTTCTGCGTCGGGGTGGCCATCGGCATGGCGAGGAAGGCGGACGGTTCGACGGCGCTCGCGGCGGTGGCGGGGTTCCTCGTCTACTACAACGTGCTGCGGGAGTTCCCGGAGGGCTGCCCGGAGGGGACGAAGGAGATCCCCGACATCGGCTGCGCCGCGGCCGAAGGGGCGGTGAGCGCGTACACGTACCAGAATCCGGGGGTCTTCGGCGGCATCGTCATCGGCCTGCTGGCGGCCTTCTTCTGGCAGCGCTACCACCGGACGAAGCTGGTGGACTGGCTGGGCTTCTTCAACGGCCGGCGTCTCGTGCCGATCATCATGGCGTTCGTGGCGATCGTGTTCGCGGTGCTGTGCCTATGGGTCTGGCCGCCGATCGGTGACGCGCTGGAGAGCTTCAGCGACTGGATGGACGGCCTGGACGCCTGGGGCGCCGGCGTGTTCGGCGTCGCCAACCGTGCGCTGCTGGTCGTGGGGTTGCACCAGTTCCTCAACGTGCCCATCTGGTTCCAGTTCGGCAGCTACACCACGCCGGACGGCGAGGTGGTGCACGGCGACATCAACATGTTCCTCGCGGGCGACCCGGACGCCGGCCAGTTCACCTCGGGCTTCTTCCCGATCATGATGTTCGCCCTGCCGGCGGCGGCCCTCGCCATCACGCACTGCGCGCGGCCGAGTCGGCGGGCGGAGGTCGGCGGCCTGATGCTCTCGGTGGCGCTGACGTCCTTCGTCACCGGCATCACGGAACCGATCGAGTACTCGTTCCTCTTCGTCGCCCCGCTGCTGTACGTGGTGCATGCGCTGCTGACGGGCGTCTCGATGGCGGTGACGTGGGGGCTGGGGGTGCACGACGGCTTCAGCTTCTCGGCCGGGCTGATCGACTACATCATCAACTGGAACCTGGCGACGAGACCCTGGGCGATCATTCCGATCGGCCTGTGCTTCGCCGTCGTCTATTACGCGATCTTCCGTTTCGCGATCACGAAGTTCGATCTCAAGACGCCGGGTAGGGAGCCGGAGGAAGAGGTCGAGGACGTCACAAAGGTCTGACAAAAGGCCTTGAAACGGGTCCGGTAAATCCCCGGGAATCGCGGGTTCCTTATCTCGCCTTCATCGTGCTACAACAGGTCTACACCACTGAGTGGTGTAGACCACCACCCGATGGAGGAAGTCTATGAGCACCGCCACCGCGCCAACGGCGGCCCCCACGAAGAAGTGGGGATCCGGTCTTTTCCAAGGTTTGCAGAAGGTCGGCCGCAGCCTGCAGCTGCCCATCGCCGTGCTGCCGGCGGCGGGACTGATGGTCCGCCTCGGCCAGGACGACGTGTTCGGCAAGGACGGCCTCGGCTGGGACAAGGTCGCCTCGGTGTTCAGCAACGCGGGCGGCGCCATCACCGGCGCACTGCCGATGCTCTTCTGCATCGGCGTCGCCATCGGCTTCGCGAAGAAGTCCGACGGCTCGACCGCCCTGGCCGCACTCGTGGGCTTCCTGGTCTACAGCAAGGTCCTTGAGTCGTTCCCGGTCACCGAGGCCAAGATCCAGGCCGGCGAGGACATAGCCGCGACGTACAACAACCCCGGTGTCCTCGGCGGCATCATCATGGGTCTGCTCTCGGCGGTCCTGTGGCAGCGGTACCACCGCAAGAAGCTGGTGGACTGGCTCGGCTTCTTCAACGGCCGGCGTCTCGTCCCGATCATCATGGCCTTCGTCGGCGTCGCCGTCGGCGTCTTCTTCGGGCTGGTCTGGGAGCCCATCGGTGAGGCCATCGGCGACTTCGGCGAGTGGATGACGGGCCTCGGCTCCGTCGGCGCCGCCCTCTTCGGTGCGATCAACCGCGCGCTCATCCCGATCGGCATGCACCAGTTCGTGAACACGGTGGCGTGGTTCCAGCTCGGCGACTTCAAGGACGCCGCTGGCGAGGTCGTCCACGGCGACTACAGCCGCTTCCTGGCCGGCGATCCGACCGCCGGTATGTTCATGTCCGGCTTCTTCCCGATCATGATGTTCGGCCTGCCGGCCGCCGCGATCGCCATCGCCCACTGCGCCCGGCCCGAGCGCCGCAAGGCCGTGATGGGCATGATGATCTCCCTCGCGCTGACCTCCTTCGTGACCGGTGTGACCGAGCCGATCGAGTTCTCGTTCATGTTCATCGCCCCGCTGCTGTACGTCATCCACGCGGTCCTGACCGCCGTGTCGATGGCCGTCACCTGGGGTCTGGGCGTCCACGCGGGCTTCAACTTCTCCGCGGGCTTCATCGACTACGCGCTGAACTGGAACCTCGCGACCAAGCCATGGCTGATCATTCCGATCGGCCTGGTCTTCGCGGCGATCTACTACTCGGTCTTCCGCTTCGCGATCATCAGGTTCAACCTCACCACCCCGGGCCGCGAGCCCGAGGAGGAGGTCGAGGACCTCACCAAGGCGTAGGCCCGACGACAGGACGAAGGCCCCGGAACCGGGAAGGTTCCGGGGCCTTCGCGCGCATACGGGCCTGAACCCCGTACGGGCTAGATCTCGTACGTCTGCCTCGGCGCCGCCAGCTCCACCGGACCGTCGTAGACCTCACGCGCGTCGGCCAGGTTGACCTGGGGGTCGGTCCACGGGGGGATGTGGGTGAGGACCAGGCGGCGGGCGTTCGCGCGGGACGCCGTCTGGCCCGCTTCGCGGCCGTTGAGGTGCAGGTCGGGGATGTTCTCCTTGCCGTGCGTGAACGCGGCCTCGCACAGGAACAGGTCGGCGTCGCGGGCGAGTTCGTCCAGGGCCGTGCTGATGCCCGTGTCGCCGGAGTAGGTCAGGACCTTGCCACCGTGCTCGATCCGGATGCCGTACGCCTCCACGGGATGGGCCACGCGCTCCGTGTGCACCGTGAACGGGCCGATCTCGAAGGTGGACGGCTTGACCGTGTGGAAGTCGAAGACCTCGCTCATGGACGAGGCGGTGGGGGTGTCGGCGTAGGCGGTGGTCAGGCGATGTTCCGTGCCCTCGGGTCCGTAGACCGGGATCGGGTCGCACCGGCCGCCGTCGTGCCGGTAGTAGCGCGCCACGAAGTACGCGCACATGTCGATGCAGTGGTCGGCGTGCAGATGGCTGAGGAAGATCGCGTCGAGGTCGTAGAGACCGCAGTGGCGCTGCAGCTCGCCCAGGGCGCCGTTGCCCAGGTCGAGAAGCAGCCGGAAGCCGTCGGCCTCGACGAGGTAGCTCGAGCAGGCCGATTCCGCGGACGGGAACGACCCCGAGCAGCCGACGACGGTGAGCTTCATGAAACAGAAACCTCCGCTGGCGGATATCCAGAGAATCCAGAAGATCGGGAATGGGGCGTCGGGGGTCGTGCGGTTTGTCGAGCGTAAGGCGCAAAACCTCCGGTCGCTCCTCCGCCAAGGGCTGTTGTGGGCGAACTCACCTGTGGTGTCACGCGTTCGGCTGGACGCGGCGGGGGAACTCGCACGTGTTTCGGACTGTGGGGAAGCGTGAGGCGGGTGCGAAGGCGCGCGGGGGTGGGTGTGCGCCGGTACCTTCGTGCGTATGGACACGTCCTGGTGGCTCGCGCTCGCGGCGGTGGTACTGCTCGCGCTGGTCGCCGTGCTCGTGGACGGCTGGGGGCGGCGACGCCCCGAGGGGCGGCGGACTCGGCCGCCCGGGAGGCCCCGGGGGCGGGGTGAGGGGCGCCGTCCGGAGCCCGCGGAGATCTGGTGGGCGCGGGTGCCGTACGAGGACGGGCCGGGGGCCAAGGACCGGCCCTGTCTGGTGCTCGCGGTGCGGGGGCAGCGGGTCACGGTCGCCAAGATCACCAGCAAGTACCGGGACGAGCGGTACGGGGTGATTCCGCTGCCGCCGGGGGCGGTCGGGGACGCCCGTGGGCGGGCGAGCTTTCTGGAGACGGATGAGCTGCGGGACGTACCGGTGTGGGACTTCCGGCGGCGGGTGGGGGTGATGGACCCGGTCGTGTGGGACCAGGTCCGTCACCTCTCGACGTAAGCGCTCCGCCGGGCGGGGCGGGCGCCGCTCAGGCCCAGAGTTGACCCTGCAAGGTCTCGATCGCTTCCTCTGTCGTGGGCGCCGTGTAGACACCCGTCGAGAGGTACTTCCAGCCGCCGTCGGCGACGACGAACACGATGTCGGCGGGCTCTCCCGCCTTCAGCGCCTTCTTGCCGACACCGATCGCCGCGTGCAGCGCGGCGCCGGTGGAGATGCCCGCGAAGATGCCCTCCTGCTGCAGGAGTTCGCGGGTGCGGGTGACCGCGTCGGCCGAGCCGACCGAGAAGCGGGTGGTCAGGACGGAGGCGTCGTACAGCTCGGGGACGAAGCCCTCGTCGAGGTTGCGCAGGCCGTAGACCAGGTCGTCGTAGCGCGGTTCCGCCGCGACGATCTTGACGTCCGGCTTGTGCTCGCGCAGGAAGCGGCCGACGCCCATCAGGGTGCCGGTGGTGCCGAGGCCCGCGACGAAGTGGGTGACCGAGGGGAGGTCGGCGAGGATCTCCGGGCCGGTCGTGGCGTAGTGGGCGCCGGCGTTGTCCGGGTTGCCGTACTGGTAGAGCATCACCCAGTCGGGGTGTTCGGCCGCCAGCTCCTTGGCGACGCGTACGGCGGTGTTGGAGCCGCCCGCGGCCGGGGACGAGATGATCTCCGCGCCCCACATGGCGAGCAGGTCCCTGCGCTCCTGCGAGGTGTTCTCGGGCATCACGCACACGATGCGGTAGCCCTTGAGCTTGGCCGCCATCGCGAGCGAGATGCCGGTGTTGCCGCTGGTCGGCTCCAGGATCGTGCAGCCCGGGGTCAGCCGGCCGTCCTTCTCCGCCTGCTCGATCATGTGCAGGGCGGGGCGGTCCTTGACCGAGCCGGTGGGGTTGCGGTCCTCCAGCTTGGCCCAGATGCGGACGTCCTCGGACGGCGACAACCGCGGCAGGCACACCAGGGGGGTGTTGCCGACCGCGGCGAGCGGGGAGTCGTAGCGCATCTGGATCAGGCCATACCGCCGGCCACGGCCGGCAGGATCGTGACGCTGTCGCCGTCGGAGAGCTTGGTGTTGATGCCGTCGAGGAAGCGGACGTCCTCGTCGTTCAGGTAGACGTTGACGAAGCGGCGCAGCTGCTCGCCGTCCACGATGCGGGCGTGGATGCCCGCGTGCCGCGTCTCGAGGTCGGCGAACAGCTCGGCGAGGGTGTCACCGCTGCCCTCCACCGCCTTCTGACCGTCGGTGTACTGGCGGAGGATGGTCGGGATGCGGACCTCGATGGCCATGGCTCAGGGCTCCTGTCGGGAGTAGTCAGTCGGGGGCGCGCGGCAGCGCAGTGCAGCGGGGTGGTGCGTGTGAGGCGCCGCGGCTCACGGCCGTACGGCGGCAGGGTGTCGCGTCAACAGATGGCGCTGGCGAGCCTGCACAGATCGACGTGCAGCCGCGCCACGAGCAGCAAGCCCGGCGTCTTTTCGCTCACGTCGTGGGAAACCATGGGGTCATCGTATCGATTCCCGGTCCGGCTTTTGGAATGTGATCCCACATCGCGGACGGATGAGGGCCGGGGAGTGAGACCGCGCTGTTCAGGCCGACTCCGTACGACGAATCAGTACGCCTCGACGACCTTGACCTCCTCTTCCGTGACCTCCCCCTCCACGATCCGGAAGGAGCGGAACTGGAACTCGCCGAGGCCGTCGGTGTCGGCGGTGGAGACCAGGACGTAGTGCGCGCCGGGCTCGTTGGCGTAGGAGATGTCGGTGCGGGAGGGGTAGGCCTCGGTGGCCGTGTGGGAGTGGTAGATGACCACGGGGTCCTCGTCGCGGTCGTCCATCTCGCGGTAGAGCTTGAGCAGGTCGCCGGAGTCGAACTCGTAGAAGGTGGGCGACATCGCCGCGTTCAGCATGGGGATGAAGCGCTCGGGGCGGTCCGAGCCCGCCGGGCCCGCGATGACGCCGCAGGCCTCGTCGGGGTGGTCCTTGCGCGCGTGGGCGACGATCTGGTCGACGAGGGCCTGGGTGATGGTCAGCATGTCGGTCAGGATAAGCAGAGGGCCGCCCCGTACCGAAGGGTGGTACGGGACGGCCCATATGCCGGACGCCCTGAGCGGCAGCGGCAGGGGGCACCACGAGAGCTCCCTGCCACTGGGCGTCCCTGCGGTGAAGCGTTCAGCCGACCTTTTCGAGCTCCGGCTCGCCGCCGCGGTCGGTGATCTGCGGGTTGCGGCTCTTGAGGATCGCCCAGCCGATGCCCAGGGCGACGGCCCAGCCGGCCGCGACGTACAGGCAGACCCGCGCGTCCTTGTCGTACGCGATCATGCAGGTCACGCCGATGAGGAAGAGCAGTGCGACCCAGCTGAAGAGCGCCCCGCCGGGAGCGGGGAAGGACGAGGCACGCAGTCGGCCGGCGTCGACCGCGGCGCGGTAGCGGATGTGGCTGACGAGGATCATCATCCAGGTCCAGATGCCGGCCGCGGTGGCGACGGAGGTGACGTAGAGGAACGCCTTCTCCGGGACGACGTAGTTCAGGACGACGCCGATGCCCATGAGCGCCACGGAGACCGTGATGCCGACAGCGGGCGTCTTGCGGGAGTTCAGCTTGCCGAAGGCCTGCGGTGCCTCGCTGTTGGCGGCGAGGTCGCGCAGCATCCGGCCGGTCGAGTACATGCCCGAGTTGCAGGACGACAGGGCCGCGGTGAGCACCACGAAGTTGACGATGCCGGCGGCGAGCGGGATGCCGATCTTGCCGAAGGCGTGGACGAACGGGCTCTCGCCGGCGGAGAACTCGGTCCACTTGACGACGGAGAGGATCACCAGGAGCGAACCGACGTAGAAGACGATGATGCGCCAGGGCAGCGTGTTGATGGCCTTGGGCAGGGTCTTCTCGGGGTTCTCGGACTCGCCCGCGGTGACGCCGACGAGCTCGACGGCGAGGTAGGCGAACATGACGCCCTGGAGCGTCATCAGGCTGGAGCCGATGCCGTTCGGGAAGAAGCCGTCGTGCGCCCAGAGGTTGGAGACGGTGGCGGTGTCACCGGCGCCGGAGAAGCCGAGGGTGAGCACGCCGAGGCCGATGACGATCATGCCGATGATGGCCGTGACCTTGATCATCGAGAACCAGAACTCGACCTCGCCGAAGATCTTGACCGAGATCAGGTTGACCCCGAAGAGCACCACCAGGAACACCAGGGCGCTGACCCACTGCGGGATCTCGGGGAACCAGAAGTGGATGTAGATCGCGGCGGCCGTGAGTTCGGCCATGCCGGTGACCACCCACATGAGCCAGTACGTCCAGCCCGTGACGAAACCGAAGAACGGGCCGAGGAATTCGCGGGCGTACTCGGCGAAGGAGCCGGAGACGGGCCGGTAGAGGAGCAGTTCGCCCAGGGCCCGCATGATGAAGAAGATGACGACGCCCGCGAGGGCGTACATGAGGATGATGCTCGGGCCGGCCTTGGCGATGTTCGCTCCGGCACCCATGAACAGACCGACGCCGATGGCACCGCCGATCGCGATCATCTGGACCTGACGGCTGCCGAGGCCGCGCTCATAGCCCTCTTCGGGAGCGTCCGTGGCCTTCGCGTCAGTGACCTTCGAAGAGGTCATGTGTAGTGCGCCTTTCTCCATGCCGACCCGGGCCCTTCGTCGGCCTCGGATCGGGTCTCGATCCCCCCGGATTGCTGGAGTTGAGCGAGCTCGCGAGCCCGCTCGTGCCTGACCGGCGATCCGCCGGCCGCGTGGCGCACCCGGCCGAACATTCGGGTGGTGCTCGCCGGGCGTCGTGAAGATTTATCACGGCGTTCATAGTGATCGGGTACGGAACATGTGGCGCATCACACAGGAAGAACCGGACAAACGAATCGCCGCCGCCCAGAGGGGGCGGCGGCGGTGACACGATCGTTATCCGGATTTGAGCGTCCGCTGAGCGAACACGAATCCGTCACATTCCGGCACAGAATGGTCGCAAGTACGGTTGCGAGCTACGGCATCAGCGTCGCGACCAGCGTCTCCTGGAGCCCGCCCAGCCACAGATACGCCATCACCATCGGCTTGCGCGGGTCCTCGTCCGGGAGCCGGTAGAGCAGGTCGGTGTCGTCCTCGTCGGTGATCTCCAGACGGGAGCCGATGGCCAGGCGCAGGTCGTTGAGGGCGCGCAGCCACTGCTGGGACTCCTCGGCGGAGAGCTTGAGCACCGCGCCGCCCTCCCCGGCCGAGGCGGAGCTGAGCTCGTCCAGGGAACGGACCACCGCGAGCGCGTTGTCCCGCTTGCCGGCGCGCAGGTCGTTCTCGGTGTAGCGCCGGAACTCCGCGGAGTACGCCCGCTGCTCCTCGGCCTCCTTGGCCTGCGGGGCGCCTTCGGGGTCGCTGTAGGCGTCCGGGAACAGGCGCTTGAGCACCGGGTCGGCCGGCGGTTCGCTCGGACCCTCGGCGAAGAGCTCGGCGAGCGGGTCGTCGGGGGCGTCCTCGGCGGGGCCGGGCCCGATGAGTTCCAGGAGCTGGACGGCCAGCGACCGGATGATGGAGATCTCGACGTCGTCGAGGGCGACGGCCGCGCCGCCGCCGGGGAGCGGTTCGAAGGTTCCTGGCATGGAGACGATTCGCTACTTCCGGTCCTGTTGGAGGGTGGCCCACAGCCCGTAGCCGTGCATCGCCTGCACGTCGCGCTCCATCTCCTCGCGAGACCCGCTGGAGACGACCGCCCGGCCCTTGTGGTGGACGTCGAGCATGAGCTTGGTGGCCTTGTCCTTGCTGTACCCGAAGTACGCCTGGAAGACATAGGTCACATAGCTCATGAGGTTGACCGGGTCGTTGTGGACGATCGTGACCCAGGGGACGTCCGGCTCGGGGACGGCGAAGGCCTCCTCCGCCGCTTCGGTACGTTCGATCTCTACGGGAGCGGGTGACGTCACAGTGCCCATGCTGCCACCGGAGGGGGGTGGTCGCACAAATCCTCGTCGAACCCCGGAGCAGACCTCGGGAGTAAATCGTCAAACTGACGAAATGGGGGTACGATCTCCAGTCATGAACACAGCGGACCTTGGGCTGCCGGTGGACGTTCCCTCGACGGCGCTCTTCACGGACCAGTACGAGCTGACGATGCTGCAGGCCGCCCTGAAGGCGGGCACCGCCGAGCGGCGGAGCGTGTTCGAGGTCTTCACGCGGCGGCTGCCGAACGGACGCCGGTACGGCGTGGTCGCGGGCACCGGCCGGGTGCTGGACGCCGTGGAGAACTTCCGCTTCGACTCGGGCGTCCTCGGCTTCCTGCGCGAGCGGAGGATCGTCGACGAGGAGACCCTTCAGTGGCTCGCCGGCTACCGCTTCTCCGGCGACGTCTGGGGCTACCCCGAGGGCGAGGTCTACTTCCCGGGCTCGCCGATCATGCGGGTCGAGGGCACCTTCGCCGAGTGCGTGCTGCTGGAGACGGTGGTCCTCTCCATCCTCAACCACGACTCCGCGATCGCCGCGGCCGCCTCCCGCATGTCGGCGGCCGCCGGGGAGCGCCCCCTCATCGAGATGGGCGCCCGGCGCACCCACGAGCTGGCCGCGGTGGCCGCCTCCAGGGCCGCGTACGTCGGCGGCTTCACCTCCACCTCCGACCTGGCCGCCGGCTTCCGTTACGGCATCCCCACGGTCGGCACCAGCGCCCACGCCTTCACCCTCCTGCACGACCGCGAGCGGGACGCCTTCCAGGCCCAGGTGGACACCATGGGCCGCGGCACCACGCTGCTCGTGGACACCTACGACGTCGCCGAGGCGGTCCGTACGGCCGTGGAGGTCGCCGGGCCCGAGCTGGGCGCCGTCCGGATCGACTCGGGCGACCTGCTGCTGGTCGCGCACCGGGTCCGCCAGCAGCTGGACGAGCTGGGCGCCACCGGCACGAGGATCATCGTGACCTCCGACCTGGACGAGTACGCCATCGCCTCGCTGGCGGCGGCCCCGGTGGACGCGTACGGCGTCGGCACCCAGCTGGTGACCGGGTCCGGGCATCCGACCTGCTCGATGGTCTACAAGCTGGTCGCCCGCGCCGAGTCCGCCGACCCGCAGGCCCCGCTGGTGCCGGTGGCGAAGAAGTCCAGCGGCGGCAAGACCTCCATCGGCGGCCGCAAGTGGGCGGCGCGGCGCCTCGACGAGTACGGCGTCGCGGAGGCCGAGGTCGTCGGCACGGGGGCGGTTCCGGCGGAGCTCGCCGAACGGCAGCTGCTGGTCGAGCTGATCAAGGGCGGTGACGTGGTGGCCCGTGAGCCGCTGGACGTCGTACGGGACCGGCATGAGGCCGCCCGGGCGAAGCTGCCGATGTCCGCGACACAGCTCTCGCGCGGGGAACCGGTCATTCCGACGGAGTATGTCAACGGGCGCTCGGGGAGCCGGACGGGGTCGTGAAGCGAGTGCGCCCGGCGCGCTCACTCCATGCCCCCTCCCGCACCGTGCTCGAAGTCTCTAGGCTCGGAAGTTCACGGCCGGGCCCGCACGCTTTCACCGTCCCGACCTCAGCGTCCATAACCGAAGGACACCGACCATGCGCCGCGCCTTGATCGTCGTAGACGTGCAGAACGACTTCTGCGAGGGGGGCAGCCTCGCGGTGGCCGGCGGTGCCGATGTGGCCGCCGCCGTCACCGAGCTGATCGGGCAGGCGGCCGGCTCCGGCTACCAGCACGTCGTAGCCACCCGCGACCACCACATCGCCCCCGGCGGCCACTTCTCCACCAACCCCGACTTCGCCCACTCCTGGCCCGCGCACTGCGTCGCCGGCACGGAGGGCGTCGGCTTCCACCCGAACTTCGCCCCGGCGGTCGCCTCGGGCGCGATCGACGCCGTGTTCGACAAGGGGGCGTACGCGGCGGCGTACAGCGGGTTCGAGGGGGCCGACGAGAACGGGGTGAAGCTGGCCGACTGGCTGCGGGCCCGGCAGGTCTCGGAGGTGGACGTGGTGGGCATCGCCACGGACCACTGTGTGCGAGCCACTGCCGTGGATGCCGTGCGGGAAGGCTTCCGTACGCAGGTGCTGCTGGACCTGACCGCGGGGGTGGCCACGGAGACCACCGAGCGGGCGCTGGAGGAGATGCGGGACGCCGGGGTCGAGCTGGCCGGGAAGCCGGTCGTGGCGTAGCGCTCCGCGGGGTGCCGCGATTGACCGTCGGCGGCTGCGACGCCGTCGTGGCTGGCCGCGCCCGCGCGGCGGAGCCGCATATCGATACGGCCCCGCGCCCCTTTACGGCGTTGCCGCCGGCCTCCTCAGCAGCGCTCTGATCGGATGCCAAAGCTCCTGCGCCAGCTCCGGTCCCGCGACGACACCGTTGTCGGGTGCCGTACGCCATATCAGGCCGTCCGGGTGGTGCAGGACCGCCGTGATCTCGTCCGGGGTCGGCGGGGCGGCGTTGCCCCGCAGGTAGACGGCGCGCATGCCCAGGTTGCGGAGCCTGGTCAGGGCTCGGGCGCGGTTCTGGGCGTGGACGAGGACACGGACGCAGCCCGTGCCGTCGGCGGTGGGTCTGGGCAGGTTCAGCGCCACCACCACGCTGCCGGTCGGCAGCTTGCAGAAACCTCCTGCGGCCATGCGGTCACACCCCCGTGCGAGTCGGTGTCAGGGTCGGGGCCGGTGCCTTGGCCGGCACCGGTGTCAATAACGGAAGCACAGGGTGCACCTAAACACGACCGGCGGCAACCCCGCCAGGGGGCTGCCGCCGATACTGCTCTGACCTGCGAAAACGAGAATTACTTCACCGCGGGAGCAACCTCGACCGTGATCGTGGAGCCGTTCGAGGCCTCCTTGATGATCTTGATCTTGGTGTTGGTGTCAGTGATCTTGACACCCGCCGCCGGGGTCGCCGCGTCGTAGTACGTGTTGGTGTGGTCGTTGAAGACCGGCACCCCCGCACGCGACGGGATCCTCATCGCGACGTCCGCGTTGTGCAGCGTCATGCCGTCCGTGCGATACCGGCTGAACGGCGCGTCGTAGGACTGGATGCGGTTGCGCATCAGCGTGCCGTCGGCCCACTTCAGCGGGGTCGGGTGGGAGTCGACCGGCAGGACCAGGCCCACACCGGGGTGCTTGCTGGTGTTGTTGTCGGCCTGGGAGGTGTCCCACTTCCAGATCAACAGGCCGTTCTGGTACGCGTAGTGCTCCACCCAGTCCGGACGGGTCCCCGAGAAGCCGAAGTTGTACGGGCCGGTCTTCAAGACCTTGTCGTACGAGACGTACTGGCGGTTCTCGGCGATGTAGTACTGCGCGTAGTCGTCCGTGATGGACGCGCCGATGCGCTTGAAGCCCTTCGTCGCCCAAGCGGCGTCCGCGCTCTCGGCGTTGTCGGAGAACAGGGCCGTGCCGTCGGCGGTCACGGTGATCTGGTCGGCCGCGAAGCCCTTCTGGGCCACGCCGCCGTCGGTCTGGTAGCGGAAGCGCAGGTCGATCTTCTTGCCGGCGTAGGCGTCGAGCGGGAAGACCAGCTTCTTGTACGCGTCCACCGTGCCGGTCAGCGCGGGCTTGCCGCTGGCGTCCTTCGGCAGGGCCGCGCCGTCGACGGTGCCGTCGACCGCGGTCCAGTTGGCGCCGCCGTCGGTGGAGACCTCGGTGTAGAGGTAGTCGTACTCGGCCTCGATGTCGTACCAGCCGTCGAGGGTGAGCGACGCCTTGGACTTGCCGGTGAGGTCCACGGAACGGGTCAGCGTGTTGGCGAGGTTGTCGCCGCTGCCGCTCCACCACTGGTTCGCGCCCTGGGCCGGGACCACGATCTCGGTGGTGACCTTCTTCTTGGGCAGCTCGACCACGAGGGCCTGCTTGTGCCGGGTGTTGTACTCGGCGACGCCCAGCTTGTGCTCGGACACCGTCGCGGCCTTGGCCCGGTCGTAGTTCAGCCAGCCCAGCTGGAGCTTGTCCCAGGCGGTCATGTCGCCGGGCAGGTCACCGATCTCACCCTTGCCGGTGCCGAGCCAGGAACCGGAGGACATCAGGGTCCAGAAGCCGGTGGAGTTCTCGCCGCCCGCGGTGTCGTAGTGGTCCGGCAGACCGAGGTCGTGGCCGTACTCGTGGGCGAAGACGCCGAGGCCGCCGTTCTCCGGCTGGACGGTGTAGTCGCCGACCCAGATGCCGGTGGAGCCGATCTGGGCGCCGCCCATCTTGTTGTTCGCGGGGCCGGTGGCGCCGGCGTCGGTGCCGAACGCGTACCAGCGGTGCGCCCAGATGGCGTCGGTGCCCTGCGCGCCGCCGCCCGCGGACTCGTCCTCACCGGCGTGCACGACCTGGAAGTGGTCGATGTAGCCGTCGGCCTCGTTGAAGTCGCCGTCGCCGTCGAAGTCGTTGCGGTCCCACTGGTCGAACCGCGTGACGTCGGCCTTGATCTCGGCGTCGGTCTTCCCAGCCGCCTTCTGCTGGGAGACCCACGCGTTCAGACCGTCGCTGACGATGTTCCAGACGCTGGAGCAGTTGGTCTGGCCGCAGGCGTTGTTGCCGTACCGGGCCTCGTTGTACGGGACCTTGACCCAGTCGGTGACCTCGCCCTCGACCGAGTAGCGGCCCGAGGACTGCTTCTCGTAGTACTTCTTCAGCGACTCGGTCTTGCTGCCGGTGCCGAAGTAGAGGTCCTGGTAGTGCTTGCGGTTGTAGTCCGCCTGCCAGGCCGTGGAGTTGTCCTTGGCGCGGTCGGGCTCGGCTATCTGGTTGTGGGCCGGGCCGGCCGTGCCGCCGAACTCGCTGATCTGGTCACCGAACTCGACCAGGATCGTGAATATCTTGTCGGTCTTCTCGCGGCCCAGCTCGACGTACTTGCTGTCGCCCTTCTTGCTCTTGAGCTGGACGACCTGCGAGCCGTCGCGCTCCTGCACCTTGGCCTTGCCGGATATGACCTGGTTCAGGGCTTCTTCACGCTGGGCCTCCCGGGTCTTGGTCAGGGGGCCTTCCAGGTCGTGGTCGACGTGAGTGTGCTCCGCCGGGTCGTGCCGCTCCACGGCCGGCGCCGGCTCGCCTTCGTCGGCCTGAGCCACCGCGAAGGTCGAGAACGTCGCCGCTGCCGTCGCGAGCGCGACGGTTGTTGCCGCCGCTCTGAACGTCCAGGGTCTACTGGTCACTTGCTTCCTCCCCCGCGTTTGGGCGCGCGGAATGAAGGGTCCTGGTCATGGAGGGTCCGCGCGCGCCTGATCAACGCGTGTAGTCAAGTGACGACATTTGACTAGAGGTTAACCAGAAAAAACAGACCTTGACTTGAACAGGTCAAGTGCACTATGCGGAGTCAATGTTCATTTAACGGACAACCACTCTCCCCCAACGGGCGCGTGCTCCCGTCCACTTGGTGGACGGTATGAACCAGTGCGCCCCCCATGCTCCGGCACTGTTGGTTAGGTCACGCTTACGGTTTGTTCCCCTCGGGCATGCACGCGGTTAGAGTCGGATGGCGGAACGCCCGGACGTCGGCGGAAAGCCAGGCCGAAGCCCCCCGTGCACCCCCGAATCCGAGGACACGATGATCATGCCTCGTCCGACTGCCGCACAGCTCGCCTACGGCTCGTGCACCGTGATCTTCTCGACGCTCGCCATGCTGCTGCTGTCCCAGACGAGTTCGGGCGTGGGGATCGCGGTCATCGCCGTCGCGGCGCTCCTGCTCGGGCTGCTGGTCGCCATGACGGTGCCCATGCCGAAGAAGTCCCGCGTGGTGACGGTGCGCAAGCCCGCCGTGGACCGGGAACAGACCGAGGAACCCGTGCTGACCCAGTCCTGACGCACCTGTTGCGCGGTCCCGGCGTGCGTCAGCCGCTGGTGCTGACCACCACCGTCTTCGCCGACTTGTCGTGCAGGCCCTGCTTGTAGGGCTTGTCGAAGAAGCTCCAGCCGCCGCAGATCGCGGTCCAGAAACAGGCGCAGCAGAACGCGAACGGGATCCACAGCACCGCTGCCCGGGTCAGCGAGGCCTGCACGGACGGTGTGGCGCCGTTGTCGAGGTTGGCCACCCGCATGTTGAGCAGCTTCTTGCCGAGCGTCTGCCCCGTCCTGGCGGTCAGGACGGTGTCGTAGCCCATGAAGAGCACGGCGGCGACCACCGACTGCACGACGGACTTGCCGTACTCCACCTCGTCGGTGTTCATGTCGTACTCGGTGACGCCGAATCCCCATGTGAGCAGCCAGACGACGACGCCCACGAGGATCATGTCGATGATGCGCGCCAGCGTGCGCTTGCCGCTGTCGGCGAGCGGCGGCATCCCGGCGAGCGGGTCGGTGGGATAACCGCCGCCGCCGTACGGATCACCGCCACCGCCGTAGGGCGGCGGTGGCTGGCTGCCGTACGGCGGCTGATCGCCGTACGGCGAACCCGAGCCCCCGGGCGGCGGGGGCTGCTTCCTGAACGGGTCGTCTTCCGGGGGCGGCTGACCGGAGCCGGGAGGCGGTTCACTGCTCATGGCCCGAGTCGACCGCGAACCCCGCGGCATCGCATCCGGCACGGGGCCGTCCGGAGTACGGAATCGTCCGGGCCGTTCGCCTCATGGGCCGACCCCACGACAGGCGTAGGACGGACGTACGGCAGCCCCCCGGGATGCCGTCCGGCCGACGGCTCAGCCGGCGACGAACGTGCGTGCCGCCTTGTCGTGCAGGCACTGGTGCCAGGGCCGGTCGAACAGGCACCACGCCACGCCGACCACGCCGATGACGAGCAGGTTGGGGATGGTGAAGACGAGCCAGCGGCGCAGGGCCGCGCCGAACTCCGGGGGCTCGTGGGCCTCGATGTCCCGCACCTCCAGGCCGAGCAGCTTCTTGCCCAGCGTGCGGCCCCACTTGGCGGTGGGCAGGACCTCGTAGACGAGCCCGACCAGCAGCAGGACGGCCAGGATGATGCCCAGGTACACCGACGTCGTGCCGTCCAGCAGCCACACGGTGACCGTCTCGCCGGAGAGCCTGGCCTCGTCGATCTTCCCGTTGACATGGTCGATCGCCTTGATGCCGAACGGCACGGCGGCGGCCGAGGTGACGGCGGCCACCACGAAGTTGTCCAGCATCCGGGCCGCCAGCCGCTTGCCGAGGTTCGCGGGCCGGGCGGAGGCCTGACGCCGCGCGGCGGCCTGGAAGAGGTCCTCGACCGGGGGCTTCCAGGGGGCGACCGGCTGGTCGTCACCCGCGAGCCGGTGGACCTGCTGGGCCCAGGACGACTGGCCGCCACCGGGCCCGGCCGTCATGGGCGCCTGGGACGCGGCGGCCACGGGCTGCCGGCCGCCCTGCTGGGGGACGCCCGGGGAGGCCTGCTGCGGGCCCGCGGGACCCGTCGCGGGGGCGGCCGCCCCCGCGGTGCCGGCAGAGGCCTGAGCGCCCGCCTGAGCCTGCGCCTCGGCCCCCGCGGCACGCTCGGCGGCGGCCTTCCCGGCGCCGAAGCCGGGGCCCTGCGGGGCGCCGGCCGCCGGGGGGCGGTCCGCGTCCGGACGCGCGGCGCCCGGGCCGGCGGACGCGCCCGTGCTCCCGGCCTGCGCCCCGGCCGCCCCGCCCTGCTGCCCCGTGCGCGGGGACAGCGCGCGGATGGCCATGGTGCCGTCGACGGGCGCGGGGCCCGCGGGGTTCGGGATGTGCGGAGTGGCCTGCCCGGACGTGCCGGCGGACGGTGCTCCCGCGGCCCCCGCGACGGGCCGGCGGATCATGAACGTGTCGCCGGAGGCGAGGCTTGCGGAATCCGTGTCCGGCCCGGCGGGCGGGTTCCCCGCCGTGCCGTCCGTACGGGCGGCGTGGCCCTCCGGCCGGGCGGCCGCCGCGCGCGGGTCGGCGCCCTGCGGGGCGCCCCAGGAGACGCGGTGGTCCTGGTCGCCGCCGAAGCCGGACTGGCGCGAGGGGTCGGCGCCCCAGGCGGACGCCGGCTCGGGACGGTTGCCGTGCGGGCCGCCGTCCGATGCGGGTTCCTGGGCCGGCTCCTCGTCGAAGAAGTGCGGGCCCGTCTCCTCGACCGAGGCGGCCGGGGCGGCAGGCGTGTCCGGGGTGGCAGGGGTGACCGCGGCGGCCGCGGGCCGGTCCGGCTGCGTGCCCGGCGGCGGGGCGAGCGTTTCGCCGTCCGTCGGTGCCGGACGGCTGGTGCCCGGCACCCAGGAGGCGCCGTTCCAGTACCGGACATATCCAGGAATGGACGGGTCCGGGTAATACCCTTCGCGGGGCCTGTCGTCACCGGGGGCCGGGGTTGGGGCGCTCATGTCCGTCGTCCGGTATCTGCTCGAGGGTCTATTGGGGGCCTCCACATCTATCAGACGCACGCAACAAGCACCGCCGGTCCCGCAGGACCCACCCCTTTCCGGGCAACCTCGTACACGTACTTCACAAGGAACGGAACGCCGCGAAAGCAGGTGCGGGAACAGGCCCGGAAAAAATCTTCGCGAACCCGCGTAATGATCCGTCCCCCTATGCCCTCTCCACTCGTACGGGCCCGCCCCAGGGCCCGCACACGACACGGGAGAGGACATCCACGCCATGCACTGCACCGTCATCGAGCGCGAACTGGAGCTGAGGCTCGTCCTGTCGCCGGAGCGCGGTGTCGCCGTGCCGGCTCGGCTGAGCTATCACAGCGACGATCCGTACGCCGTGCACATCACGTTCCACATCAACTCCGAGCACCCCGTGTACTGGACCTTCTCCCGCGACCTGCTCGTCGAGGGCGTGTTCCGGCCGTGCGGGCACGGGGACGTGCGGGTGTGGCCGACGAAGGTCGAGGGGCGCAGCGTCGTGCTGATGGCGCTGAGTTCGCCGGACGGGGACGCGCTGCTGGAGGCACCGGCGGCCCCGGTGTCGGCCTGGCTGGAGCGGACGTTGCGGATGGTGCCCCCGGGGACCGAGGGCGAGCAGCTGGGGATCGACGACGCGCTCGACCAGTTGCTCGCCCAGTGAGCCGTACGGGACGGAAGGCCGGGTCAGAACAGCTTGCCCGGGTTGAGAATGCCCAGCGGGTCGAAGACCTGCTTGATCCCCCGCTGCATCTCGATCCCGACCGGGCCGATCTCGCGCGCCAGCCACTCCTTCTTCAGCACGCCCACGCCGTGCTCGCCGGTGATCGTGCCGCCGAGTTCCAGGCCGAGGGCCATGATCTCGTCGAAGGACTCGCGGGCGCGCCGGGACTCGTCGGGGTCGGTCGCGTCGAAGCACACGGTCGGGTGGGTGTTGCCGTCGCCGGCGTGGGCGACGACGCCGATGGTGAGCTGGTGCTTCTCGGCGATCCGCTCGACGCCCTCGATGAGGTCGCCGAGCCGGGACCGGGGCACGCACACGTCGTCGATCATCGTCACGCCGCGCACCGCCTCCAGCGCGGTCAGGGACAACCGCCGTGCCTGGAGGAGGAGTTCGGACTCGGCCGCGTCGTCCGCCGGGACCACCTGGGTGGCGCCGGCCGTCTCGCACAGCGCGCCCACGGCGGCGAGGTCGGAAGCGGGGTCCGGGGTGTCGAAGGCGGCCAGGAGGAGGGCCTCGGTCGTCTCCGGCAGTCCCATGTTCGCCATGTCGTTGACGGCCTTGACCGTCGTACGGTCCATCAGTTCGAGCAGTGACGGGACGTGCCCGCCGGCCATGATCCGGCACACCGCGTCGCAGGCTTCGGCCGCGGACGCGAACTCGGCGGCCAGGACCAGTTGCCGCGGCGGCTGCGGCTTGAGCGCCAGGACGGCCCGTACGACGATGCCGAGCGAGCCCTCGGAGCCGACGAAGAGGCGCGTCATGTCGTATCCGGCGACGCCCTTGGCGGTACGGCGGCCGGTGGACATCAGGCGTCCGTCGGCGAGGACGACGTCGAGGCCGAGGACGTACTCGGCCGTCACCCCGTACTTCACACAGCACAGGCCGCCGGAGGCGGTGCCGATGTTGCCGCCGATCGTGCACATCTCCCAGCTGGACGGGTCCGGCGGGTAGTACAGGCCCAGTTCGGTCACCGCGCGGGACAGGGCCGCGTTGATCACGCCGGGTTCGACGACCGCGATCCGGTCGACCGGGTTGATCTCCAGGATGCGGTCCATCCTGGTCAGGGACAGCACGATGCAGCCGTCGGAGGCGTTGGCGCCGCCCGACAGGCCCGTGCGGGCGCCCTGCGGCACGACCGGGACGCGCAGTTCGGTGGCGGTGCGCATGACGTGCTGGACCTCTTCGACGGTGCGCGGCAGCACGACCACGGCGGGGGCGCCGGCCGGGCAGAAGCTCGCCATGTCGTTGGCGTAGGAGGCGGTGACGTCGGGGTCGGTCAGGACGGCCTCGGCGGGCAGGCCCGCGAGCAGCCGCTCGGTGAGGTCACCCCGGGCCTGGTCGGGTGCGGCTTCGATACGGCTCATGATCACAGCGTGACACCCGGGGCCATCGGTGTGAACCCCGTGTACGGCAGCCGCAGTAAGGCGGGTGTGGTCGTCGTATTGACGCCGCCTTTCACGCACAGTGAGCGCCATGGAGAACGACGCCTCGCGCAACGAACAGGGCACGCCGGACCGCCGCCCGCGCGTCCGGCGACGCGTGCTGATCGCCTCGGTGGCGGGGTGTGCCGTGCTCGGCGGTCTGCTGACGCTGCTGCCGTGGGGGTCGGGCGGGGGGCGGGCGCCCGCGTCGGCGCCGGGGTCGCAGGCGCTCACCGCGGTCACGACGGGGGTGCCGGCCGCGCTGCCCGATCTGGCGGTGCTGATCGACGAACACGAGGCCCACCTGCGGACGCATCCCCGGGACGCGAAGGCGTGGGCGGTGCTGGGGGCGGCGTATGTGGAACTGGGGCGGCGGACCGCGGAGCCGGAGAACTACCCGAAGGCGGAGAAGGCGTTGCGTGCGTCGCTGAGGGTGCGGTCGAGGAACGCCGCGGCGCTGGACGGGATGGCGGCGCTGGCGAACGCGCGGCGCGACTTCCTGGCGGCGCGGACCTGGGGCGAGGCGGCGCTGAAGACGGACCGCAAGCGGTGGACGACGTATCCGCAGCTGATCGACGCGTACACGGGACTGGGTGCCCACAAGGCGGCCAAGCGCACCCTGGACCGGCTCCTCGCGCTGAACTCCGGTCCGGCGGTGCAGGCGTGGGCGGCGGCCGTCTACCGGGACCGGGGCCGGCGGGAGGACGCGGCGGCCGCGCTGTCCGACGCGGCGGCCGCGGCGCAAACCCCCGCCGAGCGGGCGGCGTACCTCGAACGTGCCGGGCAACTCGCCTGGGAGCGCGGCGACTTGGACGTCGCCCTGCGGTACTTCCAGGAAGCCGTACGCCTCGACCCCGACCAGCGGGCCGCGCTCGCCGGGCAGGGGCGGACGCTGGCGGCGCTGGGCCGCACGACGGAGGCGCTGAACGCGTACCGGGTGGCGCTCGCCAAGCAGCCGCGTCCCGAGTACGCCCTGGAACTGGGCGAGTTGTACGAGTCGCTGGGGCTGGGGCAGGCGGCACGGGTGCAGTACGACCTGCTGCGGGAGCGGGTGGCGCGGGCCTCGGCCGCCGGGGTCGACGACGAGCTCGTCCTGGGCCTCTTCGAGGCCGACCACGGCGACGCGGAGTCCGCCGTACGCCGCCTGCGGGCCGAGTGGCGCCGCCAGCCGGGCACCGCGGTGGCCGACGCGCTGGGCTGGGCGCTGCACCGGGCCGGCAAGGACGAGGAGGCCCTGAAATTCGCCAGGGCGGCGACCGACCGGGAGCGTGGGGGGAAGGTGCGCAACGCGCTGTACGTGTACCACCGGGGCATGATCGAGCGGGAGTTGGGGATGGTGTGGCCCGCGCGCCGCCATCTGCAGGAGGCGCTGCGGATCAATCCGCATTTCTCGCCGGTGCGGGCGCCGGTGGCCGAGGCGGTGTTGCGCGGGCTGGGGGAGCCGCCGGCGGTGGACGTGCCGAAGACGGATGGCAGGACCGGGCGGGAGTGAGCGCTACAGCACCGCCGTACCGATCAGCGCGTTGCGTGTCACCGCCCCGCCAGTTTCTCCTCACCCATCCCCTCCGTGAGCCGCGTGCGGGCGCCCCCGTGGCGCCCGCACGCTTTCTACGAATTCACAGGTCGCGCACCAGCCTCAGAGGTTGCCGCGCTTCGCCTGCTCCCGCTCGATCGCCTCGAACAGCGCCTTGAAGTTGCCCTTGCCGAAGCCCATCGAGCCGTGCCGCTCGATGAGTTCGAAGAACACGGTCGGACGGTCCTGGACCGGCTTGGTGAAGATCTGCAGCAGGTAGCCGTCCTCGTCGCGGTCGGCGAGGATCTTCAGCTCGCGCAGGGTCTCGACGGGCACGCGGGTGTCGCCGACCCACTCGCCGAGGGTGTCGTAGTACGAGTCCGGGGTGTCGAGGAACTGGACGCCGGCCGCGCGCATGGTGCGGACCGTGGCCACGATGTCGTTGGTGTTCAGCGCGATGTGCTGGACGCCGGCGCCGCCGTAGAACTCCAGGTACTCGTCGATCTGGGACTTCTTCTTGGCGATGGCGGGCTCGTTGATCGGGAATTTGACCTTCAGGGTCCCGTCCGCGACGACCTTCGACATCAGCGCGCTGTACTCGGTCGCGATGTCGTCGCCCACGAACTCCTTCATGTTCGTGAAGCCCATGACCTTGTTGTAGAAGCCGACCCATTCGTTCATCCGGCCGAGCTCGACGTTGCCGACGCAGTGGTCGATGGCCTGGAAGGTGCGCTGGGCGGGCGGTTCGACCATCGGCGCAGCGGCGACATAGCCAGGCAGGTAGGGGCCCTCGTAGCCGGTGCGCTCGACGAGGGTGTGGCGGGTCTCGCCGTACGTCGCGATGGCGGCCAGGACGACGGTGCCGTGCTCGTCCTTCAGCTCGTACGGCTCGGCCACCGAGCGGGCGCCGTGTTCCAGGGCGTAGGCGTACGCGCGCCGGGCGTCCGGGACCTCGATGGCGAGGTCGATGACGCCGTCGCCGTGCTCGGCCACGTGCTGGGCGAGGAAGTGGCCCCAGGTGGTGACGGGCTTGATCACCGAGGTGAGGACGAACCGGGCGGAGCCGTTCTCCAGCACGTAGCTCGCGGTCTCGCGGCTGCCGTTCTCCGGTCCGGAGTAGGCGACCAGCCGCATGCCGAAGGCGGTGGAGTAGTAGTGCGCCGCCTGCTTGGCGTTGCCCACGGCGAAGACGACCGCGTCCATTCCCTTGACCGGGAAGGGGTCGGCCTGCCGGGCGGTGTCGGGAGTGTGGTGTGTGGTCTGCGTCATAGGCGCAGCCTCACTCCGATGCGGCAAGGTGCGCAATAGTTGGCTCTTTCGCTGGGCAATATGTTCAGTGAAGTGTCCGTTTCTGCGGGCTGTCTGTACAGGATGACCACCCCACCAGGGAGGCTGCTGTGGCGATCGATCATCTGGACGGGCGGATCATCGTGCTGCTGGCGCGCGAGCCGCGGATCGGGGTGCTGGAGATGTCCCGGCGGCTGGGGGTGGCCCGGGGGACGGTGCAGGCGCGGCTGGACCGGCTTCAGTCGAACGGAGTCATCCGGGGATTCGGCCCGGAGGTGGACCCGGCGGCCCTCGGGTATCCGGTCACCGCCTTCGCCACGCTGCAGATCCGGCAGGGGCAAGGGGCCGACGTACGGGCGCACTTGGCGACCGTGCCGGAGGTGCTGGAACTGCACACGACCACCGGGACCGGGGACATGATGTGCCGTCTCGTGGCGCGTTCCAACGCCGATCTCCAGCGTGTGATCGACCGGGTTGTCGGTTTCGATGGAATCGTCCGGGCCTCCACCGCCATCGTGATGGAGAACCCCGTTCCGCTGCGGATCATCCCGCTGGTGGAGCAGGCGGCCGAGGACAGGGAGAGGACGACCTAGCCGACCCGGGGTTGGTGCGCTTGTGAACTTCTGGGAGTACCTGGGCAACCGTCACCAGCAGCTGCTCGCCGACGCCTACCAACATGCCGGCGCCGTCTTCCAGTGCATGGTCGTGGCGACCCTGCTCGGGGTGCTGATCGGTGTCTCCACCTATCAGAGCGGGTGGGCCGGCAATCTCGCCACCCTGTCGACGTCGACCATTCTGACCATTCCGTCGCTCGCCATGATCGGTCTGCTCATCCCGGTCGTGGGCCTCGGCGTACCGCCCACGGTGATCGCGCTGACGCTGTACGGGCTGCTGCCGATCGTGCGCAACGCGATCGTCGGCCTGCGCGGGGTCGACCCGTCGCTGGTGGACGCGGCCCGGGGCATCGGGATGTCCCGCCTGGTCCGGCTGCTGAGGGTGGAGCTGCCGCTGGCCTGGCCGCCGATCCTGACCGGCATCCGGGTCTCGACGCAGATGCTGATGGGCATCGCGGCGATCGCGGCGTACGCCTCCGGACCCGGCCTCGGCAATGTGATCTTCCGCGGCCTCGCCTCGCTGGGCAGCGCGAACGCGCTCAACCAGGTGCTCGCGGGCACGCTCGGGATCATCGTCCTGGCGCTGCTGTTCGACGCGGCGTACGTCCTGCTCGGACGGCTGACCATTCCCAGGGGGATCCGTGTCTGAGACAAGCCATGAGGACGGCGATCACGGCGCCTCCATCGAGCTGGAGAACCTGACCAAGCGGTATCCCGGCAATCCGCAGCCGGCCGTGGACAACGTGAGCATGGAGATCAAGGCGGGCGAGGTGGTCATCTTCGTCGGACCGTCGGGCTGCGGGAAGTCGACCACGCTCAAGATGATCAACCGGCTGATCGAGCCGACCGGTGGCCGCATCCGCATCGGCGGCGAGGACGTCACCGACATCGACCCGGTGAAGCTGCGCCGCAAGGTCGGCTACGCGATCCAGTCCGCCGGGCTCTTCCCGCACATGACGGTCGCGCAGAACATCGCACTCGTACCGAAGATGATCGGCTGGCCGAAGCCGCGGATCCGCTCCCGGGTGGAGGAGCTGCTCGACCTGGTCGGCCTCGACCCGGGCGAGTTCCACGGCCGCTATCCGCGCCAGCTCTCCGGCGGTCAGCAGCAACGGGTGGGGGTGGCGCGGGCGTTGGCGGCGGATCCCCCGGTCCTGCTGATGGACGAGCCGTTCGGGGCGGTCGACCCGATCACCCGCGATCATCTCCAGGACGAGTTGATCAGACTCCAGCACGAGCTGCACAAGACGATCGTCTTCGTCACGCACGACTTCGACGAGGCGATCAAGCTCGGTGACCGTATCGCCGTGTTGCGCGAGCGGTCGCACATCGCGCAGTTCGACACCCCGGAAGCGATCCTGACCAACCCGGCGGACGACTTCGTCTCGGGGTTCGTCGGGGCCGGTGCGGCGCTGAAGCGGCTGAACCTGACCCGGGTACGGGATGTGGAGATCACCGACTATCCGACGGCCGGCGTCGACGACCCGCTCCAGGAGATCTTCAACCGGCTGCGGGCGAGCGGGACGAACGAGGTCCTGCTGCTCGACCGGCGCCGGCGGCCGTACAAGTGGCTCAGGCGCGGCGACATGATGCGGGCCAAGGGTTCGCTGGCGCGGGCGGGCACGCTCGTGCACGACACGGTGACCCGGGACGCGACCCTGCGGGACGCGCTGGAGGCGGTGCTGACGGACAGCGCGGGCCGGGTGGCGGTGACCGGGCGGCGCGGCGAGTACACGGGCGTCGTCGACATGGAGACGCTCATGAACTCCGTGCACGAGCTGCTGGAGGCCGACCGGCTGGAGGCGCTGGAGGCCCAGCACGAGCTGGAGGTCGCCCGGTCCGACCGCACGCACGCCGAGCAGGAGGGCGAGGGAGGGGGGCGGAAGGCGTGAGCGCTCCCGAGGCTCCCGACCTGGAGGAGACGGCGGAGGGGACGCAGGAGGGTACGGCGCAGGAGGGTATGGAGCAGGAGACCGCACCCGCTCCGGTGAAGCCCCCTGCCCGCAGGGTGAGCCCGCAGAAGCTGACCTTCGTGCCGGCCTTCCTGGTCGCCATGCTGCTCGCCACCTGGCTGTGGTTCCAGCAGGCCGACCTCGACTCGGTCTCCGAGAACGCGTTGTCGAACGGGCAGGTCTCCCAGGCGCTGTGGGAGCACATCGAACTCACGGCGATCTCCACGTTCTTCGTGCTGATCATCGCGATCCCGCTGGGCATCCTGCTCACCAGGCGGGCGTTCCGGAAGTTCACCCCCGTGGCCATGGCGATCGCCAACATGGGCCAGGCGACCCCGGCGATCGGTCTCCTCGCCCTGCTGGTGATCTGGCTGGGCATCGGCCGCCGGGCCGCCCTGATCGGCATGATCGCCTACGCCGTCCTGCCCGTACTGTCCAACACCATCGCCGGCCTCAAGGCGAACGACCCGACCCTGCTGGAGGCCGCGCGCGGCATCGGCATGTCCCCGACGGGGGCGCTGACGCGGGTGGAGCTGCCGCTGGCGGTCCCGCTGATCCTTGCGGGCGTCCGTACGGCCCTGGTCCTGAACGTCGGTACGGCGACCCTGGCGGTCTTCGGCGGGGGCGGCGGCCTGGGCGTGCTGATCACGGCCGGCATCACCAACCAGCGGATGCCGGTGCTGGTGCTGGGCTCGATCCTCACGGTCGCCCTCGCCCTGCTGGTGGACTGGCTGGCGTCGCTGGCCGAACTGCTGCTGCGGCCGCGGGGGTTGGAGACATGAGGCGGGGTGCGGCCCTGCTGGCCGCGGGGCTGCTGGTGGCGGCCTCGGGGTGCGGCCTGACGAGCGGCTCCCCGATGGTCGACGACGTACGGCCCGGCACGATCGGACGGGGCGAGCCCCTGAAGGGCGCCGAACTGACGGTGACGTCGAAGTCGTTCACCGAGCAGCTCATCCTCGGCGCGATCATGGGCATCGCGTTCGAGGCGGCCGGCGCGGAGGTGCTCGACCGCACCGGCATCCAGGGGTCCATCGGCAGCCGCGAGGCGGTCCGCAAGGGCGACGCGGACGCCGGGTACGAGTACACGGGCACGGCCTGGATCACGTACCTGGGGCACAGCGATCCCATCACCGACCCGCACGAGCAGTGGGAGGCGGTGCGCAAGGAGGACGCGAAGAACGGCCTGACCTGGCTTCCGCCGTCCGCGCTGGACAACACCTACGCCCTGGCGATGAACCAGGAGAACCACAGGAAGTACCGCACGAACGACCTCTCCGAGGTCGCCGCCCTGTCCAAGTCCGACCCCGCCGCGGTGACGCTGTGCGTGGAGGTCGAGTTCGCCAACCGGGCGGACGGGCTGCCGGGCATGCAGAAGGCGTACGGCATGAACGTGCCGACCAGGAACATCACCCAGATGGACACCGGGATCATCTACACGCAGGTCGCGAAGGGGAGTTGCACCTACGGCGAGGTCTTCACGACGGACGGACGCATCAAGTCCATGAACCTCGTGGTCATGAACGACGACAAGCACTTCTTCCCCAACTACAACGCCGCCCCGGTGATCAACACCAAGACGCTGGAGAAGTGGCCGGCCATCCGCGAGGTCCTCGACCCGATCACCAGGAAGCTGAACAACACGGTGGCGCAGGACCTGAACGCGAAGGTGGATGTGGACGGGGAGGATCCGCATCAGGTGGCGTTGGACTGGATGAAGGGGGAAGGGTTCGTGGAGTAGGAGGCTTACAAAGAACTTGTTGCAAAGGATTCTTTGCAACGCTATCTTTGCATGCATGACGGAGCCCGACCAGCCCAAGGTTCACGACCTCGACGCCCGTTCCCTTCGCGGGCTCGCCCATCCCCTGCGCATGCGGTTGCTCGACGCCCTGCGCTTCGGCGGACCGGCCACCGCCTCCCAGCTCGCCGAGAAACTGGGCGAGTCCAGCGGAGCCACCAGCTATCACCTACGGCAGCTCGCGGCGCACGGCTTTGTCGAGGACGACCCCGAGCGGGGCAAGGGGCGGGAGCGCTGGTGGAAGGCGGCGGTGCAGGGGCTGCGGTTCGACGACGCCCTCCTACGCGATCCCAGTCCTGATGTGCGCGGGGCCGCCGACCTGTATCTGCACGAGGTCGCCACCGCGCAGACCCAGGAGCTGTCGACCTGGCTCGGCACCCGCGCGGAGTGGTCGGACGCATGGAACCGCAGCACGGACATGAGCAGCTTCACGCTCCGCCTCACTCCGCAGCTCGCCGGCGAACTGGCCCACAAAATGCACGAGTTGGTCGACAGCTACCGCGACCGGACCGACGTCGAGAACCACCCCGAGGCGAGCACCGTTCGCGTCCAGAGCCGCACCTTCCCCATCAGCACGGACTGAAAGGCAGCAGCCGATGCAGCATCCCGAGACCCGCCTCGCCCTGCACCACGCCCGCGCCGCCGAGCTCCGCGCCCAGGCCTCGGCCCACCGCCTCACCGAACAGGCCAGGCAGCCGTACGACATCCGAACCCGCCTCGGCTGGACCCTCATAGAAGTGGGCCTGCGCCTCACCGCCCCGAGGCCGGTGTTCAATCCCTAGCAGCTCGGGACGGAGCCCTTCCCGCTCTCCAGCGCCTCCAGCGCGCTCACCGCGCCCTTGAGCGTGGTCACCGGGATCAGTCGCAGTCCCTTCGGCAGTTCCGCCTTCGCGTCCGAGCATTCCGCCTCGGGGACCAGGAAGACCGTCGCCCCGTCCCGCTTGGCCGCCTGGGTCTTCAGGGACACCCCGCCGACCGCGCCGACCTTGCCGGCGGCGTCGATCGTGCCCGTGCCGGCGATGGTGCGGCCGCCGGTGAGGTCGCCGCCCTCGCCGTCGCCGTTCAGCTTGTCGATGATCCCCAGGGAGAAGAGCAGACCGGCACTGGGGCCGCCCACATCCGCGAGCTTCAGGGTGACCTTGATGTTCTTGCCGGTCAGGTCCAGGTGGTTCAGCGCGGCCTGCGTCGCGTCGTCCTGGGACTCCTTCATCTGCTCGGTGTTGTACTGCTCGATCTCCCGGGTGCTGCGGCCGCTCGGATAGACCGAGTCGCGCGGCATGACCGCCTTGTCCGTACGGAACCAGGCGTCGATCACATCGCCGAGCCGCACGTCCGTGTCCGGGGAGGTGGCCTCGATGGTCGTCATGCGCAGCTCGCCGCTGGTGTCCCGGGTCGGCGCACCGGAGATCGTGATCACCGGCTCCCCCTTGTTCTCGCCGAGCACATCGGCCGTCAGCCCGGGCTGCGTCAGCGAGAACGGCAGCGGCGCGAAGGCCGCCGTGGCGAGCAGGGCCACGACCGGCAGGGCGCAGACGGCGACGGCCCGGGGGCGCGTGAGACGAGAGAACACGGGATCAATCTAACGTGACGGTGAGTTCCGGCCAGGCGCAGGTCGGAGCTGCCAAGGCTGCCCCACCAAGGTCACGTACGAGACCTGGTCAGGTCACGTGGAGGTCTCGCCGCTCCTTCGTGAAGCGGCGCAGCACCTCCGGCAGCGGCTCCACCCCGATCCCCGGCGACCGCGGGACCGGAAGGTGGCCGTCCACCAGCACGAACGGCTCGGTGATGTCCTCGGCGAAGTAGCGGCTGGACGCCGAGGTGTCCCCGGGCAGCGTGAAACCGGGCAGGGCGGCGAGTGCCAGGTTCGCGGCCCGGCCGATGCCGGTCTCCAGCATGCCCCCGCACCACACCGGCACCCCGTGGGCGTGCGCCACGTCATGTACCCGCCGGGCCTCCAGGTATCCCCCGACCCGCGCCGGCTTCACGTTCACCACCCGGCAGGCGTCCATCGCGATCGCGGACGCGGTGTCGCGGGCGTTGTGCAGGGACTCGTCGAGGCAGACGGGGGTCGCGAGGCGCTGCTGCAGGCGGGCGTGGGCGTACAGGTTGTTCTCCGCGAGCGGCTCCTCGATCAGTAGCAGCCCGAACTCGTCCAGCCGCCGCAGATGCTCGGCGTCCGCGAGCGTGTACGCCGTGTTGGCGTCGACCTGGAGCGGCAGGTCCGGCCCGAAGCGGTCGCGCACGGCCCGTACGGGTTCCAGGTCCCGGCCGGGCTCGATCTTCAGCTTGATCCGGACGTAGCCCTCGGCGAGATACCGCTCCACGTCGTTCAGCAGCTCGCCGACGCTTTCCCTGATCCCCACCGACACCCCGGCCGGCACCCGCTCCCGCACCGCCCCGAGATACGTGGCCAGCGGCATCCCGTACGACCGCAGCTCCGCGTCGAGGACGGCCGTCTCCAGCGCCGCCTTCGCCAGCTCGTGCCCCTTGATCTTCTCCGTCGCCGGGGCGAGGTAGGCCGTAGCGAGCACAGGGAGCGCGGCGATCCGCGGCACCAAGAGGTCCCGCAGCACGATCTCCGCGCCGGCCACGAACTCGGAGCAGTACAGCGGCTCGGGGTCGCCGGCGAACTCCGACCAGCCCTCGGCCGAGTCGGTGACGACGTGCAGCAGGAAGGTGTCCTTCGTCGTCATCGTGCCGAAGGAGGTACGGAAGGGGGTGACCAGCGGAATCGCGACGTGCACGATCTCGACGCGTTCGAGCTTCATGCGGAGGCCTCCCGGCGGGTGAGCGTGTACCAGCCGTCCCGGGACATGCCCGTCGCCGTGAACCCGTCGGCGAAGGCCTTGGTGAAGACGTCCCGTACGGCCCGCCGCCAGGCCAGCGCCGGCGCGGGATCGGCGGCCCGCAGCGCCACGATGTCGTCGGGGACTCGGCACCAGACGTACCGGCCCCGCGGGTCCCTTCTGGCGAGCGGTCCGCCGTCGGGCGCGGTGTCCGTGGTGGGCGCGGCGTCGCGATCGCGGGTGTCTGCGCTGTCATGGGCGCTCCCGGGCGCGATCAGGTCCCAGGTCACCGCCAGCCGGTCCGTCTCGTCGCCGTCGTTCACGCCGTCCGCCATGGGGCCGTAGAAGTCGACGAGGTACTCGGTGCCCTCGGCGCCCAGCTTGACGAAGTTGAACCGGGCGTTGCGGCCGACCAGCGGGTCGAAGGTCCAGCGCATGGTGCGCGCACCGTGCTCCACCGCCCAGGCCCGCTGCGCCTGCTTGAGGCGCACCCCGAGCCCCTGCTCGGCGGCGGCCAGCAGGGAGTAGATCTCTCTCGCCGCGGGCGGCCCGAACACGGCGACGCAGGCACCGGCGAGCCGTTCCCCGTCGTACGCCGCGTGCACGGCCCCGCCCGCGTGGGCGAGGCTGTGCAGCGTCTCCGGCAGTAACGGCGGCGCCGTGCGGGGTGTCTGCCATACGTCACTGAAGTAGTCGGCGACCGCGGCGAACCCGGCGACGTCGTGGACGGTGCGGATGGTGAGTAAGGTCATGTACCGAGTGTCGGAGCCGGTGCCCGCCCTGCCTAGGGTGCCGCACCGCCACCGGCTCACCCGCGTCAGCGCAACGCGTCCGCGACCTCCCGCGCCGCGTCGACGACCCGCGGCCCCACCCGCTCCGGCACCGCGTCCGCCAGCATCACCACGCCCACGCTGCCCTCGACGCCCGTGACGCCGATCAACGGCGCGGCCGCCCCGCTGGCCCCAGCCTCCAGCTCACCGTGGGTCAGGGTGTACCCGGGCTCCTCCGTCGTCTGCTGCCGGGCGGCGAGGATCGCCCGCCCCGCGGCCCCACGGTCCAAGGGGTGCCGGAACCCCGCCCGGTAGGCCACGTGGTAGTCGGTCCAGGTCGGCTCGACGACGGCGACGGCCAGCGCCTCGGTGCCGTCCACCAGCGTCAGATGGGCCGTCGCACCTATGTCCTCGGCCAGCGAACGCAGCGCCGGCAGCGCGGCCTCGCGGACCAGGGGGTGTACCTGCCGCCCCAGTCGCAGCACCCCGAGCCCCACCCGGGCACGGCCGCCCAGGTCACGGCGTACGAGTGCGTGCTGTTCGAGCGTGGCGAGCAGCCGGTACACGACGGTCCGGTTCACGCCCAGTTTGTTGGAAAGCTCGGTGACGGTCAGCCCGTGGTCCGTATCGGCCAGCAGCTTGAGGACGCGCAGTCCTCGGTCGAGCGTCTGAGAGGTCTCCGCGGTCACGACGCCCACTCCTTAGTGGTGAGGTCGGCAGCCCCCTCGCGGCGGGTGCGTCACGGAGTCCCGTCCAGTGACGCGCTTCAGAGGCCGCCGATCGGCCGGCGGCCCGGCCTGTACCGGACCGCGTCGCTTCACGGCTGCGCTCCGCGGCGGCGCTGCCACGGGGCGTGTGCGTAGGCGGACATTAGCGAAGACGGTTCGCTGAGCGGAAGGCTCCGTCCAGAATCCGGGCAGCGGCGGGTGCGGACGGCTCCGGTTTGCCCTGGAACGTACGGCGCGCGGGGCGCCCCTGAAGGGGCGCGGGGCTGTGTCGATATGCGGCTCCCCCGCGTGGGCGCGCCCAGCCCCCACCGGCCCGCGGCCTTCGCACCACGAGCACCCCCAGAGCAAACCCGGCCCAGGCACAGCGCCCAGCGTCCGTCACCGCATGCGGGTGGCCCACTCCTGCACCTTGGCAATGCGCTGCCGCAACTGCCCCGCCGTCGCCTCCGCACTCGGCGGCCCGCCGCACACGCGCCGCAGCTCGGTGTGGATCACACCGTGCGGCTTGCCGCTCTGATGGACGTACGCGCTGACCATCGTGTTGAGCTGCTTGCGCAGCTCCATCATCTCCTTGTGCGAGACGACGGGCCGCCGCTCGGCAGGCAGTTCCAGGAGGTCGGCCTCGGAGTCCGGCTTCTTGCGGCTGTGTGCGATCTGCCGCGCCTGCCGCTTCTGGAGCAGGAGTTGGACCTGATCGGGCTCCAACAGCCCGGGAATCCCGAGGTAGTCCTGCTCCTCCTCGCTGCCCGGGTGGGCCTGCATGCCGAACTCGGCGCCGTCGTAGAGGACCCGGTCGAAGACGGCGTCGGACTCCAGCGCCTCGAACGGCAGCATGTCCTGTTCGCCGGTGTCCTCGTCCTGCTCCTTGTTCGCCTCCTCCATCTCCTTCTCGGATTCGGCGTACGGGTCCTCCTCGCCCTCCTTCTTCGGCTTGTCGAGGGCGTGGTCGCGCTCGACCTCCATCTCGTTGGCGAAGGTGAGCAGGTCGGGGACGGTCGGCAGGAAGACGGACGCGGTCTCGCCGCGCCGCCGGGACCGTACGAAACGGCCGACGGCCTGGGCGAAGAAGAGGGGTGTGGAGATGGTGGTGGCGTACACCCCGACGGCGAGCCGGGGCACGTCGACGCCCTCGGACACCATCCGGACGGCGACCATCCACCGGTCGTTGTTGTTGCTGAACTCGTCGATACGGCCGGACGCGCCGGCGTCGTCGGAGAGCACGAGGGTCGCCTTGTTGCCCGTGATCTCACGGATCAGCTTGGCGTACGCGCGCGCGGAGTCCTGGTCCGAGGCGATCACGAGCGCACCCGCGTCCGGGATGGCCTTGCGCACCTCGGTCAGCCGCTGGTCGGCGGCGCGCAGCACGCTGGGCATCCACTCGCCCCGCGGATCGAGGGCGGTACGCCAGGCCTGCGAGACGGCGTCCTTGGTCATGGGCTCGCCGAGACGCGCGGCGATCTCGTCCCCCGCCTTGGTCCGCCAGCGCATGTTGCCGCTGTAGGAGAGGAAGATGACGGGCCGCACCACGCCGTCGGAGAGCGCGGAGCCGTAGCCGTAGGTGTAGTCGGCGGCGGACCGCCGGATGCCCGCGTTGTCCTCCTCGTACGTGACGAAGGGGATGGGGTTGGTGTCGGACCGGAAGGGCGTACCGGTGAGGGCGAGCCGGCGCGTGGCGGGCTCGAAGGCCTCCAGGCAGGCCTCGCCCCAGGACTTGGAGTCACCGGCGTGATGGATCTCGTCGAGGATGACGAGGGTCTTGCGCTGCTCGACCCGGTTGCGGTGCAGCATGGGCCGCACGCCGACACCCGCGTACGTCACGGCGACGCCCTGGTAGTCCTTGCCGAGCGGTCCGGCGCTGTACTCGGGGTCCAGCTTGATGCCTATGCGCGCGGCGGCCTCCGCCCACTGCTTCTTCAGGTGCTCGGTCGGCGCGACCACGGTGACCTGCTGCACGACATGGTGGTGCAGCAGCCAGGAGGCGAGGGTGAGCGCGAACGTGGTCTTCCCGGCGCCGGGCGTGGCGACCGCGAGGAAGTCACGCGGCTGCTCCTGGATGTACTTCTCCATCGCCCCCTGCTGCCAGGCACGCAGCTTGCTGGCGGTGCCCCAGGGGGCGCGGCCGGGGAAGGCGGGTGAGAGGTGGTGCGAGGAGGAGGCGGCGGTGGTAGTCACGGTCTCCGTAGGGGGTCGGGCGGCTCGGCTACGTATGACAACCGGGCCACCCTACCGGCGGGCCGGCGGTGTCAACGCGCGGACTATGCCGAGTCACCCAGGGATGGGACTCAGCTCACATCGCCTCATGGAGCGCCCTCAGACGCCGAGCGATCATCCCCACATCCTCCAAGCCGCCGGACGCCACTTCGACGACGAGTTTGTACGCCTCGTCCTGATCGACGCCGACCATCTCACTTCCGTTGAAGTCGAGGAACACGACCGTGGACATCCACGCCATGCGCTTGTTGCCGTCCACCAGGGGGTGATTGACGGCGAGCGACTGAAGCAACGCGGCGGCCTTCTCGAACAAGTCGGTGTACGCCTCGACACCGAACATCTGGGACTGGGGACGATGGACGGCGGAGCTGAGCAGCCCCAGGTCACGCACCGCGACCTGCTGCCCCCCGCACGCCAGCTCCGCCAGGTCCAGGACCTCCTGGACCGTGAGGTACTTCATCTACTCCCCCAGCCTCCGCAGCAGGTCGGCGTGAGCCGCTGCGTACTTCGCCCCGAGACGGCGCACCGTGGCGCGGTCCGCCTCCTGCTCCAGATACCTGTCGATCGCCTGAAGCACTATGGCGTGCATGCTGCGTCCCTCCTCCTCGGCCCGCAGCTTCAGAGCTTCCTGCTGGTCGTCACGCAGACGAAGGTTCATAGCCATACCGAAACGGTACCACTCATGGGGCCATCGTGGTACCGAATGGTCATCTGGTCCGCAACCGCGTAGTCACCCAGGCCCCTACCAACGCCACCCCCGCCATCGGCAGGAACACCGCCGCGAACGCCGCCGGATGCGACCCGGACGCCGCCGTGGCCGTATGGCTCACCGCACCCCCGCCCAGCGCGGCGAAGGCCGCGCCGCCCGCGGCCAGCAGGATCACGTTGGAGAGGGCATCGGAGATCTGCAGGGCGGCGGAGTTGGTGCCGGCCTCCTCCGGAGCGGAGAGCTGGAGCAGGAGCACGCTGCTGGAGGCGATCACCAGCCCCATCCCGAAGCAGCCGAACGCCCACGCAACGGCGAGGGTCCAGGCGGGCACCGAGTCGATCAGCACACTCGGCGCGGCGGCGATGGAAGCCGCCACCAGCACCATCCCCACCGTCATCAGACGCTCCCGGTACGGCTCCACCCGCGGCCGCGACTGCACCCACGACCCCAGCGCCCACGTCACGCCACCGGCCGCGAGCGAGAACCCGGCGAGCGTCGGCGACAGCCCCCGCTGGGTGACCAGCATCAGCGGCACGAAGGACTCGGCGGCGATGAAGGACCCCGCGGCGACGCCGCGCAACAGCACCACGGACGGCAGCCCGCGCGCCGCCCGGTACGTGCCGCGCGGGAGCAGCCCGAGCACGGCCGGCACGAGGAACGCGGCACCGACGGCGCCGGGGAGGAGGGAGAGCCACCGCAGGTCCTGGGCGGCGTACTGGAGCAACCCCGCGCCGAGGGAGATGCCGAGGGCGAGCCGGATGCGCCGCCGGTCGAAGGAGGCGCTGCCGGCCGAGTCATCGAGCGGTCCCCCCGCTCGGCGCCGTATCTGCGGCAGCGCGAGCGCGAGCGGAAAGACGACGAGCACCGGAATCCCGACGAACACCCAGCGCCACCCCAGATGCTCGGTCACCGCCCCGGAGGCCAGCGGCCCCACGATCGACGGCACGACCCAGCTCGCCGCGAACGCCGCCATGATCGCCGGCCGGAGCCGCTCCGGATAGGCCCGCCCCACGACGACGTACAAGGCGACGATCACCAGCCCGCCCCCGAACCCCTGCACGGCCCGCCCGAGAATGAACAGCCACATGACCCCGGCGGTCCCCGACAGCAGCAACCCGGCCCCGAAGGCGGCGATCCCGCTCGTCAGCGCCCCCAGCGGCCCCCGCCGGTCCGACCACTGTCCCGCGAGCACCATCCCGAACAGACTGGTGGTGAAGTACCCCGAGAACGCGAAGGCGTACAACGACACCCCGTCCAGCTCCCGCGCGGCGACCGGCATGGCCGTCCCGACGGCGGTCGCCTCGAAGGCGATGAGCAGCACGACGGAGACGATCCCGATACTGAGGGCCCGATAGGACCGGCTCAGCACGCTCACCCCGGACCCGTCGCCCGAGGAGACATCGGCTCTCTTCGCCACATCGGCGTCACGCGGCTCAAGGACACTCATGCACGCCAGCGTAAGGGCCACAACCGACTTTTACCCCTGTCGAGAGACGGCCCCGCGCTGGGACCTTGGTCGTACGACCGCCGCGTTTCATGAACGCGGTGTGGCAGTCCCGTTGCAGGGCCGACGATTCCCTTGAGCGGCCCACCCGCCGGCCCGTACGTTCAATGCACCGACCAAGCCCGATCAAGCTCGATCCACCGGACTTGTCGACGGCCGTGTGCCCGAGTGGTTCAGGGGCTCGCCTGCAAAGCGAGTTACGTGGGTTCGAATCCCGCCACGGCCTCTCATCAATGCGCGCAGGTGTGCCCGAGTGGTTCAGGGGCTCGCCTGCACTGCACCCATCAGCGAGCTCCGCTCGCGGGGAGTTACGCGGGTTCGAATCCCGCCACGGCCTCCCCTTCCATCTCCCCTTCCCGGGCACGCTTCTGAGTATCTCGACTCATCCCCTGTGCTCACATGCCCGCTAACATGATCGCGTTCAGCTGATGATCAGTTATATAAGTTCAAATCGGGCATATCGGGGGAGTTGGCGTGGCGTCAGATTTCGCACGCTTGATGAAGCAGGACTTTTCGGACTTCGAGGGCGCGGCCAAGGCGTGGGAGAAGCTCGGCGGCACGATGGAGTCCCTGCAGCAGCGACACCGGCGTAACGTCACGGGTCCGCTGCACGGCCAATGGACGGGCAAGGACGCGGATTCCGCACTCTTCTACCTCGAGGACGTCGAGTCCCGTATCGGCATCGCCCGCACCGAGGCCGTGACCATCGCGGAGGTCATGGACGAGACCCGCTTCCGGATGGAGCAGGCGCAGAACGCTCTGCGCAACGCGGTTCGCAGGGCCGAGGAGAACGGCTACGCGGTCGACGACGAGGGCAACGTCACCGACGCCAGCCTCCCCACCGATCAGGGAGCGCGGCACGACCCGGACTACCAGGACCTCGTTCGCGAGCGCAGCGGCCCGCTCGGTGAGTACCGGCAGTGGATAGACCAGGCCCTCAAGGACGCCCGTGAAGCCAGCGACCAGGGAACCAAGGCCCTGTCCGGGCTGAACGGCGACATCATGGACCGCTTCCGGGCCGGGGCGGTCGACGAGTCCGGCGACGACGCGAAGGCCGCCATGAAGGCCCTCGGCATCCAGGGGCCGCAGATACCGGAAGACCCCAAGGACGCCGCCAAGTGGTGGGACGCGCTGAGCCCGACGGAACAGCGCGAGTACATGACCATGTACCCGAAGGAGATCGGGTCGACGAATGGCCTCCCCTCCTTCGTACGGAACGAAGCCAACCGCATCGCCCTGGACCAGGAGTACGACGCGCTGGTGAACGGTGACGCCCGCGCGGAGAACCCCGGCGCGAGCAACGACGAGCTCAACAACCGGCAGAACCAGCTGGCGTTGCTCCGCGACGAGCTGGAAAAGAACGACGGCCAGACCGAGGAGAGAAAGCAGCTCTATCTGCTCGACTTCGACGGCAGCGGCAACGGCAGGGCCGTCATCGCGATGGGCAACCCGGACACGGCCGCGCACACCGCCATCCAGGTTCCGGGCACCGACACCACGATGGACAGCGTCCCCGGCCAGTTGGGCCGCATCGGTGACCTGCAGGATTCCGCGTACGCCGATGGCAAGCCGAACGGAGACGTCTCCACCATCTTCTGGCTGGGTTACGACGCACCTGAGTTCGAGAACGGCATGGGACTGGCCGGCGGCGGTGTGACCGACGAGGACAGGGCCCAGGAGGCGGCTCCGCGGCTGCGGGACTTCGTCCAAGGGGTCCGGGCCTCGCACGAGGGAGAGCCCTCCCACCTGACCGTGCTTGGGCACAGCTATGGATCCACCGTGGTCGGCAACGCGGCGTCCATGGACGGTGGCCTGGGCGCGGACGACATCGTGGCTGTCGGCAGTCCCGGTATGCACGTCAACAAGGCCGAGGACCTCAACATCGACCCCGACCACGTCTGGATCGGAACGTCCCAGGGCGACGGCGTCGCCAACGGGTTCGCCGACTTCAACCTCGGCGACAACCCCACCGAGGAGCCCTTCGGAGGCAACAACTTCAAGGTCGACCACAACGGCGGGCACAGCGATTACTGGAAGGGCGACGCCCTGACCAACCAAGGCCTGATCATCGCCGGCAGGCAGCCGGAGACAGAGCCCAAGCAGGACAACGACATACCGATGGTGCCCTGGTAGACCGCGATGAGGAAGACGATGATGATCACTATCCGCACACCTCTGTGCGCGCTCGGCGCCTTGCTCCTGTTCGCGGTCACGGCCTGCGGATCCGACGGTGGCAGGGACATCAACGATCCACTGCCCCGCAAGACGCGGGACGCCGCACTGGGGCTCGCCCGCGATTTCACCGAGCAAATGGCGGGCCCTGCCGACGTGAAGCTCAAGCCCAAAGAAGAAATCGTCCACTTCTACGACTGTGTCGGCGAGCATGACGAAGTCGCGGACGACGGCCGTTTCTACCTCAGGTACCGCGTAAGGGCGGACCTTCCGCGCGATCAGCACATCCAGACTGTGAGAAAGCTCCGCAAGGCCCTCGAGAAGCAGGGATTCAAGGATCTCGGTGGCAACGAGCGGCCGGGCGACGAGCGCCCCATCATCTGGAACTTCGAGGCCGAGGACGGAGGCGAGTGGTACGACCTCGACGTGCACAGCCTGGACGGTGCGCAGGGCAAGGAACCCGACGAACTGCAATTCAGTGTCGACACCACCTGCTTCCTCCCACCCGGTGTGAAACAGCAGAAGTTCTAGCACCGGCCCGCGCTCGGTCCAATATCTCTCCCTCAGGAAGGAAAACCACTCCATGGCAGGGAATTTGACGGTCAGCCCCAACGAGCTGCGCGGCTCGGCAGGTGCGGCCGACGGCATAGCCGATGACATGAAGGAGCCGTCGGACAAGGCGGTCAAGGAGGCGGCGACGGCCGGCTCCACGATGACGGGATGGTCGATAGGCCCGGCCCTCCAGGAAATCTCCAGCAGTTGGGGCAAGGCTCTGAAGGGGCTCCACGACCGTACGAAGGCGGGCGCGACCAACCTGCGCAAGTCCGCGGACGGTCACGAGTGGAACGACGACCTGGTCTCCCAGGACTTCGAGAAGCTGGGCCTGCAGACCGCGTCGGCGAGGGGAGTCGGGGTCGGGGTCATGTCGGCCCCCATGGCGGGCGGCGGTGCGGTGGGATCGGGTCCGTACCCCAACACCGGCCTCGACCCCAGGTTCCCGGGCAGCGTCGGCGGGGACGTGCGCCCGCTGGGCCCGCATCCGGTCGACAACGGCATCACCCCGTTCGACCGGGGATTCCAGCCACCCGTCGCGCGGGACCCGGGCTTCGCGTCCCCGTTCCCGGGAGAGAACATCCAGGGCGGGCCCCATCTGCTTCCGGACGGTCAGCGCACTCCGATCGACGAGTCTCCGACGCATCAGTTCCCCGAGCCCGACTCGACTGATCTGCCGGCTCCCGGGGAGCAGCGTCCGGCGGGGCCCACGGTCGGGCAGGAGGGCAGTACTCCGGGCGAGCCGGAGATAGGGACGCGGCCGACTCCCGGGGCGAATCCGTTCGGCTGACCTCCCTGGCTGCTTCGTGGGTGCGGTCACAGGATCTCCCCAAACGGCGGCACAACCCTGGGCACCCTCCGGCTGTCCAGAACATGACTGGAAGGAAAACTCCAGTCGCCGTGCTTCTGTCCCGACGAGGAGATCCATCCGTGCGCCAGCGCATCCGCCCCTCGCACATCCGTCACTCGGCGGCCCTCGTGGCCGCCGCCGCGGTCGTCGCGGCCGTTCCCGTGGCCGTCGCGCCCTCGGCGTTCGCCGAGGAGGGCGAGCCCTCCCTGGTGATCTCGAATCTGCCGGGTACGTCTCCCAAACCCGGTGAGGTGTACGACGAGTCCGTCGTCGTCACCAACAAGGGCACCGCGGCCGCGGACGGCGTCACCTTCCGGGTCCGGCTGACCCGGGGGCTCGACTTCCCCGAGGCCGTGCAGGGCTGCACCTACTCGACCATCGAGGACCAGGTCAGGCAGGCGCTCTGCGAACTCGACACGGTCATCGAACCCGGCGCGTCCATCGAGACGCCCGTGCGGTTCAAGGCGCTGCCCAACGCGCTGATGGAGGCCATCGAGTACGGCACCGGCCCGACCGGCGAGGCCCCGGGCGAGGGATTCGGCGACAGTCACCGGCGGCTGACCCTGACCGCGGACAACTCCGCCGACCTCGTCGCCGTCGGTGACGACACCGAGGCGCTCGCGGGCGACAAGCAGTCCGTCACGGCGACGCTCCGCAACGACGGACCCGGCTGGATCCAGAACCAGGAGAGCGACGACCAGACGGCGCTCATGGTGCAGATCCCGCCGGGCACGGTCGCCGCCGAAGTGCCCGAGGAATGCGCGCCGTTCGGGATCGACGGCCCGTCCGGGCCCGGTGGGACGCCGCGCAAGGCCAAGTACGTCTGCTGGCCCGCCGACCACACCATCGACGTCGGCGAGTCCCTCTCCTTCACCTTCATGCTGGAGATCAAGGACGACGCGAAGACCACCACCGGTGAGGTGAAGGCGACCTCCGTCTACGACATCCACCCGGCCTTCGACAAGAACCCCGCCAACGACAAGGCCCAGATCCGCATCGCCATCCCCACCGACTACGAACCCGGCCCCTCCCCCTCCGGCGGCTCCGGCACCGGCGGCGGCTCGACGGACGGCGGGAACGGCAACGACCCCGACGGCCAGTCCACCGGCGGCACGGGCAGCACCGGCTCCACCTCGTCCGGCACCTCGGCTGGCGCCACGACCGGCGGCTCCGGAACCGGCTCCGTCGACGGCAACCTCGCCAGCACCGGTTCCGACGGCACCCCGCTCATCGCCGGCGCCGCAGCCGCCACGGCGGCCCTCGGCGGCGTCCTGGTCATCGCCGTACGCCGTCGCCGCGCGAGCGCCGAGTCCTCCTGACGGCACGCGTCCCTGAGGCCCTCCCGGTACAGCTGCCCGTCGGGCGGATGTGCCCGACCGGTCTCAGGGACGCGGTGTCGCCCTCGCGACATGCGTCTGGAGCAGTCGCGGCGAGTTTTCGAAGCCCTGACGGGCATACGCGGGGATCGCCCGGGGCGAGGAGTGGACGGTGACCCGCTCCAGTCCGAGGTCCCTCGCCCTGGCCAGCGTCTCGGTGATCAGCCGGCCGCCCAGCCCCGCGTCGCGCGACTCGGGGACGACGTACACGCACTGGAGGTCACCGGACGCCCGGTGCAGCGCGTGCGGCGTCGGGACACGGTGGACTACGGCCAGCCAGGCCATGCCAATGATCCCCAGGCCACCGCTGACGAGGACCATGCAGCGGTGCGAGGAGACGTTCCGCTCGGCCCAGGCGACGAAGTGGCGTACGAAGTCCTCGCGGTCGACGGCCGTCGGTGCGGTGCCGTCGTTCTCGAGGATCCATTGCCACCGCAGTTCCGCGACGGTCGACAACTCCCCCGGTTCAGCGGGGCGGACGATCACGTCGTCCACGTGGGCATCGTCGATCAGGCTCACCGCCCGCCGCCCACCGACTCCAGCACCCCGCTCGCCGTGTCCTGGAACACCTCCGTCCAGTAGTGCCGGCCGTCCCTGCCCGCCGCGGCGACGCCGGTCGGGTCGACCGTCGACAGGACCTGGAGCATCGTCATGGCCAGTTGGTCGTAGGTGTCGGTCGTCAGCTCGTGGCCCGACTCCGCGTCGATCGCCTGCTCGCGGTGGAGCAGCCAGAGCGTGAAGGCGAGGGTCGAGACGTCGGTGTTCAGGGGGAACAGCCTCGCCTCGGGCTCGTTCCAGTTCAGGACCGCGCCCGTCGCGCCGTCGACGACCAGGCTGTTGTCCTCGTCGAGGCGGCCGAGGCGTATCAAGTGGTCGGCGCGGTAGGGGAGTTCTGCCGAAGGGTCGACGTCGGCGTAGTGCTCGGTCAGCGTCGGCAGAGGGACGTCCGTGTCGAGGTCCAGGGAGAAAAGGTGGGCGCCCTCCGGCAGCCCGATCTCGCGCAGGAAACGGCGGGTCGGCTCGTGGGTGAGCGTGGCGGGGAAGTCGACCTCCTCGAAGCGCACCACCTTGCGCGGGCCGAACTCCTGGTCCAGGAGGCGCCGCGGCAGGTCCAGGGCGAGGCCCGACTCTCCGGCCCGGCCCGCCACGAGCGCGAGCGGGCGGATCAGGGCCGCCATCTTCCAGAACGGCGCCGGCCGGCCGTCCGTGCCCTCCTCGAACACCGCCAGCAGGTGCCGGGACGCCTCCGCGACCGCCTTCGGGCCGTAGCGGCCGACATGGGAGGCGAACTGGCCGCGCAGGCCCGCCAGTTCGTCCGTGGCCTCCGCGAAGCGGACCAGTGTGCGCAGTGACGGGGCCAGCGGGCGGCGGTCCATCAGGTCGGGGCGGTCGTGCAGGAAGTGCGTCGTCGAGATCTCGCCCGTCGTGCCGTCCAGCAGGACCGACTCCGTCGTCAGGGCGCCGGGGCCCAGCAGTCCGCCTATCACCAACTGGTCCCGCAGCTCCGCGGCCAGCCGGTCGACCGGGCCTCCCGTCGAGTCGGCCACCGTCCGCAGGCCCTCGCGGCACAGTTCGGCGAAGCTCAACACGCCGCTGTCGCACGGCAGTCCGGGTCCCGTCAGCCATCGCCGCGTCGACGCGTGCGTGACGTACGGATCCAGCTCGGTCTCGGTCAGGACGATCGCCGTGTCACCGGCGTAGGTCGTAATGGTCGTGCTCATGAACTCCCCCGCATGTGCTCGCTCACAGCCCCCGGGCAGGACACAGCCGATCGGCCGACCCACCGGGCTCGGCGGCCGTCCCACTGCTCAGAACACTACGCGCCACCACTGACAACGCCCCGGACCAGCGACAACGCCGGACACGCCGCGAACGGCACCACCACCGGCAACTCTTCCGGGCCCACACCGCCACCGGCAACTCATTTGAGTGCGAGCCGCCTTGGACACCTCTCCCGCAGGGAAACCGCTCCCACAGGGAAACCACTCCCGCGGGAAAGCCGCTCCAGAGGAAACCGCTCCCCCGCAGAAACCGCTTCACCAGAGAAGACGTCAGACAACCCTCGCGCGTTCCCGCCCCGCCAGAATCGCCTCCACGGTCTCCCCCACGGTGAGCTCCGAGGAGTCCACCCACAGCCCGATCCGCGGCGTCCGCGACCGCAGCTCCCCGTCCAACCGCTCGACCGTCCAGGCCCCGTACCCCGTCTTCGCCCGCCCGGCCTCCCGCGCCGCCACGGCCGCGGCGCTCGGCGCCAGGACGACCACGTACAGCGGACGCGTGCGCACCAGCCGTACGTACTCCGCCAGGTCCGCGCCCAGCACCACGTCCTGCACGACCGCGGTGGACCCGGCCTCCGCGTACGCGTCCGCCGTCGCCGCCGACAGCCGGTACCGCAGCCGGAGCTGGGCCTCGCCCTCGCCCCCGGCGCCAGGTTCGTACTCCTCGCGTCCAGAGACGATCATGCGCCGGAAGACGTCCCGGCCGCCATGACCCCGGTGAGGAGCACGACCCCGCGCATCACGTGAGGTACACGCCGCCCAGGACGACGGCGATCGCGGCAAGCAGGAACAGCAGGATCCACAGCGCCGGCCTGCCCACGCCGGGGGCGGGTTCGTAGCGCGGCGGATCCGGCTCGGTCACTGCCCCGTCACCACCGCCGCCTGCGGCCGGATCGGCAGGCGGTTCACCGGGCGGCCCGTCGCCGCGCGCACGGCCGACGCGACCGCCGCCGGCGAGGTCACCACCGGCACCGCGCTCACCGCCTTCGCGCCGAACGGCGCGACCACGTCCCGCTCCTCGACCAGCTTCACGATCCGGATGTCGGGGGCGTCCAGGGCCGTCGGCAGCGAGTAGCCCGTCAGGTCCGGGTGGCGGATCAGACCGCGCGCGGAGCGCAGGTTCTCCGTGAGCGCTATGCCGACGCCCTGGGTCACGCCCGCCTCGATGCGCGCCTCCAGCTGGGCCGGGTTCAGCACCCGGCCGACGTCCTGGGCGAGCGCCAGCTCGACCACACGCACGGAGCCCAGCTCGATGTCGACGTCCACCACCGCGCGGATCGCGCAGAAGGCCATGCCGACGAAGGCGTCGCCCTGGCCGGTCTCGTTCAGCGGCTCGGTCGGATGCGGGCGGCACTGGGCCGTCGCCCACAGCTCCTTGCCGTCCAGCGCCTCGGTGACGGTGGTCGACAGGACGCCGTCGTACGACGTGATCTTGCCGTCGGTGATCTGGAGCAGCTCCGTGGACATGCCGAACTTGTGCGCCAGGGGCTGCAGCAGTTGCGTGCGGACCATCTTGGCGGCCCGTTCCACCGCGCCGCCCGACACCCAGGTGTGGCGGCCGCGGCAGCCCGCGCCCGCCGGGGGCTGGTCGGTGTCGACGGGCGCCACGTGCACCTCGTCGACGCCCAGCGTCTCCTGGACGATCTGCCGGGCGAGGGTGGTGAAGCCCTGGCCCGTCTCGACGGCCGCGCAGAGCACCGTCGCGACGCCGTCGTGGACCTTCACCGTCGCCGTGGAGACCTCGTCCGCGCCCTCGGCGCCGAGCATGTGCACCATGCCCAGGCCGTAGCCGACGCCCCGCCGCACGGCACCCGGTTCGCCCGCGCCCTCGGGGCCGCCGGGCAGCAGCCACTCGTCCTCGGGTGTGTCCTTGGGGAGGGGCGGAAGCGGGTAGTCCCGTACGGCCTGCAAGAGCTCGGCCACGGGGGCCGGGCAGGTCACCGTCTGGCCCGTCGGGAGTACGTCGCCCGTCGCCATGGCGTTGCGCAGGCGCAGCTCCGCCGGGTCCACGCCGAGCTTCTTGGCCAGCTTGTCCATCTGCGCCTCGTAGGCGGCGCAGACCTGCATGGCGCCCTCGCCGCGTACATGACCGGAGGGCGGGTTGTTGGTGCGTACGGCCCAGCCCTCGATGAAGGCGTTCGGTACGACGTACGGGCCGCAGGCGAAGGCGACCGCGGCGGCCAGGGCGTCGGAGGACGTGTCGGCGTAGGCGCCCGCGTCCAGCAGGATCTGCGCCTCGACCTTGACCAGCTTGCCGTCGGCGTCCGCGTGGTGGCGGTACCGGAGCAGGGTGGGGTGGCGGTGGGTGTGGCCGAGGAAGGACTCCTCGCGCGTGGCCGTCAGCTTCACCGGGCAGCCGGTCTTCAGCGCCAGCAGTCCGAGCGGGAGCTGGAAGCCCTGGTCCTCGCGGTCGGCGGTGGCGCCCGGGACGCCGGTGACGACGACCTTGACGCGCTCGGGTTCCAGGCCGTAGCAGGCGGCGGCCCGGTCGCGGTCGGTGTGCGGGTCGGTCGAGGCCAGGTAGAGCTCCACGCCGCCGTCGGGGCGCGGTACCGCGAGGCCCGCCTCGGCGCCGATGGGGGCCGGGTCCTGGCGGCCGATGCGGTACAGGCCCTCCACGACGATGTCGCCGGCCGCGTCGGGGTCGCCGTGGCGCAGCGGGATGTGGCGGATCAGGTTGCCGTCGGGGTGCAGCGGCTCCGCCTCGAAGGCCTGCTCGGGGTCGGTCACCGGGTCGAGCACCTCGTACTCGACGATGACGGCAGCGGCGGCCAGGCGCGCGGTGTCGGGGTGGTCGGCGGCGACGGCGGCGATGGGCTCGCCGTGGTGGCGTACGACCTCGGAGGCGAAGACCGGGCGGTCGGCCTTGCCGCGGCCGAACAGCGGGCTGCCCGGCACGTCCTCGTGGGTGACGACGGCCCGTACGCCGGGCATCTCACGCGCGTGGGACGTGTCGATGGACGTGATGCGCGCGTGCGGGTGCGGCGAGCGCAGTACGGCAGCCCACAGCAGGCCCTCGGCCCACAGGTCGGCCGCGTACGGGAAGGTGCCCTCGGTCTTGGCGCGGGCGTCGGCGGCCGGCAGGGAGGCGCCGATGCCGTGCGGGATCGGCTCGGGGGCGGGTGCTGCCTCCGCGGCTGTGGTCGCGGTGGCGGCTTCGTTGCTCACGCCTGGCCTCCGTCCTGGCCGTACGCCTGGTCATGCGGTCCCGCAGGCCTCGGGTTCATGGCCCCGGGCGCCTCGAACGCCGACGGGTTGACCCCGCCGGCCCCCGGGCCCGCCTGGTGAGGGATACGCGGCTCGTCGCCGTCCTGTTCGGGCTCGTCGGCCGCCGTCTGCGCCGCGCGCTCGGCGACGACCTCCTTGACGGCGTCCACCACGCCCCGGTAACCGGAGCAGCGGCACAGGTTGCCGCACAGAGCCTGGCGGGTCTCCAGCTCGGTGGGCGCCGGGTTGCCCTCCAGCAGGTCGTGCACGGTCATCGCCATGCCCGGCACGCAGAAGCCGCACTGCACGGCGCCGCACCGCGCGAGCGCGCGCTGCACGTCCGACGGCTGCCCGTCCTCGGCGAGGCCCTCGACCGTGCGGACCTCGGCGCCGGCGGCGGTCACGGCGGGCACCAGGCAGGAGGCGACGAGCCGTCCGTCGACCTGCACGTTGCAGGCGCCGCACTCGCCCTGCGAGCAGCCGTCCTTGGCACCCGCGAGACCGAGCCGCTCGCGCAGCACGTAGAGCAGCGACTCGCCGATCCAGGCATCCGAGACGGGCCGGTCGACGCCGTTGACGCGCAGGACGTAGGAAGCGAGGGGGTGTTCCTCACCGGGGGGCGGCGGCGCGTCGTCGGAGGCGGCGGCCTGCGTGGGTTCCGCGGCGGTCTCGGGGCCGGAGTCGCCCTCGGCCGGGGTGGGCTCGGCGGGATCCTCTGCGGGGCGCTCGGCGGCCTCTGGGGCGCCTTGGGCGTCTGTGGCGGCCTCGCCGGGCGCGCCCGGCTCACGAGCGGCCTGCGGGGGCCGTGATGCGGCTTCGACGGAGATCTCGGCCGGCCGCTCGGAGGCGGGCGCGGCGGAACCGGGCACGCGTGCGTGTGCGTCCGGCCCGGGCGCGGCCTCGGCGGGCTGCTCATGCGGGTTCGGGTCGGGCTGTTCGGCGGCTACGGCGGACTGGTCGTCGGCATGCGCTCCGTGCTGCCCGGGCGCGTGCCCGGACCCGGCCGTCTCCTCGGTCAGCGCGGCGGCCTGCTGGCCCCACGGCTGCCCCGTGGCCTGCGTCGCCCACGGTGCGGGTGCGCCGCCCGGCAGGGTGGCCGGAGGGGTTCCGCCCCACTGCTCGACCAGCGACGATGTCGTGAACTCGCCTGATTCGTCCGGAAGGTCACCGTCGGCGACGGGAATCGACCACTGTCCGGTGACGTCCTGACCGGGACCCGCGGCGACATCGTGGCCCGGCTGACCCGCCGCGGTCTCCGAGAAGTTCCACTGCTGGGTGGCCCCGGGGTGGTACGCGAACTGGTCGCCGCCCGTGTCCTGCGGGGCGGCGTTCGGGTCGGGCCACTGGGCGCCCTCGGCGGGCGCGCCCGCGACCGGCCAGCCACCGGCGGCCGCGGGGTCGGTGCCCGCGGCCGAGCCGGGCGCGAACGTTATCTGCGGCGGCACATACCCGTGCCCGGGCGCGGCGAGCGGGCTGTCGGAGGAGGCCAGGAGGGCGTCGATGCCCCCTTCGGGGAGCTTGACGAAGGCGGTGGCGCCGTCGTCGTACTCGCCCTGGGGCAGCGGGTCCCAACGGCCCGCGCCCTGAGGCGTGCTCTCTCCGTGCTGGTCGTCGGTCACGACAGCGCCCTCCCGAGTGCTCGTCGGGCCAGCGCGGCGACGGTGCGCCGCAGGTGCAGTACGGCGGGCGGATGCTGGGTCACGGAGCCGTCCTCGGCCGGGACCGGATCGGGGATGCAGGCCGCGGCGACGTACTCCCCGAAGGCGTGCAGCGCCTCGGGGACGATCGCGCGGCTGTTGTCCCAGTCGATCAGCTGGGCGACCCAGTGCTCGGCCTCCAGGGGCCGCAGCGGCATCGGCGCTATGGCACCCACGGCGCACCTGACTCCGCGCCGCGCGGGGTCGAGGACGACGGCGACGGACGCCATCGAACGCCCCGGGCCGGTGCGGCCGGTGGCCTTGAGGAAGACCTGCGGGGCGTGCAGCAGCGGCACGCGCACGTAGCCGATGAGTTCGCCGGCGCGCAGCATCTCCATGCCGGCCAGCAGATGCGACACCGGGATCTCCCGGCGGGCTCCGCCCGGGCCCGCGATGATCAGGGTCGCTTCGAGGGCGGCGAGGACCGGCAGCGCGTCACCGTTCGGGGAGGCCGAGGCGATGTTGCCGCCGAGGGTGCCCGCGTTGCGGATCTGCGGCGGGCCCGCGGCACGGGCGGCGGCCGCGAGCGCCGGGATCAGCGCGGCGAAGTCGGGGCGGCCCATACGCGCGTGCGTGAGGCCGGCTCCGAGCAGGGCGTGACCGTCCTGGTACTGCCAGCCGCGGATCTCGCTGATCCGGCCGAGGCCGACCAGCGCGGCGGGCCTGAGCTGTCCGGAGTTGACGGCGGCCATGAGGTCGGTGCCGCCCGCGACCGGTACGGCGGCGGGCATGGCGGTGAGTGCCGCCACGGCCTCGTCCAGCGTCGTGGGCAGCGTGACGGCCTGCGCCGTCTGCGGTGCGCTCGTGGTCAAACCGGCTGCCCCTTCCCGCTGCCCCACCTGGTCCCACCTGTGTTGCCGTACGGTACGTGCTGACAGGGCGGACGTGGCAACTCTGGCACATCTTCGCAGGACCCGAGGACGGGGGTCCGCTAGGAGGCATTCGCCCACCTCATCGCGTAGATGGTCCGTTTTCGTACGGCATCACCTGTGCGTTCCGATTGACACTCTTCGGTGACACCTTGCCGGTTTTTTTCCATTACCTGTTCGGGGGCGGGCCCTGGATCGGGCAGCCGAGCACACCGGGGCGCCGCTGCCAGGGCCGCGGTCCGGCCGGCGGGCGGTATGCGACTCCCAGGGCGTCAAGTCGCCCGTAATGGGCGGCCATCCGCCGCTCGAAGCCGGCGAAGTCCCGTTGGTCCGGGGCGGGCAGGCTGCTCCAGGCCACCTCGGCGAAGGCGGCGAGGCGCGGGAACGTCTGGTAGTCCACGCGCGCGTGGTCCTCCATCACCTCGGTCCACACGTTGGCCTGGGTGCCGAGCACGTGCCGGGCCTCGTCCGGCGTCAACTCCGTGGGAACGGGCTCGAACCGATAGACGTCCTCCAGGGTGCGGACGTAGCCGATGGGGACCGGCTCGTCCGCGCCCGGGTCCTGACGGTGGTCCAGGTACACCTGCTGCTCGGGGCACATGACGACGTCGTGGCCCGCGCGGGCCGCCGCGATGCCCCCCGCGTATCCACGCCAGGACGACACCGTCGCGCCCGGCGCGAGCCCGCCCTCCAGGATCTCGTCCCAGCCGATGAGCCGGCGCCCGCGCGCGGAGAGCCAGGTGTCGAAGTGGCCGATGAACCACGCCTGTAGCTCGTCCTCGTCCTTCAGCCCGAGTTCCCTGATGCGCTGTTGCGCGGTGGGTGACTGCCGCCACTGGTCCTTGAGGCATTCGTCACCCCCGACATGAATGAACTCCGAGGGGAACAGCTCCAGGACTTCCTCGAAGACGCCCTCGTAGAACCGCAGGGTGTTGTCAGTGGGGGCGAGTACGTTCGGATTGATCCCCCAGGTGTCCCATACGGAGAGGGCGGAGGTATCGATGACGTCGGTGTTGCCGAGTTCCGGGTACGCGGCGATGGCCGCCTGCGAGTGGCCGGGTACGTCGATTTCGGGGACGACGGTGATATGCCGCTCGGCGGCGTACGCGACGATCTCGCGGATGTCGTCCTGGGTGTAGTAGCCACCGTGCGGCTTCTCGTCCCACAGCGGGGAGGCCCGATGGCCGAATTTCGTACGCGCCCTCCAGGAGCCGACCTCGGTGAGCCGGGGGTACTTCTCGATCTCGATGCGCCAGCCCTGGTCGTCCGTCAGGTGGAAGTGGAAGACGTTGAGTTTGTGGGCGGCCATCAGGTCGAGGTAGCGCAGGACTCCGTCCTTGGGCATGAAGTGCCGGGCCACGTCGAGCATGAGGCCGCGCCAGCCAAATCGCGGGGAGTCCTGGATCTCCGTCAGGGGCAGCCGCCACGTGCGGCCGGGAAGGGGTGCGCGCCGGAAGGCGTCGGGGCCGAGAAGCTGGCGCAGCGTCTGGGCGCCCCAGAAGACACCGGCGGGCGAGCCGCCCTGGATGTGGACGCCATGGGGGGCGATGACGAGGCGGTAGGCCTCGGCGTCGAGTCCGGGCCGGACGGACAGATGGAGGACGTCGTACTCGCTCCCCTTCTTGGGCGGCAGCGCGAGCCCGGTCGCCGCGCCGAGCGTCGTGCGCAGCCATCGCACGGCGTCCTCGGTGCCCGGCCCGGCCTCGATCCCGAAGCCGTCGCCGAGGTCGAGGAAGCCCTCGGCCCGCTCCATCCGGTCAGGTGCCGGAATGAGATCCATGAATGATCAGACCTTTCAGTCCTTGACCGCGCCGCCGAGCCCGGACACCAGGCGCCGCTGCACGAGTACGAAGAAGATCAGCACCGGAATCGTCATCACCGTAGACGCCGCCATCACCCCGCCCCAGTCCGGCTCGTCCGGCTTGTAGAAGACGAGCAGGGCCATCGGGAGGGTCGACTGGGAGGTGTCGCTGATGATGAAGGACTTGGCGAACAGGAAGTCGTTCCAGGCGGAGATGAAGGAGAAAACGCTGGTGGCCACGAGCCCCGGGAAGACCAGCGGGAAAAGGATCTGCCACAGGAATCGCGACCGGCTCGCCCCGTCGATGTACGCGGCCTCCTCCAGGGCCTGAGGAACGGCCTTCACAAACCCCCGCAGCATCCAGATCGCGAAGGGCAGCGAGAAGGCGATGTGCGGCAGGATCAGCGAGCCCAGCGTGTTCAGTTGGCCGAAGTCCCGCATGAGGAAGAACAGGGGGATCGTGAGGGCTTCCACGGGCACCATCTGGGCCACCAGAAACATGATCAGGAGCGTGGTCCGGAAGCGGAAGCGGAAGCGTGTCACCGCGGTCGCCGCGAGAAACGCGATCAACGCCGAGGCGATCACGACGGTGCACGCGACGACAAGGCTGTTGAGGAAGTAACGGCCGAATTCGTTCTGCTCGAAGACCCGCCGGAAGGAATCCAGGGAAGGCGCCAGAGTCCACGGCCGCGGCTCGCTCGACTCGATCTCCCCGGCCGGTTTGAAGGCGCTGAGCACCATCCAGTACAGCGGAAACGCGACCACGACGGCGATCAGCAACGCGGACGCCTCCGCGAGCAGCCGCCAGGGCCGCCGTACGAACGTCACGGAACTCACGGACCTCACAGCTCCTCCCCCTGCCTGCGCAACAGCCGCAGGTACACGAGCGTCACGGCCAGCAGGATCAGCAGCATCACCACGCCGATCGCCGAGCCGAGGCTGTACTGGGAGGACGCGAAGGCCTTCTGGTAGGCGTACACGTTCAGCACGAGGTTCTGTCCCGCGATGCCGCCGCCGTTCGTCATGACGTAGATCTGTGTGAAGACCTTGAAGTCCCAGATCACCGACTGGATGGTGACGACCACCAGGATCGGCCGCAGCATCGGCGCCAGCACCGACCGCCAGATCCGCCACTGCGAGGCACCGTCCAGCGCGGCGGCCTCCAGCACCTCGGCCGGCACGGCGCGGATGCCGGCGTAGACCGTCACCATGACGAACGGAAAGGAGCACCACACCACTTCGAGCAGGACGAGGAAGAAGGCGCTGAACCGCCCGTACGTCCACGAGTGGTCGCCGAGGCCCAGCACCCGGTTCACCGGCCCGAAGTCCGGGTCGAACAGGAACAGCCACACCGTCGACCCGGTGATGGCGGGGGTCGCCCACGCCCCCAGCGCGGCCAGCATCAGCGCCAGCCGCGGCACGGCACGCACGCGCGTGAGCAGCACGGCGAGAGCGCAGCCGACGGCGAGGGTGGACACGACGCAGGCCGCCGCGAAGACGACGGTGGCGAGCAGTACCTGCCAGAACTGGGCGTCCGAGAACAGCTCCGAGTAGTTCCCGAACCCCTGGAACGTCGTCGGTTCCCCGCCGCTGACCTGAGCCTGGGTGTACTCGAAGAACGAGATCAGCCCGAGCTGATAGACGGGGTAGACGAGCAGCCCGCCGAGAACGACGAGAGCGGGGGCGAGATAGAGCCAGGGGGTCCAGGTGGTGCGGTTGGTCACTGAGGTCACCCGATGGATCCGAACGCGTCGTCCATCTTCTTCGCAGCCTCCTTGGAGGCCGCCGCCACGTCCTTCTTGCCGCTGATGACCTCCTGGAACATCGTCGGCAGCACCAGCGACGAGTCGATCTGCGCCCATGCGGGCGAGGCAGGGACGAACTTGGTCCCCGCGGCGAGGGTCTCCGCGAAGGGCTTCACATACGGCTCCTCAGCCGCAACCTGCTGCCTGACGTCGGAGAACGTCGGCAGGAACCCCATCGCCTCGAACATCGACGCCTGCGTCTTCTTCGAGGCCAGCTGCTCCATCAACTCGACCGCCAGCGTCCGGTGCGACGTGCTCTTCAGCACCCCGATGTTGTTGCCCCCGGCGAACGCCGGTGCGATGGACCCCGCCTTCACCCCCGGCAGCGGGACGACCGCGTACTTGCCCTTCACCTTCCCGGCCTCCACCGCGGTGTGGCTGAAGTCGCCGCCGATGGCCATGCCCGCCTTGCCGGCCGCGAACGCGGTCACCGTGTCATTGCCGCCCATGCCCGCGCACTTGGCGGCGGGACAGTTGTCGTCGGAGAAGAGGGACGTGTACGCCTTGATGCCCTTCTGGGCGGCCGCGCTGTCGATCGCCGAGGCGTACGAGCCGCCCTTGCCCGTGGCGATCTCACCGCCGTTGGCCCATACGAAGGGCATCGCGCCGTACGTGTAGGCACCGCCCACCACGAGCCCGTACAACTCCGGCTTGGCGGCGCGGATCTCGCGGGCCGTCGTCGCCAACTCGTCCATGGTCTTCGGGACTTCGAGGCCGAGCTCCTCGAAGACGTCGGTCCGGTAGTACAGGGCGCGGACGCCGACGTAGAAGGGCGCACCGTAGATCTTGCCGTCCACGGTGACGGACTGCTTGGCCGTGGGGTCGGTGTCCTTCGTCTCGCTCCAGTCGCCGAACTCCTCGGTGACGTCGAGGAGTCCGCCGTCCTTCACATAGCCGGCGGTGTCGGTGTTGCCGTACTCCATCACGTCGGGCGCGGACTCGGGGTCGTTGAAGGCGGCCTTGACGCGCTGGGCGCGGGTCTCGATCGGGATGTACTCGACTTCGACCTTCGTGCCCTCGTGCTCCTTCTCGAAGGCGGCGACGACGGAGTCGACGGCCTTCTCCTTCGGCTTGTTGCCGACTTCCTGGAAGAGCCAGACCCGCAGGGTGCCGGTCTTGTCGTCCTTGTCGGAGGAGGAGTTGGTGGACGTCTGAGGGGCGCAGGCCGTGACGACCAGGGCCGAGAGCAGGACGGCGAGACGCGGGGACAGCTTCATGGAGGGGCCCTCCGAGAGTGCGTTGCAGAATATGCAATGACTGTTTCGCTGTGCACAACGGAGGCTATGGACTACATGAACATGCCGACAAGAGGTCTCAACCACTTCGTGACACAACAAAGGCCCCCGGGGCGCGCTGGAACGCGCCCAGGGGGCCTCGGTGAGAAGCTCAGACCGAAGGCAGGACTACTTCTTGTCGCCGCCCTTGCCCTTGTCGTCACCGCCCGCGCCCATGGACTCGTAGATCTCCTTGCACATGGGACACACGGGGTACTTCTTCGGGTCGCGACCAGGCACCCAGACCTTGCCGCAGAGCGCCACGACGGGGGTGCCGTCGAGGGCGCTCGCCATGATCTTGTCCTTCTGGACGTAGTGGGCGAAGCGCTCGTGGTCGCCGTCGCCGTGGGACACCTGTGGCGTCGGCTCTACGAGGGTCCCCGTACCAGTCCCGCGCTCGGGCTCGAGAGTGCTCATAACGCCAAGAGTACTGAAGCTCACATGTTTCAGTTGAGCGACGGGTCGTCCGGATACGTCGCCACCATCGCGAGCTCGTTGCGCTGGCGGCGCAGCACCTCGCGCCACAGGCGTTCCGGGGACGGCGAGGAGACGTCCCCCGGCTCCGACTCGACGACGTACCAGGCGCCCTCCACCAGCTCGTCCTCCAGCTGGCCGGGGCCCCAGCCGGCGTACCCGGCGAAGATTCTCAGACTGCCGACGGCCGAGGCGAGCAGCTCCGGCGGCGCCTCCAGGTCCACGAGCCCGATCGCGCCGTGCACCCGGCGCCAGCCCAGCGGGGCGCTCTCGCCGTTCGCGTCGCCGGGGATGACGGCGACGCCGAGCGCCGAGTCGAGGGACACCGGGCCGCCCTGGAAGACGACGCCGGGCTCACCGGCGAGATCCGCCCAGCCCTCCAGGATGTCGCCCACCTCCACGGGGGTCGGACGGTTGAGGACGACACCGAGGGAGCCCTCCTCGTCGTGGTCGAGAAGGAGCACCACCGCGCGGTCGAAGTTCGGGTCCGCCAGGGCGGGCGTTGCCACGAGCAGCCGCCCTGTGAGCGAGGACACCTCGGTCATGCCAGACATGATCCCGCATCTTCCCTTCGTGTGGGGAGGCAATGCGGGTTCGGGAGTGAATGCAGCTCAGGGCAGAAAGGAGCGCCCCCGGCGCACTGGCGCCGTGGTGACCGTTCGTGCCCGGCGGAGAACCGTTCGTGTTGTGACAGAGCTATGACGTTCCTGAGCCGTACTCGGGCTTACAGAAGGGGGGTCGGCGGCGATTACCCTTTCCCTCCTGGCCCCTGCCCAACTCATCGGAACGCGAGATACATGACCGTCAACGACGATGTCCTGCTTGTCCACGGCGGAACCCCGCTGGAGGGCGAGATCCGTGTCCGCGGTGCGAAGAACCTCGTACCGAAGGCAATGGTCGCCGCTCTGCTGGGCGGCGAGCCAAGTCGACTGCGCAACGTGCCGGACATCCGTGACGTGCGTGTCGTACGCGGTCTGCTGCAGCTGCACGGGGTGACGGTCCGCCCGGGTGAGGAACCTGGGGAGTTGGTGATGGACCCCTCGCATGTGGAGAGCGCGAACGTCGCTGACATCGATGCCCACGCGGGTTCCAGCCGTATCCCGATCCTCCTGTGCGGTCCGCTGCTGCACCGCCTCGGGCACGCGTTCATCCCCGGCCTCGGCGGCTGCGACATCGGCGGCCGGCCCATCGACTTCCACTTCGAGGTGCTGCGCCAGTTCGGCGCGACGATCGAGAAGCGGGCCGACGGGCAGTACCTGGAGGCCCCGCAGCGGCTGCGCGGCACGAAGATCCGGCTGCCGTACCCGTCCGTGGGCGCGACCGAGCAGGTGCTGCTGACGGCCGTCCTCGCCGAAGGTGTCACCGAGCTCTCGAACGCGGCCGTGGAGCCGGAGATCGAGGACCTGATCTGCGTCCTGCAGAAGATGGGCGCCATCATCGCGATGGACACCGACCGCACGATCCGCATCACCGGTGTGGACAAGCTCGGCGGTTACACCCACCGCGCGCTTCCGGACCGCCTGGAGGCCGCCTCCTGGGCGTCCGCGGCGCTCGCGACCGAGGGCAACATCTACGTCCGTGGCGCCCAGCAGCGCTCGATGATGACGTTCCTCAACACCTACCGGAAGGTGGGCGGTGCCTTCCAGATCGACGACGAGGGCATCCGTTTCTGGCACCCCGGTGGCCAGTTGAAGTCCATCGCGCTCGAGACGGACGTGCACCCCGGCTTCCAGACCGACTGGCAGCAGCCGCTGGTGGTGGCCCTGACGCAGGCGACGGGCCTCTCCATCATCCACGAGACGGTCTACGAGTCCCGCCTCGGCTTCACCTCCGCGCTGAACCAGATGGGCGCCCACATCCAGCTCTACCGCGAGTGCCTCGGCAGCTCCGACTGCCGCTTCGGTCAGCGCAACTTCCTGCACTCCGCGGTCGTCTCGGGCCCCACGAAGCTCCAGGGCGCCGACCTCGTCATCCCCGACCTGCGCGGCGGCTTCTCGTACCTCATCGCGGCCCTGGCGGCCCAGGGCACGTCCCGGGTCCACGGCATCGACCTGATCAACCGCGGCTACGAGAACTTCATGGAGAAGCTCGTGGAGCTGGGCGCGAAGGTGGAGTTGCCCGGAAAGGCACTCGGCTGACGCCAGGCTCCCGGCCCGGGCCAGCGACAACGCCCTCCGGCTGGGGGTCCGGGGGTTATCCCCCGGATAGACACAGCATGGAGAAGCTCGTCGAGCTGGGCGCGAAGGTGGAGTTGCCCGGGAAGGCACTCGGCTGACGTTGCCGAAACGCCGCTGGGGCGGCCACCCGAGTTCGGGTGGCCGCCCCAGCGGCGTTGGTGCAGCGCCCCAAAGGGGCGCGGGGAACTGTGCGCGACCAGCCACAACGGACCGGCGGACACGAACGGCGCTCAGACACCGACGGCGCTCAGTCCCCGGCGCTCAAAGCGGAGCGCTTACTTGCCCTTCGCGGCTTCCTTGAGCTTGGAGCCCGCGGAGACCTTCACGCTGTAGCCGGCCGGGATCTGGATCGGGTCGCCGGTCTGCGGGTTGCGCGCGGTGCGAGCGGCACGGTGGGTGCGCTCGAAGGTCAGGAAGCCGGGGATCGTGACCTTCTCGTCGCCCTTGGAGACGATGTCGCCGACGACCTCGGCGAAAGCGGCCAGCACAGCGTCGGCGTCCTTGCGGGTCACCTCGGCGCGGTCGGCCAGCGCGGCCACCAGCTCACTGCGGTTCATGTTGTTACTCCCGTGTTCATTTGCCTTGAGGCGTGCCACGCGGCGGAGCCGCATGTCGGGCACAGCGATGTCGATGCTGCCAGGGTCCTCGGTGAGACCCGGGACCCGGGTCCGTCGTCAGACCCTCGCGCCCAGAGACGCATCCTGCCCCTACCTGCGGCGGGAAAGCCAATCCGGCACCCGGAGGAGTCGTGAGAACACCCTTGGGAGTCACACGAAGAGAGGGCCTGAACTTGGCCGTCACCATAAACGGCGGTCACAGGCCCTTGGTTCCACGACGCGCCGTTACAAGGGCTTGCCGTGGCGATCCTCACAGCCCACACACACATCTCGGGGCTGTGAGGCACCGATTCCAGGTGATTACTCGGCCGTCGTCACCGCGGACGCCGCCTTCGCCGCCTCCCGCACCGCACCCGCGACCGCGCCCGCGACCTTGTCGTTGAACACGCTCGGGATGATGTAGTTCGCGTTCAGCTCGTCCTCGGTCACCACGTCCGCCAGCGCCTTCGCGGCCGCGAGCATCATGTCGGTGTTGACCGTGCGGGACTGCGCGTCCAGCAGACCGCGGAAGACGCCCGGGAAGACCAGCACGTTGTTGATCTGGTTCGGGAAGTCGGAGCGGCCCGTGGCCACAACTGCCGCCGTCTGACGGGCGATTGCCGGGTCGACCTCGGGGTCCGGGTTCGCGAGCGCGAACACGATCGCGTCGTCGGCCATGGCGGCCACGTCGTCGCCGTCGAGCACGTTCGGGGCCGAGACGCCGATGAAGACGTCGGCGCCGCGCACGGCCTCCTTCAGCGTGCCGGTCAGGCCCTCGGGGTTGGTGTTGTCGGCGATCCAGCGCAGCGGCGAGTCGGCGGGGGCCTCCCGCAGGTCCTCACGGCCGGCGTGCACGACACCGTGGATGTCGGCGACTACGGCGTTCTTCACGCCCGCCGCGAGCAGCAGCTTGAGGATGGCCGTACCGGCCGCGCCGGCGCCGGACATGACGACGCGGATGTTCTCGATCGCCTTGCTCGCGACGCGAAGTGCGTTGGTCAGGGCGGCGAGGACGACGATCGCCGTGCCGTGCTGGTCGTCGTGGAAGACGGGGATGTCGAGGGCCTCGCGCAGGCGTGCCTCGATCTCGAAGCAGCGGGGGGCGGAGATGTCCTCGAGGTTGATGCCGGCGAACCCGGGGGCGATCGCCTTGACGATCTCGACGATCGCGTCGGTGTCCTGGGTGTCGAGGCAGATCGGCCAGGCGTCGATGCCGGCGAACCGCTTGAAGAGGGCCGCCTTGCCCTCCATGACGGGAAGGGCGGCCTTCGGGCCGATGTTGCCGAGGCCCAGCACGGCCGAACCGTCCGTCACAACCGCAACGGAGTTCCGCTTGATCGTCAGACGCCGCGCGTCCTCGGGGTTCTCGGCGATCGCCATGCAGACGCGGGCCACACCCGGCGTGTAGACCATGGACAGGTCGTCACGGTTGCGGATGGGGTGCTTCGACGCCATCTCGATCTTGCCGCCGAGGTGCATGAGGAACGTACGGTCGGAGACCTTGCCGAGCGTGACGCCCTCGATGGTGCGCAGCTGCTCGACGATCTCGTCGGCGTGCGCGGTGGAGGTGGCGGCGATGGTGACGTCGATCCGGAGCTTCTCGTGCCCGGATGCGGTGACGTCGAGGCCGGTGACCGAGCCTCCGTGGGACTCGACGGCCGTGGTGAGCTGGGAGACCGCGGTTCCGCTCGCGGGCACCTCCAGCCGGACCGTCATCGAGTAGGAGACGCTGGGCGCCGTTGCCATGGCCGACTTCCTCTGCTTTCACCGTGTGTCGCTGGTATGCCGTCCGATCGTCGCACCTACCGCTGAGTAGGAGTTAGCCGGGCTTGAATTGCGAACGTATTGTTCGCCACGTCTGTGCAAGAAGAGAGGCCCACGTCACATCGTGACGTGGGCCTCTCTTACGTTCATGACACCGACCCGCCATGCTCGCCTCGCGGCAAGTGGTCGCTCGTAGCGACGAAGGTTGGGCCCGGGGGCTTGGATCGAGCCGGTGTCACACCCAGGCTAACAAACAGATCCCGTAGGGCCATTCCCGTACCGCGAGTTCGTTTCCGGGCCGTCCACAGTGCCCCCGTTCGGCCCCGGTCAGTCCCTCAGCAGGTCCGGCACCCCGGTCGCGTCCGGCTCGTCGCGCTCCGTCGAGACCACCGTCAGCTGCTGGGTGGCCCGGGTCAGGGCGACGTACAGCACCCGCAGTCCGGCCGGCGACTCGTCCGCGATCTCCGCCGGGGAGACGACGACCGTCGCGTCGTACTCCAGGCCCTTCGCCTCCAGGCTGCCGAGCGCCACGACCCGGTCGCCGAGTCCGGCGAGCCACTTGGCCGCCTCCTCGCGCCGCTGCATGGCGACGACGACGCCGACCGTCCCGTCGACCTGGTCGAGCAGCCGGGCTGCCTCCTCGCGGACGGTCTGTGCCAGGGAGTCCCGTACGACACCGAAGCGGGGCTGTACGCCGGTGGAGCGGACCGCCGACGGGGCCGTGGATCCCGGCATGGCGAGGGCCAGCACCTTCGCCGCGAGCTCGGCGATCTCGGCCGGGTTGCGGTAGTTCACGGTGAGCTGGAAGCGGCGGCGCGGGCGGGTGCCGAGGGCCTCGTCGCGCGCCTCGGCCGCCTCGTCCACGTCGGACCAGGACGACTGGGCCGGGTCGCCGACGATCGTCCAGGTCGCGTGGCGACCCCGGCGGCCGACCATCCGCCACTGCATCGGCGTGAGGTCCTGGGCCTCGTCGACGATGACGTGGGCGTACTCGACACGCTCGGCCGCCAGCCGCTCGGCGCGCTCGCGCTGCGACTCCTCGCGCACCGGCATCAGCTCCTCCAGGCCGGTGAGCTGGTCGAGCGGGTCCAGTTCGCGCTTCTTCTTCGGGCGGGCCGGGACGCCGAGGATCGCCTGGAGCTCGTCGAGCATGGCGATGTCGTGCACGGAGAGGCCGTCCCGCTTGAGGGAGCGGGCCACCTTGCGGATCTCGCCGGGGTTGAGGATCCGGCGGGCCCAGCGGCCGAGGCGGCGCTCGTCGGCCATCGCCGCCAGAACGGCCTTCGGGGTCAGCTCCGGCCACCAGGCGTCGAGGAAGGCGATGAAGCTGTCCTCCGAGGTGACGTCCTCGTCGAAGGAGGAGCGCAGCTCGGCGGCGAGTTCCGGGTCGGTGTGCCGGGAGGCGCCGCCCGACTTCGCCCACAGGGCGTCGAGCAGCAGCTTGCGGGCGCGCGGGCGCAGCAGGTTCACGGGGGCGGTGCCGCTGAGGGCGGTGCGGCGGATCCGCTCCAGCTCACCGGCCTCCAGTTCGAGCCGGCGGCCGAAGGCGACCACGCGCAGACGGGTGGGAGGTCCGGCGGGGGTCCGGGCGGGCGCGTCGGCGTCGTCGCCGCCGAAGGCGAGCTGCCCCGTGTCACCGGAGACCGGCCGCCCAGCAGCGGCTCCGTCGCCCGGCCCCAGCTCCAGCGCGCCCCGCGCCGCCTTCCGCAGCACCTTGAGCATGCGGTACGAGCCCTTGGCGCGGGCCGTGGCCGGGGAGTCGTACAGCGTGGCCTCGGCGCCGTCGACGAGCGAGCCGATCGCACGGATGGCGACCTGGCCCTCCTCGCCCAGCGACGGGAGCACGCCCTCGGTGTACGCCACCAGCAGCGGGGTCGGCGAGACGATCAGGATGCCGCCCGCGTAGCGGCGCCGGTCCTGGTAGAGGAGGTAGGCGGCGCGGTGCAGGGCGACGGCGGTCTTGCCGGTGCCGGGGCCGCCCTCGACGTAGGTCACCGAGGCGGCGGGGGCGCGGATGACCAGGTCCTGCTCGGCCTGGATGGACGCGACGATGTCCCGCATGGTGTGGGTGCGGGCCTGGCCGAGGGCGGCCATGAGGGCGCCGTCGCCGATGACGGGCAGCTCGTCGCCGTCGAGGAAGGCCTTGAGCTCGGGGCGCATCAGGTCGTCCTCGACGCCGAGCACCTTGCGGCCCTTGGAGCGGATGACCCGGCGCCGTACGACCCGCCCCGGATCGACCGGGGTGGAGCGGTAGAAGGGCGCCGCGGCCGGGGCCCGCCAGTCGATGACGAGCGGGGCGTAGTCCTGGTCGAGCACACCGATGCGGCCGATGTGCAGGGTCTCGGCGATGTCGGCGGTGTTGTCGTCGCGCACCGCGCCCTCGGCGGGTTCGACCGCGGTGTAGGCGCCGTCCGGCCCCTTCTTGCCGTCCTTGCCGAGCAGCAGGTCGATACGGCCGAAGAGGAAGTCCTCGAACTCGTTGTTGAGCCGGTTGAGGTGGACGCCCGCCCGGAAGACCTGTGCGTCCCGCTCGGCGAGCGCGCCGGGCGTGCCGACCTGGCCGCGCTTGGCCGCGTCGTTCATCAGGAACTCGGCCTCGTGGATCTTCTCCTCGAGGCGCCTGTACACCCGGTCCAGGTGTTCCTGTTCGACGCTGATCTCTCGGTCTCTCAGAGAGTCTTCGAGCGCGGTTTCCTGTTGAGCCTGAGCGGCCACCGGGCCCCCTTCTGACGTGCTGGGCAGCCGTCAACCGTACGCGAAGGGGACCCGGAAAAGCTACGGCTCGCTATACGTCGACCTCGGCGAGCTTGTTTCCGTCGAAGTCCATGACCTCGACGTGGTCGACCTCGTCCATGGACATGGACACACCGCCGGTGATGTAGAGCGGGTTCCGGGCCTGCTCGGTCTTGGCGTCCGGAATGCCGTAGCCCCACTTGCCGACGGACCAGGAGGCGGCCGTCTCACGCTCGCCGTCCTTGCTGACGAAGATCAGGGAGCACTTGAGCGGACCCTTGACCCCCTTGAGCTCAAGGCCCGTTTCGATGCCCCAGAGCTTCTCTTCCATGCCGACGGTGGCGGTGACCCCGGTCGTCGAGTCGGTCCCCGAGACCTTGGTCTTCATGCTGGTGAACAGGTCCTTGGCGGAGTTGGTCAGCGTGGTCGCCTGGTTCGTCCGGCCGCCCCCGCTGTCGTCACCGGTCGTCGCGATCGCGGCGAACGGACCGCCGACGATCAGCGCGGCCGCCGCGGCCACCATGTAGAAGCTGCGCCGGCGCTTCTGGGCGCGGCGCTCGGCGACCTCGTCGACGAGCTTGTTCACCAGCCGCGGGCTGGGCTTCGCCGAGAGGGACTCGCCGATGGCGGGTGAGCCGGAACCGGGCAGGTCCGCGAGCGCGGCCAGCATCGGCTCCATCCCGGCGAGCTCGTCCAGCTGCTGGGCGCACCACTCGCAGGTCGCGAGGTGGGCTTCGAAAGCGGTTGCCTCGGCGTCGTCGAGAATCCCGAGGGCGTAGGCGCCGACGGTCTCGTGCTCGCTCGGAACCGGATGTCCCGTCATGGGTCCAGACATACCCGAACCGCCCATCCCGAATCCCTGGTTTCCCCCGTAAACACTCATCACGCCGTCACCCCCCGCTCCTCCAGAGCCAGCTTCATCGACCGCAGGGCATAGAAGACCCTGGAGCGGACGGTGCCACTGGGTATGCCCAGCGTCTCCGCCGCCTCATTGACCGTACGCCCCTTGAAGTACGTCTCGACCAGCACCTCCCGGTGTGCGGGGGTCAGGTCGTCGAGTGCGTCCGACAGCGTCATCAGCCACAGCGCCTTGTCGATCTCGTCCTCCGCGGGGATGACCTCCAGCGGCGACGGATCGACCTCCTGCGGCCGGGCCTGCCGGCTGCGGTGGCCGTCGATGACGATGCGCCTCGCGACCGTCACCAGCCAGGGGCGTACCGATCCGGTCGCTCGATTGAGCTGTCCGGCGTTCTTCCAGGCACGGATGAGCGTCTCCTGCACGACGTCCTCTGCTCGTTGCCGATCACCGGCGACCAGCCGAAGGACATACGCAAGGAGAGGTCCGGCGTGCTCTCTGTACAGCGCACGCATCAGCTCCTCATCAGGTTCCGAGGGCTGGGACATGCGATGTCGGGCCCTCGATCCACGTTCATTGGCCACGACGGAATCCTTGCGCACGCCCACCTCCGATGTCCGGGGGTTCCCCCAGTCGGTCGCTCGACCACCCGTACGCAAGCGGCGCGTTGGATGTTCAAAGTGAGGCGACAGTTTTCTGCGGAGTGACGTGACGAGCGGGACATGACAGCACATTCCCACCGTGCGATCTTTACATTTCCACCACATCGGCAAGATCGATTCGCTGCTTCCCTACGGGTGCGTAGGTAAACGAGATGTAATCGAAATCACTTCGACAGCCAACCCACAGAAGCCACATAACGGACTGTCAGGCGCGCGAGAGAGCCGCGCGCCGGCGATGCCGGGCGACCCTTTCGCGGTTCCCGCAGACCTCACTGGAGCACCAGCGCCTCCTGCGCCCCCGGGAGGTGTCGAGATAGACGATCGGGCAGTTGTCGCCCTCGCACTCCCTCAGCGCGGCCCGCGCGACGGGGTCGGTGAGCAGTTCCACGGCGTCCCGGGCGACGGCACCGAGCAGGGCACAGCACTCGGGTGGGCGGTCCAACTCCCGTACGAGGGTGCCGTCTTCACTCCGTACGGCGCGGGGTGCCGGTGGTGCGGCGAGGGCGATGTCGTTCACCCGGGCGAGCGCGATGTCGTACGACGGCCAGGGCTCGGGGGCGAGACCTCCCCGCACCAACTGCCCTAGGCGTCCGCGCAGTTCACGGAAGGCGACGAGCCAGGAGGCGTCGGCGTGAGCGAGCGAGGTGCCCGGTGGGACGAGGCCGGCGCCGGTGATCCAGGCGCACAACACCTCGAGGGAGTCGAGGTGTTCCTCGGGATGCGTGGTCGCGAGAAGATCCAGACAGATCCGCCCGGCGTCGAACCGCAGCTCGTACGCGTCCGTGGCCGTACCCAGTGCCATGTGCCTGTCACCGCCTAGGAGTCACCCCGGTCAGGAGGGGTCGGTGAGGTGCCGTGAGGAGGGCTGGGGAACCGTTCCCTCTAACAGTGCCTGCCCGCTCCCGGGGCCGGAACCCCTCGTACCGGTCGGCGGGCCCTGGACGACCGCATATGGGCCTGCGCGTGACGGCCATGTTCGGGGCGCGGTCTGGCCCGTTGACTGGACGGCATGACACGGAACAACACAGTCGCCGGAGCAGTACTGGGCGCGGCCACCGTCGCGATGGGCCTGATCGCCGGGGCCTTCTACGTGTTCGCCTGCGCGGTGATGCCGGGGCTCGCGCGGAGCGAGGACCGGGTGTACGTCGAGGTCATGCGCGACATCAACGACGTGATCCAGAACCCGGTGTTCCTCCTGGGCTTCCTCGGGGCGCTGGTGCTGACGGGGGTCTCGGCATGGCGGCTGCGCGGGACGCCGTACCGGCGGTGGGTGTGGGCGGCGGCGGTGGCGTACGGCCTGGCCTTCCTGGTCACGGTCGCCTTCAACATCCCGCTGAACGACGGGCTTGAGGGGGGTGGTGATCCGGGGGCGCAGCGGGAGGAGTTCGAGGGTCCGTGGGTGGCGTGGAATGTGGTGCGGGGGGTGTTGTCGACGGTTGCGTTGGGGTGCTTGGCGAGGGCGCTGGTGGGATACGGGGGTAGTCAGCGCCGGTCGAGCAGCTCCGGCCCGTCTGGGGGCACCCCATCTGGGGGAGTTTGAGGACGAGGCCGTTCAGGCCGAAGCGGGGGTCTGGGGGCTGCGAGCCCCCAGCGAGGGCGGCACCAACGCCGGGTGCCTGACTCACACGTCCGCGTACTTGCTGTCGGCCGCCGGATCCAGCGCCAGCCGATACCCCCGCTTCACCACCGTCTGGATCAACTTCGGCGCCCCGAGAGCCGTCCGCAGCCGAGCCATCGCCGTCTCCACCGCATGCTCATCGCGCCCGGCGCCCGGCAGCGCCCGCAGCAGATCCGCCCGAGCCACCACCCACCCCGGCCGCCGGGACAGCGCCCGCAGCAGTGACATACCGGCGGGCGGCACGGGCCGCAGCACCCCGTCGACCAGAACCGCATGACCCCGGATCTCCACCTGGTGCCCGGCGATCGGGAGCGACCGGGCCCGGCCGGGCAGCTCCTGGCACAGCAGCTGGACCAGCGGCCCGAGCCGGAAGCGCGCGGGCTGGACCGTGTCGACTCCGTGGGCCTGCAGCGGCAGCGCGGTGACCGGACCGACGCAGGCCGGAAGGACGTCGTGGTGAAGGGCGGAGATCACTTCGGGCAGCAACCCGCGTTCCTCGGCCCGCGACAGCAGGGACGCCGCGGCCGGGGCGCTGGTGAAGGTGAGGGCGTCCAGGCCGCGGGAGACGGTGGCGTCCAGCAGGCGGTCGACCGGCCCGATGTCCTCCGGCGGCAGCCACCGGTAGACCGGCACCCCGAGCACCTCGGCTCCCCCTTCCCGCAGCGCCTCCACGAACCCGGGCAGCGGCTCACCGTGCAGCTGTACGGCGATACGGCGTCCGTCGACGCCCTCCTCCAGCAGCCGGTCCAGCACCTCGGCCATGGACTCGCTGGACGGCGACCAGTCCTCGGTCAGCCCGGCGGCCCGTACCGCGCCCTTGACCTTCGGCCCGCGCGCGAGCATTTCGACCTCGCGCAGCCTGGCCAGCAGGTCCTCGCCCAGTCCCCACCCGTCGGCGGCCTCGATCCAGCCCCGGAAGCCGATCGCGGTCGTGGCGACCACGACGTCCGGCGTCCGCTGGATGATCTCCTTGGTGGCGGCGAGCAGCTCGCTGTCGTCGGCGAGCGGCACGATGCGCAGGGCAGGGGCGTGCAGAACGGCGGCGCCGCGACGCTGAAGCAGCGCCCCGAGCTCGTCGGCCCGGCGCGCGGCGGTCACGCCCACGGTGAACCCCGCGAGCGGCCCGTGTTCCGGTTGCTGCTGTTCGTCGTACATAACTCTCGTCCCGCACTCGAGTTGTGGTGCTTGCCCAGGTGATCGCATACCGGGTGGCTATTTCCGATGGTGCTCGCACCTGCATGCCGATCGAGCCTGTCAACGGTGCGTGACAGGCTCGGTTCGGCTTCATGTCGGCAGTGTTACGTCACACCTCGGCGTAGCTGAGCTGCGGCTTTGCCTCGGTCGCCGATGTGGCGTGGGTCTCGGAGGCCGCCGGGCGGCGAAGGTATACGGCCCAGGTGACCGCGAAGCAGGCGCCGTAGAAGGCGAGGAAGGCGACGAAGGCGCCGGTGCCGGAGCCCACGGTGAGGAAGGACTGGCGGAAGGCGAGGTTGATGCCGAGTCCGCCGAGCGCGCCCACCGCGCCGATGAGACCCATGGAGGCGCCGGAGAGGCGGCGGCCGTACGCGGCGGCCTCGTCACCGGTGAGTCCCTTGGCGAGGGCCTTGTTGTGGAAGATGCCGGGGATCATCTTGAACGTCGAGCCGTTGCCGAGGCCGGACAGGACGAACAGGGCGATGAACGCGGTGGTGAACAGGGCCAGCGACTTCTCCATCGAGGCCACGATGATGACCGCGGTCGCGGCGGCCATGGCGACGTAGTTCCACAGCGTGATCTTCGCGCCGCCGAACCGGTCGGCGAGCGAGCCGCCCAGGGGGCGGATCAGGGAGCCGAGCAGCGGGCCGATGAAGGTGACGTACGCGGACTCCAGCGGCGTACGGCCGAACTGGGTCTGGAGGACGAGGCCGAAGGCGAAGCTGTACCCGATGAAGGATCCGAAGGTACCGATGTAGAGGAAGGACATGATCCAGGTGTGGGCGTCCTTCACGGCGTCCTTGGCCGCGCCGGTGTCGTTCTTGACGGACGAGATGCTGTCCATCTTGAACCACGCGAGGACGGCGGCGATCACGATGAACGGGATGTAGATCCCGAGCAGCACGCGCGGGCCCCCGCTGGCGCCGATGACCGCGAGACCGACGAGCTGCACCACGGGCACACCGATGTTGCCGCCGCCGGCGTTGAGCCCGAGCGCCCACCCCTTCTTACGGAGGGGGAAGAAGGCGTTGATGTTGGTCATGCTGGAGGCGAAGTTTCCGCCGCCGACACCGGCCAGCATCGCGCACAGCAGGAACGTGGTGAACGACGTCCCCGGCTCCATCACGGCGAACGCGGCGACCGTCGGCAGGAGCAGCAGGCTCGCCGAGATCACCGTCCACATCCGGCCGCCGAACACGGCGACGGCGAAGGTGTAGGGCACGCGGACGATGGCGCCGACCAGCGTGGCCATCGAGACGATCGTGAACTTGTCGGCCGGGGTGAGCCCGTACTCCGGTCCCATGAAGAGCACCATCACGGACCACAGGGTCCAGATCGAGAACCCGATGTGCTCGGAGAGGACGGAGAAGAACAGGTTCCGGCGGGCTACCTTCTCACCGGTCTCGTTCCAGAAGGTCTCGCTCTCGGGGTCCCAGTGGTCTATCCAGCGGCCTCCCCTGCTCGAGGCGGGGGCTGTGCTAGGGGCTGTCATGACGCCTCCACGGTCTTCGGGGCTCGGTCGCGCTTTTCGAGTGGCTGATCCCGAAGGTAGGGAGGGCGCGTTTCCGGTCTGTGGCACCGGGTGACCGGAAAGGAACTTTGCTCTCACCCGGCGGGGAGGGCCGATGAGAGGTTGGGTTGGCCGTCCCTATATACGTCGCTGTATGAGGGCGGGATGTGGGGACGGATGGAGGTGCCCCAGGAAGGAAGGATATATGGGGCGAAGGGAACGCCCCTAGGTCAGCGCTGTGGGGGCTGCCAGTGGGGGTTTTGCTGGGGGTGGGGCCGCTGAGGCTGCTGGGGGTTCTGCTGCTGGGGGTGGGGCTGTGGCTGGTAGGGGGGCTGCGGCTGGCCGTACGGCGGCTGGGGCTGCGGCTGGCCGTACGAAGGCTGGGGCTGCTGCGGCGGGGCGTACGGGTCCGGGTTCTGGGGAGCGCCGTAGGGAGCCGGAGCGGGCTGATTGCCGTACGGACCAGGGGCCGGGGCGGCGGGCTGAGCCGGATAGGCACCCGGCGCCGCGGGCTGCGCTGGATACGCACCCGGCGCCGCGGGCTGGCCGTACGGCCCGGCGGCCTGGTGACCGTAGGGTCCGGACGCGAAGGGGTTGCCGTGTCCCGGCAGCTGTGCGCCGGGCGGCAGGTAGCGCACCCGCCCGGTCTCGTCGGTGACCGGCGTGAACCCGGCGGCCTGCAGGCGGGCCGCGAACTTGGCGTTGCGCTTGCGGTTGAAGGCGAAGCCGAAGCCGATGATCGCCATGAAGAGCGCCCACGTGATGAACGCCGCGAGCCAGGCACCGGCGTCCCCGCCGAGCCGCACTCCGATGATGCCGGCGCCGATGGTGAGGCCGATGGCCCCGTAGCCCATCCGCTTCTCGGCGCTCTTGCCGGTGAGATCGAAGTTGATGCGAGCCTTGAGGAGCTCGAAGGCGTCGGGCACGAGGGGCGGTACGGACACCCCATCGCCGGCGTTCGGGTACTGCGCCCAGTTCTGCGCGGCACGGGCGCGGGCGTGGGGGCTGGGGTCGGGCGCGATCAGCATGACGAGGGCGTTGTTGCGCCCGGCGCTCTGCCGTACGTCCACGTACTCGTACCCGAACTGCTGGGCGATGAAGGCGAGCGTGGCGAGCTTCTTCACCGAGGCCAGGGGGCTGGTGAGTTCGACCGGTTCCCCGCTCGCCATCAACTGCAGCATCTTCTGCACTTGCCGCTTGCTCATCGCCGTCCGCTCCCCACCGACCACTTGGGCCGCTCCGCCCGTTGGGCCACCCCGTTCACTTGCGCAACTCGGTCAGTGTTCCATGGGGGTCTGACAGTCGGTACCTGGGTGGGCGTGCTTCACAGGATCTTGGTGGAACCTTGCCACGGGGGATGCTGTGCCGGTTTGCGGATCATGCGGCCACGTCCCGCACCCGCTTCCCACCCACCTCGAACCAGAGCAGCTTCCCAGCACCCCGGTCGAGAAGTCCTTCACCGAGGGCTACGCCGCCCCAGCAGTCGGCGTACTCCTGGATGAGGAGAAGCCCACGCCCACCGAGGGCGTCCGCAGGTGCGGGCGGGCGGCGAATGCCGGGCGGCTGATCGAAAGGGGCGGGGATGTAGGGGCTCGTGTCCCAGACGCCCACCCGCAGTCGCCCGTCGCTCAGGGCGGTCAGGCGTAGGGACGCGGGGCCGTTGGTGTGCCGGTAGGCATTCGAGACCATCTCGGAGACCAGCAGCTCGACGACGTCCAGGACTTCAAGTCTCCCGTGGCCGCTCAGCACCGACCGCACGGTCATACGTGCGACCCGTGCCGCGCGGGGGTCGTGGGGCAGACGGAGGGCGTACACCCAGGTGTCGGCCGGGGATACGGTGCGCATGGAAACCTCCAGGAGTCTCACAGGGAGGGGGGTGGGGTTCGCTCAACTGCCGTGCTCGGCGGTGGCATTGCCTGGGGTGGTGCGCTTCCGGCTTATGGGCGCGGGGAGTTGGGCGATGCAGCGCTACGCTAGCGCGCTACTGAGATACTTCTCAGCGAATCCTGGGAAATGCATCAGCGATTACCTCGTGTGAGGTACCCGAACGCCGCGCCGCGGCCGGAAAGGAGGCCCCGTGCCACCCGTCAGCACACTCACCCTGCGACAACGGCGTCTGGGTGCTGAGCTGCGCAAGCTTCGCGAGCGAGGGGGGCTGACGGCCACCGGCGCAGCCGCAAAGCTCGGCGTCAACCAAGGGCGGGTCAGCATGATCGAGACAGGGCGCAGCCCCCTCAGTGCCGACCGCGTCCGCTCACTCGCACGTGCCTACGACTGCGGAGATCCCCGCCTCGTGGATGCCCTTGCCGCTATGGCGCAACGCCAGACGCGCGGCTGGTGGGACAGCTACCGCGATCACCTGCCGGTCGGCCTCATCGACCTCGCCGAGCTGGAACACCACGCCACGGCCCTGCGCGTCGCCCTGGTCATTCACATCCCTGCTCTGCTCCAGACGACCGACCACGCCCGTGCCCTCTTCAAAGAGGCGGTGCCTGAACTGCGGCAGTACGAGATCGAACATCGCGTCAGCCACCGGATCAAGCGACAGGGGATCCTCCACCGCGAAGACCCGCCCCCGTACACGGCAGTGATCCACGAGTGCGCGCTGCACATGGGGTACGGCGGCCCCGCCACCGTGCGCGCTCAGCTCCAGCACCTCCTGGACATGAGCGAGCTGGACCACATCACCGTAAGGGTCATCCCGTTCGGCAAGGGCTCCTTTCCCGGCACCGGACAGTCCGTCGACTATCTGGCGGGGCCGGTTCCACAGCTCGACACTGTTCAACTGGACACCCACCACGGCTGCGAGTTCCTGGACGCGGAGGCCCAGTTGGAGAAGTACCGCCTCGTACTCGACCGCATGGAGGCGAACGCCCTCAAACCCGCAGAGTCCCGTGACCTGATCCACCGCATCGCCCAGACCGTCTGAGGTAACCGTGTCCGAACTCCACTGGAAGAAGTCCACTTACAGCCCCGACGCCTCGAACTGCGTCGAGATAGCCACCACCCCCACCACCATCCACATCCGCGACTCCAAAACGCCCACCGGACCCCACCTCACATTCCCACCCACCACCTGGGCGGACTTCCTCGCGCACGCGGTGCACGCGAGGCTCTGAGCACGAGGCACACTCGCTCGAGTGAAGGTGACAGCAAGCGGTCGGACGCAACACCGCTGCGGTTCACCACGGCGGAGCTGGACCCGGCTGTCATCGACCCGGCGCGGTTCGGCGTGTCCGTCTGACCTCCCCCTCCGGTCAACCTCCCCCTCCCCTTTCTCCACCGGGTGGGCCGACCGGCCTCCCCTTCAACTCCCAACATCCCGAATGGGAACGACTGGTGCACCATCACGGCTAGCTGTGGACCGGGACGAGAGAGTGCTTCGATCAGGAGTCCCGAACCGCCGCCGGCTGGAAGCAAGCCAGAACTGATCCAGCGCTACCGGGAAGTAGCAGCTGAGTTTCCGACCGGTGATCTGCCGCCGCTGGAAACCGCGTACTGGCTCATCAAGCCGCGCTCACTGGTTCGTGGCACGTGGGATGAACCGAAGGACGCGGCGACCTGGCTCGGCGAACGGTTGGCGGAGTACGCGCCCCGGTTCGCCTCGGAGAGGGACCGTGGTCCCAGCCGTCTGGCCGTGCTGCTCAACTCCGTTGCCAAGCGGCTGGAGTCAGGCGCGGATGTGTCACTGGGCTTCTACCTCGAGCGTCCCTCGTACCTGTCCTTGGCACTGGTGACGTGCTCCCCGAACCGCTCGAAGCCCGAACTGGCCTGTCCGGATACCCCGAGAATCCCCGAAGTCGACCATCCCTGCGTTGTCAGTGGCGGCCCGTAGGGTGCACGACACGTCTTGAAGGAGGAACCCCCAAGGGCGGCACACGGGAGTTGGACGCGGCAGGCGCGGCTGCGCAAGATGTTCGTGGTGCTGCCGAGGCGCTGGGTGCTGGAGAGAACGCTGAGCTGGCTGGTGCGCTCGCGCCGTCTGGTGCGCGACTACGAGACGCTCCCCACCATGCACGAGGCCATGGTGTTGTGGTCCATGACCATGCTCATGAGCGGCCGTCTCGCCCGGACGCCACCCGGGCGCCTTCAGAGCACGCCCTTGAACCCTCACTGACCTTGCGCCGGGGCCGCCGCGGGAGAAACAGAAGGCGGAACAAGTGCTCGGGAGGTACGCTCCGCCTGGCCTTCGTCGTCCAGCGGCCCAGGACACCGCGCTCGGGTTCGCCCCGACGAGGAAACCCCGGTTCAAATCCGGGCGATGGCTATCTATCACGGGGTTGGCGCTGCCCCACAGGCACGGCTGAGACGGGGCCTCACATCTCAGTGACCGGCACCGTCTCCCTTACCGCCGCGAACACGTTCTGCCGCACCTCCGGGGCCCAGCCCCGCGCGGCCAGCCGCCGCACCCGCGAGCGCACACCCTCGACCCGGGCCGGCGTCGTCTCCCAGCCCAGCCGCACCACGATCGGCTTCACCCGCAGCCCGTCGGACGCCTCCGGCAACGCGAGGACCGCGAGGATCCGCTGGTACTCGGGCGCGAGCACCTCCACACCCACCCCCGGCCCAGTGCGGCACCATCGAGCCGCCACCGCACCGCGAGCGGACCCGGCGCCTTCGCCGGGGGCATCAGCCAGGACATCGGCCACCGTCGCCCGCGCATCGGCCAGCCGCGCAAGGGCGCCCTCGGCGGCTCCGAGCGCGGCCTGCACCCGCTCGGCTGGTTGTTGCCGTCACTACTGCCGTCAATGGTCTTGACCAATCAGGCAGGGCTGGGGCCTCGCGGCGGCTCGGCGGTAGGCCTCCGAGGCGGCTGGCGTGCGGCAAGGTTCGTGCGTCTGCCAGTCTGGCAGTGCGGGGGGCGGGGCGGGACGGGGTCGCCGCTCGGAGGGGGGCCGGGATTTTCGCTCCCCGCTGGAGGCGACGCCAGCTACTACTCGGCGGCGAGCTGGTGATTCGCGCGGAGAGCCAGCCCCCTGGCCGACCCTGTTCCCCTGGATAGCTCGTTGGGATATCCAGCCCAACGAGCCAGCAGCCAGTTTCTGGTCAGCCTGGTCACGGGCCGCTGCCTCGTTTGTGAGCCGGGTCCGGCTGCGCCTGCGGCGAGCGGCTACTCCGCGCCGAGGATGCGCAGACCGTGGTGGGCTCGGAAGTCCTCGTAGTCCTTGAGGTTGAGAGTGGCCAGCGGCAGGTCGTAGGTGAGGGCACAGGCCGCGATCCACATGCGTTGATCGGGCGTGGGCGTCCGCGCTGGATGCCTGCGGCTGACAGGCGGCCCCAGCTCGCGGCGACGGCTTCGTCGCCAGGCAGGATCGGGATGCCGGAGAGCCAGTCGGCGAGTTCCTGTCGGCTGCGGGTGCCCCAGTGGCGGATCTCGGTCCACTTGGTCAGTTCACCGAAGGTCACGAAGGTGATCAGCGGCTTGCGGCCGATCAGCCGGGTTGCGAGCGGGCCGGTGAGCTTGCGCTTGTGGGACAGCGAGGCGACGTCGGTGTCGAGGATGACGGGTTGCATGGCGGCGGCTCAGGCGACGTCGCGGTGGCGCTCGGCGTACGTGAATGCCAGGAACTCCTCCAGTTCCTCGTCCGACTCGAAGGTGTCGGCGCGAGATCGTCCAGGGACCGGATCGGCTGGGTGTTCTTCGCGGCCAGCAGCTCCTCGACCGAAACGCGGGGCCGAAGCGGTGGGTAGCCGGAGTACTCCGCGTCGGGTGGGCTCATCAGGACTTCCACGGGACGGGATGCGGCTGCCGAGGCCAGCATACGGGGCTGCCCCGCGCTGACACCGGGCTTCACCCCACGGAGTCGATCTCCGAACGTGCGTGCGCCAGTCCTCGCAGGTGCTGGCGGGATCTTGGGCCGGTGGCCTGCCTGGGATGGGGTCGGGTACGGGCAGGGGGCCGTCCGCCGGGGCGGGGAACGCCGGCAGGCACTTCGTCCTGCTATATCAGCGCGTCCGCCGGGACGGCTTGCTGCGCCGGAAGGCAGGTTCTGGTCAGCTCGGTCACCAGCCGTCGACGGATCCTGAGTCGGTGGTCGCTCAAGGCTCGACGCACGTCCGTGGGCGGGATCGGCCGATGGTGGGGCGCTGGGAGCTTCGCTCCCCGCCGGGGGCGACGCTGGCCACCGTCCTCGGTGAGCCCGGTGACGGACGTGAAGGGTTGGCCCCCTGGTCAGCCCTGTGCCTGCGATCCGGCCGTAGGACGGTCGTCGGCGACAACTTGCTGTGCGACGCGCAGGTGCTCACGCCCCCAATTGGCTCCCGGCAGTGCCATGTTGAGCCCCGCTCACGCCCGGGACCGGTAGCCCGCCGACACTCGGCACGAGCGTCGGCTGCTCGCCCGACGGCGGGGGTTGTCGGCGACGGCGGCCAGGCCCTGGCCGGCGGAGACGGCCGGACCGACTTCTTCGCCACCATCGGCGACGAGTTGTGGGTCTTCACCGGCTACCACGGAGGGACCATCGACCAGGCGACCAAGCTGTGGGCCTCGGGCTGGACCAGCCGGGACATCGTTACGGCGCTGGACATCAGCGGCGACGGTGTCACCGACCTTCTCTACCGGTCCGACACGTCGGGCAAGCTCCAGCTCCGCAAGGGCATAGCCGCCTCCGGAGGCGGAGTCAGCCTCGCCTCCCTGGGCAATGCCGGAAGTTCGGCCGGGGGCGAGGACAGCGAGTACGGCGCCGCGGGCTGGGCGGTCAGCAGCTTCCCGCTGTTGATGGGCACCCCCGACACGGACGGCGACGCGGGTACCACCCCCGACATCTGGGGTGTGCGGTCCGACGGATCGGTGCGCTTCTACGCGGGCGGCCCGAGCGCGGTCGTGCCGGGGTCCGGCACCGAGATCATCGCCCCGGCGAATTACTGGAAGACACGCATCGCCATCGGGTGACACAGTCCCTGGCCGCCAGTTACGACACCGGCGGCCAGGGAGGGATTCCGAACCCGACCGGATCAGGTCCGGTACGCGTAATACGACGCGGTCGGGTACGACGCCACGATGCTCGCCACCGACCTGCTGTAGGTGTTGGTGGAGTGGTACGTCAGATACGGCACGCCCCGGCTGCGGGATGTGACGATCATGGTGTGGTCCTTCGAGCCGTCCCTGTCGAAGTCGATCTGGAGCACATCGCCGACGTCCATCTGGTAGACGTTGGCGAGGCTGGTCGTCCGCTTCGAGTTCTGGGCGAACCAGGACCACTCGTTGACGCCGACGAACGAGTGCGACTGGATGTCGGCGTTCCCGAACCACCTGGTGTAGTCGTACACATAGCCGGGGACGTGCTTCCAGCCGCCCGCCTTCAGGGCCTGGCTGACGAAGTTGGTGCAGTCGCCGCCCGCGCCCTGGCCGTTGAAGTCGGGGTAGGCCGGGTTGTAGGTGGACCAGTACTGCTTCGCGTAGACGGCCATCGCCGAGTAGTCCAGGCCGCTCGCGGAGAAGTTCTTCGGGTTGGCCGGGCCGGGGTACGACGTCGACGCCTTGGGTGCCGAGGGCGTCGTGCTGCCGGCCCTCGCGGTCATGGGTTCGGCGGCGGGCCTGGCCGTCTGGTTGACCGCGAGTTCGCCCTCGTCGGTCGCGCGGATTGCGGTCAGCCGCCAGTTTCCGTACCGGTCGGCGCTGAACGTCAGCTCGTGGTGCGCCTGGAAGCCCGTGGTCCGCGGTGCGCCGGCGCGGGCCTGCTCATAGGTGAGGGTCGTGGTCTCGGTGACCGCGACCTTGGCCTTGCGGCCCTTCACCTGCGTGGCGTCCAGCGTGACGGTGGTGCTGCCCGTGCTGTACGTCTCGCCCAGCTCCGCGAGCATGTCCCCGCGCCGGTTCAGCGCGGACCGTGCGGCGTCCTCGCTGCGGGCCAGGCCGGAGGACAGGCTGACGTCCCCGGAGAAGCCGTCGGTCAGCGGCTTGTCCCGGTCCCCCTGGCCGCCGTCGACCAGGGCCTCCGTACGGTCGGTGAAGACCGCGTCCGCCAGGCGCTGGAAGGTCGCCTTGGTCCTGGCGTCCACCGTGGGGTCGTCGACCACGGACGCGCCCGCGTTCCAGTTGGGCAGCATCGCCGCTCCGGCGACGACCGAGGCGGCGGCCGCCCCGAGTATGGTGGCGCGGCGCCGAGTGCGGCTCAGTTTCCTTGACTTCACTGGTGATTCCCCTCTTGCCCCCGGCGGACGGATGGCCGGGGAAGCGCATCTTTGCATGGCATGTGTGGCTGCTGTGAAGATGGATGCGCCTGTGAGCCAAGGACGTTATGGGAACGTCACTGCACGACGGTCGACCAGTCCGGGGACTGGGCCGGGTCGAGGGTGCGCAGCCGCTCGAGGGTCGCCGGTTTCTGCACGTCCATCCAGTCGGCCAGCTCCTTGAAGGACACGCACTTGACGTCCTTCTTGGTGCACACGCTCTCGATGGCCCGGTCCACGGCCCGCATGTAGATGCCGCCGTTCCAGTTCTCGAAGTGGTTGCCGATGAACAGGGGCGCCCGGCTTCCGTAGTACACACGGTTGAACCCGGCCATGTAGGTGTTGAAGGTCTCCTCCTCCCACTGGGGGTACAGCGCCGGGTCGCCCTCGGTCTCGCCGTCGGACTGGTTGTAGAGGAAGTTGAAGTCCATGGACAGGCCCTGGTACTTGCCGCCCTCGTACGGGAGCATCTGCAGCGGGAAGTCCCAGATGCCGTTCTTCTTGACGGGCCATATCTGGAAGTCGCCCGCGGAGCTGGCGTCGTAGCGGTAGCCGTGGTCCGCGGCGGCCTTCAGCAGGTTCTTCTGGCCCTCGAGGCAGGGGGCGCGACCGCCGACGACCTCCTTGGTGACGTCGAAGGGCAGCGGGGGCAGGTCGGTGTAGCCGGTGTTGGTCTTCCACTTCGCCACGAACGAGTTGAACTGGTCGATCTCGCTCTTCCACTCCGCGACGCTCCAGTCGCCGCCGCCCTTCTCGCCGCAGAAGTGCCCGTTGAAGTGGGTGCCGATCTCGTTCCCGTCCTCCCAGGCCTTGCCGAGCTGCTCCAGCGTGGTGCGGATGTGCTCGTCGGTGGGGTAGCTGATCGCCGCGGCGCCCTTGTCGTGCTGGGGCGGGTCGTACAGCGTCTTCTTGTCCTTGGGGAGGAGGTAGATCCCGGTGAGGAAGAACGTCATGTGGGCGTCGTACTTCTCGGCCACTTCCCGGTAGTGCGAGAAGAGCTGGTCGTCGCCCTGCAGGGCGCCGTCCCAGGAGAAGACGACGAACTGGGGCGGCTTCTGGCCCGGCTTCAGCGGCTCCGGTTTCAACTGGCCCTTCTGCGGGCCGGTGTAGGAGGTGGAGCCGTCCCCGAGGACCTTGGTTCTGCCGTCCCATTGCGGCTGCTTGGCGTCCGCCTCCGCCGCCTTCTTGCGTCCCCCCGAGGACGCGGTCGGCGCGGTGTTGTCCGTACGGTTCAGCACCAGGTAGCCCGCCGTCAGCGAGGCGACGACGAGAAGCGCCGCCACGGTCAGGAACCCCGGGCGGAGGGCATCGGTGCGGCGCGGTGCCCGGGACTTGCGGCGGCGCCCCGAGGGTTGCTTCATGTGCGGCTCTTTCTTCAAGCGGTGGGGACGGTGCTGTCGGGTCGGTGGTCAGCCGACGGGAGTCACGGCACCGGACCAGATGCCGTAGGGGACGCTGTCGTCGCCGCTGCCGGCGATGCCCTTCAGGGGCAGTGGCTCAAGGCTCTTGGCGAGGTCGATGCGGTAGACGACGACCGCCGTGGAGACGGACTCGTAGGTACCGACGTACCAGGCGGCGGTGTCGTTCGGCGTGGTCCCGGGCTTCCCGGCCACCTTCGCGGTGGCGGGTGCGCCGTCGGGGTGGGCGGTGCGGAAGGCATCGGTCAGCGCGGAGGTGACCTCCTCGGCCACGTCGGCGCCGACCGCCCGGCGCGGACCGGGCAGGTCGAGGGGTACCGCGGTGCCGTTGTGGGTGATGCGGCGCACCGAGTACGGCTCGGTGTGCTTGCCGGCCGCGGCGAACGTGGAGTAGCCGCTGGCCATGCGGATGGCGCTGGGTGTGGAGCTGCCCATCGACAGCGCGGGCACCTGGGCCCCGATGGAGGAGGGCAGCAGCCCCGAGGCCTCGGCGGTGGAGCGCACCCGGTCCAGGCCGGTGTCCATGCCGAGCTGCATGAACGGCGTGTTCACGGACAGCTCCATCGCCCGGTGCAGGGAGATCTGCCCGTAGGACCTGTCCCCGTCGTTGCTGGCGGCCACCTTGCGGCCGCTGCGGTCCCAGTACGGCCCCTCCGGCGTGGTCACCGGCACGTCGTCGTCGCCGTCGTAGAGGGAGTCCCCGGTCACCGGGGTCGCCTGCCCGTCGCGGGTCTTGCGGACTCCGTGCTCCAGGCCGGCCGCGTACACGAACGGCGTGAAGGCAGAACCGGCCGGGACGGTGGTGGCGTTGGACTCGTTGTAGCCCTGCTCACGGTGGTCGGGTCCGCCGTAGACGGCGAGGATCCGGCCGTCCGGGGCCACGGAGGCCGCCCCGTAGTGCGCGGTCTTCGCGATCTTCGGCTGGTCCTTCAGCGCTTCCTTGCGCGCCTTGGTGACGACGTCGGTGAGCTTGTCCTCCCGCTTCTTGTCGAAGGTCGTGTAGATCTGGTAGCCGCCGAGGTCGAATTCCTTGTCGGAGATCTTCGCGGCCTTCTTGGCGTACTGGGAGGCGAGTTCGACCAGGTAGTCGCTCTGCTCACCGGTGTCGTACAGCGGGTTGCGCTTCAGCGGCTCGGGGAACGTCTTGTACGTCGCCCGCTCGGCCTGCGAGAGCTTGCCGATGGCGACCATCCGGTCGAGGGTCCAGGACCAGCGCTCCACGGCCCGGTCGCGGTTGGCGCCGCTCAGGGTGGGGTCGTACAGGCCGGCGCCCTTGAGCAGGGCGGCCAGGAAGGCTGCCTCGCTGGCGTTGAGCTTGCTCACGTCCTTGCCGTAGTAGGCCTGGGCGGCGCGCTGGATGCCGTAGGTGCCGCGGCCGAACCAGCTGGTGTTGAGGTAAGCCTCGAGGATCTCGTCCTTGCTCATCCGGTTGTCGAGCTTGAGGGCCATCATGGCCTCGGTGAACTTGCGGCTGACCGTCTGGTCCTGGTTCAGGTAGACGTTCTTGACGTACTGCTGGGTGATGGTCGAGCCGCCCTGGGTGTCACCCTGGCCGAGCGTGCGGAACAGGGCGCGGGTGATGCCCTTGAAGGAGACGCCGGGGTCGCTGTAGAAGCTCGCGTTCTCCGCGGCGAGGACCGCCCAGCGGACGTCCTCGGGAATGTCCTCCAGCGGCATCGCCTGCCGCTGCACCCAGCCGGTGCGGGCCATGGGCGTCCCGTCGGCCCAGAAGTACACGTTGTCCTGCTGGGTGGCGTACGAGTTGAGGTTGTCCGGGATGTCGGTGGCCGCGTAGGCGACGGCGAGGAAGAGGCCGCTGAGCCCGACTCCGACGAGCGACGCGCCGACCGACTGCCGCCAGGAGGGCACCCACCGGCGCCAGCCGGTACGTCCGGGCCGGGGGTACTGCGGCCGCATCCGGCGGACGTACGGCGTGAGCCGCGCGATCAGCGGGGCGAGGACGGCCAGCAGGGGCGCCAGGCGGAGGGCTGCGACCAGGCGGGGGGCGAGGGGCGGGCGGGGGGCTTTACGAGGGTTCCGATTTCTACGGCCATGCGGCTGATCGGCCGTATTGTCGCCACGTATTCGATCCGATGCCCCCGCAACCTCGGGAGAAGCTGTGTCGGATATTGTTGATTCGCTTTTGGTGTCCTGCTCGGGATCGTCGGATATGCGTTGCGCGGGCACCCGCAACTGCACCGTCTCATCGGCCTTGAATGAGTCCGGCACTTTCAACTGCATAGTGACGTCCGGCTCCTGAGACCCCTCCCCACGCCCCCTCGGCGCCACCGCATCCCCCTTCGCCTTTCGACCGACCGCCGGTCCCGCAGTTCGGTGCGCCTATAAATTACCAGCGCCCTTCACATTCCCTCCACAGGCAATGGCGGGAAATAATGGAGCGTAACCGCCAATAAGGGACATCTCACCGCACGTTGGTGTCGATACTCACCATCGAATCGCTTCGCCAATTGGCATAAATCCATTGGCGCCTTTCTCAGCCCTTCTCAGCCCTCACTCGCTATTTCCTGGGGCGAAGCGCTTCAACTCGCCGCGCCCGTCATCGCGGCCGAATCGATGGCCGGAATCCATCCATCGGCCGGCCGCCGCAGCCACCCCTCCTCGGCCGCGATCCGGGCCGCCGCCCGGCGAAGGGCGTCCAACGCGGGATGCGCCAAGCCCTTTCGCCACACCAGCGAGACCGGCGACAGGGGCACGGGATCGGTCAACGGGCGCAGCACCGCCCCCGGCATGGCCGGAAATTCGATGACGGCGAGCACGGGTGTCCGCGTCTTGGCCATGATCCGCTGGAACTCCTCGGCACCGACGGCGAGCGGAGCGGGCGCGGCGACCTCGATGCCCCGCCCGTCGAACAGCCGGTGCGCGAGGTCGGTCCACTCCGGGGTACGGGGGTTGCCCGCACCGGCGTACACGGTCTCGCCGGCCAGCGCGGACAGCGGGACACGTTCCCGTTCCGCCAGCGGATGCCCCTCGGGCAGCAGGATCGCCATCGGCTCGTAGCGGACCGGCTGGTGGTCGAGGCCCGCCCGCAGCGCCGGGTCCAGCCCCGCGAACCTTCCGAAGGAGGCGTCCAGCCGCCCGGCGACCAGCTCGCCGGCCGCACCCGTCAGGCCGCTCTCGTAGCGGGCCATCAGCTCCAGCTCGGGGGCGAGTTCGCGGGCCCGGTGCAGGACCCTGCGGCCGGTGGCCATGCCCGGCGAGTTCAGGTCCACCAGCAGGGGGCGGGCCCGGCCGAAGGCGGTCAGCAGGTCATCCTGGGCCTGCAGGGCATGGCGGGCGTACGGCACCAGCCGCTCACCGTCGGCCGTCAGCGTCACCTGCCGGGTCGTCCGCACGAACAGCTCGGCGCCCAGCTCCCGCTCCAGCCGCCGTACGTCCCGGCTGAGCGCCTGCTGGGCGACGTACAGCCGGGCCGCGGCCCGGGTGAAGTGCAGCTCCTGGGCCACGGCGAGGAAGGCCCGCAGGAGGCGGGGATCGAGGTGAGCGGGCGCGGGCATGTCGTGAACTTACAACGCGGGTGCGTGAATCCGCGCAGAGCAGGTGTTGGACGCCTTGATCCACCGCGGGCGACGCTGGATCCATGCCGCAACACCCCTACCCGAAAGCCACAAAGGCCACGAACACCCCGGCCCCTCCTCTGCTCACCGTCACCTCCGACACCCTCGTCGCAGTCGACTTCGGCGCCCGGAAAAGGAACCGCCCACCCGGCCCGTACCGCCGGCTCTTCGCCCACCGCGGCGCCCGCGCCTTCACCGCCGGGAACCTCATCGCCCGCCTGCCCATGGGCATGTTCAGCGTGAGCGCGGTCGTGATGATCGCCGGGGCGCGCGGGTCGTACGCCCTCGCCGGCGCCGTCACCGCGACCGGCCTCGCGGCGACCGCGCTGGTCGCGCCCTGGACCGCGCGGCTCGTCGACCGGTACGGCCAGGCGCGGGTCGCCGTACCCGCCACGCTCCTCGCGGCGCTGGGCAGCCTCGCGCTGCTGCTGTGCGTGCGCTACGACGCCCCCGCCTGGACCCTCTTCGCCACGTACGCCGCCACCGCGACGACTCCCAACACCGGCGGCATGTCCCGCGCCCGCTGGGCGCACCTGCTGAAGGGCGACGCCGAGTCCCTGCACACCGCGAACTCGTTCGAACAGGCCGCCGACGAGCTGTGCTTCATGCTGGGGCCGGTGCTGGCGGCCTTCCTGTGCGGGACGTTCTTCCCGGAGGCGGGGACGCTGGTCGCGGTGGTGCTCCTGGTGACGGGGGTGCTGGTCTTCGCGGCCCAGCGGTCGACGGAACCGCCGCCGCAAGGCCACACGGCTGCAAAGACCTCGAAGTCTCCCTTGCGCGCCCCCGGCATGCCCCCGCTGCTGGCCGTCTGCCTCGCCATGGGCGCGGTGTTCGGCTCGATGGAGGTCGTCACGATCGCGTTCGCTGACGCGGAGGGCCACCGCACGGCGGCGGGCGCGGTGCTCGCGCTCCAGGCGGCGGGGTCCTGTGCGGCGGGCCTCTGGTACGGCCGGCTCAGGCTGTCCGGCCCGGCCGAGCACCGCTACCCCTGGTGCATAGCGGCGATGACCGCCCTGCTGACGCTGCCCCTGCTCGCCGCGTCCCTCACCGGCTCGCTCCCGCTGCTGGCCACCGCGCTGCTGGTCTCCGGCATGGCCACCGCCCCGACCATGATCACCAACATGGCCCTGGTGCAGCAGCGCACCCCGGACGGCCGCCTCAACGAGGGCATGACCCTCGCCGTGACCGCCCTGCTCGGCGGCATCGCGTGCGGCAGCGCGTCCGGAGGGTGGGTGGTGGAACACTTGTCCCCGACGGTGGCATACGGCGTACCGGTCGCGGCGGCGGCATCAGCACTGCTCATCGCGCTCGCAGCAACGCCCTGAGGGGCGCGGGGCTGAATCAATATGCGGCTCCGCCGCGCGGGCGCGACCAACCACAACGGCGCTGCAGACAACAAACAACCCTCGCGGCACCCCCAACCGCTGAGCCTCGCGGAGCGCCCCGCACCGACTCCAGCATCGACAGGTGCTGCCCTATGCAGGCGCGCGGCCCTCCGCCGAAGGGGAACCAGGCGTAGCCCGGGCGGCCCGCCTCGGCCTCGGGGGTGAAGCGGGAGGGGTCGAAGCGCTCGGGATGGCGCTGAGTGACCCAGGGGCTGACCAGGATGTCGGCACCGGCCGGTATCCGTACACCGTCCACCTCCGTGTCGGCGACCGAGCGGCGGCCGATCACGGGCGCGGAGGGATACAGCCGCATGGCCTCCTTCAGCACCATCGTCAGATACGGCAGCTCCTCCATGTCGGCCACGGTGGGGGCCCGTGGCCGTCGTCTCGTGACCGGGCAGGAGGAAGATCAGCACCTGCTCGCGGAGTTCGTCGGCGTCCAGGCTGCCGTCCTCGGCGTTCTCTGCGTGCACGAGGAGGGTGACCAGGTCGTCCCGGTCGTCCCGGTCCCGGCGGCTGTCGATGATCCCGTCGCACAGCGCGCGCAGCTCCGCCTGGAGGCGTCCGGCGCGGCGGTTGGCGGGGGTGGGCCAGGTGCGCGGCGCCTTGACCCGGGGAGAAGCCGCGCTTGAGGGAGTACTCCTGGAGCGGGGGCAGAGTGCGCTCGATCACCTCGAACGCCTTCTCCACGTCCGTACCGAACAAGATGCGGCCGACGACGTGCAGGGCGAACCGGTGCATCTCACCGACGAGTTCGATGACGTCGCTCGGCGCCGGGTGAACAGCGGCTGCACCAGCCGCCGTTGCCGCAGGTAGGTGTCGTCCTGGCTGGTGAGCAGTCCGTTGCCGACCGACTGGCGCAGTTCCTCGTAGAAGACGTTGTCCTTGCGGGGGTTGGCGGCGAGGGGGTCGTTCAGCAGATCGCTCATCGAGCCGAGCAACGGGCTCCCCGTCACGATCGGCGCCCGTGCGGCCGTAGTCGTCATCGTCATGGCTCCCCCCATTCCCGCACGGGACATTGACGCACCCTCAGCCCGCACATACCTTCGGCAAGCGAGCAATCGAAGCGCTTCGACATCATCCGTCGAATCGATTCGACGATCGCAGCGCGGCATCATCGTGGACGCAGTCACGTAAGGACCCCCACATGAAGTTCACCGACGGCTACTGGCTGCTGCGCGAGGGCGTCACCGCGGCCCATCCGGCCGAAGTCCTCGACGTCACCGAGCAGGACGGCGCGCTGGAGATCCACGCGCCGACCCGGCCCATCCGCTCGCGCGGCGACCTGATGACGGGACCGGTCATGACGATCAACGCCCACACTCCGATGCCCGACGTCATCGGCCTCACCCTGACCCACTTCGCGGGCGAGCAGCCCCGCGGCCCCGAGTTCGAGCTCGCCGACTCCGACGAGACAGCCCCGCAGATCTCCTACGACGACGAGCACGCGACCCTCACCTCCGGCGCGCTGTCGGTCCGGGTCGCCCGCACCGGCCCCTGGCAGGTCGAGTTCCTCGCCGGCGGCCGCATCCTCACCTCCAGCGGGCACAAGAGCATGGGCATCATGCGGGACTCGACCGGCACGCACTACCTGCGCGAACAGCTGGTCCTCCGGGTCGGCACGTCCGTCTACGGCCTCGGCGAGCGCTTCGGCCCCCTGGTCAGGAACGGCCAGGTCGTCGACATCTGGCAGGCCGACGGCGGAACGTGCAGCGAGCAGGCGTACAAGAACGTGCCCTTCTTCCTGACGGACGCGGGCTACGGCGTCTTCGTCGACTCCCCGGGCAAGGTCTCCTTCGAGGTCGCCTCGGAGGTCGTGTCGAGGGTGCAGTTCAGCGCGGAGGCACAGGAGCTGACGTACTACGTCATCCACGGCCCGACCCCGAAGGACATCCTCCGCAAGTACACGGCCCTGACCGGCCGCCCGGCGCTGCCGCCCGCCTGGTCCTTCGGCCTGTGGCTGTCGACGTCCTTCACGACGTCGTACGACGAGGAGACGGTGACGTCCTTCGTGGACGGCATGCGCGAGCGCGAACTCCCCCTGTCCGTCTTCCACTTCGACTGCTTCTGGATGCGCGAGTTCAACTGGTGCGACTTCCAGTGGGATCCGCGGGTGTTCCCGGACCCGGAGGGGATGCTGGCCCGGCTCAAGGCGAAGGACCTGCGGGTCTGTGTCTGGATCAACCCCTACATAGCCCAGCGCTCGCCGCTCTTCGCCGAGGGCAAGGCGCTCGGGCACCTGCTGAAGCGGCCGGACGGCAGTGTCTGGCAGTGGGACCTGTGGCAACCGGGCATGGCGCTGGTCGACTTCACCTCCCCCGCCGCCCGCGAGTGGTACGCCGGGAAGCTGGAGGCGCTGCTCGCGCAGGGCGTGGACTGCTTCAAGACGGACTTCGGCGAGCGGGTGCCGGTCGACGTGCGGTGGTCCGACGGCTCCGACCCGGAGCGGATGCACAACTACTACACCTACCTCTACAACCGCACCGTCTTCGACGTGCTGCGCAAGCACCGGGGCGAGGAGGAGGCGGTGGTCTTCGCCCGCTCGGCGACGACGGGCAGCCAGAAGTTCCCGGTGCACTGGGGTGGCGACTGCGAGGCGACGTACGAGTCGATGGCGGAGTCGCTGCGCGGAGGGCTCTCGCTCGGCCTGTCGGGTTTCGGCTACTGGAGCCATGACATCGGCGGCTTCGAAGGCACCCCGTCGCCCGCGTTGTTCAAGCGCTGGCTGGCGTTCGGCCTGCTGTCCTCGCACAGCCGCCTGCACGGGTCGTCGTCGTACCGGGTCCCGTGGCTGTTCGACGAGGAGGCGGTGGACGTGGCCCGCCATTTCATCCGCCTGAAGCTGAGCCTGATGCCCTATCTCTACGAAGTCGCCCGCACCGCCCACACCGAGGGCGTGCCGATGATGCGGGCGATGGTGCTGGAGTTCCCGGACGACCCCGGCTGCGTACATCTGGAGCGGCAGTACATGCTCGGCCCGGACCTGCTGGTGGCGCCCGTGTTCAGCGACGAGGGGGACGTGGCGTACTACGTCCCCGAGGGCACCTGGACCCACTACCTCAGCGGGGAGACGGTGACCGGCCCGCGCTGGGTGCGCGAGAAGCACGGCTTCACAAGCGTGCCGCTGCTGGTGCGGCCGGGGGCGGTGATCCCGGTGGGCGCGGTGGACGACCGGCCCGACTACGACCATGCCGACGGCGTCACGCTGCGGGCGTTCGGGCCGGTGCGGGGCGCGCAGGTGACGGTGCGGGTCGGGGAGGTGGCCTTCACGGTCGTACGGGAAGGGGACACGCTGCGGGCCTCCTGCGGTGCCCCGTCCGCGCCCTGGGGTCTGGCGGCCGGCGAGCGCGAGGCGCGGGCCCGGGCGGGATGCGGCTTCCTCTCCCTGGAGCTGGGCTGATGGTGAAGATCACTGATGTGGCCCGGCACGCCGGGGTCTCCCCCAGCACGGTGTCGTACGCGCTGAGCGGCAAGCGCCCGATCTCCGAGGAGACCCGGCGCCGCGTCGAGGAGTCCGTCCGCCTGCTCGGCTACCACCCGCACGCCGGCGCCCGCGCGCTAGCCGGCCGCAGGTCCGACGTGCTGGCGCTGGTGGTGCCGTTGCGGGCCGGCATCGATGTGCCGGTGGTGATGCGGTTCGCGGTGTCCGTGGTGACGACGGCGCGACGGTACGGCCATGACGTGCTGCTGCTGACCCAGGAGGAGGGCGAGGAGGGGCTGCGACGGGTCGTGGACACGGGGCTGGTGGACGCGCTGATCGTGATGGACGTCCAGCTGCACGACCCCCGGCTGCCGCTGTTACGGCACCTGGACCGCCCGTCGGTGCTGATCGGCTTCCCCGCCGACTCCGACGGACTGACCTGCGTCGACCTCGACTTCAAGGCGGCGGGCGAAGCCTGCGTGGAGCATCTGGCGCGGCTCGGGCACCGGGTGGTGGCGCTGGTGGGGTCGCCGCCGGAGGTGTACGTACGGCGGACGGCCTTCGCCCAGCGGGTCGTGCAGGGCTTCACGGCCGCCGCGGACCGCAACCGGCTGTCGTCCGCCGTGCACCCCTGCGAGGCGTCACCGGTCGCCGCCCGCGCGGTCGCCGAGCAACTGCTGCGGGAGCAGCCGGCGCTGACGGGTGTCGTGATCCACAACGAGGCCGTCCTGGAGCCGCTGATCGACGCCTTCGAGGAGCTCGGTCTCCGGGTGCCGACCGATCTGTCGATCACCGCGATCTGCCCCGACGAAGTCGCCGAGTCCCTGCGCGTACCGGTCACCTCGATCGCGTTGCCGTCCTCGGAAGTCGGTTCGCAGGCCGTGGAGTTGCTGATGCGGAAGCTGGACGGGAAGGCCGTACCGGAGGCGACGTTGCTGCCGCCTACGATGACGCAACGGGCCGGTACGGCGCGGCGGACGGCGGAGTGAGCAGCCGTTGACCTGCACGGACGGGGATCAGAACAGCGAGGCACGATACGGGTGAGCGGAACGGACCGTGGCCGGGAGACGGTCGAGCGGGCGAGGGCGCTGGTACCGGCAGGCGAGCTGCTGCGCGCCGACCACGGGGTCGCCCTGGCCTTGCGAGCACCGAGGCCCGGCTACTTCCGCCGCCCGCGCGCGCTGCGCTCCGAGCGCCGGACGCTCCGGAGTTGGCTGATGCTCCCCGTGTACGGGGCCGCGAGGCTCTACGGCGCCACCTGGAACCCGGTCGAGTTGCTCGGTGCACTTCGGGGGCGAGGGCTGGAGCCGGATGTCGGACGCGTTTCCGGTGCGGTTGAGTCACCTTGATGCGGTGCCGGTCGCGGGGTGACGGGGTGAGTGAACGGTCGGTGGTCTTGGGTGCCGAGTGGGGGGCCGTTGTGCTGTACCTGGGAACTGGGAGGGTCCCCGCCCGGGCCGTGCAACCGGACGGTGACCCAAGCTCAGCAGGAGCCTGTCGGACGCCCCCAAACCCTGTGGGGACATCCGGCTACCTGCTGAGCCACAAGGCTGACCAAGGCCCTCAGCCCAACCCCCAAGCCCACCCCATCCGATAAGCGCCACACACCCCCACATCGAGCAGATACGCCCCGGCACTCCCGCACTGCTCACTCCCACTCCCCGGATCGACGGGCTGCCCGTGCCCCATCCCGGTGACGCTGTACGTCTCCACGACGGCACGCCCGCCCGCGTCCTTGAAGACCTGATGGGGGTACCCGGCAACGCTGTCGCTCACATCGGCGACCTGATCGGCGCCCCGCACATCGGTCCACTGCCGCATCAGGTCGGTCATGTTGACCGGCTTCACGGTGTGGTCGGCCGTCCCCTGGAAGGCGACCAGCGTGGGCCAAGGCCCGGCGTACCCCGGCCGGGCGGCGCGCACCCGGTCGCCCCACTGCTTCGGGGACTGCGTGGCGCCGACGTACATGCACACATACGGCGACCCGGCGGCCTGCGCACACCCGTACGGCAGTCCCGCGACGATCCCGCCCGCCGCGAACTTCTCCGGGTACGCGGCCATCATCACGGCGGTCATCCCGCCCCCGGCCGACAGCCCGGTGACATACACACGCGAGGCGTCACCGGAGACGTCGGCGAGCTGCCGGTCGACCATCTGCGCGACGGACGCGGCCTCGCCCTGGCCGCGCGCAATGTCCCCGCTCTGGAACCAGTTGAAGCAGGACGAGGCGTTGTTGGCGGTCTGCTGCTGCGGGAGGACGACGGAGAAGCCCCAGCGGTCGGCGAGCTGCGTCCATCCGCTGCCGGTGCCGTAGCCGGACGCGTTCTGCGTACAGCCGTGCAGCGCGACGACCACGGGCCGGCCGGCGGGCAGCCCGTCGGGGACGTACCGGAACATGCGCAGGGCACCGGGGTTGGTGCCGAAGCCGGTGACTTCCTGGAGCGAGGCGGCGGCGGCTCGGCCCGGGGTGAGGACGGCGGCGATCAGGGCGACGAGAAGGGTCGCCAGGACAGGTACACGGGCAGGTGCCCGCACGGGGATACGACGGCTTGCGGCTCTGGTCTGTGTCATGGGGACGGACCGTAGAAGCGTGAACGACCCGTCGATATGGAGTCGGACAACACAACGGACGTGCCCGCCATGGTGGTTCACCAAGTGTCGGCCGTACGGAACCGATCACGGGCGCGGAGTAGCGGCCGCCGTGGGATCCCGGTACGTCTCGTCCCGCTCCCACGGCCCGACGCCGAGCTTCCCCGTCGTCCCCAGGTCCAGTTCCGGCACCACCATCACGGGGCGTGCCCCCTGCTTGGCTCGCACGCGCAGGTACGGTGCGTTCACCGGTTCGCCGAACTGGGTGGTGTTCCGCCAGGCCAGTGACGCCTGCGCGGCCTCGCCCGGGCGCAGGACGACGCGCTGCGGGCTGCCCGTGCCACCGATGCCGGTGCTGATCCGGTCGGTCCCGTGGAGGATCCGCACGCTGTCGACGCTGTCGTGGTCCTCGTCGAGGATCTCGAGTTCCGGGTAGCCGTTGAGCTCATAGGGCCGGGTCCCGCAGTTGACGAGATGCAGGCCTAGGACGCGCAGGCCCATGGCGGCGTCCCCTTCGTCCGCGTAGACGTGCAGCCCGGAGGCGGGGCAGGGTCCCGAGGCGGAGGACGCCTCGTCGGCGGGAACGCTGCGTACCCTCTCCACCTTGACGTTCGAGATGTCGGGCGCGTCGCCGACCGACTGCCCGAAGCCGGCGGTCCCCTTCACGGTGCGCCCCGGCCCGACGGACACGACGGTCCGCTCCACATGGCCGGCGATGGTTCCGGACGACGACACGAACCCGAGGGTGACGGTATACGTGGCCTTCTCCGTACCGCTGTTGGTGACCTCGAAGTCGGCGGAGAAATCCGACTCACAGCCGCTGTCGCTCCCCCAGGCATACAGCGCGGTGACCTTCACGTCGCTCTCGGCCGCCGCGTCGGCAGAGGGCAGCGGAAGCGGTGTCGGCGTACCGGAGGTGCGGCTGCCGTCGGACGATCCGGTGACCGGCTGCAGGCTGCCGTACTGCGACGGAAGGCTGCCGTACTGCGCGAAGTCCGACGGGCACAACGTCTCGGCACGGACCCGCCAGTCACCGACCGGCGCGGCGCTCTCGGACCCACAGGCGGCGAGCAGCAGGATCCCGGCGAGGACGGCGGGCACGGTGCGCAGGCTGGTAGGCATCCGCCCACCTCACCAAGCACCGACCCGACAGGCTGTGGTGGAACCCACACCTCCGGTCACAGTGGTGTCACAGATCACTCTGTCGGCAAGGGCGCCCTACCCGCATGACAAAGGCCCCGCTGCCCGGAGGCGGCGGGGCCTTTGCCCACATGGGATGAGTGGAGATGGCGGGAATCGAACCCGCGTCCAACGGTGCAGAATCAGGGCTTCTCCGTGTGCAGTTCGCTGCGATTTTCTCGGCCCCGGCGATCACGCGAACAAGTCGCCGACGGGCCCAGTCACTGTTTGGTTTCCCTCTTCACCCCGTGACCGGGATCAAGGTTTAGTTCCCTAGCTGATGCCAGGATCCGGGTCGGGAACAGCCCCGGGCTGACACTTCGCAAGTCGCTACTTAGGCAGCGAGGGCGAAGGAATCGCGCTTGGTGTTGGCGATTATTTTTTGCGACATATGGTTTACGAGATCATTGCCGCTTCCTCGACACGCTTCCCCTGCTTCAACAGCCGCTGTCGAAACCGATCATCCCCATGTTTTGTTTTCAATGCGCACACCAGCCCCTGGCCGGTGTTGCTGCCATCGTACGTGACCAACGCACGCCGATGCCACCGTATTCCCGCTGCTAGCCGCGCTGGCGCCTGCGCGCCGCCGCGATCGCCCGGTCCGACTCCCGCCGGTCCTGCTTCTCCCGCAGGGTCTGGCGCTTGTCGTACTCCTTCTTGCCTCGCGCGAGAGCGATCTCGGCCTTCGCGCGACCGTCCTTGAAGTACAGGGCGAGGGGCACGATCGTGTGACCCGTCTCCTGGGCCTTGGCCTCCAGCTTGTCGATCTCCTCGCGATGCAGGAGCAGCTTGCGCTTGCGGCGCGCGGAGTGGTTGGTCCAGCTGCCCTGGTGATACTCCGGGATGTGGGCGTTGTGCAGCCAGGCCTCGCCCCCGTCGATCTGGACGAAGCCGTCGGTCAGCGACGTCCGGCCCTCGCGCAGCGACTTGACCTCGGTGCCCATGAGGACCAGGCCGGCCTCAAAGGTGTCGATGATCGCGTAGTCGTGCCGGGCCTTCTTGTTCTGGGCGACGATCTTGCGCTTGCCGCCCTTCTCGCCGTCCCTGGCCTTGGCGGCGGTCCCGCCCTGCTTGGGCTGGGACTCCTTGGGTACGTACATTCCCTTGCTCATAGTGCCGTCCATTTTCGCACTACGGACGGGGTGAGCGGAAAGCGGATTTACGACTCGCCGAGGCCGCTGAGGACCGTTTCGGCCCGCTCCAGGACGCCCTGGTCCGCCTCCAGGTCGGGTGTGATCCCGGTACCGTCGACGGCCCGGCCGGACGGGGTGCGGTAGTGGCCGACGGTCAGCTCGGCGACGGAGCCGTCGGGGAGGCGGCTCGGCATCTGGACCGAGCCCTTGCCGAAGGTGCGGGTGCCCACGACGACCGCGCGGCCGCGGTCCTGCAGAGCGCCGGTGAGCAGCTCGGCCGCGCTCATGGTGCCGCCGTCGACGAGCGCGACCAGCGGTCTGGCCGTGTCGCCGCCGGGTTCGGCGTGCAGGGCGCGCTGGTCGCCGTCGACGTCGTACGTGGCGACGAGGCCGCCGTCGAGGAAGGCGGAGGCGGCGGTGACGGCCTCGGTGACCAGGCCGCCGGAGTTGCCCCGCAGGTCGAGGACGATGCCGATCCCGGCCGGGGACTGCCGTACGGCGGAGCGGACCGCGTCGCCCGAGCCCTTGGTGAAGGAGGCGATCCGGATCACGGTGACACCGCCGGCGAGTTCTCGAACGGTGACCGAGTCTGTGGACAGGACGGCCCGGCGCAGAGTGAGGTCCCACGCGCGCGTGCCGCGCTCCAGCCCCACCTTCACGGGCGTACCGGCGGGCGCGTCCGTCGCGTCGCCGCGCAGTAAGGAGACGACCTCGGTGACCGGACGTCCGTCGACCTTCGCGCCGTCGACGCTGCGCAGCCGGTCGCCCGCACGGACTCCGGCGGCGGCCGCGGGCGACCCCGGCCGCACCTTGGTCACCTCGATACGGCCGTCCCGCTCGCGGCGCGCCCACAGCCCGACGCCGGTGTACTCGCCGTCGAGGGCCTCCTCGAACTCCTCGTACTCACCCTCGGAGTAGACGGCGCCCCAGCGGTCCCCGCTGCGGCTGACCGCGCGCTCGGCGGCCTCCATGGGGGACTTGCCGGCGGCCATGGCCTCGGCGGCCGCCTCGGCGATGTCCTCGTGCCGGACGGCGGAGGCGTCCGAACGGGTCGGGCCCTCCGGCGACTTCCGGTCGGGGCCGGGCAGGGAGCCGGTCGCGGCACCGGCGACGAGAACACTGGCGAAGACCAATGTCAGGGCGGCCCCGCGGCCGAAGCGGCGGGGCTGACAGAACAGGTCACGACCTGACATGCCGGTGAGTCTAGGACAACGCAAGGGGCCGTACGGTCCGTTGCCCGTACGGCCCCCTTGGCGTTGGTCACACCTTCAGGTACTTGCGCAACGCGAAGAAAGCCGCCAACGCCGGCATCAGCAGGCTCGTCGCGAGGATGAGCGGAAGCTTGGTCAGTACGGCGTCCCAGCCGATGAAGTTGACCAGTGTCAGCTGGTCGGCCAGGGCCAGTCCGTGGTCGATGAGGAAGTACCGGGCGATCACCAGGAAGGCACAGGCGACCGTCCCGCCGATGAGCCCGGCGACCGCGGCCTCCATGATGAACGGCGCCTGGATGTAGAAGCCCGAGGCACCGACCAGCCGCATGATCCCGGTCTCCCGCCGACGGCTGAACGCCGACACGCGCACCGTGTTGACGATCAGCATCAGCGCGACGACGAGCATCAGCGCCATCACCGCGCGTGCCGCCCAGTTCATGCCGTTGAGCAGCTTGAAGAGGTTGTCCAGGATGCCCTTCTGGTCCTGCACGGACTGCACGCCGTCCCGCCCGTTGAAGGCGGTGGCCACGACCTGGTATTTCTCCGGGTTCTTCAGCTTGATCCGGTACGACTCCTGCAGCTGGTCCGGCGTGAGCGAGGCGGCCAGCGGGGAGTCGCCGAACTGCTCCTTGTAGTGCTTGTACGCCTCGTCCTGCGACTCGTACGTCACCTTCTCGACGACCGACATCTTCTTCAGGTCGGCGAGGATCTCGTTCTTCTGGTCATCGGTGACCGCGCCCTTGGCGCAGTTGGGGTCGGACTCGGCGTCGCTCTTGTTGCAGAGGAAGACGGAGACGTTGACCTTGTCGTACCAGTAGCCCTTCATGGTGCTGACCTGGTCGCTCATCAGGAGCGACCCGCCGAACAGGGCGAGCGACAGGGCGACGGAGACGACGACGGCGAACGTCATCGTCAGATTGCGGCGGAGACCGACACCGATCTCGGACAGTACGAACTGGGCGCGCATGGCGACTGGTTGAGCCTTTCCGTGGACGGGGCGGTCAGTGCTGGTAGCCGTAGACGCCGCGCGCCTGGTCGCGGACGAGGCGGCCCTGCTCCAGCTCGATGACGCGCTTGCGCATCTGGTCCACGATGTTCTGGTCGTGCGTGGCCATCACCACGGTGGTGCCCGTCCGGTTGATCCGGTCGAGCAGCTTCATGATGCCGACGGAGGTCTGCGGGTCGAGGTTGCCGGTGGGCTCGTCGCAGATGAGCAGCTTGGGCCGGTTGACGAAGGCCCGCGCGATGGCCACGCGCTGCTGCTCACCGCCGGAGAGCTCGCCGGGCATCCGGTCCTCCTTGCCGCCGAGCCCGACGAGGTCGAGCACCTGCGGCACGGACTTGCGGATCTCGCCGCGCGACTTGCCGATGACCTCCTGGGCGAAGGCGACGTTCTCGGCGACCGTCTTGTTCGGCAGGAGCCGGAAGTCCTGGAACACCGTCCCGAGCTGGCGCCGGATCTGGGGCACCTTCCAGTTGGAGACGCGTGCGAGGTCCTTGCCCAGGACGTGCACCTGCCCGTGACTGCACCGCTCCTCGCGGAGGATCAGCCGCAGGAAGGTGGACTTTCCGGAGCCGGAGGACCCCACGAGGAACACGAACTCGCCCTTCTCCACTTCCAGGGACACATCCCTGAGTGCGGGGCGGGTCTGCTTGGGGTAGACCTTGGAGACATTGTCGAATCGGATCACGGATGCACCACGGGTCGCCGGGGGTAGATGAGCGTGACCATACGCGAACCGGGGGCGAGGGCGCAGTCACCGGGAGGGTTGCGCGCCCCTTGTGCACTTTTGTACGGGGTTCGCTCTTTGACGGACGGTGAGGACAGCGCCCCGAAAGGGGCGCGGGGCTGTATCGATATGCGGCTCCGCCGCGTGGGCGCGACGAGCCACACACAGCCGGCAGCCGCGAGACAACGGAAACCACCCCTGCGAGAGCACCCGAGCCCTTTCCGGAGGAACCTGGCACAGTAGAGGTGGGGAACATTCTCGGGCCCAAACCCGTTGAACCCCCGGAGGGAAACCGCTAGGAGGGTGGCGCATGACGTACGACCGGCTGGTGTGCGCGAACTGTGCCGCGCCCGTGAGTGAGGGCCGCTGCCCCGTGTGCCGGGCGAACCGTGAGCGGCTGCAGCAGGAGAACCCGCTCGCGGGTCTGAACCCCATGACGCTGATCGCCCTGCTGGCGGTGCTGATCGCCGCGGTGGCGCTGCTGGCCCACCAGACGGCGTAGCGGGCGAACCACCCCGCAGACGAACATGCCGAGGGGCCCGGAGCGAAACGCGCTCCGGGCCCCTCGGCCGTACGACGTACGTTACACAGCGTGAACGGTCGGCTACCGTCAGGCAGCCGCACCGCCGCGGCCGCCCACGAGGCGCGGCAGGATGCGGAAGCCGATACCGCCGGCGATCATCGTGGCGGCGCCGACCAGCAGGAACGTGGTCTGGGCCGCACCGGTCTCGGCGAGCTCCTCGCCGCCGCCCTGGGCGGCCGTGCTGGTGCCGGTGCCGGTGCCGGTGTTGTCGTCCGAGCCGGTGTCGCCGAGGCCGGAGGAGCCCTCCTGCTGCGGGGAGGTGCCGCCGTCGGGGTCGGTGTTGTCGTTACCGCCGCCGTTGTTGCCGTTGCCGTTCCCATTGCCGTTCCCGTTACCCGGGTCGGTCGGGTCGGTGGTCGGCTCGTCGGTGGGCTCCGTCGGCTCGGTCGGCTCGAGCGTCGGGTCCTCCGTCGGGATCGGGTCCTCGGTCGGGATGTCCGTCGGGATGTCGGTGGGGATGCCAGGGTCCGTCGGAACCGGGTCGGTGGGCGGATCGGTCGGGTCCTCGTCCCCGAGGCAGATGCCGAGCAGGCAGCCGTCGCCCTCGTTCTCGGCAGCAGAAGCGGCACCCGCAGCGGTCAGCGAGGCACCGGCCGCGATCACGGCGCCGGCCGCGAGGCGCGCGATACGGATCCGCGTCTTCTTAGTCATTAGGTTGCTACCCCCAGTAGCTGAATCGTCAAGGAGGCGGGCGCTCGGGGGCCGTGATCGACGGAGGTAGCTGAACTTGAGCCCCCCGGTTCACATGCGCCCCAGAGATACGCATGCCACGCTTTACCCTTCCCATTTTTCAAGGACTCGTCAAGGCCGTTTGCGTGCGCCATGTCCAAAAACGGGAGTTATGGCGGGGGTTGGAGACTGTGAGTGTGATGTAAAACCCAGACATGCAGGCACAGACAAGGCAACTGCCGTCCGGATGACGGCAGTTGCCTTGTCGACAAAGTTACTTCTCTTGCTGCTTGCGCCAGCGAATTCCGGCCTCGAGGAACCCCTGGATCTCACCGTTGAACACGGCCTCGGGGTTGCCGACTTCGAAGTCGGTGCGCAGGTCCTTGACCATCTGGTACGGGTGCAGCACGTACGACCGCATCTGGTTGCCCCAGGAGTTGCCGCCGTCGCCCTTCAGGGCGTCCATCTTGGCCTGTTCCTCCTGCCGACGCCGCTCGAGCAGCTTGGCCTGGAGGACGTTCATCGCGGTGGCCTTGTTCTGGATCTGCGACCGCTCGTTCTGGCAGGAGACGACGATGCCGGTGGGGAGGTGGGTGATCCTCACGGCCGAGTCGGTGGTGTTGACGCCCTGACCGCCGGGCCCGGAGGACCGGTACACGTCGATCCGCAGCTCACTCTCGTCGATCTCGACGTGGTCGGACTGCTCGACGACGGGGAGGACCTCGACGCCCGCGAAGGAGGTCTGGCGACGGCCCTGGTTGTCGAAGGGCGAGATGCGCACGAGACGGTGGGTGCCCTGCTCGACGGAGAGGGTGCCGTAGGCGTACGGCGCCTGCACGGCGAAGGTGGTCGACTTGATGCCGGCCTCTTCGGCGTACGACGTCTCGATGAGCTCGGTCTTGTAGCCCTTCTGCTCCGCCCAGCGCAGGTACATGCGCTGCAGCCGCTCGGCGAAGTCCGCGGCGTCGACGCCGCCGGCCTCGGCGCGGATGTTGACGAGCGCCTCGCGGGAGTCGTACTCACCGCTGAGCAGCGTCCGGACCTCCATCTCGTCCAGCGCCTTCTTGACGGCGGCGAGCTCGGACTCGGCCTCGGCGCGGGTGTCCGGGTCGTCCTCCTCCTCGGCCATCTCGAAGAGCACGGCGAGATCGTCGATCCGTCCGCGCAGGGCCTCGGCCTTCCGCACCTCCGCCTGGAGGTGGGACAGCTTGCTGGTGATCTTCTGCGCCTCGTCCGGGTTGTCCCACAGGGACGGCGCGGCCGCCTGCTCCTCGAGCACGGCGATGTCTGCCCTCAGCTTGTCGAGGTCCAGAACGGCCTCGATCGACTCCATGGTCGAGGAGAGGGACTTGAGCTCTTCGGATACATCGACGACTGCCACGCCTCCAGCGTAACGGCTCCGCCGAGCGGGGAGCTCCGGGTGCCGTGGCCTCTCGGGACGGCCGGCGTCGCCGCCGACCCGCCACGAGGGCCCTGCCTACGGCGTTGCCGGGGCCGTGTTGTTCGTGTCCTGGGGCGTCGCACCGGCGTCGTCGTCCGACGTGGCCAGCCACGCACCCACCCCCGCCGCGGCCACCAGCGCCACCGCCGCCGCCCCCAACGCCACCCGCCGCCGCCGCGCCGTCGCCCGATGACGCGCCGAACCAGGCCGCGGCGCCCCCGTCGGCCTCGGCACCCGCGCGGTACCGCGCGCACCCCCGGCCAGCTCATCGGGCCCCGGCACCCTCATCGACGTATGCGTGTCCCGGTTGGAGTCGGCCGGCTTGGCACCCGGCACCAGGGGCACCGCCCCCCGCCGCCGCACCCGCTCCCCCGCCGGAGCTTCCTCCGCCGCGACCGGAGCCTCCTCTTCCGTGGGCTCCGCGTCCGGCTCGTCCACGTCCAGCGGAGGCATCCCGGCGAGCATCGGCAGCAGCTCCCGCAGCCGTACCCCCAGCTCCGAGGCCCGCAACCGCGAGGCCGGCGCCTTCGCCAGGCACTGCACGATCAGCTGCCACAGTTCGTCGGGGATGCCCGGCAGCGGGGCCACCGTCTCCGTGACGTGGCGGCGGAGCACCGCGCCCGGGTGGCCGCCGCCGAACGGTGTGAAGCCCGCCAGCAGCTCGTACAGGACGGTGGCGAGGGCGTAGATGTCGACGGCCGCCCTCGGTGGCAGCCCCTCCACGATCTCCGGCGCCAGGTAGTCCGGGGTTCCGATGATCTTCGTCGCTCGGGTACGCCGCGGTGAGTCGATGAGTTTCGCCACACCGAAGTCCGTCAGGAGGGCGGGGTGCGAGCCGCCCGGGCCCAGCGGGCCCTGCATGTCCAGCAGGACGTTCTCCGGCTTCACGTCCCGGTGCACGACCCCGGCGGCGTGCGCCGCCGCCAGCCCGTCCGCGACGTCCGCGACGATCGCCACCGCCGCCTCGGGCGCGAGCCGCCGGTCGCGGTCGAGCCGGGTGCGCAGATCCGTGCCGCGGACCAGGTCCATGACCAGCGCGAGGTCATTGCCGTCGACGACGAGGTCGCGCACGGAGACCACGTTCGGGTGCTCCAGCCCGAGCAGCGCCGTCCGCTCCTGCACGAAGCGGCCGACGAGCTCCTGGTCGGAGGCGAGATCCTCGCGCAGCAGCTTGATGGCGACGGGCCCCTCGGGCCCCTCACCCAGCCACACCGTGCCGGCACTGCCCCGCCCCAGGATCTGGTTGGCGGTGTACCGGCTGCCGATCTTCCGTGCCAAGACTGCTCCTACCGACGCGTGTTGTCGCTGCTGCGTCACTCCGGGGACCGGTTGAATGTGCGGCTACCGCCGCGCGGCCTCCGGACCCCCAGCCGACAAACCCGGGATCCCCGGTCGACAAAACTACGCGCTCGACGAACCAACCTTCACCGCGGAGGCGGAAATCATTCGTCAGATGTCGACAAATAACCAAACTGGCCGAGCCGGCACCGCCTCGGCTCAGCTGGTGCCCGAGCCTCCGCCCAGCTCCCCGATCCACCCGGTCACGGTGCTGAACCAGTCGGTGAGCTGCTCCCAGTAGCCCTTGCCCGTGCCGATCCACTCCTGCAACGGGCTCAGTTCCCAGACCAGCCAGCCCGCGACGACGAGGATGATGATGGTGAACAGGCATCCCTTGAGGCAGCCGAGGCCGGGGATCCGCATCGGGTTGGCGCTGCGCTGACGCGGCTGCCGCGGCTCGCGCTGCGGCCGCTGCGGCTCCGGCGGCGGGGCGTACCGCTGCGGCTGCTGTTGCGGCCGGCGCGGCGGGGCGTACGGCTGGGGCTGTTGCTGCTGCGGGTAGCCGTACCCCTGCTGCCCGCCCTGCGGCGGTCGCTGCTGCTGGGGGCGCGGCTGCTGCTGTGGGCGGGCGACCTGCCGCTGGGGGCGGCGGCGCAGCGGGTCCTGGTTGGGGTCGACGTACTGGACCTGCGTCTGCTCGTTGCGATCCCGGGCCGCGCGCAGCTGGTTCTGCCAGGGGTGCGGGTCCTCGGGCCCGGGCTGACCTTGCTGACCGGGCCGGCCCGGCGGCATCGGCGGCATGACGGCCGTCGGGTCCGCGGCACCGTGTCCGCCCGGACCGCCCGTGTTCGGCAGCACGGTGGTGGGGTCGGCGGCGCCCGCCGGGCCGGGGGCGCCGGTGTGCGGCAGGACGCTGGTCGCGGCGTTCGGGTCGAACGCGCCCGGGTCCGCGCCGTGCGGCAGCACCTGGGTGGGGTCGGCCGAGCCCGGCACGGTGGCCGGCGAGGGATCGGGGGCGAGCAGCGCGGCGACGCCCTCGGCCGCCGCGATCTGCGCCGAGTTGGCGTGCACGCCGACGCCCTCGGCGACGACGCGCAGGGCACGGGCGAGGTTCTCGGCGCTGGGCCGTTCGTCGGGGTTCTTTCGCAGGCAGCGTTCGATGACCGTCCACAGCGGGTCGGGGACCGTGGACGGGCGGCGCGGCTCGGCGCTCAGGTGCTGGTGCAGGACCTCAAGGGCGGAGCCGCCGCCGAACGGGGGGCGGCCGGTGAGCAGCTCGTAGAGGAGGATGCCGGCGCCGTAGATGTCGACGGCGGAGGTCTGCGGGCGGCCCTCGGCGGACTCGGGCGCGATGTACGCGGGCGTGCCGACGAACTCGTGGGTGCGGGTCAGGCCCGGGGAGTCGGCGAGGCGGGCGATGCCGAAGTCGGTCAGCAGCGGGTGCATCCGGCCGCCGTTCTGCTGGAGCAGGACGTTGGCGGGCTTGAGGTCGCGGTGGACGACGCCGTCGGCGTGGCTGGCGGCCAGCGCGTCGGCGATCTGCGCGGTGAGCAGGGACGCGGCGACCGGAGTGAAGGGGCCGTTCTCGCGCAGGTAGCGGTGCAGGTCCGGGCCGTCGATGAGGTCCATGACGAGGGCCAGCAGCTCGCCCTCGACGACCAGGTCACGGACCCGGACGATGTTGGGGTGGGTCAGCCGGAGCAGGACGGACCGCTCCCGCAGGAACCGCATGACGATGTCCGCGTCGCTGGCGAGCTCCTCCTTGAGGACCTTGATCGCGACGGTCTCACCGGGCTGCCCCTGCACGGCTGCCTCGGCGCCCGCGGTCTCCCGCTGGCGGGCTCGCCAGACGGTCCCCGTGGCGCCGCGACCGAGCGGCTCCTCGAGGAAGTACTTGCTGCCTACCGGCCGCACGTCGCGCTCCCTGCTGCTTGCCTACGTTCCGACCCACTGTAGTGCCGTCCCCCGGGGCACCGGCTTGTCGTCATTCTGTGCGTCTTACGTATGGCTTCCCGTACATGTTCGAAGGAAAGACGCTCGGCTCTGTCTCGTGGTTGCCGCAACCAGACGTGAGCGATCTCAACTGATCGTCGGCAGTGCACTTGTCAGGCACTTTTGCGGGCAGAGCCGACCAATCAAGATCACTTGCCTTCGAGCGGGGGGCGCGTTGTCAGTGGCAGGTGCGAGGATGCGTGGAGTACTGGCCGATGTGCTCGTGTGGGGGGTCCGCGCCCGCACAGAAGGGACCGCTGACGCCGATGCAGATCCGGCTGACCGTCGTAGACCCGCTGGCTCCGCCCTCCCCGGCGCGGAGCCGCGCCGCGAGCTGCGACGTGCTGGTCACGGCCCCCGCGGGCACGGCCCTGGCCACGGTGGCGTCGGCGCTCGCCTCGGCGGTGTCCGGCGACGGGGGCACCTCCCGCGCTAGCGAAGCCGAGCGCAGTGGAGGCCCCGTCGTGCTGTACGCGGGCGCGGAGCGGCTCGACGACCGGCGCAGCACGCTCGGCGAACCCCCGCTGATAGACGGCGCGGTGCTGTCCCTGGGCGCCCCGGCGGCACCCGAACCCCACCCCGAGCTGGACGACGCCCCGACCCAGCTCCATGTCGTGGCCGGCCCGGACGCGGGCGGGGTCCACCTGCTGCACGGCGGCGAGATCCGCATCGGCCGCTCCGCCGACGCCGACGTCCCGCTCGACGACCCGGACGTCTCCCGGCTGCACTGCGCGGTCACGGTCGCCGCCGACGGCCGCGTCTCGGTCGCCGACCTCGGCTCCACGAACGGCACGACGCTGGACGGCGCCCGCCTGACCACCCGCCCGGTGCGCTTCGCGCCGGGCGCTCTGCTGCGGATCGGCGAGTCGGCCCTGCGGCTCACCCCGGCCGGCGGGCCGGGGGCGCGGGTGCGGACGGAGCCGGACGGGGAGGGGCATGTGCGGGTCCCCGCCGGGGACGACCCGGTCGGCCCTCGCCCGGGGAGCGACGGACGGGCGGCGCCCGCGCCGGGTGCCCCGGCGGTGCCGCACGCACGCGTGGCGGACGGCGGCGACGCGTCCGGTTCCTCGGCAGGCCGGTCGGCGGCTCAGGAGCACGGTCCGGTGGAGCCGCCCATCGTGCCGCCCCAGGGCGGGGCACCTCGGATCGAACGGCAGGGCGGGGCCGGGCGGCCGCCCACGGCACCGCGCGGCGGCGACACGCACGGCGCGGGCTTCGGCGCTGGCGAGTTCGGTGGGGACGCCGGTGGGCACGGCGCCGACGGCACGGCGAGCGGCCACGGCCGCGACGGCATCCCGGCGCACGGCGGGGACACCGCGGCTCACGGCATCGCCGGCACCGCGAGCGACGGCAGCCGCGACGGCACCCCGGCCCGCAGCGGCAGCCGTAAGGGCACCCCGCTCCGGGGCACCGACGTGCCGCCGGGCGTGCGCAGGCGCGGCGGGCTCTCGGCGTGGGCGCGGCGGCTGGCCGGCGGGCGCGGGGAGCCGGAGGCGGCACGGCGTGGGACGCACGACGACGAGCGAGCCGAGGCGACCGAGCTCCCCTCCCCGGTAAGCGGCGGTCCCCGGCTGCCGGAGACCTGGCCGGACCCCGCGTCCCTGCTGCTGACGGCCCTGGGTCCCGGGCCCCGGCTGTGGGAGCGCGCACCGGGCCACCCGGAGGCGCTCACGGTACGGCTCGGCACGGCGGACCGGGCGGCGCCCGACGGCTCGGGGCTGCTTCCCGCGGTACCGGTGACCACCGATCTGCGCGAGGTCGGCGCGCTGGGTCTGGCCGGTCCTCGCGAGCGGCTCGCCGGGCTGGCCCGCGCGGTGATCGCCCAACTCGCCGCGCTGCACTCGCCGGACGCCCTGGAACTGGTGCTGATCAGCGCGGACCGCTCCCGCCCCCTGGAGGAGCGCACCGCCGAGTGGTCCTGGCTGGGCTGGCTCCCGCAGGTCCGCCCCGGACACGGCCAGGACTGCCGCCTGCTGCTGGCGTACGACCGCGAACAGGCGACTGCTCGCACGGAGGAGTTGCTGCGGCGGCTGCGGGACATGACGGCGGAGACGGCCGGCGGGGCCGGGTACGACGGCGCGGGGTCCGGCGGTGCGGGGTCTGCCGGTGCGGTGAGTGGCTCGGCGGCTCGTGGGGCGGGTGCGCGGTTGCCTGCTCAGCGTGCCGTTCGGCGGCCCTCGTGGGCGCGGGAGGACGACCGTGCCGACGGGGCGGACGGATTCGCGGGGCCGTACAGCGTGGTCGTCGTGGACGGCGATCCCGGCGGTGCCGACCTGCGCGAGGCCGTGGCACGGCTGGCGCTGGAGGGGCCGCGGGCCGGGATCCACGTCGTGTGCCTGGCCGAGACGGCTTCGGCGTCGCCCGCTTCGCCGGTGACGGAGACCTACGAGGCGGCCTGCACGGTGTCGCCGGTGTTCCGGGAGTGCGGTGCGGTCGCGCTGCTCAGCGGCGATGTGGCGACGGCGCTGCGGCTGATGCGGGTGGCGCGGGGCGGTGCCGGGAACGGGAACGGAAGCGGGAACGGAAGCGGGAACGGAAGCAGGCCCGGGGCTGCCGGGCACGAGGCGGAGGGCTTGCCCCGCTCGGCGGAGGTTTCCCCGCGCGCGGCGGACGCGGCCAGGACGGGTGCCGCCGGCCAAGGCGGAGTTGCCGACCAAGGCGGCGTTGCCGGCCACAGCCCAGATGCACACGGCCCAACCAGCGACATCCCCGCCCACGGTCCCGTCGGGCACGGCACCGTGGCCGCCGTGGACGCCGTCTCGCTCGCCTGGGCGGAGCGGTTCGCGCGGGCTCTGGCGCCGTTGCGGACCGAGGGCGCCGTCGGGGAGCGGCAGGCGCGCGTGTCCGTGCCGTTGCCTCAGGCGGCGCGGCTGCTGGACGAGTTGGGGCTGGCCAGGGCCACCCCGGCGTCGCTCATGGCGCGGTGGGCCGACGCCGGTGATGACGCGGAGGCCCTCGGCGGGCGGGCCTGCGCCGTGCTGGGGGCCGGGCCGCGCGGGCCGGTCAGCGCGGACCTCGGCGCCGACGGCCCGCACCTGCTGATCGAGGGGCCACCCGGCAGCGGGCGTACGGAGCTGCTGCGGGCGGTCGTCGCCTCGCTCGCGGCGGCCGAGCGGCCGGACCGGTTGAGCGTGGTGCTGATGGACGGCCGGGACACGGTGAGCGCGGGCGGCGCGCACGGCGAGGGGCTGCGGGTCTGTACGGACGTCCCGCATGTCACCACCCACCTCACCGCCAACGATCCGGTCCGTATGCGGGAGTTCGCCCAGTCGCTCAGCGCCGAGCTGAAGCGCCGCGCGGAGCTCCTCGGGCGGTCCGACTTCACCGAGTGGCACACGGGCCGTGAGCTGTCGAGCCGGATGGTCGCGCACCGTGGGGCGGGGGCGGTGGCCGGCAGCGGGGGCGGTGACCTCAACGGGGACCTGGACACACCGCCCAGCTCCACGCTGCGGCTGCGGCCGGGGGCGGCGCGTCGGCAGGCCGAGGCCGTGCCGCCGTTGCCTCGGCTCGTGGTGGTCGTGGACGACCTGGACGCGCTGGTCTCGCCCGCGCTCGGGTCGCCGGGCCGGCCCGCGGCGGGCTCGGTGATACGGGCGCTGGAGGCCGTGGCGCGCGAGGGCGCGCGGCTCGGGGTGCATCTGGTGGCGGCCGCGGGGATCGGAGGCCGTACGGCGGAGTCGGAGCCGGCGCGCCTGGCGACGTTGCGGGTGACACTGGACGCGGTCGCGGCAGGTCCTGACGAACCGGCGCCGGGCCGTGGGTGGTTGGCCTGGGCGGACGGCAGAGTGGTGCCGTTCCAGGGCGGGCGGGTCACGGGGCGTATTCCACGGACGGCGACGCTGCGGCCGACGGTCGTGCCGTTGGAGTGGCACCGGATGGGCGACCCGCCGACCCGGCGCCCGGTGCGGGAGTTGGGGAACGGGCCCACGGATCTGGCGTTGCTGGCCAGTGCGTTGGAAAGGGCGGCGCGGGAGGTATCCGCGGTGGAGGTTCCGTCTCTGCTGTAGCGGTTGCCTTCAGGACGAGGCCGTTCACGCCGATAGCAGGAGTGCGCGGTCCCTGGTCACGAGGTCGTCACGATCCCCGGGTTGACAGCGGAGGCGGTCTTGCCGCCCCCCATACCAAGGCGTAGACCAGATCGCACGGGACAGCGCTCGAACGTTCGACGAGGCACGAAGAACGGGGCAGTGATGCGCAGCACGAGCAGCAAGAACCGGACGAACAGGGCCGCCAGGGCCGCGGCAGCCGTACTCGCGGGAACCCTCGCGCTCTCGCTCACGGCATGCGGCGGCGATGACGACAACGGCGGCGGCGAACAGGGCGGTTCCGGGGGTAAGGAGACCGCCGACACCGTCACCCTTCCCAAGCTGAACGGCGAATCCCTCGAGGTCGCCGCCGTATGGACCGGTGCCGAGCAGGAGAACTTCAAGAAGGTCCTCGCGGAGTTCGAGAAGCGCACGGGCGCCAAGGTGACCTTCGTGCCCGCCCAGGACCCGATCATCAACTTCCTCGGCTCGAAGGTCGCGGGCGGCCAGCCGCCGGACATCGCGATGCTTCCGCAGCCGGGCGCCATCAAGCAGGCCGTCGAGAAGAAGTGGGCCAAGCCCCTGGGCGCGGACGCGGTCAACGAGCTTCAGGAGAACTACTCGCAGGGCTGGCAGGACATCGGCAAGGTCGACAACAAGCAGTACGGCGTCTACTACAAGGCCGCCAACAAGTCGCTGATCTGGTACAACGCCAAGGTCTTCGAGAACGCGGGGGCCACCGAGCCCAAGACGTGGGACGAGCTTCTCACCACCGCGCAGACCGTGTACGACTCCGGCGTCACCCCGTTCTCCGTCGGCGGCGCGGAGGGCTGGACCCTCACCGACTGGTTCGAGAACATCTACCTCTCCCAGGCGGGCCCCGAGAAGTACGACCAGCTGGCGCGGCACGAGATCAAGTGGACCGACGCGTCCGTGAAGGACGCGCTCACCACGCTCGCCCAGGTGTGGGGCAAGAAGGACTATGTGGCGGGCGGTGCGAGCGGCGCGCTGCAGACGGACTTCCCGGCCTCCGTCACCCAGACCTTCACCGGCGGCGACCAGCCGAAGGCCGGCATGGTCTACGAGGGCGACTTCGCGCAGGTCAACATCGTCCAGGCCAAGGCTGAGGTGGGCACCGACGCGAAGGTGTTCCCGTTCCCGGCCGTGGGTGACGCCGCGCCGGTCGTCTCCGGCGGTGACGCGGCCGTGATCCTGCAGGACTCCAAGGCGGCGCAGGCCCTGGCCACCTTCCTGGCCTCCCCGGACGCGGCGACCATCCAGGCCAAGCTGGGCGGCTACCTCTCGCCGAACAAGAACGTCGACAACTCGGCGTACCCGAACGATGTCCAGCGGAAGATCGCCAAGGCGCTGATCGACTCCGGCGACGACTTCCGCTTCGACATGTCCGACCAGGCCCCGCAGGCCTTCGGCGGCACGCCCGGCAAGGGCGAGTGGAAGGCGCTGCAGGACTTCCTGAAGAACCCGTCGGACATCGCGGGAACGCAGCGCAAGCTGGAAGCCGACGCCGCCGCGGCGTACGGAAACTGACGCCATGGCGTCGGCGGAAGCGGCAGGGGTCGGCCCGAAGAATCCGACCCCTGCCGCACCCAGGTCGCGCAAGAGTGTGACCGGCACGCGCAAGGCCATGGCGGCGCTCTTCCTGCTGCCCGCCCTCGTGCTGCTCGGCGCGCTCGTGGTCTACCCGATCGGGTACTCGGTCGTCCGCAGTTTCTACGACCAGTCCGGCGACGGCTTCGCCGGACTCGACAACTACGAGGCCCTCTTCACGGACGACGGCATCCGCACCGCCCTCAAGAACAACATCATCTGGGTGGTGTTCGCCCCGACGGTCGCCACCGCGCTCGGTCTGATCTTCGCGGTGCTGACCGAGCGGGTGCGCTGGGGCACGGCGTTCAAGCTGGTCGTCTTCATGCCGATGGCGATCTCGATGCTGGCGGCGGGCATCATCTTCCGGCTCGTGTACGACCAGGACCCGGACAAGGGCGTCGCCAACGCGGTGTGGGTCGGCGTCCACGACACCTTCGCGCAGGCGTCCGCGTTCCCCAAGGCGCACCCGGGGCGCGAGTCGCCCCTCGAAGCGGCGCCGGGCGGCGGTTTCGTCACCAAGGCCACCGTCAGCGCCGGCACCCCGGTCGTCCTGCCCCTGGTCGGTGTCGCCCCCGACCAGATGCCGGACGACGCCGAGAAGGCCGTACAGGCGAAGGCGGAGCCGGGGAAGGTCACCGGCACCACCTGGCAGGACTTCACGCGCGGCAAGGGCGTCGGCACGCTCGGCGGCGTCGACGCGTCCGAGCTGGGGTACGCCGGGATGAAGATCGAGGCCGTCAAGGACGGCAGGGTGGTGGCCTCCACCAAGGCTGCCGACGACGGCACGTTCACCCTGCCGGCCGCCGCGGACGGTGCCCGTCTCAAGCTCCCCGCGGACAACTTCAAGGAGCCGTACAACGGCCTGGACTGGCTCGGCCCGTCCCTGGTCACGCCGGCCATCATCGGCTCGTACATCTGGATGTGGGCCGGTTTCGCGATGGTGCTGATCGCGGCCGGGCTCGCGGGCATCCCCCGCGACCTGCTGGAGGCGGCGCGGGTCGACGGCGCCAACGAGTGGCAGGTGTTCCGCAAGGTCACGGTGCCGCTCCTCGCACCCGTCCTCGCGGTCGTCACCGTCACCCTGATGATCAACGTGCTGAAGATCTTCGACCTGGTCTTCATCATCGCCCCGGGCTCCTCCCAGGACGACGCGAACGTCCTCGCGCTGGAGCTGTACCGCAAGGGCTTCTCCGAGGACCAGCCGGGCATCGCGAGCGCGATCTCCGTGTTCCTGCTGCTCTTGGTGATTCCCGTGATGTGGTTCAACATCCGTCGGCTCAGGCGGGAGGGCAGGCGATGAACGTGGACCTGGTCGTCTACTGGGGGGCCGGGGGCCGCGCGGCGGTGGCCACACATCGGGCTTTCCCCGCGATGCCCGCGCCGGTCGTCGTGGCCGACCTGCATTTCTGCTGGGGGTCCGGGGGTTATCCCCCGGAAATGAGCAGTAACATTCGCAGGCTGCGGCGGGAGGGGCGGCGATGAGTGCGGACGCCGGCAGGCTCACCAAGGCGGCACCCGAGCCGCTCACCGTCGTAAAGAACGAGCAGTCCCTCGGCGCCCGGCTCGCCTCCTTCGTCAGCGGCGGGCTGGTGCGGGTGTTCCTCATCGTCGTCGGGCTGTTCTGGCTGGTCCCGACGATCGGGCTGCTGCTGTCGTCGCTGCGGCCGCCGGAGGAGATGACCGCGAGCGGCTGGTGGGAGGTCTTCAGCAAGCCCTCCCAACTCACCTTCGACAGCTACGACAAGCTCCTGAGCAACAGCGACATCACCGACTCGATCCTCAACACCGTGCTGATCACGGTCCCGGCGACGGTCCTCGTCGTCATCATCGGCTCGCTCGCCGGATACGCGTTCGCGTGGATGGAGTTCCCGGGCCGCGACTGGTGGTTCCTGGGCGTGGTCGGCCTGTTGGTGGTGCCGGTGCAGGTGGCGCTGATCCCGATCGCCGAACTGTTCGGCAACATCGGCATCTTCGGCTCGCTGATCGGCGTGATCCTCTTCCACGTCGGCTTCGGCCTGCCGTTCGCGGTGTTCCTGCTGCGGAACTTCTTCGCGGAGATCCCGAGAGAGCTGCTGGAGGCGGCCCGGCTGGACGGCGCCGGTGAACTGCGCCTGTTCTTCCGGGTCGTGATGCCGCTCGGCGGTCCGGCGATCGCCGCGCTCGGCATCTTCCAGTTCCTGTGGGTGTGGAACGACATGCTGGTCGCGCTGATCTTCACGGACTCCGGGAGTCAGCCGATCACGGTCGCGCTGCAGACACAGGTAAGGCAGTTCGGCAACAACATCGACGTCCTGGCACCCGGCGCGTTCATCTCCATGGTGATCCCGCTGGTCGTGTTCTTCGCGTTCCAGCGGCAGTTCGTGTCCGGCGTGATGGCGGGCGCGGTCAAGTAGCCACGCACACGACACGCTTGGGGGGCGGGCCGGCACCGGTCCGCCCCCTGTCGTTCATCCGAAGTCCCCCGTATGCCTCAGGAGGCGTAACCAAGTCACTCCATTGGCCGTTCCCGGCAAGGCGACAGCGCCCATCGCCCCGGCCGACCCAGTGGATGTCCCTTGCCCAGGTTCAGTGTCATTGTCCCCGCGTACAAGGTTCAGGCGTACCTGCACGAGTGCCTGGAATCGGTGCTCTCGCAGTCGTATCCCGATCTCGAACTGATCGCCGTCGACGACTGCTCGCCGGACGCGTGCGGCGGCATCATCGACGAGTTCGCGGCCCGCGACCCGCGCGTACGCCCCGTGCACCTCGCCGAGAACCGGGGCCTGGGGCCCGCCCGCAACGCCGGTATGGCCGAGGCCACCGGCGACTACCTGGTCTTCCTGGACAGCGACGACACCCTCACCCCCGACGCCCTGCACGCCGTCGCCGACCGGCTGAAGGAGACCGGCGACCCGGACGTCCTGGTCTACGACTACGCGCGCACCTTCTGGACCGGCGAGACGATCCGCAACCAGGCCGCCGACCGGCTCAGCGAGGACGGCCCCGCGCCCTTCCGGCTGGCGGACCGTCCGGGACTGCTGCGGCTGCTGATGGTCGCGTGGAACAAGGCGTACCGGCGGGAGTTCGTCGAGGAGGAGGGCTTCGCCTTCCCGTCCGGCTACTACGAGGACACGCCGTGGACGTACCCGGTCCTGATGACGGCGGAGTCGATCGCGACGCTGGACCGGGTGTGCGTGCACTACCGGCAGCGCCGCCGGGGCGGCATCCTCGGCACGGTCAGCCCGCGGCACTTCGACATCTTCGAGCAGTACGACCGGGTCTTCGCGTACGTCGACCAGAACCCCGAACTGGCGCGCTGGCGCCCGCTGTTGTTCCGTCGGATGGTCGACCACCTGATCGTGGTGTTCGCCCGCCGCGACCGCCTCCCACGCCGCAGCCGCGCCGCCTTCCTGCGCAAGGCCCGCACGTACTACCGCCGTTACCATGCCCCCGGCGCCCCCGTCCCGGCGCGCACCCGCGTCCACTACGCCCTCGTCCGGCTGGGCCTGCACCGCACCTACCACGCCCTGCAGCTGGCGGCGGCCCTGGCCCGCCGTGCCGCCAAGCTCACCAACCGCCTGCTGAAGGGCCTGCGTTCCGCCCTTCTGCGGCTGCACTACCGCGTCCAGCGCTGCCTCCCCGTGCGCGCCGACCGCGCCGTCTTCGCGGCCGAGGGCGTCCGCGGCCACGGCTGCAACCCGGGCGCCCTGGAGCAGGCGTTCCGCACGCACGCCCCGGGTGTCCGCACGGCCTGGATCTCCGAGGCCGAGCAGCACGCCGTAGTGCCGACCGGCACCCGCCGGCTGCGCCCCGGCACGGCCGCCTACTGGACGGCCCTCGCCCGCTCCAAGTACCTCGTCCACAACGCCGAGCTGGACCGACGCCTGGTCAAGCGCCCGGGCCAGATCGTCGTGCAGACCCGGCAGGGCACCCCCCTCAAGCACATGGGCCTGGATCTGCGCGAACGCCCGGCGGCCTCGGGTGACACGGACTTCGACGAGCTGGTCGACGACGTCGACAAGTGGGACTACGTCCTGTCCGCCAACCGCCACTCCACCCTGACCTGGGAGCGCGTGTACCCGGGCGGCTACACGACCCTGGAGTACGGCAGTCCCCGCAACGACGTCTTCCAGCAGGCGACCTCGGCGGACGTGACCCGGATCCGCGAGTGCCTCGGCATCCCCGAGGGCGCCGTCGTGATCCTCTACGCCCCCACCCACCGCGACTACCGCCGCACCCAGCGCAGCCCCCTCGACCTGCACCGCGTCACCCGCCGCCTGGGCCCGCGCCACATCATCCTGGCCCGCGCCCACCCCCGCCACGCCGGCCCGCTCACCGCGACCAGCGACCAGGTCATCGACGTCACCGACCACCCGAGCGTCGAGTCGCTGTGCCTCGCCTCGGACGCCCTGGTCACCGACTATTCGGCGATCATGTTCGACTACGCCGGCCTGGACCGGCCGATCGTGATCCACGCCGATGACCAGGAGGTCTACGAGGCGGCCCGCGGCACCTACTTCGACGTGCGGTCCTTCCCGCCGGGCGCGGTGTCGCGCACTGAGGACGAGCTGATCGACATCTTCGCCACCGGCCACTGGTGCGGCTCGCGCTCCGCCCAGCTGCGGGCGGCGTTCCGGACGCGCTTCTGCCCGTACGACGACGGACGCGCCGCCGAGCGGGTCGTACGCCATGTGGTGCTGGGCGAGACCGGCGCCCCGCCCGGGGTGCCACTGGGCCATCGCCACCCGATTCCGTCCCCGAGAGCCGCTGAACGCCGTTCTCACGGAAGAGGAGTTCGCATCTGAGGCCGGCTCGGCCTCCTCAGGAACCCGGCCGCCTGAACCACGACGGAGAGAGCAGTATGCCCCGCTTCAGCATCATCGTTCCGTCCCATGGGGTCGCGGGCCGGCTGTCCCTGGCGCTGGACTCGGTCCTCGCCCAGTCCTTCGGCGACTTCGAGCTGGTCCCGGTCTGCGACGGCCCCGACTGCCCGGCGTCGGACGTCGCGGCCGAGTACGCCCGGCGCGACTGCCGGGTGGCGCCCGTGCACTCGCCGCCGGCGGCCGGGCGGGCCGGGGCGCGCAACGCCGGGATGCGGGCGGCGATCGGTGCGTGGCTGCTGTTCCTGGACGGTGACGACGTGCTGGTGCCGGGCGCGCTGGCGGCGCTGGCCGCGCGGCTGGGCGAGCCCGGTGACGTGGACGTCCTGCACTTCGAGCACGAGCGGACCCCGTGGTGGGTGGGCGAGCCGACCAACCCGGCCGCGCCACTGCTGGCCCGGGCTCCGGACGGGGTCTTCCCGCCGGAGCGGGCGCCGCAGCTGACGGGCGTCCAGCTGCCGGCCTGGAGCGCGGCCTACCGCCGGGCCTTCCTCACCGAGCAGCAACTCGCCTTCCCTGACGGCCACTTCACCGATGTCGGCTTCGGCGGCCTGGTCGCGTTGAGCGCAGAGCGCGTCGCGGTGCTGCGCCAGGTCGTCGTACGGCATCTGCTGCGGCGGCAGGGCAGCCGGCTGGGCCTGCCGGGCGAGCACCACCTCGAGCTGCTGGACCAGGCCGAGCTGGTGCTGACGCGGGCGGCCGGGCAGGGGCTGTCCGGGGAGCGGTTCGCGGCGCTGTTCGAGCAGCTCTTCGACGCCGTACTGAAGACGGCCGCGCATCCGCGACGGCTGCCGCGCGGGCGGCGTGCCTTCTTCCGCCGGGCGAGCGGGCTCTACCGGCGGCACCGCCCCGCCGGGTTCCGGGTGCCTGGCGGCAGCCTGGGTGTGCAGCACCGGCTGCTGGCGGCGGGGGCGTACGGGGCGTTCCGGGCGCTGCGCTGGGCCAACCAGGCGGCGCGGGCGGCGGCCGGGGTGCCGCGTCCGCGCGGGCTGGGCACGCGGCTGCGCTACCGGCTCCAGCTGCACCGGCGCCTGGACAAGAACCTCGCCGTGTACTGCGCGTACTGGGGCCGCGGCTACCTCTGCAACCCGGCCGCGATCCACGCCAAGGCGCGCGAACTGGCCCCGCACCTGCGCTCGGTGTTCCTGGTCGAGGCGGACCAGGCGCACACGCTGCCGAAGGACGTGGAGTACGCGGTCATCGGCAGCCGCAAGTACTGGGACGTGCTCGCCCGCGCCAAGTACCTGATCAACAACGCCAACTTCGCGGACGCGGTGGTCAAGCGCAGGGGCAGCGTCCATCTGTCGACCCAGCACGGCACCCCGCTGAAGAAGATGGGCGCCGACCAGTCGACGTACCCCGTGGTGGCCGCGGCGACCGGCAGCATCGCCAAGCTGCTGGCCCGAGTCGACCGCTGGGACTACAACGTCACCTCCAACCGGCACTCCACTCAGATGTGGGAGAGCGCGTACCCGTGCGCGCACGAGGTGCTGGAGTACGGCTATCCGCGCAACGACGTCTACTACACGGCGACCGCCGCCGACGTCGCCCGCGTCCGGCGCGAACTCGGCGTCCCCGAGGGCAAGAAGGCCCTGCTCTACGCGCCCACGCACCGCGACCACGCCACCGGCTTCGAGACGAGCCTCGATCTGGAGGAGTTGTGCGAGGAGATCGGGGACGAGTACGTCGTGCTGCTGCGCGCCCACTACTTCTACGACCAGGGCACCGCGCGCGGCACCGGCCGGATCATCGACGTCACGGCGCACCACTCCTCCGAGGACGTGTGTCTGGCCGCCGACGCGCTGATCACCGACTACTCGTCGATCATGTTCGACTACGCCAACCTGGACCGGCCGATCGTCGTGTACGCCGACGACTGGGACGTCTACCGGGAGCTGCGGGGCGTCTACTTCGACCTGATGGAGTCGCCGCCGGGGCGGGTGGCGCGGACGCCGGGCGAGCTCGCGGCCGTCTTCCGGGACGGCAGTTACGCGGACGCGGAGGCCAAGGCGCTGCGGGCCGCCTTCCGGGAGCGGTTCTGCCAGTTCGACGACGGACGCGCCGCCGAACGCGTCGTACGCCGGGTGCTGCTGGGCGAGCCGCCCGAGGCGATCCCGCCGGTGATCCCGCTCGCCGAGCGCATCCCCGCCCCCGCCGCGACGACCCTCGTGAGGAACTGACGTGCCCCGCTTCAGCATCATCGTCCCCGTCTTCAAGGTGCAGGGGTTCCTGCGGGAGTGCCTGGACTCGGTGCTCGGGCAGTCGTTCACGGACCTCGAGGTGATCGCCGTCGACGACCGCTCCCCCGACGGCTGCCCCGCCATCCTGGACGCCTACGCCGACCGCGACGCACGCGTGCGCGTGCTGCACCTGCCGGAGAACGTCGGCCTCGGCCGGGCCCGCAACGCCGGTCTGGAGGAGGCGAGCGGCGACTACGTCCTCTTCCTCGACAGCGACGACTCCTACACCCCGGGCCTGCTGGCCGCCGTGGCGGCACGCCTGGAGGCGAACCGGGACCCGGACATCCTGGTCTTCGACCATGTACGCACCCACTGGTGGGGCCGCGGCGGCCGCAGCACGGCGGCGGACCTGCTGGCCGCGGCCGGTACCGGCACCTTCAGCATCCGCGAGCGCCCCGAGTACCTCCACCTGTTCCTGGTCGCCTGGAACAAGGCGTACCGCCGCGACTTCTTCCTGAAGCACGAGCTGAGCTACGCCCCGGGCCTGTACGAGGACGCGCCCGTCACCTACCGCTCGATGGTGCTGGCCGACCGCATCGCCTGCCTGGAGCGGATCGGGGTCGAGTACCGGCAGCGCCGGCAGGGCGCGATCACCAAGACGCCGGGGCGGCGGCACTTCGACATCTTCGCGCAGTACGAGGGCCTGTTCGCGTTCCTCGAGGAGCGCCCGGACCTGGCGTGGGCGCGCCCGCTGCTGTTCGAACGGGCCCTGGATCACATGCTGTTCGTGCTCGCGCGCGACGACCGGGTGATGCCGAGGGACCGCGGGGACTTCTACCGTGAGATCCGCTCCTTCCACGCCCGGCACGTCCCGGAGGGCTTCACGCCGCCGGACGGCTGGCGCGGCAAGGAGATGCGGCTGCCGGCGTCGGCGCCGTATGCGTCGTATGCCGTGGCTCGCGGTCTGCGTGACCTGCGCAGGAGGGCGGGGAACGGCAAGCGGCGGGTGACACAGGCGGCCTCGGAGCGGGCCCGGAGGACCTGGTACACGGCGCACTCCAGGCTGCCGCTCGATCCGCACCTGGCCGTCTACTCGGCGTTCACGCACCGGGGAGTGCTCGGCGATCCGGCGGCGATCCACGCCAAGGCCCGCGAGATCGCCCCGCACATCAGGGGTGTGTGGGTCGTCCAGGAGGACGCGGTGGAGGCGCTGCCGCCCGGCATCGACTTCGTGACGCCGGGCTCCCGGCGCTATCACGAGGTCATGGCGCGGGCCACGTACTGGGTGAACAACGTCAACTGGCCCGGCACCCTGGCCAAGCGCCCCGGCAGCATCCACCTCCACACCCACCTGGGCACCCCGCTCAAGTACATGGCGGCCGACCTGCTGGCCAAGCCCGGCGCCCGGCACGGTTTCGACGTGCCGAAGATGCTGTGGCGGGCCGACCGCTGGGACTACAGCCTGGTGGCCAACCGGCACTCGGAGCTGGTGTGGGAGCGGGCCTGTCCCTGTCACTTCACGTCGCTCAGGACCGGGAGCCCGCGCAACGACGTGCTGGTCAACGCCGGTCCCGGGGCCGGTGAGGCGGCCCGTGCCCGGCTCGGTGTCCCCGCCGGGAACACCGTCGTGCTGTACGCGCCGACCCGTCGCGACTACCGCCGGGACGGCCATGTCGACCGGATCGATCTCGCCCGGTTCGCCGAGGATCTGGGCACCGGCCACACGCTCGTCGTACGGCTGCACCCGTCGCTGGCGAAGGGCACGGCACGCGGGATGGGCCTGGCGGATCTGCACCGGCGGGGCGTACTGATCGACGCGACGGACGAGCCGCACGTCGAGGATGTGATGCTCGCCGCCGACGTCCTGGTCACCGACTACTCGGCCCTGATGTTCGACTACGCCAACCTGGACCGGCCGATCGTGATCCACGCCGACGACTGGGGGGCGTACGCGGCGAGCCGGGGCGCCTACTTCGACATCACGGCCGACGCGCCGGGCCATGTGTCGGGCTCCTACCGGGAGTTGGCGTGGCTGTTCGCGTCCGGGACGTGGCGGGACGGGGAGTCGGCGCGGGCGCGGGCCGGATTCCGGGAGCGGTTCTGCGAGTTCGACGACGGACACGCCGCCGAGCGGGTCGTGCGCATGGTGATGCTGGGTGAGCGGATGCCGGAGGGGCCGGTCGGCGTGGCGAGGGTGCCCGCTCCGGCGGGCGAGAGGTCGCTGACGGACGCTCGCCGGTCCCCGCGGTGGCGGGCTCAGCCGGGCTCACTCGATGTGGTGATGTGAGGCAATGCCGTTGACCCGGCCGGGGACATCGGGAACATACGGCAAATGCCCCGAACCCACTCGACCTCCCATGTCGGAAAGGCGGCCGTCAGCACTCTCGGCCGAAGGGCGGTGCGTGGTTCCACAGCGCTGCGCGGCGGCCGCCTCTGGCGTCCCACGCCGTACCAGGTCTTCGGGTTCGTGTTCTTCCTGGTGATGTCACTGGCGTACTGGGCCGTGCCGCTGTGCTGCGACGCGGGCCAGCACGCGGCGGTCGTCGAACGCCTCGAGGCGGACCTCCTCCACCCGCGCCATCCGATGGCGGACCTGCCGGGCGTGGGCAGCCCGTACTACTCGCCGTACGCCGTCGCGCAGGGTGTCTTCGCCCGGCTGACCGGGATGGGCGGCTGGGAGGTGGTACGGCTGGCCGGGCCGGTGAACCTGCTGGTGCTGCTGACCGGCGTCGGCCGCTTCGTGCGGGTGCTCACGCCACGGCCGTGGGCGCCGGTGCTCGCGCTGGCGGCGATGACACTGCTGTGGGGCACCGAGCGGGCCTGGTGGAGCGGGTATCTGAGCCTGCTGTCGATGACGGGCAACCTGGGCTATCCCTCGGCGTTCGCCATCGGGCTGACGTTCTGGGCGTGGGCGCTGACGGGGGCGCGGGCCCGGGGGGAGGGACCGGCGCGGACGCAGGGGCAGGTTCGGTACGTCGGGCCGAGCGGGCTGCCGGCGGTCGCCGGGTATGCGGGGCTCGGGGCGCTGTACGGGCTGATCCTGCTGATCCATCCGATCACGGCGGCGGCCGCGCTGCTGGGGGCGGTGGCGTTCGTGGCCGGGTGGCAGCGGGGGTGGCGTCGGCGGACGGGCGCCGTGGCCGTGCGGTGGGGGGTGACGGCGGGGGCGGCGGTGCTGGTCGCCGGGTGCTGGCCGTACTTCGATGTGTTCGCGCTGGCCGGGAACGACAGCGTGGACCGGATGCACCGGCGGCTGTACGAGCAGCTCTTCGGCCAGTTCTGGCTGGCACTGCTGGGGCTGCCGGCGCTGTGGCTGCGGTGGCGGCGGGGCTCCTGGCGGGATCCGCTGGTGCTGCTGTTCGCCCTCGACTGCCTGCTCGTGTCGTACGGCTGGGTCAGCGGCCACTACACCTACGGCAGGATTCTCGGGCTCACCCTCGTGCCGCCGCAGTTCGCGCTGGCCGTGGAGCTGGCGGCGCCCCGGCCGTGGGGCAGGGCACGCCGGGTACTGGGCGGGGCCGCGGCCACCGGGGCCTGTGTCGGGTTCCTGACCGTGCAGGGCGGGGCGGTGGTGCCGCGTGCGCTGGATCCGTTCGGGCTGGAGCAGCCGTCGCTGTGGCCGTCGTACGCCTGGGTGGCGCGGCATGTCGGGAAGGGCGAAGTGGTCATCGCCGACGGGCACTTCGCCCCTCGCTCCCTGCCCGGGTACGGGCCGAACCTCGCCGCGCCGATCTGGCCCGACCCCGCCCTGGACGAGCGGGAACGGGAACGCCGGCTCGCCGATGTCCGCGCCTACCTCTCCCCCACGTCGAACCGGGCGGAGCGCACGGCCGTCGCCCGGCGCCACCACGCGCGCTGGCTGCTGCTGACGCGGTGGAAGCGGGTGCCGGAGGAGGCGGTGGTGGTGGCCTGGAGCCGGGCGACGGGGGAGGTGCTGGCGCGGATCGGGTGACCGACGGTTCGGGTGGGTTACTCGATGACGAGGTCGACGTCGATGTTGCCGCGGGTGGCGTTGGAGTAGGGGCAGACCTGGTGGGCCTGCTCGACCAGCTTGCGGCCGGTCGCTTCGTCGAGGGTGTCGGGCAGCTCGACGCGCAGCGTCACCTTTAGGCCGAAGCCCTCGCCCTGCTTGCCTATGCCGACCTCGGCGGTGACGGCGGCGTCGGAGACGTCGACCTTGGCCTGGCGGCCGACGAGGCCGAGGGCGCTGCCGAAGCAGGCGGCGTAACCGGCGGCGAACAGCTGCTCCGGGTTCGTGCCCTGGCCGTTGCCGCCCAGCTCCACCGGCATGGCCAGCGCGAGGTCGATCTTGCCGTCGTTGGTGACGGCGCGGCCCTCGCGGCCGTGGGTGGCGGTGGCGACAGCGGTGTAGAGCGCGTCCATGGAAAACCATCCCTCTCAAGTCCCGTTGCGACGGCTCCGTTGGCGGCCGCCGCACGAAGACCAGTAGAGCACACAATTCAATTGCACACAACTAAATGATGGGCACGAGTTACCCTTGAGGCATGACGACCACGCCCACGGCCGACTGGCTCCGCCTCGACCAGCAGATCTGCTTCTCCCTGAACGCCGCGTCGCGCGCCTTCGGCGGCGTCTACCGCGTGGTCCTGAAGGACCTGGGGCTCACCTACCCGCAGTACCTGGTGATGCTGGTGCTGTGGGAGCACGGCGACCTGCCCGTGAAGAAGCTGGGCGAACACCTGCGCCTGGACTCCGGCACGCTGTCACCGCTGCTCAAGCGGCTGGAGGCGGCGGGTCTGGTACGCCGGGAGCGCAGCGCGCGCGACGAGCGCTCGGTGGAGGTGCGGCTGACCGAGGAGGGCGCCGCCCTGCGCGAGCGGGCCCTGCAGGTGCCGCGCCGGATCGCCGGTGCGACGGGCTTCGACGTGGACGAGATCCGCGAGCTGCGCGCACGGCTGGACCAGCTCACGGCTGCTCTGGACGCGGCTGCGCTGGAGGAGACGGCTGCGCTGGAGGAGTCGGCGGAGCAGGGGGCGTAGGCGGAGCGCCCGCGGCGTGGTGCGTGGGGTGGCGGCGGACGTACAGCCGTAGCGGAGCGTCGTGCCGCCCGGTGGGCAGGGGCCGGAACTCCTCGGCCACGATGTCGAGCTTGGCGCGCTCGGTGGGGTTGCGCGGATACCAGGGGGAGTTCAGGGCGTACGGCTCGGCGACGACCCAGACCCGGTCGACCGAGTCGAGCCTGCGCCGCAGTTCCTCGGCGCCCACCTCACGGCCGTACAGCGTCCCCGACCTCGGCCCGGACTGCCGCAACGCGATGTCCCGGGCCCGCCGGAACCCCTCCGGATACGCGAGCGCCGAGCGCCGCCCGATCGACGGCAGGTACAGCACCAGGTCGCCGGGACGCAGGTGCCGGGCGGCGAACGCGGAGGTGGCGGCGAGGTTGTCGGGGCGGTGCGTCGGGGAACGGTCCTGGCGGTGGAGGGGGAGGTGGTGGAGGAAGGCGAGGGCGATGGCGAGGGTGCCGGCCAGGGGGATCAGGGGGATCAGAGGACGGCGCAGTGGGCGGGCGGGGTTGCGGGCACGAAGGGCGGCGTCCAGGTGCTCGCGTGCCAGGAGCGCGGCCACCCGGTCCGCCCCCGCCGCCACGAGCAACGGCGCCCCCGCGAGCGCGTACAGCACATACCGGTCGTCGTAGATGGGCCGCACCTGCGACACGGCGATGAGCAGCCCCGGCGGAACCACCAGCAGCGGCAGGGCGACCACCGCGACGCGCCCCGTCCCCAGCCCCACCGCCATCAGCAGCACGCACGCCCCGAACACCACCCCCGACGGCCCGGCGACGAACCCCCGCAGGAGGCGTTCGCCGGCCCCCCACCCCGGCACCGGCAGCCACTCCACCTGCCCGGCCTGCACCCACGACACGGCCACCAGCGGCAGCAGGACGATCCCCGCACCGACGACCGCGCGCGCCCACCCGAACCACACCCGCCTCGACGCCCGGCCCGCCGCCAGGGTCACGGCGTGCGCACACACCACCAGCACGGCCAGCTCGTGCAGCAGACAGGCGGCCCCGAGGACGAGGCCGTACGCCCACCACACCCGCCGCACCAGCAGCAACGTCGCCCCCGCCACCCCGGCCGCCACCAGTGCGTACGACCGCCCCTCCTGTGCGTAGTGCCCGACCATCGGCGTCACCGCGAACAGCGATCCGGCCCACAGCCCCACCCTGGGCCGCACCAGCCGCGCTCCCAGCGCCGCGACCAGCCCCGCGGCCGCGGTCGCGCCGAGTACCGAGGGCAGCCGGAGGACGACCTCGCCGGGCTGGTCCGTGTGTACGTCGAGCACCGCGTGCATGAGCAGGTAGTACAGCCCGTGCACGGCGTCCGCGCTCCGTAGCAGCCGCCAGATCTCCGGCACCGACCGCCGGGCGACTTGGAACGTCACCCCCTCGTCCCGCCACATGCCCGCCCGGTCGACCCCCCACAGCCCGATCCCGAGCATGACGATCATGGGGACACAGACGGCGATGACGGTGGCCGCGCCTGGCGCGCGGCTGCCCCTCCTCTGTTCCTGTTCGGCGCACATCACGGGACCGATTTTGTGCTATTAACAGACCCTTACTACTCATTGACGGCGTATCACCTTCGATATCGCATTCATCCGGCTTACGATCCGCCGTGATGAACCACTCACGCCTCATTGGCCTTATCAGCCCCATCCGCCACATCCGCCCGGTCCGCGCGCTGGCGGCCGTCTGGCTGCTCAGCCGCGCCGCCATGCTGTGGCTGCTCGCCCACAACTCCCTCCCCCTGCTGGGCGCCGGCGGGGTGGCGCGCGAGGTGTGGGGCCTGTACGGACACTGGTACGGCACCCTCTCCCAGGGCGCCTTCCCGGCGCACGACCCGCTGTGGCAGTACCCTCCCGGCGCCGGACCGGTGCTGCTGTCCCCCTCGCTGCTGCCCGGGTTGACGTACTTCCAGGCGTTCGTCGCCCTCACCGTGCTCACGGACGCGGCCATCACCGTCGCGCTCACACGCGCGGGCACGCGGCCCGGCCGCACCCTGCGCGGCGCCGCGCTCTGGACAGGCGGCCTGCCGCTCCTGCTGCACATCCCGTTCGCCCGCTACGACATCCAGGTCACGGCCTTCGCCGTCATCGCCCTGTTGACGTTGCAGCGCTCCACGCGTGCGTGCGGTGCGCTCGCGGCGTTGGGCGCGCTGGTGAAGGTGTGGCCGGCGCTGGTACTCATCGGGACGCCGAAGGGGAGTGCGTCGCGCTCCACCTGGATCTGGGGCGCCGTGTCGGGAGCGGCGGCCCTGCTGCTGCTCGGGATGTCGTTCGACGATTCCCTCGCCTTCCTGACCCAACAGGGCGGCCGAGGCGTCCAGATCGAGTCCCTCGGCGGCACGGTGCTCGGCCTGGCGACCCATGCCGGGTGGCCGGGCACGGTGCGCTACCAGTACGGCGCGATGGAGTTCACCGGCCCGTACGTGGCCGCCGTCGCCCAGGTCTCCCTCGCCCTCACGGCCCTCGCCTTCGCGGCCCTGCTGCTGTGGCGGTTCCGGGCCAGGACAGGGCGCTGGACCGAGGCGACCCCGTACGACGCCGCGCTGGCCGCCGTGCTGCTCTTCACCGTCACGAGCAGGGTGATCAGCCCGCAGTACATGATCTGGCTGCTGGGCCTGGCCGCCGTGTGCCTGACCTCCCGGCGGACCGTCCAGCGCCCGGTGGCCGCGCTGATCGTCGCGGCGACCGCGGTCAGCGCCGTCGTCTATCCCGTCCTCTACCACGAGGTCATGGCGAGCAGCCGGACCGGCTGCGCCCTGATGCTCCTGCGCAACGGACTCCTGGCCGCGGCCGCCGCCCTCGCCTTCACCCGCCTGTGGCGCTCGACCGACTCGCCCGGCCCCGAAGTGCCGCAGCCCGCGAGTGAACCGGACCTCGACTCCCGCCGCCTCCCGGCACGGGCCCCAAGTCCCGCTTGACGGGCGATTGACCGACCATTCCGGACAGCGACGACGCACCGGCACAACGCGTGGCCTCCGGTTTACGCGGCGTTACGTCAGTAGTCCGCGCAAGACTTCACCGCCTGCTTCACTGTCACTGACACCGACCACGGTCACCGACACCGACGACGTCACCGACACCCACCACGGACCACCACAGGCCCACTACGGACCACCACAGGCCCACTGACGAGGAGACGCCCGCACATGACCTGGCTGATCACCGGCGGCGCCGGTTACATCGGAGCGCACGTCGTACGGGCGATGGCCCAGGCGGGTGAGCACGCCGTGGTGTACGACGACCTGTCCACCGGCATCCTCGAGCGCGTGCCCGACGGCGTGCCGCTGGTGGTCGGCTCGACCCTGGACAGCGAGCGCGTCGCCCGCGCGCTGTTGGCGCACCGCATCACCGGTGTCATCCATCTCGCGGCGAAGAAGCAGGTCGGCGAGTCGGTCGACCTTCCCCTGCACTACTACCGGGAGAACGTCGAGGGCCTGCGCGTCCTCCTGGAAGCGGTGACCGCGGCACGCGTACGGTCCTTCGTCTTCTCCTCCTCGGCGGCGGTGTACGGCATGCCGGACGTGGATCTGGTCGTGGAGGAGACGCCGTGCGTGCCGATGTCGCCGTACGGCGAGACGAAGCTGGCCGGCGAGTGGCTGGTCCGGGCGACGGGCCGCGCGACGGGCCTGTCCACGGCGTCGCTGCGCTACTTCAACGTGGCGGGCGCGGCCGCACCCGAACTCGCCGACGCCGGGATCTTCAACCTCATCCCCATGGTCTTCGAGAAGCTCACGGAGAACGCGCCCCCGCGCATCTTCGGCGACGACTACCCGACCCCCGACGGCACCTGCGTCCGCGACTACATCCACGTCGTCGACCTGGCCGAGGCCCACGTGGCCGCGGCCCGCGCGCTCCAGGCCTCGCCGGGCCGCGACCTCACGTTCAACATCGGCCGCGGAGAGGGCGTTTCGGTCCGCGAGATGATCGACATGATCAACGCCATCACCGGCTACGACCGCCCCCCGACCGTGACGCCCCGCCGCCCCGGCGACCCGGCCCGCGTCGTCGCCTCCGCCGACCGCATCGCCGCCGAACTGGGCTGGAAGGCCAAGCACGACGTACAGGACATGATCACGTCGGCGTGGGCGGGGTGGGTGCGGTCGCACCCCAAGGCGGCGCGGAACTGAGCTCTCCGTCGCACATCGCTCACCGGGCCACTGCCGAGCAGCCTTCGTCGGCGTCGTGCGCGATGACCTCCGCCTCGGCCTGGGCGGCCGCCGTCCCCTCGAACACCACCGTGAAGCAGCGGCCCACCATGGCCTGGTCCGATCTCAGGATGCTCAGCGAGCGCCGAAAGGTACGGGAGAACCGCACCACGGCGAACGTCCGCCCCTCGCTGGCGCGCACCGCGCACAGCAGGGCGTCCTTCCCGCCGGCGACCGAGTACCAAGGCCCGCTGGATGTCCTGCCGCCCGTGCGGCGGGCCGCTGTTCCGGCCGACGACGGCATCCGCGAAGCGCCGCGCATCGGCACGGGTCACCTCGAACGCCGAGCGCTCGCGGTCCGCTTCCCGCGATGGCTTGCCGGCGGAACGCCGCGGCGCGGGCGGGGGTGCCTGCGCGGTTCGGATGGCAGCTGTTGGTGCTTGGGCGGCGGGGTGGTGACGTAGCCTCGCGGGATGACCGAGCCCCTCCGCACCGAGCGTCACCTCGGCAACGAGCGCGCCCTCGGCGCCGTCATCGGCTCCGCCGTGGGGGACGCCCTGGGCGCGCCCTTCGAGTTCGGCCCCGAGAACGCCTTCTCGGCGCGCTTTGCGGAGCCGGGACAGGGAGGGATGTGCGGAGGCGGTGGCTGGGAGCCGGGTGAGGCGACTGACGACACGCAGATGGCCGTACTCGTCGGCGAGTCACTGGTCGAGTGCGACGGGCTCGAACTCCCGGACGTCTTCCGGCGGTTCCAGCGATGGGCGGCGGCCGGGCCGAAGGACATCGGCTTGCAGACGGAAGCCGTACTGAGCAGCGGCGATCCCTGGGATACTGCCGCCGCGCTGCACTTCCAGGTGAGCCAACGGGCGGCGGGGAACGGCGCGTTGATGCGGGCGGCCACCTCCGCCGTCCACTTCGCCCGCTACGGCCGCGAGGTCACCATGGACGCGGCCCGCCGGCTCGCCGCCCTCACCCACGGGGACCGGGCCGCATGGGAAGGCACCGCCGTCTTCCACGAGCTGGTGCGGGTCGCCCTGTCCGGAGCCGACCCGCTCGCCGCCGTCCCGGACACTCTCACGGCCGTCCACCCCGACCACCGCGACCGCTACGCCGTCGTCCTCGCCCCGAACTGGCACCCTGACCAGGCCACCGAGTTCAATGGAGCCGTATGGCCCTGCCTCGGCTCCGCCGTCTGGGCCCTGCGCGGCACATCCTCCTACGAGGACGCCGTACGCGCCGCGATCGACCTCGGCGGCGACACGGACACGGTCGCCGCCGTGACCGGCGGACTGGCCGGCGCGGTGTACGGCATCGCCGCCGTGCCGGAACGGTGGACGGCGGCCCTGCATGTGCCGTTGCCGGGGTTCGGTGAACGGGTGCTGCGCGTGGGGGAGTTGGCGGAACTCGCGCGGCGGCTGAGCGGCTAGCCGCGCCGCGCGTCGTTCAGATACGCCGGCACGGCCAGGACCCTGCGGTGCCCGCTGTCGCTCTGCGGCGACAGAGCCACTCACAACGCCTTGAGGGCATGGGCGGTGGCACGGGCCAACGCGTCCAGATAGCCCTTGGGCAGCTTGGCGCTGCGGATCACCACGGAGCGCCAGTACAGGGGGCCCGAGATCAGGTCGAGGGCCAGCTCCTCGTCGATGCCCGGACGCACCTCGCCGCGCTTCTCCGCGGCCATCACGATCCCGCTGGCAACGCTCGCCTGCCCGTCCCGCAGCGCCTTCTGCACGGCCTCGGCGATCTCGGGACTGCGGGCCGCCTCGGCCTGGAGGTCGGGGAGGATCTGCGAGGCCAAGGGGTGACGCAGGGCACGCGCGGTCACCTGGTACAGCTGACGCAGGTCCCCTTCCAACGAGCCGGCGTCGGGGACGGGCAGCCCCATCACGGCGACCGCCGACACCACGTCCAGCACCAGGTGCAGCTTGGAACGCCAGCGCCGGTACACCGCCGTCTTGCCGACGCCCGCGCGGCGCGCGATGCCCTCTATCGACATCCGCGCGTAGCCGACGGCCGCCAGTTCCTCGAAGACGGCCGCCCGAATGGCCTCCGTCACGTCCTCGCGCAGTACGGCCGCACCGGCGGGGGTCCGGCGGCGCGGACTCGTCCGGGGCTGGTCGGCGTTGGTCGTCATGCGAACCAGCATAGGGCGTTACGACGATACGGTCCCGTCCCTACGTTGCCGCCCCCGCCTACCTGCGGTCATGCCCCCGGCGCCACGCCTCCGTCACCGGGGCCGTCGCCGCGTCGCCGACGTCACGACGATACGACCTCGTCCGCACACCACCGTTATATCGATCACGTCACGACGAAACGGTTGCGTTCCGACGTCCATTCGACCTACGCTCACGTTGCGACGATACGGTCCCGTCCCGACGTAAGGAAAGGTGAAGAGAAGCGTAAGGAACCACCCAACGCCTCCCTCACCCCCGCCCCCCACCCCGCCCCCGAACGAAAGCAGCGGATGTGACCCAGGCCCTCCACACACCGCCCACCACCCCGACCCCACCCGAAACCCATGACCTCGCGGCCCTCGCCGCCCGTCACGGTCTCGCGGTCAGTGGTGCACGCCCCTCCCTGCCCGAGTACATCCGCCAGCTGTGGGCCCGCCGCCACTTCATCACCGCGTTCGCCACGGCCAAGCTCACGGCGCAGTACAGCCAGGCCAAGCTCGGCCAGGTGTGGCAGGTGATGACGCCGTTGCTGAACGCGGCGGTGTACTACTTCATCTTCGGCCTGCTGCTCGGGACGAGCCATGGCGTGCAGGACTACATCCCGTTCCTGGTGACGGGCGTGTTCGTCTGGACGTTCACGCAGAGCTCGATCATGGCCGGCACCCGCGCGATCTCCGGGAACCTGGGCCTCGTGCGGGCACTGCACTTCCCCCGGGCCGCGCTGCCGATCTCCTTCGCCCTGCAGCAGCTCCAGCAGCTGCTGTTCTCGATGGCCGCCCTGGTCGTCATCCTGCTCTGCTTCGGCATCCCGGTGGCCGCGTCCTGGGTGCTGGCGATCCCGGCGCTGGTGCTGCAGTTCACGTTCAACGCGGGCGTGGCGATGGTCATGGCGCGCATGGGCGCGAAGACGCCGGACATCGCCCAGCTGATGCCGTTCGTGCTGCGGACCTGGATGTACGCGTCGGGCGTGATGTTCAGCATCAGCCACATCACGAGCGGCAAGGACCTGCCGAGCTGGGTGACCGCGGCCCTGCAGGCCAACCCGGCCGCCGTCTACATCGACCTGATGCGCTTCGCCCTCATCGACAGCTTCCACGCGAGCCAGCTCCCGCCGCACGTGTGGGCCATCGCGACGGGCTGGGCCCTGCTGGCCGGCGTCGGCGGCTTCATCTACTTCTGGAAGGCTGAGGAGACGTACGGCCGTGGCTGAGAACCCGAACGACACCATCCCCACCGTCATCGCCGACGGCGTCGACATCGTCTACCGCGTCAACGGCACGGGCGCCGGCCGCGGCTCCGCGACCGCCGCCCTCAACCGCATCCTGCGCCGCAAGCAGGCCGAGAAGGCGGCGGGCGTACGCAAGGTGCACGCCGTCAAGAACGTGTCCTTCGTGGCGTACCGGGGTGAGGCGATCGGCCTCATCGGCACCAACGGCTCCGGCAAGTCGACGCTGCTCAAGGCGGTCGCGGGCCTGCTCCCGGTGGAGAACGGCCACATCTACACCGACGGCCAGCCCTCCCTGCTCGGCGTCAACGCGGCGCTGATGAACGACCTCACCGGCGAGCGCAACGTCTTCCTCGGCGGCCTCGCCATGGGCATGTCCCGCGAGCAGGTCAAGCAGCGCTACCAGGAGATCGTCGACTTCTCCGGCATCAACGAGAAGGGCGACTTCATCACCCTTCCCATGCGCACGTACTCCTCCGGCATGGCGGCCCGCCTGCGCTTCTCCATCGCCGCCGCCAAGGACCACGACGTCCTGCTGATCGACGAGGCGCTGGCGACCGGTGACCGTTCCTTCCAGAAGCGTTCCGAGGCCCGGATCCGCGAGCTGCGCAAGCACGCGGGCACGGTGTTCCTGGTCAGCCACAACAACAAGTCGATCCGCGACACCTGCGACCGCGTGCTGTGGCTGGAGCGCGGCGAGCTGCGCATGGACGGGCCGACGGACGAGGTGCTGAAGGAGTACGAGGCGTTCACGGGCGACAAGGCGGCCAAGCCGGCCCCGAAGCCCAAGCCGAAGCCCGCGCCCGCCCCGGTTCCCTCGTGAGACGCATACGCCTGTTCTGCCCGTCCTCCTGAGACAGGTACGCCTGTTCCGCCCGTCCTCGTGAGACGCATACGCCCCTTCCGCCCATCCCTCGTGAGGCGCATTCCCGGGTCACCCTTTCGCCCCATTAGTGCCACTATGGCCGAGCAGGGTGCCCCGTAGCGACAGCGATGACGAAGGTGAAGGAGTGTCCCCGCGATGCCCGAACTCAGCGTCATCGTCCACGGGCCGAACACCCAGGACCGCCTGACCGGACTCCTCGCCTCCCTGGCCGCGCACCCCCACCCCGACGTCGAGGTGATCGTGGCCGCGGTCGGCGCCTGGGCGCAGGAGACGGCCCGGGCGTACGCCCCGGAGATACTGGTGCTGCCCCTGCCGGACGGCACGGACGACGCCGCCGCCCGGTCGGCGGGGGCGGCCCGGGCCTCCGGCCGCTGGCTGCACTTCGTGCACGCCAAGGACGGTCTGCCCGCCGGCGCCCCGCGCATGGTGGCCGAGCGTGCCGCGGAGCTGCCGGACGACGTGGACGTCCTCCTCTTCGACCACGTCCGCTCCACCTGGGACACCTCCGGCCTCCCCGCCGAGGACGGCCCCCTCCTGGCCCGCGCGGGCCGCGCCGCCCACCTGCTCGACGACATCGCCCGCACCGCCCTGCGCATCACGCCCCTCCTGGGCAACCGCGCGCTGCGCACCCCCTTCTGGCAGGCGCACGAACGCCGGCTCACCACCCCGGACGAGCCGTTCGCGGCCTACGCCGCCCTCCTCCTCGCCGACCGCGTCGCCGCCCTGAACCAAGTGGCGTACGAACACCACGAGCTGCGCCCCGAGAGCCTCCCGCCGGTCACCCCCGAGGACAACTACACCCTGGTCGACCGCTACGAGACGCTCTTCACCCTCATCACCGAGAACCGCGGCACGGCGCCTCCCGCACTCCGCCACGCAACTCACTCCGTCCTGTACGACGTGATGGTCCAGGACTGCCTGCGCACCTTCGCCCGCGCACCCATGCCGGACCCGGTCGCCAGGGAGTTCTTCCGCCGAGCCGGCGCAGCGGCCGTCCGTCACCGCCCGCCCGAGCACCGTCCCCCCACCGACGCCGAGGCCATCCGCCAAGCCCTCCTCGAAGAGAATGCCTACACCAGGTACCGCGCGTTCCAGGCGGTCAACCGGGCCCGCCGCGCGACCAAGTCGGCCGTACGAACCCGAGGGCGCCGCATCACCGCCGCCCTCGGTGACCACCACTACCGCAAGGCCCTGTCCCGCCCGGTAGACCCCGACCTGGCCGTCTTCGCGGCGTACTGGAACCGCGGTGTCGCCTGCAACCCGGCGGCGATCGCGGCCAAGCTCACCGAACTGGCCCCCCAGATCCACCCGGTGTGGGTGGTGACCCCCGACAACGCCCCGCTCCTGCCGCCCCACACGGACCATGTACTCCCCGGCACCCGCCGCTACCGTGAGGTGCTGGCCACGGCGAAGTACCTGGTCAACAACGTCAACTTCCCCAACGCCGTCGTGAAGCGCCCGGAGGCGGTCCACCTCCAGACCCACCACGGCACTCCGCTGAAGCGCATGGGCGTGGACCAGATGGAGTTCCCGGCGGCGGCCAAGAGCCTCGACTTCCAGGCCCTGCTGGCCCGTGCCGACAAATGGGACTACAGCATCTCGGCGAACAGCCACTCCACCCGGATGTGGGAGCGCGCGTACCCGTCCCGCTTCGTCTCCCTCGACTACGGCTATCCGCGCAACGACGTCTACTACTCGGCCACGGCGGCCGACATCCGCGCGATCCGCGACCGCCTGGGCATCCCCCCGACCCACCGAGCGATCCTCTACGCCCCCACCCACCGCGACTACGAGGCCGGCTGGACCCCCCGCCTCGACCTCGCCACGCTCGCCGAGCACCTGGGCGAGGACACGGTCCTCCTCGTCCGCGGCCACTACTTCTACGACGGCACGCCGTCCCCCCTGACCGCGCTGCGCCGCACGGGCCGGATCATCGACGTCTCGTCCTACGACCCCGTCGAGGACCTCGCCCTGGCCGCGGACGCGCTGCTCACGGACTACTCGTCCATCATGTTCGACTACGCCAACCTCGACCGGCCGATCGTCATCCACGCCGACGACTGGGAGACGTACCGCACCACCCGCGGCGTCTACTTCGACCTGATGTCCGAGCCGCCGGGCCAGGTGGCCCGCACCCAGCGGGAACTGACCGAGATCCTCACCACCGAGGCCTGGCACGACGAGGGCGCCACGAAGGCGCGGGCCGCCTTCCGCCGGCGCTTTTGCGAGTACGACGACGGACGCGCCGCCGAACGGGTCGTACGCCGCGTGTTCCTGGGCGAGGGCGAGGACGCGCTGCCGCCGGTGATCCCGCTGGAGGAACGCACGCCGGCGCCGAGCCCCCGGGAGGCGGTATGACGCCGGACGTGACGGTGACGGTCATCGTCCACAACGACGCGGCACGGCTGCCCAGGGCCGTGGAGTCGGTGCGCCGCCAGACCCACCGCAATATCGAGATCATCATCAGCGACGACCACTCCACGGACGAGACCCCGCAGGTGGCGGGGAGACTGGCGTCCGAGGACCCCCGCATCCTCAACCTCCGCCTCCCGGAGAACAGCGGCGGCTGCAGCGCCCCGCGCAACCGCGCCCTGGAGATCGCCCGAGCCCCGTACGTGATGTTCCTGGACAGCGACGACGAACTCACCGACAACGCGGTGGAGTTGCTCCTGTCGGCCCACCGGGAGCGGGAGATCGACTTCGCGATGGGTGCGGTCGTGCGGATCCGGGAGGACGGCGGACGCCGGACGAGGTGGATGCCGCACCTGGTCGCCGAGCGGCGCACGGTGGCCGGCATCGAGTCCGAGCCCCGGCTGCTCTTCGAGCACCTGTCGACGAGCAAGATGTACGCCCGTGCCTTCCTGGACCGCCACGACCTCCGCTTCCCCGAGGGCGTCCACTACGAGGACCAGCTGTTCACGGCGCAGGCGTACTGTCTGGCCAAGGAGTTCACGATCATCCCGGAGCCGGTGTACCGCTGGCACATCGCGCCGTACGCGACCGGGGGCGGGGCATCGATCTCCAACCAGCGCGACAGACTCGGCAACGTCCGCGACCGCGTCCGGGTCCAGCGCCTGATCGACGGCTTCCTCGCCGAGAGCGGGCACGGGGCGCTGCGCGAGGACAAGGACTACAAGTTCCTCAAGCACGACTTCCGGATGTACGCCGGGGACCTGCCGTACCGCGACGAGCAGTGGCTGAACTCCTTCGCGGACATCATGATCCCCTACCTGGAGGCCCTGTCTCACCATGCCTACGCCCGCCTCCCCCGCACGGAACGGGTGGTCCTCCAACTGATCCGCGAACGCCGCTTCACCGAGGCCCGAGTGGCGGCGAGGGGCTTGGGCCGTGCCGTGGCACCGAGGCGGGTGAGCCGGGACGCGGAGGGCAACCCGTACTGGGGCGACAGCGTTCCGACGACCGCCTGGTCCCGCCGCGAACTGGACGTCGCCGACCTGGAGTTGGACACCCGCCCGTTCCCAAGCGCCCAGTTCCGCCACGAGATCACGGAACTCACACGGGGCCCCGGCGCCTCGATCGACCTGACGATCCGGACCTACGACCCCGGCCTGCGCCTCCCGGTGGGCCCCCAGCGCGCAAGCCTCCTCCTCACCCCCGGCCGACGCCGCCTCACCACCCCGTTCCGCCTGACCCCCGTCCACCCCGGCGTCTTCGAGGGCCACGTCCACCTGGACCTGACCACGGCTCCCATCCCCCACCACGGCTTTGCCGGCATCCGCCACCCCCTCCTCCGCCTCGAACACCAGGGCCTGCGCCACACGGCCGTACTCCTGGCCCCCCTGACCTTCCCCACCCTGACGACCCGCATCGACTACCACTCCGCCACAGCCCCACACCGCGTAACCGTCGAACCCGAGGGCCGAGGCCCCGGCCGCCTCCAGCTGCGATGGGAGCCGGTGGGCGTGACGGCGAGGCTGGTACGACCGGTGGTACGGCGAGTGGCGGGGCCGAGGGTGCGCAGAGCGGCGCGGTTGGTGCGGAGCGCGCTGCGCTGAGGCTTCACTTCACGGGACTCCTGGAACGCCGGCCTGCACTCAGCCCGTCTGGGGGTGCCCCCTCTGGGGGAGTAACCCTCCCGAGGCACCGTCGCAGACTCACCGCACCACCTCGTACAGCACCTGCCCACCCGGCCCCCAAGTCACCACGCGCAACCCCGAATCCCGCAC
>NZ_JOFS01000001.1 GCF_000719285.1 Streptomyces bicolor | reverse complement strand
CTCCTCCCCCACGCTCGAACCGAGCTTCGCTCGGCTCGCGCGGGGGCACCCCCATCGAGGGCGCTCCGGCGCCTTGCGATCGCACGCGCCCCCACGCTCGAACAACCTCGCGCGGGGGACCCCCATGACGCCGCGCGCTGATCCGGCCGGGGATATGACACAGGCTCTCAAGCCACTCGCCCCAGGTCGGCGAACCGCACCTCATGCACCAGCCGCGCGCCCCCCGCCACCCGCTCCAACTCCTCCACCACAATCCGCCCGAGCCGCTCCAGCTCGTTCCCCAGCGACCCGGCGATATGAGGCGTGAGAAACACATTGGGCAGGTGATACAGCGGCGAGCCCGCAGGCAGCGGCTCCGGCTCGGTCACGTCGAGCACCGCGTGCAGCCGCCCGGAAACCACCTCGTCCGTGAGTGCCTCGGGATCGATCAACGCCCCCCGCGACGTGTTGATCAGCACGCCTCCGTCCCGGATCAGGCCGAGCCGGTCCCCGTCGAGCATCCGGTACGTCTCCGGGATGTCCGGCGCGTGCAGGCTGACGATGTCGCTGTGCCGCAGCAGGTCCTCCAGCGACAGCAGTTCGGCACCGAGCTCGGCGGCCTCCGCGGCACTGACGTACGGGTCGTGCAGCAGCACCGTGAAGTCGAACGGCCGCAACAGTTCCAGCAACCGCCGGCCGACCCGCGAGGCGCCGATGACGCCGACCCGCCGGCCCACGTTGCCGGTCGTGGCCGTCTCGCCGGGCGTCGGATAGGAGTGCGTGGAACGGAAGCGCTCCCGGAAGGCGAAGGCGTCCTTCCCGGCGAGCAGGATCATGGCCAGTGTGTACTCCGCGACCGGCAGCGCGTTGCCGGTCACCGCGCTGGACACCACGACTCCGGCCTTCCACAGCGCGTCCCCGACCAGCGAGCGAACCGAGCCCGCCGCGTGCAGTACCGCACGCAGCTTGGGTGCGGCGATGAGGACGTCGGCGTCGAGGTGGGGGCAGCCCCAGCCGGTGATCAGCACCTCGGTGCGGGCGAGGATCTCGGCCCCCGCCGGGTCGGTGAAGTCCCGTACGACGAGCGCCGGGTCGAGCTCGGACGTCTGCCTCAGCCGGGTCATCAGCGGTGGCGGGAAGAGCAGGGGGAGGTGCACCGGATCCATCGCGAACACGGCCCTCGGCGGGAGCGGGCTGGGCATGGCTCTCCTGAGACAATGGGTGGAAACATTTTCAGAAAGCGCCTTCTACCGTAGATCTGCGGGAAGGGCCGGTCAATCACCTGGATGGGGAGCGGATTTCCGGACGTCGCAGGCGGCGACCGTGCTCGGGCTACCTACGCTGCGGACCGCCCTCCGAAATCGGTTTCCAGGCTTTCCGGAGGTTTCGGCGGGGCGGCGGTCAGGAGGGTCGCCGGCGTAGGAGGTCGTGGGTCGGCGGTGGGCTGTGGTCTGCGGTGGGTCTGCGATGGCAACCGGTTCCCGCCAGGAGGACCAGAATCGGTCGCCCCTTTGCCGCGGACTGCGCTGATCAGGCCCTGTTTCCTGCGGTTCGCAGGCCTTCGCCGACCGTGAAGCCGAGGTTACACAGTCTTTTCGAAAGTTCGTCAAGGCTCTTGACGCCGTTTCCGGACCGCAAGAAGCTCTGCCCCAACCCTACGACAACCGGTTGCCGAACGGCCGGATCTCGGCCAACGCACGGATCGATGGTCGACATCCCGAACGGACAGAGCAGGAGGTGGTGCGCTCATGCGACACCCACAGGCCGGTGCCCCCCTGAGTCGCCGCCGCTTTCTCGGCCTCTCGGCCGGCGGTGCCCTGGGCGGCGCCGCGGCGTTGAGCGGCTGTGCCATGCAGGTGTCCACCGGGGGCCGCAGCTCGGGAGAGACCGTCACCATGATGGTCAAGCCCGACGACATCACGCCTGAACTGGTCAAGCAGGCCCAGAAGGACACCGGCATCACGATCATCCGGGTGGACTTCGACATCACCAAGCTGATCGCGATGCTCACCGCCGGCAACCCGCCCGACCTGGTGCGCGCGGTCGGCGCCACGGACGCCGCGTACTTCGCGGCACGGGACGTGATGCAGGAGCTGGATCCCTACTTCGCCAAGAGCAGCGTCCTCAGGCTCGATGACCTGGACCCGGTCAACGACCTGTGGCGCTACGACGGGAAGACGCAGGGCAAGGGCCCGCGCTACGGCATGGCGAAGGACTTCTCCCAGGACTCCATGTTCTGGTACAACACGTCGGCCTTCGACGAGAAGGGCGTCGACTACCCGGCCGAGCTCGAGCCGATCACGTACGAGGAGTGGCTGGACAACGCGGGGCGCCTCGTCCAGCGCTCGAAGGGCCAGACGACCGTCTTCGGCGGCAGCTACAACGGCCTGACCAAGGGCACGCTGCTGGCGAGCATGACGGCGGCCGCCGGAGGCAGCCTCTTCAGCGACGACTTCTCCCGGGTCGACTTCACCACCCCCGAGGCCCGCAAGGCGCTGGGCTGGTACATCGAGTACTGCAGGACCAAGGTCGGGCCGAGCGCCATCCAGCCCGACCCCAACGGCTGGGACGGGCCGACCTACCAGGCCGGCCGGATCGCCATGTCGAACGCCGGTTACTGGATGGGCGGCCTGATCAACACCGACAGGAAGCTGGCGGAGGTGTCCCGCCTCGCCCCCGCACCGGTCTTCGAGGGCGGCCCGCGCATCAGCTCCTGCCAGGGCGGTACCGGCATGTGGATGCCGCGGAAGGCGAGGAACAAGGACGCCGCGTGGCGGATCTTCGAGTGGTACTTCGGCGAGGCGCCGGCCAAGTCCCGCGCCTCCGGCGGCTGGGGCATCCCCACCCTGAAGTCGCTGCGGTCGCTGATGCCGGCCCAGGAGGACTACCAGAAGCGGGTGCTGAAGGTGCAGGAGAACGAGCTCGAGCACTTCTCGGTGGTCGCCTTCTCCCCCTACACCACGGGGGACTCGTTCGAGGCCCTCTTCAACCAGGCCGCCCCGGCCGCGATGAAGGGCGACATCTCCGTCGACACTCTCGCGGGACGACTGAACTCGGCCATCAACGAGCAGCTCAAGCGCGGTAAGGAGCAAGTGGGATGACGGTCGACCAGATCTCCTCGGTCGCGGACCGGCCTCGCTCGACCGCGAGCGCCGGCCGGGGGCCGGCCGCCGACCGGCCGCGGTCCTCGATGACCACGCGCAGGCACCGGGCGTTCTACATGTTCACCTCGCCGTGGATCATCGGGTTCCTGCTGCTGACCATCGTGCCCATGGCGTACGCGCTGTGGCTGAGCTTCACCACGTTCGACGGCATCTCGCCGAACTGGCACTACGTCGGGCTCGGCAACTACCGCGAGCTGCTGAACGATTCGGTGACCTGGGACGCCCTGCGCCGCGCCGGCCTGTTCGCGGTGACCTCGGTGCCGCTGTCGATCGTCGCCGGGCTCGGGCTCGCCGTCCTGGTCAACCGGCCGCTCAAGGCGCGCGGTGTGTTCCGCACCCTGCTCTATCTGCCGGCCGTGGTGCCTCCGGTCGGCGCGGGCATCGCCTTCAAGAACCTCTTCGACCAGAACGCCGGTGCCACCAACGGCGTTCTGACCCTCTTCGGTTTCGACGCCCTCGGCTGGCTCGCCGACCCCTACGCCCGCTACGTGCTCATCATGACGGTGCTCTGGGGCGCCGGAAACATCATGATCATCTCGCTGGCCGGGCTCCAGGACGTCCCCCGCGAGCTCCACGAGGCGGCCCGTATCGACGGCGCGAGCGCCTGGCGGACCTTCCGCAGCATCACCGTGCCGCTGCTGTCGCCGGTCCTGCTCTTCCAGACGGTGACCGGGGTGATCGCCTCGGTGCAGACCATCATGCCGCTGCTGCTGGCGCCGATTGCCAGCACGGCCGGCACCACCACGGTGCCGCAGTCCAACTACCTGTACATGATCCATGTGTTCGCGCAGTACTTCGCGCTCGGCCGCTACGGCTACGCCTCGGCACTGCTGTGGGTGCTCTTCGCCCTGATCCTCATCGCGACCGGCCTCATCTTCAAGTTCACGTCCGGCGTGGTGTTCTACAACGTCGACCCGGAGGCGAAGAAGTGACCGCCACCAGCCTGAACCCCAAGCCGCCGGTCCGCGTGCGGATACGCGTCAACCGCCTCGTCCTCTACACGGTCCTCGTCGTCGTCACCGGGCTGTTCCTCGGCCCCTTCGGCTGGCTGGTCCTCACCGGTCTGAAGACCTCGGCCGAAACGGCCGCCGCGCCCGTGCACTGGGTGCCCGAGGTCTTCCAGTGGCACAACTTCGCCGACGCCTACAAGCTCATCGACTTCCTCGGATACGCCCGCAACTCCCTGATCATCGCCCTGATCTACGCCGTCCTCGTCACCCTCAGCTCGGCCTGGGTCGGCTACGGCTTCGCCCGGCTGGACGCGCCCGGCAAGAAGACGTTGTTCGGCATCCTGATCGGCTCGATGATGCTGCCGCAGATGATCACCCTGCTGCCGACGTACCTGATCTTCGCCAAGCTCGGCATGGTCGACACGTACTGGCCGTGGGTGCTGTGGGGCCTGTCCGCCGCCCCGTACCTGGTCTTCCTCTTCCGGCAGTTCTTCGCGGGCCTGCCCCGCGAGCTGGAGGAGGCCGCGATCGTCGACGGCTGCGGCTACGCACAGATCTTCTGGCGGATCTTCCTGCCGCAGTCCTGGCCCGTCCTGTCAGCGAGCTTCGTGATCGCCTTCACCTGGACCTGGGGCGACTACATCGCCCCGCAGTTGCTGCTGTCCACCGACCGCACCACGCTCGCCGTCGCCGTGATGACCAGCTACGTCACCACGGGAGGCCAACCCGTGACCAACCTCCAGGCCGCCGGCTCCGTGATGTACGTCGTCCCGATCCTGCTGATCTTCCTGATCGCCCAGCGCGGCTTCGTCGCCGGTATGTCCACCTCCGGCCTCAAGTGACCTCCCGCATTCCTCATCCCTCGCGCGGGCACCGCCACCCAGACCCTCACGCTCACCGTCCAGCAAGCGTGATGCGGCCCCTCAGAACCACCTTGGAGTCACCCGTGTCACCCGTGTTCCCCCTCAGCAGACGGTCCTTCCTCGGTACGGCCGCCCTGGTGGCCGCGGCCGGCGGCGGCCTGCTGTCCGCCTCCGCGGCGCCGGCGTGGGCCCAGGACGCCAAGCAGGCCCGGCTCCGGGCCTTCACCCACCCCGGGCTGCTGCACGGCGCCGCCGACCTGGCCCGCATGAAGTCGGCGGTCGCGGAAGGCCGCGCCCCGATCGCCGCCGGCTTCGCCGCGCTGGCCGCCGACTCCCGCTCCCAGCACAGTTACGCCGTCCGCAACACCGGCCAGATCACCACCTGGGGCCGCGGCCCCACCGACAACACCAGCCAGGCCGCCACCGACGCGGCCGCCGCCTACCAGAACGCCCTCATGTGGGCGATCACCGGCGATGCACGCCACGCCGACAAGGCCCGCGACATCCTGGACGCATGGTCGGCCTCCCTCACCGGAATCACCGGAGCCGACGGTCAACTGGGCGCCGGAATCCAGGGCTTCAAGTTCGTCAACGCCGCCGAGATCCTCCGCCACACCGGCTACGACGGCTGGCCCGAGGAGTCGATACGCCGCTGCGAGCGCTCCTTCACCGACGTCTGGTACCCGGCCCTGTCCGGCTACTGCCTCTACGCCAACGGCAACTGGGACGTCGCGGCGCTGCGCACCATCCTCGCCATCGCCGTCTTCTGCGACAACCCGGTGATGTTCGAGGACGCGCTGCGCTTCGCCGCCGCCGGCTCGGGCAACGGCTCGGTCCCGCACCGCATCGTCACCGCCGCCGGCCAGGGCCAGGAGTCCGGCCGAGACCAGGCCCACGAGCAACTCGCCGTCGGTCTGCTCGCCGACGCCGCCGAGGTCGCCTGGCAGCAGGGCGTCGACCTGTACGGCTTCGCCGACGACCGGATCCTCGCCAACTTCGAGTACTTCGGCCGCTACAACCTCGGTGACAACTCGGTCCCCTTCACTGCCGACCTCGACCGCACCGGCAAGTACATCAAGACGGCCGTGTCCGACCGGCAGCGCGGAGCATGGCGGCCCGTGTGGGAGATGGCGTACGCCCACTACGCCGGCCGGCTCGGCAGGCAGGCCCCCTACACCGAGAAGGTCGTCTTGCGGGGCACCGGCGGGACGGGCGTGGTCGAGGGCTACCAGGAGGACCACCCGGGCTGGGGCACCGTCACCCATGCCGGGACGACGGCCGCCGCACCCACCGCGCCGACGGCTCCCGCCGGCCTCACCGCGACCGGCGACGGCAGCTCCGTCACCGTGTCCTGGCTGCCGTCCGCCTGGGCGAGGACGTACACCGTCCGCCGGGCCACCCGCCTGGAGGGCCCGTACGAGGAGATCGCCTCCGGCGTCGACAAGCCGACGTACAAGGACACCGACGTCAACGCGGGACGGACGTACTACTACACCGTCACCGCCGCCAACTCCCAGGGCAGCAGCACCGATTCGCTCCCGACCGCCCTCACCGCCGGTCTCCCCGAGCCCTGGTCCACCCAGGACCTCGGCGCGGTGAAGATCCCCGGCTCCGCCGCCTTCGACGGCGAACGGTTCGTCCTGGAGGCGAGCGGCACCGCCGACACCTACCGCGTCGCCCACCTCCGGCTGCCCGGCGACGGTGCGATCACCGCGCGGGTCGTCTTCCCGCTCAGCTCGCAGTACTCCAAGATCGGCGTCACGCTGCGCGACTCCCTCGACCCGGACGCCGCGCACGCCTCGATGCTGATCCAGGGGCTGCCGCTGCACACCTGGAGCGGCGTGTGGAGCGTACGCCCGAAGGCCGGGGCATCCGTGTCCGGCACCGGCAGCACGCCCGTGCCGCCGTCGCAGCAGACGGCGATCACCAGCTCGGCCGCCTTCCCGATCTCCGACCTCGGAGCGCTGCCCGAGTCGGCGACCCCGCTGGAAGCCCCCTATGTCGAGGGCGCGGGCGACGGCTACCGGCTGCGGGCCCCGTACTGGGTGCGGGTCACCCGCAGGGGCCGCCGCTGCACCGGCGCCATCTCCCCGGACGGCATCCGCTGGACCGAAGTCGGCTCCACCGAGGTCGAGTTGGGGCACACCGTGTACGCGGGCCTGGTCCTCACCTCCTGCCTCGGCGTCGACGCGGAGTACGCCGAGACCGGCACCGGCGCCTTCGACAACGTCTGCGTGACCTCCAGGACCTCCGGCGAGGTCTGGTCCGTGCCACGCCCCGCCCGCACCGCGACCGGCCTCACGGCCTCCGCCGGAGCCGACGCCGTCGAACTCGCCTGGACCGACCCGGACCACTCCGCCCGCTACAAGGTGCTGCGCTCCACCTCCGCCGACGGCCCCTTCGAGACGATCGCCACCGGCGTCGGCCCGGTCGGCTTCGGCACCCGGGTGCGGTACGCCGACGCCACCGGCACGCCCGGGACGACGTACCACTACGTCGTCGCGAAGACGAACTGCGCCGGCCGCGGCCCGCTCTCCGACCCGACCTCCGCGCGGATGCCGACTCCCAGCGCGCCCCAACTGACCTCGGCCGCACCCGCGTTCGCGAACAAGGGCGTCGCCTTCCGGCACGTCCTGCGAGGCTCGCACGAGCCCGTACGGTTCACCGCGGACGGGCTGCCCGACGGCCTTCGCCTCGACCGGCGCACCGGCCTGATCACCGGAACGCCCAACGAGACCGGCGAGTTCACCGTCACCACCACCGCGGGCAACGCGGCGGGCGACGGTACGGGAACGCTCACCCTGACGGTCGGCACGCCGCCACCGGCCCCCTGGACGTACGGGGATCTGGGCGATGTGGTCCTCGACGAACGGGACTTCGCCACCTTCGGTGTGGCCGCGATCCGCACCCCGGGCAGCACGTCCCACGCCGACGGCACCTTCACCGTACGCGGTGCGGGCGTCGACCTGACCGTCAACAACCAGGGGATGACCGGGCAGTTTGTACGACGGCCCGTCAGCGGCGACTGCGAGATCACCGCCCGGCTCGTCTCCCGCACGGGCGCGAGTGCCGACCGGGTGGGACTGCTGATGGCCAAGTCGCTGTCGCCGTTCGACCAGGCCGCCGTGGCCATCGTCACCGGCGGCACCACCGCGCAGCTCATGCTGCGCACGACCGTCGCCGGACGGTCGACGTTCACCGGGAACGGGCCCGCCACCCTTCCCTCCCTGCTGCGGCTGAAGCGCGTCGGGAACGCCTTCACCGCAGCCCTGTCCACCGATGACGGCGCCACCTGGACCACCCTCGCCACCGGCGAGATCCCCGGGTTCGGTGACGCCCCCTACTACGTGGGCCTCGTGGTCTGCTCACGCGACCAACTGGCCCGCTGCACCGCCGAGTTCGACGAGGTGAGCATCACCACCGACTGATCCCCCCACGGATTGGAGTGCACGACCATGAGCCGCACTTCCCCCCACCAGCACCTTCCCTCCGCCGAGTTGAGCCGCCGCGGTCTGCTGAAGACCGCCGGCGGCCTCACCGCGGCCGTCGCGCTGGGTACTGCATCTGCCGTCACCACGGCGGTCACCGCCACCACGGCGGACGCGGCCCCCGCGACCTTCACCCACCCCGGCATGCTGCACAACGCCGGCGACATCAACCGGGCCAAGGTCAGGGTCGCCGCGGGCACCGACCCCTGGCTGTCCGGCTGGAACCGGCTGACCGCCAACTCCCACTCGCAGTCCACCTGGACGCCCCGCCCCACGGCCACGATCATCCGCGGCGGCGACGGCCAGAACTACCCCCAGCTCTACAACGACATCCACGCCGCCTACCAGAACGCGCTGCGCTGGCACGTGGGCGGCACCGCCGCCAACGGCGACTGCGCCGTGCGCATCCTCAACGCCTGGTCGTCCACGCTCACCGAGATCACCGGCAACGCCGACCGGTACCTCGCCGCCGGCCTCTACGGCTGGCAGTTCGCGAACGCCGCCGAGCTCATGCGCGGCTACGCGGGGTTCGACCTGGGCCGGTTCAAGACGATGATGCTCAACGTCTTCTACCCGCTGAACGACCGGTTCCTGCGCGAGCACAACGACGCCTGCATCACCAACTACTGGGCCAACTGGGACCTGTGCAACATGGCCTCGATCATGGCCATCGGGATCCTGTGCGACGACGGCGCCAAGTACGACCAGGCCGTCAACTACTTCAAGAGCGGCGGCGGCAACGGCCAGATCCAGCGCGCGGTGCCGTTCCTGTACGGCAACGTCGAGGGCTACGACCTCGGCCAGTGGCAGGAGTCCGGCCGCGACCAGGGCCACACCGTCATGGGCATGGGCCAGATGGGCGCCCTGTGCGAGATGGCCTGGAACCAGGGCGACGACCTGTACTCCTACGACGGCCGCCGGTTCATGAAGGCCGCCCAGTACGTTGCCAAGTACAACCTGGGCATGAACGTGCCCTACACCACCTACACCTGGGGCAGCGGCCAGAACTGCGCCCAGCAGTCACAGACGGTGATCGGCTCCGGCAGCCGCGGCCAGGTCCGACCCGTCTGGGCCATGCTCCACTACCACTACAACCGCCGCCTGTACCTCGACGACAGGTACATCTCCCAGATGTGCTTCTCGGTCGCCCCCGAGGGCGGCGGCGGTGACTACGGCTCCACCAGCGGCGGCTTCGACCAGCTGGGCTTCGGTGCCCTGATGTACGCCAAGTAGCCGCCCGTACGCCGAATGGCCGCCATACCCGCTCGTGCGCCGGAATATCGGGCCACAATGAGTTGCTCTGATCTTCACGGTGCACGAGCGCGGTGAGGAGGCTGGTGGACGTATGACGGCAGTCCAGGCAGACCCCGTGGTGAGCACGCCGTACGGTGCCGTACGAGGCCGGTACGAACGCGGCGTCGCGGTGTTCCGGGGCATCCCCTACGCAGCGCCCCCGTTCGGCCCGCGCCGGTTCCGCCCGCCCGTGCCGCCGGAACCCTGGGACGGTGTGCGCGACGCCGTCGCGTTCGGGCCGACCGCGCCGAAACCGCCGTACTCCGAGGCCTTCGCACAGTATCTGTCCGACCCGGTCGTGCCCGGCGACGACTGCCTCAACCTGAACGTGTGGACGCCCGAGCCGGGCCGCGGGGCCCGGCTTCCGGTCATGGTCTGGTTCCACGGCGGCGCCCTCACCCGAGGCTCGTCCGGTGTGCCCGTGTACGACGGGTACACCTTCGCCCGGGACGGCGTCGTCCTCGTCTCGATCAACTACCGGCTGGGCGTCGAGGGCTACGGCCTCTTCCCGGACGCCCCCGCCAACGCCGGCCTGCGCGACCAGCTCACCGCCCTGCGGTTGGTGCACGCCTCCATCGAGGCCTTCGGCGGCGACCCGGACCGCATCACTCTCTTCGGCCAGTCCGCCGGAGCCATCAGCATCGGCGCCCTGCTCGCCGCCCCGCAGGCCCAGGGCCTGGTCCGGCGGGCCGTCCTGCAGAGCGGGCCGCCCGAGGCCGCCGAGCGGGACAAGGTACGGCGGATGGTGCGCCGTATGGCCGCCCGGCTGAAGATCCCCGCCACCGCGGCCGCGTTCGCCGACGTCGACCGCGAGCTGCTCCTGCGCACCCAGGCCGAGGTGGGCAGACTCAGCAGCCCCGTGGTGGGCGGGCCGGCCTTCGGGATCGTCGTCGACGGCGACATCGTCCCCCGCGATCCCCTCGAGGCGCTCACGAAGGGTGACGCCGCGTCCGGCATCGACCTGATGACGGGCTGGACCCGCGACGAGTACCGGCTGTGGCTGGTGCCGGGCGGGCTCCTGGAACGCGTCGACCGGCTCGGCGCGGTCGCCCTCGCCGGGGCCATGGCCCGCTGCCACGTCGGTGCCGACGTGCCCCGCGGCTACCGCGCCCTGCACCCGGAGGCCGGCACCGCCGAGATCGTCGGCCAGATGGTCACCGACCACCTGCTGCGCCGGCCCTTGCACCGCCTGGCCGACGCCCGCCCCGGGTCGTCGTACGTGTACGAGTTCGCCTGGCCCTCCACCCTCCCCGACCTCGGCGCCTGCCACGCCCTGGAGCTCGGCTTCGTGTTCGACACCGGAGACGTCCCCGAGTCCCGCAAGCTGGCCGGCGAGGGCGCCCCGCAGGAACTGGCGGACGAGATGCACGGGGCGTGGGTGCGGTTCGCGCGGGACGGCGACCCGGGCTGGCAGGCATGGGACGACTCGCATCCGGTGCGGGTCTTCGGCGACGGCCCGACCCACACGGCCCGTGGCCCGCGCGACGCCGAGCTCGCCCTGTGGGCGGCGGCCGTCCCGCCCGCGGCCCCCACACCCGCATCGGCCCTTGCCGACGGTGCGCCCACGCGTAGTACGGAACTGCGGTCGGTCGTACGGCGTCTGCGGCTGCCCGGCGCAGTCCGTCGGCAATGACGGCGGTCAGCCCGCCCAGCAGCTCCGGCCCGGGGCGGCACAGGCACTGTGCCGTCGGCAACAACATCGGCTCGCCGCCTGACCCAGTTCGGCATCGAGTCCATCGGCTGGCCCGCCTGCCGGCCGCCGCCGAGCCCGCAAGCCGGCTGCGCGTCGTCCTCGGCGTACGCGCCGACTTCTACGGACGCTGCGCCGAGCACCGCGAGCTCGCCGACGCCCTGCGTGAGGCCAACCTGATGGTGGGAGACCTGGCGGCGGCGCCGCGGCCGGGCGCTCACCATGGACTCCTAGGCGCTGAGCGGTGCGACCGAGTCCCGTACCACCACATGCGTGCCCAGCAGCAGATGCTCGTCCGGGCTCTCCGGGGTCCGGCCGAGCGCGGTGCGTACGGCCAGGCGGCCCAGTTCCTCGTACGGAACGTGCACCGTCGTCAGGGCCGGGTGCAGGTCACGGGCGAAGGGAATGTCGTCGTAGCCGGCCAGGGAGACGTCGCCGGGGACGTCCAGGCCGGCCTCGTGCAGGGCGGTGAGCGCGCCGGCGGCGACCATGTCGGTGGCGGCGACCACGGCCGTGAACTCCAGCCCCTTCTCGATGGCCTCGCGCATCAGCCGGTGCCCGGCGTCGCGGGTGAAGTCGCCGTGCCGGAGCAGCGCCGGGTCGGGCTCCAGGCCGCGGGCGCGATGGGCGGCGAGGTAGCCGCGCTCACGGCCCTGGGCGGTGGTGTGGTCGGGCTTGCCGCCGAGGAACAGCACCCGCTGGTGGCCCTGGGCGAGGACGTGGGCGACCAGGGCATAGGCCCCGCCCTCGTTGTCGTACTCGATGACGGTGACGGGAGCGCCGGGGCCGAGGGGCGGCCGCCCGCACAGCACCAGCCTGGAGCCCGCCGACGCCAGCGAGTCGGCCATGCGGCGGGTGCGCTCGCGGTACTCGGGGGTGTCGGCGGAGCCGCCGACCAGGATCACGGCGGCGGCGCGCTGGGCGCGCATCATCTCGACGAAGTCCACCTCGTGCTGGACGTCGCCCTCCGTCGTGCACACCAGGCACAGATGCCCGAGCCGCCGGGCCTCCCGCTCCACGCCGTGCGCCATGTGCGCGAACGACGGACCGGTGATGTCCTCCAGCACGAACGCCAGCGTGGGGGTGCCGACCCCCGCGACCGCCTTGGCGCGCGCGTCGGCGACGTAGTCCAGGTCGCGGACCGCCCGCATCACGCGCGTACGCGTCGCCGAGCTCACGGGATAGACCCCGCCGAGCACCCGCGAGACGGTCGACGCCGACACTCCCGCACGGGCCGCAACGTCCCGGATCGTGCTGCGCCCCGCGTCCTCGCTCTTCCTGGTCATCCCTGCCTCGTCCCTCTCCCGGGCACCCTCGCCCACCCCCTGGGGAAACCCGCGGCAACACGACGGCAACCGGTTCCCGAGTCGGAGGCTAGCAGCGGGTGAAGGGCGGGGACGAGTCCGGTGCGCTGCGGTGTCCCCGGCGCGCTGGACGGCCGGTCGTCCTGGTCCGTAGTCCCGGAACGCGGCGACTCGCTCAACTATGGTGCACGCATGGTTCTTTGCTATCCGACTCATGTCCGATTAGTGCTGCCGCGAGGGCATCAGCCGGTCGTCCCCGCCTCCCGGGCGACGGGACACGCACCGGTCGCCGGAGGTGCGGCCGCGTGAACAAGCCGCTGAGGCGCATAGCCATCTTCTGCGGGATTCTGATCCTCGCGCTGCTGCTGCGGGCCAACTGGCTCCAGTACCTGGAGGCGGACGAGCTCGCCACCGACGACAAGAATCGACGCGTACTGATCAACCAGTACTCGGCACCGCGCGGCGACATCATCGTGGGCGCCAGATCGATCACGGGCTCGGAGGAGGTCGAGGGCGCGGAACTGAAGTTCCAGCGTACTTACACGAACGGACCCATGTACGCGCCGGTCACCGGATACGCCTCCCAGTCCATGGGCATGACGTTCCTGGAGAGTACGTACGACAGCGTGCTCAGCGGCCAGGACGACCGGCTGGCGTTCGAGCGCTTCACGGACGTCGTCACCGGAAAGGAACGGCGCGGCGGGGACGTCATCACGACGATCGACCCCAAGGCGCAGGAGGCCGGCTACAAGGGCCTGACGGATCTCGGCGCCCGTGGCTCGGTGGTGGCCCTGGACCCGGCGACGGGGAAGGTGCTGGCCCTCGTCTCGACGCCGTCCTACGACCCCGCGTCGTTCGCCGGCAACTCCCTCAAGGAGAGTGACAGGTTCCGGGCGCTCGGCGCCGACAAGACCAAGCCGCTGGCCAATCGCGCGCTGCGGGAAACGTTCCCGCCGGGTTCGACGTTCAAGATCCTCACCGCCGCCGCGGCGCTGGAACACGGCGTGGTGACGGACATCGACGCCGCTACGGGCGCGGCCTCGCCGTACCGCCTGCCGCAGTCGAGCAACACGATCGGCAGTGAGGCCGGGGACGGCGTCTGCGACAAGGCGTCGTTCAAGACGGCCATGCAGTACTCCTGCAACAACGTCTTCCTCGACGCGGCCGTGAAGGTGGGAGCGGACAAGATGCGCGAGACAGCCCAGAAGTTCGGCTTCAACGAGGACGTCTACTCGTCCGACTTCGGCGACCTGCGGGCCATCAAGAGTCTCTACCCCGGGGACCTGGACAAGCCCGGCACGGCGCTGACCGGCATGGGCCAGGGCAGCCTCACCAGTACGCCGATGCAGATGGCTATGGTGACGGCCGCGCTGGTCAACGACGGCAAGGTGATGCAGCCCTACGTCGTCGACGAGTTGCGGTCCCCCGATCTGAACAGCCTGGACAAGAACGAGCCCCAGGTCATGAGCCAGGCCGTCTCCGAGGCCACGGCCGAGAAGGTCCGGCAGATGATGGAGCACACCGCCAAGGAGGGCAGCGCCAAGAGGGCCCTCATCGACGGCATCACGGTGGGCGGCAAGACCGGAACCGCCCAGCGCGGCGTGGATGTGCGCGATCAGGTGCCCTACGGCTGGTTCGTCTCCTACGGCGTGAAGCCCGACGGCGAGTCCGTCGCGGTGGCCGTCTTCATCGACCCGACCGACATGGACATCTCACGCGAGGACATCTCCGGCGGCAGCCTGGCGGCACCCATCGCGCGGGACGTGATGGAGGCCGTCCTGCAGAAGTGACCAGAGGGGCGGGCCCCGGCGTTGCGCCCGAGGGCACCGCCCCACCCGCCCCACCGGTCTCACCCGAGCCGAGTCAGCCTCGTCCCCAGAGACGGCTCCCGAAGCTCCGACCGCAGCGCCACGGGCACGCTCAGAGCACCCGCCCCGCGGCCCACCACCAACTCGCCGACGACGGTCCCGGCCTTGGCCCCTTCGTCCAGGCCCTCGCCCTCGTCGCGCAAGGCGAGCGTCAGCTTCTGCCCCGGTACCCCGACGACCTTCAGGTCCTTCGTGGCCACCACCGGCGTACGGCCGCCGAGACCGTCGTCGACATGCCCGACGACCTGGCCCTTCTTCACCGCCGTCGCCGAGGTGAGCGCTTCCCGGACGGCCCTGATGACCGTCTCGCTGTTCTTCAGCACCAGCTTGAGGCTGTTCGAGCCGTCGGGGTCCGGACCCGTCACGTGCTGGTCCATCAGCGAGCCCAGGATCAGCCGGTCCTCGCCGTCCACGGTCCGGTACGCCGCCCAGGACAGGGTGCCGCCGGCCGCGGTGTTGGAGCCGGTCTTGATGCCCCGGACGCTCAGCCCGGCCACCGTCAGCCGGTCGTTGTTGTTGTAGATGCGCCCGACCCCGGGGATGTCGGCGTTGGGCATCGCGACGACCGCACGGAAGGACTCGAACCTCATGACCGCCTCGGCCAGCTTGAGCTGGTCGACGGCCGTGCTGACGGTTCCCTTGTCCAGGCCGCTGGGATCGGTGTACGTCGTGTTCGTCATGCCGAGCGACTCGGCCGCCTCGTTCATCTTCCGCACGAACGCCGTCTCGTCGTCGCTCTTCGTGTTCCACCGGGCCAGCAGTCGGGCCACGTTGTTGCCCGACGGGATCATCAGCATCTTCAGCATGTCCTGGAGGCTGAACGACTGGCCGACCCGCAGCCCCACGATGCGCGACTCGTGCTTGGACTTGCCGTCCTCCACGGTCCGGGCGTCGACGGTGACGCTCGGGCCCGGCTCGTCCCTCTTGAGGGGGCGCTCACGCAGCAGCACATACGCCGTCATGATCTTGGCCACGCTTGCCGTCGGGACGGGCTTCTGCTCGCCGAACGTCCCGATGGTGCCCGATCCCACGACCATGACCGCGGCCTGCCCCTCCTCGGGCCACGGCATGGTGAAGGCTTCCCCGCCGATGGTGAGGGACGACGCGCTCGTGTCGAGGGCGAGGGCCGGCTCCGGAAGCGGTCGGAGCAGTTGGACGACGAGGAGGACCAGCGCGAGCAGCGCCACCAGCGGTGACCAGATCCTGACCCTGCGGAGGGTCGTGCGGAGCGGGGTGGCCGGTGGCGGCGGCGTGTTGGTGAGCTGCGCGAGCAGGTCGATCGGGGCGGGAGGGGCGGACCGCGCGTCCTCCGGTTCGGCGCCGGGCAGGTCGGCGACGCTGATCGCCATCGTCCGGTCGGCTGCGGGGGCGTCCGCCGGGGGGCGTAGCGCCAGGGTGCGGGTGCTTTCGGAGCCCGAAGGGGTGGGGGTTTCTTCGGGTTCGTCCTTGGTGGTCGCGTCGGTGGCTGCGTCGGTGTTCGTGTCCGATGTGCCTGCGCCGTCGCTGTCGCTGTCGCCGTTGCCGTCGGCAGTGGCGTCGCTGTCCTTGTCCGTCGCGGTGTCGGCGCCCTTGGCAGGTGCCTCGGCGTGCTCCTCCGATGCCGTGCCGGCGTCCTCGGCCTCGGGAGACTCCTTGGCGAGGGACTCGGCGTTCTGGGCCGGCGTTTCGGCGGGCGGGGTGCCCGCATCGCCCTCGTCTGCCTCGCGCTCGTCTGCCTCTTCCGCCGGTTCACCGGCAGGGGCCTTCTTCGGTTCGGCCGGTTCCTCTGCCGGGACTTCGGCGGCGTCTTCTGGCCGATCCGGCTCCTGAGTCTCGTCGGTTGTCTCGGGCCCGTCCGCGCCGACCGCCGCCTCTGCCGCTGCCGGTATTTCCGGCTCGTCCGGTGTCTCGGCCTCGTCCGTCGCCGGCGATATTCCGGGCTCGTCCGGCGTCTCCGCTGATGCGGGCTCGTCCGGCGTCTCCCGCTCCTCCGCCGCTTCCGGCGACTCAGGTTCCCCCGCAGCACCCGCCGCCTCCGGCTCCTCCGCGGCCTTCGATCCGTCCGCCGAATCCGCCGAATCCGCCGAATCCGCCGACTCAGGTTCTGCCATCGCCTCCCCGGACGGCTGCCCGCTGTCCTCCTTGTCGGCCAAGTCCGGGCCCGAGTCGTGCTCTTCGCCGGAGGGCTCCGCCGACGGGTCGTCCTGGTCGAGGACGCTGGTGTCGGGCGTTCGGTCCGCCATCGCTGTCTCCTTCGTGCGCTCGCGGCACATGCGTCCAACGGGACAGGCGGACGGGCACGTCACGGACTTGACGCAGGTGCCGGTGATGCTCGCCGGGCGGTTCGCGGCCCCCAGGTTCCCCCCGACGATCGCCACGCGGCGGCGCGGTCAGGGTAACCGATCACTGTTCGAGGACGGCGAAGAGCGCAGCGTACGGTGACCGGAAACCGACGTGGCTCCGGGCGGGGCACGCGGCAAGCCACGCGCCCGGACCCGCTATCCCGCCCGCACCGTCTCTCCCGGCTACCGCGCCTCCGCCAACGTACGAGCAATGGAGCCGATCGCCTCCGGCCCCACCCTGCAGCACCCCCCGATCAGCCGAGCCCCGGACTCCCGCCACCCCCGCACCTGCTCGGCGGCGAAGGAGGAACGCCCGTCCCAGGCACGGGCCTCGGCGTTCCAGGCCTCGCCGCTGTTGGGGTAGACGACGACCGGCTTGCCCGTGACGCGGGCGGCGATCCGGACGGCGCCCTCGACGTCCTCGGGCGCGCAGCAGTTGACGCCGACGGCGATCACCTCGTCGGCGTCGGCGGCCAGGGCGAAGGCCTCCTCCAGCGGCTGCCCGGCGCGGGTGCGGTCACCGGCGACGGAGTACGACAGCCACGCCGGGACGCCGAGCCCGCGCACCGCCCGCAGCAGTGCCTCGGCCTCGTCGGCGTCCGGGACGGTCTCCAGCGCGAGCACGTCGGGACGGGCCCCGGCGAGCACTTCCAGGCGGGGCCGGTGGAAGCGCTCCAGCTCTTCCACGCTCAGCCCGTACCGTCCCCGGTACTCGGAGCCGTCCGCCAGCATCGCCCCGTACGGCCCGACCGAGGCGGCCACCCACAGCGGCCGCGTGATGCCCTTGCCCTGCGCCTGCCGTACCGCCTCGCGTGCCAACTCCACGCTCAGCGAGAGCAGTTCGGCGGCCCGCTCGTGGCCGATGCCACGTTTGGCGAACCCCTCGAAGGTGGCCTGGTAGCTGGACGTGATCGCCACGTCCGCCCCGGCCTCGAAGTAGGCGAGATGCGCCTCGGTGATCGCCTCGGGCCGCTCCGCGAGCAGCCGCGCCGACCACAGCTCGTCACTCAGGTCGTGCCCGGCGGACTCGAGCTGGTTGGACATTCCGCCGTCGAGCACGACGGTTCCGGCGGCGAGGGCTTCGGCGAGGGTGATGGTGCTGGTCATGATGACGACGGTAGTCGAGTGGGGGCAGGTTCCCGGTATGTCGTCGGTCGAGCGGAACCGGTCCTCGCTGCCGAGCTGATCCGAACGACAGGGCCCAGCCCTACGCCGCATGCCGCCCACCCCGCCGCCGGCCCCGCCCCCGTCCGAGCCGTGTCACCGGTACCGCGAGTCCGAGGAGCAGGCCGGCGGCCAGGACGTACGGCCACCAGCCGAGGCCGCCGGACGCCGTGCCGGCGGTGGTGGTGCCGGGGGAGGCGGCCGGGTCGGCCGCCGTGCGGGGGGTGTCGGAGGTGGGGGACGGGGTTGTGGTGGCGGCGGTGAGGACCACGTCGTTGCCGTCGCCGCCCCGGTAGCTGATCCGGTACGTGGTGTTGTCCAGCCGCAGCTTGGCGCCCTCCTTCAGGCCGGTGAAGGCGCCGGTCGTCCTCGCGCGCCCCTGGTGGTCGAGGACGGTGATCTTCCGTGCGGGTTCGGTCGCGTCGGCGGCGGACGCCAGGTCGAGGTCGCCGGCCAGGCGGACCGTGCCCGTCACCTTCAACGGGCCGTCGCGCAGGACCAGTTCGCCCTTGGCCGACTGCGTGTAGCCGCCGGAGACGGTCAGTCCGGTCGTGACCACACCGCTGTTCGTCACCGCTCCCTTGACCGTGCCCTTGCCGCTCAGCGACTTCCCCGTGCCCACGCGCAGTCCCGACGTCCCCACGTCCAGCCGGGACTTCGCCGACGTGAGCCGGATCGCCCGGCTGCGGGCGAGCGTCGCGCCGTCGCGCAGCGCGAGGGTGCCCTTCTTCACCGTCGTCGGGCCGGTGTACGTCACCGCGCTTCCCGTCAGGGTGGTCGTCGTGGCCCCCGACTGGGTGAGCGACCCGCTGCCGCTGATCCGGGACAGGGACAGGGCCCGCCGCGTGTTGTTCAGCACGAGGGAGCCGTTGTTGACGACCTTGTAGAGGCCGCCCCGCGTGTAGAGCCCCCCGTCGCCGCCCGACCTGCCGCTGCCCAGGCGCAGCACGGCGCCCTTCTCGACCGTGGTCGAGCCGTCGTAGTACTGCACGGCGGCGAAGGTGACGTCGTTGCCCTTCGTCCCCTTGATGACGATGTCCCCGGCCCCGGGCGCGGCCAGCGTGTCGTGGAATACGCCGCCACCGATGGGTGCGCCCAGCGTCACGGGCCCGTTGTAGTCGAACGTGAGCAGCGAACGGGAGCGGGCCGCCAGCAGGTTGATGTAGACCGTCTCGGCCGTGCCCGGCATGAAGATCTTGTTCGTCGTGCCGTCACCCCACTGGACGTTCGCGCCCTTGATGTTGGTGCCGCGCTTGTTGACGTTCTTGCGCGCGGGCGTCCAGTTCAGGGCGGGGTCGCTGAGCGAGGGGTTGGTGTCGCCGCCCTGGTTCGACCAGCTGTACTGGCCGGTGAGGATCACCTTGCTGCCCGGCCGGGACTGGACGTTGATGTCGCTGCCGTACTCGCGCTGGTAGAAGTCCATGCCCATGGTGACGGTCTGCCCGAGGGGCGTGTCCACCGTCCAGGTGCCCTGGTTGAGGACCTTGCGCATGTTCGGCAGCGACGTGGCGAACTCCGGCGCGCCGGCGTTGAGCTGCGTGCCGTTGTCGATCATCCCCGAGAAGGAGTGGGTGCCCGACAGGGCCCAGCTGCCCCACAGGAAGCGCGGCTGCGTGATGAGCCCGGAGCCGCTGATCGTGCCCAGGTTGTAGGCACTCGTCAGGGACAGCCGCAGCGTGCCGTCGACCCGGATGTTGTCCTGGTTGAGCCGGAACGCCGGGGTGTCGTACGGGAAGTGGCCGACGAGGCCGGTCGTGCCGCCGTCGCCGTACTGCAGTGTCGCCCCGCGCTCGACCGTGATCGCGGGTGGATCGGGGTTGGTCGTGGTGACGTACGGGTGGTTCCCGCCGAGGACGCTCACCTTCTGCCGCTGCCGGGACTTCGGCAGTGTGAAGTCGCTGTCCCTGGTCAGGATCAGGGTTCCGGTGCCGCGCACGGTGAGCGTGCCCTCGCCGCGGAAGACACCGTCGTACTTCGTCGTCCCCGACGGCACGGTGACCACCGTGTCGCCGGCGAGGGTCACATCCCGGTCCGCGAGAACGTCGGCGGTGGCGTCTCGCGGGCCGGCGGCCACGGCGGGGGGAGCGGTGACAGTAAGGGCGGCGACCGCCGCGAGGGCGCCGGCGGCGGCTGCTGTCGTATGGGTGAGGCTGCGCACGTGATGGGGGACGGTCGGGGAGGTCGGCCGATAACAGAAATTTCCGTTCCTCTTTTGTCTCGCCGGATCCGTTGACCTCCCGGTAACACACGCTTACCTTTCGGTCGTTCGTAATGTCAGATCTTGTTCGTTATCCCGAACAATCTCGAACATTCCCCCACTCCGAGAGGCAGGCCGCATGAGCCGCGATCACGATCTGCCCGAAGCCCCCGGCCGCCGACTGCTGTTGAAGGGCGCCGTGGCCGCCGGCGCCCTGACCGCCGCTTCGGCCGTCCCCGGCGTCGCCCACGCCGCACCCCCGAAGCCGGCCGCCTACGCCAACCCCCTCGTCCAGCAGCGTGCCGACCCGCACATCCATCGGCACACCGACGGCTTCTACTACTTCACGGCCACCGCCCCCGAGTACGACCGCATCGTCCTGCGCCGCTCCCGCACCCTGAACGGCCTGACCACGGCCGCCGAGTCGGTCATCTGGCGGGCCCACCCCACCGGCGACATGGGCGCGCACATCTGGGCTCCGGAACTCCACCGCATCGGCGGCAAGTGGTACATCTACTTCGCCGCCGCACCCGCCGAGGACGTCTGGCGGATCCGCATCTGGGTCCTGGAGAACGCCCACCCGAACCCGTTCGAGGGCACTTCGGTGGAGCGCGGCCAGATCAGGACCGCCTGGGAGACCTTCTCCCTCGACGCCACCACCTTCACCCACCGCGGGACCCGCTACCTGTGCTGGGCCCAGCACGAACCCGGCATGGACAACAACACCGGGCTGTTCCTCTCCGAGATGGCGAACCCGTGGACCCTGACGGGACCACAGGTGCGGCTGTCCACCCCCGAGTTCGACTGGGAGTGCATCGGCTTCAAGGTGAACGAGGGCCCCTACGCCCTCAAGCGCAACGGCCGTATCTTCCTCACCTACTCGGCCTCCGCCACCGACCACCACTACTGCGTGGGCATGCTGACCGTCGACGCCGACGCCAACCTCATGGACCCGGCCAACTGGTCCAAGTCGCCGACCCCGGTCTTCACCAGCAACGACACCACCCAGCAGTACGGACCCGGCCACAACTGCTTCACCGTCGCCGAGGACGGCCGCAGCGATGTCCTCGTCTACCACGCCCGCCAGTACAAGGAGATCGTCGGCGATCCCCTGAACGACCCCAACCGCCACACCCGCATCCAGCGGCTCGGCTGGAACCCGGACGGTACCCCGAACTTCGGCATACCCGTGGCGGACACCACCGCCGCGACCGTGCAGTGAAAGTGAAGGAGCGTGTGTGAGATGAGACGTGCGTACGCGGTTCTGCTCGCCCTCTGTCTGGTCCTGGCCGGCGCCCTGGCCACCGCCGGCCCCGCCCAGGCGGCACCCCGGACCATCACCAACGGCACCCAGTTCACCGACACCTCGGGCAACCCCGTGCACGCTCACGGCGGCGGTGTCATCAAGGTCGGCTCGTACTACTACTGGTTCGGCGAGCACCGCAACGCCGACAACACCTTCCGGTACGTCGACGCCTACCGCTCCACCGACCTGAAGAACTGGGAGTTCAGGAACCACGTCCTGACCGAGGCCGGCGCCCCCGAGCTGGCCACCGCCAACATCGAGCGTCCGAAGGTCATGTACAACGCGTCCACCGGCAAGTTCGTCATGTGGATGCACAAGGAGAACGGCGTCGACTACAGCGAGGCCCGCGCCGCCGTCGCAGTGTCCGACACCGTGGACGGCGACTACACCTGGCAGGGCAGCTTCCGCCCGCTCGGCCAGCACATGTCCCGCGACATCACGGTCTTCGTCGACACCGACGGCACCGGCTACATGGTCTCCGCCGCCCGCGAGAACTACGACCTGCACATCTACCGCCTGACCAGCGACTACACCGGCATCGCCGCGCTGGTCGCGGACCCCTGGCACGGCGGCCACCGCGAGGCCCCGGCGCTGTTCAAGCGGAACGGCGTGTACTTCATGCTGACCTCGGGCGCGACCGGCTGGAACCCCAACCAGCAGCAGTACGCCACGGCCACCAGCATCGCCGGCCCGTGGACGGCCATGAAGAACGTCGGCGACTCGACGACGTACGGCTCGCAGACCGCGTACGTCCTGCCGGTCCAGGGCAGTTCGGGCACCTCGTACCTCTACCTGGGTGACCGCTGGGGCAACTCCTTCGGCGGCACCGTCAACGACTCCCGCTACGTCTGGCTGCCGCTGACCTTCCCCTCCTCGACCTCGATGTCCATGTCCTGGTCCCCGGAGGTCACCATCGACACGGCCACCGGCTCGATCAGCGGCACGAGCGCCACGTACAACACGCTGATCGCGCGGCACAGCGGCAGGTGCGCCGACGTCACCAGCCAGTCGCAGTGGGCGGGCGCCCAGATCAAGCAGTACGACTGCAACGGCGGCAGCAACCAGAAGTACTGGTTCAAGTCCGTCGGCAGCGGCTACTACCAGCTGATGACCCGGCACAGCTCGCTGTGCGTCCAGGAGAACGCGAGCACGGTCACCCAGGAGAACTGCAACGCCTCGGCGACCAGCCAGCAGTGGTCGGTCACCACCACCGGCTCCTACGTGAACGTCGTCTCCCGGGCGACCGGCGAGTGCCTGGACGTGAACGGCGCGTCCACCGCCAACTCCGCCGCGATCATCACCTACACCTGCAACGGAGGAACCAACCAGCAGTGGACGCGCGGAACCTGAGGTGGTGTCAGGCGAGCAGGTCGATCGCGTCGATCGCCGTGCCCGCGCTGAGATAGCCCGTCGCCCCCGAACCGCTCACCACGTTGATCTTCAGCACGTTGTACTGGCTGGTGTCCGTCTTCCAGGCGGACGCCGGCACGCTGTAGGTGAACGTGTGGTTGTTGCCCCGGTAGGACCCGTTGGTCAGCGACCGGGTGCTCGGCTGGGCGGGCGGGGAGGGGATCGCCGACGTCCAGGTGTCATTGACGACGACCTGCGGCCGGCCGTTGGCGTAGGCCGTCGTCACGCCGATGCGCAGGGTGTGCGCGGCGGCGGCCTGGGCGGCGGTCAGCCGGAAGTACACCAGCAGACCGCTGTTGACGTCCTTCCAGATGTAGCAGGGGAAGGCCGAGGTCTCGCTACCGCTGCCGATGACCACGTTGCCGGTCCAGGCGGCGGCGCGGACGTCCGACGGGTGGGCGTACGTCATCAGGTCGGCGTTCTTGAAGCCGCTCGGCGTGCCGTTCCAGTCGTTGATCCGCCAGATCGCGGTGGCGTTGCTCGGGTCGTTCGACGACGGGACGGCGATGGTGTTGAGGGTGGTCGTGCCACCCGCCGTGACCGTCACCGACCCCGTGTGCACAGCGAGTTCGCCCTTGAAGACGGTCAGCGTGTACGTCCCGGGGAGCACACCCCCGATCGAGAAGTAGCCGTCCGACGACCGCGCCGAACCCCAGTACTGCGCCGCCGAGTTGGCGAGCCCCACGGTGTACGGGTACGCCGTGTTCCGCCCGGTGATGCCGACGCCCGCGACCCGGCCCCGGCCGCTCGCCGGGACGTAGCCCGAGATGCCGAGCGAGTCCGCCCAGGAGGTGGTGAGCGTGCCCGGGAACAGCGACGCGGAGGGGGCGCCGCCGTCCGTGAGGGCGATGACATAGGGGCCCTGGAGGCCGAAGCGCTCGGCCTCGGTCTGGTTCTGCGCGTAGTGCAGGATCTCGTACAAACCGCCGCCGTCCGCGCTCTGGTGGCGCAGCAGCGAGCGGTAGAAGGGGCCGCCGGAGGCCTTCTCGTGGTTGGAGCGGACCATCCACAGGCCGACGCCGTTCGCGCTCCAGCCGACGTAGTCGTAGTCCATGACCCGCAGCTTCGAGTAGTGCTTGGAGCGGGTCTGGCCGTCGGACTTCGCGAACACGTCCGAGGCCTCGATGGCGGTGGGCGCGTAGGTGTAGGAGTCCGGCTCGTCGTTGAGGAACAGGCCGGCCCTGACACGCAGGATGAAGCGGGTCGACGCGACCGACGTGTCGGCCCTGTTGGTCCACAGGTAGATGTTGTTCTCGCCGCTGCGGGCCGCGTAGTAGTGCCGAAGCGTGCCGTACGCGACCGAGATCAGGATCGTCGACCCCGACTGCCTGATGGACACGGTGGAGGTGCCGAGGCCGGACTCGATGTGCGAGTTCTTGCCGCCGTAGCCCTGGTACTCGATGCCCCGGTAGACGAGCGAGGTCAGGTCGCCGTTGGACTTGCTGACCTTGAAGACGAGGTTGGCGCCGGTGTCGACGACGTAGTTGGAGCCGTCGTCGCTCCAGCCGAAGGCCGCGGCGGAGGCGGTGCCGCCGAGGGCCGCCGTGCCCGCGGCTGCCGCGGTGGCGAGGACGAAGGCGCGGCGGCCGACCGGTCTGTTCGTGGATCCGGACATGGGGGGTGCCTCCTTCGGGAGGTGTGGGGGTCTGCGGGTGTCAGCGAGAGTGACAGTTGAATCGATTTCGCGAAAGGGCTTTCACGATGGGGAAGTTGGCAATCCTGTGAAATCGACGAGGGGCCTAGAAAGCGCTTGCAGTCCGCGGTACGGTCCAGCGCCAGGCCTTGTCGTCCTGTGGAGGAGCCGACCGTATGAGACGTTTCAACCTCGCCGTCCTGGCGGCGGTGACGCTGAGCACCGGCCTGGCAGCCGCACCGGCCCAGGCGTACGGGTCGTACGCCGGTCAGCGCCCCCTCGGCATCGACAACTGCACGGCCACCGCCTGCCACTTCGACGTCCCGCCCGGCACCTACGACGTGAAGGTCCTCCTCGGCGGCGAGGCCGCGTCCAGCACGGGCGTCAGCGGCGAGACCCGCCGCGGCCTGCTCTCCGAGACGGCCGTCCCGGCGGGCGAGCGTGTCGCCCGCAGCTTCACCGTGGACGTCCGCACCCCCGAGGGTGAGCCGACGGGCCCCGAGGGAACTCCCGGTCTGGACCTGCTGGTCGGCGGCTCGGCCCCGGCACTTGCCGGCGTCGAGGTCACCCCGGCCGCCCGCCACACCCGCCAGATCTTCATCGTCGGCGACTCCACCGTCTGCGACCAGCCCGGGGACCCGTACTCGGGCTGGGGCCAGCAGCTCCCGCAGTACCTCCGCAAGGGCCTGTCCGTCGCCAACCACGCCGACTCCGGCGAGAGCACGGTCAGTTACCTCGGCGACTCCCGTCTCTGGGCCACCGTCCAGCCGCGGATCCGCCCCGGCGACCTGGTCCTGATCCAGCTCGCCCACAACGACAAGACGACCGACGAGGCGACGTACCGCACGAATCTGGAGGCGCTGGTGGCGGGCGTGCGCCAGAAGGGCGGGGAGCCTGTGCTGGTGACCCCCGTCGTGCGACGCTGGTTCAATGCCGACGGCACGCTGAACAACAACACGGCCCTGCTCGTGAACGGCCTGGGCGTGGACCACCCCGCCGTCATCCGCTCGCTCGCCGCCACCCACGACGTCCCCCTGATCGACCTCACCGCGAAGACCAAGGCGCTGGTGGAGTCGCTGGGCGTCGAGGCCTCCAAGGCGCTGTACCTGTACAACGAGAAACGGGACAACACCCACACCTCGGTGCACGGTGCCACGGTGTACGCGGGTCTGGTCCGCGAGGAACTCGTCGCTCAGCACCTGGTGCCGCGGGGCCTGGTGAGGGTGGGATGAACCCCTGGGGCGCCCCGACCGGAACCGGGGCGCCTCAGGCCTGACCTTCCCGTAGCCGGAAAGAGAACCGATGCAGCTGCCTCCCGACCACCGCACCCTCAGCCCCCACACCGGCTACACCCGCGCCCACTGGGAGGCCGCCGCCGACTCGCTGCTCGCCGCGGTGGAGCCGTACGCCACGGAGGACCGCGCCCTCTACCACTTCCCCGGCGACCACGAGAGCTGGTCGGGCCGCCTCTCCGACGGCCTGGAGGGATACGCCCGTACGCTCCTCCTGGCGGCCTTCCGCCGTGACGAGACGGCGTTGGAGCGCTACGCCGACGGACTAGCCGCCGGCGTCTCGGGCATCTGGCCCCGCATCGAGGACCGCAGCCAGCCGCTCGTCGAGGCGGCGTCGATCGCGCTCGCGCTGCGGCTGACGCGGCCGCTGCTGTGGGACCGGCTGGACGACCCGGTGCGGCAGCGGGCGGCGCACTGGCTCGCGGACGCCCTGACCGCCGAGGCGTGGCCCTGCAACTGGGAGCTGTTCCCGGTGACGGTGGGCGGTTTCCTGCAGGAGATCGGACACGAGACCGAGGAGTCCCGCAAAGCGATCGACCGGGGCCTGGAGCGCATCGAGGACTGGTACGTCGGCGGCGGCTGGTACACGGACGGCGACGGCCGGAAGTACGACTACTACAACGGCTGGGCGATGCACCTGTACCCCGTGCTGCACGCCTGGCTGGCGCGGGACGAGAGGCTGCTGGAGCTGTACGGGGGTCGGCTCTCGCGGCATCTCGAGGACTACGCCCGCCTGTTCGGCGGCGACGGCGCCCCCATGCACCAGGGGCGGTCCCTGACGTACCGCTTCGCGACCACGGCCCCGCTGTGGCTGGGCGCGCTGACGGGCCGTACGCCGCTGTCGCCGGGGGAGACCCGTCGCCTGGCCTCCGGTGCGCTGAGGTACTTCCTGGAGCGCGGCGCGGTGGACGCGAACGGCCTGCTCACCCTCGGCTGGCACGGCCCCGACAAGACGGTCCTGCAAGGCTATTCGGGCCCGGCGTCCCCGTACTGGGCGAGCAAGGGCTTCCTCGGCCTGCTCCTGCCGGCCGAGCACGAGGTCTGGACGGCCGTCGAGGAGCCCGCCCCGGCCGAGCGCACGGACGCGGTCACCGCGATCGCCGCCCCCAACTGGCTGCTGCAGTCCACGAGTTCGGACGGCCTGGTCCGCCTCCACAACCACGGCAGCGAGGACGTCCGCTACGACCCGTACTACACGCGCCTCGCCTACTCGACGGCGACGGTGCCTTCGCGGTGGTACGACAACAGCGTGATCGTCGGCCACGACCCGAGCCGTACCGACATCGAGCCGCTCGGCGTGGGGGAGGGCTGGGCGGCCTCCCGGCACTCGGCGGGCGGGGGAGCCCGGGTGACCAGCCTCGTGCTCGCGCAGGGGGCCGTGGAGGTGCGGGCCCATCTGGTGGCGGGGGCGGAAGCGGGGACGCCGGTGCGGATCACCGGTTGGGCGTGCCGGGACGGTGTGCGTGCGGAAATCCGCCCGGTCGCAGGCCTGGACAACGAGCTCTGCGGCGTCACCGGCACCGGAGACACACTGTTCGTCGCGCTCGCCCGGCTCACCGCCGAGCGGGATCCCGCGCCGCTGGACGAGCTGGTGACGGTACGCGTGGACGGCGAGGGCGGGATCCACGTCCGCTGGAGCGACGGGCGTGAGGCCGAGGCACGGTTGGCGGACGGCGAGGGCGTCAGCGTACGAGCTTGAGCGGCCGCGGGAGTCTGCTGCCGACGGCCCCGCCCCATCACGCCGTCCGCACGCCCAGCCGGAACGACCGCTGCGGCTACCGCCGGGCCCAGGAAGGAACTCACCACCGGCGAGGGTCGCCGCGAGCGGGGCGGGCCGTTTCGGGGAGGATGGCGCTCATGGGTGGGAGAGACGAGCTGGTCGAACTGCTGGAGCGGGCCGGGCTGCTGATCGTGGGGGACTGGCAGGTCGAGGAGGTGCTGCCGCCCCCGATCGCGTGGCGGCAGGTCCTCGCGCCGGAGGCCGAACCGGCCGTCACAGTCGCCGCCGACCGGGCCGACCTGGTGGCGGAGGTCAACGCGCAGTGGCACCGGCTTGCTTGCGAGGCCGGGATCCTCGGCGGAGACGGGATGTTCCTCGTCCACGCCGTCGGCAACCGGTTCGGGCGTTGGGCCAGAGTCCGGCTCGGCGACGGCTGGGATCTGGCCGGAGTGCTGGGCGAGGGGCCCGGGCGGCCGGAGTTCGTGACGGTGTCGCTCGACGGGGACACGCTGGTAGGGGCCGCGACCGGGGAGCGCTCGGTGCGGCTGGTCGTCGTCGACCGGCTGCGGGAGCGGCGGGAGGAGGCGGCACGGGTGGCCGCTGAGGAGACGCCGCAGGAGCGCGAGGCCGCGTGGGCTGCGCTGCTCGAAGCGGCGGAGCCGACGGAGAGGCTGCTCGAGTCGTGGGCGAACGGACTCTCGCTCAACCCGACCACGCCGAAGGAGCTGTGGCCGCGGCTGCTGGAGAGGTCGTCGTACGCGATGTACAAGGCTCTGCCGACGGACGTCGTGGACGTGCTGCTGGCCCACCCGCAGTGGAAGATGCGGTCGAGCGTGGCCGAGCGGCAGCCGAACATCACTGCCGGGCAGTGGAGCCGCCTGATCCTCGCCGAGCAGGAGGAGCGGCACCGGTGGCTCCTCACCATGGTGGCCGCGGACCGCTGGGTCGAGCTCGACGAGGAGACCTGCCGTCGGCTCGCCGCGGATCCGTCCGCGCGTGTGCGTTCCGAGGTCGCCCGCATCAAGAGCCTGCCCGCCTCCGTGGCGGTCGCGCTGGCCGGCGACCCGGAGGGCAGTGTGCGGTCCGTGGCCTGCCCGGCCGCCTGGCCGTATCTCGACGCCCAGGAGCGACAGGAGCTGTTGAACGACCCGCACGGAAGTGTGCGTGTGGCGGCCCTGCTGCTGCACCACCGGGACCACCCCATGGCCCGCTCGGTGTACGAGCGCCTGGACGGCAAGTCCCGTGTGCTGGAGACCTGTTGGCTGGAGGACGAGCTCGCCGAAGACCTCGTGCGCCACGGCGAGTACGACGAACGCCGTGCCCTGGCGCGCAATCCACGCCTCGCCCCCGACCTGGTCGCTCTCCTCGCTGACGACACCGATGCCGCCATCCGCTTCACCGTGTCGACGCGCGCCGACCTCACGGAGGAGCAACGGGCGGGTATCCGCATCGACTTCGACCCGGGTATCCACTACCACGCCCTCGACTGGGTCGTCGCCCTCCACCACGACCACGACGCCATGCGCCGCCTCGCCGCCTCCTCCCACCCCCTCGTGCGCAGAAGCGTCGCCCGCGCCCGGCACCTGCCGCCGGACGTCGTAGAACGCCTGGCCGTCGACGAGGACCGCGTCGTCCAGCTCTTCCTCGCCGAGTCCTGCGACGACGCTCCAGCCGACATGCTCATGAGGGTGTGGCAGTGGTGGACCGGCAGCCTGAGCACGCCCAACCGCCCGCGCGGCCACCCGAACTTTCCCCGCCGAGGCCTCCTGCGGTACGCCGACGACCCGAACCCCCGCATGCGCCAACTCGCCCTGGACGACCCGGAGTCCACGCCCGCACTGGTGGAGCGGCTCAGCCGGGACCCGAGTGAGGAGGTGCGGTGCCGGGCCGCCGCCGATCCGCGCCTGTCATCGGTGGCGGCGGCACGGCTGTTGGAGGATCCGCACGACGACGTCCGGCACGCCGCGGCCCTGCATCCCCGGCTGCCGGTCCGGATCCTGACCTTGTTGCTGCGGGGTGCCGGCAACGCGGAGACCGCCGCCCGGAATCCGGCGCTGCCCGCCGAGGTGATGCGCCGCATGGTCGAGCGGATCAGCGCGGCCGCGGCGGAAGACGGGTGATCGCGACGAAGGTCGCCAGAGTCGCCAGGGTCCAGGCCGCGTGGACGCCGTAGTCGCCCCACAGGGAATCGGAGGCGCCGGGTACGACGACGTGGGCGAGCCGGACGACGCCCCAGCCGACGGCCAGCGCCGCCACGCAGGCCGGCCAGCGATGCCGTACGCCCTTGATGACGTCGTCGAGCAGCGTGAACACGGTCCCCATGGTCATGGCGAAGGTGCCCTCCCACTCCAGGCCGAGGGCGGCGCCGCCGGCTCCCACGGCCAGGAGGAACAACCAGACAAGGAGCAGGGACACCGGCTGCGCAGGGTCGCGTGGCGTCCCCCTGGGCAGCCAGAAGAAGCGCCGTACGCTTTGCACGACGCCGTGCGGCCGCTTGCTCTTGCCGGACATCGCACCGACCTCCCCCGTCCGCGCGTACCTCGCATGGGTGAGACGCGCCGGACGGGGGCGGTGGTTGTACGTCCGGTCCGCCCGCTCGGCCTCAGGGCTTCAGGCGGGCGATCCGCAGGGTCGTCGTGGTCGGGGACGCGCCGGTCAGCGGGGTCGCTTACGACGGGGTGACCGGCATGGACGCCCAGGTCAGCGTGCCGTCCTTCTGCACCGCGATGTCGCCGGTGATCCGGTGGCGGATCGCTTCGGCCAGCACCGAAACGACACGGGCCTAGCGTTCAGGACATGACCGAAGCCGCCTGCCAGAGCCCCTCCGAAGCCGTCATCGCCATGGTCGACCACGTCCTTGCCCTGGCCACGACCTGGCCGGACTGGGACGGCGAAACGGCCCACCTCGACGACCGCGTCTACACCCCGCACAAGGCCATCCGCCGCGTCGCCGACCACCTCATCGACCACCTGGCCGAGTTGGAGGCCCGGCTGGCCGGCGAGAACCCCCAGCCCGACCATTGGCACGCCTCCGCCATCACCACCGAGGCGGACCTCGCGCCCTTCACCCCACAGGACCTGGACGAGGCCCGCAGCCGGCTGACCCGGCTCGCCCGCATCTGGGCGAACCGGCTCGACGCCCTGAGCGACGAGCAACTCGACGACTCGCCGGGCGACGGCTGGAGCTTCCGCGAACTCGCCCGCCACCTGGGGGGATCGACGTACTACGCCGACGCCGTAGGAGATCTGTCGTGACCGCGTTCGCCGACCTTCACCGCGGCGACGAGCCACTCCTCCTCCCCAACGGCTGGGACCACGCCTCCGCCGCCGTCCTCGCGGCCCAGGGCTTTCGCGCGATCGGCACGACGAGCCTCGGAGTCGCCGCGGCGGCCGGGCTGCCGGACGGGACGTCGGACACCCGCGACGAGACGCTGCGGCTCGCTCTTGCCCTCGGCTCGGGGCCGTATCTGCTCTCTGTCGACGCGGAGGACGGCTACAGCGAGGATCCGGACGAGGTGGGGGAGTTCGCCCGGGAACTGGCCGCCGTCGGAGCCGTCGGCGTCAACCTGGAGGACCGTCTCGGCTCCCGTGCGCTGCACGCCGACAAGATCGCTGCGGTCAAGGCGGCGGCACCCGGTCTCTTCGTCAACGCCCGCACGGACACGTACTGGCTGGGCGACGGAGCCGGGACGATGGCCCGACTCGACGCCTATCAGCAGGCCGGAGCCGACGGGGTGTTCGTCCCGGGACTCACCGAACCCCGGGACATCGCCGCCCTGGTGAGGCATCTCGACGTCCCCCTCAACATCCTCTACACACCGACCGGACCCACCGTCCCCCACCTCGCCGACCTCGGCGTCCGCCGCGTCAGCCTCGGCTCACTGCTCTACCGGCGGGCGCTGGGCGCGGCGCTGGAGACGGCCGTGGACATCAGGGAGGGTCGGACACCGGGCGGTACCGTTCCCTCGTACGGCGCCGTGGACGCGCTGAGCCGCCGGCGCGATCCCGCTCACAGCGCGGGGACGTAGATTCCTGTTACCGTTGACACTTTCCCGGGTATCAGACCCTTTGGACTCATCACCGGCGAGGGACCGAGGAACCATGACCATGGACATCCCCGGCGACAGGCGACTGGCGGCCGCCGTCGTGATGGACGACAAGCAGCGGGTGCTCCTGGTGCGCCGCAGTGAGAAGGAGCGGTTCCTGCCACGGGTGTGGGGCGTTCCCTGCGGGAAGCTGGAGCCCGGTGAGAGTGCCGAGGACGGCGCGCTGCGGGAGCTGAAGGAAGAGACCGGACTGCTCGGCGAGGTCGTCCGCAAGGTCGGCGAGTCCTCCTTCGTCAGTGACTTCCGAGGCCATGAGATCAAGAACTGGCAGGAGAACTTCCTGGTCAGGCCCTTGTCCATGGGGGTCACGCTGCCCGAGCCCGACCAGGCGGCCGCCTGGCTGGCCCCGGCCGAGCTGACGGCGGTCGACATCGACGAGTACAACCTCGACATCGTCCGGCAGGCCTTCACAAAGCCCTGAGCCGCTCCGCCAGTTCACGTAACGCGTCCAGATAGTCCGGCACCTCCAGCGGCACCTTCGCCACCGCACCGGGATGCGGTCCCGCCGCCGTGAACACGTCCGTGTGCCGCCGACGTTCGGCACCGGTCTCCAGGAAGAGCGTCACCGTCGGCACGTCCGTGTCGCACCAGGCCCGGTGCAGGGTGTGCGCGGGCAGCGCGTACGAACTGCCCGCCGCGTACTGCCCCACATGCGTCAGCCGCAGCCGCGCCGCACCGGCCGGCTTCAGCACCCAGTCGGCCGACCGCTCCGCCAGCGACTCCTCGTAGCGGACCGCCGCGATACCGCCGGCATCGTCGCCGACCTCGTACAGCTCCATCGCCAACCGGCCCCGGACGACATAGGACGCCAGGGACGAACGGTGATTGTGAATGTCCTCCTCGCCGATCGCGCCCGCGCCCGGATGCCACACATGCGCGCGCAGCATGTGGCGCGGGCCGCCGTCGATCAGCAGCAGCTTGTCGAAGCCGAGGACATGACGGTAGGACAGCCTCGCGCAGCCTTCCGGATCGCCCTCGCCGGACGCGAGTTCGGCGACCAGCTCGGGCAGCCGGTCGGGGGAGCCGAGTTCGGCGATCACCGAGCGGGCGGCGGTCGCCAGCTCGTGCTCGGGCAGTTCACCGTCCAGCGCCCCGGCCAGCAGCCGCCGCGCCGCCAGGACCTGCCGACCGCCCATGCACTCATCCTCCAAGCGACGCTCCTCATCCGTGAGTTCGGCCACCGGGCCGATACCTTCACGAGGTCAGCCACCGGGCCGATACATCCATACGGCATGCGCGCGCAGCGCCGACAGCCCCTGATAGGTCATCCACATCGGCCGCCGCTGCTCGGCGCTGCCGCCCAGCCGCCAGAACCAGATGCCGTCCGTCTGGCCCGCCCACACCGCGGCGAGGGCCCCGTCCAGCCGTACCCGCCACTCGTCCTCCAGCCCGTCGGCGCGGGCGATCTCCAGGGCGCCCGGGCAGAGCAGGGCGCGGACCAGCCAGGAGGCGGTGAAGTGCCGTACGTTCAGCACCTCGTGACGGGAGGGGTCGTCGGTGCGGGGCCGGCGTACCTCCTCGTGCAGGTTCTCCAGGTCCGGGCAGGTGTCGTGCGGTGCGTCCGGGCAGGACAGCAGCCAGCGGATGCCGTCCTCGCGGGCGGCCCGGGCGCGGGCGGCGCGCGCGTCGCCGTCCTCGCCCAGGACCCGGGCCGCCCGGTCGAGGGCGACGACGGCCTGCGCGGTGTGCAGCGGGGACGGCCTGCCGTACGGCGGCTGCAGGCGGTAGCCCCAGCAGCGCAGATGGTCGCGGCGCGGGTCGCTGATCGCGCCGTCCGCGAGGGCCTCGCGCAGCAGGGGCAGGATGTCGGAGCCGGGCGCGGCGCGCAGCAGCCCGCGCAGCACGGTCGTCACCACGTGGGTCGACTCCCGTCCGGCACGGTCGAGTTGACGCGTGAAGGCGCTCGTGCAGCGGTCCACCTCCGCGGCCAGCCGCTCGCCCGACGCGCCCGCCCGGGCCAGCGCGCCCAGCACCAGCGCGGTGACCTCCGGACGGGCCTCGGACCCCTGCGACCGTGCCGACCAGCCGCCGTCCGGAAGACGCAGCCGCCACAGCGTGTCCACCAGGTCGCCGGTGCTCAGCCGGCCGTCGGGCACGCCGAGGTCGAGCATGATGTGCAGCCCGTACGCGGTGCCGACGGGGGTGGGCCGGGACGGCGAGTCCTCGCCGAGGGAGTGCGGCCAGCCGGTGAGGCGCCCCTGCTCGGGGTCGTCGACGACGGACACCTGGTCGACGAGGGTGGCGTAGGCGGAGGCGAAGACCTTCGGGAGCGGGCCGGGCGCCCCCGGAGCCATCGCGGCGGTTCCCACGGCGGGGGCCCGCGCGGGATCGGCGGACGCCGCTGCCGCCCTGGCGCGGAGCAGCGCCGCCGCCAGCCAGGCCGCGACGAATGTGCCGAGGCCGCTGATCCCGGCGATCACATAGCGGGCGGCCGAACCGTTCAGGGAGTCGGGCAGCACACTGAACAGGAACTGGAACACGCCGTACCCGGCGGCCGCGCACCCGAGGCCGCCGAGCCAGCCGACGAAACGCGCCGGGGGCGAGCTGTCCGGGGATTCCTCGTCGGGAGCGGGAGGTGTCGGGCCGGGCTGACGGGGCGTCAAGGGGCCGCGTCCGAGCTGCTGTTGGGACAAGACGCGCTCCCTCCCCCGTGGCGGCGGCGTGTGACCTCCGCGCAGCCTCCAGTCTAAGTGGTCAGGGTGACAACTGGGGCGGCCGCCGGTCGTGCCCGTTCCGTGGCCAGTTCACGAGCGCCACGTGCAGGGCGTCGACCGCGCGCTCCCAGGACTCCCGTACGTCCCGTGGTGCGCCGAACGCGCCGGTGGACTCCAGGGCGCAGTAACCGTGGAAGGTGCTGCGCAGCAGGCGGACGGCGTCGGTGAGGTCGGGTTCCTCCAGGCCGTAGGCGCGGAGCATGCCGTACGTGATCTCGGCGGTGCGGCGCATCGCGGGGGAGTCGGCGACCAGGGCCTGGTCGATCCGGATCTGGGTGGCCGCGTATCGCCCCGGGTGCCGCAGGGCGTACTCCCGGTAGGCGTCCGCGAAGGCGGCGAGCGCGTCCTTCCCGGCCCGCCCCGCCACCGCGGCGGCGATCCGGTCGATCATCTCCCCGCCGGCCAGCAGGGCGACCCGCGTCCGCAGGTCCTGCAGATTCCGCACGTGCGAGTACAGGCTCGCGTCCTTCACCCCGAAGTGCCGGGCCAGCGCGGACAGGCTGACGTTCTCGAACCCGACCTCGTCGGCGAGCTCGGCGGCGGCCGCGGCGAGCCGGTCGGCGGTGAGTCCTGCGCGAGCCATGGGGCGGCTGACCTCCGGATACGTGACCTGGCCTAGGGCATCTAGGAGGAATCCTAGGCCTCGGGGCGTTGTCGCCGTCGTGATATGGCCCGTCGTCGGGCCGTCGACTGGCTACCTTTGCTTCCCATGACCCACACCGAGATCGAGATCACCGCGGAGCTGGTCCGGGACCTGCTGCACGACCAGCACCCGGACCTCGCCGGACGTCCCGTACGACTGGGTGCGCGGGGCTGGGACAACCAGTTGTGGCGGCTCGGCGACGACCTCGCGGTGCGGTTGCCCTGGGCGACGCCGACCGCGGACGCGCTGCTGCGCAAGGAGCACGCGTGGCTGCCCGGCCTCGCGTCGCGGCTGCCCCTGCCGGTCCCGGTACCGCAGCGCCTCGGCGAGCCCTCCGAGCGGTTTCCGCGGCCCTGGATCGTCACCACCTGGGTACCGGGCGCGCCCGCCGACCGCGATCCCGTCACGCGTGGCGCGGAAGCCGCCGACACCCTGGCCGCCTTCCTGACGGCCCTGCACCGCCCCGCACCCGAGGGCGCTCCCGGCGGCCGTGACGGCCGCGGCGGGGCACTGGCCGACCACGCCAGGGGGTTCGCCGAGGGGCTCACCTCGGCCGTCGAGATGGGGCTGATCCCCGACCCGGACGCCGTCCGCGCGGTCTGGGAGGACGCCGTCGCCGCACCCGGGTGGGCGGGCCCGCCCGTATGGGTCCACGGCGATCTGCACCCGGCCAACGTGCTCACGGCGGACGGCACCTTGTGCGGGGTGATCGACTTCGGTGAGCTGTGCGCGGGCGATCCCGCCTGCGATCTCGCCGCCGCCTGGAACCTGCTGCCGGACGGCGCCGCCGACCGCTTCCACGCCGCCTACCGGCCGACCCCCGACGCCGCGACCCTGCGCCGTGCCCGCGGCTGGGCGGTGCTGCGCGCGCTCGGCGGCCTCCTCATCGGAGAGGCGGGGGTCAGGGGTCGCCCCGGAGGCAAGCCCAGTTGGGGTCCGCCGGCACGGGCGGCGCTGGGGCGCCTCATCGGCTAGGAGGTGCCTGCACGGCGGCGACGCGGGCCAACCTCAGCTCGGTCAACGGCCGCTGGCGGACTTCCTGCAGCCTCCAGCCGTACTCACCGGCGCGCTGCACCGCGTGACCGGCGCCCAACGCACGGTACTTGCGCACGCCCAGGTCCATGTCCCGCTGGATCTTGTTGGCCGACCACTTGGCGAGCACGGCCTCGAGACGCGCCCGGTAGAAGGCGGCGTCGCCTTCGTGACGGAGCTCGGGCCAGGTGACGAACCAGCGGGGCCAGAACGGGACGACCCTCAACACGGTGTCCATCAGCTTGTCGTATCCCTTCTCCACGCCGGGTATCAGGCTGAGCACCTCGATCACGAAGGCGAAGGCAATAAGCACCAGGAAGAGTGCTGCCCACAGCAGCCAGTGCACCGGCGCGTACACCGTGGTGAGCAGGAACTGGCACGTCAGTCGAGCGGTGCCGCGGACGGGCAGGGGATCCCAGGACGGGTCGCGATGCATGAGCTTCTCTCAGGCGTGGGGACAGGGAGACAAGGGCCGTCGTGATCACGGCTGCCGACCACATTGTGCAGCGCGCCGCGAACGGGCCCGCACTCAGCAGCGCTTGCCCTCCGTCACCACCAGCGCCACGTCCTCCGCCCGCACCCTGAGCGCGTGCCGTGTGGTGTCCTCGCCCCGGGACGAGGCCGGGTCCCACAGCCATACGGTGTCGCCGCTCGCCTGGAAGGACAGCACCGGATGCCGGGTCGGGACGGGACCGTTGATGACGGGCGTCTTGTCGCCCACGGGCCGGACGCAGACGAGTTCGGGGCGGATGCCGAAATAGGCCGGAGGGCGTCGGCCCTCGGCGGCCGCGTTCATCGTCCGGTCGGCCGCCTTGTCCAGGTCGTCCAGCGTGATCTGCGCGACCGTCAGGACCGCGACGATCCCCGACAGGACAAGCGCCAGCCGGAAGAACCCGCTGACGGGCGCCTGCACATTGAAGTGCCGGGCCCAGCCGGCCAGCGCGATGAGCACCAGGACGAACGCCACGGCCACCGCCAGCGGCCGGAACGCCACGGCGTACTGCCAGTAGAAGCCGACGTGCACCGCACCGGCCGGAACCCCGAACAGCTCCTCCAGGTAGAGGGCGTGCAGGATCGCCCCGACCCACGGCATGACGAACGGCAGCGGGGCCGCGAGCACGGGCAGGAACCACTGCACATTGCGGCTGAACCAGGAGGCGCTCAGTGCGTACCACAGCCCGAAGAGCGTCAGCCCGATGCCCAGGACCCAGCCCAGCCCGGTGAACAGCCCGTCCAGTCCCGTCTCCTGGGAGCGCCCCCACATCCAGCCGGCAAGCGTCATGGCGGCCGTCAGGATCACCCCGCAGCCCAGCCGGACCAGCTTCGGCGGTGGTGCGTTCGAGGTCATCCACGCGCCCACCGGCCAGCAGATGGCGGCGGGCACCAGCAGCGCCGTGAACCGCCACGGAGAGGTGAGGACGCCGAGAAGAATGCCGCTCGCGACGCAGACCAGCACGGTCGCGGAGGTCACCGCGATCGTCCCCACGTTGCGATGCGGTTCGGCCGGCCCGGTCCCCGACGCACGAGGTCCCATCGACGGGCGTATGTCGTGCGTGTCGGGGTCGAAGGGTGGACCGCCGATGTTGCGTGCGGCCAACTCCGCGAGCGCCCCGTCCCGTTGCTCGTCGGAGTACTCCCCGCGCAGATGCAGGGTGTGCCGTACGTCCAGCCCGCCCACGGCGATCCAGTGCTCGGCCAGCCACCGCATGACCGGGCGCACGTTGTCCGGCACCCTGCGGTGCACGTGGTAAGTGGTCTGCCGCTCGGCCGACTTGGCGGGAATCAGCTTGCTCTCCCGCACCCACAGGTCGAGCTTGCGCCGCTTGGCGAGCGAGGTGAGCCGCTCGACCGCCGTCGGCCGAGCGGTCCACCGGGAGCCGTGGACGGGGATCTCGACGACGAGCCCGGCGTACCCGTCGTCGGCGGTGACCGAGTCCCCGTCCCGCGCGGGCCGTACCCCCCATCCCTGGGCGGCGAACACGCCGGTCGCCAGGTCCAGTTCGTCCTGGTCGTCACGGACCTCGACGACCAGGCGAACCCTGCGGTTGTACGGTCCCTGCGGCTCCGGCGTCACCGGGGAAGTCTCGCACCGTCAGCCGATCGGCGCGTACAGCACCCCCAGCTTGTCGATCTCGTCGCCCGACCGCCCGGTGAAGCCGACGATCTGCCGGCCGGGCGGTGCCGTGAAGGTCTTCGTGTTCGATGTCGCCGTACCGGCGGACAGCGTGCGGCCCTTGTCCGTCGCGAACGACGCCGAGAAGATCCTCGTGCGGCCGTCCTTCTGGCCCTGCGTCAGCTTTACGGCGGTGAGGTGCTCGCCGGGGGCCAGCGTCAGGGAGGCGGCCGTGCCGCCCGTGCCGCCGTGGGTGAGGGTCGTGCCGCCGTCGTGGGTCAGCGAGACCGCGTCCAGACGGGAGGCGCCGCGCAGGGTCAGGGTGCGGGGCGCGGGCGTGTTCGGCAGGTCGTCGGCGTCGTTGAAGGCGGTGCCGTGCGGGCCGCCGAAGAAGTCGCTCGCCGTCAGGGCCGAGTTGAGGGTGTAGGAGAAGTCGACCGTGTGCGGGAAGTGGTCGGATAGGTGCTCGCCGTCCTCACGGAGGAACTTCGCCCAGTCGTTGTTGTAGCGGGTGGCGTTGAGGGTCAGCAGCTCGCTGCCGCGGTAGAGGACCTTGTCCACGACCTCGCAGTCGTTCGTCGGGGCCGTCGCGTCGCACAGCAGCGCGTCGCTGCCCGCCGCCGGTGGCGTGCCGCCCTTCACCAGTTGCACCCAGGCGTCCGTCAGACCGTTCTCGCCGGCGAGCGTGCGGATGTTGTCGCCGGTGCGCGTGTAACGGGTGTTGGTGTCGCCCATGACGATCACCGCGTTGCCGGACGAGTTGGCCTGGATGAAGTCCGACAGCTGCTCGACGTTGGCGCGGCGCGCGGCGAGTGCGGCGTCGTCGGAGTCGGCGTTGGTGTGGACGTTGTACAGGTCCACGAACACGCCCTCGGCGAGGCGCACCCGGGCGAGCGTGAAGCCCTTGGGGGTCAGGCAGTTGGTGCCGGTGCAGGCGTTCCACTTGACCCGCTGGAAGTCCTCGAAGGAGTAGTTCGAGAGGGTGTTGAGGCCGTCGCCGATGGCCGCCCCGCCGCTGGTCGCCGTGCGGTGCGGGTGGGTGTCGTTGGCGTACAGCGAGGCGTGGTAGTTGAAGTCCTCCTGGACGTTGACGATGTCGTACGGGGCGAGGCGCTGCCCGATGAGCGGAGTGTTCGTCTCGGGGTCGCTGTCGCCGAGACCCAGGGGGAGTCCGGCGATGTTGTACGTCAGGACGTTGAAGGTGCCGGAGGTGGCGGCCGTCGCGGGCGTCGCCGCTGTGGTGGTGAGGCCGGTGAGGGCCAGGGCGGCCGCCGCGAGGGTGCCTATCAGTCTTCTCATGGTGGGGGAGTCTCCGGTGGATGGTGAACGGTGAGAAGGTGAGCGCTGCTCAGGTTCGATGTCAACCAGGGTGACGTACAAGGGCCGTTGGGGAAACAGTGAGGGACGTGGCGTTCCGCCGTGTCCGGGGCACCCGGCGGCCACTCGCCGCTGGTTCAACGTTCATGTTTCGCCTTGATCCTCCACAGGCGGCGCAGAAGCGCCGCCCGAAGGCGGCCGCGGACAGCAGTCGTTGAAGGCAGCGGCATGGGGAGGCGTTCATGGGGCACGGGCACACGCACGGTCATCATCACCACCACGGGCACGACCACGACCACTCGCACGACGGGGCGGCGTCCGGCGCCCTGCCCGCCGCCTTCGACACCTCCGTCCCCGACGAGGCCCTGACCCCCGAGCAGCAGTCCCGCCGCACCCTGCTGCGCCGGGCGGGCCTGCTGGGCGCCGGTCTGGCCGCCGGCAGCGTGGTCGCCCCGACCCCGGCCGCCGCCTCCGCTCCCGCCGAGTCCCCCGCCTCCGGCGGCCGCAGGACGAACGGCTTCCTGTGGCTGGCCGGTGACCACCACATCCACACCCAGTACAGCAGCGACGGCAAGTACCGCGTCGTCGACCAGGTGCGTCAGGGCGCCAAGCACGGCATGGACTGGCTGGTCATCACCGACCACGGCAGCGCGACCCACGCCAAGATCGGCGTCGAGAAGGTCAACCCCGACATCCAGGCCGCCCGCGCCGCCTACGAGGACACGCTGGTCTTCCAGGGCCTGGAGTGGAACATCCCCGCTGCCGAGCACGGCACCGTCTTCGTGCACCCCGGCAAGAACGAGGTCTCCGTCCTCAAGCAGTTCGAGACCGACTACGACGGCAGCGTCAAAAGCGCCTCCGACTCGACGCCCGCCAACGAGGCCCTCGCCATCGCGGGCCTCAACTTCCTGGCCGAGCAGGTCGAGCGGCGCAAGGTCAAGGACGCGCTGATGCTCGCCAACCACCCGGCGCGGCGCGGTGTCGACTCCCCGCACGAGATCCGCGGCTGGCGGGACGCCGGCCACACCCGGCAGATCGCCGTCGGCTTCGAGGGCGCCCCGGGTCACCAGGCGGCCGGCCTCCCCGCCCCCCTCGGCATGGCCCGCGCCCGCGGCATCTACGACAACAACCCCAGCGCCAACTCCTTCCCCGGCTACCCGCTGGAGAGCTACCGCACCTGGGGCGGCTTCGACTGGATGACCGCGACCGTCGGCGGCCTGTGGGACAGCCTCCTCGCCGAGGGCAAGCCCTGGTGGATCACCGCCAACTCCGACTCCCACCAGGTGTACGCGGACACCGCGGTGCGCGGCACGGGCGGCGACTTCGCCACCGACGGCCGCTATCCGGACCCCGTCTACGGCGGCAAGATCGACATCACCCAGGGCGACTACTGGCCCGGCCAGTACAGCCGCACGCACGTCGGCTCCGACGGCTTCTCCTACGCCGCCGTCATGGACGGCATCCGCGCCGGCCGCATCTGGGTCGACCACGGCCAGTTGCTCAGCGGCCTCGACGTCCGCGTGTCCGGCGGCCGCCGCTGGGCAACGCTGGGCGGCGCGCTGCACGTCCGCAAGGGCACGAACGTCACGCTGACCGTCGACGTGGCGCCGGCCGGTGGCCCCAACTGGGCCGGTTTCGTACCGAAGCTGGCCCGCGTGGACGTCATCCAGGGCGATGTGACCGGCCCGGCCGCCGACAAGGACACCTTCACCGCGCCGACGGCCAAGGTGGTCAAGTCGTACGAGGTGAACAAGTCGACCGGCACGGTCCGCCTCACCTACGACCTCGGCAAGGTCGACCACCCCGTCTACGTCCGCCTGCGCGGCACCGACGGCAACCGCACCGCCGTCGGCCCGATGGGCGCCGCTGTCGACCCGGCCGGCCCGGCCATCGACGTCGTCGGTGACGCCGACCCGTGGCGCGACCTGTGGTTCTACTCCAACCCGGTGTGGGTCCTGCCCTCGTGACGACGTACGTCCTGACCGTGGACACGGAGGTCCGGGACCTCCGCGCGGCCGACCACCTCCTCCACACGCTGGCGGCCGAACTCGCCCTACCCGAAGGCGCGTTCGGCTGCACCCACCTGGTGCGGGGAGAGCGCCCACATGTGGCCCTCTCCCTCACCCTCCGGTCCGAGCCGCTCCTGCGTACCGCCCAGGAGCGGCTCACCGCCCGCGGACACGAGGTGGCGCCCGGTTCGCCGGACGCGGCGGGCCGGGCGGTGATCTACCCGGGCGTCTCGGCGCTGACCGGCACCCTCACGGTCGCCGACCTGCTCACCCGCTCGGCGATCGACCGCGTCACCGTCCTGGGCACCCCCGGCCGGCCGACCTCGGACACCCGGCTGGTGACCGGCGATCACGTACGCCCGCAATGGCAGAACGGCGAACTGGTCCTGACCGCCATGCCCGCGGTGGGCGGCACCCTCGTGCCCTTCGAGGTGCCGGATCCCACGCCGTGCTGCGCGGACCACTGAGGCGGACGCCCGTGGACGTCCAGGCGGTGCCGTCTCCGGAGCGCAGCCTGGCCCAGGACCGGGGCACCGCACTCGTACGGGCCCTGCTCGTCGGCCTGCTGTCCTCCCTGATGCTGCGATGTCATCCGTTCACCCCTGTGTAGTGCCCCAGCGCCCACCGCCACAGCCCCCGCGCCCCCACGTACGCCACCAGCCCCAGCAGGGGCGAGGACGCCGCCAGCCAGTACGGGACGGCCGTGTCGTGGCCCGTGAGGACCGCCGCCGGGAAGTACGCGACGAAGGCGAGGGGGAGGGCGAAGGTGAGGAAGCCGCCCACTGCCTTCGGGAGGACGTTCAGGGGATAGCTGCCGAACGTGCCGAGGAGTTCCTCCAGCCAGCGGCCCCAGTAGTCGGCGGCGGGATAGCGCAGGCACGCGGAGGCCACCGCCGTGAACAGCGCCGCCTCCAGGAGCATCCCGCCGATGACCGCGGCGATCAGGTAGGCGGTGCGGCCCGCCGTCCAGTCCAGCGTGCTGCGGCTGAGCGCGCCCACCATCAGGCCCGCCGCGACCGTCAGGTCGCCGATCGCGTTGGTCGGGAAGTAGTCGAGCTGGACCTGGCGGTGCACCGGCATGGGGCGCAGGAGATAGACGTCGATCCTGCCCTCCTGGATCTGCCGCCCGATGAAGTGCATGCGGCCCAGGAACAGCACGAACAGGCCGTGTGCGAGCATCCGGATCGCCGGGATCAGCAGGACGTCCGAGCTGTCCCAGCCGCCCATCCCGGCGAACCGCGCCAGCAGCACCGTCGCGAACACGATCACCGACACCTGCCAGATCGCGCCGATCGCGATCATCAGCAGGAACTCCGTGCGGTACTCCATCGCGGCCCGGATGTTCAGCAGCGAGATACGCCAGACGATGCGCAGAGCCTTCAGCGACATCTCAGCCTCCCTGCGCGATCACGCGCCGCGCGGCCCGCCGCCACACCCACCGGGTGAGCAGCGCCAGCCCGACGACCCACGCGGCCTGGATCGCCAACTGCGCGCCCGTGTCGGCCAGTTCGATACGGCCGACGTAGATCGACAACGGCACGCTCAGCGTCGCCTGGAACGGCAGGAAGCCGCTCAGCGTGATGAACCAGTCCGGGAAGAACCACAGCGGCGCGTACACCCCCGACAGCAGGTTCTGCGCGAAGATCAGGATCAGCATCGCGGCGTTGTTGCGGATGGTGAAGAAGCACATCTGGTCGAGGATGAGCATGACGTAGTACAGGACCCACTGGCCCAGCAGCATGCTCACCACGAACACCCCTGCCACGCCGGCGGACGCGGGGGGTTCCACGACCCCCGCGGCCAGGCAGACCGCGTATCCGCCCAGGGCCCACGCCAGGCCGTACAACTGCTCGCCGAGGGCGCGCAGGGCGTAGTAGCGCTGGGGTGGCAGCGGGCGCAGATACCAGTAGACGATCGTGCCGAAGTGCATGTGCTGCAGCACCATGTCCCGGCCCGCCGACTGGTCCAGCTCCCGCAGCCGGGAAGCGAGTACGGCCATCACGGCGTAGGTGACCGCCTGGTCGCGGCTGAGTCCGGCGGTGGTGCCCGTCTGGGCGTACAGGCCGCGCCACAGCGAGGCCACGAGGACGACCTGTACGGTCAGCCGCAGCAGGACGGCCGTCATCCGGGGCGGTGTGTGCAGTTCGCCGAGCGGGGTGACGCGGGCGGCGCGCCAGCCGTGCAGTACGGAGGCCATCTCAGGCTCCCTCCGCCGCCGGCTCGGCATGCACGTACGCGGCCCGCATCACGTCCTCCAGGTCCGCCTCGTCGAGGGCGAGGTCCGTCACCTCGTACCGCTCGATGACCCGCTTGAGCGCCTGGTGCACGGTCGGCGCGTCGGGGCCGTCCGGCCCGAAGACCGCATGCGGGCCCTCGCGCCGCAGCAGCGCGATGCCCGGCAGGCCGCCGACCTCGGTGTGCGGGTCGGCGAGCGTCACCCGCACCTGCCAGGTCGAGCCGAACTTGCGGCGGATCTCGTCGAGGGTGCCGTCCAGGACGAGCCGCCCGTGGTTGATCAGCACGACCCGCTCGGCGAGCCGCTCGACCTCCGTCATGTCGTGGGTGGTGAGCAGGACCGTACGGCCGCGCTCCTCCACCTGGTGCCGCAGGAACTCGCGCACCTGTTCCTTCACCACCACGTCCATGCCGATGGTCGGCTCGTCGAGGAAGACGACCGGCGGGTCGTGCAGCAGGGCGGCGGCCAGGTCGGAGCGGACGCGCTGGCCGAGGGAGAGGTGGCGGACCCGGGTGTCCCAGAAGGAGGAGAGGTCCAGGAGGTCGTCGAACTCCTTGAGACGGGTGGCGTGTTCGGCCTTCGGCACCTCGTAGATGTCGCGCAGGATCGCGAACGACTCCCGCACCGGGAGGTCCCACCACAGCTGGGTGCGCTGCCCGAACACGGTGCCGATGTTGCGGGCGTTGCGCTCACGCTCCTCGTACGGCACGACGCCCGCGACGCGGGCCTCGCCGGCGGTGGGGGTGAGGATGCCGGTGAGCATCTTGATCGTGGTGGACTTGCCGGCGCCGTTCGGGCCGAGCAGGGCGAGGAGTTCGCCGGGGGCGACGGAGAAGGTCACGTCGGAGACGGCGTGTTTGGCCACGCGCTCCGGGTTGACGAGTGAACGGAGTGCGCCCGCGAAGCCCGGGCGGCGGACGGTGGTGTGGAAGGTCCGGGACAGACCACGGACCTCGATATTGCCAATCAAACGACATCACTCCCTTGTGACGGACGCAAAGTGCGGCCGGTCGGCATGTCTGCCGAACCGGCCGCTCCGTCGACTGTCCGACGGTGTCGGAAAGTCGATCAATCGGTCAATCGATTAATGGGTCCGTCTCACCTGGCGGTCGAGAAGACGAACGAGAACTCCGTCGGCTCGGCCTTCAGGAAGTACCGCGGCAGCGGACCCGGGCCGCACGACTGCGAGCCGATGCCGTGCTGGCCGTGGTCGAGGTTGACCCAGACCGTGTCGCCCGGCGTGAGGTCGGTCAGGTGCCGGGCGGCGTCCAGCTGCTCGCTGGTCCAGCGACGGGCGCTGAACCAGAACTCCGGGTCGCCCTCGATCCGCAGCCCGCCGAGCTCCACCCAGCGGACGTCGGCCCGGGCGCCGTTCTCCTGGGGGCGCACGTACGGCGTCTGCAACTCGTCGACAGTGGAGTGCCAGAGGCCCACCATCGACGCCGTCCTGGTGTCCGGGTACGCCTCACCGGGACCGCCGCCGAACCACGTCACGGCGTCCGCCTGCGCGAGCCCGAGCCGGAGCCCGAGCCGGGGCAGCGGCACCTTCCAGTCGCCCTCCGGCGTCACGGACACGGTCAGCCGCAGCCGGGTGCCGTCGGAGGTCCACCGGTACACCGTGGCCAGGCCCAGCTCCCAGGCGGCGGGCGCCACCCTGGTCCGCACCGTCAGCGCGTCGTCGCTCAGCTCGACGGCGTCCAGACGGTGCCGCATGCGGTGCAGGCCGTACTTGCGCCACAGCATCCCGTAGCGGGTGTCGCTCTGCCATTCGGCGCCGTCGTCGTTGTCGGTGGGCGCCCGCCACACGTCCAGGCGCGGAGCCGTCACCTCGACGCCGCCGATGGTCTTGAGCGCGCCGGTGCGGACGTCGAAGGAGGCCGGGCCGAGGTAGATCAGCCTCTCGCTCGCGGTGGGGCGGTCGCTCGCAGCCACGGTGGGCAACGGCCGTGCGACGACGGGGAACTGACCCCAGGCGACCTCGTGGTCCTTCCGTCCCCATGCCGTGTCCGCCGCCAGCAGCGCCCGTACCGTCCACTGTGTCTCGGCACCGCGCCCGTCTGCAGGCGGCTGCGGCAGCTTCACGTCGGCCGACTCGCCGGGCGCCAGGTTCGGCACCGACAGGGTGCCCGTCTCGACCGTCTCGCCGTCCACCTGGTACGACCACTCGAAGGCGAGCGCCGACAGATCGGCGAAGTCGTACCTGTTCGTCACGCGTACGGTGCCGTCGGCGCCGTCGCCCTCGATACGGACCGGCTCGATGACCTTCTTGTACTCGACGAGCCCGGGGGAGGGCCGGCGGTCCGGGAAGATCAGTCCGTCGCAGACGAAGTTCCCGTCGTGCAGCTCCTCGCCGAAGTCGCCGCCGTAGGCGTAGCCCAGCTCGGCGTGCTTGACGCCGTGGTCGATCCACTCCCAGACGAAGGCGCCCTGGAGCCGCTCGTACGTCTCGAACAGCCGCTGGTAGTCGGCGAGACCGCCGGGGCCGTTGCCCATCGCGTGTGCGTACTCGCACTGGATGAACGGGAGTTCGCGCCGTTTGTGCGTCCCTCCGTCGAGACGCTGCCCGATCTTCTCGACCTCGTCGTGGAAGGCGTACATCCGCGAGTACACGTCCGTGTCCCGGCAATCGATGTCGCCCTCGTAGTGCACGAGCCGCTCGGGGTCACGGGCGTGGATCCACTCGGCCATCGCGGTGAGCCCGCGCCCGGTGCCGGCCTCGTTGCCGAGGGACCAGAAGACGATCGACGGGTGGTTCTTGTCGCGCTCGACCATCCGGGCCGCACGGTCCAGGAGGGCCGGCGTCCAGCGGTCGTCGTCGACGGGGTTGTCGCGCCAGGCCTGCTCGGTGAAGCCGTGCGTTTCGAGGTCGCACTCGTCGATGACCCACAGGCCGTACTCGTCGCACAGGTCGAGGAAGGCCGGGTGCGGCGGGTAGTGCGAGGTGCGCACGGCGTTGAGGTTGTGCCGCTTCATCAGCAGCACGTCCTCGCGCATGGTCTCCAGGTCGAGGGCGCGGCCCTTCTCGGGGTGCCACTCGTGGCGGTTGACGCCCTTGAAGAGGATCGCCTTGCCGTTGACCTTGATCAGGCCGTCTTCGAGGACGACGGTACGGAAGCCGATGCGCAGCGGCACGCGTTCGCCCGCCGTGACCAGCTCGCCGTCGTACAGCTTCGGCGTCTCCGCCGACCACGGCTCGACCGGGACCGTCACCGGCTCGCCGGTCGCGACATCGATGTCCAGGGCGGGGACGGACACCCGCCCCTCGACCTCGGAGTCGACGCGCAGGGTGCCCTCGCCCCTGGTGTGGTCGTAGGAGGCGTGCACGAAGAAGTCGCCCGCGCTGCCCGTCGGGCGGTGCAGCAGGGTGACGTCACGGAAGATGCCGGGCAGCCACCACTGGTCCTGGTCCTCCAGGTAGGAGCCCGCCGACCACTGGTGGACACGGACGGCGAGCACGTTGCCGGCCGGCTTCAGCAGCTCGCCGACCGCGAACTCGTGCGGCAGGCGGGAGCCCTTGAACTCGCCGAGCTCCGTGCCGTTCAGCCAGACGCGGGCGCAGGACTCGACGCCGTCGAAGCGCAGGACGGCGCCGCCGTCGCCCGGCCAGTCGCCGGGCAGGTCGAAGACCCGCAGGTGGTCGCCGGTGGGGTTCTCGGTCGGCACGTGCGGCGGGTCGACCGGGAAGGGGTAGAGGTGGTTGGTGTAGATGGGCGAACCGAACGCGCCGTCGCCCTGCAGGACCCAGTGGCCGGGGACCGTGACCTCGGCCCAGTCACCGGCGTCGTACCCCTCCGCGGCGAAGGAGTCGTCCTCGGCGTCGACGGTCGGCGACACCCGCAGGCGCCAACTGCCGTTCAGGGAAAGAGACTTCGCGTCCGAGGACGCGTACCAGGCGCGGGGCGGAAGGGCCCCGCGGCCGGGTGAGACGTCCTCTACGTAGTCGACGGGATGGGTGGTGCGGAAAGACATCTGTCTCCAGGTCTGAGGAAGAAGGCGTCAGCCCTTGATGCCGGTCTGTGCGATGCCCTGGACCAGCCAGCGCTGAAGGAACAGGAACACGAACAACAGGGGCAGGATGGAGATGGCCGTGGCCATGAAGATCAGGTGATAGTTGACGGTCTGGTTGGTCGCGTACGACGAGAGCGCGACCTGGACCGTCCACGCGCTGGGATCCTGACCGATGACCAGGGGCCACAGGAAGGCGTTCCAGCCGGCGATGAAGGTGATCGTCGCGATCGCCGCGAAGAAGTTCAGCGAGTTGGGTACGACGACACGCCAGTACGCACCCCAGTAGCTGAGCCCGTCCACGCGCGCCGCCTCCTCCAGCTCCTTCGGGAACCCCAGGAAGTACTGCCGGAACAGGAAGCAGGTGAAACCACTGAACAGGCCCGGAATGATGAGACCCCGGTAGGTGTCGATCCAGCCGAGCGACGAGACGAGCACGAAGCTGGGCACGAACGTGACGGCCGTGGGCACCATCAGGGTGGCCAGTACGGCGTAGAAGATCTTGTTGGCGTGCTTGTACGGGATGCGGGCGAGGCCGTATCCGGCGAGCGAGCAGATCAGCAGGATCCCCGAGGTGTGCAGGATGGCGACGACCAGCGAGTTCCACATCGACCGGGCGAAGTCGACCGTGACGTCGTCGAAGGGCTCCTTGACGTTGGACCACTGGATGTCGGTGGGGAACCACTTCCATTCCTCGCCCGTGATCTCCGGGTCCGTCATGAAGGCGTTGCGGACGATCAGATAGAACGGGATCAGGAAGAGGACGGCGGCCACGCCCGTCGCTATGTACAGACCGGTGTTGCCGATGACGCCGCCGCGGCGCGTGGCCCGCGCCGGCACCTGCTTGCGGACCTCGGGTGCTGTGGTGGTCACTGGGACTCGTCACCCCTTCCGAAGCCCATGATCTTGCCCTGGAACAGGGTCACGAGGCAGATGAGCGCGGTCAGGATCAGCGCACCCGCGCTGCCCGCGCCGTAGTTCTGGTTCTCACCGAGGGCCATCTTGTACAGCTCGACCAGCGGCGGCATGCCCCAGGTGGCCTTGCCGAGCAGGATGAAGAACTCGTCGAAGGCCTGGTAGGCGGCGATGAGTAGCAGCAGGATCACCGCGGTGGACGTCGCCCGCAGCTGGGGCAGCGTGATGTGACGGAAGGTCTGCCAGCCCGGCTTCGCACCGTCGATGGCGGCGGCCTCGTACAGCTCCCGCGGGATGTTCTGCAGCGCCGCCAGGAAGAGGATCATGTAGAAGCCGGACTGCAGCCACAGCCGGACGGTCACGATGACCAGCCAGTACCAGGGCGGATCGGGATTGCCCAGCCAGGCGATGTTCTCGATCCCGAACCAGCCGAGGAAGGTGTTGGCCATGCCGAAGCGGACGCCGTTGAAGATGGACATCTTCCAGATCAGCGCGGCGGCCGCGTAACTGACCGCGGTCGGCAGGAAGAACACCGACCGGAAGAACGCCCGCATGAACCGCAGCCGGTTCACCAGCAGCGCGAGCCCGAGCGACAGGGCCCAGGTGGTCGGCACGATGAACGCGGCGAACACGGTGAACGTGACCAGGGAGTTCCTGAAGTCCGTGTCCGACAGGATCTGCTTGTAGTTGTCGAGGCCGATGAACTCGCTCGGCGTGACGGTGAACCGTGCCTCGAAGAAGCTGAGATACAGGCTCCAGCCGATCGGCACGAAGACGAAGATCACCAGGCCGATCAGGAACGGCCCGGTGAAGAGCCAGAAGTTGAAGGTGCTGTTCGCCTTGAGGCCCCGCCGCGGCCGGTCCTTGGAGACCTTGGCCGGGGCGGGGGAGGCGACCCCGCGCGTGGTGGTGGTCGACATGTCGAGATCCGTCCGGCGGCCTATCCGAAGAGCTTCTGGAGCTCGGTGCTGACCTTCTTCTCACAGGCGGCGAGCTGGGCCTTGGGGTCGCCGTCCTTGCGGACGGAGTTGGCCATCACGTCGTTGAACGCGGCGATCATGGCCTGGGTCCAGCCGATGTTGTCGAAGTGCCCGAACTCGTTGAACAGCTTCACGCCCTCGGCCGGCAGGCCGGACTTCAGCTTCGACGCGGACTCGGCGAGGGAGGTGCGCGGCGGGATGTGGAAGCCGTAGGAGGTGGCGAAGTCCTCCTGGTACTCCTTCTGGTCGATCCACAGCCACTTCACGTACTCCTTGGCCGCCTCGACGTTCTTGCCCTTGGCGTTGACGAACATCGACCAGCCGCCGTTGTAGACCGACTCCTTGCCGGCGGAGCCGACCTTCGGGAAGGGGAAGACGCCGATGTCGTCACCGAGTGCCTCCTGCATGGCCGGCATGGCCCACATGCCGCACCACTGGATCGCCGTCAGCCCCTGGGTGAAGGCCGACGGGTCCCACCAGTCGGCGGGGGCGTCGAGCAGCAGGTCGCCGCTGGTGAACAGACCACGCAGCTGCTTCAGACCGTCGGCGACCGCGTCGGTGTTGAAGGCGGGCTTGTTGTCCGCGGTGAGGGTGTCGGCGCCGGCCGACCAGATCAGGCTGTGCTGGACCGGGGTGAGGTCGTTGCCGAGGTAGGCGCCCTTGACCTTGCCGGTCTTGAGCTTGGCGGCGGCCTCGATCAGCTCCTCCAGCGTGGTCGGCACCTCGACCTTCGCCTTCTCGAAGAGCGAGGGGCGGTAGAAGAAGAACTGGGGGTCGTCGATCATCCGGACCCCGTATATCTTCCCGTCGACCGTGTGCGACTTGATGTCGGCCTGGTTGAAGTCGGACTTGACCGGCTCGATGATGTCGGTCAGGTCCGCCACCTGACCGCTCTTGATGAGCTGGATCTGCGGGTGGAACTCGAACACGTCCGGCGCGTTCTTGGTGAGCAGCGCGGCGAACAGCTTCTGCTCGAAGTTGTTGCCGGTGATCCACTGGGTGGTCACGCTGGTTTCCTTGTACGCCTTCGCGTACCGCTTCACAGCCTGCTCGACGCCCGCCTCGCCGTAGGCGTGGAAGTACTGGACGAGACCGTCGCCCGAACCCCCGCTGCCCCGGCCGGTGTTGCTGCCGCACGCGGCCAGCCCGCCCGCGGCGGCCAGACCCATCGCGGCCCGCAGAACGGTTCGGCGGTCCCAGTTGCTGTTGCTCGATGCCGACATGCTGACGTCCTTGTCTCGAGTGCGGCTGCGCCCGGCGCCGGTGGTTGGAGCGGCTCAGCGCCGGTTGGCTCAAAGGGGCTTGCGGTGCGGGACGTTAACCTTCGGCTAAGGCTTCGGCAAGGGGTTGGACGAAGTCTGTGCGAAGCGTTGCGCAACGTTCGGGATACCGGACGTGACGGGGGTCTACGAAGGCGGTGCGGTACGGCTCCTGGCGGGCGCGGCGGTCCGCTTTGTCTGCCTCTGTCCTACGGACTGCAAGGCCCCCTCCAGCGCGAACGTGGCCGCGCCCAGGCACACCGGGTCGGTGGGGATGGGGGAGAGGACGATCCGGGTGGCGGCCATCGGCCGGGGCAGCGCGTGCCGGGCGACAGCCTCGCGCACCTCGGTGACCAGCGGTTCGCCCAGGGCGGCCGCGACCCAGCTGCTGAGTACGACCACTTCCGGGTTGAACAGGTTGACCAGGTCCGCGATGCCCGCGCCGAGGTAACGGACGGTGTCGCGAAGCGCCTTGAGTGCCACCGGGTCGCGTCCCCGCACTCCCCGGGCGAGCGCGTCGATGGTGGCCGTCTGGTCCTCCGGATGCAGCAGCGCGCTGTCCGCGCTCAACTCCCGCAGGGTCAGCATGATCCCGGACGCGCCGACGTACGCCTCCACGCAGCCGTGCCTGCCGCACCGGCACAGCCGGCCGTCCAGGACGATCGTGGTGTGGCCCCACTCTCCGGCGCTGTTGCTGACGCCCCGGTGCAGCCCGCCGCCCAGGACCAGCCCCGCGCCCACACCGGTGCCGAGGTTGACCACCACGGCATCCCCGCTCCCGCGTGCCGCCCCGAACCACCGCTCGGCCACCGCGCTGGCCCGCAACGGGTTGTCCAGGTACAGCGGGTAGGCGATGTGTTCGGTGAGCAGCTCCAGCAGCGGCACGTCGTGCCAGTCCCAGTTGGGCGCGTACTCGGAGATCCCGGTGGCCCGGTCCACCTGCCCCGGCACGCTCACGCCGACGCCGAGGACGCGCGCGCCCTCGATGCCGGCCTGTGCCACCACCGAGCCGACGGCGGCGGCGACATGCCCCACCACCTGCTCGGGGAGGCTCTCGCCGGGGCGGACGTCCTCCTCGGCGCGGGCCAGCACGTTCAGCCCGAGGTCGAACAGTTCGACATGGACGTACGTCTCAGCGATGTCGACGCCGATCAGCGCACCGCCGGACGCGTTGACGGCCACGAGCCCACGGGGGCGGCCGCCGGCCGAGTCCTCGAACCCGACCTCCGTGATCATACGGAGGTCGAGCAGCTCGCCCACGAGGGTGGCGACCGTGGCGAGACTGAGCCCGGTGGCGGCCGCCAGCTCCTGCCGGGAGGTGGGCGACGAGGCGATGATCTGGCGCAGCACCTCGTAGCGGTTCGCGGTGCGGATGTCGCGTGATGTGCGCTTCACCGGGTGCCCCCGTCCCTTCACGTCAGGCCGGGGCGACGTCGGCACCGGCGCGGCGCAAGGCTATGGCGTGCGGGGACTTTCGACAAGGGGTTAGGAAAGGGGGTTTACGAAGTCCCCCCGGGGTCAGTCACCCAGTATGTCCTGCACGAAGGCGTTGGCGAACTTCCGACCCGGATCCAGCTCCCGCGCCAGCCCCCGGAAGTCGGCCAGCCGCGGATACCGCCCGCGCACGACCTCCGCCGGCACCGCGAACACCTTCCCCCAGTGCGGCCGCGGCTCGAAGGCGTCCAGCGCATCCTCCAGCCGCCGCACCACCGGCATGACGGCCGCGGGGTCCTCGATCCAGGTGAAGTGCAGCGCCACGGTGTCCCGGCCGTACGACGGGCTGAGCCACTGCTCGTCGGCGGTGACCGTGCGCACCTCGCAGGTCTGCAGCACAGGGGCGACCGTCTCCCGGATCCCGTCGACGGCCCGCAGCGCGTCGACGGCGTACCGGCGCGGCAGCAGATACTCCGACTGCAGCTCTGCCCCGCTGCTCGGCGTGAACTCGGCCCGGAAGTGCGGCAGCCGCTGGTGCCACGGCCCCGGCACCCCGAACTGCTCCGTGCAGTTCACCGCGGGCATTCCCGGCACCGGGTGCAGCTTCTCCGTGGCGGGTGCCGCCCACGGGAAGGCGGGCAGCGGCTGGTCGGTGCGCCGCTTGAGCCACACCTGCCGGAAACCGGGCTCACGCCAGTCGGTGAAGAGGCTGACGCTGTACGCCGACGACATCACCGTCTCGAACATCGCCAAGTCCAGCCCGTCCAGCGGAAGTTCGGTGAACACGTGCTGCTCGACGTCGAAGGACGGCTCCAGGTCGAGGGTGAGCGCCGTGACGACACCGAGGGCGCCCAGCGAGGTGACCGCACCGCCGAACCGCTGCTCGCCGCGCCCGACGGTCACCACCGAACCGTCCGCCGTGACAAGCTCGACCTCCCGCACCGACGTGGCCAGCGAGCCGTTGCCGATCCCCGACCCGTGGGTGCCGGTGGCGACCGAGCCCGCCACCGAAATGTGCGGCAAGGAAGCCATGTTGGGCAGCGCCAGCCCGTGTGCGTACACCGCGCGGGCGAGCTCGGCGTACCGTACGCCGCCCGAGACCCGTACCGTACGGGCTTCACGGTCCACGTCGATCACCGGCGGCAGACCCGCGATGGACAGCAGGACGCCCTCGGGGCCCGGCTCGGCGATCTCGTTGAAGGAGTGCCCGCTGCCCAGCACCCGCACCCGGTCGCTTCCCGCCACCAGGGCGCTGATCGCGTCGAGCGAGTACGGGCGGTGCAACTCCTTGGCGGAGTAGGTGATGTTGCCCGCCCAGTTGGTGATCGTCTCGGTCATCCTTGCCGTCCCTCCAGCAGAGTGCCTACGTTGACCCTCTCATTCGCCGCCGCCTACCGTGGAGAGCGGTTTCTCGTGGTCTCTCGCGATGCCTCACGGTTCCTCGCGATCCCTCACGGTCACGCGGCCCAGCGGGAAGGTCACTTCGTTGCCCGAGCGTCACCAGGCGCTGTTCGCCATGACCCCTGAGAACCTGCCGCTCCTCTTTCCGCCCTACGTGCTGGCACGGCTGCGGGAGTCCGTGGACATCGATCCCGCGCTGGTGGCCGAGGACTTCGGTGACCCCGGCGTCGCCGAGGTGCTCGCCCGCACCGAGATCCTCGTCACCGGCTGGGGCTGCCCCCGCCTGGATGCGGCCGTCCTCGACGCGGCGCCAAGACTGCGCGCGGTGCTGCACTCGGCCGGCTCGGTCAAGAGCCTCGCCACGCCCGAGCTCTGGCGGCGAGGCATCGCGGTGAGCTCGGCGGCGGTGGCCAACGCCGTGCCGGTCGCCGAGTACACCCTCGCCATGATCCTGCTCGCCGGAAAGGACCTCTTCGCCGCCCGCGACCGCCTGCGCACCGAGCGCGCCTTCCCCGGCTGGGGGCTCACCTCCGGCATCGGCAATTACGGCCGCCGGGTCGGGGTGATCGGCGCCTCGCGCATCGGCCGCCGCGTGATCGAACTCCTCCGCCCCTTCGACCTGCCCGTGAGTCTCACCGACCCGTACGTCGACGAGGCGGGCGCCGCCGAGCTGGGCGTGCCGCTGCTGCCGCTGGTCGACCTCCTGCGCACCTCGGACATCGTGACGGTCCACGTCCCCGAGACCCCGGAGACCCGCCACCTCATCGGCTCCCGTGAGCTGGCCCTGATGCCCGACGGGGCGGTCCTGATCAACACCGCCCGCGGCGGCCTGCTCGACCACGAGGCCCTGATCGCCGAACTCCGCACCGGCCGCCTCTCGGCGATCCTCGATGTCACCGACCCCGAGCCGCTGCCCGCCGACTCGTCTCTGTACGACTTGCCGAACGCCTTTTCGACCCCGCTCCCAGGGGGCTCTGCCCCCTGGACCCCCGCTCCTCAAACGCCGGAGGGGCTGACTTAGCCCGTCCGGCGTTTGAGGACGAGGCCCCTGCAGGGCCGAAGCGGGGGTCTGGGGGCGGCAGCCCCCAGGGATGGGACGGGTAGGGGCGGCGGGGGCGAGAAAAGACGCCCCACCCCCCGGCGCCGCTCACGCCGGGGCGGGGGCATAACGTGAGGAGTCATACGCCTGAGCCGGGAGGAGAAAACGGATGGGCAGCCGCACCGCACTGGTCGAGGATCTGATGGAGCGATTCCCGCACGTTCCGCGGGAAGCCGTCTTCAAGGAGGACCTGCTCAGGGGTGGCGTGGCCTTCGACCCGTCCGCCCTCAGCGACAACGAGGGCGGCGAGGTCAAGCCGAAGTCGTACTTCATCTTCTCCTTCGACCACGGCACCCTGCCCGAGCTGGGCGAGGCCGCGCTGCGCCGCCCCCCGGAGGAGATCATCCTCACCGGCGGGCCGTACGACCTGCGCCGCACCGTCGTCTCCGTGCGCGTGAACCCGTCGTCGCCGTACCGGGTCGCGGCGGACGACGACGGCATCCTCGGCCTCTACCTCGACGGCAAGCGCATCGCCGACGTCGGGGTGCCCCCGATGCCGGAGTACTACCGGCACAAGCTCGCCAACGGGAAGTCCGTCATGGAGGTGGCCCCGACGATCCAGTGGGGTTACCTCATCTACCTCACCGTGTTCCGGGTGTGCCAGTACTTCGGCGCCAAGGAGGAGTGCCAGTACTGCGACATCAACCACAACTGGCGCCAGCACAAGGCGGCGGGCCGGCCGTACACCGGTGTGAAGGACGTCGAGGAGGTCCTCGAAGCCCTGGAGATCATCGACCGGTACGACACGGCCAAGGCGTCCACCGCCTACACCCTCACCGGCGGCGCGATCACCAAGACCGTCTCCGGCCGGGACGAGGCCGACTTCTACGGCCACTACGCCAAGGCCATCGAGGAGCGCTTCCCGGGCCGCTGGATCGGCAAGGTCGTCGCACAGGCGCTGCCGCGCGACGACGTGCAGCGGTTCAAGGACTACGGCGTGCAGATCTACCACCCCAACTACGAGGTGTGGGACGAGTACCTGTTCAAGATGTACTGCCCGGGCAAGGAGCGTTACGTCGGCCGGGACGTGTGGCACAAGCGGATCCTCGACTCGGCGGACGTGTTCGGCGCGCGCAACGTGATCCCCAACTTCGTGGCGGGCGTCGAGATGGCCGAGCCCTTCGGGTTCAAGACGGTCGACGAGGCGATCGCGTCGACCACCGAGGGTCTGCGCTTCTTCATGTCGCACGGCATCACGCCCCGCTTCACCACCTGGTGCCCGGAGCCCACCACCCCGCTCGGCAAGGCCAACCCGCAGGGTGCGCCGCTGGAGTACCACATCCGGCTGCTCGAGGCCTACCGCTCCACCATGGACGACTTCGGCCTGTCCTCGCCCCCCGGCTACGGGCCGCCCGGGCCCGGCCGCGCCGTGTTCTCGGTCAGCTCCTTCATGGACAGCCTTCCGGCGGGGGAGTCCGCCACGGTATAGGTGACCGTACGGGTGAGACAGATGAGGCTCGCATCCGTACAAGTGGCTGGAGTTGTGGGCGCGACGGTCTGTCATGACATCTGAATACAGCGCTTGTCAGTTGTGTTGAAAACGTGAAAGGCTCATGCCCTGCCGCGAGGTTCCCCCCAACTCCATTGCCAATATGGCGAGTTGACCTCGCTTGTGGATGCAGGAGACTCATGCCCGACCTGCCGACCCCCCAGGACGCCACCGAGGCCGCGCTGTTCTCCGAGTGCTGGGACGCCGTGCTGTCGTACGCCGATCTGTGCACGGCCGGCTCCACCGCGGCCGGCCAGTTGGCCACGGAGGCGTTTTCGACCGGCATACGCGAGGCCCGTGAGGCCGAGGCCGGGACCTTCCGGAGCGCGGGCCGCCGCCCTGCCCGCCTGCCCCGGATACCCCTCCTCCTGACCGCCGTACGCACCACGGCGGCCGCCTGGGAGGAGTCCGGCCAGGGCCACAAGCTCGACCCCGACCTGCGCCTGTGGCTCAACTCCGACAAGGCCGCCCGCTATACCGGACCCCCCCTGCAGCGCCCGATCGCCCTGCGCGGACTGCGCGACATGCAGGAGCCGGACGCCGCGCTGCTGTGGCTGGCCGAGGTGGAGGCGCTGCCGCTGCCCGTCGTGGCCCGCCGGCTCGGCCTCGACCCGGACACCGTCTCCGAGGAACTCAACCAGGTCCGGAGCCTGTTCCGGGACCGCTGCCGGCGCAGCCACCTCGACACGCCGATGGACGCGCGGTGCCGCAGCTACGCCCGCCTTCTCGACGCCGTCACCCGCTCGACGGCCCCCGACACCCCGGACGACCTCTCCCGCCACCTCGCCACCTGCGTGCAGTGCGCCGAGGCCGCCGCCTGTCTGCGGCTGCAGGGCGGCGGGCTGCCCGGGGCGCTCGCCGGCGGTGTGATCGGCTGGGGCGGCCTCGCCTATCTGGAGCGCCGCCGCCGGGCCGCCGAGGTGCGCCTCGCCGGTCCCCGTGACCCGGCGGACGCGGACGCCGGACCGCCGAACCCCGGCGCGCACAAGGCGCGCGTCGTACGCAACGGCCTCCTCGTCGCCGCCGTCCTCGTCTCCGCGCTCGCTCTCGCGGTGTCGGTGATGCCGGCCGGTTCCACCGGCGACGGCGCCACGGCGGGCGGCGACCCGTCCGACCGTCAGCCGGTCGCCGGCCCCGGCTTCACGATGCCGGTGACGTCCGCCACGCAGTCCGCGTCGGACTCGCCGCAACCGTCGCAGACCACCACACGCGACGACTCGCCCGAGGCGGAGAAGCCCGACCCGGACCCGGAGCCGCAGGGCACCACGTCGTCCACGGCCGACGAGGACGACCCGGAGCCGTCCACGAGCGAACCGCCCACCTGCGGCGTCCAGTACGACCTCGTCAACGAATGGCCCGACGGCTTCCAGGCCACCGTCACCGTCACCACCGAACGGGCCCTCGACGACTGGCGCGTCGCCTGGTCCTTCCGCGACGGCCAGAAGGTCGGCCAGATGTGGGACGCGAGCTTCGCCCAGAACGGCTCCCGGGTCACGGCCAAGGCCGCCGACTACAACCGGACGGTCCACGCGAACGGCACCCTCTCCTTCGGGTTCATCGCCTCCTGGGAGGGTGAGAACTCGGCGGGGTACGACTTCACGTTGAACGGGCACGACTGCGCGAAAACCAGTTGACGGGCCTTCGTGGGGCCGGGCTGGAGTGACGGCGGTTCAGGGCGGTGGCCGGTGGCCGCCGCCGTCGAGCGGACGTATATGAGGAGGTGTCGACCGATGGCTGTCCTTGCGATGGGCGCTGCCCGCCTCCAGTTCATCAAGTCCACCTCCGTGGCCCCGGCTGACCTCACCTGATCTCTCCGCGTCCTGTGTACGCGGCTGCGCACCGCCGACGGGGTCGTACGGGCCGACACGGCCTTCGTCACCCCGCACGATCCGATGCGGGTCGTGTGCACCGGTGACCGGGTCGCCGTCGAACCCGCGGGGAGCAATCCCCGCTACGTACGGACGTATCTGCCACGCCGAACCGCCTTCGTGCGCTCCACCTCCTCCTGATGAAGATCCGTTTTGCCGTTCTGGCACCTGATGTGTCATGACAACCAGTAGTTTCTTTGTGACACGAGACAAGTCGACCTCAGGCGCCCACCTTTGGTGTCCGGCAGCCTCAAGGAGCCGATGTGCCCGACGAAGCGTTCAGCATCGACAAGCGGCCGCTGCGAGATCTGCTGCGGCAGGTCGAGGTCGGCAAGGCCCAACTGCCCGAGTTTCAGCGGGGCTGGGTGTGGCCCTACCCGAACATCGCCGGCCTCCTTGCGTCGATCTCGCTGAGCTATCCCGTAGGCACCGTCATGTTGCTCAAGGCGGGTGGCGACGTCCGGTTCAAGTACCGGCCCATCGAAGGGGCCACCCCGGCCGGTGAGCCCGTGCCCGACACGCTCGTACTCGACGGGCAGCAGCGGCTGACGTCGCTGTTCCAGTCCCTGAAGCTGAACGGTCCGGTCGTCACCCAGGACTTACGCAAGCATCAGGTGTCGGGCTGGTTCTACGTCGACATGGTTCAGGCTCTCGACGAGAACAGCGACCGCGAGGAGGCCATCCGGTTTCTGCCGGAAACGCGCAAGGTCCTGAACTTCCGGGGGCAGGTCGTTGAGGACTACTCGACTGCCGAGCGCGAGTACGAGGCACATCTCTTCCCGCTTCACGCCGTCTTCGACGGCGGTGACTGGGGTTACGAGTTCACCGACTACTGGGACGGTGACAAGGAGAAGCGCAGACTGTGGCGCGATTTCAATGAGGCGTTCGTCCGCTCCTTCGACCGCTACCACGTGCCAGTCATCGAACTCGGGCAGGCAACGCCACGCCAAGCCGTGTGCCAGGTGTTCGAGAAGGTCAACACCGGCGGTGTCACCCTGACCGTCTTCGAGCTGTTGACCGCCACCTACGCGGCGGACGAGTTCGATCTACGCAACCACTGGGAGCGGGAGTGCCGGGCTGCGTGGAACGCGCCCGAGTACCGCATCCTTCGGGAGGTGTCCAACACGGACTTCCTCCAGGCAGTCACCCTGCTGGCTACGGCCGAACGGCGCAGGCGCGAGGCCGAACGCGGGACGGAAGAGGAGCGACTGCCGCGCATCGGGTGCAAGCGGAAGGACATGCTCGCCCTCGCCTTGGAGGACTACGTACGCTTCTCGCCGTCCGTCATCGACGGGTTCAAGGCAGCAGCCAAGTTCCTGCACCAGCAGTTTCTCTTCGATACGAAGTTCCTGCCTTACGGGACACAGCTGATACCGCTTGCCGCGATCCTGGCCCTGGCCGGGGATGCCGCGCAGAGCGCCGGGGCCCAGCACAAGCTCGCCCGCTGGTACTGGTGCGGTGTGTTCGGGGAGCTGTACGGGGGCTCGACCGAGACACGCTTCAGCCAGGATTTGCCGGATGTCGCCGACTGGATCCGCGAGGATGCGGCAGAGCCCCGGACCGTCACCGCTGCGCAGTTCGCCCCTGGACGCCTGCTGACTCTCCGTACGCGCAACAGCGCTGCCTACAAGGGGATTTACGCACTCCTGCTCAAGGCGGGGGCCCTGGACTGGCGCACCGGAGAGAAGGCCGAAGTCACCGGGTATTTCGATGAGTCCATTGACATCCACCACATCTTCCCCAAGACGTGGTGCGAAAAAGCTGGATACGCCCCCGCCGACTACAACTCGATCATCAACAAGACCCCGCTGACTGCCCGCACCAACCGAATCATCGGAGGGGCGGCTCCCTCCGACTACCTGGGCCGTCTGGTCAAGACCGCGCAGACCCCTCACGAAAGCGTCGCCGAACGTATTCGCTCCCACCTGGCCCCACCGGAACTCATGGCCATCGATGACTTCGACGGATTCTTCACCGCCCGTAAAGCGGCGCTGCTCCGCAGCATCTCGGACGTGATGGGCAAGCCGATCCTGGAGGACGAGTCGAGCGCCGAGGGCCTGGCGATCAGCCTCGACGCAGTGGACGACACCGACGATCTGTGAGCAACGACAATCGGTGATCAACGAGATCCTCGTATGCACTGTGATCAACGATGGATTCGAGATGCCGCTGCCAGTTGCACCGAGACGAGTTGCAGGACTGGTCGTGAGAATGGCGAGGCCGGACCTTGTCGCGGTCGTGAGCTGCTGCTTGGCGTGAGCTGCCGCTCCACTCCTGCGGTTGAATGTTTCTGTGGCACAGGGCTTCGACTTCGACGAGGACGACCTGCGAGGACTGGCCGGGCCGAGCGGGGTCGAGGGTATCTGGCCGCGGTGTCCGCCGTGGAGGTCGGCGACGGCTGGATCACGGCCACCGTCCAGGGGACGGACACCTACCAGGCGGAGCTGACCCTGCTGGTCGCCCTGGGTCTGACCGTGCTCGCCGAGCCGGAGGCGGTGCCGCGGCAGCGGCGCCAGGCCAGGACTCGTGCTCAGGAGTTGGATGCGTGGCTGGCTGCGCTCTCCAGGGACGAGTTGCTCGCCCTGGTGCGGGAACAGGTCGGTGAGGACCGGAAGTTGGCGCGTCGCCTGGGGTTGCAGGCGGCGAGCACCCGTGGGGATCTGGTCGAGGTTTGCGCCCGGGTCCGGGAACTCCTGGACACCTCCCCCTTCTCGCGGTACGGCTACGTCGAGTACGCCGATGCCCACGCATACGGCGAACAGGCCTCTCAGGCGGCGTCCGCGATCGCCGCGCTGACCGCCGCCGGGCGGGCCGTGCACGCGATCTCACTGTCCCGGGAGGCGATGCGACTGCTGAGCGAGGCGCGAGATGCCATCGACGACTCCGACAGTCACCTGGGCCGAATCGGGGCTGCGCTCGCCGAAGCCCACCTCGACGCATGCCGCGCAGCACGCCCCGACTCGGATGAGACCGCGCGGTGGCTGGTCGGCCATCTGCTCAGTGACCTGGACGTTCTCACCGGCATCGATCCTCTTGACTACGAGGATGCCCTCGGCGCACAAGGGATGGCCCAGGTAAGGGAGTTGGCAGCTGCTGCATGGCGCCGCCACCGTACCGGTCGGGCAGAGAAGCACCTGATGGAACGGCTGGCCAAGGCGGGAGGAGACGTGGACGGATGGGTCGCCGGGCACGCGGCCGACCTCGCCCCGGACGGCAGCACCCACCTGGGCATCGCCTGCGAACTGGACACCGCCGGCCGTCCGGACGAGGCCCTGCGGTGGGCGGAACGCGGCACCGAGGAAACACCCGACGACGTCACCCCCGACAACGCTCTGATCGACTACCTCTGCGACCGCTATACCCTCGCCAACCGGCTCCGTGACGCCGTTGCCCTGCGTCACGGCCAGTTCGCCAGGCGCCGCTCTTTGGCCGCGTACCGGCAGCTACGTGCGGCGGCACAGGCGGCCGGCTGCTGGCAGGCCGAGCGGGAACAGGCGCTTGTGCTGCTGCGCGCCGAAGCCGGGCAGCGGCAGCAGTCCTGGTACGGCGGCCCGGTCCTGGTCGATGCCCTGCTCGACGACGGCGACGTCGACGCTGCCTGGCGGGCCGCGGACGAAACGCGTGCGCACGACCGGCAGTGGCTCGCCCTCGCCGACCAGGCCCGCGCCGTCCGTCCTGCCGGCGCGCTCGGGGTCTACCTACGGCTGGCCGAACCACTCATGAACCAGACGGGCAACGCCGTCTACGAGCAACTCACCAGCCTGCTGCTGAGCATGCGCGATTGCCACCGCCGCCTGGGCACCGAAGACGAGTTCACCGCACACCTCGACGCTCTGCGTGCCGACCAGAAGCGCAAGCGCAACCTGATGCGGCTCCTCGACCGGCACGGCTTGTGATGCTTCTCGTCCCTTCGGCTCATTCCGCTTCGTCGCACTCGCTGGCCCCGGATGGCTGGGACGAGCGAGTGGGAAGCGGGGTTCGCTTCGTCGTTCCGCGGGCCCGATGGAGGTCGAGTGGTTTCCGGCTCCGGTCAAGTCGACGGAGGGATAGATAGGGGTACAGTTTATAGTTCGGCGCGACCGAGGCCGCCGATGCCGAGTCGCTGCGGCGTATCAGCGCCGCGCTCACCACGCATGTGCGACCTGCCAGTCCGTACCACTTCGCCGACTGGGCCGAGGCTGTCGACGCGCTCCTCGCGCTGGGCACAGAGCGGCCCATGCCCGTCGTGATCGACGAGTTCCCATACCTTGCCAAGGCGAATCCGGAGCTCCCCTCGATCATCCAAGAGGCGCTGCGAACCCTGCGCGACCAGCGCAGCGGCTCCCGCACCCGGCTACTGCTGTGCGGCTCGGCGCTGTCGTTCATGGGCAGGCTGCTGTCCGGCAATGCCCCCTTGCGAGGCCGGGCAGGGCTGGAGTTGGTTGTCCGCCCTCTCGACCACCGCCTGGCCGCCGAATTCTGGAACATCACAGACCCGCGCCTGGCCCTGCAGGTCAACGCGATTGTCGGCGGCACACCTGCGTACCGACGGGAATTCGCCCGCGGCGACACTCCGAACGGAGCCGACGACTTCGACGACTGGGTCGTCCGCACCGTCCTCAACCCAGAGACCCCTCTGTTCCGTGAGGCCCGCTATCTGCTCGCGGAAGAGCCCGACCTGCGGGACACCGCCCTGTACCTGTCCGTACTGACCGCGGTCGCCGACGGCAACGCCACCCGCGGAGGTATGGCCGGGTACCTGGAACGCAAGGCCACCGACATCGCACACCCCATCAACGTCCTCGAAGACGCCGGCCTGCTGCACCGAGACGCCGACGCCTTCCGCGACAACCGCCCCACCTACCGCATCGCCGAACCGCTGATCGGCTTCTATCACGCCATCATGCGACCCGTCTGGGACCAGCTGGAACGCCCCGGCAGCGCAGCTCGGGTCTGGCAGGCCAGCCGCCGCCGCTTCACGAGTAACGTCCTCGGCCCTCATTTCGAACAGGTCTGCCGCGACTGGGCGCTGCACCACGCCGACCCAGAACTGATCGGAGGTCTGCCCGCCCGGGTCGGGCACGGAGTGGTGCACGATCCGAAGGCCCGCATCGGACACGAAGTGGACGTGGCGGTCATCGGCATCGCCGACGGTTCCAAGCCACCGCTCCTGGCCATCGGCGAGGCCAAGTGGAACGACACCATGGGCATCGCCCACATCGAGCGCCTCCAGCACATCCGCGACGTCATCACCCAGGCGGGACGCTACGACACCACCGGTACCCGACTCATGTGTTTCAGCGGCGCGGGCTTCAACGACAAGGCATACGCGGCCGCACATGCCGACGCGGATATCCAACTGGTCGACCTGCAGACGCTCTACGGCATGGCATGACCCGTGCCCCGAGGACGTGAACATGGGTCGTCATAATTCGATGGCGTCATGGGCCCATGTACCTCTAGGGTCGAGGCTGTTCGAGCGGTAGCCCCACATTGCCGGGGTGCCTTGACCTGTTCGGGAGGTGTGACCGATGGCTGTCGTTGAGATGGGCGCTGCCCGCATCCAGTTCATCAAGTCCACCTCCGTGGCCGCCGGCTGACCTCACCTGATCTCTCCGCGTCCTGTGTACGCGGCTGCCGGGGCCACCCTTGTGAAGGGTCACCCGTTGACTTCCACCTCTGTTTTCTCCGCGTTGGCTCCCTACGGCTGGGACTCGGCCTGGGCCGACGCGTTCACCCCGTACGACACCGAGGGGCTGGTGCCCGGGCGGGTCGTGCGGGTCGACCGTGGGCAGTGCGACGTCGTCACCGCCGACGGGGTCGTACGGGCCGACACGGCCTTCGTCACCCCGCACGATCCGATGCGGGTCGTGTGCACCGGTGACTGGGTCGCCGTCGAACCCGCGGGGAGCAATCCCCGCTACGTACGGACGTATCTGCCACGCCGTACCGCCTTCGTGCGCTCCACCTCCTCCAAGCGGTCCGAGGGGCAGATCCTCGCGGCCAACGTCGACCATGCGATCGTCGCCGTGTCGCTGGCCGTCGAACTCGACCTCGGCCGTATCGAGCGGTTCCTCGCGCTCGCCTGGGAGTCGGGCGCCCAGCCGGTCGTCGTCCTCACCAAGGCGGACCTCGTGCCGGACCCGGTGACGCTGTCGCATCTCGTCCAGGACGTCGAGACGACTGCGCCGGGGGTGCCTGTGCTGCCGGTCAGCGCCGTGGACGGGGACGGGCTCGAAGTGCTCGTCGCCCTCGTCTCCGGTGGTACGTCCGTGCTGCTCGGGCAGTCCGGTGCGGGCAAGTCGACGCTCGCCAACGCGCTGCTCGGCGAGGACGTCATGGAGGTCCAGGCCGCGCGTGACGTCGACGGCAAGGGGCGTCATACGACCACCACGCGCAATCTCCTCGCCCTGCCCGGCGGCGGGGTCCTCATCGACACCCCGGGGCTGCGGGGTGTCGGGCTCTGGGACGCCGGGGCCGGGGTCGGTCAGGTCTTCTCGGAGATCGAGGAGCTGGCCGAGGGGTGCCGATTCCAGGACTGTGCGCATGATGCCGAGCCGGGGTGCGCGGTGCGCTCCGCCATCGACGCGGGTTCGCTGCCGCTGCGCCGACTGGAGAGCTACCGGAAGCTGATGCGGGAGAACCAGCGGATCGTGGCGAAGACGGACGCGAGGGTCCGTGCGGAGCTTCGGCGGGACTGGAAGAAGAAGGGCGCTGAGGGGAGGGCGGCGATGGAAGCGAAGCAGCGAGGCTGGCGCTGACGATCTCGGTGTTCGTGTGGCCGTCTCTGGGGGCTGCCGCCCCCAGACCCCCGCTTCGGCCCTGAAGGGGCCTCGTCCTCAAACTCCCCCAGAGGGGGTACCCCCAGACGGGCTGGATGTGGCTGAGCTTCGTGTCCGATTCCCGCTAGCTCCGCCCATCCTCCCGGCGGACACTGGACACCGTGATGGACGAAGACACCAGGTACGAGGCGGTGCGCAGCCGGGACGCGCGGTTCGACGGCGAGTTCTTCTTCGGCGTCGAGACGACCGGCATCTACTGCCGCCCCAGCTGCCCGGCCGTCACGCCGAATCGGCGCAACGTGCGGTTCTTCGCGACGGCCGCCGCCGCGCAGGGCTCGGGTTTCCGGGCCTGCCGGCGGTGCCGGCCGGACGCCGTGCCGGGGTCCGCCGAGTGGAATGTGCGGGCCGATGTGGTGGGGCGGGCGATGCGCCTGATCGGCGACGGGATCGTCGACCGGGAGGGCGTCGCCGGGCTCGCCGCACGGCTCGGCTACAGCGCGCGGCAGGTCCAGCGGCAGCTCACCGCGGAGCTCGGCGCCGGGCCGGTGGCGCTCGCCCGGGCACAGCGGGCGCACACCGCGCGTGTGCTGCTGCAGACCACCGGGCTGCCGATCACCGAGATCGCGTTCGCCTCCGGGTTCGCGAGCGTGCGGCAGTTCAACGACACGATCCGGGACGTGTACGCGTCGACGCCGAGCGAGCTGCGGGCCGCCGCCGCGCGGAGCGGCGCCCGGCGTGCGGGCACTCCGTCGGCCGGGATTCCGCTGCGGCTGGCGTACCGGGGCCCGTATCAGGCCGGTGCCGTTTTCGACCTGCTGGAGCGCCAGGCCGTGCCCGGCGTCGAGGAGGTCGGCGGGCCGGTCGGGCGCCGGACGTACCGCCGCACCCTCCGCCTTTCCCACGGCACCGGCATCGTCGCCGTCGACGAGCGGACCGGTGCCTCCGGGGCGCGGGGCGGTGCCCATCCGGGCGGCTGGCTCGACGCCCGTATCCACCTCACTGACCCCCGCGACCTGACCACCGCCGTCCACCGGCTGCGGCTCCTGTTCGACCTCGACGCCGATCCGTACGCCGTCGACGAGCGGCTCGGCGCCGATCCCCGGCTCGCGCCGATGGTCGCCGCCCGGCCGGGGCTGCGGTCGCCGGGTGCCGCCGACGCGGAGGAGCTGGCGGTCCGGGAACTGGTCGGTGCCGCGGAGGCCGCGAGGCTGGCGGCGAGGTACGGCAAGGCACTCGACTCGCCGTGCGGCAGCCTCACCCATCTGTTTCCCGAGGCGGCCGTCCTCGCCGAGGACGAGCCCGACGGCCCCCTGGGCGTGCTCTCCGCCGCCCTCGCCGACGGAGCCCTCCGGCTGGACCCCGGCGCCGACCGGGACGAGGCGCGGCGTGCGCTGCTCGGTATACCCGGGCTGGACGCCCGTACCGTCGCCGTCATCCGCACCCGCGCCCTCAGCGACCCGGACGTCGCCCCGCCGGGCGTCGCCGCCCCCGACAGCTGGCGCCCCTGGCGCTCCTACGCCTGGCAACACCTGCGCGCAGCAGGGGAGTTGGAGTAAGCATGACCACCCTGATCCACTGGACCGAGCTCGACAGCCCGCTCGGCCGTCTCCTCCTCACCGCCGACCCGACGACCGGTGCCCTCACCTCCCTCTCCGTGCCGGGGCAGAAGGGCGGCCGGACGGTCCAGGACGGCTGGCGGCACGACCCCGAGCTCTTCCGCGCGGCCGAGGAGCAGCTCGCCGCCTACTTCGCCGGTGAACTCAACGAGTTCCAGCTGGAGTTGCGCGGCGAGGGCACGGAGTTCCGGGAGCGGGTCTGGGCCGCCCTCGACTCCGTTCCGTACGGGGCCACGACGACGTACGGCGAGATCGCCGCGCGGATCGGGGCGCCCCGCGCCGCCGTACGGGCCGTCGGCGGAGCGATCGGCGCCAACCCGCTGCTGATCCTCCGCCCGTGCCACCGTGTCATCGGCGCCGACGGGGCGCTGACCGGGTACGCGGGCGGCCTCGACCGCAAGATGCGGCTGCTCACGCTGGAGGGCTCGATCCGGGCCCCCGAATGAGGTCAGTCCTCCTCCAGTCCCCAGCTGCGGATCCACCGCGGATGGATGCGGATGACCTCCTCGCTGAAGTAGGGGCCCAACTCGTGCGGACCCGTGAGGAGTTCGGCGTCCCCGCGGATCTCGATCCCGCGCACCCGCCACGGCCGTACGCTGACGAGGTCGTCGACGACCAGGGCGACCTTGGGGTTCTTCCGCAGATTGCGCCACTTCTTCGTGCTGCCCATGGCCTGTCCGCCGATCAGGATCGTCCCGTCGTCCTGGGGGAAGAACCCGACCGGGTTCGCCTGCGGCTGTCCCGCCGGGTCGACGGTGGCCAGCCGTCCCAGGCGCTGTGACCGCAGGTACCCGTGTTCCGCCTCGCTGAATTCGGTCATGCGGCCAGCGAAACACGCCGCCCGCACCGGCGCATCGGCTCCTCGTCCTAGGACCGTCGGCCTACTCCGTGCGCCGACCCCGTGCGTCCCGTACCTCCACCGGTCCCGCGATGCCACGGCGTACGACGCAGGGGGCGCCCGCCTCGCTCGCCAGGCGCACCCAGCGGGTGGCCCCGCCCTCGCGGACCGCCGACAGCAGGAAGGCGCCCTGCGTGCGGAACCCGTGCACCGTCACGTCCGCGAGCAGGGTACGTCTGGACGGGCTGGACATGGTTCGGCAGCCCGGCGCATCAGCCCCAGATCACCGCCCCCACCCAGGCCCCCACGATCAGCTGGCATGTGAACAGCTCCGCCAGCACGCTCGACCCGCCCGCCCGCATCGCCGTGCGCAGCGCGGCCCGCGCCTCGCCGTGGCGGCCCAGGCGGAGCCGTTCCCCGAGATAGATGCCCGCCATGAAGCCGGGGATCGAGCCGAGCACGGGAATCAGGAAGAAGCCCAGGAACGACCCGGCGCCGGCGTACACCGTCATGCGACGGCCGGCCCAGTTGGGGCGCAGCCGGCGGGGCGGGAGGGCCCAGCGCACGACCTGGGAGAGGAACAGCGCGACGGTGGCTCCCACGAGCACCCACCACGCGACCGGCTGGGGGTCCTGCAGCGCCCACCACATGACCCCTGCCCACACCAGCCACGACCCCGGCACTCCGGGCACCAGCACTCCGCACAGGCCGAGCAGGAGGACCAGGCCGGCCAGCACGAGGTCCCACACTCCCATCTGACCAGAGTGCCGGAGCCCACGAGAAAGCGCAGATCAGCCTTGTGGCCGCAGGTGCAACCGCGTCACCCCTGCCGCTTCCGGGCCACCCACCCCCGCTCGTACGCGTGCCACCCCAGCTGCAGCCGGGTCGTCACCCCGGTCAGCTCCATCAGCCGCCTCACCCGGCGCTGCACGGTCCTCAGGCCCAGGTCCAGCTGCTTGGCCACGCTCGCGTCGGTCAGGCCGGCCAGCAGCAGGGAGAGCACCTCCAGGTCGGTTTCGTCGGGCCCGTCCGGCTGCTGCTCGGTGATGCCGGACGCACCTAGGCGTACCGGCAGCGCCTCCCGCCACACCGACTCGAACAGCCCGGAGAGCAGCTCCAGGAGCCCGCTCGCGTGGACGACCAGCGCGGCCGGCTCCGAGGTGTGCGAGGTGAGCGGTACGAGGGCGAGGGTGCGGTCGGCGATCACCAGCTTGGTCGGGACCTGGTCCACGACCCGTATCTGCTCCTCGCGCCCGAGCGCGGCGGACAGCTCGGTCATGCCGTGCGGCTGGTCGAGGACCGAGCGCTCCAGGACCACCCGGTAGCGGACGCCGCGCTCGGCGGCCTGCTCCTCCGCGTGGTTCTCCATGCCGGTGACGGCCACGGGACTGCCGGTGACCAGCGCGCACACCTCGTCGCTCGCACCGAGCTGGAGCTGCAGGAACCGCTGCGCCACCGCCGCCGCCCCGATCACCACCTCGACCAGGTCGTGCACGGCGGGCTCGGTGGCCCCCGCCCGGTACTCCTCGGCGAGCACCGCGGCCGCCAGCTCCGCCTTCTCCAGCTCGTGCCGCTGCCGGGTGAGCAGCGCGCCCAGCGCCACCCCGGGCGGCGCGGCGACCCAGCGGCCGGGCCGGGCCGAGGACTGGGCCGCGAGCCCGTGCCGCTCCAGCCGGCGCAGGGCGCGCTCGGTGTCGTACTCGCCGAGAGTCAGCCGCCGCGCGAGATCCGGTACGTCGGCGGCGCCCACGGACACCAGGGCCCGGTACGCCGACTCGTGCGTCTCGTCGAGACCAATCGCTCCCAGCATCGGGCCGCGCCCCTCCCCAGGTCGAACACCGGTGTCCGGTCCGTGGCGGAAAACAGCCACGGCGTAAAACCGCCTCGGCACATCATCGCCGCACCACCCGTCACTCTGCCAAGGTGTCGCCACCGCAGCATCATTCGGTGCCCGCTTTGCCTGACTTGGGCCATCTTGGCCTGCGCTTTCGTGTCCTGAGGCAGGCGGCAGCACGGGATGAGGCGATGTTGGGAGAGCGACCTGGTCCTTCCGCTCGGCCCTGGACGAGGACGCGTGCTCGCAGGGCATACCGCTGCTGTTCCCGAGGTACACGCTGCCGGAGGACGGCCTCAAGACGCTCCCCGCCGAGGACGGTCGGACGATCAACCCTTCGCAAGGTTGTTCAACACCTCACCCGGCAACGGCTTTTCCCGGCCCTTCACCGGGTCGGATTTTCCGGATGCCCCGTTTTCATCCGGCCCGTGCGGTGGACAATTGGGGGCATGAGCCAGCAGGGGGGAAGGCCCACCGGTCACGAGGACGACTGGTGGGGGCAGCTGTACGGCGACTCCGCCGAAGACACGGGTGCCACGGCCGCGGCCGACACACTGGACGACCGGTTCGCCTCGGCCGCCGGGGTGTCGGGGAAGGGCGCCCCGGTCCCGTCGCCGCGGGTGGGCGCGGATGCCGTGGAGGTTCCGTCGACCTTCCCGCCCGGACTGCCGAAACCCCCGGGATTCACGGTGAAGGCGCCACCCCGGGAGCGAGCGACGCCCACGCTCGACGACGACGAGCCCGGCCCGGCCACCCACGTGGACGTTCCCACCCTCTTCCCGGCCCCGCGCGACTACGTGGGCAGCGGCCCACCCACCTACGCCCCCGAACCCACCGCCCTCCCACCCGCGGACCCGGACGACCTCGACGACCTGGTCGCCGACACCGTCCTGGACGGCGCGCACTACGGCGCCTGCACCCTGCGAGCCGCCTCCCAGCGCGGCGACTCCGCCCGCTACCGGGGCGAACCCCGCCGCGACTCCCTCCTCACCGCCCGCTTCGGCACCGGCGAACACGCCGTGATCCTCGTGGCGATGGCGACCGGCGCCCGGGCCACCCCGAACGCGCACCGCGCCGCCGCCGAGGCCTGTCACTGGATCGGCCGGGCCGTGGGCCGCAGTCACCCGAAGCTCGCGGAGGACATCAGGGCCGCACGACGCGGTGAACTGAAGTCGGGCCTGCACCGCCTCACCGACCGCAGCCTCGGCAAACTCCGCGCCAGCGCCGCGGAACAGGGCATCGAGCCGGAGGAGTACACGGCGACCCTGCGCTGTCTGCTCCTTCCCGCCGACCCCGACTGCCGTACGCGCGTCTTCTTCGGCGTCGGAGGGGGTGGACTCTTCCGCCTGCGCGACGGCGAGTGGCAGGACATCGAGCCGCGCGTCACCGACGCCACCGGCGAACCCGTCGTCGGCTTCGGCTCGTTGCCCGCCGAGACTCCCGAGGGCGACCGCCTCACCATGGACCTCGGCATCACCACACCCCCGAGCCCCTACGATCCGGCGCCCGACCCACCCCGCGAGCCCTTCCGCTTCCGCGCCTCGGTGGCCCGCCCGGGAGACACCCTCCTGATGTGCACCGGCGGCCTCGCCGACCCACTGCGCGGCGAACCCGAACTCGCCGCCCATCTGACCGGACGCTGGTCCGGCCCCGAACCGCCCGGCCTGGCCGCGTTCCTCGCCGACACCCAGGTCAGAGTGAAGGGCTACGCCGACGACCGTACGGCGGCCGCCGTCTGGGAGACGTAACCGAGGCCGGCCCTCCTACTCCCAGGGCACCCACTTGCGGGCCGAGGTGTCGTACGAGTACTTCGGCAGCCCCTTGATGCTCGTCGTGCGGAACGGGCGGCCGTGGTCGTCCATCCGGACCGTGCCGGTGCGGCCCTGCGAGGACCAGTCCAGTTCCAGGTACCAGCTGCAGTCGCAGCCCTCCGTGCGCGCGTCGACCAGCAGCACCTCCGGGTCCTCGGCGGACACGCGGTACGGCAGCTTCATCGCCGGGATCGGGGTGCCCGTGTCGTTGCCGTCGGCGGGGCGGGCGATGGGCCGGTCCATGTCCAGGTCGACGTCGAAGTAGCGGGGCGTCAGCGCTCCGCCGCAGCCGTCGCTCATGGAGTAGGCGTTACCCTCCACGGGCGCCGAGCGGCCGACGACACGTACCCGGAGCGCCTCCAGGACGACGGCCGTCGACGTCCGCCCCTGCACGCTGATCTCCACCATCGTCTGCCGTCCGTGCACCGCGTTCTGCGACGCCGCCCAGGTCGCGGCGTCCTGCGGAGCCGGCGGCGGGGCCACGTGCTGGGGGGACTCGGTGAGGACGTAGTGGTGGCCGCAGCCGGCCTGCCAGACATGGGAGTCGGCGCTCCAGGTGAGGGGGACCCCGGTCGCGGGCGGCTGCTGACCGGTTTCCTTCGGAGGACTTCCGGCGGTCGGCGTGGCCTTCGGCGAGGGTTTCTTCGAGTCCGAGGGGCCGGCGGGTGGAGAGGGCGTGGTGCGGGAGGACTTCGGAGACGGGGTCGAGGTCGGGCGGGAAGGGCCCGCTGGCGTCGTACGGGTGGGATCGACGCCCTGGACGGAGTCGCTCGCCCGCGGCCGGTCGTCGTCGTCCGGCAGGGCGGAGAGGCTGCCTAACGTGGCGAGGAGCGCCGTCGCCACGGCGGCGGCGACCAGGAGGCGACGGCGGCGGTACCAGGGGCGGCGGGAGAGCTCGGCCGGTGATGGTTCGTCGGGGCGCTCCGAAGGGGAGCCGTCCGCAGCCGAGGGGGCGCTGTCCGGCGAGGGGACGTTGTCCGCCGTGGCGGCATGCGTACTTGTGGTCCGCGCCCGCCGGCGCGCCGCCACCGCAAGGAGCCACAGCCGGTGCAGCTCCAGCCGCTCCTCCGGTGACGCCTGGCACAGCGCCGCAAAGCGTTCCACGGGCGCGAAGTCGAGGGGGACGGCGTCACCGGCGCAATAGCGGTGCAGCGTGGAGGTGTTCATTTTCAGGCGGCGGGCCAGCTGGCCGTAGCTGCGGTCGGTGCGCTCCTTGAGCCTTCTGAGCAGCGCCGCGAACTCCTGGACGTCGTCCCGCACTTCCGACACCGTTCCCCCGGGTCCTCCGCGTCCCGGGACGGCATCCCAGGCACTCCATATACCTGCACGTCAGAAGGGCTGGGATGGTTCCACCGTCGCGGATCGGGCGCCGGCGGTTGCGTCCGCAGGCTGTGACGGCTGATGCTCTTGGTGTCGCACCGACCAGGGCCTGACGCACTGGCCTGAGCCGGACCGACCATCCGGCGCCGGTGACGGCCCACTTCGATCGTTCACGCTCTCATCTCACTCACGGGGGACACCCATGCCCAAGCGCACCCGAGCCGGCACGCTCGCCGCACTCGCCGTCGCCGGCCTCACCGCAGGCGCCGCACTCTCCGCCGCACCGGCGGGCGCCGCGACCAAGGCGCCCGCGCCCAAGTTCCTGTCGGCGTCCGAACTCCCGCCGCACCCCTCCTCCGCCTGGACCGCCGGCAGGATCACCGACGGCGTCCCGGAGGAGATGCAGGGCTGCCTGGGCGAGGCGCTCCTCGCCTACGACTCGCGCTACCGCACCTTCCGCACCGACGTCGAGGCCGGCGCCGAACAGCTCAACGTCGTCGTCGGCGACAACACCAAGGCCAAGGCTCTGGCCAACCGCCTCAACAAGGAGATCCGGGCCTGCGCCGCGCGCAGCGACGCCGACCCGGAGATCGAGGCCGAGTACCGCAGCTTCGGCAGCCTGCCGGTCGAGGAGGGCGCCCGTGTCCACGGTGTGAACACCCGTGCCTCCTGGGGCGCCATGGACATTCACCTCGTCTCCGTCGGCCGGGACGGCGGCACCGTCACCGTCGTGCAGTGGGGGCAGATGGGCGACTTCACGAGCGCGCCGGTGAAGGCCTTCAAGAAGACGACCACCACCGCCGTCAACAAGCTCTACTGACCCACCCACCACCGGGCCACCACACCAGCGGGGCCGCCCTCCCGGACGGGGGTCGGGCGGGCGGCCCCGCACCAACCCAATTCCGGCCAGTTTCGCGGCCCTCGGGCACCGGCGCCGACCGTGCCCCGACGTCGAGCCCCAACCGCCACAGCCCTTCGTCGGGTACGGCGGAGTCGGCAGGCCGGAATCGGCGAACGGACCGATCCGCCACCGTCAGGACGCCGTCGGGGCCGTCGGCACGTGACCGTGCGGTTCTGCCCTGGTCGGCCGCCCTGGCCGGAAGCAGATGAACCGCCTCGCCTCCCCTCGCCGGAAACCCGCGCCCGGCCTGGCGACAGCCTGCGTCGCCGGTGGCCGACACGGTTCGGTCATCGCGTCCGGCGACTTTCGGGCGGCCGGTGGGTGACGTTCCAGGTTTCATCCACCGGGCCTGGACCGCCACAACCATGGCCGAACACCCGGTCGTTGACGATTCGACATGACTGTCGGGGGTCCGACTGGGAAATGGTTCCCGTGAACGTGTTCGAGCAGGAGGGGAACCGACATCGGCACGCAGGCGGGGGTCATGAAGAGGCAGGCACGGGGAGGCGGTCCCACAGCATTCGGGGCCTCCTCGGTGGAGACGGTGGAGGACAGGGTCGCGAACGCCGGGGAACACGCGCAGACGCCTCAGCTCAGGCGCAGACTCGGGCGGGCGGACCTGCGGGCCGTACCGGAGGCACGCAAGGCGCTGCGCGAACTGTTACGGACCTGGGGGAGGCCCGGACGATCGGACATAGCCGAACTGCTCACCAGCGAGCTCGTCACCAACGCGATCGTGCACACCGACCGTGAAGCGGTCCTGACGGCCACCGTCGGACCGGGCGGACTCCGGGTGGAGGTGCGGGACTTCGTGGCCCGCCGGCCCAGACTGCGCGTACCGAACGCCGACGACGGTACGAACGGCAGAGGCCTGGTCCTGGTCCAGTCCCTCGCGGACTCCTGGGGCGTGCGGGCGCACGGCGTGGGGAAGGCGGTGTGGTTCGAGCTCGGCGCGGGTGCCGCGTGAAGCCGTACGGCAACGGAGGCGCCGTAGGGCATCGGAGGCGCCGTAGCGCAACGGCAAGGGGCGCGACCCGAGTCCCGGGTCGCGCCCCTTGCCGTCATCAGAGGCGTGCGGCGCTCACAGCCTCAGCGTCAGCCGAACTGCTGCTCGAGATCCTTGAGCTTGCGCTCCAGGGAGTCGAGTCGCGGCAGCGCCATGGTGTCGTCCTCCGCGGTGAGGTCGACGGTGACCGGATCAGAACCGGTGCGGACGGGCTGCAGTGAGGGACGTGATCGCACGGGCAGTTGCTCCGGCGTCGATATGGCAGGCTCCGCGGAGACCTGGGCCGAGGCGCGCTCCAGGGCCGCCTGCGGCTCCGCGTGGCGTCCGCCGCCGCGGCCGACGAAGCCGCGGTGGCCCCTGCTGATGGCCTTCAGCTGGGCACGCTCCATACGCTGCTGCTCCCGCCGGCGCAGCCGGGCCTCGTCCTTGGCCCGCTTGTCCTCGCGGACCTCGTCGACCGCCTCGTCCAGGCTGCGCACGCCCTCGAGGAGCATCAGCGACCAGGCCTTGTAGGTCTCGCGGGGAGCCCGCAGCCAGCGGACGATGCGGATCTGCGGGAGGGGCCTCGGCACCAGGCCCTGCTCGCGCAGGGCGGCCCGGCGGGTCTGCTTCAGCGCCCGGTCGAACAGCACCGCCGCGGACAGGGACATGCCTGCGAAGAAGTGCGGGGCGCCGTCGTGGCCGATGCCCCTGGGTGCGTGCACCCAGTTGAACCAGGCCGCGGCGAACGCGAACGTCCACACGAGTATGCGGGAGCCGAGGGCCGCGTCACCGTGGCTGGCCTCGCGGACGGCGAGGACGGAGCAGAACATGGCCGCCCCGTCGAGGCCGAACGGCACGAGGTACTGCCAGCCGCCGGAGAGTCCGAGGTTCTGCTCACCGAAGCCGACCAGGCCGTGGAAGGAGAGCGCCGCGGCCACCGCCGCACAGCAGAACAGCAGGACGTAGGAGACGGTGCCGTATATGGCCTCCTTGCGCCTGCGGCGCTCCTCGCTGCGCTCCCACGAGTCGTCCGCGCTCGTGTCCTTCCCCGAGGCCTTCCCGCGCCGGAGCACCGCTATCGCCGCCAGCAGGCCCAGGAGCAGGACGGCGCCCGGAAGCAGCCAGTTCAGCGATATGTCGGTCAATCTCATCTGGGGTCCCTTGCATTGGGATAGGGCGTAACGCCCGCCATAGTGGCCCAATCCCACCGGCCCTCAGGGGGTTTCGGGGCAAGAGGCCGCCAAGGAGGTGCAAGGGGATGCCCAGGGCGGCGTTCTGCTCGAACTGCCGCTTGAGGGGCGGGAGTTGAGTTCGAACAAGACTACCCGTACGGGTGGTTCCACGGAAAGTTCCTGTGGTGAGTGAGGAATTTGTGAAACGCCTGTAACCGTGGCGGGTGCTCTGCTCGCGGGTGATCTTACGGCACGGCGAGTTACAGCCAAGTCTGAGGGGGCCTCAACTGGCGGCGGCCAGAAGCCTGGTGACCCGATCGGCGTCGCAGGTGCGCGGGCAGGTGGCGCAGGTGTCCTCGGGACGCAGCGTGTAGAACATGCAGCAGCTCGCCCGGTCCCTGGTCGGAAGCGATTCCCCGTTCGGGCCGGTCAGCTCACGGAAGGCGGCCGATCCGACGTACGGCTGCGTCGCGCCCGGCAGCAGCAGTTCGAGTTCGCGCCGCGCCCGGTCCTGCTCGCCGTCGCCGAACAGATGGGCGACGTACCACAAACCCTCGACGACCTCGTCGGTCACCATGCCCCACAGCGCGCGTCCACGTCGCCGCATCCGCGGCCCGAAGCCGCCGAGGACGGGCTCGAGGTGCTCGGCGACGGCCGACCGCACCTCCGCGCGCAGTGCCTCCTCGTCCGGTACGACCCTGGCGCCGGGCAGGGCTGCCGCCGGGTCGCCGGGGAGGCAGGCGAAGCCGGCGGGGCGGGCGGCGAGGCGGCCTATGGAGAGGCCGGGGGCCGTGCGGTCGTACGAGACATGCGTCACGGGAAAGCGGGGGACGCGGCGCAGCAGGAACCAGGGCACGGTGATCAGCAGGCAGGCGGGCCAGGCGTAGCGGTGCAGGCCGAAGCCGGCGACCACGTCCGGGCGTGCGGGCTGTCCGTAGTCGCGCAGTGTCTGTGCGTCGTCCCAGGCCAGGAACGCGTCGAGGCCGGTGCCGCCCTCTGCGAGGGCCCTGGCCGGGATCCAGCCGCCGTGGCGGGGGAGCTGCTCGTCGGTGGTCGGCTGGGTGATGTCGAGCCCCGGGAAGACCTCGGTGAGACGGGTGTAGGCGTCTGCGAGAACTATGGGGGGCACGGGCATGGGGGGCCGCCGATTCGCTCGACTTCATAGGTAAGGCTTACCTTACCAAAGATCGCTTCGGTTTGAACTGTCGAGTTCTGCGCCTAAGGTGCTTGACGGGTGAGTAACAAGCCGCCGTAATGACGCTAATGATCCCAAGTACCGACACGTCCGGAGGAGGACCCGTGAAGCAGGGCGCGCAGGGCTCCGCGGGAACGGGGAATCCGCGGGTCTCGGACGTCTCGGACGTCTCGCGGGGCGCGGAGGTCTCGGGGGGTTCGGCCGCTGCGGAGGCTCGGTCGGGTCGGGCAAGTGTCCCGTCGGGTGTGCCGCGGGTGCCGCCGCAGGGTGGGGCCGCAGGCGTGGGCCGGGGCCTGGAGTCGGGGTCGGGGTCGGGGTCGGGCCTGGGGTTCGGTGTGGGTTCGGGTCTTGGGGCCGGTGAAGGCCAGGCACGGTCGCTGGGGGCCGCCGGGGTGGCTGCGGCGCGTGGTGAGCACACCCACAGCGAGCAGCCCATTCCGCGGCCGCGGCCGGTCGTGCAGCGGGCCTCGGTGCGGGGGCAGATCCTCGACGCGCTGCGCACGGCGCTTGTCACCGGTGAGCTGACGCCGGGGGAGGTCTACTCGGCTCCCGCGCTCGGCGAACGCTTCGGGGTTTCCGCGACGCCGGTTCGCGAGGCGATGCAGCAGCTCGCGTTGGAGGGGGCTGTGGAGGTCGTTCCCAACCGGGGGTTCCGGGTGGTCGAACGCGGGGCCCGGGAGCTGGCCGAGTTGGCCGAGGTCCGGGCGCTGATCGAGGTGCCGGTGATGTTGCGGCTGGCGCGCAGCGTGTCTGCCGAGTGCTGGGCGGAACTGCGGCCGTTGGCCGAGGCGACGGTTCGGGCGGCGGCGACGGGGTGCCGGGCGACGTACGCGGAGTCGGACCGTACCTTCCATCGCGCCGTGCTGTCGCTCTGCGGCAACGAGCAGCTGGTCCAGATCGCCGACGACCTCCACCGCCGGGCCCAGTGGCCCCTGGTGGGTCCGGGTCGGCCGGTCGGCCGTGGCCACGCCGACCTCATCGCCGACGCGGCTGAACACATGGCGCTGCTGGATGCGTTGATCGCCGGGGAGTTGGAGGTTGTGCGGTCGTTGGTGGGGGAGCACTTCGCGGGGGCGGGCTGAGTGTGGGTCGGGGTGCGGCGGCCTGTTGCTGTTCGGTGGGGGTGTGCGTTGATGCCTGCGGCGCCTGTGCGGGTGTGGTGGGGGTTCGCGTAGCGCCTGCGGTCGTGTTGTGGGTCGGGGCCGGGGGGTGTCCGTCCTCGGACCGGCGGCTGGACTTAGGCCGGGAGGTGCTGCGTGTTGACGCCGGCCACTGCGGGCGGACACCCCCCGGCCCGTCCCCTTCCCGCTGTACGCGACTGCGGGCCCGTGGGGTACGCGCCGATCCCCCCGTCACCATCCGCAGGGCCGGCGCGCGTCATTCAGCCCGTCCGGCGTTTGAGGACGAGGCCCTTTTGGGGCCGAAGCGGGGGGCTGGGGGGCGGTAGCCCCCCAGGGGTGGGACGGGTAGGGGCGGCGGGGGCGAGACAGTGGGCGGTGGTTCAGGCCGTGGCCGCGCCCGCCGCGGGCGGCATCGGTGCCAGCTGGTGGGCCAGCCATGTGGGGACGCCTCCCAGGAGGCGGAACAGGCGGCGGGCCTCCTCGCGCAGCCGTGTCGCCTCAGGTTCGGCCTCCGCGTCGGCCAGGGACGCCAGGGCGGGGGCCGTGCCCACCAGATAGCCCAACTCCTCGCGGATGCGGAGGGATTCGGCGAATCCGTGCCGGGCCTCCGCCAACTCGCCGTCGCGCAGCGCGAGTCCGGCCAAATGGCGCCAGGTGAAGGAGAGGAGGAGGGGGTTGGCATGAGCCGTCGCGCCCGCGTGTGCGCGACGGTATGCCGCACGGGCCGCCTGCGGGGACCGGGCCAGGTTCTCCGCCAGCAGGCCCCGCCGGAAGTCCAGCGTCGCCCGCCCCGCCGCCCCCGGAGGGATCAGCGCCGCCGCCCGCCCCAGCGCCGCCCGCGCCTCGTCCGCCCGGTCGCGCACCGAGTGCAGGGTCGCCGCGTACGCAAGTTGCCCGCGTTCACAAGCGGCAGCCCCCCGCTCCTCGTCGCTGTGGGCCAGCGCCTCGGCCGTGCGCAGCGCGTCCTCGGCCTCCTCCCAGCCCTGCTCGGTGTAGAGACACCGCTCCACCAGCAGCGCGGCCCGCTGCAGCGCGGCCTGCGCGGTGACCGGCTGGAGCAGTGCCGCCGCGTCCGCCCAGCAGGCGCGTGAGCGCAGCCGCCATACCGCGGTCTGGAGTGGATCGTCACCGGCGGTCGTTCCGTTACCAGACATGGCGGTATGCGCCACCTCGCCCTCCCCAAGGTCCTGTCCTGCGGATCAGCTCGGGGTCGCGGCACACGGCACGCGCGTCCGCTGAGGCTGTGTCGTCGGTCGTCGACGCCCGCCCACGGCTGCACGCACCACGCCCCGCTCGCCGGCGTCGCCGGGCACCATCCCTGGACACCCGACCTGCTCCGCGGAACAGGCCCAGCACGCCATCGAGCTGTTGAGTGGTGGCGGCATCTCAGCACGAATCTCCGGGCCCGGCCAAGAGGGTGGGTGAAGGATTTCACAAAGTCGTGGGACAGCGGCGGCACTTGGTGCCATCCGTGCGGCCGTCGGAGAGGGCTCGCGCGGGCTCAACTCATCCGCAGTGCCAAGAAGAAATCCAGCTTGTCCTCCAGGCGGGAGAGGTCCCGGCTCGTCAACTGCTCGATCCGGCCCACTCGGTAGCGCAATGTGTTGACGTGCAGGTGGAGGCGGGTGGCGCAGCGGGTCCAGGAGCCGTCGCACTCCAGGAAGGCCTCCAGGGTGGGGATCAGTTCGGCGCGGTGGCGGCGGTCGTAGTCGCGGAGTGGGTCGAGCAGCCGCGCGGTGAAGGCTCGGCGTACGTCGTCCGGGACGAAGGGGAGCAGCAGGACGTGCGACGCCAGCTCCTGGTGGCCGGCCGCGCAGACCCGGCCCGTGCGGGCGGCCGCCACCCGGCGGGCGTGGCGGGCCTCCTCCAGCGCGCCGCGCAGGCCCTCCGCCGAGTGCACCGCCGCGCTCACGCCCAGGGTGACCCGGCCGTCGTCGTCCAGGCCCGCCGACAGCGGGTCCCGGATCGAGTCGAGGAGGGCGTCGGCGAGGATCCCGGCCTCCGAGCCGTCGTGCTCGGAGGAGACGGCGGGCAGCGGGACCAGCGCGATGGCCTCGTCGCCCGTGTGGGCCACGGCGATGCGGTCGGAGGGTTCCGGGCCGGTTGCCAGTGGGTCCACCAGGATCTCCTCCAGGAGGGATTGGGCGATGGGGCCCGCTTCGATGTCCCCGCCGTCCCATTCGACGCGGGCCACGACCACCTGCCAGTGCGGGGCCGCGCCCAGGCCGGGCAGCAGCACCGGGGCCGCGACCCGCAGGCGCGCGGCGATCTCGGCGGGGGCCGCGCCCGTCTGGACCAGTTCGAGGACCTCCTGCGCGAGGCGGCGGCGGACCGTGCGTGCCGCGTCGCGCCGGTCGCGTTCCACCGCGATCAGCTGGGTGACGCCCTGGAGGAGGTCCAGGCGCTCCTCGGGCCAGTCGCTCGCGTCCGCCTCCACGGCCAGCAGCCAGTCCGACAGCACCGTCTCGCGCACGTCCCGTGAGGCCTGTGGGGAGCGGCCGCTGCTGCGGATCGGGAAGAGGGAGTACGTCGTGGTGCCGAGGGTCAGCCGGTGCGGGCCGCGGCGTCCGGTGCGGGCGGCCGACAGGTGCTCCGCCGCCAGCCTCGCGCAGATGTCGGCGGGCAGCGCCGGGCCCGCGACCTTCGGGTCCGCGATCAGCCGCCCCGTCGGCGACAGCACCCACGCGCGCAGGTCCAGGTCCGAGCCGAGCAGGTCGAGGACCACGTCCGGGCCGCCGCCCGCCGGGCCCGACGTCATCATCCGCCGGTGCCGGTCGACGACGGCCGCGAGGTCCCCGGCCCGCTCGCCGCTCACCTGCCGTACGACATGCTCGGTGATCGTCGCGAACGCCACCGACTCGTGCACGGCGAACAGCGGCAGCCGGTGCCGGGCGCAGGCCACCACCAGGTCCTCCGGCACGTCCCCCAGCTCCGCCTCGCCCGCCGCCAGGGCCACGACCCCGTTCTGCACGAGGAGGTGCACGAAAGGATCGGAGTCCGCGGCGTTCCTTCGCCACGCCAGCCCGGTGAGGACCAGCTCACCGCCCGAGAGATAGCGGCTGGGGTCCCTGAGGTCGGTGGTCATCACACCGCGCACGGTGCGGTCCAGCTCGTCCTCGCCGCCGAGCAGCTTGAGGCCCAGCGCGTCGGTGTCCAGCAGTGCGCGCAGCCGCATTCTCGTCGCCGCCGTTCTTTGTCTCGAAATCTACGATGGATCTAGAGGGTCGTGTGGTGAGCGGCCCGTTCGAGGGCCCGTGAGTGGTGACCGGCGTCCGCCGGGGCCGTGTCCCGGCTGTGTCCCTGGTCACAAGGGCTGTGTCTCACGTCTTCCCGGAGCTGTGCTTGATGTTTCCCAGGGAAAACGGGGAGGTTACTGGTGACCTCCGTTCATACGAATCTACAAGATGACCTCCCTGGCCAGCCAACTCCTTCATGGTTTCCGTGACTGACCCCGGTGGAGGACGGCGCTGTGTACTGACGTCAATGCGCGTTAACAGCACATGAACGAGCCGGGCCCGCCGCACCAGATCTGGCTCAAACCGTACGACCCACGAGACCAAGAAGAGAGCCGGTCATGGACTTCCTTCGCCCCGCCAGCTGGGAGGAGGCGCTCGCCGCGAAGGCCGAGCACCCCACCGCTGTGCCGATTGCGGGTGGCACCGACGTGATGGTCGAGATCAACTTCGACCACCGCCGGCCCGAGTACCTCCTCGACCTGAACCGCATCGGTGACCTCTACGAGTGGGAGGTCGGCGAGGACAGTGTGCGGCTCGGTGCCTCCGTCCCGTACACCAAGATCATGGAGCACCTGCGCGCCGAGCTGCCCGGGCTCGCCCTGGCCTCGCACACCGTGGCCTCCCCGCAGATCCGCAACCGCGGCGGCGTCGGCGGCAACCTCGGCACCGCCTCCCCGGCCGGAGACGCCCACCCCGCCCTGCTGGCGGCCGGCGCCGAGGTCGAGGTGGAGTCGGTGCGCGGCAGCCGCCGTATTCCGATCGACGAGTTCTACACGGGTGTGAAGCGCAACGCGCTCGCCGCCGACGAGCTCATCAGGGCCGTACACATCGAGAAGGCCGACGGGCCGCAGCAGTACTCCAAGGTCGGCACCCGCAACGCCATGGTCATCGCCGTGTGCGCCTTCGGTCTCGCGCTGCACCCCGAGACGCGGACCGTCCGTACGGGTATCGGCTCGGCCGCCCCGACGCCGGTGCGGGCCAAGGCCGCCGAGGAGTTCCTGAACGCGGCGCTCGAAGAGGGCGGCTTCTGGGACAACGGCAAGATCATCACTCCGTCGGTCGCCAAGCAGTTCGCGGACCTGTGCTCCGCTGCCTGCAACCCGATCGACGACGTCCGGGGCACGGCGAGCTACCGCCGGCACGCGGTCGGCATCATGGCCCGCCGCACGCTGACCTGGACCTGGGAGTCGTACCGCGGCACCGCCGCCACCACGGAGGGAGTCGCCTGATGCGCGTCAACTTCACTGTCAACGGACGTCCGCAGGAAGCCGACGACGTCTGGGAGGGCGAGAGCCTTCTGTACGTGCTGCGCGAGCGGCTCGGTCTGCCGGGATCCAAGAACGCCTGTGAGCAGGGTGAGTGCGGGTCCTGCACGGTTCGGCTCGACGGCGTGCCTGTGTGTTCCTGCCTGGTCGCCGCCGGTCAGGTCGAGGGCCGTGAGGTCGTGACCGTCGAGGGGCTCGCGGACTACGCCAAGCAGCGTGCGGAGGGCGGCGGTTGCGCCTCCGGTGCCTGTGGTACGTCCCTCCAGGACGCCCAGCTGGGGGTCCCCCCGGGCGAAGCCTGGGGGAGGGCGGCCAAGGGGCAGGACTCCCAGACCGGCGAGGGCACCGAACTCTCCCCGATCCAGCAGGCGTTCATCGATGCCGGCGCCGTCCAGTGCGGCTTCTGCACGCCGGGTCTGCTGGTCGCCGCCGACGAGATGCTGGAGAAAAACCCCAACCCGACCGACGCGGACATCCGCGAGGCCCTGTCGGGCAACCTGTGCCGCTGCACGGGCTACGAGAAGATCATGGACGCGGTCCGCCTGGCGGCCGCCCGGCAGGGAGAGGCGGTCTGAGCATGCCCACCAACGGCGCTCCTACGAAGATCACCCAGGGCTCCCAGACCAAGGGCGGCATCGGTGAGTCGACCCTCCGCCCGGACGGCACCCTCAAGGTCACCGGCGAGTTCGCGTACTCGTCCGACATGTGGCACGAGGACATGCTCTGGGGGCAGATCCTCCGGTCGACCGTCGCGCACGCCGAGATCGTGTCCATCGACACGAGCGAGGCGCTCGCCATGGCAGGCGTCTACGCCGTCATGACGTACGACGACCTGCCGACCGACGTGAAGAACTACGGCCTGGAGATCCAGGACACCCCGGTTCTCGCACACGGCAAGGTACGCCACCACGGCGAGCCGGTCGCCATCGTCGCCGCCGACCACCCGGAGACGGCCCGCCGCGCCGCCGCCAAGATCAAGGTCGAGTACCGCGAGCTGCCCGTCATCACCGACGAGGCCTCCGCGACCGCCCCGGACGCGATCCTCATCCACGAGAACCGCGACGACCACCACTCCGGTCACGTCCCGCACCCGAACATCGTCCACCGCCAGCCGATCATCCGCGGCGACGCCGAAGCGGCCGCGAAGCGGGCCGACTTCGTCGTCAAGGGCGAGTACACCTTCGGCATGCAGGACCAGGCCTTCCTCGGCCCGGAGTCCGGCCTCGCCGTACCGGACGAGGACGGCGGCGTCCACCTCTACATCGCCACCCAGTGGCTGCACTCCGACCTGCGCCAGATCGCGCCCGTGCTCGGCCTGCCCGAGAAGAAGGTCCGCATGACGCTGTCCGGCGTCGGCGGCGCCTTCGGCGGTCGCGAGGACCTGTCGATGCAGATCCACGCCTGCCTGCTGGCACTGCGCACGGGCAAGCCGGTCAAGATCGTCTACAACCGGTTCGAGTCCTTCTTCGGGCACGTCCACCGTCACCCCGCCAAGCTCTACTACGAGCACGGCGCCACGAAGGACGGCAAGCTCACCCACGTGAAGTGCCGGATCGTGCTGGACGGCGGCGCGTACGCCTCCGCCTCCCCGGCGGTCGTCGGCAACGCCTCCTCGCTGTCGATCGGCCCGTACGTCGTCGACGACGTCGACATCGAGGCCATCGCCCTCTACACCAACAACCCGCCCTGCGGCGCCATGCGCGGCTTCGGCGCGGTCCAGGCGTGCTTCGCCTACGAGGCGCAGATGGACAAGCTGGCCGACGCGGTCGGTATGGACCGGGTGGCGTTCCGGCAGCTGAACGCCATGGAGCAGGGCACCATCATGCCGACCGGGCAGCCGGTCGACTCCCCGGCGCCGGTCGCCGAACTCCTGCGCCGCGTCAAGGCGATGCCGATGCCGCCGGAGCGCCAGTGGGAGTCCAGCGAGGGTGCGGACGTCCGGCAGCTGCCGGGCGGTCTGTCCAACACCACGCACGGTGAAGGCGTCGTACGCGGTGTCGGCTACGCGGTCGGTATCAAGAACGTCGGCTTCTCGGAGGGCTTCGACGACTACTCCACCGCCAAGGTGCGCATGGAGGTCATCGCGGATGAGCCCGTCGCCACCGTGCACACGGCCATGGCGGAGGTCGGCCAGGGCGGTGTCACCGTCCATGCCCAGATCGCCCGCACCGAGCTGGGCGTCACGCAGGTGACGATCCACCCCGCGGACACGCAGGTGGGCTCGGCGGGTTCGACCTCGGCATCCCGGCAGACGTACGTCACCGGCGGTGCCGTCAAGAACTCCTGCGAGCTGGTCCGCGAGAAGGTCCTGGAGATCGGGCGCCGTAAGTTCGGCTCCTACCACCCCGCTTGGGCCACGGCGGAGCTGCTGCTGGAGGGCGGCAAGGTCGTCACCGACGGCGGCGAGGTCCTCGCCGACCTGGTGGACGTACTCGAAGGTGAGACGGTCGAGGTCGAGGCCGAGTGGCGGCACCGTCCGACCGAGGCCTTCGACCTGCGCACCGGTCAGGGCTTCGGCCACGTCCAGTACTCCTTCGCCGCGCACCGCGCCGTCGTCGAGGTCGACACCGAGCTCGGCCTGGTGAAGGTGATCGAGCTGGCCTGCGCCCAGGACGTCGGCAAGGCGCTCAACCCGCTGTCCGTCATCGGCCAGATCCAGGGCGGTACGACCCAGGGTCTCGGCGTGGCGGTCATGGAGGAGATCGTCGTCGACCCCAAGACGGCGAAGGTGAAGAACCCCTCCTTCACGGACTACCTCATCCCCACGATCCTCGACACGCCGACCATCCCCGTCGACGTGCTCGAACTCGCCGACGACCACGCCCCGTACGGGCTGCGCGGCATCGGCGAGGCCCCCACCCTGTCGTCCACCCCGGCCGTTCTCGCGGCGATCCGGAACGCGACCGGGCTGGAGCTCAACCGCACGCCGGTACGTCCGGAACACCTCACCGGTACGGCGTAAGGAATCCCGTAAGTCCCTCCGGGCGGCGTGTGGGAACGTCACACACTCCGCCGCGCCGCCCGGAGTACTCGGACCGCCGCACCGCTCGCGGTCGTCGGAGAACCAGCACGTACCAGCCCCACAGATCCTGTTCGTTCGTCTCGGGCCGTCCCCCGGGTCGTGCGGCCGAAGCACCTTCCCAAATCCCGCCGCCGCGCACGCGGTTGATCGACCGTCAGGGTGGTCGACGCGGGTGCCCCTTTGAACCTTGGGAGTAGGCCCACATGACCCAGCAGTCACTGGAGCCGACGACCACTGCCGAAGACGCGGGAGAAGGCACCCGCGTCCCCGCCGGCAGGTCGTGGCTCGACCGGTACTTCCACATATCCCACAGAGGATCCACGGTCGCGCGTGAGGTGCGCGGCGGCGTCACCACCTTCATGGCGATGGCGTACATCCTGCTGCTCAACCCGCTGATCCTGTCCGGCAAGGACGCCGCCGGGGACACGCTCGCCCAGAAGGCGCTCATCACCGCGACCGCGTTCGCGGCGGCCTTCACCACGCTGCTGATGGGCTTCTTCGGCAAGGTGCCGCTCGCCCTCGCCGCCGGCCTCTCCGTCTCCGGCGTGCTCGCCTCGCAGGTCGCCCCGCAGATGACCTGGCCGCAGGCCATGGGCATGTGTGTGATGTACGGCGTCGTCATCATGCTGCTGGTCGTCACCGGCCTGCGCGAGATGATCATGAACGCGATCCCGCTCGCGCTGAAGCACGCGATCACCATGGGCATCGGCCTGTTCGTCGCCCTGATCGGCTTCTTCAAGGCCGGTTTCGTGCACCAGGGCGAGGGGACCCCGGTCACCCTCGGCCCGGCCGGCGAACTGGCCGGCTGGCCCGTCCTGCTCTTCGCGGTCACCCTCCTCGCGATCTTCATGCTCCAGGCGCGCGGCATCCCCGGCGCGATCCTGATCGGCATCGTCGGCGGCACCGTGCTCGCCGTCATCCTCAACGCCCTCGACGTCATCGACCCCAAGCAGTGGGCCAGCGGCGCGCCCGAACTGCACGGCAGCGCGGTGTCCATGCCCGACTTCTCGATCTTCGGCAACGTCGAGTTCGGCGGCTGGGGCGAGGTCGGCGCGATGACGGTCGGCATGATCGTGTTCACCCTCGTGCTCGCCGGGTTCTTCGACGCGATGGCGACGATCATCGGCGTCGGCACCGAGGCCAAGCTCGCCGACGACAAGGGCCGGATGCCGGGCCTGTCCAAGGCGCTGTTCATCGACGGTGCGGGCGGTGCGATCGGCGGTGTGTCCGGCGCGTCCGGTCAGACGGTGTTCGTCGAGTCGGCGACCGGCGTGGGCGAGGGTGCCCGCACGGGCCTGTCCTCGGTCGTCACCGGCCTGTTCTTCGCGGCCTGCCTGTTCTTCACGCCGCTCACGGCGATCGTGCCAGGCGAGGTCGCTGCCGCCGCCCTGGTGGTGATCGGCGCGATGATGATGATGAACGCGCGGCACGTGGACTGGGCCGACCGGGCCACCGCGATCCCGGTGTTCCTCACGGTCGTGATCATGCCGTTCACTTACTCGATCACCGCGGGCGTCGCGGCCGGTGTCATCTCGTACGTCGCCATCAAGATCGCCCAGGGCAAGGCGCGGGAGATCGGGGCGTTCATGTGGGCCCTGACAGGCATCTTCCTGGTCTTTTTCGCCCTCAATCCCATTGAGAGCTGGATGGGCGTGCACTAGTCAGTGCGTGAATTGCCCTTCACACAACCGCTTTAAGGAGACCGACAGATGCTGGACATCGCCGAAGAGCTGCACCGGTGGGTCGAGCAGGGACGCGACTTCGCCGTGGCCACCGTGGTGGCCGTCGGCGGCAGCGCACCCCGCCAGCCCGGCGCCGCGCTCGCGGTGGACGCGGACGGCACGGCGATCGGCTCGGTCTCCGGCGGCTGTGTGGAGGGCGCGGTCTACGAGATGTGCCAACAGGCGCTGCAGGACGGCGAGACCGTCCTGGAGCGCTTCGGCTACAGCGACGAGGACGCCTTCGCGGTCGGCCTGACCTGCGGGGGCGTCATCGACATCCTGGTCACGCCGGTCCGGGCCGGGGATCCCTCCCGCCCGGTGCTCGCGACCGCGCTGCGGGCGGCCGCGGGCGGCGAGGCGGCGGCGGTCGCAAGGATCGTGTCCGGGCCACGGGAACTGCTGGGGCGCGCAACTCTCGTGCGTCCCGACGGTTCGTACGACGGCGGCTTCGGCGCCCATCCCGAACTGGACCGCACGGTCGCGGCGGAGGCGGGCGCCTTCCTGGACGCCGGCCGCACCGGCACCTTGGAGATCGGCGAACAGGGCTCGCGCTGCGGAGCCCCGCTCACGGTGCTGGTCGAGTCCTCGGTCCCGCCGCCCCGGATGATCGTCTTCGGCGCGATCGACTTCGCGTCGGCGCTCGTGCGCATCGGCAAGTTCCTGAACTATCACGTGACCGTGTGCGACGCCCGCCCGGTCTTCGCGACGAAGGCCCGCTTCCCGGAGGCGGACGAGATCGTCGTCGAGTGGCCGCACAAGTACCTGGAGCGCACGGAGGTGGATGCGCGGACCGTCCTGTGCGTGCTCACCCACGACGCGAAGTTCGACGTACCGCTGTTGCGGTTGGCGTTGCGGTTGCCGGTGGCGTACGTGGGCGCGATGGGGTCGCGGCGGACGCACCTCGACCGGAACGACAGGCTGCGTGAAGTCGGCGTCACCGAGCTGGAGTTGGCCCGGCTCCGCTCCCCGATCGGCCTGGACCTCGGCGCCCGTACCCCGGAGGAGACGGCCCTGTCGATCGCCTCCGAGATCGTCGCCAACCGGCGCGGCGGGAGCGGCGTCTCACTGACGGGCGCGCACACGCCGATCCATCACGACGCGACGTCCACGTCGTCGTCGCCGGCGGGCCGGATCGGGTCGGTGGCCTGAACCCGCGGCACCGGCTGGTCGGGCCAGGCGAAGGAGTACGCCGGGTCACCGCCCCGGCCGATCCTGATGTACCGCAGGAGCTCACGGACGATCCCCGCGTTGCCCATGGCCCACCCCGTCTCCGGTTCCAGGTCGCTCGGGGTGGCGCGGTGCTCGACGTTGGACCAGCGGGCGCCGTCGGCGTCCCGGGTGGCGTGGGCGGCGATGTCAGCGACGAGGACGCCCGCGAACTCGGGGGAGTCCCCCTGTTCGGCGATCCGGTCGCAGGCGAGGGCCAGGACGCCCGCGGTGCCGCAGCAGCGCCCGTTGTTGTCCCAGAAGCCGGGGCGCAGCCGGCGGGGCAGACCGGAGTGCGTGACCGTGTGCCAGCAGCGGTCGGCGAGGGCCGACCAGGCGGGGTCAGCGGTGATGTCCCGCAGCAGCCGGAAGACATGGGCGTCACCGGCCGGACCATGACACCAGCCGTAGCTGTGGCGGTCGATCAGGTCCGGGGCGCGCTGCGGGTCGGAGTGCGGCACGAGGAAACCGTCGGGACCGCCCTCGTCGCGGGCCACGACGTCAGCGATCCCGGCCCGCGCCAGCTCTACGAGATCCGCACGGCCGGTGGCCGACCCGACGGCGGCCAACGCGTACGCGATCCCGAGCGTGCCGTGCGACATGTGGTGCAGCCGCGACTCGATGCCGCGCCGGTACTCCCAGGTGATGCCCGCCGCCGTCGTCTCAGCCGTCCGCGCGTACGGCTCCAGCGCCAGTACGGCCAACTCGGCGTCGCCCGCCGCCAACGCGCCAAGGCCGATGCCCGCGTTGCCGCCCATCAGCTCGAACAACTCGCCCCAGCGCGTCCCGTCGAACCGTGACCGCACCCGGTCGAGGGCGCGACCGGCGGCCAGGTCGGCGTCCGGGTACCCGAGTTCGCGGTGGACGGTCCGCAGGACGAGCGCGATGCCGGTGAGCCCGAAGTAGAGCGAGTCGTCCGGGTACTCGTCGACCGTGTCCGCCAGGGAACGCGCGGCGCGCAGCGCGAGGTCGGCATACGCGTCGTCACCGAAGTGCCGCCACGCCTCCAGCAGCACCGGCACGACCCCGGCCGTACCGTTGTAGAGCATCGGGTCGACTTCGTCGTCCGAGCCCCGGACGGGCCACCCGAGCCCACCGTGCCCGGTCTCCCGCGCACCCGAGACCATCCAGCGCAGGCCGTCCACGGCGAGTGCCTCGACCTCGCTCGACTCCACTGCCACGGTCATCATGTCCTCCCCGTCGACCCGCTCGACACCTGTCACGGCCGCCGCAGCAGCCGGTTCACCGCCCGACCGAACACATACCGAGCCGTACGCTCCACCACACCGTCCAGGCCCCCCGGCACGAACCGCACCCGCAGCTCCTCCCGCCACACCACGCGTGCCCGTCCGCCCGGCCCGGGCCACACCTCGATCTCGGCCCAGCCCATGATCACGCGGCCCCGCTTCTCCAGTCGGCACAGGCCAGGCGTGTCGTCGTCCCCCGGCGGCTGCCACACCGTCACCTCCATCGGGTCGTCGAAGGACAGCGGGCCCAGGCCGGAGCGGGCGACGAAGAGGGTGCCCACGTGGGTCGGTACCGGGGGCGTGACGCGGACGCGGGTCAGGGGGACCACGTCGGCGTGGCGGGGCCACTCCGTCAGGCGACGCCAGGCCTCCGTGAGGGGGAGTGGAACGGTGCGTTCGAGGAGGATGTTCGCCACGGACGCGATCCTACGGAACGGTCCTGCGGAATCCGGCCTGGTCAGGGCGCGCTCGTATATGGGTCGTGCAGGCGGTCCAGTCGGCTTCGGGCAATCCGCCCGTCCCCAGGGGGAGTTGACCGGCTGGCACATCCAGGACCGGCTGGGCCAACGGTCCACGGTCCCGCCCGGCCCGATCGCGGCCGGCGCCTGCCTCACCGTCCGCCCTCAGCGGGGCGCCCAACTGGGTACTGCCCTGAGTGGGGCCGGAGCCGCGGCGAGGTGCCCTATTGGGCGTAGAACGTGGCGTCCGCCCTGTCCGTCGCCGTGCTCAGCGACTGCACCCGCAGCAGGTAGTCGTAGTGCCGGAGGTAGCGCCCGGCGTAGTTGTACGACTCGTACGAGACACCTGCCGAGTCGGACAGCCCGGCCCGCTTGTGGAAGCTCGCGTCGCTCGCGAACCGCGCGGTGCCGTCGTTCTTCTCCAGCCACACCTCGAAGTTCTTGTGCCGCAGGTAGTAGCCGGGGAAGTTGGCCGACTCCAGGGAGACCGTGCCGCTGCCCGTCAGGCCGGTGACCACGCGGAACTGCGAGTCCGCCAGCGGGGAGACATTGGCCTCGATCCGGGCCCGGTACTCCCAGTGCCGGATGAACCGGTCCGCGAAGTTGTACGACGAGAAGCGCTGCGGCGTGACCCCGTCGGCCACCGGGATGCCGAAGTCGGGAGTGCCGTCGGCCTTCCAGTACAGCTTCTGGAAGCGGGTGCGGCGGTTGGGGTCGTTGAGCGGGTCGCCGCTGATGTTCTTGTAGTCGCGGTCGTGGTAGACGAGGATGTCCGACTTGCCGTCCTCGGAGACGGTGAAGCTGTTGTGACCGGGACCGTACTGGCCGGTGGCGTCGTTGCTCTTGAAGACCGGCTCGGGGTTCTTGGTCCAGGACGCCGGGTTCATCAGGTCGGCCGTGGCGTCGGCGGTCAGCAGACCGAGGCAGTAGTTGGCGTCGGTGGCGCTGGCGGAGAAGGTCATGAAGACCTTGCTGCCGTGCTGGATGAAGGCCGGGCCCTCGTTGACGGTCGCGCCGACCTTCTCCCAGGCGTGGGTGGGCCGGGCGATCATCACGGGGCTGCCGGTGATGGTCCATGGGCTGGACATCCGGGCCAGGTAGATGTTGGTGCCCGCGCCGACGGCGGGGTCGTTCTGCGCCCAGCTGAGGTAGCGGGTGCCGTTGTGCACGAATGTCGTGGCGTCGAGCGAGAAGGTGTCCAGGGGCAGGGAGATGCGGCCCTTCTCGGTCCAGGTGCCGGTGAGCGGGTTGGCGGAGCTGGACTCCAGGACGTACGGCCGGATCCGCCACTTGTCGTTGGACCACCCGGCGGTGAAGTAGACGTACCACTTGCCGTCGATGAAGTGGATCTCCGGGGCCCAGATGTGGGCGCCCATCTCACCGCTCGCGTGCTTGGTCCAGATCGTGGTCTCCGGGGCGGTGGAGAGCCCCTGAAGAGTGGTGGCCCGGCGCATGACGATCCTGTCGTACGCCGGAACGGTCGCCGTGAAGTAGTAGAAGCCGTCGGTGTGCTTGAAGATGTGCGGATCGGCGCGCTGCAGTGCTATCGGGTTGGTGAAGGTCACGGCGGGGGAGGCGGGCACGGCGGCCCGGGCGGCAGGACCGGGCCCGGCGAGGCAGGCCGCGAGGGCCATCAGGACGGCCGTGAGCAGCCGTACGGCGTTGCGTCTCAAGGTGCTTCTCCGATACAGGAGTTGGAAGATCAGGTTGCGGGTACGAGGCGCCACTGCTGGCAGTTGTTGTTCAGCCAGGTCCACTGGCGTACGTCGGTGCCGTTCGCGGTGCCGCAGTCGGCGACGTCGGCGACCTTGCCGCTGGACTCGTTGACGATCCGGACGTGGTCGCCGCTCGCGGTGAACACGAGCCGGTAGCGCTGGCACTTGTTGTTCAGCCAGGACCACTGCCGGATGTCGGCGCCGTCGGCGGCGGAGCACTCGGCGGTGTCCATCACCTTGCCGGTGGCGACGTTGACCAGGCGATTGGTGTCGTCGCCGAGGTCCTCGACCCGCCACTTCTGGTTGGCCCCGCCGGTGCAGGTCCACTGGAAGATGTCGGTGCCGTCGGCGGTGTTGCCGCCGTTCACGTCCAGGCATTTGCCGCTGTTGCGGTTGACGAGGGTGTACGACGTCGGCGTCGCGGCCGTTTCGCCGGACGGGCCGGGGAGGGTGGTGCCGAGGGCGACGGGGGTGCCGAAGTTCGGGGTGCCGTCGGCGTTCCAGGTGAACTCCTGGGCGCGGGTGGTGCGTCCGTTGCCGCAGCCGCCGTTCGACGCGGAGTTGGCGTGGTAGACGATCCAGTTCTCGGTGCCGTCGGGCGAGGTGAAGAAGCCGTTGTGACCGGGTCCGTAGACGCCGTTCGCGTCACTGCGCTGGAAGACGGGGGTCTGCTTCTTGGTCCAGGACGCCGGGTTCAGCGGGTCGGAGCCGGTCAGCTCCAGCTGGCCGAGCTTGTAGTCGGGGGTGCCGCAGAAGCTCGCGGAGTAGGTCAGGAAGGTGCGGCCGTTCCGGTACAGCGGCTCGGGTCCCTCGTTGACGGGGCTGCCGGAGCGCTCCCAGTCCAGGGTCGGGCTGGAGATGATCGTGAACGTGCGGCTGGCCAGGGTGTACGGGTTGCTCAGCGGGGCAATGACCAGGCTCTGCGTACTGCCGTTGATGAACCCGCTGCCCACCAGGTACAGCTTGTTGTTCGCCTGGAGCACACTCGCGTCGATCAGCCAGCCGCCCGGGGTGAGATTGGAGCCGGTGAGTGAGCCCTTGTAGGTGTACGGACCCATCGGGTCGGTGCCCGAGCTCTCCAGGACATGCGTGCGCTGGGAGTCGCAGCAGGCGACGCCGCTCTGGCCGGCCGAGTAGTAGACGTACCAGCGGCCGTTCAGGAAGTGCATCTCCGGCGCCCAGATGTTGGTGTTCCGGGTCGACGTGGTGTCCGACCACACCTGCACGTTGGGCGCGGTGGCGAGGCCCGCGAGCGTCGGCGACTTGCGGATGCCGAGGATGCCGGTGAACGTCGTGGTGATCAGGTAGTAGTTGCCGTCGTGGTACTGCAGCCACGGGTCGGCGCCCTTGGCCGACTTCAGCGGGTTCGTGTACGGGCGGCCGTCCGCCGCGGACGCCGGTTGCGTCGTCGGAAGGGCGAGAAGGGCCGCGAGTACGCAGAGGATCAGTGATCTGCGGCGTTTCCCGAGCGGTGGGGGAGACATCCGGGGCATACGGGACCATCCCTGTCCGTTATTTCGAACGGAGTTCGTAATTCCGATCGCGATTGGGACAGAAGATAAAAGTGGGCCATCTTCGCGTCAACGGTTTCGTCATACGCGCTTTACAAACCCGCGTGCGGACGCACACCCCGCGCGGATGCGCGATCATGCGCTTGCCCGTTCAGGTGATGAACCACCCATTGCGACTGCATCCGTCCAACTGCCCCCGTATCCAAGGCTCATGGACACTCACCGCGCGGGCCCAAACGGCCTCTCCCGTCGGCAGTTCACGACCGCGTCCGCCACGACCGCCGGACTGGCAGCGCTCACCTCCACATCAGCGGCAGCCGCCCCTCACCTGGCTCCCGCCCGACCGAAGTCCACCGCCGACTGGGACACCTGTCTGGCCGTAGCCCGCGCCCTCCTCCTGGTCGACGACCGGGACCGGCCGCTCGCACCGGCGTACCGGAAGATCCTCGACTCCGGGCTCCCGCGCGCGAAGACGAAGACCGCCAAGAAGGTCCTCGTCATCGGCGCCGGCCCCGCCGGCCTGGTCGCCGCCTGGCTGCTGAAGCGGGCCGGACACCACGTCACGCTGGTCGAGGCCAACGGCAACCGCGTCGGCGGCCGCATCAAGACCTTCCGCACCGGCGGGCACGAGCACGCGGCGCAGGCGTTCGCCGATCCGGCCCAGTACGCGGAGGCCGGCGCCATGCGCATCCCCGGCAGCCATCCGCTGGTCATGCAGCTGATCGACCAACTCGGCGTGAAACGCCGCCGGTTCCACCTCCTCGACGTCGACGCCGAGGGCAAGCCCGTCAACAACGCCTGGCTGCACGTCAACGGCGTCCGCGTGCGCCGCTCCGAGTACGCGAAGGCGCCCCGCAGGATCAACCGCTCCTTCGGCGTGCCCCGCGAGCACTGGGACACGCCCTCCTCGGCCATCCTGCGCCGGGCCCTGGACCCGGTACGCGACGAGTTCAGCACCGTCGGCCCGGACGGCAAGCGCGTCGACAAGCCGATGCCCGAGCGGGTGCGGGGCTGGGCGCGGGTCGTGCAGAAGTACGGCGACTGGTCGATGTACCGGTTCCTGACCGAGGAGGCGGGCTTCGACGAGCGGACCATCGATCTGATCGGCACCCTGGAGAACCTCACCTCGCGGCTGCCGCTCTCCTTCGTCCACAGTTTCGTCAGCCAGTCCCTGATCAGCCCCGACACCGCGTTCTGGGAGCTGGTCGGCGGCACGGCGGCCCTTCCGGACGCGCTGCTGAAGCAGGTCGCCGACGTCCTTCGCCTCGACCGGCGCGCGACCCACATCGAGTACTGGGCGCCAGGCCGGCCCGGCGCCGACGACACCTCCCACGTCAGCGAAAAGGGGCCGCACGTCTGGATCGACACGGTCTCCGAGGGGCGGGACGGCAAGGTCGTGCGCGAGGAGTTCACCGCCGACCTCGCGATCGTCACGGTGCCCTTCTCGGGGCTCAGGCAGGTGCAGGTCAGCCCGCTGATGTCGTACAAGAAGCGGCGCGCGGTCGCCGAGCTGCACTACGACAGCGCGACCAAGGTGCTGCTCGAGTTCAGCCGCCGCTGGTGGGAGTTCACCGAGGCCGACTGGAAACGGGAGCTCGAGGCCGTACGGCCCGGGCTCTACGACGACTACCGCAAGGGCAAGGCGCCCGCCGACGGCAGCCTCCTCGGCGTACATCCCTCCGTCCCGGACGGCCACATCAGCGACGCACAGCGCGTCCACTACGCCGCCAACCGGTGGGCCACCCGCGACCAGCCCGAGGCGGCGCACATCATCGGGGGCGGCTCGGTCTCCGACAACTCCAACCGGTTCATGATCAACCCCTCCCACCCGGTCGAGGGCAGCAAGGGCGGTGTCGTCCTCGCCTCCTACAGCTGGGCCGACGACGCGTCCCGCTGGGACTCCCTCGAGGAGAACGCCCGCTATCCGCACGCGCTGCGGGGTCTGCAGCAGGTCTACGGCCAGCGCGTCGAGGTCTTCTACACCGGGGCCGGGCGCACCCAGAGCTGGCTGCGCGATCCGTACGCGTACGGCGAGGCGTCCGTGCTCCTTCCCGGCCAGCACACGGAGCTGCTGGAAGCCATCCGCACCCCTGAGGGTCCGCTGTACTTCGCCGGAGACCACACCTCCGTGAAGCCGTCGTGGATCGAGGGCGCCGTCGAGTCGGGCGTGCGCGCGGCGCTGGAGGTTCACGGGGACTGAGCCTCCGCCCGGCTCCGTCCGGACACCGCTACGAGCCCGCCAGGGGCTGTTCCGTCCAGATCACCTTGCCGCTCGCCGTGTACCGCGTGCCCCACCGCTCGGCGAACTGCGCCACCAGGAACAGCCCCCGGCCGCCCTCGTCCGTGGTGGCCGCGCTGCGCAGATGCGGGGCGGTGCTGCTGCCGTCGGACACCTCGCAGATCAGGGCGCGGTCGCGGATCAGGCGGACGCGGATGGGGCCGGTCGCGTGGCGGAGGGCGTTGGTGACGAGTTCGCTGAGGATCAGCTCGGTCGTGAACGCCTCCTCCGCGAGGCCCCAGTCGTCCAGCGTGCGGGTGGCCGCCGCCCGGACACGGGCCACGGCGGCGGGGTCCTCCGGGACGTCCCAGGCCGCCGTGCGGTCGGCGGGGAGCATCCGCGTCCGGGCGACGACCAGGGCGACGTCGTCGCGCGGCCGCTCCGGCAGCAGGGCCTCCAGGACCGCCTGGCAGGTCTCCTCCGGCGTCCGGCCGTGCGTCGGCGGCGCGGCGGCGAGCGCCCCGCGCAGCAGCTCCAGCCCCGCGTCGATGTCCCGTCCCTGGTGCTCGACCAGCCCGTCCGTGTACAGGACCAGCCCGCTGCCCTCGGGGAGCCGCAGCTCGGTCGCCTCGAAGGGCAGGCTGCCGCTGAGGCCCAGCGGCGGCCCGCCGGGGACGGTGGGGAACGCGACCCGTCCGTCGGGGTGGACGAGGGCCGGTTCGAGGTGGCCGGCGCGGGAGAGGGTGCACAGCCCGGTGGACGGGTCGTACACGGCGTACAGGCACGTCGCTCCGGTGACCGGCGCGATCTCGCCGTCGCCGCCCTCGTCCTGGTCGATGCGGGCGACCAACTCGTCCAGATGGCCGAGGAGCTCGTCGGGCGGGAGGTCCAGGGTGGAGAAGTTGTGGACCGCCGTACGCAGCCGTCCCATCGTGGCCGCCGCGTGCAGTCCGTGTCCCACGACGTCCCCGACCACCAGCGCCACCCGCGCGCCCGGCAGCGGGATGACGTCGAACCAGTCCCCGCCGACCCCGCCCTGCGCCGCGTGCGCGGGCAGATAGCGGTAGGCGACCTTGAGGGCGCTCTGGTCCGGCAGGGCCCGGGGCAGCAGGCTGCGCTGGAGCGTGACCGCCAGGGTGTGCTCGCGGGTGTAGCGGCGGGCGTTGTCGATGCTGACGGCGGCGCGCGCCACCAGCTCCTCGGCGAGGGAGACGTCTTCCTGCTCGAAGGGCTCCGGCCGGTCGGCGCGCCAGAAGGTGGCCATGCCCATGATGACGCCGCGGGCGCGCAGCGGGACCGTCAGCATCGCGTGGATGCCGAAGTCGACCAGCCTGCGGGCGTTGTCCGGATCCTGCCTCTGCCAACCCGAGAAGGCGGGCATGTCCGGTTCCAGCACCGACCTGCCGGTGCCGAAGCCGAAGGCCTGCGGGGTGTCCTTGGCGAAGTGGATCAGCTTGCCGACCGGATACAGCGGGCTGCCCTCCCGTACGCCCTGGAAGGCGACCCGGCGCATGTCGGTACGGCCCTCCTTCGGCTCCTCGCCGCGCAGTACCGGGTCCGCCAGGTCGACGGAGACATAGTCGGCGAACCGCGGCACCGCGAAGTCGGCCAGTTCCTGCGAGGTGCGCGTGACGTCCAGGGTGGTGCCGATCTCCAGCCCCGCGTCGTACAGCAGCTTCAGCCGCTCCCGCGCGACGTCCGCCCGGCCGGTCATCGTCCGCAGCTCGGTCGTGTCCCGCAGCGTCGCCACACTGCCCGCGGGCCCACCGTCCCGGTCGGTCGCGCGCTGGCTGACGGCCAGCAGCCGGCCCTGCGCGAGGTGCACCTCGTCGGTGGCGTCCCGCCCGGAGGTGAACAGCCGGGCGAGGTCGCTGCCGATGCCCAGGGCGAGACAGGGCCGCCCCTCCGCGTCCGCGGCCAGCCCGAGCAGCCGGCGCGCCTCGTCGTTCGCGAGCGCCAGGCGCCGCTTGCCGTCCAGGATCAGCACGCCCTCCCGTACGGAGTGCAGGACGGCGTCGTGATGCTCGTACATCCGCGTCATTTCCTCGGGCCCCAGCCCGTGCGTCTGCCGCAGCAGCCGTCGGCTGACCAGCGCGGTCCCGCCGGTGGCGAGGGCGAGCGCGACCGCCGCCGAGCCCAACACCCACGGCAGCTGGTGGTCCACGACCCCGCCCACGCTGGCCAGCGTCACACCCGCGGCCACCAGGCCGACGATCTCGCCGCCCTCGTCGTTCACGGGGACCACGGCCCGCACGGACGGACCCAGGGTTCCGGTGTACGTCTCCCGGACGACCCCGCCCGCCGCGGCCGGGGCGATCGTGCCGACGAAGTGCTTGCCGATCTGCTCGGGGTTGGGGTGGGTGTAGCGGATCCCGTCCCTCGTCATCACCACGATGAAGTCCACGTCGGTCGCCACGCGCGCCGCCTCGGCACGCGGCTGGAGCACCGACGACGGATCCGGTTGCGCCAGGGCCTCGACGACGCCCGGCGAGTGCGCGAAGGCCTCGGCCACCGCCAGGGAGCGGTTGCGGGCCTCCCGCTCGGTGTCGGTGCGGACCTGCAGCACCAGGGCCACCACCGCGGCGACGACGAGGAGCGCGACGATCGCCGCCTGCAGCACGAAGACCTGCCGGGCGACGGTACGCGCGCTCAACATCGAGCGCAGGCGGCCGAGGAATCCGGCCATGCCTCTTTTTTAACACCGTTGGGTGGGGGTGGGCAGAGTGTGGGCGTGGGTGGGGCGCGCGGCAGCTAGGTACAGCTGCGTACGGTGCGGTCGGTGGCGGCCGGCGAGTGGGTGACTGCCGTCTCGGGGGCCGTGGGCTTGTGGAGCAGGAGGAGGGCAGCGTCGTCGTGGAGGCGGCCGCCCACGTGGGCGAGCAGTTCGTCGTGGAGGGCGGTGACGGTGCGGGTCGGCTCGTCGCAGGTGTGGCGGGCCAGGCCCTCGGCGAGCGGGTAGAACTCGCGGGCGTGGTTGCGGGCCTCGGTGACGCCGTCGGTGTACAGCAGCAGTTGGTCGCCGTCGGCGAAGGGCAGCACCTGCAGTGACGGCGTCTCGCCCGAGAGGGTGCGCAGCCCGAGGGGCGGGGCCGGGCGGTCCGGGTCCACCGGGACGACGGCGCAGTCGCGCACCAGCAGCGGCGGCGCGTGGCCGCAGTTGACCACCTCCAGCTGCCCTTCCCCGGGGTACCCGGCGACCACGGCGGTGACGAAGTCGTCGCTGCCCAGGTTGCGCGCCAGGCTCCGCTCGATCCGGGCGACGACGGCGAGGAGGTCGGGCTCGTCGTAGGCGGCCTCGCGGAAGACACCGAGCACCAGCGCGGCGGTCCCCACGGCGGGCAGCCCCTTGCCGCGGACATCGCCGACGATCAGCCTGACGCCGTACGGCGTCGACACGAGCGCGTAGAGGTCGCCGCCGATCCGGGCCTCCGCCGCGGCGGCGCTGTAGCGCACGGCCACCCGGAACGGCCCGACGGTCGCCGGTATGGGCTGCAGCAGCGCGTGCTGGGCGGCCTCGGCGACCGAGCGGACCGCCGCCAGCACCCGCTCGCGCCGCCCGCGCAGCACGCTGGTGAGGCCGCATGCCAGGGTGACCACGGTGAGGGCGGCGAGCGCGATCGCCAGCTCGGTGCCGGGGGCGCCGCCGCGGATGCCGAGGGTCACGCACAGGGCTACCGCGAGCAGCCCCACGAGAACGACCCAGCGCGGCCCGCAGGTGGTGGCGGCGAGTGCGGGGCCCGTGGCGAGCAACGGGACCCACGTCATCCCCGATCCGCCGATGAGATCGAACAGCACCAGGGCGGAGACGATCAGTATCGGCAGTACGGGCGTAACGGCGACCAACCGCCTCGGCCAGTGGTCACGACCGTGGTCTGGGGCGTGGCTCATGTCTTGTCCGCTGTCCTCACTTGTGCGCGGGGGCAGGCACCCTCGTTTTATGTCCGGTTTATTCATGAAATCGGGTGATGCCCGGACGGGACAAGGAGCGCAATTTCAGATAGTGAGCGACAGCCCTCTGGTCACCCGGCTCGCGGTCGGGATCAGGCGCTCCTTGATCTCCTCCAGCCGGGAGAGCCGGTCGGCGCGCAGCGAGACGCCGAGCGAGCCGAGCGTGGTCCCGCTGTAGACGGGCACCGCGACACAGACCGTACCGAGGGCGTACTCCTCCAGGTCGGTCACGGCCGGGGCCATCGGCTCGGCCGCGAGCCGCCGGAGCAGCTCCGGACGGTCGGTGATCGTCCTGGGCGTGAGGTCGGCGAGCGCGTGCCGGGAGAGGTAGTCCTTGCGTGCCTCCTCGTCCAGCTCGCGCAGCACCGACTTGCCGAGCGCCGTGGCGTGCCCGGCGTCCTCGAACCCCACCCAGAGATCGACCCGGGGCGCACGCGGCCCGTCGACGATCTCGGCGACCCGGATCTCGCCCTCCTCGTAGAAGGTGAGGTAGGCGGCGGTCGACAGCTCGTCCCGCAGCGCGGCGAGCGTGGGGCGGATCCGGCTCAGCAGCGCCTGCGTCCGGCCCGCCGTGTGCAGTGTCTGGAGCCGCTCGCCCAGGATGAACCCGCCGTCGTCGAGCTTGCGCACGTATCCGTCGTGGACCAGCGTCCGCAGCAGGTGGTAGGCCGTGGCCAGGGGCAGGCCCGTCTCCCGGGCGAGCTGCTTGGCGGGCGCGCCGTTCTCGTGCGCGCTCACCGCCTCCAGCAGGCGGAAGGCGCGCTGGACGGACGAGATGAGCGTAGGGCCGCTCTCAGCACCCATACGAACAGCGTGCGCCGGGCGCGGGCCGTGGGCAAGCAGGGCCTGCCCGGCGGATCGGACCGGATCCGGGAAGCCGAGCCCTTCGGCCGACCCGAGCGCCGGGCGACGGCGGAGGGCACGGCAGTAAGACCTGGTCCCCGCGACGCCGGGATGGTCCGTCGGACGGGTCGGCCCTAAAGGACCCGCGCGACGAGCAGTGCGACGTCGTCGTGGTCGTCGGGATGGCGCAGCCCGTACAGCAGCAGGTCGCAGGTCTCCTCCAGGGGGCGGCCGGGTTCGTCGAGGAAGCCGAGGAGGACGTTCAGCCGGTCGTCGATGGCGTGGTGGCGGGTCTCGACGAGGCCGTCGGTGTAGAAGACCAGCAGATCGCCGGGGTCGAGGGCGACGGTGGTGGTGCCGAAGGGGATGCCGCCGACGCCGAGCGGGCCCCCGGCGGGCAGTTCGAGCAGTTCGGCCGGGCGGCCGGGGCGGGCCAGCGCGGGCGGCATGTGTCCGGCGTTGGCGATGTGACACCGCCTGGTGAGGGGGTCGTACGCGGCGTAGAGGCAGGTCACGATGTAGTGCTCCAGATCGCAGGTGATCTTGTCCAGGTGCTGGAGCACCGCGCCGGGTTCGAGGTCGAGGTCCGCGTAGGCGCAGGTGGCGGTGCGCAGCCGGCCCATGGTGGCGGCGGCGTCGATGCCGTTGCCCATGACATCGCCGACGACCAGGGCGGTTCTGTCGTCGGTCAGCGGGAGGACGTCGTACCAGTCGCCGCCGACCTCGGTGGTGGCCTGGGCGGGCTGGTAGCGGGAGGCGAGCTCCAGGCCGGTGTGGTGCGGAGGGTGGTCGGGCAGCAGGCTGCGCTGCAGGGTGAGGGCGGTGTTGCGCACGCTCTGGAACCAGCGGGCGTTGTCGATGGCGACGGCGGTACGGCTGGCCAGCTCGCTCGCCAGGACCACGTCGTCCTCGTCGAACGGCACCGGGTTGCGGGTCCGCTTCAGATCCAGGGCGCCGAGCACCTCACCGTGCGCGATCAACGGCACCGCGAGATAGGAGTGCACGCCGGCGCGTGCCAGCAGCGAGGTGGCCTCGTCGTCCCGGGCGATGCGCCGCAGATCGTGCTCGCCGACATGACGCACCAGCACCGGGCGGGCGGTGTGTACGCACAGGGTGACCAGGCGGTCCCCGTCGTAGGCGGCGAGGTCACCGGGCGGGTCGGCGGCGCGCAGGGCCACGCTGGGGTAGGCGGCCTTGAGGGCGAGGGAGCGGAACAGCTCGGGGCCGTTGTCCGGCTTGCGCATACGGCGGCAGGCCAGCGCGGAGTCCAGGACGTCCACGGCGACCACGTCGGCCAGCTCGGGCGTGGCGATGTCGGCCAGTTCGCGGGCGGTCTGCTCCACCTCCAGCGTGGTGCCGACGCGGGTGGAGGCGTCGGCGACCAGCGCCAGGCGCCGCCGGGCCCGGTCGGCCTCGGCGGCCGCGCGGTGCCGTTCGGTGACGTCGACGAACGAGATGGCCGCGCCCAGGACCCGCCCGCCGGAGTCCTCCAGCCGGTAGAAGGACAGCGACCAGGCGTGCTCGTGCTCGGGGTCGGCCGGCGGGCGGCCCACGTGGTACTGGTCGAGCAGCGGAGTGCCCGTGGTCAGGACCTGGCGCAGGGCTGACTCGATGGTGTCGATGTCGGGCAGCGGCAGGGTCTCCCGCAGCCGGCGGCCGATGTGCTCCTCCGCCGGGGTGGCGTCGATGCGCTCCAGTGCCGGGTTGACCAGCAGATAGTGCAGGTCGGGGTCGAGGAGGGCGATACCGATCGGAGACTGGCTGATCAGCCGTTCGCACAGCGCCAGGTCGGTCTCGACGCGCTGGAGCAGGGAGTGGTCGGCGGCGATGCCGAGGGCGTAGACGTCGCCGAGGTCGTCCAGCAGCCGCATGTTGCGGAACTCCGTCAGCCGGGTGCTGCCGTCCTTGTGCCGCACCGGGAAGGCGCCGGCCCAGCTACGGCCGGTCTCCAGCACGTCGGCGAACAGCTTGGCCACGGCGGGCAGGTGCTCGGCGTGGATGAACAGCCGCGCGGCGTACGTGCCGAGCGCCTCCTCGGCGGTGTAGCCGAACAACTCCTCGGCCTGCGGGGTCCAGAACACGATGCGCCCGGCGGCGTCCACGACCACCGCGGCCACGCTCAACACGTCCAGCAGGCCGGTCGGGCGGGGCGGCTCCTGGCCGTACCCGCCACCGTCGGACTGGAAGGATTCGGATTCGGCTGTCATCCCAGCTCCTCCGCACCGGCCGGCAGCTCTGCCGACCCCGGCCACCCCCGGGTACCACGGCAACGCCAACCGGCACCTCCATGCTCCCCTCGCCCCGGCGCATTGCCCAGCCCGGCCGCCGCGAGCCCGCCCTCGGGACGGCACATGAAGCCGCCGACCTGCACGGATCGGGACTCCGCCGTGCCTGAGCCTCAAGCCCGGCGTTGGGACGGACGGGGGCGTCGGACTGTGAGGACGGGGGCTCTTCATCCCCGCGCCTTCGACCCGGCCCTCGGGACGGACGGGGGGCGTCGGTCTGTGAGGATCGGGGCTCTTCCCTCCTCGTGCCTGAACTGGGCTTTCGTGACTGGCCAGGACCGTCGGTCACTGCGGCTCGGGCTCCTGAGGCCTGGCGCGACGTGTCCAGCTCGCGCGCCCCAAGCCCGCACGCGGGACAGGCGGGCCGTCGCCCGTGCGGATCGGGGCTCCTTCCTCCCCCGCCCTTCTGCCCGTCCCGCGTGCCTCAAGCCCGCCCCTCCGGACGGGCCGGTGCCCGTCGGCCCGTGCACATCGGGCGGACAAGCAGGAACATGGTCGTGTACGGGACGGGACCCATGGACGCTGCGTGAGGACCCATGGATGCACCGCGAGAAGAACGGGACGCGCCCACGTCCGAAGGACCGCGCGCGCTCTTCGACGCGTCCTCCGACGCGGCGGCGGTGCTGTCCGGACACGGCGTGGTGCTCGGCTGGACACGGGCCGCCGAGGAACTCCTCGGTCACCCGGCCCCGGAGATCGTCGGCGGCCCGGCCGCGCGCCTGCTGGCGATGCCCGGCGATCCGATGCGGGTGGCCGGCGTCGCGGAGCGCTGCCGCGCCGGGATGGGGTGGAGCGGGCTCATCCCGCTACGGCACCGCGACGGCCGCCGTATCGACGTGGACCTGCGGGTCTCCGCGTCCTTCCGGATCGGCGCCGACGAGTGCTTTCTGATCTCGGCGCGGGAGCGGCGGCCGCAGTGGACGGTGGGCCAGTCCGTCCTCGACGGCTTCCTGACCCGCTCGCCGGTCGGCATGGCCGTGATGGACACGCAACTGCGCTACGTCTGGCTGAACGACACCCTGGAGCGCTTCGGCGGCGTACCCCGTGAGCAGCGCCTCGGCAAGCGGCTGAGCGAACTGCTGCCCGGGCTGCAGGCGGAGACCATCGAGGGCCTGATGCGTAAGGTCCTCGACACCGGCGTCCCGGTCACCGACTACGAGTACGTCGGATGGAGCTGGGCCGACCCCCACCGCCAGCACGCCTACTCCACGTCCTTCTTCCCGCTCGTGGACGCCGACGACTCGATCACCGGGGTCTGCTACATGGTCCTGGACGTCACCGAGCGCTGGAACGCCCGCCAGCTGCTGGCGCTGGTCAACGAGGCCGGCACACGGATCGGCACGACGCTGGACGTGCTGCGCACCGCCCAGGAGCTCGCCGACTTCGCCGTCCCGCGCTTCGCGGACTTCGTCCTCGTGGACCTGCTCGAGCCCGTCCTCAGCACCGAGGGCCACGGAGCATGGCTGACCGACGCGGGTCCGGCCCCCGCCAAGCCCGTGATGCGCCGGGCCGGCCTGAGCTCGGTGCGCGAGGGCGCCCCGGAGGCCGTCGCGCGGGTCGGGGACCGGGTGGACTTCGTGCCTCCGCCGCACGACGCGAACCTGCTCATCGACGGCGAGCCGATCCTCATCCCGGTCCTCGACCCGTCGGACGAACTGTGGGCCACCGAACAGCCCGAGCGAGCCGCCAGCATGCGGGAGTTCGGCCTGCACTCCCTGATCTCCGTGCCGATGCGGGCACGCAACACGGCCCTGGGCCTCACCACGTTCGTACGGTCGCTCAATCCCGTGTCGTTCCAGCCCGACGACATCCTGGTCGCCCGCGAGCTGGTCGCCCGGGCGGCGCTGTGCGTCGACAACGCCCGCCGTTACACCCGCGAGCACACGGCGGCCGTCACCCTGCAGCGCAGCCTGCTGCCCCAGGCACTGACGGGCGGTACGGCACTGGAGGTGGCCTCCTCCTATCTGCCGGCGGATCCGACGGGCGGCGTCGGCGGCGACTGGTTCGACGTGATCCCGCTGTCCGGCGCCCGGGTGGGCCTCGTCGTCGGCGACGTCGTCGGCCACGGCATCACCGCGGCCGCAACCATGGGCCGGCTGCGCACCGCCGTACAGACCCTCGCCGACATGGAGATGCCCCCCGACGAACTGCTGGCCCACCTCGACGACCTCGTCCTGCGGCTCAGCGAGGAGCAGCCCGACGGCGACACGGCCGAGGACGCCGAGGCGATGCGCCGGAGCACGACCGGTTTCCTCGGCGCGACCTGTCTGTACGCCGTCTACGATCCGGTCACCAGGCGCTGCACGATGGCCCGGGCCGGGCATCCGCCCCCGGTCGTCGTCGCACCCGACGGACAGGTCACCTTCCCGGAGCTCCCCGCCGGGCCGCCGCTCGGCTTGGGCGGGATGGCGTTCGAGGCCGACGAGATCGAGCTCGCCGAGAACAGCCTGTTCGGCCTCTACACCGACGGCCTCGTCGCGGCGGTCGACCGCGACGTGGAGCGGGGCATGCACCGGCTCGGCGACCTGCTGTCCCGGCGTGACCTCGACCTCGGCACCCTGTGCTCGTCCGTGGTTCGCCAGCTCGTGCCCGCGCCACAGCCCGACGACATCGCCCTGCTCCTGACGCGCACCCACGCCCTCGGGGCCGAGCACGTCGTCTCGTGGGAGGTGCCCGTGGACCCGGCCGCCGTCGCCGACGTCCGGGCCCGGGCGACCCGCCAGGTGGAGGCCTGGGGCTTCGCAGAACTGGCCATGACGACGGAGCTGATCGTCAGCGAGCTGGTCACCAACGCGATCCGCTACGCCGACCCCCCCATCCGCCTACGACTGCTTCGCGACTCCCGCCTGACCTGCGAGGTCGCCGACGCCAGCAGCACCGCTCCGCGCCTGCGGCATGCTCGGAGCACGGACGAGGGCGGCCGGGGTCTGTTTCTGGTGGCTCAGCTCGCCCATCGCTGGGGGGCGCGCTACACGGCCGATGGGAAGATCATCTGGGCCGAACAGGAAATCGCCTGAACAATGCGCCGAGTCCACCCGGCGCGCTCGCCTACGAGCGCGGGTGGCCCGTCTTGTCGGACCTTGTTCACAAGGGGCCTTTCTCGCAGTGACGTCTCACGAACGCAGGGCGTCCGAGAGGGACTTGACGCCGCCGTGCGCGGTGAGACCCCCGTCCACGGGGATCTCGGCGCCGGTGACGAAGGACGCCTCGCCGGACAGCAGGAACACCACGAGCGGGGTGATCTCGTCCACGGTTCCGGTGCGGCCGAGCGGCGTCTCGCGGATGTTCGCCTCGCGGAAGGCGGGGGCCGCGGAGGCGGTCATCTCGGTCTCGATGTAGCCGGGATGGATGGTGTTGACGCGGATGCCGCGCGGGCCGAGCTCCAGGGCGGCCGCCTTGGACAGGCCCCGCAGCGCCCACTTGCTCGCCGTGTAGGCCACCGGGTAGTGGCCGGTGAGCGCGGCCGTCGAGCCGACGTTGACGATCGACGAGCCCGGCGGCATCAGCGGGGCGAGATGCTGGATGCCCAGCAGCGGCCCCGTCACGTTGACGGCATGGACGCGGGCGAAATCCTCCGGACGCACCTCACCGAGGCGGGCCCGCCAGGTGATGCCCGCGTTGTTGACCAGGCCGTGGACATGGCCGTACGACTCCCCGAGCTCGGCGGCGAGTGCGGCCCACTCCTTGTCGCTGGTGACGTCGAGCCGGCGGCATCCGGGTGCCTCCGTGACGTCGGTGGCGATCACCCGGGCGCCCTCGCGTGCCAGGGCCTCGGCCTCGGCGGCGCCTTGGCCACAGGCCGCTCCCGTGACGACCACGACCTTCCCGAGCAGCCTCCTGGGACATGGTTCGCTCACGGCCGCTCCCGGCTGCGGCGGCGGCCCGTGGGTACCGGCACCGGATCCACCCCCGGCACCACGGTGTTGGACACGGAACCGATGCCCTCCACGGTGAGCGTCACGGTGTCACCGGGCTTCAGCGGCGGCGGGTCCTGCCTGCCGCGCACGCCCCACAGCTCGGCCAGGCAGCCGCCGTTGCCGCAGGTCCCGGAGCCGAGCACGTCTCCGGGACGTACCCAGGTCCCGCGCGAGGCGTAGGCGACCATCTCCTCGAAGGTCCAGCTCATGTTGGACAGCAGGTCCTGGCCGACGACTTGGCCGTTGACCTCGGCGGTCAGGGCGAGCCGCAGGAAACCGTCGGCGTCCCGGTACGGCTCCAGCTCGTCGGCGGTGACGAGGCAGGGGCCCAGGGTGGTGGCGGTGTCCTTGCCCTTGCAGGGGCCGAGTCCCACCTTCATCTCCGCCGACTGCAGGTCACGGGCCGACCAGTCGTTGAAGATCGTGTAGCCGACGATGTGGTCGCGGGCCTGCTCGGGGGTGAGGTCACGGCCCTCGCGGCCGATCACGGCGGCGACCTCCAGCTCGAAGTCGAGCACGGCCGACCCAGGCGGCATGGGGATGTCGTCGTGCGGGCCGTACACCGCGTAGGGGTTGGTGAAGTAGAAGCTCGGCGCCGCGTACCAGCGCTCCGGCACGCCGACGGCCCCGTCCACCGAGCGCCGTACGCCCTCCACGTGCTCCTCGAAGGTGACGAAGTCCCGCACGGTGGGCGGCTGGAGGGGCGGCAGCAGGAGTACGTCGGACAGGGGGACGGCTTTACCCACGGGGCGGGCACCCAGGGCGTCGAGGGGGGAGGTGCCGTCCGGCAGGGCGCGGACGAGGGTGTCCTCCACGACCCCGCAGTGACGGCGCCCCTCGTACAGGTAGGTGACGATGCGCAAGCGTCGGCGCCCCTTACACCGGCGGGGCGACGAAGCAGCCGCGGTCGACGTCGTTGAACGACTCCTTGGCGACCAGCTCGTTCATCGGGTTGGCCGTGCCCCACTGGTCGGTGACCTCGGGCTGGGAGAAGTCGTAGACGTGGGGGTGCCAGGTGTCCTCGTCGAGCTCCTCCAGCTCGGTGGTGTACTCGACGGTGTTGCCGTGCGGGTCGAGGAAGTACGTGAAGGTGTTGTCCCCGGCCATGTGCCGACCGGGACCCCAGATCTTGCGGACGCCGGCCCGCATCACCCGGCCGGAGCCGCGCATGTACTCGTCCAGGCCGCGCATCTCGAAGGAGATGTGGTGCAGCGAGGTGTGCGGGCACTGGGCGATGGCCATGGAGTGGTGCTGGTTGCTGATCCGCATGAAGTGCATGACCTCGCCCATGTGCGGCGAGCTGAGGGTGTCGGAGAGACGGAAGCCGAGGTGGGTCTCGTACCACTCGCGGGTCTTGTTCAGGTCGGGGGAGTTGAGCACCACGTGCGACAGGCGGACGGGGATGGCCTCCTTCTCCTCGATCCGGCGGTGCTGCCGGGCCTCGACGTCGGCGGAGACCTCGATGGTGCGGCCGTCGCCGTCGAAGAAGCGGAAGCCGTAGCCGCCACCGGGGGTGTCGATCTTCCCCGGCCGCGCGATCAACTGCACGCCCTGGGAGAGGAGTTGCTCGGCGAGGGCGTCCACGTCGGCCGGGCTGCCCGCGCCGTAGGAGACCAGGTCGAGGCGCTTCTCGTCGGCCTTGCGCAGCCGCACGACGTACTGCTCGGGGCTGCCCTCGGCGGCGAGGAAGGAGATCCCCGAGTCCTCCGCGACCTTGGTCAGGCCCCAGACGCCGGCGTAGAAGTCGAGTTGCTTGTCGTAGTCGGGCACGGCCAGGTCGACGTGCCGCAGGTGGGTGAGCAGACGGTTGCTCATCGGGGGGTTCCTCCTCGGGCGAGGTTGAGCAGGGCGGCGGCGTTGCCGCCCCGCACCGCGTGGAAGTCGTGGTTGGGCAGGCCGGCCGCGCGCAGGGCGCCCAGCGGATCTTCGGTGCCCATGTCGAACGGGAAGTCGGAACCGAGCAGGACCCGGTCGGCGCCGACGACGCGGATCAACTCCCGCAGGACGTACGGGTCGTGGACGAGGGAGTCGAAGTAGAGCTGTCCCAGGTAGCTGCTCGGCTCCCGGGAGCAGACCTGGGCGTCGGGGCGGGCCCGCCAGGCGTGGTCGGAGCGGCCGATGTGGGTGGGGAGGTAGCCGCCCCCGTGCGCGGCCACCAGCTTCAGGCCCGGATGGCGGTCCAGGGTGCCGGAGAAGATCAGATGGGACAGCGCGACGGCGTTCTCGGTGGGCTGGCCGACGGTGTTGGACAGGTACCACTGGTCCAACCGGTCGTCGAGCGTGCAGCCGAACGGGTGCAGGAAGACCAGGGCGCCGGTCTCCTCCGCGCGCGTCCAGAAGGGCGCGAGCCGCGGGTCGGAGAGCTCGACTTCCCGTGTCCCTCCCGGGCCGGGCGCGTGCGAGGAGATCTCGACGCCCTTGAGTCCCTGCTCCAGCGCGTGGTCGAGCAGAGCGACCGCGAGGTCGGGGTGCTGGAGGGGGATGAGGCCGAGGCCGTGCAGGCGGTCGGGGGCCTTGGCGCAGTGTGCGGCGGTGCCCTCGTCGGCCAACCGGCAGATGCGCTCGGCCAGTTGAGGGTCGGCCCAGTAGTGGTAGTGGCCGGGCGAAGGGCTCACCAGCTGCACGTCCACGCCGGCCTCGTCCATGGCCGCCAGGCGCACGGCGACCTCCGTCAGCCTCGGCACACGCGCGCCCACCATGGGGCCGTTCACGGCGAGGGCCGCGGGCCCGTTGCGGCGGGCGTCGAGGGCACGGGCCTCGGCGAGACCTGAGTGACCGGCGACGGCCTCCTCGATCTCCGGGAGCAGGAGGTGGGCGTGGACGTCGATGGTCGGCGCGGAGGATGCGGTGACCGTCACGGGAGCTCCTTGAGGACGTTCATGGTGCGGCCGATCAGCCCCGGCACGTCGGCGTCGCGCACGCGGTCCAGCTGCCACTGGCCGATCTGCACCGACGCGTCGACGACGGTGCGCACCCGGGGGACCCGGCGGTCGTAGTAGGCCTGGAACAGCTCGTCGTCCCACTTCCGGCCGCTGGTCAGCAGCTCGGCGAGGACGGAGGCGTCCTCCAGGGACATGGCCGCGCCCTGCGCCATGGTCGGCGGGCAGCAGTGGGCGGCGTCGCCGGCGAGCACGACCCGGCCGCGGTGCCAGGAACCCTCGACCAGCATCCGGGTGAACCAGGTGTAGTTGACCTGCTGCGGGTCGGTGATGTGCTTGGTGATCTCCGGCCAGGCCCCGCCGTACGACTGCGCCAGCCGGCGCATCTCGTCGGCGCGGTCGGCGGGGTCGACGCCGGAGCGCTCGCGGCATCCCTCGACGACGAACGCGTAGATGGTGTTCTCGCTGGTGGGGGTGTATCCGGCGATGTAGGCGGGCCCGCCGTAGGCCAGGTCGCTGCGCTCCACGCCCTCGGGGCGCGGGGCGGCGATGCGCCAGATGGCCATGCCGGTCGGCTCGGGCTTGTCGGTGATGCCGATCGCGGCGCGGGTGGCGGAGTTGAGCCCGTCGGCGGCGATCACCAGGTCGTAGCGGCCCTCGCTGCCGTCGCTGAACCGCACCGAGACGCCATCGGCGTCCTGCTCCAGCACCTCGGCGACGGTGCCCAGACGCACTGTGGCACCGGAGGCGCGGACCGCGTCGATGAGGATCTGCTGGAGCTGCGGGCGCCGCATGCCGAGAGTGGCCGGCAGGTCCTCGCCGCCGGTCTGGATGTCCTCGGCGACATGCAGAACGGTGCCGTCGGGGGTGGTGATGCCCAACGTGCCGAAGGGGAATCCGGAAGCCGCCACCCGTTCCCACACGCCCAGTTCGCGCAGCACCCGCAGGGCGTTGCCCTGGAGGGTGATGCCGGAGCCGGTGGTGGCGTTCCAGTCGGGCTTGGCCTCGACCAGGTCGACGGCGATGCCGGCGCGGCGCAGCAGGATGGTGACGGCGTTGCCGGCGGCGCCCCCGCCGATTACGAGGACGGTGGGGGTGCCCCCAGCCGGTGGCTGGGGGAGGGTGCGGCTGTCGGTCATGTCGGGGGTCCCTCCCGAGGTTGGGCCGCACGGCGTCGGGCGGCTGGGGTAACGGGGATGCGGCGGGTGCGGTGGGTGGGGTAGGTGCATGCTCGGCACGCTCCGAGTGCGGGCCGGACGATCTCGGCGGATACTCGAAGTCGGTGGTGTGAGCGGCCACCCGGCAGTGAGCGGACTGGCGGGTGGCCAGGGGGTCGGATGTGCCGCCGGGGATGTGTGACGGCGTCGGCAGCCGGGGGCTACTTGACGGCGATGGGGTTGACGGGGGAGCCGACGGCGCCGGTGATGGGCAGCGGAGCGGCGGTCAACCAGAACTCGTACACGCCGTCACCGGCGCAGTCCTCGGAGAGGGCCTCCAGGTCCCACATCTCCCCGATCAGCAGCCCCATGTTGGGGATGACGACCTGGTGCAGCGGCTGGAAGGCGTTCTCGAACTCGTTCGGCCGTACCTCGAAGCCCCAGGTGTCGGTGGCGATCGCGGCGATCTCGGTACGGTGCAGCCAGCCCGCCGTCGTGAAGGACAGCCCCGGCGCGGGCCCGCCCGCGTAGTCGCCCCAGCCGTCGCGGCGCACCCGGGCCAGCTGCCCGGTCCGTACGACGACGATGTCACCGCGTCCGACGGTCACCCCGTGCGCCTCGGCGGTCGCGGCCAGGTGCTCCTCGGTGACGGCGAAACCGTCGGGCAGCTCTCCACCCTCGCCGACCACGCGGCCCACATCCAGCAGGACGCCACGCCCGGCGACGTACGGCGCCATGTGCTCGATGCCGGTGACGAGGTCGCCGTCGGAGGTGACGACCGTCTCCGCCGCCCGCCCGTTCCAGGCGTTGCCGTGGTCGAAGATGTGCCCGAGCCCATCCCACTGGGTGGAGCACTGCAGCGGCATCGCGATCACGTCGTCGGCGCCGCCGATGCCGTGCGGGAAGCCCTGGTTGCCCAGCGCCGCGTCGGTGCCGGTGTCGAGCATCGTGTGCACGGGGTTGGTGCGTCGGCGCCAGCCCTTCTGCGGGCCGTTCATGTCGAATCGCTGGGACAGCGAGAAGCTCACGCCCCGCCGCACCAGCGCGGCGCCCTCCCGGCGCTTGGCCTCGTCGAGGAAATTGAGGGTGCCGAGTACGTCGTCCTCACCCCAGCGCCCCCAGTTGGAGTACGCCTTGGCGGCTTCGGCGACGGCGCCCTCCGGGTCCTGCCGGTTCGGGCTCATCGCCGCTTCTCCGCCACGCAGCGGGTGCGCTGCACGCCCAGCCCGGTGATCGACCCCTCCATGACGTCGCCGTCGCGCAGCAGCCGTCCCCAGTGGATGCCGTTGCCGGCGGGGCTGCCGGTCAGCACCAGGTCGCCGGGCAGCAGTCGGGCGGTCTGGGAGATGTACGACACCAGCCGCGCGATGCCGAAGAGCATGTCCTTGGTGGACTCGTCCTGCATGGTGTCGCCGTTGAGCTTGAGGGTGACCCGCAGGTCGCCGGGGTCGGCGATCGACTCGGCGGGGACGAGCCACGGCCCGAGCGGTGTGAAACCGGGGGCGTTCTTGCACCGCAGCCAGTCGGTGCCGATGGCCTTCATGTCCCGCCGGAAGACGGTCGCCCGGTCGGTGAGGTCGTTGGCGATCGTGTACCCGGCGACGTACTCCAGCGCCTCCGCCACGGACACCCGGTGGCAGGGCTTGGCGATCACGGCCGCCAACTCCAGCTCCCAGTCGGGCTGTTCGGCCCACGCGGGCAGGACGACATCGTCGTACGGACCGGCGACGGTACTCGGCAGGCCGATGAACACGTACGGCAGGTCCTCGGCGGCCCGCCGGTCCATGACGGCGGCGATTTCGGCGCGGGCCTCCTCGACCGAGCGCGGGTCGTCGGGGGAGCGGTGGGCGATCTCCAGGTCGATCACGTGCTGCCGGTAGTTGGCACCGGACTGGAAGATCTGCCGGGGCTCGACGGGGGCGTGCACCCGCAGGCCCTCCAGAGGCTGCCACTCCTGCTCGTCGTCGTCCGCCAGGGCACGGAGCACCGGGAGCGTCTCCGCCCACCGCTCCAGTACGGCACGCACCTCGGACGGCGCCGAGTCCAGGGCACGGCCCAGGTCGAGCACCCGGCCCCTGGCCAGGAGACCGGGGAACGGGTCCCCGCCCGGGGCGGAGAACGTGCCGAGCGCGAACGGGCCGGCAGGTTGCGCGAGCGTTGCCATCAGATTTCCTCCTGCTGGGTTGCGGTCTACTCTGACCCCGTTCGACTGATCACGGAAATCAATCTTGTGGATGCACCGCATCCACGACATGGATGGCCCTCTTGCCAGGTGGTGCCCGGTGAACCTGTCCCGACTCGACCTGAACCTGGTCGTCGCCCTGCGCGCGCTGCTGGAGGAGCGGAACGTCACCCGGGCCGGCGAGCGCATCGGACTCAGCCAGCCGGCGATGAGCGCGGCACTGTCACGCCTGCGCCGCCACTTCGACGACGAACTGCTCGCCCGGACCGGCAACTCCTACGAACTGACGCCGCTCGGCGTCGCGTTGCGGGACCGCAGCGCCACCGCCTGCGACCTGCTGGAACGCGTCTTCGCCAGCCAGGCCGACTTCGACCCGGGCGCCGAGTCCCGCGAGTTCACACTCCTCGCCTCCGACTACAGCACGGCGGTGTTCGGCTCGGCGCTCGCCCGCGCCGTCCACCACGAGGCGCCCGGCATCCGGCTCGCCTTCCAGCACCCGGCGCCCTCCGTCACCGAGAACACCGCATCCCTGCTGAGCACAGTCGACGGACTGCTGATGCCGCACGGCGTCATCGACGGTTTCCCCGCCATCGACCTCTACCAGGACCGCTGGCTGTGCATGATCGCCGACGACCACCCCGAGGTCGGCGACGCCCTCACCCTCGACCACCTGGCCCGGCTGCCCTGGGCCGTCTACCAGCGGCCGTACGACGCCCCCGCCGCCCGCCAGTTGAGCATGCTCGGCATCAGCCCTCATGTGGAGGTCTCGGTCCAGACGTTCCAACTGCTGCCGTACATGGTCAAGGGCACCCGCAGGGTCGCGATGATCCAGGAGCGGCTGGCGCGCAGCGCGGTGCGGTCGGCGGGGGTGCGGGTGCTGCCCTGTCCGTTCGAGGCGGTACCGGTGCAGATGGCGTTGTGGTGGCATCCGGTGCATGCGCAGGACGCGGCGCACATCTGGCTGCGGCAGAAGGCGGCGGAGGTGGGGGCGACGCTGACGGACGGGAGCTGAGGTTACGGACCTACGGTGAGTGCCACGATGGGCCGTCCTGCGGCTGCGGGTCCCTCGTGGCTGGTCGCGCCCGTGCGGCGGAGCCGCACATCAATTCAGCCCCGCGCCCCTGAGGGCGTTGCGCCGGCCGTCAGCCCAATTGCCGCCGCCACCAGCGCCGCAGCCAGCCCCAGCACCCCCACCGCACCCGCGAGGCTGCCGACCGCCGACTCCCCGGCGAGCAGCACCAGCGGGCACACGAACTCGCCGCCGAAGAAGGCCGCCGTCCACAGCCCCGTCCCACGCCCGCGGTCCTCGAACGCCAGCCGGGACATGGCGCTCGTCAGCAAGGCGGGCAGCAGCATCCCCGTCCCCAGGCAGTTGATCACCGCTCCGACGACCAGCAGCGGCGCGTTTCCCGCCAGGGACATCACCCCGAACCCGGCCGCGCAGACCGCGAAGACGGCGGGCAGCATCGGGTCCGGGGAGCGCTTCAGCCGGGCGAAGGTGATGGCACCACCCACGGTGGCGGCACTCGCGATCGCGGTGGCCAGACCGATCACACCGGAGTTCTCCACGCCGAGGTCGTCGAGCAGGTACGCCATCTCCACCGGGACGGTGTAGAAGACCATCGCTCCGAAGAAGGTGAGGGCGCAGATGCCCGCCAACTGCCGCCAGGGGAAGGGGCGTCGGACCGTCGGGCCTGCCGCCTGCGCCTCGGCCGGGGCTTCGTCGGTGGTCGCGCGGGCCGCCGGGTCGGGCAGGGCGGACGCCATCAGCGGAGCGAGGACCAGGCTCACGGCGTAGACCCAGAAGGGCACCTTCCAGCCCGCCGAGCCCACGGCGCCGCCGAGCACGAAGAAGACGGTGGCCGACGCGGAGGCGCACATGGTCTGCAGGGCGAGGTACTTCACCCGCCGGTGACCGCTGTAGTAATCGCCGATCAGGGTCGTGCAGCAGGTCATGATGGCGGCCTCGGCGACACCGACCAGGGCCCGGCCGGCGATGATCGCGCCCAGCGAGTCCAGCCAGAGCGGCGCCGTGCCGAACACGGCGTACAGGACGGTCGCCACGATCAGCAGCCGCTTGCGGCCCAGCCGGTCCACGATCACCCCGGCGAACGGGGCCAGCAGGGCCAGCGACAGCGCCGGAACTGTCAGCGCCAGGGGAACGAGCGCCTTGGCCCCCGCGGTCGACGCGAAGTGGTCCTCCATCTTCGGCAGCACCGGGGCGATCAGCACCGCACCCAGGATCGGCAGACAACTCCCCGCCATCAGCAGGGTCAGGCGCAGCAGATGGGCCGGGCCCGACACGGCGACGGGCGACGGCGCGGCGTCGTCGACCGCTGAGGTGGGCGGGGTCGGGGACACGGAACCGGGCATGGCGACTCCAGGGGACGGTGTGCGGGCGCGGGCATGCCTCTCACGGGCGCCGACGGCGCACGGCATGCTGTGGATGCCCACACGGCGGACGCGGTGGGCGACCGCAGATCAGCCGCTGGTCCGGACTGCGGCGTGCGGGTAGGACGACTATGGGCCGTCCGATTCCCCGCCGCCATCCTCCGGGCGATCCGAATCCCGGATCCGGCTCATCCATGCCGTGGATGACCTTGGGAAGTGCGGGGGCCCGCGCGGGCCGGCGCGCGGGTCAGCGCGCCGCGACCGAGGCCGAGGTCGGCGTACCGCTGCTGGAACCGGTCGGGCGGCGGGTACGGCTGACCGAGCAGGCGGAGATCCTCGTGGCCCACACCCCAACGTCGGCTTCGAACCCGACGTACGGTTCGAGACCACCGACCTTCTCCGCCACGTCCGCCTGGTCGAGCAGCGGACCTCCGACGGTCCCCCTGCGGCAACTCCCACGCGGCCAACGCACCCGCCGCGTCTTCACCGTCGTACGCCGCGGCCGCGGCCGCCATCCAGCAGTCCTGGCCTGCAGGAACGCCCTCCACCGCGCGGCCGCCGGCTGACAGGGAAGTGCCGGGCCCGGATACCCGGGCCCGGCAGGGGGTCAGCCTTTCCTGGCCGGTGTCATCAGTCGTGCTTCTCGGAGTCCTTGTGATGCTCGGACTTCTCGTGGTGCTCGGACTTCTCGTGGTGGTCGGACTTCTTGGGGTGCTCGGACTTCTTGGGGTGGTCAGGCTTGGAGGGCTTGGAAGGGAGTTCCGGCTTGGAGGGGAGAGAGGGCTTGGAGGGGAGTTCCGGCTTTGTCGGCTTGACCGGGATGGCGGGCTTCGAGGGAAGCTCCGGCTTCGTCGGCTTGGAGGGGATGGCGGGCTTGGACGGCAATTCCGGCTTGGCAGGAAGTGCAGGCTTGGCGGGGAGTGCGGGCTTTGCGGGGAGCGCGGGCTTTGCGGGGAGCGCGGGCTTCTCTGGGAGTGCGGGCTTGGCCGGCAGTTCCGGCTTGGCGGGAAGGGCGGGCTTTGCGGGGAGTGCGGGCTTGGCCGGGAGTTCCGGCTTTGCGGGGAGTGCGGGCTTGGCCGGGAGTTCCGGCTTTGCGGGGAGTGCGGGCTTGGCCGGGAGCTCCGGCTTTGCGGGGAGCGCGGGCTTCTCCGGGAGTGCGGGCTTGGCCGGCAGTTCCGGCTTGGCCGGCAGTTCCGGCTTGGCCGGCAGTTCCGGCTTGGCGGGAAGGACGGGCTTTGCGGGCAGCGCGGGCTTCGCGGGGAGTTCCGGCTTTGCGGGGAGCGCGGGCTTGGCCGGGAGTTCCGGCTTGACCGGCTTTACCGGGTAGGCGGGCTTCGCGGGGAGCACGGGCTTGGAGGGGAGTTCCGGCTTTGCGGGGAGCACGGGCTTTGTCGGGAGCTCCGGCTTGACCGGGTAGTCAGGCTTCACGGGCTTGACCGGCAGTTCGGGCTTGACCGGGAGCACGGGCTTCTCGGGCTTGACCGGGTAAGCAGGCTTCACCGGCTTGACCGGGAGCACAGGCTTTGCGGGGAGTTCCGGCTTGACCGGCTTGACCGGGTAGTCAGGCTTCACGGGCTTGACCGGCAGCTCAGGCTTGGCCGGGAGCACGGGCTTGACCGGCTTGACGGGGTACTCCGGCTTCACGGGCTTGTCCCCGGCCTCCGGGGGGCGCCCCGGACACGGGGGCTTCCCCACAGGGGGGGGGGGGGGGGGGGGGGCCGGGTACGGCGGGTGTGGGTTGGTGTGGTCCTGGGCGCCGGCGGGGCCGGCGCTCCCCAGCGCGGCTGCGGCGAGTGCGGCAGCCATGGCCGCCGGCGTCAGAACAGATCGCCATCTAGGCGATGTCGTCATTGTCTCCACTCTCCTCGACTTGGTTCAGGGCCTCGTGACGGATGGTCAGCACCAAGAGCCGGACAGTGAAATGAATAGGAAATAAGGTGATATGAATAACCCTGTAGCGGCTATAAGCCACCGGATGGGGTAGCGCCAGGGGTGGTCCGTCACTTGAGTCCGGACGTCGAGACGCCCATGGCGACCCAAGATCAGCCGTTTACCCGGCGCGTCGAGGCGGGCGTAGCCGAGGTGGTCGAAGAAAGGTCAGCGCCTGCTGGAACTTGTGCACGGCGGCGGCGTGCTGCCCCATGGTCGTCCTCGGCCGGAGACTCCTCGCGGCGAACACCGCGGTGAACCCCGGCCCGGCGCGCACCGCGTCGCGGGTGCGGACATAGCCCGAGGAGCGGGTGTACGTCCCGGTCGTGTCCAACTCCTCGACGTGGTCGGCGCCATGGGCGCAGGGCGTCCCGGTAGCCGGCCCGCCGCTGCTCGGCGCTGCTGATTCCGGCCTCCCCGCCGAGGAACAGCAGGCGCCGGTGCCGGACGGCCGACGAGGACCAGCCGGGAGCCCGCGGCGTCCAGTGCCTTCGCGTATCCGGCGACGCGACGGTCGTAGGCCTCGTCCGGCACCACACCGCCGACGAGGAGCACGGCGGCGGCGTGCTGCTCCCGCATGAGCTGCACCAGGTCGTCCTCGCGGACCGTGTCGTCGTGCGGGGCGCAGACCGGGCTCAGTCTGCCGCGCTCGGCGGCCGCCTGTTCCACTCCATCGGCGACGTGGGCGAGCGACGGACCGGTGATGTGGACGACCTGGTCCGCGTACGTGGCGTCGTCGCTACCGGGCTGTGCGTGCCGCAGTGAGCTCGCGCCGACATCCGCGAGTTCGGCGATGTCCAGGATCGAGACGTCGGTGCGGCCCTCGGCGAGCAGCCGCTGGGCCGCGCACACCAGGGCGGCACGTCCACGCGCCCGCCGCTGGACGTTGACTCAGCGAACGTCCCGGGCCACCCCGCGCTGATGCGGCGCGGTGGCCCTTCGGGTGCCGTTCTCAGGGCCCGGTGCTTCGCCGCTCGCGGCGCTCGGCTCCCAGGCGGGCGTAGTAGTCGATGAGGTCGGGCGCGTCCACCGCCGCGGGGTTGACGACCTGCTCGGCGGGGGCGCCCTGCAGGAGGCGCTTGACCGGGACCTCCAGCTTCTCTCCGGTGCGGGTGTGCGGAATGGCCGGGACCTCGAGGATCTCGTCGGGAACATGGCGCGGTGAGGCGCCGGTGCGGATCGCGTCGCGGATCCGGTCGCGCAGGGCGTCGTCCAGACCGGACCCGGCCGTGAGGACCACGAACAGCGGCATCCAGTAGCCGCCGTCCGGCTCCTCCGCGCGGCTGACCGACCTCGGCTGACGAGGGGACGGCTGCCCGGCGTCACGCGGACGTCGAACTCGGGCGGAACGTCACGGACTTGCCCGTGAAGCGGGCCTCGATCCCGTCCGCCGTGGTGGTCACCGACCTCAGGCGCAGCCCCTCGGGGATGTTGTGGAGGGGGACGGGTGCTTCCAGGGCCTTGTCGAGCAACGCCTCGGCGGGCGGGACGAGTTCGCCCTCGGTGACCCGGACGCCGATGTCGGAGCTTTGCCCGCACCTACGACGAGGGCGGTCGCGGCTGCAGTGGGAGGCCGTCGACGGCAATGCGAGTACCTCGACTCGGCTCAGAGCCAGTCCCGCCGCTTGAAGATCGCGTACAAACTGGTGCACACCAGTGCCATCAGGGCGATGGCGAAGGGGTATCCCAGCACCCAGTGCAACTCCGGCATGTGCTTGAAGTTCATCCCGTAGATCGTCCCGACCAGCGTCGGAGCGAACAGGATCGCCGCCCACGACGAGATCCGCTTGATCTCCTCATTCTGCTCGAACCCCGCCTCCGCCAGCGCCCGCATCTCCGCGTTCTGCTGCTGCGTGACCAGCGTCGCGTTCACCGTGAGGATCTCGGTGAGGGCCTGGCGGAAGCCGTCGACGCGTTCGCTGGTGTGGGTGACGTGGTCGGCCACGTCGCGGAGGTAACGCTGGAGTTCCTCGTCCGTGCCGTACTTGGAGAAGCCGGCCATCAGGCCGTGCAGCATGCCGACCAGCGGCCGGGTTGCGCGCTGGAACTCGACCATTTCACGGGAGAGTTCGTAGATACGGCGGGAGACCTCGGGGTCGCCGCGGAAGACCTCGGTCTCGATTTCGTCGATGTCGTTCTGGACGCCCGCCACCACCGGCTCATAGCCGTCGACGACCGCGTCCAGTATCGCGTAGAGCACCGCCTCCGGGCCGAGCTTGAGCAGCTCAGGCGTCTCCTCCATGCGCCGGCGCACCGCCGACAGGTCGGGGGCCGCACCATGGCGCACCGTGATCACGAAGTCCGGTCCGACGAACACGTGGAGCTCGCCGAAGTCGACCTCCTCGGGCGCGTCGAGATAGCGGGCCGCGCGCAGGACGACGAAGAGCGTGTCGCCGTAGCGCTCCAGCTTGGGCCGCTGGTGTGCCTCCATCGCGTCCTCGACGGCGAGGGGGTGCAGGGAGAACTCGGCGGCCAGGGAGAGGAGTTCGGACTCGGTGGGGCGGGCCAGGCCGATCCATGCCATGCCGGACGGCTGGTCGCGCAGCTCACGGTAGGTATCGGCGAGGGTGGCGGGGGAGGACACGCGCACGCCGTCCCGGTACAGCACCGCCTGCACGACGCTCGCCACCTCGGAGGCGTCGGGTGCCGAAGAGTGGGCCGGGGGTGCCGGCGGCTCCGGCTCCGGTGGCTGCGCCGGGTTGGCGGCCCGGCGCCAGACGGATTTCATCGGGTTCTTCGAGGCGGGGCGTGCGCGTCGCTCGGACATCGCGGCTGCCTCCCGGTCGGGACGACGAGTGCGTGATCTCGGAGCAGGATATACGGGGGCGAATGGCATGGGTGGGGCGGGCCGGTCCTGGATTACGTGAGAGTTGCGGACGGAAGGTGTCCGCAAGTCTCGCTAGCGTGCCGGGTATGACGAAGCGCAGCACCAAGAAGACGACGGCCGCGGCAGTCCCCGTGCTCAGCACGCGCGCCCTCAACCGCGCCACCCTCGACCGGCAGCTGCTGCTGCGCCGCTCCCCGCTGTCCGCCCTCGCGGCCGTGGAGCATCTGGTCGGCCTCCAGGCCCAGGAGGTCAAGCCGCCCCACTACGCGCTCGCCGCCCGCCTCGACGGCTTCACGCCCGAGGAACTGTCGGGGCTGCTGGCCGACCGTACCGCCGTGCGCATCGTCACCATGCGGTCGACGATCCATCTGCACTCCGCCGACGACAGCCTCACTCTGCGCCCGCTGGTACAGCCCGCCCGGGACCGTGAGATCAACTACTTCCGCAAGGGTCTCGTCGGCGTGGACCTGGACCGGCTCGCCGTACTCGCCCGCGAACTCGTCGAAGCCGAGCCCCGCACCATGAAGCAGCTCCGCGAGGCCCTCAGCGGCGAGTGGCCGGACGCCGACCCGCAGTCCCTGGCCGTCGCCGCCCGCTGCAAGCTGCCCCTCGTCCAGGTCACCCCGCGCGGCATGTGGGGCCGCAGCGCCCAGGTCGCGCTCACCACCGCCGAGCACTGGCTGGGCCGGCCCGCCGAGCCGGCCGCTTCCGCGGAGGCCACGGTGCTGCGATATCTGGGTGCCTTCGGGCCCGCATCGGTGAAGGACATGCAGACCTGGTCCGGCCTGACCCGGATGCGCGACGCCTTCGAACGGCTCCGCCCCGAGCTCATCACCTTCCGGGACGAGAACGACGTCGAACTGTTCGACCTCCCGGACGCCCCGCGCCCGGACCCGGACACCCCGGCCCCGCCCCGCTTCCTGCCCGAGTTCGACAACCTCCTCCTCTCCCATGCCGACCGCACCCGAGTGATCCCGCCCGCGAACCGCGGCCGCACCTGGCAGGCGAACACGCTCTACTGCCCGCTCCTCGTCGACGGCTTCCTCGTGGGCGTGTGGCGGATCCTCGGCGACGCCCTCGTCATCGAGGAGTTCACCGAACTCACCAAGGCCCAGCGTGGGGAGGTGACGGAGGAGGCGGAGCGGATGCTGCGCGTGATGCATCCGGAGGCGTCGTACGACATCCGCTTCGGGACCGTCATCCCGTAGGCGATCGACTCGGGCGTCAGTCCGCCCGACCCGTCACCGCGACCGTCACTCCGAGCCCGATCATCGTGCACCCACCCGCTCCGCCTATCAGCGACAGCCGGCGGTCGGAGCGCGCGAACCAGGTGCGGGCCGCCGACGCGGTCAGGCCCCACAGGGTGTCCGTGACCAGGCCGATGGTGATCGGGACCAGGCCCAACAGGAGCATCTGCAGCGGGACATGGCCCGCCGAGTGGTCCACGAACTGGGGGAGTACGGCGGCGAAGAACACCACGCCCTTGGGGTTGGTGACACCGACGAGGACGCCGTCGAGGACCGTCCGCAGATCACCGCGTTCCGGACCCGTCGACCTGGCCCGTATCGCCGACGCCTTCAGCTCCTTGCGGTGCCGGAACGCCTGCACGCCCAGGTAGACCAAGTAGGCCGCGCCGGCGAGCTTCACCGTCAGATAGACCGCCACCGACCGCTCCACCAGGGAGCCGATGCCCACCGCGACGGCCACCACCAGCAGATACGAGCCGAAGACATTGCCGACGGCGGTCGCCACGGCCGAGCGGCGGCCGTGCGCCAGGGCGCGGCCGATGACGAACAGGACGCTCGGCCCCGGAATCACGATCACCAACACCGACATCGCCGCGAAGGCGAGCAAACGGTCTGCGGACACCATGCCCATCACCCCCATCCGGCAGCCATTCAAACAGGCGCCACTGACAACGGCCATGGACGCGGGGCGGCGGACCTGGCCGGGAGGCATGGATGAGGCATGGATGAGGCATGGATAGGGGGCGTTGCGGGCCGCTCGTGGAGGCCCGCAACGCCCCCTGGTCTTGCGCCTGAGGTGTGCTCAGGAGACCTTCTGGGTGCCGTTCCCGGTTACGACTCGACCTGTTCGGTCACTTCGTCCGAGAAGGTGGTCAGCCGGGTGTAGACACCCGGGTAACCGGCCTGGGCGCAGCCTTCGCCCCAGGAAGTTATCCCTGCCAGGACGCCCCCGATGAGCAGGGGACCGCCGCTGTCGCCCTGGCAGGTGTCAACGCCGCCGGAGGTGTATCCGGCGCAGACCATGTCGGACGCGATGAAGCTCGAACCGTAGGAGCTCGAACAGCTGGAGTTGGAGACGATCGGCACGGTCGCCGTGCGCAGCTGGTTGGAGGAGCTGCCGTTCGAGGAGGTGGTGCCCCAGCCGATGATGCGGGCGGTGGCGCCGGTCGCGTACACACCGGTGTCCGAGGAGTCGACGTACGAGGCCGTCGTGTACGGCATCGAGGTCGACAGGGTGAGCACGGCCACGTCGTTGCCGTCGGTGGCGTCCGTGTAGTCGGGGTGGATCCAGATGTCGCTGACCCGGCTGACCGTGCCGTTCGTGCCGTTGCGGTAGGTGCGGCCACCGACGACCCGGACGCTGCTGGTGGTCTCGTCGACCATACAGTGCGCGGCGGTGACGACCTTGGTCGCGGAGACGAGCGTGCCACCGCAGAACTGGCTCTGCGAGGCGTCCGTGATCTGCATCATGAACGGGTACGCGGTCGTCGTGGTCGTCGTGCCGCCCACGATGCGCGTGGACGCGGCCTCAGCGGTGGGGGCGCTGAGCAGTGCGGCCGCGGCGGCGGCCGCGGTCGCCGCGACGGCGGCGGTCTTTCTGGCACGGGTGAGCCCGAACATGAGTCTCCTCATTGGGGGTTGCTGCCGGTGGGGGGTCGCGCGGGTGGGGGGTGTGCACGGGGGCGCGGGACCGACCCCCGTGTGCCCGGGCGAGCGGCACATCCATAAGGTAGGTCCCGGAAGTTCCCCTTCCCAATGAGGGAACCCCCTAAGGGAGTTGGGCAGGGAAAACCCTCGGTCGTGCCGGATAAACCCGCGCGGACCGACAAAAACGGGTGAACTCACGTCGCAGGGCGCCCCGAACGCACATCGCACGACGTCACGAACTCAAGGTCGTACGGCGCCACGAACTCAGTTCGCCCGACCTCGGGAAGTCAGCTCGTACGACGTCCCGCCGCGAGTCTGACGATGTCGACCCGCGATCGGATCCCCAGCTTGCGATAGACCCGGGTAAGTGTCGCCTCGACCGTTTTGACGCTGATGAACAGACGCGCGGCGATCTCCCGATTGGTCGCGCCCTCCATGACGAGCGCGGCGACCTGACGCTCCATCGAGGCGAGCCCTTCCAGGGCGTCGGGGCCGACGAGGACCTCGGGCGCGGAGACGGGGGCGGGGGCGGCCTCCGGGGGGCGTGCCTCGGCCGCCGCCTCGACCTGCCGCAGCCAGGGCAGCGCCCGGCAGCGGCGGAACAGCCGGGCCGCCTCGTCGTACGACGTCGGGCCCGGAGTGCCGGTGCGCAGCTGGGCCAGGGCGAAGGCGGCCCGGGCTTCCTCCAGGCCGTAGCCCAGCTTGCCGAGCCGGTCCTGTGCCGACGTCAACTGGGCCGCCGCGGCGTCCTGTTCGCCCCTGGCCGCACGGATCAGTGCCTCGGCGCGATCGAGGACGGCGAGCACGCTGTAGCGGTCCAGCCGCAGCGCCTGCTCGCGCGTGACGTCGACGACGTCCTGCGCCTCCGCGAACTCGCCGCTGCGCACCAGGGCCTCGGCGAGGTCGCCGTGCCACCGGCCGCGCGCCGGGTCGGTGATGCCGAGGCCCTGTTCCACCTCGCGCACCCGGCGCAGCGAACGCACCGCCGCCTCCGCGTCCCCGGCTACCAGCTGGGCGTGGCCGAGGGCGGCCAGGGCACGGGAGACGTACATCTGGTCGCCGTCCTCCTCGGCGTGCTCCACCGCTTCCCGGGCCAGCGCGAGGGCCCGGTCCACCTCCCCGCCCGCGGCCTCCGCGAGCGAGGTCAGCACCGCGGAGGCCACCTCGCCGATCCCGGTGTCGCGGGCCAGCCGCAGGCTCTCGCGGGCCAGGTCGAGGGCGCGACCGCAGTGCCCGGAGTGCAGCTCGGTCTCGGCGACCCCGCGCAGGAAGTGCACCTCGCTCTCCACCCACCCGTGCCGGCGCACCTCGCGCAGCAGCGCGGTGACGGCCGCGCGCGCCTCGGGCAGCTGGTCGCTCATGATGAGCCAGCGGAAGCGGGAGTAGCCGGCCCCGTTGTGATGGCAGGCCACCCTCGGGTCCTGGGGTTCCTCCAGCGCCCGCCGGATGGTCGCGGGGGCGTCCGGGTGGCCCATGAGGGTCTCGATCTGGGCGCGGAAGGCGAGCGCCATGAGCTCGGTGTACCGGTCGCCAGCCCGCGCGGCCAGCTCCGCCGAGTACGTGGCCTCCTCGCGAGCCTCGTCGAAGTCGCCCTTCACGAGCAGGGCGCGCCAGGTCAGTTGGTAGTGGACCAGGGCGAGCAGCTGCGGGTCGTCACCCGCGTCGGCAAGCGCCTGCGGAAAGATCGCGTCGACCTCGTTCATCGCGTGGCCCGCCGTGTCGATCACGGCGATCCAGGCCCGTACCCGTTCCGCGGGCACGGTCGTGCGGGCGAGCACCTCGCGGGCGATGTCCCGGGCGAGGTCCAGCTCGCCGGCGGTGATCGCGTCCTCCACGGCCTGCAACCGCAGTGCCTCCGGGCTGGGGCCGGTCCTTCGGATCGGCCCGGCGTCGCGAGATCCGGCAGTGCCGCCTGCGACGGCGTCGTCGGCCGCCGACTCGCCCGGGCCCGCGGCTTCGCTCGAGCGCGCACCGTCCGCCGGGGTGTGCCGGGCGGCGAGCAGGCAGAGCTGTGCGGCGACCGACGGCGCTCCCCGGTCCCGGGCCAGGGTGGCGGCCTCGGCGAGGCTGGCGGCGACCTCCGGGTCGGTGCCGGTGGTCGCGAGGGCCAGGTGCCGGGCGCGCTCGATGGGGTCGGAGGCGGCCGTGGACAGCGCGGCGTGCGCGGCCCGGCGCTCCTGCGCGGGCGCCTCCGCGTACAGCGCGGCGGAGATCATCGGGTGCGCGAACCGTACGGCGGGCCCCTCGGGCTCGGTCGCCAGCAGGCCGAGCCCGGCGGCCTGGGCGGTCTCGGCCTCGGCGTTCGCACGGCCGGCCGCGTGCAGTAGGGCCAGCGTGGGGCGGGCGCCGGCGCTCGCGACCAGGAGGGTGCGGCGGGCCTCCTCCGACAGCATCTCCAGGCGGTTGAGGACGAGCGCACGCAGTGAGGTGGGCACCGGCAGGGGTTCGCCGGGGCGGGGCGGCGTGGGGTTCTCGGCGAGGGCGCGGCCCAGTTCGAGGGCGAACAGGGCGTTGCCGCCGCTGGTGCGGTGGATGTCCCGGACCGTGGAGCGGGGCAGGCCGGTGAACCCTCGGTGATCGAGGAGGGCGGACATCTGGGCGCGGGAGAGCGGGCCCAGCCGTACGGCGAGGGTGTCCGGCGGGGACGCGCGTAGATGGCGGTCGTACTCCTGGCCGTCGGTCCGCACCGCGCACAGCATCCGCACCGGGGTGTCGCCGAGGCGGCGGGCGGCGAAGCCGAGGAGTTCGGCGCTGGCCGGGTCGAGCCACTGGAGGTCGTCGGCGACGACGAGGACGGGGCCGGTGTCGGCGAGGGCGCGCAGGGCGGACAGCACGGCCAGGCGCAGCGCGAGGCCGTCGCGCTGGAGGGTGGACTCGCCGCGGCCGGTGAGCGCCGACTCCAGGGCCGTGAGCTGGGCGGCGGGGATCCGGTCGGCCACCTCGTCCAGGACCAGGCCGAGAAGGTCGGCCAGGGCGAGGAAGGGAAGGTGGGATTCGGACTCCGTGGGCGAGCAGCGCAACACGGTGCGGGCCGCCTCGCCGTATTCCGTGGCCAATGCCCGCAGGACGGTCGACTTCCCAATTCCGGCAGGCCCGTGAAGCAGCACGCTGCCGCCCCGCCCGAGCTGCTCACGCGCCGCGCCGAACAGCTCCTCCCTGCCGATGACCTGGTCGGGGCGGCATCTCGCAGGCTCCTTGAAGTCCCGTCGCACGGTCACCGCTCCCCTCCGTGTGTCGTGTTCGGGCCAATATTAGGCAACGGATCTTTGAAATTCGGACCGACGGAGAGGTGAGGCAAATAACAGCGGTGGAGCATGGGGAAATTCAGAGCGCGGATGAATGAATGACAGGTGGTCGGGATGGGCTGGACCACCGCTGCACCCTCGCAGGGCAGAACCGCGCGCCCACGCAGGACAGGACAACCGCCCCGTGCCCCCGCAGGGCTACGGCAGCAACCCCGCCCGGCGTGCCGCGACCACCGTCTCCCCGCGGGTGTGGGTGCCCAGCTTGCGCATGGCCGAGCGCAGATAGCCCTTGACGGTCTCCGCCCTCAGCCCCAGCCTCTCTGCCGTGGCCGCGTTCGTCGCGCCGGCGGCAACACACGCCAGCACGTCCAGTTCGCGGGGCGCCAGCTGCACGCCGTCGCGCCGGGGCCCGTCCGTCAGCAGCCCGCAGGCGGCCAGGAGCTCCGCGCGCAGGGCGGGGTCGCCGATACGCGGTGCCAGGGCGCGCAGCGTGGCGTGCGCCTCACGGACCTGTTCCCAGGCCGCGTCCCGGTCGGACGGCACCGCCTGCGGACGCGCCGTCTCCAGCAGCCCCCGCACCTCGTCCCGCACCACCAGCGCCTGCTCCACGTCCCGCGCCGCGTCCACGGCAGCAGTCAGCGTGCGGTCGCCCAGGGGCTGCACCGTGCGCAGGGCGCCGTACAGGACACCGCGCACCCGGCGCCGTACGACGACCGGGACCGCCACCACCGAGCACAGCCCCTCCATGGCGACGGCGGCGTCGTACTCATGGGTGATCTGCCGTGAGGCCGAGTAGTCCGTTACCGCGCAGGGGCGGGCGAGGGCGACGGCCTTGCCGCCGAGGCCGTTGCCGGCGGCCACCGTGAGTCTGCGCAGGGAGTCGGTGGCCGTGCCGTTCAGTTCGCTGATGCGCATCCGCCGGTGCCCGGCCTCGACCAGGCCGCCGAACGCGACCGGCAGTCCGGTCGAGCGGCGCAGGCGCACCAGCGCGCTCCTTATCTCCACCGATGCGGCCGCGTCCACTGCCACGCACTCGCCCTTTCGCCGCTGCTTTCCGGAGCGCACACCCCCGTTCGGGGGTAGTGAGACCCACGTCACGGATTACACGATGGCAGAGAGCCGCCCGGCAAGGTCCGGAGACCAGGAGGACAGATGACGACGGGGACGGAGCTGTTCCGCAGTGCGCGGGATTTCCTGCTCGACCACCGCGAGGACTACGCGAAGGCCTACGAGGGCTTCACCTGGCCCCGGCCGGACCGCTTCAACTGGGCGCTCGACTGGTTCGACGTGATCGCCGCGGGGAACGACCGCCCCGCCCTGCACATCGTCGAGGAGGACGGCAGCGAGGTCCGGCTGTCCTTCGCCGAGATGGCCGAGCGCTCCGACCGCGTCGCGGGCTGGCTGCGGGCGCGCGGTGTCCGGGCCGAGGACCGCGTCCTCGTCGTGCTCGGCAACCAGGTCGAGCTGTGGGAGACCGCCCTCGCCGCGATGAAGCTGCGCGCCGTCGTCATCCCGGCCACCCCGCTGCTGGGCCCCGCCGATCTGCGCGACCGGGTGGAGCGCGGCCGCGTCCGGCATGTGCTGGTGCGGGCCGAGGACACCGAGAAGTTCGACGAGGTGCCCGGCCGCTACACGCGCATCAGCGTCGGCGGGGCGCGCGAGGGCTGGCAGACGTACGAGGACGCGTACGCCGTCTCCGCCGACTTCACGCCCGACGGGCCGACCGCCGCCGACGACCCGCTGATGCTCTACTTCACCTCCGGCACCACCGCCCGCCCCAAGCTGGTCGAGCACACCCACACCTCGTACCCGGTCGGGCACCTGGCCACCATGTACTGGATCGGCCTCAAGCCCGGCGACGTGCACCTGAACATCTCCTCGCCCGGCTGGGCCAAGCACGCCTGGTCCAACCTCTTCGCGCCGTGGAACGCGGAGGCGACCGTCTTCATCCACAACTACACGCGCTTCGACGCGGCCCGGCTGATGGCGGAGATGGACCGCGCGGGCGTCACCACGTTCTGCGCCCCGCCGACCGTCTGGCGCATGCTCATCCAGGCCGACCTGAGCGCCCTGCGTACCCCGCCCCGCGAGGCCGTCGCCGCCGGTGAGCCGCTCAACCCCGAGGTCATCGAGCGGGTCGGCGAGGCCTGGGGCGTGACCATCCGGGACGGCTTCGGGCAGACCGAGACCGCGGTCCAGGTCTCCAACAGCCCCGGCCAGCCCCTGAAGACCGGCTCCATGGGCCGCCCCAGCCCCGGCTTCCGCGTCGAACTCCTCGACCCGGTCTCGGGGGCGCCGGGGGCCGAGGAAGGCGAGATCGCCCTCGACCTGTCCGCCCGCCCCGTCGGCGTGATGACCGGCTACCACGGCGACGCCGACCGTACGGCGGAGGCGATGGCCGGCGGCTACTACCGGACTGGGGACATCGGTTCACGGGACGCCGACGGATACATCACCTATGTCGGGCGCGCCGACGACGTCTTCAAGGCGTCCGACTACAAGATCAGCCCCTTCGAGCTGGAGAGCGCCCTGCTGGAGCACGAGGCGGTGGCCGAGGCGGCCGTCGTGCCCGCGCCGGACGAGCTGCGGCTCGCGGTGCCGAAGGCGTACGTCGTCCTGGCGGACGGCTGGGAGCCGGGCCCCGACACGGCGAAGGTCCTCTTCGAGCACTCGCGCGAGGCCCTCGCCCCCTACAAGCGCGTGCGCCGCCTGGAGTTCGCGCCGCTGCCCAAGACCGTCTCCGGCAAGATCCGCCGCATTGAGCTGCGCGAGGCCACGGCAGCGGGTTCGGACGCCGAGTACCGCGAGGAGGACTTCCGGTGAGCTCCTACGCCCATGGGATCGGCGACACCCCGCTGCTCGGCGAGACGATCGGCGCCAACCTGGACCGCACGGTCGCCACCTGGCCGGACCGGGAGGCGCTCGTGGACGTACCGTCCGGACGGCGCTGGACCTACGCCCAGTTCGCCGCCGACGTCGACGAGCTGGCGTACGCACTGCTCGCGAGCGGGGTCGTCAAGGGCGACCGGGTGGGCATCTGGGCGGTCAACTGCCCCGAGTGGGTCCTCGTCCAGTACGCCACCGCCCGCATCGGCGCGGTCATGGTGAACATCAACCCGGCCTACCGCACCCACGAGGTCGAGTACGTCCTCAACCAGGCCGGGATCTCGTTGCTGTTCGCCTCCCTCAGCCACAAGACGAGCGACTACCGGGCGATGGTCGAGCAAGTGCGGGGTACATGCCCGCAGTTGAGGGAGACGGTGTTGATCGGGGACCCGAGCTGGGAGGCGCTGATCGCGCGCGGGACGCCGGTGCCGTTCGAGGCCCTGTCCTGCGACGACCCGATCAACATCCAGTACACGTCGGGTACGACGGGCTTCCCCAAGGGGGCCACCCTCTCCCACCACAACATCCTCAACAACGGCTACTTCGTGGGCGAGATGATCGCCTACAGCGAGCAGGACCGGATCTGCGTCCCCGTGCCCTTCTATCACTGCTTCGGCATGGTGATGGGCAATCTGGCCGCCACATCCCACGGTGCCTGCATGGTGATCCCGGCCCCCTCCTTCGACCCGAAGGCCACGCTGGAGGCCGTCCAGCAGGAGCGGTGCACTTCGCTCTACGGCGTACCGACGATGTTCATCGCGGAGCTGAACCACCCCGACTTCGCGTCGTACGACCTCTCCTCCCTGCGCACCGGCATCATGGCGGGCTCGCCCTGCCCGGTGGAGGTGATGAAGCGGGTGGTCGCGGAGATGCACATGGCGGAGGTCTCCATCTGCTACGGCATGACCGAGACCTCGCCGGTCTCGCTCCAGACCCGGCGCGACGACGACCTGGAACACCGCACCGGCACGGTCGGCCGGGTCCTCCCGCACGTCGAGGTGAAGATCGTCGACCCCGCGACGGGCGTCACCCAGCCGCGCGGCACGGCGGGCGAGTTGTGCACGCGCGGCTACAGCGTGATGCTCGGCTACTGGAACGAACCCGAGAAGACCGCCGAGGCCGTCGACGCCGGCCGCTGGATGCACACCGGTGACCTCGCGACGATGCGGGAGGACGGCTACGTCGAGATCGTCGGCCGCATCAAGGACATGATCATCCGCGGCGGCGAGAACATCTACCCGCGCGAGATCGAGGAGTTCCTGTACGCCCACCCCAAGATCGCGGACGTCCAGGTGGTCGGGGTCCCGCACGAGCGGTACGGCGAGGAGGTGCTGGCGTGCGTCATCCCGCGCGATCCGGGTGACGCGCTGACCCTGGAGGAGCTGCGGGCCTTCTGCGACGGCCGACTGGCGCACTACAAGATCCCGAGCCGCCTGCGCATCCTCGACTCGTTCCCGATGACGGTCTCCGGGAAGGTGCGCAAGATCGAGCTGCGGGAGCGGTACGCCGCGGGCGACTAGTGGCGGCGCATGCAGACCCGGGGCCACTCGTCGAGGCCGAGTTCCGCCTCGTGGGCGCGGATCCTCCGGAGCCCGGGGGTGAGTTCGGTTTCGTCCAGGACGCGGAAGCCGAGGCGTGCGTAGTACGGCGCGTTCCACGGGACCTCGGTGAAGGTGGTCAGGGTGAGACCGGTCAGGCCCTCGTCGTGTGCGCGGTCGGTGGCGTACGCGAGGAGGGCCCGGCCGATGCGGCGGTGCGCGAAGTCCGGGTGCACCGTGACCTGCTCGATGTGCAGGGCGCCGTCGACGGGTTCGCAGACCAGATAGCCGATCGGGTCGTCGCCGCCGGCGCAGGCGACCCAGGCGCGGCCCGCCCGGCGGAAGCGCTCCAGCGCGTCCAGGTCGGGCGGCTCGTCGTCGGCGATCGCCGCCATGTCCAGGGCGCGGAACGGGGTGCCCGCGGCACGCTCGATGTCCTGAAGGGCCGGGAGCTCGACCGGCGTGGCGGGGCGGATGCGCATGCGCCGAGTGTCTGTCGGCGGGGGTGCCGGGCGCGAGCGGATTACCGGGCGCCCGTCGCGTCCAGGTCGTCGGCGAGGCTGTTGACCGGCTGCGGGGTGCCCGTGAGGTCGAGGACGAAGAGGGGGACGCCCAGGGTGTCGGCCCGGGTGCGGGCGTCGGGGGCGTATCCGGCGAGGGAGAAGTAGACACAGGCCGCGGACTCCGTCATGGCCGTCAGCCACAGACACTCCACGTCCCGCAGGGAGGCCGGCCGTACGGTCGGGTCGACCTGGGCGAGCAGACCGTGGGCGGCGATGCCGATACCGGTCGGCGGCCGCTGGTCGGCGCGGCGGATGTCCCGGTAGCCGAGCCAGCGCAGATAGACGGCGGCCGCCGTGACCGCGTCGCGCGCGGTGCGGATCGTGACGGGCTGGAAGGGGCGGCGGGTGGAGCGGGTCTGCCGGTGCGGCGTGCCCGTGACGCCCTGCGGCGCGCCAGTGGCCGTGTGCGGTACGTCCGTGGCCTCCTGCGCTGAGTCCGTTGCGCACCGCGGTGCGTCCGTCGCCTCCCGGCGTGCGTCCGTGGTTTCGCGCTGAGCGCCCGCGGACTCCTGCGCCACGGGCACGCGCAGCACGGTCCCGCAGGTGCAGCCCAGCTCCGGACGGGGCCACTCGCCTTCCCGGCCGCACGCCGCACAGCGCGCGGTGATCCATTCGTCGTCCCAGGCGCGATGGGTGACCGCCGAAGCGATCCCCTGCGGGTCGAGCGGCGGCGAGACGGGCGCCCCGCACTCGCAGGGATACGCGGGTGCCTCGTACAGATGCTCGCGCCGGCAGACCGGGCAGCGCACCGACACGCTCTCGGACATGGCCACTCCAGGACGACCTCGCAGCGGGACAGCGCACCCATCGTCCTCCAGGGCGCGCCCGGTTGTCCGCCCCTTGACGGTCTTCACCCGTCCACTTACATTGCTTCCAGATAGTAGAAAAATATTTCCGCGATACGGAATAACTGATCGCGGACTTGTCATCGTCACGGAATTGCTCACCGCGGGGCGCGACGGGAGTGCGAATCCGACAGCCGAAGCAGGAGTACTCAATGGCTCGTATGACCGCTGCCCGAGCGGCAGTCGAGATCCTCAAGCGCGAGGGCGTCAGCAACGCGTTCGGTGTGCCGGGCGCGGCGATCAACCCCTTCTACGCGGCGCTCAAGGCCTCCGGCGGCATCCAGCACACCCTCGCCCGCCATGTGGAGGGCGCCTCGCACATGGCCGAGGGCTACACCCGCACGCACCCCGGCAACATCGGCGTCTGCATCGGCACGTCCGGCCCGGCCGGCACCGACATGATCACCGGCCTGTACTCCGCGATCGGCGACTCCATCCCGATCCTGTGCATCACCGGCCAGGCGCCGACCGCCGTCATCCACAAAGAGGACTTCCAGGCCGTCGACATCGCCTCGATCGCCAAGCCGGTCACCAAGATGGCGGTGACGGTCCTGGAGGCCGCGCAGGTCCCCGGCGTCTTCCAGCAGGCCTTCCACCTGATGCGCTCCGGCCGGCCCGGCCCGGTCCTCATCGACCTGCCGATCGACGTCCAGCTCACCGAGATCGAGTTCGACCCGGAGACGTACGAGCCGCTCCAGGTCTACAAGCCCGCCGCGACCCGCGCCCAGATCGAGAAGGCGATCGGGATGCTGAACGCGTCCGAGCGGCCGCTGATCGTCGCGGGCGGCGGTGTCATCAATGCCGACGCCGCCGAACTCCTCGTCGAGTTCGCCGAGTTGACCGGCACCCCGGTCGTCCCGACCCTGATGGGCTGGGGCCTGCTGCCCGACGACCACGAGCTGAACGCCGGCATGGTCGGCCTGCAGACCTCGCACCGCTACGGCAACGCGACCTTCCTGGAGTCCGACTTCGTCCTCGGCATCGGCAACCGCTGGGCCAACCGCCACACCGGCAAGCTGGACGTCTACACGGCCGGCCGGAAGTTCGTCCATGTCGACGTCGAGCCCACCCAGATCGGCAAGATCTTCGCCCCGGACTACGGCATCGCGTCCGACGCGAAGGCGGCCCTGGAGCTGTTCGTCGAGGTGGCCCGGGAGCTGAAGGTGGAAGGCAAGCTGCCCGACCGCTCGGCGTGGGCCGCGTCCGCGCAGGAGCGGAAGGCGACCCTCCAGCGCCGTACGCACTTCGACGACATCCCGATCAAGCCGCAGCGCGTCTACGAGGAGATGAACAAGGCCTTCGGTGCGGAGACCCGGTACGTCTCCACGATCGGCCTCTCGCAGATCGCCGGCGCCCAGATGCTGCACGTCTTCAAGCCGCGGCACTGGATCAACTGCGGCCAAGCGGGCCCGCTCGGCTGGACCATCCCGGCCGCGCTGGGCGTGGCGAAGGCCGACCCGGAGGCGCAGGTCGTCGCCCTGTCCGGGGACTACGACTTCCAGTTCATGATCGAAGAACTGGCGGTCGGCGCGCAGCACAAGATCCCGTACGTCCATGTCCTCGTGAACAACTCCTACCTGGGCCTGATCCGTCAGGCGCAGCGGGCGTTCGACATCGACTTCCAGGTCAAGCTGGAGTTCGAGAACATCAACTCGCCCGAGCTGGGCGTCTACGGCGTCGACCACGTCAAGGTCGCCGAGGGGCTCGGCTGCAAGGCGATCCGGGTGACGGACCCGAGCGAGCTGGGCGCGGCCTTCGAGCAGGCCAAGAAGCTCGCCGCCGAATTCCAGGTGCCGGTCGTCGTCGAGGCGATCCTGGAGCGGGTCACCAACATCTCCATGTCGACGACCAACGACATCAGCAACGTCGTCGAGTTCGAGGAGATCGCGACGGAGCCGGGTCACGCGCCGACGTCCATCAGGACGCTGAAGGTCTGACACACCCCGGACGACCAAGAGGGCGGCCCGACCTTTCGGTTGGGCCGCCCTTTTCCGTCCCCCGTGCCGGTGCCCGCCGCCCCCGTGCCGGCGGGCACCGTGTGACGAGAGTGTGCCCGCGGCGGGGGGCGGTTGAAGCCTTCCGGCGCATGTTCAGAGGTTGATCTGAGGTTCCGTAGCCGGCATACGGCCGCCGGCGTAGGCGACCCGGCGGGGGCCCGGGCGTCGGAGCCACTCGGCTGAAAGGGCGTCACATGGTGGAGCGCCGGTGGCAACTGGCGGGGCGCGGAGCCCAGGGCAACCAATGGGGCGATCGCGGCACAGTTGCGGAAACAACGGCCTGATCATGGCTGATGCGCAGGCATTCGACGATGACTGGCCCCCGGATTGGCACCACATTCCCAGCGGGGAGTACCGATCGCGGTGGATCCAGCACCTGCGGTAGGCAGTGCAGCAGGAGGACGCCGAAGAGCGCCGTATGCGGGACCGTCCGCATACGGCGCTCTTCGGCCGGTGAGGTATTCGGTTGTGGCCGTCCGGCGGTGCGAGGCTGGGCGCGACAGGACTTTCGCGCCGCCGGACGGGGTCTGGGGGGCTCGGGACCGCGGCGGCAGCGACGGAACCGGGGCTCCTTCCCTCTGGTCGAAGAAGGAGACCGGACCTTCACCACCGCACTGGCTCGCACGCCGCCGCGGTCCTCACGTTGCCCGCGCTCGTGCTGATCGACCACCCCTCATCCGGGTCGCTCAGTCGAAGCGCGGGCGGTGCGTCCGGCCTGACCTCCCGTCAGGAACCGGACGCAGTCTTGGGGTTCAGCCCTCGCGCAGGGCGCGGACCGCCTCCTCCACGCGCTTGCCGTACTCCGGGTCGGCGGCGTGGAAGTGGGCCAGGTTCTTCTCGATCACGTCGTCGCGGGAGACCTGGGACAGGCCGCCGGCGATGTTGGCGATCAGGCGGGACTTCTCCTCGGCGGACATCAGGCGGTACAGCTCGCCGGCCTGGAAGAAGTCGTCGTCCTTGGTGTGGAGAGGGGCGGAGTGGGTGCCCGTGTGGCCGCTCACCGCCAGCGGGGCCGACAGCGGGCGGCCGGTCTCCACCGGGCCGTCGTAGGAGTTCGGCTCGTAGTTCTTGGCGTACCGGCCCTGGGAGTTGGTCGCCATGAAGCCGTCGCGGCCGTAGTTCTGCGCGGTCGTCGCCTTCGGGGCGTTCACCGCGAGCTGGGTGTGGTTGACGCCCAGGCGGTAGCGGTGGGCGTCCGCGTAGGCGAACAGACGGCCCTGGAGCATCTTGTCGGGGGAGGGGCCGATGCCCGGCACGAAGTTGTTCGGGGAGAACGCGGCCTGCTCGACCTCGGCGAAGACGTTGTCCGGGTTGCGGTCGAGGACCAGCCGGCCCACGCGCTGCAGCGGGTAGTCCTTGTGCGGCCATACCTTGGTGAGGTCGAAGGGGTTGAAGCGGTAGTCGGCCGCCTCGGCCGCCGGCATGATCTGGACGTAGAGCGTCCAGGACGGGTGTACGCCCCGCTCGATGGCCTGGAGCAGGTCCGTGTGGTGGGAGTTGGGGTCCTTGCCGGCGAGCTCCGCGCCCTGCTCGGCGGACAGGCAGCGGATGCCCTGGTTGGTCTTGAAGTGGTACTTGACGAAGAAGGCCTCGCCGTCGGCGTTCGTCCACTGGTAGGTGTGCGAGCCGTAGCCGTTCATGTGGCGGTACGACGCCGGGATGCCGCGGTCGCCCATCAGCCAGGTCACCTGGTGCGTCGCCTCGGGGGCGTGCGCCCAGAAGTCCCAGACGTTGTCCGGCTCCTGGCGGCCGGTGAACGGGTCGCGCTTCTGCGAGTGGATGAAGTCGGGGAACTTGATCGGGTCCTTGATGAAGAACACCGGGGTGTTGTTGCCGACGAGGTCGTAATTGCCCTCCGCCGTATAGAACTTGACGGCGAAACCGCGCGGGTCGCGCACGGCGTCCGCGCCGCCGAGACTGTCGGCCACGGTCGAGAAGCGCAGGAACACCTCGGTCCGCTTGCCCACCGCGCTGAGGAAGTCGGCGTGGGTGAAACCGGTGACGTCGTCGGTCACCTCGAAGTGGCCGTACGCGCCGGAGCCGCGGGCGTGCACCACGCGCTCCGGGATGCGCTCGCGGTTGAAGCGCGCCAGCTTCTCCAGCAGGTGCTGGTCCTGGAGCAGGAGCGGGCCGCCGACGCCGGCGGAGGCGGAGTTCTGGTTGTCTGCGACCGGGGCGCCGGACTCCGTAGTGAGAGTTCGCGCCGAGAGCACGCGCTTCGACATCGTGGACCTTCCGTGCGGTGGCACTTCCGTGCGGGTGGCAGCGGAAAACACTTTCCGCTTGATGGAGCCTAGAAGTGGGAGAAACTGAGCGTCAACAGTTTGTTGAAGTTGATTCCGGGCGGCGCCCCGCCTGGGCGCGACAGGACAGGTGTCAGCGGAGCGCCGCCCGGAAGTCTCGGGTGGGTCAGACCTGGGCGCCGGAGAGGCGCTCGACCGCGCGCAGCAGCGCGGAGTGGTCCAGCCCGCCGTCGCCCTGGGCGCGCAGGGACGCGACCAGCTGGGCCACCACGGCACCGACCGGCAGGGCGGCGCCGACGTTGCGGGCGGCGTCCGTCACGATGCCCATGTCCTTGTGGTGCAGGTCGATACGGAAGCCGGGCTTGAAGTCCCGGTTCAGGAAGTTGTCCTTCTTCCGCGTCAGCACGGTCGAGCCCGCCAGGCCGCCGTTGAGGACGTCCAGCGCGGCGTTCAGGTCCACGCCCGACTTCTCCAGGAAGACCACGGCCTCGGCGCACGCCTGGATGTTCACGGCGACGATCAGCTGGTTGGCCGCCTTCACGGTCTGACCCGAGCCGTGCGGACCGCACAGCACGATGGTCTTGCCGAGGGCCTCGAAGATCGGCTTGGCCTGGTCGAAGTCGGCCTGCTCACCGCCGACCATGATCGACAGTACGGCCTCGACGGCACCGGCCTCACCGCCGGACACGGGGGCGTCCAGGACGCGGATGCCCTTGTCCTTGGCGGCCTTCGCCAGGTCGACCGAGGTCTGCGGGGTGATCGAGGACATGTCGATCAGCAGGGCGCCGGCCTTCGCGTTCTCCAGGATGCCGTCGGGGCCGTAGGAGATGGCCTCGACGTGGGGGGAGGCCGGGACCATCGTGATGACGACGTCGGCGTCCTTCACGGCCTCGGCGATCGAACCGGCGGCGGTGCCGCCCGCGGCGGCGAGGCGGTCCAGCTTGTCCTGTTCCAGAGTGAAGCCGGTGACCTGGTAGCCCGCCTTGATCAGGTTCTCGGACATGGGGGAGCCCATGATGCCGAGGCCGATCCAGGCAATCGCCGGGCGGGTCGGGTGGGAAGAACCTGCGAGGTTGCTCATGATGGGGGTGCCTTTCAGGTAAAGGGGTCAGCGGGGCAGCCAGTCGAAGGCCTCGGCGCTCGGGCGGTCGCCCGGCTTGTACTCGAGGCCGACCCAGCCGTCGTAGCCCGCCTTCTTCAGCTGGTCGAGGAGGTCTTCGAGGGGCAGCGAGCCCGTGCCCGGCGCGCCACGGCCCGGGTTGTCGGCGATCTGCACATGGCCGGTCCTGGCGGCGTACCGCTCGATCACGGCCGGCAGGTCCTCGCCGTTCATGGACAGGTGGTAGAGGTCCATGAGGAAGCGGGCGTTGCCCAGTCCCGTCGCCTCGTTGACCTTGTCGACGATCCCGACCGCGGCCGGTGCGGACACCAGCGGGTACAGCGGCGACTCGGGCTTGTTCAGGGCCTCGATCAGCAGGATCGCGCCGATCCGGTCGGCCGCCCGGGCCGCGAGAACCAGGTTCTCCAGCGCCAGCGCGTCCTGCTCGGCCGGGTCCACGCCCTCGACGCGGTTGCCGTACAGGGCGTTGAGCGCCTTGCAGCCGAGCGACTGCGCGAAGTCGGCGGCCACGTCGATGTTGGCGCGGAACCTCTCCGACTCCTCGCCCGGTAGAGAAAGGGCGCCACGGTCGGGGCCGGGCAGCTGACCGGCGTAGAAGTTCAGGCCGGTGAGCTGGACGCCCGCGTCCTCGATCGCCTTCTTGAGGGCGTCGAGCTCGGACTGCTCGGGGGTGGGGGAGTCGACCCAGGGCCACCACAGCTCGACCGCGGTGAAGCCGGCCGCGGCGGCGGCCGCGGGGCGCTCCAGGAGCGGGAGTTCCGTGAAGAGGATCGACAGGTTGACGTTGAAGCGCTGCTCTGCGAATCCCATGGGGGCCGGCGCTCCCTTCCGTTGTCGAGATTCCGTAATGCGGAAGTTCGTTTCTGCTTAATGGAAGATTGCCGTCGGGCGTCGTGGCTTGTCAAGGGGGTGGGGCAGTCGGTCGGTCAGTCGCGGCGCGCGCGGTGCGGCGACCGGCGGCGCCACGCGGCGCGCGCGGTGCTCATGTCATGCCTCTCGAACCCGGCGGGTGGGTTCGCCGTCGGATACAGTCGCTGCTGGGCGGGCGACCCGGCTCCGCCGCCGTGAATTGATCGGCCTGCGGTGCATCGTGGCCCTGGTGCTGTCGATCGTGCCTCCCGTTGTGCCCTGGTGCGCCCTCGCGGTGTGCCATCCGGGCTGAAGTGCAGGTCAGAGGGTTTTTTGGGGGCAGCATGCGATTGCGAGTGGAGTTCACTACCGAACCCTTCGACCTCGACGAGGCACCCGCGCACGCGCTGGTCGCCCGCGAGGTCATCGAGGCGGCCGAGCTCGACGCGGTGGACGTCGGCCCGTTCGGCAACACGGCGGAGGGCGGTGCCGACGCCGTGCTCACCGCCCTGGACGCCCTGCTGCGCAAGACGCTGGAGGCCGGCGCCACCCGGATCTCCCTGCAGGTCAACGTGGTCGGGGAGGGCGAGCAGTGACCGGCACCGGCGAGGAGCCCTTCATCGCGGCCGTGAAGCCGCTGGTCGACGCCATGGGCGGCGAGATCATCCCGCCGGACGAGGCCGGCCCTGAGGATGTCGTGCTCTCCTGGGAGGGTGCGGACGTGGTCGCCGTACGCCTGCCCCAACTGGCCGACTCTCTGGACCACATCCTGGCCGCCATGGAGCGCCGGAAGGGCAAGCCGCTGGCCGACCTGGACCGCAAGGCGAAGCAGGAGGTCGTGCGGATACTCGAGGCGCGTGGCGCCTTCTCCGTGCGGCACGGCGTGGAGACCGTGGCGAGCGCGCTCGGGGTGAGCCGCTTCACGGTCTACAACTACCTCAACCGGGACAAGAACGCCTGAGAAGACCGGCCTCTGGGCGCCGGGGCGACCGGCCCGGTTTCGTTACCGCGAATTTTCAACAAAGTGTTGACGTCTCGTCGTCGTAGGGCGTTAGCTATCGGCACGCCCGTTCAGTACGAAGGCCGCCCTGCGCGGCCACGGAGGCTCCCGTGACGTCGAATTCCACGCCCCCGGGCCTGGCCCGGTTCAACGCCCTGGAGGAGCACGCGGCGCACGCCGCTCTCCACGAGGCGTGCGCCGCCACGGCATGGGTGAAGCGGCTGCTCGCCGCCCGCCCCTACGCCACCGCCGACGACCTCTACGCCGCCAGTGACGCCGCCATGGCCGAGCTGACCGCCGAGGACCTGGCCGAGGCCATGGCCGGGCACCCGCCGATCGGCCGCCCCAAGCCGGGCGACCCGACCTCGGCCCGGGAGCAGCGCGGCATGGCCGGCGCCTCCGAGGAGCTCAAGGCCGAGATGCTCGAACTCAACCTGGCGTACCAGGACAGGTTCGGCCATGTCTTCCTGATCTGCGCCACCGGCCGGACCGGCGAGCAGATGCGCGACGCGGTCAAGGAACGGATCGGCAACTCGCCGGAGCAGGAGCGGGAGATCGTCCGCATCGAGCTGGGCAAGATCAACCGTATCCGGCTCGCCCGCATCGTCGAAGAGGAAGCCTGACCTCATGAGCACCAGCACCACCGCCTCCGTGTCCACGCACATCCTGGACACCAGCCTCGGCCGCCCCGCCGAGGGCGTCGCCGTCCAGCTCGCGGCCCGCAGCGGCCGGGACGCCGAGTGGCAGGCGCTCGGCGGTTCCGCGACCGACGCGGACGGGCGGTGCAAGGACCTCCCGGCGCTGCCGGAGGGGGCCACACACGTACGGCTCGACTTCGCGGTGGAGCCGTACTTCGAGAAGAAGCAAGCCGATGCGCAGCAGGACGCCCCCGCGAATCGGGACAGCGGTGCCGTGTTCTTCCCCGAGGTGGCGATCACCTTCGCCGTGCAGCCCGGGGAGCACTACCACGTGCCGCTGCTGCTCAACCCGTTCGGCTACTCCGTATACCGAGGGAGCTAGCAGACACATGCCCACGATCCTGGGACAGAACCAGTACGGCAAGGCCGAGAACCGAGTCGTAAAGATCACGCGGGACGGCGCCACCCACCACATCAAGGACCTCAACGTCTCCGTGGCGCTGAGCGGCGACATGGACGAGGTCCACTACTCCGGCTCGAACGCCAACGTCCTGCCAACCGACACCACCAAGAACACGGTGTACGCGTTCGCCAAGGAGTACGGCATCGAGTCGGCCGAGCAGTTCGGCATCCACCTGGCCCGGCACTTCGTGACCAGCCAGGAGCCGATCAAGATCGCCCGGATCCGCATCGAGGAGTACGCCTGGGAGCGGATCGAGGCCTCCGACGCCAACTCGCAGTTCATCGGCGCGGACGAGGTCAAGCACTCCTTCGTCCGCAAGGGCCAGGAGACCCGCGTCACGCAGATCACGTACGACGGTGAGAAGTGGGAGGTCATATCCGGCCTCAAGGACCTCGTCGTGATGAACTCGACGAACTCCGAGTTCTGGGGCTACGTCAAGGACAAGTACACGACGCTCCAGGAGGCGTACGACCGCATCCTGGCCACCCAGGTCTCCGGCCGCTGGCGGTTCAACTGGACCGACGACGAGCAGCGGATGCCCAACTGGGAGAAGTCCTACGAGCAGACCAAGAAGCACATGCTCCAGGCCTTCGCCGAGACCTACTCGCTGTCGCTGCAGCAGACGCTGTACCAGATGGGTTCGCGGATCATCAACAACCGCAGCGAGATCGACGAGGTCCGCTTCTCCCTCCCGAACAAGCACCACTTCCTGGTGGACCTGGAGCCGTTCGGGCTGAAGAACGACAACGAGGTGTACTTCGCCGCCGACCGCCCCTACGGCCTGATCGAGGCCACCATCCTGCGGGACGGCTGCGAGGCGAAGATCCCGGTGGACCTCACCAACCTCTGATCCTCCCCCTTTCGGCACCCGTGACCGGGGAACCCGGCTCCCCGGTCACGGCACTCAAAACTCCCAGGGTCCTGCCGTGCCCTCTCCACATCAGCGCAAAGGACGAACCATGGCAGCAGCCCAGCGCATCGTCGTCGAGAACTGTTCGATCGCGACCGTGGACGCGAACGACACCGAGTACCCGACCGGCCACATCGTCATCGCGGACAACCGCATCGAGTCGCTCGGCGCGGGCAGTGCCCCCGAGGGCCTGGAGAACGTCGTACGCCGTGTCGACGCCACCGGGCACCTGGTGACCCCCGGCCTGATCAACACGCACCACCACTTCTACCAGTGGATCACCCGCGGCCTGGCCACGGACCACAACCTCTTCAACTGGCTCGTCGCCCTCTACCCGACCTGGGCGCGCATCGACGAGCAGATGGTGCGCTCAGCCGCGCAGGGCTCGCTGGCGATGATGGCCCGCGGTGGTGTCACCACCGCCATGGACCATCACTACGTCTACCCGAAGGGCTCCGGCGACCTGTCCGGCGCGATCATCGGGGCCGCACGCGACATGGGCGTCCGCTTCACGCTCGCCCGTGGCTCCATGGACCGCAGTGAGAAGGACGGCGGGCTGCCGCCGGACTTCGCCGTCGAGACCCTCGAAGGCGCGCTGGCCGCGACCGAGGAGACCGTCAAGCAGCACCACGACGCCTCCTTCGACGCGATGACCCAGGTCGCCGTCGCCCCCTGCTCCCCGTTCTCCATCTCCACCGAACTGCTCAGGCAGGGTGCTGAGCTCGCCCGCCGCCTCGGCGTGCGCATGCACACCCACGGCTCGGAGACCGTGGAGGAGGAGAAGTTCTGCCACGAGCTGTTCGGCATGGGCCCGACCGACTACTTCGAGTCCACCGGCTGGCTCGGCGAGGACGTGTGGATGGCGCACTGCGTCCACATGAACGACTCCGACATCGCCGCCTTCGCCCGCACGAAGACGGGTGTGGCGCACTGCCCGTCGTCGAACGCCCGCCTCGCGGCCGGCATCGCCCGCGTCCCGGACATGCTCGCGGCCGGCGTCCCGGTCGGCCTCGGCGTCGACGGCACGGCCTCCAACGAGTCCGGCGAACTGCACACCGAGCTGCGCAACGCTCTCCTCATCAACCGCCTCGGCGCCCACCGCGAGGCCGCCCTGAACGCCCGTCAGGCGCTGCGGCTCGGGACGTACGGCGGTGCCCAGGTCCTCGGCCGGGCGAGCGAGATCGGCTCCCTGGAGCCGGGCAAGCTGGCCGACCTCGTGCTGTGGAAGCTGGACACGCTCGCCCACGCCTCCATCGCCGACCCGGTGACCGCGCTGGTCTTCGGTGCCGCGGCACCGGTCACCGCGTCGTTCGTGAACGGCCGGCAGATCGTGGAGGACGGACGGCTGCTCACGGCCGACGAGGACGCCATCGCGCGATCGACGCGGGCGGAAGCACAGCGCCTCGCGCGGATCTCGGCGCAGGCCTGATCGCCGTACTGAAATCTCCTTACTCGATACGGCACTTGATCTCCGGCCGGGAGGGACGGCTCCCGGTCGGCAGCCGTGGACCCGAGCGGGGTCCATGGCGGCCGTCGCCGGGGCGCGTGTTGGACGCACGCGCCCCGGAACGGTCTCCGTTTCCCCCAGAACGGGCCCGTCCCTGGTCCCTCCCCCACTCTCGAATTCGCTCGAGCGGGAGGTACCCCCATGACCGCTTGCACCACCTCCTTGAACCCGCGTCAGAGCCGACGCGTTCAACCGACCGGAGGAGAGCCGCAGTGTCCGCCCAGCCCGTTTCACCCCACCCTGTCGACGAGAAACTCCCCGCCCTGAAAATGGCGACCACCGGCCTGCAGCACGTGGCCGCCATGTACGCGGGAGTCGTCGCCCCACCCCTGATCGTCGGGGCGGCCATAGGCCTGTCCGCCACCGAACTGACCTTCCTCACCGGCGCCTGCCTCTTCACAGCGGGCCTCGCCACCTTCCTCCAGACCCTCGGCATCTGGAAGATCGGCGCCCGGCTGCCGTTCGTCAACGGCGTCACCTTCGCCGGCGTCGCCCCCATGACCGCGATCGTCGCCTCCACCGAGGACAAGTCCGACGCGCTGCCGATCATCTTCGGCGCGGTCATCGTCGCCGGCCTCCTGGGCTTCCTCGCCGCCCCCTTCTTCAGCAAGGCGGTGCGCTTCTTCCCGCCGGTGGTGACGGGTACGGTCATCACGCTGATCGGCATCTCGCTGCTGCCGGTCGCCTTCGGCTGGGCGCAGGGTCCCAATCCGGCGGCGGACGACTACGGTTCGGCCACGAACCTGGGACTGGCGGCCGGAACCCTGCTGATCGTCCTGCTGCTGCGCCGCTTCACCCGCGGCTTCGTCAAGCAGATCGCCGTACTCCTCGGCCTGGTCGTCGGCACGCTGATCGCGATCCCGTTCGGCGTCACGGACTTCGGCCCGGTGGCGGACGCGGACGTCATCGGCTTCCCGACCCCGTTCCACTTCGGCGCCCCGCAGTTCCAGCTCGCCGCGATCATCTCGATGTGCGTGGTGATGGTGGTGTCGATGACCGAGTCGACCGCCGACATGCTGGCGCTGGGGGAGATCGTCGAGCGCCCGGCCGACGAGAAGACCATCGCGGCGGGCCTGCGCGCCGACACCCTCGGCTCGGCGATCAGCCCCCTCTTCAACGGCTTCATGTGCAGCGCCTTCGCGCAGAACATCGGCCTGGTCGCGATGACGAGGATCCGCAGCCGGTACGTCGTCGCCGTGGGCGGCGGGTTCCTGGTGCTGATGGGCCTGTGCCCGATGGCCGCGTCGCTCATCGCGGTCGTCCCGCGCCCCGTGCTCGGCGGCGCCGGCGTGGTCCTCTTCGGTTCGGTGGCCGCCAGCGGCATCCAGACCTTGGTCAAGGCCGGCCTGGAGAAGGACAACAACGTCCTGATCGTCGCCGTCTCACTGGCCGTCGGCATCGTCCCGATCACCGCGCCGGAGTTCTACCACGCCTTCCCGGAGACGGTGCGGATCGTGCTGGACTCGGGGATCTCGACGGGCTGTGTGGCGGCGGTGGTGCTGAACCTCGTCTTCAACCACCTGGGCAAGGGACGTGAGGCCGACGAGGTCACGGCCCCGATGGAACCGGTGACCACCACGCCTTGAGGCCGGCGAACACGCGTTCGCCCTGGCAGAACTCCGCGAGTCCTGCCAGGGCGAGCCGTTCTCACTGTGCCGGGTCAGCGGGTGTAGGTGACCCGGTGCTCCTTCAGGGCGCCGCAGTTGGAGCCCGTGATCTGCACGTACACGTTGCTGATGTGACCGCCCCAGTCCACGCAGTGGGCCTTGCCGTAGACGTAGGTCGGCCCGGCGTACGACGTGTAGCGCCCGTAGTCCTCGTCGTACTCCTCGGTGTCCGGGATGTACACCCACGCGGACATGTCCCTGGCGGTGCCCGGGTTGTTCCGGATGGTCGCCACGCAGTTCTTGCCGTTGGAGGCGTTGTACGTCAGGTAGACGGTGCCGAGCGAGCCGACGGGTGCCGAGTTCACGGTCTTGTAGGCGCTTCCGCAGACCTTCTGCGGTGTGGTGTTGGGCGCCGCGGAGGCGGGTGCCGTCAGGGCGGCCGTGGTCCCCACCGTCAGGGCCGCTAACGCGGCGGCGGACAGCGCAGATCGGGTGAATCGCATATTTCCCCCTGGTAACCATTGGAGGTGGTTGCTCCTGCATGGTGTGACCCGCGGGGCATGCGAATGGTTGTGCTCTCCCGTGCCGTGCCGGTGACTAGAGCCCGAACAGGCTCGGGTCCGTGGCCAGTTCCTTGAAGTAGTCCTGCGGGTTGGCCACCATCCTGCGTTCCTGGAGGTCCAGCAGGCCGCCCACCGCCGTGAGTTCGGCCGCCACCGTGCCGTCCGCCTTGCGCATGGTCTGGTGGATGCGGAAGGTCTTGCCGCCCGACCACTCGAAGGAGCAGGTCACGTCGACCTCGTCACCGGCGAGGAGCTCCCGCTTGTAGCGGACGGTCGTCTCCAGCGCGACCGGACCCACCCCCTTGCCTATGAGCCCCGTCTGGGTGATGCCCGCGGCCTGGAGCAGCGACCACCGGGCGTGCTCCGCATAGTTGATGTACACGCTCTGGTTGACGTGCCCCTGCACATCCGTCTCATAGCCGCGCACGGTGATCCGGACGGAGAACGGCTCGCTCACTGTTTCCCCTTCTCATGCTCGATGCCCTGTGCACCGATCTTGGCATGCCGGTCATGCCCGGCGTGGGGACGCCAGCAGATAGCGCGCTCTGGTGCGGGGCTCGGTGTGTTCGCCGACCTGCCAGCCCGCCTCCTCCAGTGTGGCCGCGCAGGCTCGCAGACGCGCACCGTCCGGCTCGTGCACGGCCACGGCCTCGGGCTGCGGGGTGGCCCGCACCCGGTACCCCTCCGCCGCCTCCCGCTCGGCCGGAGCGTGCCCGGCGGCCTCCAGGGCGAGCGCGGCGGCCTGCACCAGATGCGTCCGCTCCCACGCGCACGGCCGGTCCATGGCCCCGTCCGGGTTGGTCATCCGGCGCAGCTCCAGCAGCCCCTGCCAGGCGCTGTGCACCTCCCGGACGCGGGCCGGTCCGGTCTTCGGCGCGTCCTCCTCCCCGCCGATCCGGGCGGCGAACACCCCGTCGGCCGCGGGAGCCGCGGGCTGCGGAGGCGCTGTCGGCTCCGCCTCCTCCCGTATCCGATGCCCCGCCGGCGTCAGAAAGTGATCGTGCGGGGGCCGCGGGTGCCGGAAGGCCAGCCCCCGCTTCACCAGCGCCGCGAGCTGCGCCTGCGTACCTCTGACCCGACCGGTCACGGGATCGGCGGCGTCGATGACACGCCGCTGAGCCGCGGTCGGTGGTCTCGTCACGGCGTGCTCCTCCCCAGACGTCGGGCACGGGCCGCACCTCTCGCGCAGGCACCGCCCTGTCTGCTGGGAAGGCTACGGCCCGGGTCTGACATTCCACCCGGCGATCACCGGCCGCCCATGCTCCGTGCCCAGCCGGCACACCGTCCCCGTGGCCAGCTGGAACAGCGCCCCCTGCGCGGCCGGCAGCCCGAGCCGCCGGGCCGTGAGCACCCGCAGGAAGTGCCCGTGCGCCACCAGCACCACGCACCCCTCGTTGTTGGCGAACGCCGCGTCCACCTTGGCCAGCATCCGGTCCGCGCGCTCCCCGACCTGTTCCGGGCTCTCCCCGGGACGGTCGGGCGGCCCGGGCGCGACCCCGTCCGTGAACAGGAACCACCCCGGCCGCTCGCGCTGGATCTCGACGGTCGTGATCCCCTCGTACCCGCCGTAGTCCCACTCGCGCAGATCCGGGTCGACCCGCACGTCGTGCAGCCCGATCAGCTCGGCGGTCTCCCGGGCCCGCTGCGCCGGGCTGACGAAGGCGGCCCCGATCCGGTGCGACCGGATCAACGGCACCAGCCGCCGCGCCTCCTCCCGCCCGCGCTCGGTGAGGGGCACGTCCGTCCATCCCGTGTGCCGCCCGGACCGCGACCACTCGGTCTCACCGTGCCGGACGAGAAACAGATCAGCCACGCGCGCACCCTTCCAGCTCGCCTTCCCGGCACCGTGCCACAGGGCTGCGGCGGCCCGCAGGACGGGCTGGGCCGGACGGCCGTTCCCGTGGGAACCGGGCCCGTCTAGCGGATGAGCCGCCACCCGTCAAGCGGCGAACAGCCGGGGCTGGAGCGCCTCCCCGGTTGCGGGGGAGCGTGGCAGTCGACCGCCCGCCCCGGCCACCCGAACCAAGCAGGTCTCCCCATGAATGACATCGCCATCGTCGGACTCGGCTGTCGCTTCCCCGGCGCCCGGGACAGCCAGGCGTACTGGAAACTCCTCCACGGCGCGGAGCGGCAGTTCGCCCCGGTGCCCGCGGACCGCTGGAACCACGACACGTTCCACGCACCCGCCGACCGGTCCGCCGGCGACACCGCGTACACCGACCAGGTCGCCTTCCTGGACGAGGTGGACCGCTTCGCCGCCCTGCACTACGGCATGCCGCCCCGCCGCGTCGAGGCCATGGATCCGCAGCACCGGCTGATGCTCGACGTGACCCGCGAGGCCCTCGACGACGCGGGGATGGGCCGGGGCGGCTTCGACCGGGAGAACACCGGCGTCTTCTTCGGCCTGTCGGTGTCCGACTACAAGGAGCTCATGACGGCCCGCCTGCGGGCCGTCGCCCTCGCCGACGGGTCGCTCGGCGGCACGGCCGACCCCGACCTCCTGCGGGCCCTGCGGGACCGGGCCACCGAGCAGCTCAGCCCCCTCCAGGCCTTCGCCCTGCCGGGGAGCCTGCTCAACATGGCGCCCGCCGCCGTGAGCCGGCACTTCGACCTCGGCGGCCCCAGCTTCGCCGTCGACGCCGCCTGCTCCAGCTCCCTGATCGCCCTCGACCAGGCGGTGCTCCAGCTGCGCCGGGGGACCTGCGCGATGGCCGTGGTCGGCGGTGTCTACCTCAGCCTCACCCCGGACAGCCTCGTGGGCTTCTCCCGCCTGGGCGCCCTGTCGGCCAGCGGGGTGTGCCGGCCGTTCGACGAGCGGGCCGACGGCTTCGTCCTCGGCGAGGGCGCCGGCGTCGTCGTCGTACGGCCGCTGCGGGACGCGCTCGCCGCCGGTGACCGTGTCTACGCCGTCATCAAGGGCATCGGCTCGGCGAACGACGGCACCGCCCCCGGACCCCTGGTCCCCACCGCCGAAGGCCAGCTGCGGGCCATGCGCCGTGCCTTCGCCGACGCGGGTCTGCCGCCCTCCGCCGTGGGCTTCGTCGAGGCCCACGGCACGGCCACCTCCGTCGGCGACCGCGTGGAGGTGGAAGCGCTGCGCCGGCTGCGGACCGAGCACGCGGACGGGGACCCCGGCCCGTGCCACCTCTCCTCGGCCAAGGCCCTGATCGGGCACTCGCTGTCCGCCGCGGGCATCGCCGGACTGATCAAGACAGCGCTGGTCGTGCATCACCGTACGGTCGTTCCGCAGCCGGACTTCACCCCCCGTCCGGATCTCGGGCTGGACGCCGCCGGCCTGCGCATCGCCGACACCCCTCGGCCGTGGCCGGACGGCGACGCCCCGCGGTGTGCGGCCGTCAGCTCGTTCGGCTTCGGCGGTACGAACGTCCACGTGGTCCTCCAGGAGGCACCGGCCCCGGCCACCTCGGGAGGACCGGTCCGCACCGCATCCGTGGCCGAGCCCCACCTCGCCCTGATCTCGGCGGGCGGTCGGGAATCGCTCCTGGAGCACACCGGGGCGCTGCTCGACACTCTGGACCGCACGCCGGCGCCGTCGATGGCGGCGCTTGCCCACACCCTGGGCGGGCGCGAGCCGCTGCCGAGCCGGCTCGCGATCGTGGCCGCCGATCCGGCCGCGTTCACCGAGCGGCTGCGGCGGGCCCGCCGGCAGCTGGCCGACGGCGCCCGGGGCGATCTCGGCGACGGTGCCTTCGCCGCCGACGCTCCGCTGCCGCCCGCCGAGCGCCGGGTCGCCTTCGTCTTCCCCGGTCAGGGCAGCCAGCGGCCGGGCCTGATGCGGGACCTCCACCAGCGGTTCCCCGACTTCCGGGAGACCGTCGGCAGGCTGGGCGAGGTGGCCCGGCAGGCCGCCGGCGTCGACGTCGCCGGTCTGCTGTACGGCGGGACGGACGACGCGGCCGAGGCGCGGCTGGCGCTCAGGCGACGGCTGGCCGGGACGGAGGTGTGCCAGCCCCTGCTGGGCACCGTGCAGATCGCCGCCACCCGGCTGCTGGCCGCTTGCGGTGTCGCCCCCGGCCTCGTACTCGGCCACAGCGTCGGGGAGTTCGCGGCAGCCGCGGCCGCCGGCTTCCTCAGCGACGACGAGACCATACGGCTGCTGGCCCACCGCGGCGCGGTGCTGCGGGAGGCGGAGGCCGAGCCGCACGGCGGGATGCTCGCCCTGCAGGCCGACGAGGAGACCTGCCGTGAGCTCGTACGGGGCATCGACGACGTATGGCTCGCGTGCTTCAACCAGCCGCGGCAGATCGTGGTCAGCGGCAGCGAGGAGGGGCTCGGCGCGCTACGAAGCGCCTGCTCGAAGGCCGGCGTCGTGACGTCCGCGCTCGATGTGTCGCACGCCTTTCACTCCCCGCGCCTTGCCCGGGCCGACGACACCATGCGCGCGGACCTCGAACGGCGCCCCCTCGCCGCCCCCCGCGTGCCGTTCGTCTCGGCGGTGAGCGGGGCCGTGTGCGACGAGCCCGAACGGCTGCGCGAGCTGTGGGCGCGTCACGCGTCCGCGCCGGTCCGCTTCGGTGACGCCGTGCGCGGCGCCTACGACGCGGGCGCGCGCGTCTTCCTCCAGGTGGCGGGCGGCGGTTCGCTGCTCACCTCCGTCCGCCGCAACCTCGCCGACCGGGGCGACATCCACGTCGTCTCCGCCGACGGCACGGCGCCGGACGACGCGTACGGGTTCCTGCGGGCCCTCGCCCGGCTCGCGGTCCTGGGCGTCCCGGTCGACCCCCGGGCCCTGGTGCGGGAGCGGGATCGCCGGCTGCTGGACCTGCCGGTGGCCCGGCTGGAGACGCGGCCCTACTGGGTGCCGCGACCCGCGGGCGACGGAGCCGGCCGCGCCGTGCCCGTTTCGGCCCCGACCGGAGACCCGAACGACGAGCAACCGACGAACAGGGAGAGCCAGATGAGGAAGGAGAACCCGATGTACGAACTGCTCGACCTCATCCAGCAACAGGTGTCGGCCCTCAGGCGCCTCAGCGACACGCTGCCCGCCGTGGAAACCCCTCGCCCCGACGTCGCGAACGCTGCCCCGGCCGTCGCTCCCGCCACATCCTCCCGGCCGTGCGCACCACCCCGTCTCGGATCCGGTGCCGAGGCTGAGGACGCGGTGCTCGAGCAGATAGCCCGCATCAGCGCCTTCCCCGTGGAACACCTGCGCAGCGACCAAGTGCTCGTCGAGGATCTCGGATTCGACTCGCTGATGCTGACCGACCTGTTCGCGTCGCTGCGACGCCGGTGGCCGTTCCTGAAAATGGACGAGAACAGTGCCCGGGCGACCGTCGGAGGCATCACGGCGAAGATCACGGGCACCGCCGGGACGGCCGAACCGGTCACCGCGCCCACCGCCGAGGCCCCCGCACTTCCCGAGGAGCAGACGCGCATCGAGAGCTTCCCGGAGGTCACCGCACACCAGGAGCGCATGGCCACACTGGGCCGACTCCGGTTGCCCAACCCCTACTTCCTGGTCCACGAGGGCGGGATGACGGACCGGACGGTCGTCGACGGCCGGGAACTCGTCTCCTTCTCCGGCTACAACTACCTGGGCCTGGCGACGCATCCCGAGGTGAGCGAGGCGGTCGGGGAAGCCGTCGAACGGTACGGCACGTCGGCGTCCGCCAGCCGGCTGCTGTCCGGGAGCCGTCCGCTCCATGTGCGGCTGGAGGACGAACTCGCCCGCACGCTCGGCACGGAGGACGCGATCACCATGGTGAGCGGACACGCCACCAACGTCACCGTGATCGGGCATCTCGTCGGGCCGGGCGACCTGATCGTCCACGACGCGCTCGCCCATGACAGCGTCCTGCAGGGCTGCCGGCTCTCCGGCGCCACCCGGCGCCCCTTCCCGCACAACGACGCGGGCGCCCTGGACGCCCTCCTCACCCGGGTCCGCCACCAGTACCGCCGGGTGCTCGTCGTGGTCGAGGGCGTGTACAGCATGGACGGCGACATCGCGGCCCTGCCGGACCTCGTCGAGGTCAAGCGCCGGCATGGGGCCCTGCTGATGGTCGACGAGGCACACAGCATCGGGGTGCTCGGAGCCACCGGGCGCGGCGTCGGCGAGCACTTCGACGTCGAGCGGCCGGACGTCGACCTGTGGATGGGCACCCTGTCCAAGGCGCTGGCCGGGTGCGGTGGTTATGTCGCCGCGAACCGCGCCGTCGTCGAGTACCTCCGGTACACCGCGCCGGGCTTCGTCTACAGCGCGGGCATGACCCCCGCGAACACGGCCGCCTCGCTGGCCGCACTGCGGCTGATGCGGGCCGAGCCGGAGCGGCTGGCGCGGCTGCGGGAGAACTCCGCGCTGTTCGTGCGCCTGGCCCGCGAGGCGGGGATCGACACCGGGCACAGCCACGACACGCCGATCGTGCCGTGCGTCGTGGGGGATTCGGCGCGCACGCTGTGGCTGGCCCGGGAGCTCTTCCGGCGGGGCGTGAGCGTCAACCCGATCCTGCACCCGGCGGTCCCCGAGGAGCTGTCCCGGCTGCGGTTCTTCGTGACGTGCGACCACACGCCCGACCAGATCCGGTTCACCGTGGCGGCGTTGGCGGAACAGCTGCGGGACGTCCGTGTCGCGGCCGCCGCGTGACCGGACCCGGTCATCATGCGGGCGCGGTCCCGGTCACCCCACGGCGGGCCCTGCGCTATTGGCGGTACCCGCTCAGGAACCGCCCGATCCGCCCGATGGCCGCCTCCAGGTCCTCCGCGTACGGCAGGGTCAGGATCCGGAAGTGATCGGGAGTCGGCCAGTTGAAGCCCGTGCCCTGGACCACCTGGATCTTCTCCCGCAGCAGCAGGTCCAGGACGAACTTCTCGTCGTCGTGGATCTTGTGGACCTTGGGGTCGAGGCGCGGGAAGGCGTACAGCGCGCCCTTCGGCTTCACGCACGAGACGCCGGGGATCTCGTTGAGCTTCTCCCAGGCCACGGTGCGCTGTTCGTGCAGGCGGCCGCCGGGGTTGGTCAGCTCACGGATCGACTGGCGGCCGCCGAGCGCGGCCTGGATGGCGTACTGGGCGGGCGCGTTGGCGCACAGCCGCATGGAGGCCAGCATCGTCAGGCCCTCCAGGTAGTCCTTCGCGTGCTGCTTCGGGCCGGTGACGACCAGCCAGCCGGAGCGGAAGCCCGCCACGCGGTACGTCTTCGACAGGCCGCAGAAGGTGAGAACGACGAGGTCGGGGGCGAGGGCGGCGGCCGAGTGGTGCACGGCGTCGTCGTACAGGATCTGGTCGTAGATCTCGTCGGCGAAGACCATGAGGCCGTGGCGGCGGGCCAGGTCGAGGATGCCCTCGACGATCTCCTTCGGGTAGACAGCGCCCGTCGGGTTGTTGGGGTTGATGATGACCACGGCCTTGGTGCGGTCCGTGATCTTCGAGGCCATGTCTTCCAGGTCCGGGTACCACTCGGCCTGCTCGTCGCAGAGGTAGTGCACCGCCTTGCCGCCGGCCAGGGTCGTCACCGCCGTCCACAGCGGGAAGTCCGGGGCGGGGATGAGGATCTCGTCGCCGTCCTCGACCAGCGCCTGTACGGCCATGGACACCAGCTCGGACACGCCGTTGCCGAGGAAGACGTCGTCGACGCCGACCTCCAGGCCGAGCGTCTGGTAGCGCTGGGCCACGGCCCGGCGGGCGGAGAGGACACCGCGCGAGTCGGTGTAGCCGTGCGCCCGGGGCAGCATCCGGATCATGTCCTGGAGGATCTCCTCCGGCGCCTCGAAGCCGAAGAGCGCGGGGTTGCCGGTGTTCAGGCGCAGCACGCTGTGGCCCGCCTTCTCCAGCGCGTCGGCGTGCTCGATCACCGGGCCGCGGATCTCGTAACAGACCTCGCTGAGCTTGTTCGACTGCCGGAACTCCATACGCGCTCGCCCCTCCGGTTTCGTGTGTTGCTTGGTTTTACCAAGTTCGAGCTTGGAAAGTCCAACAACATGTCTAGACTGCGTCGCATGTCACCTCGCCGAAGCTACGACCAGTACTGTTCCGCCGCCCGCGCGCTCGACGCCGTCGGCGACCGCTGGACCCTGCTGATCGTCCGGGAGCTGCTGGCCGGCCCGCGGCGCTACACCGACCTGCACGCCGACCTGCCGGGCGTCAGTACCGACGTACTCGCCTCTCGGCTGAAGGACATGGAGCGGGACGGCATCAGCACGCGGCGCCGGCTGCCGCCGCCCGGAGCGGCGTACGTGTACGAACTCACCGGTCGGGGGCGGGAGTTGCTGCCCGTGCTGCAGGCGCTGGGGGAGTGGGGGCAGGCCGAGCTCGGTGAGCGGCGGCCGACCGACGCGGTGCGCGCGCACTGGTTCGCGCTGCCTCTGCTGCGGGCGTTGGAGGGGGTCGGCGTCGTCGAAGTGCGGCTGGAGGAGGGGGAGTTCCACTTGTACGTCGGGGCCGAGGACGGGCCGGTCTACGGGGACGGGCCCGCTCCGGGTGAGCCCGATGCGCGGCTGGTGCTGGACTCCGGGACCTGCGAGGCGGTCGCACGGGGGGAGTTGAGCGTGGCCGATGCGGTACGGAACGGTCGTATCGAGGTGAGCGGGGACGGGACCCTGGCCAAGGCGCTGCTCGACATCTGAGCGGCGAAAGGCCCGCCGTACGGTTGAGTACGGCGGGCCATTCGAGAACCGTCAGGCGCTCGGCGGCACCCGAGACGGCCGGCCCGCACCACGTGTCAGCGCGTATCCGCCGACGCCCGCGAGCGCGGCCAGCGCGCCGCCGATCGCCGTCCACACCCATCGGTCGGACCACCACCCGGACGCCCAGCCGCCGCTGGGCTCCAGGCTCGCCAGCAGTTGGTCCTTGGTGTACTCGTCCTCGCCGCTCTGGGATATGGCGCCTGCCCCCGGCACCAGCGGATGTGCCAGCGAGCCGTCGACCGCCGCCGCCCCGCCGGTGTCCTCGGAGTCGACCCGGACCTCGGCGTCGACCGGCAGGCCGAGGTCGGAGGTGGGCGGGTCCAGGACCGTCAGCCGGATGTAGTACGTCCCCGGCAGCGGATCATCGGCCCACGGCTCCGACCACGCCCGGACGGTGCGCAGCACGCAGGTCAGGTCCACGGAGGCGGCGTCCGCTCCGGCGGTGCGCGTCTGGGCGCCGTACTGGCAGGCCTGGCGGCGCCGCAGTCCGTCGTACACGTCGATCTGCCAGGTCTGGGCCGCGTGCGTGTCCGGCAGCTTCACCGTCGCCTTCACGGTCGGGCGCTGTCCGGCGTCCGCGGGGAACGACCAGTACAGATAGTCGCCCGTGGAGGCGCTCGCGATGGCCGTCTGCCCCTGCTCGATCTCGGTCGCCGTACGGAAGGAGGTGCCCGCCTCGGTCGGCGCGCCACCGTTCTCCGACGCGCTCGGCGACGGCGAGGAGTCGGCGACCGCGGGGGTGACCGTGAGGCCGAGCATCAGCGCCGCCGCGCTCAACACACCTGTGATCCGCATCAGTTGGTCCTCCAGACCGCGACCCGCCAGCGCGACAGCCAGCCCCACACGAGACCGGCGAGGAAGCCGGTCAGGATCAGCGCGCCGAGCAGCCACCAGCCGCGCCCGAGGCCGAAGGAGGCCACGTCGCCCGACTCGCTGGGCCCGCCCACGACGTCGATGGTCAGTTCGAGCGGCAGACCGGGGGTGGTCTGCACGCCGCCCGCTGGTGCGAAGGAGTGGGTGACCTGGAGGCACACGCTCTCGGGCGGCAGCGCACCGTCACCGCTCTCCAGTTTCGCCCTCGGGTAGCGCAGCCCGGTCGAGACCACATCGGTACGGCCGTTGCCCGCCGCCTCGCCGCGCACGATCTCCCGCCCCTTCTCGGTCACCGCCCGCAGCAGCAGCCCGTACGAGGGGTTCACCGCCCGGTCCGCCGAGACGCTCACCGAGGCGCGCAGTTCATAGCCGTCCGGGACGTCCACGCGGTACCAGCGCTGCTGCCCGAACTCCTCGCGGTCGGTGTACAGGCCGGACTCCAGCTCGGGCGCCTTCGCGCACTGGTCCGCGCCCGTCGTCGCGACCGGCGTCACCACCGGATCGGCCGCCCGGTCCACCAACTGGTTGACCTTGTCGGCGAGTTCGTCGGTGTGCTCGACCGAGGTGAACGTGCCGCCCGTCGCCTCGGCGATGCAGCTCAGCTGCTGCCGCATCTTCGTGTTCGGGACCAGGCCGAGCGTGTCGATGGTCAGCCCGATGCCCTTGGCGGCGATCTCCCGGGCCACCTCGCACGGGTCGAGCGGGGCGCAGGTGTCCTCGCCGTCGCTGATCAGCACGATGCGCTTGGAGCCCTCGCCGCCGTCGAGGTCGTCGGCGGCCTTCAGCAGCGCGGGGCCGATCGGCGTCCAGCCGGTGGGCGCCAGGGTCGCCACCGCCGCCTTCGCCTCGGTGCGGTCCAGGGGGCCGACCGGGTAGAGCTGCGCGGTGTCCTTGCAGCCCGTCCTGCGGTCGTCGCCCGGGTAGTCGGCGCCCAGCGTGCGGATGCCGAGCTGGACCTCCTCGGGCGTCGCGTCCAGCACCTCGTTGAACGCCTGCTTCGCCGCGGCCATCCGCGACTGGCCGTCGATGTCCCGCGCCCGCATCGAGCCGCTCACATCCAGCACGAGGTCGACCTTCGGCGCGGTCGCACCGGTCTCGTCGGCAACCGCCCCGGCCGGGAACGCCATCCCGGCCGCGAGCGCGGCGAGCAGGGCGCAGGCCCCGGCCGCCAGCCGTGTTCTTGTGATCATCGGCGGATCTTATTGATCAGAGGTGCCCCGCTTCAAAACGAGGTCAGAACACCTCGGTGAGCAGCGGATTGGGCAGCTCCGCCCACTGATCCCCCGGTGTCCCCGGCGACAGCCGCATCAGCGACAGCGCCTTCGTGGGCAGCGCCTCCTCGCGCAGCGCCGCCAGGTCCACGGTGCCCGGCAGATCCCGTACGACCGCCTCCAGCGCCCCGCGCAACGCCGCGCCCGACCCCGCCGCACCCGCGAGCGCCCCCGCCACCAGAGAGCCGAACAGTTTGCGGCGCAGGGCCGGCACGTCGTCCGTGACGATCCGGCCCGACAGCTCCGGCATCGCGATGCCGTGCCGGGCCAGCCGCGCCGGGCTGACCCGGATGTCGGCGAGGTCGCGGTAGACCAGCCGCACCGGGGAGCCGTCCGCCGACAGCACCACGAGCAGGTTCTGACCGTGCGCCTCCAGCGCCACGCCCAGCTCCAGCAGCCGCAGCCCCACGGTGAGCGCGAGACGCGTGAACTCGGCCGCCCAGGCGGGGGATCGGGGCAGCTCGGTGGCGACGAGCGCGGCCACCGCGACCACCTGCTCGCCGGGCCCGGCATACTCCTGCGGCGACTCGCGCACCACCGCCGCCAGATCCGGCGAGTCGGCCGTGGCGGCCCCCAGCGTGCGGGTGACGTGCAGCAGCCCGTCCATGCGGGCCGCCAGGGTCTGCGCGAAGTCCGACAGCGTGGCCGACAGGCCGATGGAGTACACCGAGATGTCCCGCACCGACGACGTCAGCCGGGCGCTCAGCGCGGTCTTGACGTGCGGCCCTCCGGGGACGGCGAGCGTACGCAGGGACATCAGCGGATGCGCGGCGACCCCCTCGTCGGACGGGCGCTTGAGCACATGCTCGGCCTGCCAGGGATGCACCGGGATCAGCAGCCGACCCCCGTCCCGCATCTCCTGCGGCCACTCGCCCGTCACGAGGCACTCGGCCGCCCGCACCGGAACCCGCCCCAGCGTCACCACCGGCCGGTGCTCGGGCCCGTACGCCAGCTGCTCGGCGACCGAGAGACCGGGCCGGGAACGGCAGTTGGGATGGAAGGGATGTCCGTCCACCACCCGCTGCTCCCACTCCCAGTCGTGCCGGGGCCACTCCTTCGAGTGGGCATCCTGTCCCGCCCGTGACAACGCCAACGAGGCCACACTGTGACCGAGTTCGGCGGCGAACGACGTACCGTGCGGTACGCAGAGGTCGGTCAGCAGCCGGGCCGGATCGTCGTACGACGTCTCGTCGAGGCGTACGGCGGTGACGTACGCGGCGGTGGCGAACGGGTCGGCCTGCGGGCCGTGCAGCCGGCGGCCGTCGGAAAGGCGCAGGGTGAGGCCCTCCCGGCCCCGCTCACGGCGGGCCACCCAGGGCAACGGCTCGTACGCGAGCGCGCGCCACAGCCGGGTCAGCACGGCCGCCCGGGCCCCGGGGAGCTCGGCCGCGTACCGCGAGGCGAGTTCGGGGCGTACGTCGGCCAGTTCGGCGGCGACCTCGGCCTCGGCGCTGGGGGGACGGTGCACGGGCGGGCTCCTCGGGTACGAGTAGGGCGTCGGGCAGGCGCCGACGACAGACATACTGATCGTCTTCCCGCCTGAACGGACCGTAGAGAACGAGTGGATCGCGTGCACCTCAACCCTCCACCCGCCGCCGACGTCGCGGAACGCGCCGACGCCTACGCGGTCGCGCCCCTGCTCAACTGCCTGCTGCGGGAGGTGGCCGAACCGCACGGCGGGTCCGGCGAGGCGGACCCGGCCGCACCGGACGGCGAGCGGCGCGTGTACCGGCTGCCCGGCTCGGGCCGTCTGCTGCGCGTCCTCGGCGAGCGGCGGCCCGCGGAGCCGGAGGTGCGGGCGGCCGGCGCGTGGCGGCGCGTCGGGCACACGGAGCTCGTCAAGCTCGTCGCCGAGGAACTGCGCCGCCACACCGGTCTGTCCAACCACGAACTGCCCGCCGAGATGGTCGACAGCCGGGACGCGGTGGCCGCACTGCTCACGGCACGCGCGCGTGCGACGCCGCCGGACGACCCCTTCCTCCGCTCCGAGCAGTCCCTCCTCACCGGCCACCCCCACCACCCCGCCCCCAAGGCGCGCGGCGGCGGCCCGGTCGCGGCCTGGCTGCCGTACGCCCCGGAGGCCCACGCCCGCTTCCCGCTGACGCTGCTCGCACTGCGCGAGGACACGGTCGTCGAGGAGGGCGACACCTCGGCCCTCGACGCCCTCGGCGAGGCCCCGCCCGGCTACCGGCTGCTGCCCGCACACCCCTGGCAGCTCGACCTGGTCGGCCGGGAACTCACGCAGGCCTTCGCGGACGGCAGGCTGCTGCGCCTCGGCACGACCGCCTTCGACGCCTGGCCGACAGCCGCGATCCGCACGCTCTACGCCCCCGAGCCTGACCTCTTCCTCAAGTTCAGCCTCGATGTGCGCATCACCAACGACATCCGTCGCCTGTGGCGCCACGACCTGCAAGGACTCCGCCGTACCGACACCGCGGCGGCCGCCGCCCTCGCCGCGTCCGACGCCCCCGCCGCCTGGCTCGGCGACCGCGGCTACCGCACCGCCGACTTCGCCTTCGAGGAACTCGCGGTCCTGGTCCGCGACGGGCTGCGCGACCACGTCCTGCCGGGCGCGACACCGCTGCTCGCCGCCGGGCTCGTCGAGGGCTTCGAGGGCAGTCCGCTCGACGGCGCCGAGGACCCGGCGGCGTGGTGGGAGGCGTATCTCGCCCAGGTGGTCCCGCCCGCGCTCACCGCCTTCGCCGACCACGGCGTCGTACTCGAAGCGCACCTGCAGAACACGCTGGTCGCCGTCGACACCGACGGCATGCCCGTACAGGCCCTGTTCCGGGACGCCGAGGGCGTGAAGCTGCTGGCGGACGTGGAGCGGGCGGCCGGCTGGGAGCGGCTCGTGTACTGCCTGGTCGTCAACCACCTCGTGGAGCTGGCCGGAGCGCTGGCCGAACGCCGTCCCGGTCTGGACCCCTGGCCGGCCGTACGCCGCGAACTCGCCCGCCACGATCTCCCCGAGATCGCCGGCCTGCTCACCGCGCCCACCCTCCCCGGCAAGACGAACCTGCTCCTGCGCTGGACGAACGCCGACGGCGCCGCCGCCCGCTACCGGCCACTGCCGAACCCGCTGGCCGGTACGCGATCCGCCGAGCACCGGGGTGGGGACAGGCGATACCGGTGAGGGCGAGGAAGGAGCCGGTTCGGGGGGCGGTGCTGCTGCTCGCGGGGTGCAGCAACGCCCCCACGGGCTAGAGCGAGATCGTCAGGGGTCGGGCGGGCCCGTCAGGCCGACTCCTCCGCCGCACGGCACACCGGGCAGGTCAGCCGGCGGGCCCGCTGATCATGTATCACCTTGCCCGGCTGTGCGGGCTCACGAACCTGGATCGTCTCGCTGTGCACGTGGTCGGCGCATACGCCGGCTCCGCACAGCCGGCAGACGGCCACTGCTTCCGAGGCGCGCCCCTGCTGGACGCATTCATAGCAGTTCATATGGGACCCCTCAGCCGAAAGAGCCGACGGCGGAAGCCGACTCGGTTGCCGGGGACTTCGGAGTGCCCCCGCACCGGCGCCGCAAACGTGGCTTCCCGGCATCTCTGCGACACTGTTGGGGCGAGCACGTTCGTAAGGACCGTGGCGCGGGACCGGTCGTGGATTGCAAGGCTGAAGACGGGGGTGGCCTGAGGAAATGCTGAGAGAGGTCACCGCTACCCGCTACATCGCACCCCTGAGGTCTGGCGGCTCCGTGCCCGGAGTGGTCGAGGCCGACGACCTGGGCACCTACGTCGTGAAGTTCACCGGCTCCGCGCAGGGCCGCAAGGCGCTGGTCGCCGAGGTGATCGTGGGCGAGCTGGCCCGCGCGCTGGGGCTGCGCTTTCCCGAGCTGGTCCTGGTCCACTTCGACCCCGCGGTCGCGGGACACGAGCCGCACCAGGAGGTGCGGGATCTGCACGCGTCGAGCGGTGGCGTCAACCTCGGTATGGACTACCTGCCGGGGGCGAAGGACTTCACCCCGGAGGTCGCGAAGACCTTCCGCGTCGACCCGCTGGAGGCCGGCCGGATCGTCTGGCTGGACGCCCTGACCGCGAACGTCGACCGTACGGTCCACAGCTCGAACCTGATGATCTGGCCGACGTTCGGCACGGTCCCGCCGCGCCTGTGGCTGATCGACCACGGAGCGGCCCTGGTCTTCCACCACCGCTGGGACGGCTCGGACCCCGAGAAGGCGTACGACTTCCGCCACCACGCCCTCGGCCACTACGCCCCGGACGTGCGCGCCGCCGACGCGGAGCTGGCGCCGAGGGTGACCGAGGAGCTCTTGCGCGAGATCGTTGCGGAGGTGCCGGACGCCTGGCTGACCGCCGAGGCGGGCCTCGCGACACCCGACGCGGTCCGTGAGGCGTACGTCGGATACCTCCACGCGCGCGTGCGGGCCTCCGCGGCCTGGCTCCCCACCGACTTCCCCACCAGGGAGGAACTGGCCGCCGAGGAGGCCCTCAGGGCGGCGAGAACACAGCAAGGCAGGCCGAAGTGGCTGAAGCGGGTCCCCGACCTGCACGGCAAGCCGGCCGCGGAACAGGATTGGTCGGTGCACCTCGGATGAGCGGCCGTGTCGAGATCGAGTACTGCACACAGTGCCGCTGGCTGCCCCGCGCGGCCTGGCTGGCGCAGGAACTGCTCACCACCTTCGAGGCGGAGCTGTCCGAGCTGGCGCTGAAGCCGGGCAAGGGCGGGGTGTTCGTCGTGCGTGTCGACGACGAGGTGGTCTGGGACCGCCGGGAGCAGGGCTTCCCGGAACCGACGGCCGTGAAGCAGGCCGTACGCGACCGAGTGGCCCCGGGGAAGTCCCTGGGCCACTCGGACAAGCCTGCGCAGGAGTAGGTCAGCCCTTCAGCTGCTCGTACGCCGGCAGCGTCAGGAAGTCCGCGTAGTCCTCGTCGAGGGAGACCTCCAGGAGCAGGTCGTGGGCCTGCTGCCAGTGGCCGGCCGCGAAGGCCTCCTCGCCGATCTCGGCGCGGATGCTCGCCAGCTCCTCGGCGGCGACCTTGCGGGCCAGCTCCGGGGTGGCCTTCTCGCCGTTCTCGAACTCGACGCCCGCGTTGATCCACTGCCAGATCTGGGAGCGGGAGATCTCGGCGGTGGCCGCGTCCTCCATGAGGTTGAAGATGGCGACCGCGCCGAGACCGCGCAGCCAGGCCTCGATGTAGCGGATGCCGACCTGGACGGCGTTGACCAGGCCCGGGTACGTCGGCTTGGCGTCCAGGGAGTCGACGGCGATCAGGTCGGCCGCCTCGACGTGGACGTCGTCGCGCAGGCGGTCCTTCTGGTTCGGCTTGTCGCCGAGGACCTTGTCGAAGGACTCCATGGCGATCGGGACCAGGTCGGGGTGGGCGACCCAGGAGCCGTCGAAGCCGTCGCCGGCCTCGCGGTCCTTGTCGGCGCGGACCTTCTCGAAGGCCACCTTGTTGACCTCGGCGTCCCGGCGGGACGGGATGAACGCCGCCATGCCGCCGATGGCGTGCGCGCCGCGCTTGTGGCAGGTGCGGACGAGGAGTTCGGTGTACGCCCGCATGAACGGGGCCGTCATCGTGACCGCGTTGCGGTCCGGCAGGACGAACTTGGCGCCGCCGTCACGGAAGTTCTTGACGATGGAGAACAGGTAGTCCCAGCGGCCGGCGTTCAACCCGGCGGCGTGGTCGCGGAGTTCGTAGAGGATTTCCTCCATCTCGTACGCCGCCGTGATCGTCTCGATCAGGACGGTCGCGCGGACGGTGCCCTGCGGGATGCCGACGTAGTCCTGGGCGAAGACGAACACCTCGTTCCAGAGGCGGGCCTCCAGGTGCGACTCCGTCTTCGGGAGGTAGAAGTAGGGGCCCTTGCCGAGGTCGAGCAGGCGCTGGGCGTTGTGGAAGAAGTACAGGCCGAAGTCGACGAAGGCGCCGGGGACCTGCTCGCCGTCGATCTGCAGGTGACGCTCGTTCAGGTGCCAGCCGCGCGGGCGCATGACGACCGTCGCCAGTTCCTCGTTGGCCTTCAGGGTGTACGACTTGCCCGACTTCGGGTCGGTGAAGTCGATGTTCCGGGTGTAGGCGTCGATCAGGTTGAGCTGCCCGAGGACGACGTTCTCCCAGGTGGGGGCGGAGGCGTCCTCGAAGTCGGCGAGCCAGATCTTCGCCCCCGAGTTGAGGGCGTTGATGGTCATCTTGCGGTCGGTGGGGCCGGTGATCTCGACCCGGCGGTCCTGCAGCGCGGGCGGGCACGGGCCCACCCTCCAGGAGTCGTCCGCGCGGATCGCGGCGGTCTCCGGGAGGAAGTCGAGGGTGGAGGTGCGGGCGATCTCGGCGCGGCGCTCCGCACGGCGGGCGAGGAGTTCGTCACGCCGGGGCGTGAACCGGCGGTGCAGCTCGGCCACGAAGGCGAGGGCCGCCTCCGTGAGGACCTCCTCCTGCCGGGGCAGGGGCTCGGCGTCGACGATGGCCAGCGGGGACGGCGCTGGTGCGGACATGAGCGTCACTTCCTTCAGCGAGCTACAAGCGACTTGCGTAGGAGCTTTGGCACCGGGTGCCAGTCTTCCCGGATACGGCGAACAACGCCCGCGGAGCGGTCGGGCGCTTCTGAACAGTGGATACTAGTTTCCTCATGGTGGAAGTTCAATGGTTTGTTGACATCGAGATTCTCTGAGTCGAGGCAAGGTGGCGCTCAGTGCCACCGTGCTCACTCAAGGTGGCTCAGATCGGCCTCCGTGTCGATGTCGTACGGCCGGGCCACGTCCCCGCACTCGACGAGCCGAATCCCCTCCTCGTGCTCCTTCAGATAGGCGCGTGCCCCCCTGTCGCCGGTCGCGGTCGCGGCGATGCCCGCCCAATGGGCTGCGCCGAAGAGCACGGGATGCCCGCGTACCCCGTCGTAGGCGGCCGAGACGAGCGACGTCTCGTCCTCGTACGCGGCGAGCACCCGGGCCACCGCCGCCGGCCCGATGCCGGGCTGGTCGACGAGCGCGACGAGCGCCGCCGGCGCCCCCGTACCCGCGAGCGAGGCGAGCCCGGCGCGCACGGAGGAGCCCATTCCGTCGGCCCAGTCCGGGTTCTCCACCAGTACGCAGTCACCGAGCTCGGCCTGCTCCCGTACGGCATCGGCCCGTGCACCCAGCACCACGTGCACACGGGCACAGCCGGCCGCGCGCAGCACCCCGACGGCGTGCTCGACGAGCGGTCGGCCGCGGTGTCGGAGCAGGGCCTTGGGCCGTCCGCCGAGTCGCCGCCCACCGCCTGCGGCGAGGAGTAGACCGGCGACCGGGGGCGCGTCTTTCTCAGTCATGCGTCCTGCATACCTGACAGGTGCGCGAGCGCCCGACTTCCAACGACTGAATTTCCGCTCACGCGGTGGCGCATCGGCAACGCGTGGCGTTTACTGACCCGCGTCCCCGGCGCCCGACCAATGCCAGGGGGGCTCGACGGGGCAGCGGGACTACTGGCGCACAACGGCGTGCGAGGGGGGAGTGCTGTGTTGCGGAGCTTGGGGCAGAGGCCGGTGACGGGCAGCGACGAGGACCCGAGGGTGGCGGAACTGCGGACGGCGGTGTCCCGTCTGCGCCGCGAACTCGCCGCGCACCCCGCCGAGTTCCCGGACCGGGTGATCGCCGAGGACGAACTCGCCGCGCTGGCCGCCATGGCGATCGACGGAGTGCCGGAGATGCCGCGGCTGCGGAGGTCGCTGCTGTTGCTCGCGGGGGCGATCGGCTCCGTGAGCGCGCTGTCGCGGGGCTTGTCGGAGGTCCGGCAAGCGGTGGATCTGTTCGGGGAGGCGCCGCGGGGGCGGGGCTAGCCGATCGTCGTAACGATCGACTCCCGGCCGCCCGAGCCGAAGACGGCCTCCTGGGAGTCGTGCGGTCCGGTGCGGCGCCCGGGGCGGCGCCGCATGGCCGTCACCCGTGGTTCTGGGTGACCAGTGCCTCCGACAGCTCCCCGGCCACCTGCTGGAGCACCGGCACGATCTTGTCCGTCGCGGCCTCGGTGACCCGCCCCGCCGGACCCGAGATCGAGATCGCGGCCGCGGTGGGGGAGTTGGGGACCGAGACGGCCAGGCAGCGGACGCCGACCTCCTGCTCGTTGTCGTCGACCGCGTAGCCGTTGCGCCGCACGTCCTCCAGGGCCGCGAGGAAGCCGTCCGGCGTGGTGATCGTCTTCTCCGTGGCGGCGGGCATGCCCGTACGGTTCAGTAGCGCGCGCACCTCCTCCGGCGGGAACCCGGCGAGCAGCGCCTTGCCGACCCCTGTGGAGTGCGGCAGCACGCGCCGGCCGACCTCCGTGAACATGCGCATCGAGTGCTTGGACGGCACCTGGGCGACGTACACGATCTCGTCGCCGTCGAGCAGTGCCATGTTCGCCGTCTCACCGGTCTCCTCGACGAGCCTGGCGAGGTACGGCCGGGCCCAGGTGCCGAGGAGCCGGGAGGCGGACTCGCCGAGGCGGATCAGGCGCGGGCCGAGGGCGTAGCGGCGGTTGGGCTGCTGGCGGACGTAGCCGCAGGCGACGAGCGTCCGCATGAGGCGGTGGATGGTGGGCAGCGGCAGCCCGCTGCTCGCGGAGAGCTCGCTCAGGCCGACCTCGCCGCCCGCGTCCGCCATCCGCTCCAGCAGATCGAAGGCGCGCTCGAGGGACTGGACTCCGCCGCCATTGGACTTGGCGGAGTCGGTGGTGCTGGCGCTGGACGTCGGCACGGCGCGTTCCTTTCGGGACTGGCGGGAAGGGCAGAAGCCTACCCGGCAGTCGGTTGACTCCCCGGTTGTGCGTAGCTACGTTCTGCTTGCTGGAATTCTAATTCCGCTTTGTGGAAACGTCCAGAGAGCGGGCGTTGGGTGCACTGTGGAGAAGTGTGCCCTTGACGGCGCGGGAACGGGAGTGAAGACTCCTTCAACAGAAAGTTGAATTCCGTTACGCGGAAGTAAACCGGCGGCAGAGAGGGGTCCGGGTGTCCGACGCTGAACTGGTGCTGCGCTCGACGCGCGTCATCACACCCGAGGGGACGCGGGCCGCCTCGGTCGCGGTCGCCGGCGGAAAGATCACGGCCGTGCTCCCGTACGACGCCGAAGTCCCGCCCGGCGCCCGTCCGGAGGACCTCGGCGACGACGTCCTGCTGCCCGGCCTCGTGGACACGCACGTGCACGTCAACGACCCCGGCCGCACCGAGTGGGAGGGCTTCTGGACCGCCACGCGCGCGGCGGCGGCCGGCGGCATCACCACGCTCGTCGACATGCCCCTCAACTCCCTCCCGCCGACGACGACGGTCGACAACCTTCGTACGAAGCAGGAGGTCGCCGCCGACAAGGCGCACATCGACGTCGGCTTCTGGGGCGGCGCCCTGCCCGACAACGTCAAGGACCTCCGCCCGTTGCACGAGTCCGGCGTCTTCGGCTTCAAGGCCTTCCTGTCGCCGTCCGGAGTGGACGAGTTCCCGCACCTGAACCAGGACCAACTCGCCCAGTCCCTGGCCGAGATCGCCTCCTTCGGCGGCCTGCTGATCGTGCACGCCGAGGACCCGCACCACCTCGACGCCGCCCCACAGCAGGGCGGCCCCAGGTACGCGGACTTCCTGGCCTCGCGTCCGCGCGACGCCGAGGACACCGCGATCGCCCAGCTGATCGCCCAGGCGAAGCGCCTCCACGCGCGCGTGCACGTGCTGCACCTGTCGTCGAGCGACGCGCTGCCGCTGATCGCCGGGGCCAAGCGGGAGGGCGTGCGGATCACCGTCGAGACGTGCCCGCACTACCTGACCCTGACCGCCGAGGAAGTCCCGGACGGCGCCAGCGAGTTCAAGTGCTGTCCGCCGATCCGCGAGTCCGCCAACCAGGACCTGCTCTGGCAGGCGCTGGCCGACGGCACGATCGACTGCGTGGTGACCGACCACTCGCCGTCCACGGCCGACCTGAAGACCGACGACTTCGCGACCGCCTGGGGCGGTATCTCCGGGCTCCAGCTGAGCCTGGCGGCCGTGTGGACGGAGGCCCGCAAGCGCGGGCACGGCCTGGAGGACGTGGTCCGCTGGATGTCCGCGCGGACGGCCGAACTGGTCGGGCTCGACGACCGCAAGGGCGCCATCGAGGTGGGCCGCGACGCCGACTTCGCCGTCCTCGCGCCCGACGAGACCTTCACCGTGGACCCGGCCGCCCTCCAGCACCGCAACCGTGTGACGGCGTACGCGGGCAAGACCCTGTACGGCGTCGTGAAGGCCACCTGGCTGCGCGGCGAACGCATCGTCGCGGACGGAGAGTTCGCCGAGCCGAAGGGGCGGCTGCTCACCCGCGATCACTGACCCCCCGTCCCCGGGCTCTCCGCTCCGCCCGAGCAGAGGACCCGTCCCGCACCCGCACCGGCCGACTCCAGAAAGGCAGAACCAGCACCGTGACGGCGATACCCAGCTTCACCGGCGACGCGAACCCCTACGGAGGCGGCGACCCGTACGCGGACTACCGCACCGCCGACTTCCCCTTCACCCAGTACGCCAACCTCGCCGACCGCCGGCTGGGCGCCGGAGTCATCGCCGCCAACGACGAGTTCTTCGCCCAGCGCGAGAACCTGCTGGTGCCCGAGCGGGCCGAGTTCGACCCCGAGCACTTCGGGCACAAGGGCAAGATCATGGACGGCTGGGAGACCCGGCGGCGGCGCGGTGCCTCCGCCGAGCACCCCTGGCCGACGGCCGAGGACCACGACTGGGCGCTGGTGCGGCTCGGGGCGCCCGGCGTGATCCGCGGGATCGTCGTCGACACGGCCCACTTCCGCGGCAACTACCCGCAGGCGGTGTCCGTCGAGGGCGCCTCCGTGCCGGGCTCTCCGTCGCCTCAGGAACTGCTGGCGGACGACGTGAAGTGGACGACGCTGGTGTCGCGCACACCGGTCGGCGGCCACGCGGCGAATGGTTTCTCCATCGCCGTCGAACAGCGCTTCACCCACCTCCGGGTCAACCAGCACCCCGACGGCGGCATCGCGCGCCTGCGCGTGTACGGCGAGGTGGCACCCGACCCCGAGTGGCTGTCGGTTCTCGGCACCTTCGACGTGGTCGCCCTGGAGAACGGCGGCCAGGTCGAGGACGCCTCCAACCTCTTCTACTCGCCCGCCACGAACACCATCCAGCCGGGCCGCTCCCGCAAGATGGACGACGGCTGGGAGACGCGCCGCCGCCGCGACCAGGGCAACGACTGGATCCGCTACCGGCTGGCCGCGCAGTCCCAGATCCGGGCCATCGAGATCGACACGGCGTACCTGAAGGGCAACAGCGCCGGCTGGGCGACGGTGTCGGTGCGGGACGGAGCGGACGGCGACTGGCAGGAGATCCTCCCGCGCACCCGCCTCCAGCCCGACACCAACCACCGTTTCGTCCTGACGACCCCCGCCGTCGGCACGCACGCGCGCGTGGACATCTACCCCGACGGCGGCATCTCCAGGCTGCGACTGCACGGCTCGCTGACGGAGCAGGGCGCGGCGGGGCTGGCGGCCCGGCACCAGGAGCTGGGCGGCTGAGACAGAAGGCGCTCGCTACTCGAACGCCGGTCCGGATCTTTCAGCCCGTCCGGCGTTTGAGGACGAGGCCCTTTCAGGGCCGAAGCGGGGGCCTGGGGGCGGCAGCCCCCAGGGACGGTCACCCCCACTCACCCGCACCGTATTCGGCTCAACCGCCGGAGGCCTACGCCGCGTGACCTCCGTCCACGGCGAACTCCGCTCCCGTGACGTAGTCCGCCCCGGCCAGGTACGCGACCGTCGCCGCCACCTCGTCGGCCGTGCCGAAGCGGCCCAGGGCGGTCATCGCCGCCTGACCCGGCGCGTACGGGCCGTCCGCCGGGTTCAGGTCCGTGTCGATGGGGCCGGGGTGGACGATGTTCGCCGTGATGCCGCGCGGTCCGAGCTCCCGTGCCAGGGCCTTCGTCAGGCCGATCAGGGCCGACTTGCTCATTGCGTACAGCGTCCCGCCAGGCCCCGGCACCCGCTGCGTCATGCACGTACCGATGGTGACGATCCGGCCGCCGTCCCCCATCAGCGCGGCCGCCGCCCGGGAGGTCAGGAAGACGCCGCGGACGTTCACCGCGAGGACCCGGTCCACGTCCGCGATCGACAGGCTCTCCAGCGGGCCCAGCACGCCCACGCCGGCGTTGTTCACCAGCACGTCCAGGCCCCCGAGCGCCTCAGCCGTACGCCCCACCGCGCCGGCCGCCTCGTCCGCGTCCGCGGCGTCCGCCCGCAGGGCCACGGCCCGCCGCCCCAGCGCCTGAACGGCCCGTACCACCTCCTCGGCCGCCTCCTTGTCGTTCACATAGGTCAGGGCGACATCCGCGCCCTCGCGCGCGAGCCGCAGGGCCGTCGCCGCGCCGATGCCCCGGCTGCCGCCGGTGACGAGAGCCGCCCTGCCGTGCAGGGTTCCGGTTTCGTAAGTGGTTGTCGTCATGGGTCCATCCCAGCCCCGCGCGCGTCGAGGTGCTGGCGGCGAACGGACACCGAGGCACCGATGAGTTGCGCGTGCGCACGGGGTCTGAGGTGATGACAGAAGACCGCACACCCGGAAAGAGGCACTCCTCATGGGCAAGCTCGTCTCCACCCTCTTCGTCACGCTCGACGGCGTCTACCAGGCACCCGGCGGCCGGGAGGAGGACACCCGCGGCGGCTTCGAGCACGGCGGCTGGGTCTTTCCGTACGCCGACGAAGACTTCGGCCAGTTCATCAACGAGGTCTTCGAGCGCCCGGGAGCCTTCCTCCTCGGGCGCCGTACGTACGACATCTTCGCGGCGTACTGGCCGAAGGTGACCGACCCCGCCGATCCGGTCGCGTCCAAGCTCAACGCCCTCCCGAAGTACGTCGTCTCCTCGACGCTGACGGACCCCGAGTGGGCCGAAACCACTGTGATCAGCGGCGACCTGGCCAAGGAGGTCACCGCCCTCAAGGAGCGCACCGACGGCGAGCTCCAGATCCACGGCAGCGGCGCCCTCGTCAGGTCGCTGCTGGCCCATGACCTCATCGACACCCTTCACCTGCTGACGTTCCCGGTAGTGCTCGGCACGGGTCACCGTCTGTTCGCGGAGGGTGCCGTGCCCACCAAGTTCGAGCTCACCGCCGGCCGCACCACGAGCAAGGGCGTCGCCATCCACTCGTACCACCTGGCGGGACGCCCCGACTACGGCACGTTCGGACTCCCCGAGAACGCGTGATCACCCTTCGCCGGCGTTCTCGCACGGCCTCCTCATGGAGATCGGGTGAGAACGCCGGGGCACACGTTAACTTCCCGAAAACTCATCGGACTTGCCGGGAAATTCTCCATCGTTGTCATTGACATGCCACTGTCTACGCGCGTCATCATGAAGTCATGAGATTCCCCCCACGAATCACCCGCATCGGCGCCGCAGCCGCCGTCCTGTCCGCCCTCCTCGTCGGAGGCACCGTCACGGCGACCCCGGCGGCCGCCGCGGTCGGCAGTATCTGCTACAGCGACCTGCCCTCGCAGGCCTACGACACGCTGGAGCTGATCGAGCAGGGCGGCCCCTACCCGTTCTCGCAGGACGGCACCGTCTTCCAGAACCGGGAACGCATCCTGCCCAGCCAGCCGTCCGGGTACTACCACGAGTACACGGTCATCACGCCTGGCTCCTCCACGCGCGGAGCTCGCCGGATCGTCACCGGTGAGGAAAACCAGGAGGACTACTACACGGCCGACCACTACGCGTCGTTCGACCTGATCAACTACGGCTGCTGAGCCTGCTGGACGACGATCGACGCCGAGGAACGGCGCCAACAGCCGGGAGTCCGGTCCGCGCTCAGCCGGACTTCCGGCTCTCGGCGGCGGCGAACAGCGCGAACGCCAGCACGAGCAGTGCGACGCTCGCGTAGATCTCGAAGCCGTCGAAGAAGTCGAGTCCCTGCACGAGGCCCCAGTTCCAGTCGGTGAACTCGTTCACCAGGCCTACGACGCCCTGTGCCAGGGCGATGACTCCGAGGAACTCCAGCAACTGCTTCATGCCATGACTCTCGCCCCGCGGACCCCCCACGCCAATCGGCCGCGGGGCGAGCCATGTGCGACGGAAGTCCACGTTCCGGCCGGCTCGCAGCGACCAAGGTCGGTGATGCCGCGACTTTGGTCGTCGATCACGCGCGCGGGGCCACGTCGGGGCCCGGCACTGCGTAGATTTGTCGACCGTGAGTGGTGACAACCAGGTGTCCGCACCGCAGGCGTTCGCGGGGCGGCGCTGGCTGCTGCCCTCGGCCCTGATCAAGGAATTCGACCTCGACCCCGAGCGCTCCGGGCGGCGGCCCCGGCGCACCGCACGCGACTGGGTGGTCGACTTCTCCTGCTTCCTCATCGCCGTGTTCGTCGGTCTGCTGGCCGCCGACACGATCGAGGACGAGAACCTTCCCGACGGCTACGCCGCCTTCGACCAGCTGCTCGGCGCGCTCTCCTGCGCCGCGGTGTGGCTGCGGCGCCGCTGGCCGGTCGGGTTCGCCGCCGCGATGGTCCCGGTCTCCCTGGCATCGAGCACCGCGGGCGGCGCCAGCCTGGTCGCCCTGTTCACGCTCGCCGTGCACCGGCCCTTCCGGTACGTGGCGTGGGTGGCCGGGACGTACGCCGTGCTGAACCCGGTGTACTTCCTGTTGCGCCCCGAGCCCGACCTGTCGTACCCCTGGGCGGTCGCCCTCGCTTCGCTGCTGACCGTCACGGTGGTCGGCTGGGGCATGTTCGTACGCTCCAAACGGCAGCTCATGCTGAGCCTGCGCGACCGTGCCCGGCGCGCGGAGACGGAGGCGCGGCTGCGTGCCGAGCAGGCGCAGCGGCTCGCCCGTGAGGCCATCGCCCGGGAGATGCACGACGTCCTCGCCCACCGGCTGACCCTGCTCAGCGTGCACGCGGGCGCGCTGGAGTTCCGGCCCGACGCGCCCCGCGAGGAGATCGCGCGGGCGGCCGGCGTGATCCGGGAGAGCGCCCACGAGGCCCTCCAGGACCTGCGGGAGATCATCGGCGTGCTGCGGGCGGCCGAACCCGATGACGGCGGCCGCCCGCAGCCGACCCTCGCGGCGCTGGAGGCGCTGGTCACCGAGTCCCGCGAGGCCGGCATGAAGGTCACCCTCGACCAGCGCGTCACCGACCCCGCCACCGTGCCCGCCTCCGTCGGCCGCACCGCCTACCGCATCGCCCAGGAAGGCCTGACCAATGCCCGCAAGCACGCCCCCGGCACCGAGGTCACGGTGACGGTGACCGGCGCGCCCGGCGAGGGCCTGTCCGTGGCGGTCCGCAATCCCCCGCCCGAGGGCGAGGTTCCGCATGTGCCCGGCTCCGGACAGGGCCTGATCGGCCTGACGGAACGGGCCACGCTGACGGGCGGCCGGCTGGAACACGGGCCGGCCGCGGACGGGGGATTCGAGGTGCGGGCTTGGCTGCCGTGGGGGTGACGCCAGGTGGTCCGGCCGAGCGGTGCCCAATGGCCGACTGGGCGGGGGCTGTCGCCGGACCGGCGGTTCCCGAGCCACCCGCGCGTGCGTCTCTTGATCCACGCGCGCGTCCGTTTCCGGATCTACGCGCGCGGGTCTCCGGATCCATGCTTGTGCGTCTCCGGCTCCACGCGCGCGTGAGTGTCACGGGATTACCGGGACCACCTCGTGTGCCGGAGGGCCACACTCCACCCCGTCCGGCACCGCCACGCCGTACAACCGTGATTACGTAAGGCACATGACTGCGATCAGACTCCTCCTCGTCGACGACGACCCGTTGGTCAGGGCCGGACTGTCCTTCATGCTGGGCGGCGCCGACGACATCGAGATCGTCGGAGAGGCGGCCGACGGCGCCGAGGTCGAGACGCTGGTCGACCGCACCCGCCCCGACGTGGTCCTGATGGACATCCGGATGCCCTCGGTCGACGGGCTCACGGCCACCGAGCGGCTGCGCGGCAGGAAGGACGCCCCGCAGGTCGTGCTGCTGACCACCTTCCACGCCGACGAGCAGGTGCTGCGCGCCCTGCGCGCCGGAGCCGCCGGGTTCGTGCTCAAGGACACCCCGCCCGCCGAGATCGTCGACGCCGTGCGCCGTGTCGCGGCCGGCGACCCGGTCCTGTCGCCCACCGTGACACGCCAGTTGATGGACCACGCGGCCGGTACCGCCGCCGACACCCGCCGCACGCGCGCGCGTGAGCGGCTCGCCGTACTCAACGACCGCGAGCGCGAGGTCGCCGTCGCGGTGGGCCGGGGCCTGTCCAACGCCGAGATCGCCGCGGAGCTGTTCATGAGCGTCGCCACCGTCAAGACCCATGTCTCCCGCGTCCTGGCCAAGCTCGACCTCAACAACCGTGTGCAGATCGCCTTGTTGGCCTACGACGCGGGACTTCTGGAGGAACTGGAGGAACTGGAGGACGACGGGCACTAGCGGGCTTTCCCGCGCGTTGTCGGTGTGGTGGGAAGGGGAGGGGCATGGCTGAAGTGATCGACCTGGGGGAGTTCGGGGGAGCGGGGTTCCGCGAGAACCCGCATCCTGTGTACGCACGCCTGCGTGACCGGGGCCCCGTACACCGGGTCCTGCTGCCCGACTGGCAGTCCGAGGTCTGGCTTGTCGTCGGGCACGAGGAGGCACGCGCGGCGCTCGCCGATCAGCGGCTGTCCAAGGACGGTGCCAAGATCGGCCTGAAGTCGCTCGAAGAGGAGCTGATCGGGAAGAACCTGCTGGCCACCGATCCGCCCCAGCACACCCGACTGCGCGGGCTCATCTCACGCGCTTTCACGATGCGCCGCGTGGAGGCACTGCGCCCGAGGATCCTCCAGATCACCGACGGCCTGCTCGACGCGATGCTGCCGCTGGGCCGCGCCGACCTCGTGGAGTCGTTCGCCCACCCGCTGCCGCTCACCGTCATCTGCGAACTGCTGGGCGTGCCCGAGATGGACCGCGTGGAGTTCCGCAAGATGTCGACGGAGGCGATAGCGCCCACCACCCCGGGCAGTGAGGTCGAGGCCTTCACCCGCCTCGGGGCGTACTTCACCGATCTGATCGAGGACAAGAGGTGCGCCGGCCCGAGCGGTGACCTGCTGAGCGACCTGATCCGCACCACGGCCGAGGACGGCGACCGGCTCTCCCCGGACGAACTGCGGGGCATGGCCTTCATCCTGCTGATCGCCGGCCACGAGACCACGGTCAACCTCATCACCAGCGGCGTCCACGCCCTGCTGGCCCACCCCGACCAACTCGCCGCCCTGCGCGCGGACATGACCCTTCTGGACGGCGCGGTGGAGGAGATGCTGCGCTACGAGGGCCCGGTGGAGACGGCGACGTTCCGGTATGCCGCCGAGCCGCTGGAGATCGCCGGCGCCCACATCGAGAAGGGCGAAGCGGTGATGGTCGGTCTCACCGCGGCCAATCGGGACGCGAGCCGCTATGCCGCTCCCGACACCTTCGACATCCGGCGCGACACCCGGAGCCACGTCGCCTTCGGCCACGGCATCCACTTCTGCCTGGGCGCACCCCTGGCCCGCCTGGAGGCGCGTACGGCGATACGGTCCCTGCTGGAGCGCGCTCCGGACCTGGCGCCGGACGGCCCGCCGGGGGAGTGGCTGCCGGGGATGCTGGTACGGGGGATGCGGAGTCTGCCGGTGCGCTGGTAGTCGAGCGGGTGCCAAGGCCTTGTGCGACAGCCCTTCACAGCGCCGGGGTCGGAGACCCGCCCGCGATCTCCGCGAGCGCGACCGGTCTTCGCTCGCGCCTCGACACCTCGCACGCCTCCGAGATCCGCAGCGCCTGCAGGGCCTCCCGCCCGTCGCAGGGGTTGGCCCGCTCCCCGCGGACCACCTCCACGAACGCGTTCAGCTCCGCCTCGTACGCCGGCCCGAATCGCTCCAGGAACCCCGACCACGGCTTGTCCGCCGCGGGCGGCCCGGTCGGCTCGGTGGACGCGATCGGCGTACGGTCGTCCAGCCCGACCACGATCTGGTCCAACTCCCCGGCCAGCTCCATGCGTACGTCGTACCCGGCGCCGTTCAGCCGCGTCGCCGTGGCCGTGGCGAGCGTGCCGTCGTCCAGCGTGAGCACCACCGCCGCCGTGTCGACGTCGCCGGCCTCACGGAACATCGCGGGCCCGGCGTCCGACCCGGCCGCGTACACGTCGACGACCTCGCGCCCGGTCACCCAGCGCAGCACGTCGAAGTCGTGGATCAGCGCGTCCCGGTACAGCCCACCGGACAGCGGCAGCCACGAGGCCGGCGGCGGCGCCTGGTCGCTGCTCAGCGCCCGCACCGTGTGCAGGCGCCCGAGCCGCCCCGAGCGCACCGCCTCGCGCGCGCCCATGTACCCCGCGTCGAAGCGGCGCTGGAAGCCCATCTGCAGAATCGTCCCGGCCGTCTCCACCTCGCCGATCGCGTGCAGCGTGCCCGGCAGATCGAGTGCTATGGGCTTCTCGCAGAACACCGGAAGCCCCGACCGTGCTGCCCGACCGATCAGTTCGGCATGGGCCGACGTCGCTGTGGTGATCACCACAGCGTCCACGCCCCACCTGAAGATCTCGTCCACCCCGGGCGCCGCCGTCTCGCCCAACCGGTGCGCCAGCGCCTGGGCCCGGGCGCCGTCGGCGTCCGTGAGGATCAGGGAGCCGACGTCGCGGTGGCGGCTGAGCGTGTTGGCGTGAATCGTGCCGATACGGCCCGTACCGATGACCCCGATGCGCATGGAAACAAAGTGCGGGTTCAGCACGTACGCTGTCAATGCATATGTCAGGACAACCGAACTACACTACTTCCCGTCAACAACGCGTAGAGCTACGCTCGGCCCGTGCCGAAACCAGAAGTGGACCCGACCGTGGAACTCGAGCTCAGTGTGGACCGGAGCAGTCCGGTGCCGTTGTACTTCCAGCTGTCACAACAGCTCGAGGCCGCGATCGAGCACGGAGCGCTCACCCCCGGCAGCCTGCTGGGCAACGAGATCGAACTCGCCGCACGCCTCGGCCTGTCCCGGCCGACCGTCCGCCAGGCCATCCAGTCGCTCGTCGACAAGGGCCTCCTGGTGCGCCGCCGAGGCGTCGGGACGCAGGTCGTGCACAGCCAGGTCAAGCGGCCGCTGGAGCTCAGCAGCCTCTACGACGACCTGGAGTCGGCCGGCCAGCGCCCGGCGACCAAGGTGATCGTCAACACCGTCGTCCCCGCGTCCGCCGAGGTCGCGGCCGCGCTCGGGGTGGCCGAGGACAGCGACGTGCACCGGATCGAGCGGCTGCGCCTCGCGCACGGCGAGCCGATGGCGTACCTGTGCAACTACCTGCCGCCCGCCCTGATCGACCTGGACACCGCACAGCTGGAGGCCACCGGTCTCTACCGCCTGATGCGCGCCGCCGGGATCACCCTGCACAGCGCCCGCCAGACCATCGGCGCCCGCGCGGCCACCGCCGCCGAGGCCGAACGCCTCGCTGAGGAGGAGGGTGCCCCGCTGCTCACCATGCAGCGCGTGACGTTCGACGACACGGGCCGAGCGGTGGAGTACGGCACGCACACGTACCGGCCGAGCCGCTACTCGTTCGAGTTCCAGTTGCTTGTACGGTCGTGACCGCGCTCTGGTTCGTCGCAATGTCCGGACAATGCGACTCGACGTCGGGGACCGCAGCGCCGTGAGGGGCGCGGGGCTGTATCGATTTGCGGCTCCGCCGCGTGGGCGCGACCAGCCACATACAAGCTGTAGACGGCGTACGTCATGAACCACCCCATTGTTCCCCCGTACGGCACTCATCCCGACGGTGAGGCAGAATCGGCGGCGATGAGCACCTACCGCGACTTCACCGCCCCCATCGGCTCCCGACGGGCCCCCGTTCTCCGGACGGTGGGCCCCAGAGAGCGCCGCTCACACCTGTCGGCACCGCGTGTGCCAACGGTTGGCATCGACATCGGCGGCACGAAAGTCATGGCGGGCGTCGTAGACGCCGACGGCAACATCCTGGAGAAGCTCCGCACGGAGACCCCGGACAAGTCCAAGAGCCCGAAGGTCGTCGAGGACACGATCGTCGAACTCGTCCTGGACCTGTCCGACCGCCACGACGTGCACGCCGTCGGCATCGGAGCGGCCGGCTGGGTCGACGCCGACCGCAACCGCGTCCTGTTCGCGCCCCACCTGTCCTGGCGCAACGAACCCCTCCGGGACCGCATCGCCGGCCGCCTCGCGGTCCCCGTCCTGGTGGACAACGACGCGAACACTGCCGCCTGGGCGGAGTGGCGCTTCGGCGCCGGCCGCGGCGAGGACCACCTCGTCATGATCACGCTGGGCACCGGCATCGGCGGCGCGATCCTCGAGGACGGCCAGGTCAAGCGAGGCAAGTACGGCGTCGCGGGCGAGTTCGGGCATATGCAGGTGGTCCCCGGCGGGCACCGCTGCCCGTGCGGCAACCGCGGCTGCTGGGAGCAGTACAGCTCCGGCAACGCGCTGGTGCGGGAGGCCAAGGAGCTGGCCGCCGCGGACTCGCCCGTGGCGTACGGGATCATCGAGCACGTCAAGGGTCAGATCGGCGACATCACCGGCCCGATGATCACCGAGCTGGCCCGCGACGGCGACGCCATGTGCATCGAGCTGCTGCAGGACATCGGCCAGTGGCTCGGCGTCGGCATCGCCAACCTCGCGGCCGCCCTGGACCCGTCCTGCTTCGTCATCGGCGGTGGCGTCTCGGCCGCCGACGACCTGCTGATCGGCCCCGCGCGGGATGCCTTCAAGCGCCATCTCACCGGCCGCGGCTACCGCCCCGAGGCGCGTATCGCCCGGGCCCAGCTCGGCCCCGAGGCCGGCATGGTCGGCGCCGCCGACCTGGCCCGCCTGGTCGCCCGCCGCTTCCGCCGAGCCAACCGGCGCCGGGTCGAGCGCTACGAGCGCTATGCGCGGTTCGCGGAGGCCCGCCGGTCGTCGCAGGGGTCGGCGTGACCATGAACGTGCCCCGCCAGGCAGACTCCCCGGACGAGCCGCAGCAGCCGACCGAGGACCGTCGCCACATGATCCGCCGCAGGGCGCTGACCCTGCTCATCATCGTGCTGCTCATCGGCGTGCCCGCCGGTTATCTGGTGATCTCCGCCAACCAGAGCCGCGAAAGCGGCAAGGACAAGGAGGAGAAGTACTCCGCGACCGGCCTCACCCCGCACTGGCCGTCGAGGGTGCAGCGCCGCATCTACCAGGTGACGATCCCGGTTCCGTCGTACAACGTCGGGTACTACGAGACGAACAACTGGCGGACCAGCAGGCTCTACGTCCAGTTCTCGACCAGCGACGAGAACCTGGACGCCTACCTGGAGACCATGGGCCTCACCAAGAACGACCTCAAGCGGGACGACATCGCCATCGGCGCCCGCGACCAGAAGATCACCGGCTGGGACTTCAAGGGCCCCGGCCCCTGGTACGGCATCGTCCACAAGCAGAAGGACCCGGCTCCCACGCACGACATCGTCGTGGGCATGGCCGACCCGGAGAATCCGTTCGTGTACGTCGTCTCGCGCACGGTGCCGTGACACGGCGCGTCTCGTAGTGCGGCGGGTGCCGGGACGGGCCGGGATCTCGATCCGTCGCCGGGGCCGATTGTCAGACCCCGCCCGTAGAGTCGAAGACGGTTGATCCGACTCACGGGCGGGAGGTGACAGGACGTATGAGCGACATGACCGCGCACAGCGGCGGCACGGCGGTGACGGAGCGCGCCGGGGAGGCCGTCCCCGTCCGGCTCGCGGCCGTCTTCCTGCCCGCGCCCCTGCCGCGCGAGGGGCGGATGGCCTTCTGGGACCCCGAGGGCGGCCCGCTGCCCGCTGTGGACACCGAACTCACCGTCGTACGACGTCATGGAGCCGGTGTCCGCCGCAGGACCACCCCCGCGCTGTCGCTGCCGCTCGGCGAGGCACTGCCCCTGCTCGTGCGCGCCCGGCGCGACCCGGCCGCCCACCCCGCCACCGCCTGCTGGGGCGCGGCCGCGCTGCACGCCCTCCGGCTCACCGCGCGCGGCCGGCTGCTGCCCGGCCTGACCCCCGCGGGCCACGACGCCTGGCGGGCCGGCCCGCTCGACCCGGACGACATCGCACACCTGCGAGCGGTCGCCGCGGCCCTGCCGTACGAAGGCCACGCGGTCCCCCTCACCGGCCCGGGCCCGCTGCGGCTGCCCGAGCCGGAGGCGCTGATGCGCTCCTTCCTGGACGCGGTCGCGGACACCCTGCCCCGCACCCCCGCCGCCCCGCACGCCTCGGGAAGGCCCTTCGCCGCCCGCGAGGCGCAGCGCCTGCCCGACGCGCACGAGTGGGCGGCCGAGGTCGCCGCGGGCATGGACGCGGGCGTGCGGATCTCCCTCCGGCTGGACCTGTCGGCCTACGACCTCTTCGACGACGGCGGTGACGGCGTACGCAGCGCGGGCGCGGCGATCGTCCAGGTGCACAGCCTCGCCGACCCCACCCTGGTGGTCGACGCGGCCGCCCTGTGGTCCGGCGAGGCGGACGCGGCGTTCGGGCCACGCGCGCGGGTGGACGCGGCGCTGGCGGTGCGGCGCGCGGCCCGGGTGTGGGCCCCGCTGGACCGGCTGTCCGAGCAGGACGCGCCCGATGTGCTGGCCCTGTCCGACGAGGAGTTGGGCGACCTGCTGGGGGTGGCCGCGACCCGGCTCGCGGCGGCCGGAGTGGCGGTGCACTGGCCCCGGGACCTGGCGCATGACCTGAGCGCGGCCGCGGTCGTACGGCCCGCGCCCGGCTCGGCGACCGACGGCACCGGTTTCTTCGAGAGCGAGGAACTGCTCCAGTTCCGCTGGCAGTTGGCGATCGGCGGCGACCCGCTCACCGAGGCCGAGATGGATGCGCTCGCCGAGGCGCACCGCCCGGTCGTCCGGCTGCGGGACCGCTGGGTGCTCGTCGACCCGGGCCTCGTCCGCAAGGCCCGCAAGCGAGAACTGGGCCTGCTCGACCCGGTCGACGCGCTCTCCGTCGCCCTCACCGGCAGCGCGGAGGTAGACGGGGAGACGGTCGAGGCGGTGCCCGTCGGCACCCTGGCCGCCCTGCGCGATCGCCTGACTTCAGGGGTACGACCGGCCGAACCGCCACCGGGACTGCGGGCGACCCTGCGGGACTACCAACTCCGGGGCCTGGCCTGGCTGGACCTCATGACGTCCTTGGGGCTCGGCGGTTGCCTCGCCGACGACATGGGACTGGGCAAGACGATCACGGTCATCGCCCTGCATCTGAAGCGCGCCCGTACGGCCCCGACCCTGGTGGTCTGCCCGGCCTCGCTGCTGGGCAACTGGCAGCGGGAGATCACCCGTTTCGCGCCCGGCGTCCCCGTCCGCCGTTTCCACGGCCCGGACCGCACCCTGGAGGACCTGGACGGCGGCTTCGTCCTCACGACGTACGGCACGATGCGATCGACGGCGCCGACCCTGGCACAGCACGCCTGGGGCATGGTCGTCGCCGACGAGGCCCAGCACGTGAAGAACCCGTACTCGGCGACGGCGAAGGCCCTGCGCACGATCCCGACCCCCGCGCGCGTGGCACTGACCGGCACGCCGGTCGAGAACAACCTCTCCGAGCTGTGGGCCCTGCTCGACTGGACGACGCCGGGACTGCTCGGCCCCCTCAAGTCCTTCCGCGCCCGGCACGCGCGTGCCGTGGAGAACGGCGAGGACGAGGAGGCGGTGGCCCGGCTCGCCCGCCTGGTCCGTCCCTTCCTCCTGCGCCGCAAGAAGTCGGACCCCGGCATCGTGCCCGAGCTGCCGCCCAAGACGGAGACGGACCACCCCGTTCCCCTCACCCGTGAACAGGCGGCGCTCTACGAGGCGGTGGTGCGTGAGTCGATGCTCGCGATCGAGACGGCGGAGGGCATCGGGCGCAGGGGCCTGGTGCTGAAACTCCTCATGTCCCTCAAGCAGATCTGCGACCACCCCGCGCTGTACCTGAAGGAGGAGGCGGCGTCGCCGACCGAGCGACTGGCCGTCCGCTCCGGCAAGTTGACGCTCCTGGACGAGCTGCTGGACACGGTGCTGTCCGAGGACGGCTCGGCGCTGGTCTTCACGCAGTACGTGGGGATGGCCCGGATGATCGCCTCCCACCTCGCCGCCCGGGCGGTTCCGGTCGACCTGCTGCACGGCGGCACGCCGGTCCCGGAGCGGGAACGGATGGTGGACCGTTTCCAGAGCGGCGCCACGCCGGTCCTCGTCCTGTCCCTGAAGGCGGCGGGCACCGGCCTGAACCTGACCCGCGCGGGCCATGTCGTCCACTTCGACCGCTGGTGGAACCCGGCCGTGGAGGAACAGGCCACCGACCGCGCCTACCGCATCGGCCAGACCCAGCCCGTCCAGGTCCACCGCCTCATCACCGAGGGCACGGTCGAGGACCGCATCGCGGAGATGCTGGAATCCAAGCGAGCCCTGGCCGACGCGATCCTCGGCTCCGGCGAGTCCGCCCTCACCGAACTGACGGACCGTGAACTGTCCGACCTCGTGTCGTTGCGGAGGGAGTCGTGAGTGGGGTGGGGGAGTGGGGGAGTTCTGCCGGTCGGGAGGTGGAGATGGCTGCCGGGGAGGAGGCGGCCGTGCGCCCCGCGATGGCGGCCGAGGACGCGAGGATTGCGGCCGAGGAGGCCGAGAGGACGACCGGGGAGACGGGCGTGGCGGCCCACGAGGAGCTCACGGACGCCAATCCGACGGCGGACGAGCCGAGCCGATCCGGGAACCCCGAGCTACGACCGGCCGATGCGGCACGCCGGGCGCTGCGGGCCGCGCGGGAGCGGCGGGAGGGGGTGCCGGGGAGGACGGCCGGGCGTGGGTCGGGGGCGAGGAGGCCGGACGAGAGCGGGGCGCGGTCCCGGGGAGTGGCCGAGCGCGGGTCGGGGTGTGCTGCGGCGGACGGGCGTGGGTCGGTGTCTCCGGGGGAGGTGGAGCGTGGGCCGGTGTCTCCGGAGGCGGCGGAGCAGGGCTCGGCGCAGGTTGTGACTGAGGGGCAGGGCTTCGCGTCGGCGGTGTCGGAGGGGCTGAGTTCGGCGTCGGCGGCGTCGCCGGGGCTGGGTTCGGCCTCGGCTGTGTCGGACGGGCGCGATTCGGGGTCGGCCGCCTCGGCGGGGCGGGACTCGTTGCAAGGGGGGACCGCAGGCGAGGAGTTGGCAACGGACGGGCGTAACCTCCCGGCCCGGCCGGGCGATGCGGCCCGTGCGGCGCTGCGGCGTGCGGCATCTCGACCCTCCGGTGCCGATGCGGGCACGGGTGCCGGTGCAGGCATGGATGCCGGTGCGGGCACGGGTGCGGCTGCCGGTGCGGATGCTGATGCGGATGTGGATCGGGCCGATGCCGTAGAGGCAACCGCGACGGACGCGTCCGCCACCGCGTCCGGACAACAGGGGGCACGTCCCGCGGACGCCGCCCGTGAAGCACTGCGCGCCGCGCTGGAGGAGAAGCGGCGGGCTCAGGCGAAGGCGGCTGACAGGGGCGCCGAGAGCACACGACGGTCACGCCGAGCCGCACCGACCGATTCCGGGGGCCGGCAAGGCGCAGGCACCGGTTCCGGGGACCGACGAGGCGCAGGCACCGGTTCCGAGGGCAGGCGAGGCGCGGAAACCAGTGCCGAGGCCAGGCGTGCCCGTGATGTACGGAGCTTGCTCGCCGGTGCCTTCCGGATGCCGCCGTTGGACTCACCCTCCGGCGCTGGCCCGGCGACCCCAGAACCGTTCGCAGAGCCGTCCGCCCAGCCGCGGAACCAGCCGACGAGCCCCACCTCGCCCTCACCCTCAACTCCGGCTTCCGCCACACCTTCCGCGGAGACCCCGGCGCCCCTGCCGCCCTCCGATCCAGGCTCGCCCGGGGGAGAGGAATCCACAGCCCCCTCGGTGCCCACCGTCAGCCGGTCCTCACCAGCTCCGGCCGATCCCACCACACCCACACCCACACTCCACCCCGAAGACGATTCCTCACCGGCCCCCGCCGACGTCGCCGCCCACTCCTCACCCCCCACCCCCTACTCCTCCCCGAAACGCACCACCCCTCCCGCCACCCCCCAGGTCCCCCGCTCCATGGCGGCTCCCGGCCGTGACGGTGAACTCCGCCGTACCTTCCCCGCCTTCGCGCCCCGCCCCTCCGGAGACGACGCCCGCTTCGCCGAGACCTGGTGGGGCAACGCCTGGGTGACCGCTCTGGAAGAGGGCGCCCTCGATCCCAAGCGGCTGGCCCGCGGACGCGGTTACGCGGAGCAGGGACATGTCGACGCCATCACGGTGACGCCAGGGCTGGTGCTGGCGTACGTGCGGGGCAGCCGTCCGCGGCCGTACCGTGTGCAGGTACGGCTGCGGACGTTGGACGACGCCGACTGGGCGAGGTTCCTGGACGCCGCGGCCGACAGGCCGGGACACATCGCCGCGTTGCTCGACAAGGAGATGCCCGAGTCGCTCGCCGAGTGCGGCGTACCGCTGTTGCCGGGCCCCGGCGACCTCGACCCCCACTGCAGCTGCCCCGACCGCGGCCACCCCTGCAAGCACGCCGCCGCCCTCTGCTACCAGACCGCACGCCTGCTGGACGCCGACCCCTTCGTGCTGCTCCTGCTGCGCGGCCGAGGTGAACGGCAACTGCTCGACGCCCTGTCCCGCCGCAACGCTGCCCGTGCGGCCCGCGCGGCCCAGGAGCGGGAGCCGGCGCCCCTCCCGGGCGTGCGGGCCACCGACGTCCTCGCGCCGGACCGCCGACTCCCACCCCTGCCGATGCCGTCGCCCGTGCCCGCCCACCCGGAGCAGCCCCCGGCCTACCCGGCGGCACCGGGCGGCCCCGACCCCTTCGCGCTGGACCAACTGGCGACCGACGCCGCCGCCCGCGCCCACGCCCTGCTGAGCACCGGCCGCGATCCGGTCGGCGAGCTGACCCTGTGGCAGGACGCGGTCCGGCTCGCCGCCGCACGCCCCGGTTCCGGCCTCACCGCCGCCACTCGCGCCCTGTACTCCTCGCTCGCCTCCGCCGCCGACCGCACTCCGGCCGAGCTGGCCCGCGCGGTCGCCGCATGGCGCCAGGGCGGCCTGGAGGGGCTCGCCGTACTCGAAGAGCCCTGGGACCCACCCGCAGGCCGCTTCGACCGGGCCCGCCCCCTCCTCCTCGCCGCCGACCTCCCAGCCTTCCGCCCCTGGCGCAACCGCCTCACCCATCCCCGCGGCCATCTCCAACTCCGGCTGGGCCGCGACGGCCTCTGGTACCCGTACGAGTCGGAACCCGGCCACGACGACTGGTGGCCCCACGGCACCCCCGACCTGGACCCCGTCGGCGCCCTGACGGGCCTGGGCGCCTCACCGGAAGCCTGACAGATTGGGAGACGGGGCGCTGCGCGATGAGGATGGCATCGGATGCACCGGGGCGGGTGCCGGCACTGGACGGGCGCGAATAGGAGCGGTGACCAGCCCGTCAGGTCTTCGTTCACACCGCTGCGGGGACGGCGAGGTCGGCCCATACGGTGTGGCCGTCATTCAGCACCTCGTGCCCCCACTCCGCCGCCAGCGCGTCGACCAGGTGGAGCCCCCGACCGTGGCACTCGTCGGCATCGGCGAATGGGCTGCGAGAAGCGGGGCCGTCCCACCCGCGCCCGCTGTCGACGACCTCGACCCGCAGACTCGTCGTGCGGTCCGGGAGAGGCATCAGGCGCAGTGAGTGCCGGACGGGACCGCCCCCGTGCATGATCCCGGGAGGCGCGGGTGGGGGGCGAGGACACCCGCCGCCAGCAGGTGCGCGAGGGGGCGGGCCCGGGTCGTGGGGGACGCGGTCGCGCAGCCAGGCCTCTGACACCGCCGGGCTGGAGCGCAGGCAGGTCAGGACGGCTGTCATGGCCGGCTCGCGGTCGGCGCGCTCGATCGCCGCGTCGGTCAGGGCGCCGTTGTGCAGCACGGCCTGCCCACCCCCGTCGTCCTCCGGATCGAAACCGAGGGCCTCCAGGAACGCGGTGACATCGGCGGCGGTGGCCTCGACGCCGAGCAACTCGCCGTGCTCGCGCGAGCCGCCCGCCGGGACGCTTCGTGGGCAGGGGGGTGCTTGACGCTCATGATTCCGACGATCTAGCCGCGGCTCTGGCGTTCGATCGCCACCATGGCAGCGTCGTCGCCCAGATGCCCTCCCGGCGTGTAGGCGAGGAGGTCTTCCTGCAGATGACGCAGCAGTCCCTGAGGCTCGCCTTCGGGCACGGCGCTCAGACGCTGGGCCAGCGGGTAAAAGGTCCCCGAGCCGTCGCGAGCCTCGATGACGCCGTCGGTGTACAGCAAGAGGGTGTCGCCGGGCTCGAAGGGGAAGGTTTTCGCGGCGAAGGGGGAGGCGGTGAACTCGGTGAGCCCCAGGGGCGGGGCCGGATCGTCCACATCGAGCGAGATGACCTGGCCCCTGTGCAGCAGCAGAGGCGGTGGGTGGCCGCAGTTGATCAGACGAAGGACCGGTGTGTCGTCGGGGATGTCCAGGATGGCGGCGGTGATGAAGGCTTCGCTGGGGGATCCGGGTCCCGACAGGGCCGCTCCCGGGTCGTCCAGGTCCGAGGAGACGGTCCCCTCCAGGTAGGCGACCAGCGCGGCGAGGTCGGCCTGCCGGTGGGCGGCGGAGCGGAAGGCGCCGAGAAGGAGGGCAGCGTCCCCGATCGCCTCCAGGCCCTTGCCCCGGACATCCCCGACGATGAACCGGGTCCCCTGCCCGGCACGCGCTGCGGCGAACAGGTCGCCGCCGATCTGTGCCTCGGCTTCGGCGGCCAGGTAGACGGACGCGATCCGCAGCGGGCCGATCCGGCGCGGCAGCGGTCGTAGCACGACCTGCTGTGCGGCCTCCGCCACCGAGCGCAGCTGCATCAGTTCCTTCTCGTGTCGCTCGCGCCGGTGGGCGAACAGCGTGACGAACACCGAGATCAGGACAAGCGCGGTGAGCTGGAAACTGTGGTTGAGGTCGGTGAGACTGGTGCGCACGATCGCGATCACGGCCTGAGCGAGAACTGCGACCGCCCCGACGCACCCGGTGGTGCGAGGGCCTGCGAACGATGCGGTGATGGCGGGAGCGGCGGCCAGGAAGGGGCCGAGATGCACTTCGGGGGGAGCGAGGATGTCGCCCACCGTGACGACGACGATGAGCCCGAGCGGTACCGCCAGCAGAGCCTGATATGGCTCCCGTGATCGGCGATGGCTGCCGTGCGGTCCTCGAGCACCCATGCAACCTGGATACACCCCCGAGACGTTTTGTACCTCCGCTGACCTGTTGCACGCGCGGCCTCCCCGCGATCAGGTGCAGTCGAGTCCCGTTACGCTTCGCCGCAGCGCAGTGCCTCTCTACTGACACGTGGCGTCGAGGCGGTGGAGTTACTCCTCAGTGGCCGGCAGGTCGCTGAGCCTCGCGTGGATCATGCCGTGAGCATTGCTCTTGCGCTGACGTAGTCTGCGGAGTTCCCCGTGCGGGCGCGCAACACAGCCCACGATCGCCGGTTGGCCAGCGGCGGCCCCTTGTTCTTCGACGGCCCGGCACGGCTCACGCCTACCAGGGCCTTCTCCATGGCGCGCGGCCGCGCGGGGACCGAACTTCATGCGTTCCGGTCTGGCGGATTCAGTGCGCGATCCACTCAGGTAGCTGCCCAGTCAACGTGGTATCGCTGGCTGGGCGGTGATGAGCGTAGGCACTTGCCACGCCATGCGGGTCGGTGCGCACCTGCGGTTGTCAGGGCAGCCGGACCAGGTTCAGCCGGTAGTCCTCGACCCGGGGCAGCCGCTGGGCGGCGAGACCGCTGAGCATCTGCTGGACGGGGGCCGGAAGTTCGTTGTACATCGCGGCAGGAAGGCTGCTGAACGTGTGGGAGGCCAGTACTTCGACTCCCGTTCGCCACTCAGCGAGCTTCGCCGGATCGGCACAGTTCCACTGCATCCGGGCGTCGACCTTGCTCAGCGCGTCGTGCTGGTCCTGGGTGTCGAAGTGGCCGGGGCCGGACGTGTCGAGGGCCAGCAGGGAGCCGGGGAAGCGGTCGGCGAGCAGGCCGATGACCTCGCGGACGTCCGTCTCCGGGAGATAGGGCAGGACGGCTTCGGCGGCGAAAAGGCAGGGGCCGCCGGAGTGCACGGCGACGGTGTCCGCCCACGCCGCGTCCGTCACGGACGCGGGGATCATCGTGCGACGTGGCGTGTCGGTGAAGAAGGTGCGGCGCAGTTCGATCACGTCGGGCAGGTCGAGGTCGAACCAGCGGGCCCGGCCGTTGTCGGTGCGTTCGTAGCGGGTGTTGAGGCCGGTGCCGATCTCTACCACCGTGCCGGTGGGATGTTCCGCGAGGAAGTGCGCCACCCAGCGGTCGAACAGGCTGGTGCGCAGGACCGTGCCGAGCAGACTGGGCAGGCCGTCGAAGCGGGCGAAGTCGTAGTCGATCGCCGCGACGAGCTCCTCGGCGACGGGGTCGCGCAGGACCGCGTCCCGCTTACGGCTCTCCACTGCCCGGCCGTACAGGGGGATGAGAAGCGTTTCCTGGACCGTGCCCAGGCGCGCGGTGCGCTCTGCCATGACTGCCTCCCTCTCCTGTGGGAACTGGGAGCCTTTGACGCTATATGAAAATGGATCCCATTGTAAGAGCTTGGCCCGGGCCGAGACCGCCTGCCCTGCACCGGCCTCGAGGCGCGGCCCGGCTGTCAGCGGCCCACGGCATCGCCTTGGGCGCCGTCGGTCTGCGTGCGCAGCATCGCGTGGCCGCCGTGGCCCAGGGGGGTGTCAAGCTTCCATCGGGCTGCTTCGCTGCCGGTTCGGGCGTCGAAGACGTGGACCTCACCGTGCCCGCCGCGGGTGACGGCGACCCAGTCGGAGCCCGGTGAGGCGGCCACCGCACGGCGTTGGACGCCCTCCCAAGGGGTGCCGCCGCGGCGGGGTGCGCCGTCCATGGCGGGAAGCGGGACGCGGCGGGCGGTGTCGTCGGCGTCCAGGAGGATCAGTTCGTCGCCGTCCGGGTGAATGCGGGTGAACGCCGTGTGGTGTTGGGCGAGGGCCAGCCGGAAGACCAGACCGGGGCCGAGCTCCGTCAGAGTGGTGCGGTTCGTCTCCAGGTCGTGGCGCCATGCCTGGTTGGTCCATTCCGGCCACCGCAGCGGGTCCGCGGGGCCGCCCCGCAGTGTCGACCACAGCGCTCGTCGCCGAGGGTCGAGCCGCAGGTACCAGCCCCGGGCAGGGGAATCCCAGGGGATCGTCCGCTCCGGGACGAGTACGTCGCCCTCACGGCGTGCCCGGTGCACCCCGTCACCCGTGGCCGCGAACACGTGGCCCGAGTACGGGTCTTGAGCGTCCCCGTGTCCGTCGTCCGGCAGCGGAAGGTGTGCGTGGGGCGTGACCGGAGGGCAGCCGGGCGGTGCCGTGAGCAGGTCGGTGAACCGGTGGACGGTCAGCGTGCCGGGCTCCCGGTGCCGTAGGACGACCAGCGGATCGCCGTTGCCCAGAACCGTCACGCCTGGTTCGCCGACGCGCGTGCGTACCCGGGCCGCGTCGCCCGTCGTGAGGTCGACGACCGTCAGCAGGTCCGACCAGGGCTCGGCGTTCTCGCCCAGGCCCGTCGTCACGGCCGCCCACCGGCCGGACGGGTCGCAGGCCAGGTGCTCGGCCGGCACGGCGACCGGGATCGCGGTCTCCACCAGCTCGTCGCCGAAGGGGTCGAGCACCAGCAGCTCGCCCCTGCGGTCGTCGACGCAGGCCGCTCGCCCGCCCGGCAATGCCAGGAACCCGGCATGTTCCGAGAGGTGACGGCCGGTGAGGCGGCCCGTCTCGGTGCCGTCCGGCACTGTCAGCACGTGGATGCATCCCTCCACGTGGTCGGAGACGAGCAGCAGAGCAAGGGCGGCTGTCATCGATGCCTCCATGGAAAACTGGTCCTTTTGAAAACGATTATCATGTATCTTCGGTGCGTTCCGGGTCCCTGAGAAGAAGCGAGGGCATCGATGCTGCGCTCACCGTCGAGATTCGTCCGAAGCTGGATCACCGCAGCGCTAGTGGGCTCGGTGCTCGTCGGGTGCGGATCGTCCACCGAACCGGCGAGTGAGAAGGCCGCCGCGGCCGGCCCGAAGACCGACGTCACCGTCGAACCCATCAAGGCGACACGGGCGTTGACCGACGCGGGCGGCGTCAAGGTCTCCCTCGAGAAGGAACCGCAGCGCATCGTCTGCCTGTTCGCGCTCTGCGACGACATCCTGACCGAGCTGGGCATCGTCCCCACGGCCACCAACAGCGCAGTCCTCGCCCAGCCCGACTTCCTTGGGGAAGAGAAGGCGAAGAAGGTCGACGTCATCCCGGGCGGGTTCATCGCGCCCGAGGTGGAGGCGATCCTCTCCCACAAGCCCGACCTGGTGATCGGCCTGGAGGACACCCACGGCAAGCTCGCCCCGGCCCTGAAAGGCGTCACCACCTTCTGGCCCATGCAGCCCGAGACGTGGGAGGACAGCGTGGGCTACCTGCGTGATGTGGCCGCACTCACCGGCCGCACCGCCGAGGGCGAGAAGGCCGAGAAGACCTTCCGCACCAAGCTCGCCGAGGCCGAGAAGACCAGGAGCGACAAGACCGCGCTCATCATCTACGGCAGTGACGAGAACTTCGGCGTCGCCACCCCGGAGACGGACGTGGGCGCCAGCCTGTTCCCGAAGCTCGCCGACTACCCCTGGAAGTCCCGTGGAGTTGAGGGTAGTTACAGCCTCGAAGAGATCCTCGCGGCGGACGTCGACGTGCTGTTCGTCGAGACACTGAGCTTCGGTGAGGCGGACGGCAAGCTGTCGGAGAAGCTGGCGAAGAACCCCCTGTGGGGCAAGATCCCGGCGGTGAAGAACGGCGACGTCCACGAGGTGAACTCCGAGGTGTGGGCCAAGGGGCGCGGTACCCGTTCGCTGGGCATCATCCTCGATGAGGCCACGGCCGCGCTGCGGTGAGCGCGCCCACCGCGACGCACACCACAGCAGGTGACCCGGCATCCGGCGGACGGCGATCCGTGCGCGGAGCGGGACTATGGCAACTGCCCGTAGTGGTCACCCTGTTGGTCGCCGCGTCGGCCTGCGCGCTGAGCCTGGGCACGCCGTATGTCCCGCTGCACCGGCTGCCCGGTGCGCTGATGGACGCGGACAGCACGCTCGCCGGGATCGTCGTCACCGAGCTGCGCGTGCCCCGGCTGGTGCTGGCGCTTGTCGCCGGGGCGTGTCTGGGTGCGGCGGGGCTCGTGCTGCAGGAGGCGCTGCGCAACCCCTTGGCCGTCCCCGAGATGCTGGGTGTGTCGTCCGGTGCCGCGCTCGGGGTGGCCGCGCCGCTGGTGCTGTCGGTGTCCCTTCCTGCCGCTGTTCAGCCCCTGTTGGCCATCGGTGGGGCCGCGCTCGGCGGCGGGCTCACGCTGCTCGCCGCGGGGCTGGGGCGCAGTCCGTCCGCCGTGCTGCTCACCGGCGCCGCGGTCGCCGCCGCGTTGCAGGCCGCGCTGCTCGTGCTGATGGTGATGGCCGACCAGCTCGACCTCCAGCTGATCTACCGCTACCTGCTCGGCTCGCTCTCCGCCCGTACCTGGGACGACGTCACCGGGCTGTGGCCCTGGCTGCTCGCCGCGGTCCCCGCGCTCGTGCTGTGCGCGCCGGTGCTCTCGGTGCTGCGGCTCGGGGACGAGGACGCCGAGGCGCTGGGTGTGCGCGCCCAGCGGGCCCGGCTGGCCGCGCTGGCCATCGCCGTCGTGCTGATCGCGCCCGTGACGGCCGTGTGCGGGCCGGTTGCGTGGGTCGGTTTCCTCGCTCCGCACCTGGCGCGGTGGTTCGATCCCGCGGCGGACGCGGTGCGTTGGCTGCCCTGGGCGGCGGCGTGGGGCGCCGTCGTCGTGGTCGTCGCCGATGTCCCGGCCCGCCTTGCGTTGGCGCCCGTGGAGACGCCGGTCGGCGCGTGGACGGCTCTGGTCGGTGTGCCCGCCGGGGTCGCCCTGCTCCGGTCGGGCAGCCGCAGGCCGGCGGCCCGGCGTCGGGCGGCTGGCACCGCTGCCGCGGGCTCGGCGCGGCAGGGCGCCCAAGCCGTGCCCTCCAGTCCTTCGGAGAAGGAGGAGCCTTCCACGGGGGCCCGAGAGGGTGTCCGTCGAGGGGCTCCCGGGAGCGACGGCCCTTCCGGTGTTTCCGCTTCACGCGGTGAGGCGACCGGAGCGGAGGAGGTCCGGTGAGCCGGCGTTTCGCGGTACTCGCCGCACTCACCGTCGTATGCGCCGGTGTCGAACTGGTGGCCGGGCGCGGCATGTCCCCGGCCGTGGTCTGGGACGTCCTCGGCGGAGGCGGCGATACGACGGAACGGCACATCCTGTTCCAACTCCGGCTGCCCCGACTGCTGGTGGCCCTCGGTGCGGGGGCGTGCCTCGGCGTGGCGGGCCTGGTGCTGCAGTCGGCGCTGCGCAACCCGCTGGCCGGACCCGAGGTGACGGGGGTGACGCCGGGTGCGGTGCTCGGTGCCGTCGCCGCGACCGGCCTCGGACTCGCGGGGTGGGAATCGCCCCTCGCCGTGGTCGTCGCCGCGTGCGTGGGCGGCTGCGCCGGGGCCGCGCTGCTGTGGCTGCTCGCCGGACGAGGCCGGAGCGACCCGGCGCAGACCGCCGTGCACGGGGTGCTGGTGTCGGCGGTGCTCGGCGGGCTCACCGCCATGGTGCTGCTCGTCGCACCGGGCGAACTCGGCAGCGTCGTGCAGTGGCTCGTCGGCACTACGGAGGGCCGGGTGTGGCAGCACTGGCACCTGCTGTGGCCGTGGGCGCTGGCCTGGGGTGCCGCCGCCTGGCTGCTGGCCGGACCGCTGACCCTGCTGCGCTGCGGGGACGACATCGCCCTCGCCGCCGGGCTGTCCGCCGCCCGCGCCCGGGCGCTCGCCCTGCTGTGCGCGGTGGCGCTGACAGCGGGTGCGGTGGCCGCCGTGGGGGCGCTGGGGTTCGTCGGGCTGCTCGTACCGCACCTCGCCCTGGCCGTCTTCGGCGCCGACCTGCGGGTGACCCTGCCCGGCGCCGCCCTGGTGGGCGCGGCCGTGGTGTGCGGGGCGGACGCGGCGGCGCAGCTGTCCTCGCGGCTGCTGGCGGCCGCACTGGACTCCGGGCGGCTCACGCTGCCGGTCGGGGCCCTCACCGCCTGCCTCGGGGCCGCGCTGCTGCTGCTCGTCGTGCGCCGCGCGCCGAGCCGTACGTTCTGATGTCGACTGAAGGACAGAGCATGACCGAGTCCGTGGGGATCCGCGCCGAGGGGGTCCACTTCGGTTACCCCGGCCAACCCGTGTTGCGGGGCGTCGACATGACCGTCGGGCCGGGTGAGCTGACCGCCCTCATCGGCCTCAACGGCTGTGGGAAATCAACCCTGCTGCGGCTCGCCGCCGGGCTGCTGCAGCCGGACGAGGGGCGTGTCCTGCTCGCCGGGGACGACCTCGCCCGGCTGTCCCGGCGCGCCACCGCCCGACGGGTCGCGCTGCTGCACCAGTCGGCCCCGGCCGTCCCCGGCATGACGGTGCGGCAGCTCGTCCGGCAGGGGCGGTACGCGGCGCGCGGTCCGCTCGGCATGCTGCGCGAGGGCGACGATCCCGTCGTACGCCGCGCACTGCGCGACGTCGGTGTGGAGCAGTGGGCTGAACGTGATGTCGACGCGCTGTCCGGGGGTGAGCGCCAGCGGGTGCGGCTCGCGATGGCGCTCGCCCAGGACACCCGGGTCCTGCTGCTGGACGAGCCGACCACCTACCTGGATCTGCACCACCAGCTCGACGTGCTGCAGACGGTGGTCCGGCTGCGTGAGGAACGCGGCCTCACCGTGGTGATGGTGCTGCACGACCTGGCCCACGCCGCCCGGTTCGCCGAGCGGATCGTCGCGCTGCGCGACGGCCGGGTGGTGGCCGACGGCACGCCGAAGGAGGTCGTCACGCCGGGGCTGCTCGCGGACGTCCTCCGGGTGGCCGGCCGGGTCGGCCGGGACCCCGAAGGCGGCTGGCCCGTGTGTTACCCAGATCACCCTCTCCTGGCACTAGAATATGAAAATCATGTTCATTAGTGTTCTTTGTGTGGCGCTCCCCAGAGCGACCCATCTCCCTGACGAAGAAGGAGAGTTCATGGACAACGAGAAGGTCTTCGCGCCGATCGCCGACCCGGGTCAGCTGGCTCACGCCTCGGCCACGCACTCCAACGCGCTCGTCGAGAACCCCTTCGAGGACACCGAGGAGTAAGCAAGGGTCCAGCGCCCTCGACCGTGGGCCCGTCCGGCACCGTGCGGGCGGGCCCACGCCCTTCCAAGGCCCCTTCCCCACAGGAGGATCGACGTGTCCCGCAGCCAGCTCGCGCCCGGTGTCGAGGTCGTCGCCGTACCCGGGCGGGGGCTCGCCGTCCGCACGGTGGAGGGCGAGTTCCTCAGTGTCAGGACGGGGGACGCGGACGAGGACGCCCTGCTGTCCCGCCTCTCCGGTACGACGACCGCAGCTGAGCCGGACGGCGAACTCAACCGCATCGTCCGGGCCTTCGAGGGCGCCGGGTACCTCGCGGGTGAACCTCAGCGCCCGCGATGGCCCGCAGATCGCCGGGACATCCGGCTGCTGGGCGACGCCGTCCTGACCGAACCACTGGCCGTGCTCCTGCGCGCGCTGGGCGCCGAGCCGCGAACGGCCGTGCACAGCGGCACGTCACCGTCACCTGACGACCTGTCCGCCGGAGATCCCGCCGCCGTCGTGTGGTGTCTCGACGGGCCCGTGCCCGAAGGGCTGTGGGACGCAGCCGACCGGCTGCCCGAGCGAGGCATCGCCTGGCTGCGCTGCCACCGCGAGGGCTGGCAGGCGTACGTCGAGCCCCTCGCGGCCGCTGCCGGGGACGTCACCTCGGCACACGTCCGGGCCCGCCGGCTCGCCGCCACCCCCGCGCACCGGGAGCTGGCCGCCTACTGGAGCGGGCCTCGTACGTCCAGTGCGCCGGTTCACCTCACCGCCCCCGCCGCGGGGCTGCTGGCCGCTCTGCTCGCCGACGACCTCAGCCGGTGGATCACCGGCGCGCCCGACGCGGACGGCCTCCCGGCCCGGCGCCGGCTCCGGCGCGTCGACCTGCGCACGCTGACCGTCACCGAGCACCCGGTGCTGCCCGTTCCCGACGTCGCCCCGACGCCGAAGCAGGCCGGATGACGCTGTTCACCGTGGCCGTCGAAGGGCTCGCCACCGACATCCACCTCCCGGACGGCGACGGCCCCTTCCCGGCCGTCCTCATCCGCACGCCCTACGACCGGACACGGCACCGCGCCGAGCTGCGCGGCTGGGCCCGCCGCGGGTTCGCCGCACTGGTCCAGGACGTACGGGGCCGGCACACGTCGCCGGGGGAGTGGCACCCGTACGAGAACGAGGCCGCCGACGGAGCGGCGACCGCCCGCTGGATCCGCCGACAGCCATGGAATGACGGGCGGTTGGTCGCCGTCGGCGCCTCCTATGCCGCCCACTGCGCCCTCGCGCTCGCGCTCGACGCGCCCACGGACGCCCGGCCCGACGCCGTCATCGCCGCCGTGCCCGCGCTGGGCCCCGCCGAGACGGCCCGCGAGCCCTCCGGCGTGGAACGGCTGCTGGCCCGCGCCGGATGGTGGGCGGCCCACGGCGACCGGCCGGACTCCGACGGCAACGCCCTGGACAAGGCCCTCGCCGCGGACCCCGGCCTGCTCACCCATCTGCCGCTGACCGGCCTCCCCGACCGGCTCGGCCGGAGCCTGCCCTCGTGGCCGGGCCTGTGGCGGCACCGCGAACGCGGCCTGCTTCTCTCAAGAGCGGAGTACGCCGGGATGCCCCTGCTCGCGGTGGGCGGCCACCACGACCACTTCACCGAGGACACTGTGACGCTGTGGCGCCGCTGGGGCGGTCCGTCGGCGCGGCTGCTGCTGGGACCCTGGGGGCACGGCCTCGTCGCGGAGCCCGGACCCGACGCCGATCCGGCGCACCGGGTGAGCCTCGGCGAGCTCTACGTGCGATGGGCCCGCCGCGCTCTCGCCGGGGACCTCGCTCCCGGGCGGCGTGGCGTGGTCGGCCTGGGCGGCAGCACTCTGTGGGTGCCCGCCGACGCAGAGGGAGAGCCGCGCACGCAGAACGTACGTCTGCTGCACGGCTGCTCCTTGACGGCCGATCCCGAACGCCCCGTGTCGTCCGAGGACCTGGCCGTTCCCACGAACGGTCCGCCCGACCGCTGCCTGCTGGTCACTCCGCCGCTGCCGCGTCCGCTGGACGTGGTCGGGCCCGTGGAGGTGCGGCTGCGGGCGACCGCCCACACGCCGTCCGCCGACTGGGCCGTCCGGCTCGTCGCGCTCACCCCCGAGGGGGTTGTTCAGCGGCTCGGCGTCGGGGTCGTCCGGCGCGAGGAACCGCCAGGAAGGCAAGCCGAGTTCACCGTAGGACTCGGCCGGCTCGCGCGGCGGCTGCCCGCGGGCACCCGGCTCCGCCTGGAGATCGCCGGGCACCACTTCCCGGCCCACGCCCGCAACCCCCACACCGGCGACGACCCGGTCACGGCCACCCGGCTGCTCCCCTCCCGGCGCGAGGTCGACGCCGGGAGCGTGGCGCTCCGGCTGCCCGTGCTCCGATCCCGTCCCACGTCCGCCCATCCCGCAGAGGAGATCCCGCGATGACGGCGCTGCCGCTCGAAGCACTCGTCGACCCCGTCTGCGGCATCGTCCGCGACGTCAAGCCCGTCGAGCACCCCGTGGGCGCACCGCCCCGCTACACCGCGCTCACCGCCGAGATCGCCGACGCCCGCCTCCTCGGCCTGTGGCCCGCCGACCGGGTGTCGCTGGGCACCACCTTCGGCGACCCCGAGAGTTCTCGAACAGCCGCGATAGCCGAAGGGATCGAGCGGTACTGCGGCAACCGGGTGCCGCCGCCCGGCCATCCCGACGCCCCCCTGCGTGCCACGGCCGCCGAACTGACCGAGAAGGGGCTGCGGCTGTACGGGCCGGACGAACTGCCGGCCTACGCCGACTGGCAGTACGCCCGGGAGAAGTTCCCCTACCGCCCCTCACCGCCGACACGCCGTACCTGTGGACGCGTGGCACCGAACGGCTGCCCGAGGGCGGGGCCGTCGAGGTCTGGGCGCCCGTCGCCCTCACCCACCTCAACTGGCGCCAAGGCGAGTTGCGTTCACTGCCGCGCACCCACCACCTCAACTACGCGGGCATCGCCACCGGGCAGGGCTTCGACGACGCGGCCGAGCGCGGCCTGCTGGAGATCGTCGAACGCGACGCGCTCGAACTGTGGTGGCACCTCGACGGCCCTGCCCGCGGCATCGATCCGGGCACCGTGCCCGGCCTCACCGACGACCTCGCCGGATCCGCGCTCGACGTCCATCTCGTCGAGATGCCCTCGGAGTTCGCCCCCTGCATGGCCGCGCTCGTCCACGACCCCCGGCTCGGCCTGTACGCCGCCGGTTTCGCCTGCAAGTACGACCCGGCCGAGGCCGCCCGCAAGGCCGTCCTCGAAGCCGTCCACACCTGGGTCTTCACCCGAGGTCTCACCGACCCCGACGGCTGGGTGTTCCAGGCCGTCGAGGCCGGGCTGCTCGCCCGCGGGCTGTACCTGGACCACCGCGAGGACGGCCGCTATCTCGACGTGTGCGGCGAACAGTTCGAGCACGTACGGGACCTGGGCGCGCACGTCCAGGTGTGGCTGGACGAACGGATGACGCCCGAGGCCCGGCGGTTCACCGACCCCGCGCACGGGACCGTCTCCATCGACGCGGTCGAGCCCGGCAGCCGGGACCGGCTGGAGCGCGCCCTCCACGAGGGCGGCCACCGCATCATGACGTTCGACCTCACCACCGAGGACGTGGCCGAGACGTCGCTGCGCGTCGCCCGGGTCCTCGTCTCCGGGCTCCTGCCCAACGCCCCCGCCGCCTTCGGCTACTTCGGCTGCCCGCGCCTGGCCGAGGCGGCCGTCACCCGCGGCTGGCGGACGACCGCGCCCAGCGCGCCGGAGGACTACACGCTGGCTCCTCCGCCGCACATGTGAAGGACCTCCTCCCCGTGGACCTCCTTCCTGAGCGCGTGGACCTCGTCACCGCCCTCGCCCGCGCCCGTTCACCCGAGCGGCCCGGCCCGGACACGTCCGCCGGTCCCGTCGTCCGCGCGTGGCCGGGACCGCCGCACGCCCTGCCGCAGGCCGCCCCCGGGCAGCTGGACCTGGGCCGACTGCTCCGCCTCTCCCTGGCGGCCTCGGACGGCTCCGGGCGGCTGCGGCCCGCCCCGTCCGCCGGCGGGCTGCACCCGGTGGACGCCGTGCTCGTCGTGGGCACCGGCTGCCCGCTGCCGCCCGGGCGCTACGGCTACGACCCGCTGGGCCACCGCGTGCACCGCCTCGGTCCCGAAGCGGACGGCACGCTGCCCGGGGCGACCGTCGAACTCTCCGTCACCCCACGGCGCACGGTCTCCCACTACGGCCACCGCGCCTGGCCGCTGATGCTGCTGGACACCGGGCACGTCGCCGCGGCGCTGTGGCTCGCGGCCCGTGCGCTGGACATGGCAGAGCCTGTACTCCGCTTGGACGGGCTGAGCGATGGCCCTCTGGCCGCACTGCACTTCACCCTGCCGCAGAAGGCAGGCCGGGTTTCTCAGCCTGAGGGGCCGAGCCGGCCCATGGACAGGCCCGCCCCCGGCGAGCTGCTGGCTCGCCGCAGCGCCGCGACACCGCTCACCGGCACCCCGTCACGGGACGTTCTGCGTGCGGTGCTCGCCACCGCCGTCCAGGCGAGCGCCGGTGACCTCGCCTGGTGCGCGGCCGTGGGCGAACCGCGGCCCGAACTGGTGGAGTCGGCCCCCGACGGCACACTGCGGCGGCTCGCGGCGGGGGAGGCCCGGCCGACGCTCGCCGTCTGGGCCGCGGGTCAGGCGTGGATCGCGGACGCGGGCGCCGTCCTCCTCGCGTACGGCTGCCCGGCAGACGCCGACGCCGCGCTGATCCGCCGAACGCACCTACGGGCCGGCTTCGCCGTCCACCTCGCCCACCTGGCCGCCGTACGACACGGGCTGGCCGCCCGGCCCGTCGGCTCCTGGCAGCAGGCGGACCTGGGCGCTGCCCTCGGCGCCCCACCGGACCGGGACTGGATCGTCCACGGCCTGGCCCTCGGCACCACCCACCCCGACGAGGAGAAGACCTCGTGATCGTCCACCCCGAGCTGCGCCGCGCCGCACGGCACGCCAGGCGCCCCTTGGTCGCGGCCACCCTCCTACAGGCGGCCGTCACTCTCACCCACCTCGCGCAGGCCGTACTGCTGGCAGTGGCCCTCGCCGACCTGGCCCGCGGTGAAACGGACCGGCTCCCGCTGCTCCTCAGCGCGGTGCTCGGCGTCGTCGCCGCACGCGCCGGGCTCGGCAACCGGCAACGGCGCACCGCCACCCGCGCCGGGGCCAGGGTCAGGGTCGCTCTGCGGGACGAACTCCTCGCGCACCTCGGACGGCTGGGCCCCGCGCACCTGACCAACGCCCGCGCCGGAGCCGTCCGCACCACCCTCGTCGACGGCGTGGAGGGCGTCGACGCCTACGTCTCCCGCTACCTACCCCAGCTCCTGATCACCCTCACCGTGCCGCCCCTGCTGCTCGCCGCCTTGGTGGTCATCGAACCGGCCGCCCTCCTCGGCCTCGTCCCCGCACTCCTGCTGGCCCTGGTCGGGCCGCGCGCCTGGGACCGGCTCCTGGCCCGGCGCGGCAAGGAGCACTGGGACACCTACGAGGAACTGGGCGCCGACTACCTCGAAGCACTTCAGGGCATGCCCGCCCTGCGGGCCGCAGGCGCCGTCGGGCGCACGCGGGAGCGGCTGGAGAAGCGGTCGGCGGCGCTGCACCGGGCCACCGTCGCCCAGCTGCGTGTGTCCCTCGTCGACACCGGCCTCACCGACCTGGCCATCCAGGGCGGCACCGCGGCCGCCGCGCTGCTGGCCTCCTGGTCGGCCGTCTCCGGATCCACCACGGCGACCGGCACATACCTGGTGCTGCTCCTGGCCTCCGAGTGCTTCCGTCCGGTCCGCGACCTGTCCCGCGAATGGCACGCCGGCTACCTGGGCGTATCGGCCGCCGACGGGCTCCGGGCGCTGCGCACCGCCGAACCCGCCGTCCCCGACACGGGAACGGCAGCGGCGCACTGGCCGGGCCCGCCCGAACTGCGCTTCGAAGACGTCGAGTTCACCTACGACGGTGCCGATACGCCCGCGCTCCGCGGCGTCTCCTTCACCGCCGAGGCCGGACGTACGACCGCGATCGTCGGCCCGTCCGGCGCCGGCAAGTCCACGCTCCTCGCCCTGCTCCGGCGCCACCACGACCCGCAAGGCGGCCGGATCACCCTCGACGGCCGTGATGTGACCGAGTTCGCGTTGGACTCGCTGCGGCAGGGCATCGCCGTCGTCTCCCAGGAGACGTACCTCTTCCATGCCACCATCGCCGACAACCTGCGCCTGGCCCGGCCGGGCGCCACGGACGACGAGCTGACGCGCGCCGCACGCACCGCCGGCATCCACGACGAGATCGCCTCCCTCCCCGACGGCTACGCCACCGTCCTCGGCGAACGGGGCGCCACCCTGTCCGGCGGCCAGCGCCAGCGGCTCGCCCTCGCGCGGGCCCTGCTGGCCGACGCTCCGGTGCTCGTCCTCGACGAGGCCACCAGCGCGGTCGACGAACGCCGCGAGGCCGACATCGTCCGTGAACTGCTGGAGGCCGCGGGGGGCCGGACCGTCCTCGTGGTCGCCCACCGGCTCGCCGCCGTCCGGCACGCCGACCGCATCGTCGTCCTCGACGGCGGACGCGTGGACGCCGTCGGCGAGCACACCACCCTCGTGGCAGCCGGGGGCGTCTACGCGGAGCTCGTCAAGGCGGGCCACGCTCACCAGGGAGGGCTCGCCGCATGAGCAGCAGCACCACCACCGATCTGCCCGCACGCGGCTCACTGCGCGCCCTGCTCCCCGCCCTCGCCGGGCACCGGATCATGATGGCCCGCACGTGCGGCGCCGCACTCATCGAACAGGGCTCACTCGTCACGTTGCTGACGCTGGCCGCACACACCGTCGGAACCGCCGTCATCGAGGATCGCGCCCCCTCGGCCGGTACGGTCACCGCGCTCACCGTCCTCGTCGTCGTACGCGCCCTGATGACCTGGCGCGAAATGGACCTCAGCCACGACCTTGCCTACCGAGTGCTGGCCGAACTGCGTGTGCGGGTCTTCGACGGGCTCGCCCGCAGCGCGCCCGCCCGCGTCGCCGGCCGCCGCAGCGGGGACCTTGCCGCCACCGCCATGGCCGACGTCGAGGCACTGGAGTTCTTCTACGCCCACACCACCGCCCAACTCCTCGCATCGGGAGCCGTGTTCACCGGCGGCGCCGCTGTTCTGGCCACGGTGGAGCCATGGCTGCTGGCGGCGGTGTTGCCGGTTGCCGCGCTGCTCGCCGCGGCGCCCTTCGCCGACGCGCGCGGACGTGCGGCGCGCGGAGCCCGCACCCGGGCGGCCGCCGCGAAGCTGTCGGCCGACACCGTGGAGACCGTCGACGGGCTGCGTGAGCTGCTCGCCTTCGGAGGGATGGCCGAGCGGCGCCGCCGACTCGCCGAACAGGGCCGGCAGGTGGGGGAGGCCCAGAGGGCCGAGGCCACTTGGGAGGCCATGGCCGCCGCGGTCCGCGACCTCCTCATCGTGCTCGCGGTCCTCGGCGTGGTGGCCGCCGCGGCACAGTCCGTGACCTCCGGGCGCCTGCACGGCGCCTGGGCACCGGCGGCGATGGCGCTGGCCCTGTCGGTGCTGGGCCCCGTCGCCGAGTCGGCTCGGGCGCTGAGCCAGGCAGTGGGACTGCGCGCCGCCGCCGCCCGCGTCGGCGCGGCCGTGCAGGCCCCCGCTCTCGCCCCGCGGCCCGCCGCACCCCGCCCGCTTCCCCCCGGTCCGCTGGGCGTCCGGCTGCACCAGGTGAGCTTCGACTACGGCGGTCAACCCGTGCTGGACGGAGTCGAACTGACAGTCCGCGGAGGGCAGACCCTCGCCCTGGTCGGTGTCTCGGGGGCCGGCAAGTCGACCTGCGCCCACCTGCTGGCCCGCTTCTGGGACCCGTCCAAGGGCACCGTCCACCTGATACCCGGCGACGGCGAGCCCGTCGACGTACGTGATCTGAGCGATGCCGAACTCCGACGAGCCGTCGCCGTGGTGGGCCAGGACACCCCCCTCTTCCACGGCACCCTCGCCGACAACCTGCGGCTCGCCGCACCAGAGGCGGACGACGACCTCCTCGCCGAAACCGCCCGGCTGTGCGGCGTCGACCGCATCGCCCCCATGGAAACCCTCGTCGGCGAGCGCGGCTCCACCCTCTCCGGCGGCCAGCGCGCCCGGATCGCCCTCGCCCGCGCGCTGCTCAAGCGGCCCCGCGTCCTCGTCCTCGACGAGACCACCGCCCACCTCGACAACGCCGGCGACGCCCAGCTCGCCACCGCGCTCGGCAAGGAGAGCCGCACCACGATCGTCATCGCCCACCGCCCCGCCACCATCCGCCGCGCCGACCGCATCGCCGTCCTCGAAGCCGGCCGCATCACGGAGGAAGGCACCTGGGACGAACTCACCACCCGCCCCGACAGCGCACTGGGCCGTGTCCTCGCCGTCACCTCATCCTGAGCGCGGGCCCGACCTGCGGGAAGCTCGACCACGCGCGTACGGAAGAGTGTCCAAGCCTGTTCGTGCCATGGTCGACGACGGACTGCCAACACGGCGGGCCGCGAGGCTGTCCGTCAGGGGAGCGCGTTCCGATGCAGAGCCGTCGAAGGGCACACGGGCGGCGTCGCGTGAGCAATCCCTATGAGGGCCGGGGCTCTAGAGGATTCCGCATTCGTTGGCGCGGGTGAGCGCCTCGATGCGGTTGCGGGCGCCCAGTTTCTCCAGGGTTCGTTGCACGTACGTCTTGACCGTGTTCCGGGTGAGACCGAGGGCTTCGGCGATCTCCGGGTTCGTCTCGCCCATCGCCATGCGGCGCAGGATGTCGTACTCGCGGCGGGTCAGTCCGCGCTCCCTGAGCCGTTTGGCCAGCAGGACGTTCACGTCCTGCTCGAGGCTGGTGGAGACGACGCGCTCGCCGGCGTTCACTCGCCGGATGGTGTCGACGAGGTCGGCACGCTCCGTGTCCTTGAGGATGACCGCGTGCGCTCCGGCGTCGAGGGCCGCGTTCAGCGCGGCGTGCTCGGGATACGCGGTGAAGATCACGACTTTGACGCCGGGACGGTGGGCGCGCAGTTCGCGGACCACTTCGGGTGCGAGCATGTCGGGCAGGCGCAGGTCGAGGAGGACGATGTCGGGGCGCAGGAGCTCGACCGCGGTGACGGCTTCTCTCCCGGATCGGGCGAATCCCGCGACGGCGATCCACGGGGTGTTGCTGAGGGCCACCGTGACGCCGTCCAGGACGATGGGGTGGTCGTCGACGACCAGGACGCTCACCTTCTCCTCGTCGCCTGTCGTCTCCCGGCTCGGGTTCTGCCGACCCGACTCCTCCCGGCTCATGCGGGGACCCACGCCTGTACCGTGACGCCGCCGTCCTCGTTGCGGCCCACGTTCAGGCGTCCGCCCACGCGTGCCAGTCGTTCGGACATGGCCTGCATACCCAGTCCTTCCGAGCTGTTCCCGGCGGTCGGAAGCCCCACGCCGTCGTCCGCGATCCGCACCGTGACCCCGCCCGCGCCCGCGAACACGCTGACCACGACGGACTGGGCCCGGGCGTGCTTCTCCACGTTCAGCAGGGCCTCCCGTGCCGTGCCGACAAGGGCTCTGACGTGGGCCGGCGGCAGCGGCGGCACATCGGTGACCGTGATGAGTCGGGCAATGATGCCGGTGCGTTCCTGGAAAGCCCGGCAGTCGCCGCGCAGCGCCACACAGCCGGCGATGTTGTCCGGCGGAACGTTCAGCGCGTGCAGCGACGTGCGCAACGCGGCTGCCGCCTCCGCCGTCTGCTGCTCCAGGTCGCTGAGCCGCCCTTGCAGCGCGTCCCCCGGCGGCAGTTCCTCGGCCAGCCTGCGGATGCCCGCGCCGATCGTGAAGAGCATGGCCCCGACGGTGTCGTGGAGATCGAGGGCGACCCGGCGGCGCTCCTCGTGCACCGCGATCTCGGCGGCGTGCCGAGCCCGCTCCGCGACGACCACCGCAGCCGCCGCGCGGGCAGCGGCCTGTACGAAGAGCTGCGTGGCTCGGTCGTCGTACGACGCCGCGTAGCGGTTGGAGCCGTACAGCACGCCGAGCAGCCGGTCCTCGTAGACCATGGGAACGGCGATCATCGAGGTCATGCCCTCGGCCTCCACCACTGACTTGAAGTGGTGGGTGATGCTCTGAGCGTGCTGGTAGTCGCGCACCCACTTCGGTGTGCGCTCGACGAGGACCTGGCCGCCCAGACCACAGCCGACGGGCACCACGAGTCCGTCCACCATGTCGGTCCGCAGGTTCAGCGGATGCCTCAGGACGATTTCGTCCGGGCCTTCCGGTTCGCCGACCCAGGCCGTGTCCGCGCCGCACACAGTGGGTACCGTCGCCACGATCCGGCGCATCGCGGCGGGCCCATCGAGGAGCGCGAGGATCTCCCTGTAGCCTTCGGTGAGCTCGAACAGCTCGTCCGGCAGCGCGAGTTGGTCCTGCCCGTCCACAAGACCGGTCATGCTCGGGCACCCCCCGTCGGTCTCGCCAGGTCCATCATCCGGGGACGAAGACTCCTCCTGCCCCATGGTCATCTTTTTCGTTCCGGAACGCCATCTCCATGTGGAGACCTCCGCATGGGGCTGCCCGGCGTCCGCGCACACGCCCAGGATGCGTCCGTACCCCGCAGGCCAGTCGCCCCGGACGGACACGTAGCCCTCATGACACCTCGCGCCACCCCCCATCCCGACCACCGCGATCCCTGGCACGAACTGGGCGGAGAGCCCTGGAATCGCCGGGACGAGCGGGTCGACGACCCCGTGGCCGACCTGCTCGCGTTGCGCGGCGCGCGGCTCAGGCCGGTTCGGTCCGTCACGGGCGCCGTCCTCGGCCTCTTCCTGCTCAACGTCGTACTCGCCGCCCTGGCACCGGAGTTCATGGGTCTGGTCCTGATCGGCCGGCTGTCCGTCGGCCTCGCCGGAGGCCTCGCGCTGTGCGCAGCCACCGCGGTCGCCGTTCACTGGTACATCCGCTACTGCGCCTCCCACGTCGACCCCGTCACCGAGGAGCTGAAGAGCCACGCAGGGGGCGCCCGATGAGCCTCGCCCTCGAACTGACCGCCGCCCCGTCCTTCCACGTCTTCACCGTCTTCGCGCCCTTCGTCTGCTGCGCGCTGTTCCTGGCCGTGCTGGTCACCACGGGGGACGGCGCCGACGGCGCCGACGGCGGCTTCTACCTCGGCGACCGGCGGCTGTCCCCGGCCCGGGCCGGGCTGGCCCTCTTCGGCAGCTACATGTCGGCCGCCACCCTCCTCGGTACGCCGGGTCTGGTGGCGTTGACCGGCTACGACGGCATGATGATCTTCCTCTTGGGGCCGGTCGTCAGCTGGATCGTCATCCAGTTCCTGATCGCCGAGCCGTACCACAGCACGGGCCGCTTCACCGTCGGAGACTGTCTGGCCCGGCGGCTGAACCCGCGCCCGGTGCATGCCGCCGCCGGGCTGGCCACGCTCGTCATCTGCCTGCTCTACCTCATCCCCCAACTCGTCGGCGCGGGCGCCCTGGCCGCACCGGTGCTGGGCCTGACCGGGGTGGCGGCCGAGCGGAGCATGGTCGCGGCGCTCGGCTTCGTGATGATCCTCTACGTGGCCATCGGCGGCATGCGGGCCACCACCGTCGTACAGCTGCTGAAGGCCGGTCTGCTGGTGGGCGGCGGCCTGCTCCTGGCGTACCGGGTGCTGTCCGAGGCCGGCTGGAACCCGGGCGAGGTCCTGCACCGGGCGGCGGTCAACAGTGGCGCCGGGGACCGGTTCCTGAATCCCGGGGCGGCCGTCGGGAGCGATGCGGTCAGCAGGGTCGACGGGCTGAGCCTGCAACTGGCCATCGTGCTCGGCGCGGCCGGACTGCCTCATCTGCTGATGCGGATCAGCGCGGTGCCCACGGCGCGCGCGGCGCGCGCAACGGTCCGTTGGGCGGCTCTCCTCACCCTCGCGTTCTGCCTGATGGCCGCGCTCATCGGCCTGGGGGCGGGAGCCCTGGTCGGACCGGCCCGCATCACACGCGAGAGCCCGAGCGGCAACACCGCCACGTTCCTGCTGGCGGACCAGCTCGGCGGCACGGTCCTGCTGACCGTGATCTCCTGCGTGGCCTTCATGACGATCCTCGCGGTGGTGTCGGGGACGACACTCGCCGCCTGCGCCGCCGTGGCGCACGACCTGTACCAGGCCGCGTTCAGGCAGGGCCGGGCACCGGAGACCCGGGAGGTCGGCCTCGCCCGAACCGCGGCCGTCCTGATCGGCGTGATCGCCACGGCGCTGTCCATGTACGCCCAGGACATCAACGTCACCACACTTGTCGCGCTGGCCTTCGCCGTCGCCGCGTCGACCGTCCTGCCCGCGCTGCTGTACACCCTGTACTGGAGCGGATTCACCAGCAGGGGAGCATGCTGGACGCTCTACGGAGGGCTCGTCTCCAGCCTGACGCTGTGGGCCCTGTCGCCCGGGCTGTCGGGGAGCTCCACCTCCCTGCTGCCGGCCGCGGACTTCGCCGTCTTCCCGCTCCGGTACTGCGGAATCGTCTCCATCCCCCTTGGCTTCCTGCTCGGCTGGCTCGGCTCCTTCCTCGACCGCAGACCGCCCGACGTCCGGAAGTTCGCCGACCTTCAGCACCGCGTCGCCGTGGAGGGCGCGATCGGAAGCCCGCGTGCCGAACCCGTCGCGAGGGCCACCCCGGCCGGCCCGGGCTCCTTCTTCACGGCCCGCTAGCCACACAGCCGTACCGCTTCCTCCGAGGAGACACCCATGCTCAACCTCGCCGTCCTGCTGGAAAACACCGCACGCGAGGCGCCCGACCGCGACGCCGTGGTGCTGGGTGACACACGGCTGACGTACGCGCAGATCGACGCCGAGGCCAGCCGGGTCGCGGCGGCACTGGCTGCTCGCCGTATCGGGCCCGGCGACCGGGTGGCCCTGAGCTGCCCCAACCTGCCGTACTTCCCCGTCGTCTACTACGGCATCCTCAAGGCCGGCGCGACCGTCGTACCGCTGAACGTCCTGCTCACCGAGCGGGAGATCGCGTACCACCTCCAGGACTCCGGAGCGACCGCCTACTTCTGCTTCGAGGGCACGGACCAGCTGCCGATGGCCGAGGTGGGGCTGCGGGCGTTCGAGTCGACGCCGGGCTGTGAGCATTTCGTGCTGCTGACTGGCGCGCCCTCCGATGTGACCGGGCCGGAGAACACGCGGACGACGACGCTCGCCGAGTTCATCGATGGGATGCCCGCCGCGTTCGACACCGTACAGACGAGGGAGACCGACACCGCGGTCATCCTTTACACCAGCGGTACCACAGGCTCCCCCAAGGGCGCCGAGCTGACGCACAGCAACATGGTCCACAACGCACTGCTGGCGAGCCGCCTTTTCGCGCTGGTGCCCGACGAGGTCCAACTGCTGGCGCTGCCGCTGTTCCACTCCTTCGGGCAGACCGCGCAGCTCAACGCGGGATTCGCGACGGGTACGACCATCGTGCTCATGCCGCGCTTCGAGGCCCAGGCCGCCTTGGAGCTGATGGTGCGTGAACACGTCACCTTCTTCGCCGGAGTACCCACCATGTACTGGTCCCTCCTGAACCACGAGGGCGTCGACGGACCGGCCCTGGCGGCCATCGCGGCGAACCTGCGCCTCGGGGTCTCCGGTGGATCGGCCCTTCCGGTGGAGGTGCTGAAGGGCTTCGAGGAACGCTTCTGCGTGCCCATCCTGGAAGGCTACGGCCTCTCCGAGACCAGCCCCATCGCGACGTTCAACCGCATCGACCGGCCCCGCAAACCCGGCTCGGTCGGGCTTCCTGCATGGGGTGTGGAGGTGCGGGTCGTCCGGCGCGACGGCACGGAGGCCGAGGTCGGCGAACCGGGCGAGATCCGCATCCGGGGGCACAACGTGATGAAGGGCTACCTCAACCGCCCCCAGGCGACGGCGGAGGCCATCGATCCCCACGGCTGGTTCAGCACCGGCGACATCGGCAGGCGCGACGCGGACGGCTACGTCTACGTCGTCGACCGCACCAAGGACCTCATCATCCGCGGCGGCTTCAACGTCTACCCCCGTGAACTCGAAGAGGTGATCCACACCCACCCGGACGTCAGCCTCGCCGCCGTCGTCGGAGTGCCCCACGTGAGCCACGGAGAAGAGGTCAAAGCCTTCGTCATCCGCCGGCCCGGAGCCGCGCTCACCGAGGCGGACCTCGTCGCCTGGTGCCGGCAGAACATGGCCGGCCACAAGTACCCCCGGATCATCGAGTTCCGGGAGGAGCTGCCCATGACCGCGACCGGCAAGATCCTCAAGCGAGAGCTTGCCGACCGCCTGCTCGACGCGTGAGGCGGCGGCGGAGTCGAGCGCGTGATCACGCGAACCGAATCGCGCCGAACAGACACACGTAGACCGACCAAGAAGAAGGGAGCGGGCGCTTTGTCCCGTTCACTCCGTAAGAGCGTTGCCAGCATCGTCGGCGTCGCAGGAATCGCCGCGGCTTACCTGGCCCTGGGCGCAGGCCCGGCGAGCGCCGTTCCGCACTGCAACTCACCCGTTTTCACCGGGTGCGTCTGGATCGACAACCACACCCATGGCGTCCACAGTTGGCGCCTCAACGTGACGCAGCCCAACGGCAGGACATGGAACCGGTGCCTGATCGGCTCCAGGCCCGGCGGTCACACCAGCACCTATTCCCAGGTGTGGTTCTCCGGCAGAGACAAGGTCTCCGTCACGGCGTACACCGCCAAGAACTGCGAGGGCTGGTCCAAGTCCGGCGCCTGGCACGGCTACTGGGTCGGCCCGAGCCAGGACCAGTGGTGGGTGCTCAAGGCTTACTCCGGCTGAGCCGGAACGCCTGAGCCGGAAGACCCGAGAAAAGCCTTGCCGCACCCGCGTGCAATTCACGACCCACATGACCACAGGAGTAATCAAGTGCAGCCCCCCACTGAGGCGACCCATGACGGGAAGCCTGCCGAGAGGCAGATGAAGAGCCAGAAGAACAGCCGGCGCCGCCGCTGGCTTGCGCCGGCCATGAGTCTGGGTCTCGCTCCCCTCATATTGCTGGCCGCTCCGGGCACTGCCTCGGCGCGGACCTGGTGCTTCAAGTCGGACGGCTACAGCTTCCGCAAGGGCGACACCACCTGGGCGAAGGGGCAGACCCAGGACCGCAAGACCTGGCAGGACTCGGTATGGCGAGGGCCCACGTTCCGGTGCCCCTGGAATGTTCCCAGCTGCTCCTACCGCTGGGACGAGTCGAAGACGGCGGGCTGGCAGTGGCAGGTCGGCCTCAGCATCAACGTCCCCATCCCGTACGTGAAGGACGTACTCGGCAGTCTCACCCCCTCCTACGGGCGCAACGGGTCCACGACCACCACCTACAGCTTCACCGTCAACCTGCAGCCGGGGCAGTACGCCCAGCCCGTCTCCGTCGTGGAGCGCCGCTGGACCCAGGGCACCTTTGTCGGTGCCTTCCGGACCGACGGTTCCACCTGCGGTGACGGCAAGCAGCGGTTCTGGTGGGACGGCGACTACCAGTGGGGCAAGTGGCAGACCAACCTCCGGGTCAGGGACTACGGGACGTACAACGTCTACTCCTGACCGCCCGGGCCGGCCCGGCCTCGCTATCCCGTGTGCCCACGGTGTACGGGCCGGGCCGGCCCCCGCCCCCGTTCCGACCCGCTGGTCGGTGCACCCTCTCGACCTCGCGAGGAACCCCTCCCATGAACCTGCGCCGTTCCGTACGCGCCGCCCTCCCGGCCACCGCCGTCGCCCTGTGCGCTCTGCTGACGTCCTGTACCAGCGACAACGCCTCCTCGGCTCCCGACCCTGCCCAGCATTCGGCCGCCTCCCCGACTCCCGTCTCCGCTCCTTCCCCCTCGGTCAGGACACTGCCGCCGTCGCGACTGTGCACCGCCTTCGACCTGACCGCGGCCCGAAAGGTACGGCCCGACCTGCAGCCCGCAACTCAGGTCGACCCCAACAAAGGCACCGCCCCGGATGTCTGCAGCTACGCCAATGCCGACGGCACGGCTCTGCTGAGCCTCACCCCCGCCACGCGCTCCTACGACGCCGAGCTCTCCGCGGCGCACAGCCTGGTCAAGGACCCCTCGTCGGCAGGCATGCGTGACGTACGGGTCACGGAAGTCTCCGGGCTGGGACAGGCCGCCTTCAGTGAACGCGGCTACGTTGTGGAACAGGCGCAGAACATCGCTTTCTTGGTGTGGCGCAACGGCGCGCGCGTCTGGGTACTCACCCTCGCGGAGACCGGCGGATCAAACGGATCAAAGGGCACCGACCAGCTCGTACCGCTGGCCCGCCAGATCACGCCCCGCCTGCCGCACTGACCGTCAGCTGGATGTGCCCGCGAGGTCTGCCAGGAGTGCTTCGGTGACCAGGGTGCGCAGACTGGCGTAGCCGTCGCGGAAGTACTCATGGGCGGGGTGGCCCTCGGTGACGCTCTCGGCCGAGAGCGCGGCCTACAGCCGCGACCGCGGCGCCGACGAGCGTGATCACCTGCGACAGGGCCTGCTCGCCCGGCAGGCATCGGCCTCGTCAAGCAGCACCGACGACCCGCCGTCCAAGGCCATCGACGGCGACCCCGCCACCCGGTGGAGCTCCGGGCACGGCATGCAGTCCGGGGACTGGTTCCAGGTCGACCTGGGCTCGAAGCGGACGTTCAGCCAGATCGTCCTGGACAGCACCGCCTCGTCCGGTGACTTCGCCGGCCAGTACGAGGTGTACGCCTCCGACGACGGCGCCACCTGGGGCCGACCGATCGCCACCGGACCGGGCAGCACCGTGACCCGGATCCAGCTGCCCGCCACGAGCGCCCGCTACATACGGGTGGTCAACAGGTCCGCATCCGGTAGCTGGTGGTCCATCCACGAGGTGTCCGTTCTCGCTCCCGACGGGTCGGCCACCGCGGCTTCGCCCTCGACCGCGGCCACCAACGGCGGTGTCCAGCGCAAGAACGCGACCCTGCCCGACGGCACCCGGCTGTCGGTGGCGTACAACTCCGGCGCCGACCCTGCCACGTTCGACGTCCGGTGGGGTGCCACGACCTACAGCTACCGACTGCCCGCCCGAGCGGCCGCGATCTTCACGACGCGGCCCGCCTGAACCAGGGCGTGACGGCGGTCCGGGGAACGGCTGCGAAAGGCCGTCCACCCGGCCACGGGTCCCGTGCGGGGGAGGGAACCGCGCGGGGCCCTCTCCGTGCGAGGTGCCGCGGGGATCCGTGCAACGGGACGGTGTCCGTCTGCGGATGGAGACCTCCGAGTGGAGCTTCCGCACAGTTGCCCACGGGCGCAAGATCGCCCTGTGTAGCAGTGGGTACGTGGCGACGGGGGCTCGGATGCTTCTGAAACGCACTACGCAGGTGGGCCGCGACGGCACCGAGCACGGTCGGCCGGTGACCGGCGATGACGGCCGGGCCGACGTCGACGCCGAGGAGCGGCCTTCTCACCCGCTCCGTACTGGGCCGCGGCCGTCGACGGTCTCACCTCTCGTGACGGACCTGCTCGCACGGCACTGGGCGCCCGTCCTGGAGTACACGACGCTGTGCACGAATTCCTCCCAGGCCGCCAAGGCGCTCGCACAGGCGGCGTTCCGGCGGCAGCTCGACAGCGCGGCCGGGCCGAGCTGGCCGTGGCGCTGCCATCTGCTCGGAGCCGTCATCGAGACCGCCGAGGAGTGGGACGCCGACGAACGGCGGTTCGATCTGCGGGAGGGCCTGCGCACCGGGGCGGACGGGCAGGTGCCGTCCGCGACCGTCCTGCGGCGCGAACGGCACCTGCTCCTCCATGGCTTCCAGCAGCTTCCGGAACAACTGCGGTCATTGCTGTGGCACACCGAAGTCGAGGCGGAGGACCTTGCGGAGGCCGCCTCCCATGCCGGACTGGACCTGGCCACGGCCCGCATCAAACTCCACCGGGCCCGCGCTCAGTTACGAACCGTGTGCCGCCAGGCCCACCTCGACTTCGCTCCCGAGCAGGACTGCCGCCGCTACAACCGCCTCATCGATGTCTCCACCGACCGCGGTCAGGTCACGGAGACCGTGCCGGACCTGCACCACCACCTGACGGAGTGCGCGTACTGCCGCGCTGCCACGGATCAGCTCGACCGCACGCCGGAGCGCCTGCCTTTGCTGCTCGCCGAAGCGGTGCTGGGCTTCGGGGCGGAGGACTACCTCACCCTCTGCCGAGCCCGCCGCGCGCGTGCGTCCACGGCGGTGCCCACACCCCATGCGCCGCCACAATCCCGGCCCTTGTACACGCCAGTGGCCCGCGCCGGGATGCGCAGTGCCCGACGGGCGGCTCGTCGTCGAGCGGGCCTCCTCTTCGGCGGGATCGTCGTCACCTCGGGGGTCCTCGTGGGAGCGGTCACCGGAGTCCTCCTCAGCGGATGGCCGACCGATCCCAGGGCCGATGACGGGACAGCGGAATCGACCCCCACGCAGGCCGCATCCGCGCAAGCCACTCCCGGCGGCAACCGGCCGGCCCCGGTCCTGAACGCCCGCTTCCACAACGTGGCGACCGGTCTGTGCCTCGACATCGGGAACCGTGAGGCCGTCGCCGGCGCCACCGCGGTGACCTCCACGTGCGCGCCGGTGGCCACCCAGCTGTGGGACCTGGGCCCGGACGGGCTGCTGCGCAGCCACGCCGACCCGGGCCTGTGCCTGGACTCGGCAAAGGTGGTCGAGCTCGAAATGCGTCCATGCACCGAGGCCGCCGATGACTGGACCGCGGGCTTCCAGTTCGTCCTGTCGGACGGCGGACTGCTCATCCCGGGCCGGAACAGTCGCCTTGCGGTGACGCCCGCCGCCACTCGCCGGGTGGTGGGTGTTCCTGTCGTACTCAGGGAACCGGACGCGTCATTCCCGAGGGGGTTCGAGCATTGGCTGACTGAATCGGGTCAAGGGTCCTGAATGGCGTGCACCTGGCGGATTGTGCCGACGAAGGACGGTCGGGTGTTCGTCGACGACCAGGACGCCCACCTTCTCCTTGCTCATGCCGGAACCCACGCCTGGACGGTGACTCCGCCGTCCTCGTTGCGACCCATGCTCAGCCGTCCGCCCACCCGTGCCAGACGCTCGGACATGGCGGCCACGCCGAGCCCTTCGCGTGTTCGTCCCGCAGGCGGGAGGCCCACACCGTCGTCGGCGATCCGCACGGTGACCCCGTCGGAGGCGGCGAACACGCTGACCACGACGGATCGAGCCCGGGCGTGCTTCTCCACGTTCAACAGTGCTTCCTTCGCCGTGTCGGTGAGTGCTCTGACATGCGCTGGCGGCAGCGGCGGCAGCTCGGTGACGGTGATGAGCCGGGCGACGATGCCGGTACGTTCCTGGAAGGCGCGGCAGTCGCCGCGCAGGGCCACCCCCAGCGCGACCCGGTCCGGCGGAGCGCTCAGCGCGTGCAGTGACCCGCGCAGCGCGGCTGCGGCTTCGGCCGCCTGTTCTTCGAGGTCGCTCAGCCGACCGTGGAGCCTGTCTCCAGGGGGCAGTTCGGCGAGGAGACCCCGGATTCCGGCGCCGATGGTGAAGAGCATGGCCCCGACGGTGTCGTGAAGATCGAGGGCCACCCGCCGCCGCTCCTCGTGCACCGCCACCTCGGCAGCATGCCGGGTTCGCTCCGCGACGACCGCCGCGGCCGCCGCCCGTGCGCCGGCCTGCTCGAAGAGCTGTGTCGCCCGGTCGTCGTACGACGCCGCGAACCGGTTGGCGCCGTACAGCACACCCAGCAGCCGGCCCCCGTGGACCATGGGTACGGCGATCATGGCGCCGACGTCCTCGGCCTGCACCACGGGGTTGAAATGGTGGGTGATGGTCGCCGCCCGCGTGTAGTCCCTCACCCACAGCGGGCGGCGTTCCACGAGAACCTGACCACCCAGTCCACGGCCCGCCGGGATGACAAGTCCATTGACCTCGGGCGAGCGGATGTTCAGCGTATGCCTCAGGACAAGACTGTCCGTGCCGTGGGGTTCGCCGACCCAGGCCGCATCCACGCCGCACAGGGCGGGCACGGTTTCCACAACCCGGCGTATCGCGGCGGGACCATCGAACAAGGCGAGAATCTCTTTGTATTCCGCGGCGAGTTCGAACAACCCGTCAGGCGGCGTCCGCCTTTGCTGATTTCGCACCACGGCAGCCATGGTATGGCGCCTTCCAGGGGCCGAACAGGTTCAACCGGTCGGTAACTAAAGGGCTTTGAGTGTCGACTGTCAGCAGAACCTTGTCTCGGTATCTCCATATGGAGACCTCCCCAGGACGGAAATTCCTTTGGGGCTCCGTGCCCTGATGACCGGCCGATGGGCCAATGGGATTCGTGGACTTCGAATGTCTGGAGAGCCGGGGTGGTTGACGGAAGCGGAATTCACGCACGGCTCCGGAACCCTTCGGTATGGACGAGACCGATGTCCGTGAGTGTGGACTCGGCGTTTGTGTCGTTCGCGTACCGCATGGTGTACGGACGCAGGTTCCAGACCCCGACCGTGTAGCCGAGGACCCCCTCGCCTCCGGAGCGGGCCTCGATCCGCCAGGGTGTGCCGCCGGTGGGGTAGAACCGCAGGGTCATGGTCTGGCCCGATGGCAGGTAGAGCTCGGCGACGGAGCGGTCCACCACCAGGCGCAGTTCGACCGGGGCACCTGCCGCAGCCTTCATCTCGGGGCAGGGGACGCGGAACGTGCCGCCGTGGGCGCGCGGGTCGAGGGAGGAGTGGTCGCGGTCGACGACGAGTTCGCCCGCGTCGGTGTCGATCCTGATGTCCAGGTACTCGGTGCCGTCCGCGGAGGTGACCAGACGCAGCCCGGTTGCCGAGGTCGCGGTGCGGGGTTCCAGGCGGGCTGTGAGGTCGAAGCTCGGGCCTACCGTTCCCAGTACGGCGGTTCCGTTGGTCTCGCCCGCGGCGGTCACCGCGCGCTCGTCGCGCAGCGCGAGGAGTTCCGCGGCCGGTCGCTGTCGTACGGAGCCGTCCTCCGCGAGTGTCACCTCGCGTGGGAAGGTCAGCAGCCCGGCCCAGCCGGCCTCGCGTACCCACTCGGGGTCGCGGGCTTCCCAGGCCCAGCCCCACAGCAGCCACCGTCCGTCGGGGGCGGCCAGCAGGGCCGGGGCGTAGAAGTCGGGGCCGTGGTCGAGGAGGGCGGGGGTGTCGGCGAGGAAGCGGCCGCCCTGTTCGCGGCCCGGGTAGAACACGGTGCGGCGGGGTCCTAGTTCCGGGTCCCAGGCGCCGACGAGCAGCGCGCCGCGTCCGTTCGCGTGCAGGTACTGCGGGCACTCCCAGCCCAGCCCGGTGTCGGCATCCGGTGCCACCGGCTGCGGGGCCCGGTCCAGGAACTCGCCCCGGTACTCCCACCGTTCCAGGTCTTCGGACTCGTACAGCAGGGCCGCCGCCCGGCCGTCCGCCTGGGCGGAGCCGACCAGCATGCGCCAGCGGCCGTCCTCGCGCCATACGTACGGGTCGCGGTACATCGTCGCGCCGTCGGGCAGCTCGGGGATGAGCAGACTTCCCCGGGGGATCCAGGTGACACCGTTGTCCCGTGACTCGGCTGTGGTGACCGGCTGTGCCCAGCGGTCGGTGCGGTAGGCGGAGTAGAAGGCGACGAGCCGTTCGCCGGCCGAGACGGCGTTGCCGGAGAAGCAGCCGTCGGCGTCCTCACCACCCGGCGTGGGGGTCAGGGCGACGGGGAGTTCCTCCCAGCTGATCAGGTCGGGGCTGCGGAAGTGACCCCAGTGCATGTTCGCGTGCTCGGGTCCGTACGGGTTGTACTGGAAGCACACGTGGTAGTGGCCGTCGTGGTACGCCAGCCCGTTGGGGTCGTTGATCCAGTTGCGGGGCGGGCGCAGGTGCGCGACGGGCAGGTGGGGGTCTGCGGGCAGGACGGACACGCAGATGTCCTTTCGGGTGGGGAGTCGAAGGAGCGCGGTCAGCCCTTGACGCCGGTGGAGGCGATGCTGTTGACGAACGAGCGCTGGAAGGCCACGAACAGGGCCAGGATCGGCACGGTGATCATGGAGGAGTACGCCATGATCTGGCCCCAGCCGACGTTGAGTTGGAAGAAGTAGGAGATGCCCACCATCACCGGCCGCAGCTCCTCGCTCTGCACGACCATGAGCGGCCAGAGGTAGGAGTTCCAGGCGGGCAGGAAGGTGAGGATGGCGACGGTGGCGACGGCCGGACCGGACAGCGGCATGACGATGCGGCGGTAGATGGTGAACCAGCCGGCGCCGTCCACGATGGCCGCCTCGTCCAGCTCCTTGGGGATGCTCTGGAAGTACTGGTGGAAGAAGAAGATCGAGAAGGCGTTCGCGACGAACGGCACGATCTGGACCTGGTAGGTGTCCATCCAGCCGGTGGTCCACTCCAGGTGGAAGCCGTTGACCCGCAGCAGCGGCAGCTGGTTGACCCACCACACCAGCGGCAGCGCGAAGGTCTCGAACGGCACGATGAGCGTGGCGATGACCGCGGTGAGGACGGCCTTGCGGCCGGGCCAGCGCATCCGGGACAGGGCGAACGCGGCGAGGCTGTTGACGATGATGCCGAGCACGACGGTGATCGAGGAGATCATCACGGAGTTCAGCAGGAACCGTGCCGCGGGGACGCGGTCGAAGACGCCGGTGTAGTTGTCCAGTGACAGGGCGCCGACGGGGAGGAAGGCGCGCAGGGAGCCGAGGTCGCTGAAGATCTGGTCGTCCGGCTTGAACGACGACACCAGCATGAACAGCAGAGGCAGCGCGAAGACCAGGGCCGGGACGACCCGGCCGGCGTGACCGCCGAGGTGCTTGAGGACGGAGGTCATGTCAGTCCTTCTCCCGGGTCAGGAAACGCTGGACGAGGGACACGGCCAGCACCAGCACGAAGAAGACGAGCGAGATCGCCGACGCGTACGCGGTCTGCTGCTGGTCGTAGCCGGTGTGCACCGCCTGGTAGACCACGGTGGTGGTGGAGTCGAGCGGGCCGCCTTGCGTCATCACCCGGATCTGGGTGAACAGGCTGAACGCCGCGATGGTGATGGTGACGAGCACGAACGTGCGTGTCTCGCGCAGGCCGGGCCAGGTGACGTGGCGGAAGCGGTGCCAGCGGGTGGCGCCGTCGAGGTCTGCGGCCTCGTACAGTTCGGCGGGGATGGTCTGCAGCCCGGCCAGCCAGATGATCATGTGGAACCCGACGCCCTGCCACACCGACATCAGGATGATGGCGGGCATGGCGGTGGCCGGGTCGCCCAGCCAGTCCGGGCCTTGGACGTGGCCGAAGGTGAGCGCCGAGAGCACCCGGTTGACGAGGCCGTCCTGCCGGTAGAGGAAGGTCCACAACAGGGACACCACGACCATCGAGGTGACGACCGGCAGGAAGTAGACGGTGCGGAAGAAGTTGACGCCACGCACCTTCGCGTTGACCAGCAGCGCCAGCACCAGGGCGAGCCCGGCCTGGAACGGGACGACGACGGCGGCGAAGTAGGCCGTGTTGCGCAGGGACTTGTAGAAGACCGGGTCTTCGAAGAGCTGGGTGAAGTTCCTCAGGCCCACGAAGCGGGCCGGGGTGGGCGAGATGAGCCTCGCATCGGTGAACGCGAGGGCGAAGGCGAGGGCGACCGGTACGACGAGGAAGACGATCAGCAGCGCGACGGCCGGGGTGGCCATGCCGAGGGCGGTGAGGCCCTCACGGCGGCGGGCGTTGGTCGTTCGGGTTCGCCGGACCGGACGCAGCCGGCCGAGGGCTGCGATCATGGTGGTCACGGTAGCTCCAGGAGAAGCCGGTCCGGTTCGGGCGCGCGGAGGGAGCGCGGTCGGGGTGCCCGAACCGGAGCGGGCGGGTCAGCCGGCGTAGTAGTTGTTCGTCTTGAGGTTGTTGTCGATGTCCTTCGCGGCCTGGCCGAGCGCGGTCTTCGGGTCGGCCCCGGCGAGGATGTCCTGAGCCGCCTTCTCGAACACGGTGGAGATGTACGGGTAGGCCGGGGTCACCGGGCGCACCACGGCGAACTCCCGGGCGAACTCGACGAGTTCGCTGAACTTCCCGCCCGGCTGGTAGCCGTCGACCTGCTTGGCGGCGGCCTCGGTACCGGGGAGGGTTCCGGTGGCCTTGGCGTAATCGACGAAGTACTTCGTCTGGCGGGAGAACTTCAGCCACGCCTGCGCCCCGTCCTTGTTGGAGCAGCTGGAGCTCATCGCCCACTGCCAGGACGCACCGCCGATCTTGGGCCCGTCGCCGAAGTCGACCGGCGGGATGATCGCCAGGTCGTCGCCGAGCTCGTCGGCGTTCTTGGCCGCGTTCCAGCTGCCGTCCCACTGGATGGCGCTCTTGCCGGCCAGGAAGTCCTTGTTGGGGTCGGCCCCGGACTTCTTCGCCATGTAGCCCTTGGACACCAGGGAGCGGAACCAGGTCGCCCACTCCAGGGACTTCTTGCCGTCGAGCGTGCCCGAGGCGGTCTTGTAGCCGTCGCGGTTGATCAGGTCGCCGCCGAAGCTCTGCAGCTGCGGGGAGTAGGCGTACGACCACCACTCACCGCTGCCGCCGGTGCCCATCTCCAGCGGGTACTGGAACTTCCCGCTCTTCTTCAGCTTGGCCAGCGCCGCGTCGAACTCGGTCTTGGTCCACGGCTTGTCGATGGTCGGTATGCGGATGCCGTTGTCGTTCAGTACCGACTTGCGGGCGAAGAAGGTCAGCGAGACGTCATAGAAGCCGAACCCGTAGACCTTGTCCTTGTAGCGACCGACGGTGCTGGGCAGCTGGTCGGACAGCGGAACCTCGGCGCCGGAGACGTCGATGGGTGCGAGGTAGCCGCCCCAGGCCCAGTTCGCCACATTGGGGCCGTCCACATCCAGCAGACAGGGCAGCTTGCGGGCCGAGGCGGCGGCCACGACGGAGTTGTTGTAGTCGCTCTGCGGGAATGCCTGGAGCTTGACCTTGTACTTGCTCTGGGACCCGTTGAAATCCTTGATGATCTTCTTGACGACGTCCAGCTCGGCCGAGTTTCCGGCGTTGTGCGTCCACAAGGTGAGCGTGTCGCCGTCGGCTCCGGACGAGCCGCTGCCACTTCCGGTCGCACATCCGGCGACCAGCGCGGTCGCCGCCAGGGCGGCTACACTCGCACCGGCGAGGCGCCTGGTTCTGAACACCACGAGGTTCCTCCATCTCACTGAGACGGGTCTTGCCGGACCCGCCTTGGCGACCGGTTGCGACGGTCGCTGTTCTTGGTGGTCGTCCCGCCGCCCGGGTCTCGTCCGGACGGCGGGACAGCCGTCTTCGGGTGTGCCGCGTCAGCCCTCGGCGGGCTCACCGATGGAGCCACGCTCCTGCAGCGGCATGGGCACACGGTGGACGACTGCTTCGAGCGGCCCCGTGCGGAGGATCAGCTCCACGGCAAGGCGGCCGAGCTGGTAATGCGGCAGCTTCAGCGTGGTGAGCGCCGGGCGCAGGACGGCCGCGATGTCCTGATCGTCGAAGGAGACCACCGACACATCGCCCGGCACCGACAGACCGGCCTCGCCGAGCGCCTGGTACGCGCCCATGGACACCCGGTCCGTCAGGCACACCAGCGCCCGGGGCCGGTGCCCCGCCGCGAGCAGCGCGGACACCTCCCGGTAGCCGTCGCGTGTGTCCCAGTCGCACTCGATGACACCGTCCAGGCGCGCGCCGCCCGCCCGCAGGACCTCCTCCAGACCGCGCATGCGCTCGTTGCCGGCGATGATCCCCTCGGGCGTGGCCGGGACGGCCTGGTGGCCGCCGATCGCCCAGATGCCCTCGGTGTGACCGGCGGCGAGCAGGGCACGAGCCGCGTCCCGGCCCGCCTCCAGCTCGTCCGGCACGACGGACGGCGCGTCGAAGCCGGGGGCCAGGCAGTTCAGCAGCACGACCCGGCGCCCGAACAGCTCCTTGGGCGGAGTGACGTACCGGGTGAACATGGACGCGTAGATCACCGCGTCGACCTGCCGGTCCAGCAGAGCATGGACCAGCGACGACTCGGCATCACGGTCGCCGCCCGCCTCCGTGATGAAGAGCAGGTTGTCCCGCTCCCGGGCGGCCTCCATCGCGCCGCGGATCACGTCGCCCGCGAAGGGGGTGGTGGTGATCTGGTCGGAGACGAACCCGATGGTCTGGGTCGACTTGGTCCGCAGGCTTCGTGCGGTGACGTTGGGGCGGTAGCCCAGCTCCCGGGCGGCCTCCAGCACCTTCTGGCGGGAGGTGTCGGAGATGCGCATGTCGGTGCGGCCGGAGAGGGCGAACGACGCGGTCGTCGGCGAGACGCCCGCCTTGCGGGCGACGTCGGCCATGGTCACGCGGCGTTCGGACATCAGCGGCTCAGCTCCGTTGTTAAATCGGATTAGCAAGTTGCGACGAGACTGGGCCGTGCGTGGCCCGATGTCAACACTCCGGCTATATCGAACGGGAAACGGTGACCTTATATGTCGTTTTGGTAGGTCTCTAGGTGACGCCAAAGTAAAACGGTATGCATTAGCTCTTGCGTTAGCAGGAGCGGCGCGCGAACGATGCCGAGCCAGCCGATTAAACCGATTTGGCACGGCGTCAGGCCCTGCCGCGCCCCACCCAGGAGGCAGCCATGAGGAGAAGAACCGCCCTCACTGTCGTGTCCGCCGCCATCGGCGGCGCCGTCGTACCACTCTCGTTCGCTCCCACCCCCGCCGCTGCCGCCGAGGAACGGCGCGGTCCTCAAAGCCCCACCGCCCGCTGGGATTTCGACGAACGCACCGGCACCGTCACCCGCGAGGCGGTCTCCGGCTCCGCCGACTCCATCGCGTACGTCTTCACCGACGCCCGCTACAAGCCCGACAGCGATCCTGTACGTAGCCGCGGCGTGAGCGGCCGGGCGCTGTACTTCGACGGGTACTCCACCGTCGTCACCGCCGACGGCCCAGGCAACCTCGACCCCAGCGGGGGCGTCACCATCGACACCTGGATCGCCCCGTACGCCTACGAGCACGGCGTCGACGGCAAGCCACAGGCCCTGGTCAACCAACACGACCCGGACGCGAAGACCGGCTTCCTGCTCGGCCTGCGCCGCTTCGGGCAGATCGTCTTCCAACTCGGCTTCGGCATCGACCTCATCGAGGTCAAGGGAGCCGCCGACCAGCCCGCTGCCAAGGGCCGCTGGACCCACGTCGCCGCCACCTACGACCCGACTGCCCGGCAACTGCGCCTCTACCGCGACGGCCGGCCGATCGGCACCGCCACCACTCCGGACAAGGCGCCCCAACTGGCCGCCGCCGAACCACTGCTGATCGGCCGGCACAACCGCCCCACACTGTTGAACGGCGAGTTCCACGCCAACATGTACATGGGCCTGATGGACAGCCTCGTCATCCGCCCGGGCACCCTGGACGACGCGACCGCGCAGCGCGAGCACGCCGATCGACTCGCGGCGCTCCCCGGCCACACCGTGCCGCGCCCGGAGACGACCCTGAACCGGGCTCGTTTCGACGGCGACCGGCACCGCCCTCAGTTCCACATGCTGCCGCCCTGGCACTGGATGAACGAGCCGCACGCGCCCGTGTACTTCAAGGGCAAGTACCACATCTTCTACCAGCACGACCCGCTCGGCCCGTACTGGGGCCAGATCCACTGGGGGCACGCGGTCAGCACCGACATGGTGCACTGGCGGGACATGCCGATAGCCCTCGCGCCGGCCGCCGACTCGATAGGCCCGGACGGCTGCTGGTCGGGCTCGGCGTACGTCGACGGCGACCGGGGTCCGGTGCTCTTCTTCACCGGCGGCGACGACCGCCTCCCTTACCGCCAGCGCACCGGCATGGCCGTGTCCTCCTACTCGGCTGACGGGGATACGGACCTGCCCACCTGGACGATGAAGTCCGAGCCGGTCACCGAAGCCCCGGCCGATCTCCCGGCCGGCCCCGGCACGGCGTGGGCGGAGAACTTCCGCGACCCGTTCGTCTGGGAGGAGGACGGCACCTGGTACCAACTCGTCGGCAGCGGCATCGTCGATTACAACGGCAACCAGATCACCAAGAAGCACGGCGGCACCGCACTCGTCTACACCGCCCGCCGCCCCGAGGGACCGTGGACGTACCGAGGCCCCCTGCACCACAACGACCTCGCCACCGTCCCCGAACCCGGCGAGGTGTGGGAGCTGCCCGTCCTCCTCCCCCTTCCCGGCCCGAAGGGAGGGCGCACCGGCAAGCACATCCTGCTGGTCAGCCCCTGGTGGGAGGCGTTCAACCCGAACGCCGTCAAGCACACCTACTACTGGATCGGCACCTTCGACAAGGACACCTGCCGCTTCACGCCCGACCACGACAAGCCCCGAGAGTTCGACTTCGGAGAGCACTTCACCGGCCCGTCCGGCTTCGTCACCCCCGACGGCCGCTCCGTTCTCTTCAGCATCACCCAGGACCGCCGCAGCGAACAGCAGCACGCCCAGTCCGGCTGGGCGCACAACGCCGGCATGCCCGTCAGCGTCTCGCTCCGCCCGGACGGCACCCTCGGCGTCGAACCGATCGCCGAGGCCGCCCGCCTGCGCGGCAAGCAGCTCGCCCGGATCCGGCAGATCTCCGTCAAGGAAGCCGACCGCCGGCTCGCCGACGTCTCCGGCGACATGCTCGACATCGAGGCCGTCATCGACCCGGGCGACGCCACCACCATCACCCTGACCGTCCGGGCGAGCGCCGACGGCAGCGAACAGACCCTGCTCTCCTACGACACGACCGAGCACCGCTTCTCCATCGACCGCAGCCGCTCCAGCGTCGACCCGGACGTACGCAAGGGCGTCCACGGTGGGGCGGTCGAACTCGACGGCGGACAGCTGAAGTTGAGGGTGCTGCTCGACCGCTCGATGCTGGAGGCGTACATCAACGGCACCAACAGCCTCACCAGCCGCGTCTACCCCACCCGCAAGGACGCCACCGGCCTGCGGCTGACCAGCGAAGGCGGCTCCGCCCAGGTCGTGTCCCTGGACGTCTGGCGCATGAACGGCGCCTACGACACCACCGTCGCCCCCGCCGCCTACGACCCGCCACGCCCGACGGACGTCGACGCCCTCCCCAACCACGACTTCGCCACGGGGGATCTCATCGGCTGGACCGTGGTCTCGGGCGCGACCTTCAGCGACGCCAACGTGACCACCCGCACCGACTGGGGGTGGGGCGGCCCCTTCTACCAGGCCGAGACCCCGGACGACCCGGCCGGCCACCACCTGTGGGGTTTCAACCCGGACGCGGGCGGCGATGACGCCACCGGCGTCCTCCGCTCGGCCACCGTCGTCCTCGGCGGAGACGGCGTGGTCGACCTGCTCGTCTCGGGCGGCAACGACCCCGACCGTCTCTACGCGGCCGTCGTCCGCGCCGGCGACGGCAAGGTGCTCGCCAAGGAGACCGGTCGCGGCGTCGAGCAGTACCGCCGCGTCGTCTTCGACCTCGCGGCTCACATCGGTGAACGGATCTACGTCGAGGTCGTCGACAAGGCGACGGGTGGCTGGGGCCACATCAACATCGACGATGTCAACGTGCCCGTCCGTCGGACGTGACTGTGCAGGCGTAGGACGAGCGGCTGGTCGACCATGCCCAGACGCTTGCCCGCCATCAACCGCGCCCTGCACGGCGGGGAGGCGGTCAGCCCGGGAATCGGACCGGAGAAGATCCATACGGGACAGCGGGCGGCATCGGTCTGGAGCGTCAGCTGAATGACTCGAGCCCTGGTTGTACAGGCCCAGCTGTCCCACTCCAGGCCGGTGCCCCGGGCCCCGGGGACGGTGAGGGCGTGGCTCCAGTCGCCGGGTTCGGCGAACAGGTCGAGGACGATCCGCCTCACCAGGCCGGCTCGATCGGGGCCTGGGGGAGTGGTTCCCGGGAGCGGTGCGCGAACGCCTGCGCGAGGAGCCGACCCGCCGCAGGAGGGCACTCCCCGGTGCGAAATACTCTCCCGATGAGGTCACGCACATCCCCGATCAGTCAGCCGATCACGATACGGAGAGCTGTCGCGCGGGATGCCAAACGGCTCACGCGGCTCGTGCGTGGCTCAGGCGCCTACGCGGGTAAGTACGCAGCCGCAGTCGCGGGCTACCGGGTCGGGCCTGATTACATCGAGGCCCACCGCGCCTTTGTGGCCGTCGGCGCCGACGAGCACGGGGGCCGGGTCCTCGGGTTCTACTCGCTCGTCCTCGCTCCACCGGAGCTCGACCTGCTGTTCGTCGCCGACGACGTGCAAGGACGGGGTATTGGACGACTGCTCGTCGCGCACATGCAGTCCGAGGCCCGTGCCGCCGGGATCGACCGTGTCACGGTCGTGTCGCACCTTCCCGCCGAGGACTTCTACCACCGCGTCGGTGCGGTGCGGACCGGGACCGCGTTCGCGAACCCGCCCGCCGTGCCGTGGGACCGTCCCGAATTCGAGTTTCGCATTCCCTCGGGATGACGCGGTGTGCCGGTTGGCGGGGCACCGGCTTCGCCTGCATGGTGGCCGGCTTGCAGGAGCCGCTGGACGCCGCGCGCTCCGTGTGTGTCTCCTCTGCTCTGCGTAGCCCTTCGCCCGCGAGCAGCCGAACGCCCTGGAAGAATCCTCCACGGTTGCTGACATCGCGCGGCGGCACCGACCGAGGGCCGAGCTTCCGAGGCGCCGTCAGCTCGAAGCGTCTCCTCTGTGGGGTGTGTCGGCCGCGCGGTCGCCGACGCGGGGGGTGGGAAGGGGTGCGCGCGCCTTCTCGCGGCGGAACGCGTGGGCGATGGCGTGCGCCTCGATGCCCGCCTGACGGAGAACACCCGTAAGGGGATTGGTGTATCCGGCGAAGTACAAGCACGCAGCTTCGGGAAGAGTCCGCCCCCCTACGGCGAGGGGTTGCCCGGCCTCGTCGAGTACGCCCAGGGACCCGACCAGATCGTGCAGGTTGGGCCGGTACCCGGTGGCGGCGATGACCGTGTCGGGCCGCAGCCGCGTACCGTCGGCCAGTAACACGTCGGGGCCTTCGAACGCCTGGACGGCCGCGACCGGCTCGACCCGCCCGGACCGGACGGCGTCCACGAAGCCGTGGTCGAGCACCGGGTTGACCCCTTCGCGGATATTGCGGGTGTACAGGCCCGATCGGGGCCGCGGCAGTCCCCGTGAGGTCAGGTCGGGCACCGCGAGACATTGCGTGAGCAGCGAAGTGGCGTCGCGCCACGCGAGCGGGAGGGCCTGCGTCAGCCGGCCGACCGCATGCCATCGGGCGCTGGAGCGGGGCAGGATGTTGGGTGGGGTACGGACCGCGATCCGCACCCGTGCGGCTCCGGCCCCGGACAGGACGTCGGCGATCTCGGTACCGCTGTTACCGGCGCCGACCACCAGGACGTCCCGTCCGCGGTAGGGGGCCGGAGAGCGGTAGTGGGCCGAGTGCAGCAGCGTGCCGGTGAAAGTCGAACGCCCGGGCCAGTCGGGGAGATCAGGGGTGTGGCAGCGGCCGGTGGCCACCACGACCGCACCAGTGGCCAGCGCACCGTCGGGGGTGTGGACCAGCCACTGTGCTCCCGAACCGGGCTCGGCCCGCTCGACGCGCTGCACCGGGGTGGTCACCCGGACGTCGAGTCGGTGATGGACGACGTAGCGCTCCAGGTATCGCACATAGTCGTCCCGGCTCACCCACGGGCCCGCCCGGCGCGGCACCGGCAGGCCGGGGAGCTTGGAGGTGCCGGAAGTGGTGTGCAGGCGCAGATGGTCATAACGCTGCGCCCAGCTCGCTCCCACGCGCTCCGACCGTTCGAGGACCACGGCCTGCACTCCGGAGCGGCGCAGTAGCGCGGCGGCCGCCAGGCCGTGGGGACCGGCTCCGATCACGATCGCGGGAGCGCTGAAGTCACGCTGTGGTGTCGTGGGCATCGCCTCCTACAACGGCCGACCGCGGCCCACGTCACGCCCAACGCGCAGGCGCAGAGCACGTGGAGTGGCGATGCCCGCTGTTCACCGGAACAGTGGGTGGCCGCCGTTACACCGGTGGTACGGACTCGTTGAACACCGGGCGGTAACGCGCCGCTTCGCGCAGGGAGTTCGGTCCGCTCAAGGGGCCCGGCCGTCGGGGCCGGGCGCGGCTGAGCGGCCATGAACCGGACAGGCCAGGGAACTTGAGCCTCCCGGTCCCGGCCTCGCAGGCGCACCTTCCTCCGGGTGGCTCGCTACGCCTGTCCGATCTATCGAGGGGCTCATGTGCAGGCAGGCTCGACGGGCCAACGGCCACGGCTGCGGATCCGCGGAGTCTGCAAGGAGTACGGCGGCAGGCAGGTTCTGCGCAGCGTCGACCTCGACGTACCCGCCGGGACGCTGATCGGAGTCGTCGGCGAGAACGGCGCGGGCAAGAGCACGCTGCTGCGGATCGCCGTGGGACAACTCGCACCTGACCGCGGAACGGTGACACGGACCGGGGCGGTGGGCTACTGCCCGCAACGGGCGGTGCTGAACGATGCGTTCACCGTCGGACAGCATCTGCGGTTGTTCCAGATGGCCTACCGGCTGCCGACGCTGGAGCGGGCCGGCGAGCTGATGGAGCTGCTGGCACTGACCGACTGCCGTCGACAACCGGTCGGCGAGCTCAGCGGCGGAACACGGCAGAAACTGAACTTGCTGATCGCCCTCATGCACGATCCGCAGTTGCTGGTCCTGGACGAGCCCTACCAGGGCTTCGACTGGGACACCCACCAGCGGTTCTGGGCCCTGGCCGCCGATCTGCGTGATCGGGGCCGGTCGATCATCGTGGTTTCGCACCTTCTGCACGACCTGCACCACTTCGACGCCATCGCTCAACTGCGCCAGGGGCGTCTGCACTTCGAGGAGACCAACCGTTGAGGCTGTCCTGGACGGCATTCACCGAACTGCTGCGCTGCACTCTTCGGGGCCACCTGCGCAACCGGCTGGCCATGGTCCTGGCGGTCGCGTTCATCCCCATCTGGATCGCCGTGGCACGCCTGTGCACCTCCGACCAAGTGGTGCGCATCCGGCTGGACGCCATCGGCGCCCCCGTCTCCGCCCAAGCCAGCCAGGTGGGCCAAGTGGCCAGCGCGCTGGGCGCCGTCACCTTGGTCGCCGGCTTCGTCACTTTCACGGAGACCTTCCTGTCCCGGCAGATGGACCGCCGACTGCTGCTGGCCGGCTACCCCCGGCTGCCGATGCTGCTGGCCAAACTCGCTGCCGTCGCCCTCACCGCCGCCCTACTGGCCTTGTACACCACGATCCTGCTGTGGATCTCCCTGCCCGTACGCCACGCAGGCCCCCTGGCGCTGGCCCTCGCTGGCGCCGGCCTCGCCTACGGCGGCATCGGTCTTCTGCTCGGCTCTCTGGTACGCGGCGAGTTGGAGGGCTTCTTCCTCATCATCATGCTCAGCCTGGTCGACACCGGCCTGCAGAATCCCGTCTTCAACACACTCATGGATGTGGCAGGCGTGTCCGCGCTTCCTCTGTACGGCGTGAACCAGCTGGCACTGAGCTCAGCCCTCAGCCCCCACGTCCCCTGGTCGCACGGCCTGCTCTCCCTCACCTGGTCCGCAGCGACCGGCGCTCTGGCGCTGCTCGTCCTTCACACCCACCGCCCTTCCCGCTCCCCGTGGCTCCGCAGGACATCAACATCACAGCCACGGCCCGCGCGCGACGGGAGGTGACCACGGCCGCCGCCCTCATCGCCCCCGTGCGGTTCCACCCCGCCAGAGATGGTGGACGCTCGTCTAGCCCGGCTCGTGGAATGTCACGCGCCCCAGCTGCTCGAGGGTGGTGGGGATCGGTCCGGACACGGCCGCCAACGTCCCCAGCGAGGCGCCGGCCCAGCTCGGTGACGTACGGGGCGTACTGAGGGCCCCGTACGCCGTCGTCGGCGCCATCGTGCGCAACCTCAGCGGCAACTGGCCGCTCTGGGAGCTCTACAGCCAGGAGGGCCTGCTGGTGGCGGTTCAACGTCTCCCTTCGCAGACGTTGAACCGCCAACAGGACCCCCGGGCGCCGCGGACGCATAGTGAGGAGTGGCCGTGCGGCGTCCGTCCGCGCACTTCTGGCCGCTACCAGGCGTCCGTGAGGAGGCCCCCTCATGCCGTACACCCGCATCCAAGGCGAATTCCGGATCGTGGGGACGAGCCCCGACGGGGACACGGTCCGGTTCTACCCGGACGACCCGGCGGTCTGGGACACGATCCCCGGCCCGGTTCCCATTCAGATCCGCGGCCCCGGCGGAGCCAATCTGCGCCTGGAGGGCATCGACGCCCTGGAGACGCACTTCGATCCCCCCTTCGTCGGCGGGGGCGTGCTGCACCAGCCCAAGGCGCAGGCCGAAGGGGCGGCCGCCGAACTGCTGAGCCTCCTCGGGTTCGACCCCGTACAGCGCACTCCGAGCGGGAAGGTCAAGGCCCCCACCAACCCCGCCGCCGTCCGCGGGTACGTCCTGACCCGCGGCGGTGACCGGCTCGGCCGCTGCATCGCCTTCACCGGGCCTGGAGCAGGGCCCGACGCCGATGCCGACGGCAACGTCTTCTTCACGCCGGCCATGCTGCACGAGACCGTCAACCACAAGCTGCTCGCCAAGGGCATCGTCTACCCGACCTTCTACCGGTCCCTCTTCCCCGACCTGCGCAACGACATGACCGCGACCGCGCGCAAGGCCCAGGCCGACGGCGAGGGTCTGTGGCCGCTCGACAAGACTCAGAAGCCCACGGTAGTCGTGGGCCCTCCGGAGGTCAGCAAGGACGTCATCCTGCCCAAGTTCTACCGGCGGCTCGGCGAGTACGTGCTGCTGAACGACGGAGACCCCGACCTCAGCGGTTTCGTGGTGTTCCTGCGTCGCAAGGCCGACACGTTCACCATCCTTTCCACCGGGCACACCAGCACCGGCCTCGACCTCATCATCGAGGTCATCGACAGCAAGGTCCGCTGGACCCACGACATCGAGGACATCGTCTTCGACCCCTGAGCCGGTCTGCCAGTCACCGTCCCGAGCCCCCGGCGGCCCTCAGCCGCGTCGAGTGCGGTGTGGCAGCGGTGGTGGTTGTAGGTGTGCAGGAAGTCTGCCAGGGCGTTGGTGCGTTCGGTGTTGCTGGTGTAGGGCCGCTGGAGGGCCCCTTCGTCGAGGAGGGTGCGGTTGAAGCGTTCGACCTTGCCGTTGGTCTGCGGCCGGTGTGCGTGGGAGAGCTTGCGGCTCGCGCCGACGAGGTGCTCGACGTGGGTGCGCAGCTGGGCCAGTTCGGTGGCGTTGTGGTGCGGAGCTCCAACAGTTTGACGATCTGCCGGCGCAGGCGGACCTCGAAGTCCGGCGTCCCGCCGCCGCGAAGACGCCCCCGCCCCTGCGCCGTGCCCGCCTGCGGGCCGTCCACCGGGTGCTCCCGGCCCTGCTGCTCACCGCCGTCGCCCAGGCCGGACCGTGGCTCGCCCCGCACGCCATCGACGCCCCGGTCACCGCGCCCTACGCGGAACCCGGCGGTGACGCCCCGCTGGGCGGCGACCAGCTGGGGCGCGGTCAGCGCCCTGCGCCCGGCCGTCGGACGGGTCGTCGAACGCACCGCCGACGTGCTGATGCTGCTGCCCGCCGTGCTCGGCATCCTGCTGGTCACCCTGTCCTGGCCGGACGGCGGACGGCTCGCCGTCGTCACCGCATCTGTCGTCCTCGGTGTCCCGTACGCGGTGCGCCTGGTCGCCGGGGCCGCCGCACCCGTGGCGGCCTCCGGGTACGTGGAGGCGGCGGCCGTCGGCGGCGAGTGACTGGGGTACGTCGTGGTCCGGGAGGTACTGCCCCACCTGCGGGCCACCCTGCTGGCGCTGTTCGGGCGGCGCTTCGTCGTCGCCGTCTACCTCGTCGCCACCGCCGGCTTCCTCCAGGTCGGCTCCCAACCTCCTGCAGCCGACTGGGCGTTGATGATCGGAGAGAACTCCCGCGGCATCGTCCTCAACCCCTGGGCCGTCCTCGCACCCAGCATCGCCATCGGCCTGCTCGCAATGAGCGTCAACCTGGCGGCCGCTGCCCACCCGACTGGTACTCCGACAGCCAAGCGGCGGACGCAGAGAGCGGGGGTCCGGGTCGCTCGTCCTGGTCAGCCACGACCTGCGCTTGGTCGCCGACCGCACCGTCCCACCCCGTGACCGCCGCCATGGCCACCGGGACCCTGCTCGGCGGCTGACAGCGTGACCGCGGCCAGGAGAGGGTTCGCCCACGGAGCCCGCCCTCCAACGACTCGGACGAATACCCGGTGACGACCGATAGTTGGCCGCACGGAGCGCCGTAGTCAGACCTCCAACCTGACTCAGAAGAGAGGGGTCCGCCGTAGCGGGCGCGGACGGCTAGCAGCGAGGATGCCCGCCATGGCTACTGACGGAGACCTTGCTCTCGCACGTCCGACGCACTCGACGCCTCTGGTCTTCGGCGCGGGAGCGGCCATCGGCGTGCTGGGCGGAATGATCGGCCTGGGTGGCGCGGAGTTCCGGCTGCCACTGCTGGTCAGCCTGTTCGGGTTCGCGGCACTGTCCGCGGTCATCCTGAACAAGGCGATGAGCCTGGTCGTGGTCCTGGTCGCCCTGCCCACCCGTCTGGCGGCGGCCTCGGCCCACGAGGTGGCCGCGCACTGGCCCGTCGCGGTCAACCTGCTGGCCGGGAGTCTGCTGGGCGCCTGGGCCGGGGCGAGTTGGGCGGTACGCATGCGCAGCTCCACCCTCTACAAGGTTCTTGCGGCGCTGATGGTGCTCATGGCCGCTGCCCTGATGGTCACCCACGCCACCACCCTGGGGACGCTCGCGCTGCCGCTGCGGGCTCAGGTGCCCGGCGGAGTGGTGGCCGGCTTCGGCATCGGGGTGGTCGCCGCGATCATGGGCGTGGCCGGGGGCGAGCTGCTGATCCCGACGATCGTGCTGCTGTTCGGCCAGGACATCAAGACAGCGGGCAGCCTCTCCCTGCTGGTGTCGCTGCCGACCATGCTGGTGGCCTTCGCCCGCTACAGCCGGGACGGCAGCTTCGCGGTGCTGGGCGCCAACCTCCGCTTCACCCTGGTCATGGCCGCGGGCTCGATCGCCGGCGCACTGCTGGGCGGGCTGCTCGTCGGTGTGTTCCCGGACCTGGTACTCATCCCCGCTCTGGTCGTGATCCTGCTCGTTTCCGCGGTCAAGCTCGCCCGTCACGACTGAGTCTCCGGAGCCGGCCTGCTCATCCCTGAGAACGCTGCTGGGCGGCCGACGCGTGTCCCGAGGCGGGGCCGACGGATGTGGAACTCCGCTGCTGTCGCGGGCCGATGAAGGCGGTGGCGGCAGCCGTAGCGAGGACCAGCCATGCCGCGACGCAGAAGGCGTTCCGGGCGCCTGTCAGCGCGGCGCTCCCGTGCGCGTGCGCGCCGGACGCGGCGGTGTGGAAGAAGACGCTGCCGAGCAGGGCGACGCCGAGGGTGCCGCCGAGTTGCTGGACGGCGTTGAGCAGGCCGGCCGCCGATCCGGTCTCGTGCGGGCGGACGTGGTGCAGGACGGTGGTGAAGAACGGCACGGCGTACAGGCCCTGGCCGAGACCGGCCACCGCCAGCGCAGGGAGCAGCGGCCACGGGTAGGCGCCGGGCCGGCCGGTGGCGTACACCACCGCTGCGGCCGCGGCGCCGGCGAGCAGGGCCAGCAGCCCGGCGGACATGACGCGGGCGCCGTACCGCGGTACGAGCCAGGCGCCGGCGGCCCAGGACGACAGGGCCATCGCGACCGATCACGGCAGCAGGGTGAAGCCCGCCGTCAGCGCGTCGCTGTGCGACCCCACTTGCAGCTGCACCGCGATCACCAGCATCAGACCGTTGACCGCGGCGAAGAAGAGCACGGATGCCAGCAGAGCGGCAGGGAAGCCGATTCCGCGGAACAGGCTCGGCTCGACCAGCGTGCTGCGGCCGCGTCGCCCGCCACCGCTGGTGGAGAGCGAAGCAGGCCAGCAGTGCGCCGCCCACGGCCGGCAGCTCAGTTTCGCATTCCTTCGGAATGACGCGGTGTGCGGGCTGGCGAGGCACCGGCTTCGCTGCGTGGTGGCCGGCTTGCAGAGGCGATGTCACCGGCTCAGCCTTCGGTGCCGGCTTGGCTTATGGCTTCCATGGTGGGTCGGGCCTGGTGGTGCGGTGGTCATGGGTGTTCTTTCTCAGGCGGAGCGGCCGGGCTTGATGGGTATGACCAGGGTGGTGAGATCGCCGCGGTCGGCGGAGCGGATCGTGATGGGCTGGTCGTTTCCCCTCAGGTCGAGCATCACGTCGGGGCCGGATCGCGGTGCTCACGGCGGGATAGAGCGTGGTCAGCTCGAAGCAGATCTGGAGGGCCTGCCCCGTCGCGGTTGCCGGGAGCGGGATGTCGGGGTGCTCGTCATCTGCTGACACGATGTCCACTTCCTGGGCGGCAACGTGCAGCGAGATGCGCTCGCCGGGGTGTTCTTCCAGGGCTCGCAGGAACAGTTCCTGGACCGTCACACGGGTGATGACTCGCTCAGTGACGCGAGCATCAGCCGATAGTCGGGGAACTCCTCGAGCAGCAAACGGCAATGCCGGTCCTCCCGGTCGGCCACGCGGAGCCCGATCCCGTGCGGCAGTCGCATCAGCCCGCTGCGGCGGATCTCGGCGACCGCGGCCCGCCTCTCATCGCCGTTGACCGTGCCGGCCCACGTCTGCCTCGGTGGTTCAGTCGGCACCAGGGTTCGGGTGGAGAGCGGGTATCGGTCAGTCGCGGTCAGGGGGACCGCCTCATGACTCGCCTCGATACGCAGGCCAGCAAACACCGGCATGCCGGGCTAGCGTGCGGGCGCGGTCAGGACCTGCTCGACCGCATCCGCCAGCACGGGACCCTTCAGCGCCGTGATCGGAAGACCCGGCACGTTCCCGAGCGCGGACGTGATGACAGCAGCCTTCTGCTGTGCGGCCGCCGCGTCTCCCGCGTCCGGCTTGCTGACCTGCACCCGCAGCAGGGGCCTGCTGCCCTGCCCGGCGCCCCGCTCGTAAGGCTCGATGCGTGGCTCGACAGCTCGCCCGTGGAGTGGGGCCGTTCTTCAAGGGGAACGGTTGTACCAGGCCGACCCGCTGCCAGCACCCGTACACAGGGGCGATCGGTATCGGCGGCGCGAGGTTATGCCGTGTGTTAGTGTCACGCGTTTGCGTGGTCGTCGCGGTGGGCGATTCTGTCTGTTCCGTTCGGCTTGTGCGTGGGCTGTTCAAACCTGCCGGGCCTTCCTCGGTAAGTTCCCTTGCGGAAGGCTGTTCATGAAGCATCCCAAAGACTCCGGCATAGCTCACGGCAGTCCCGCCCAGCCTGGGGCAACGACCCCGGCGCTGCTCCCGGCCGTCACCTTCGCCGGTCTGGAACTGCCGACGGAGGTGCTGCGGACACTGAGCGAACTCGGGGTGCGCGAACCCTTTCCGATCCAGGCCGCCACACTGCCCGATGCCCTGGAGGGGCGCGACATCCTGGGACGCGGGCGCACCGGATCAGGCAAGACGCTCGCTTTCGGCCTGCCGCTGCTCGCACGGACGGCCGGGCGGCGCGCGGAACCGAAGCAGCCCCTTGCTCTGATCCTGGTGCCTACCCGGGAGCTCGCCCAACAGGTCACCCAGGCGCTGGCGCCGTACGCCGAGGCACTGCGGCTGCGGATCGCCACGGTCGTCGGCGGAACGTCGATCGGCCGGCAGGTCGCCGCGCTGCGCCAGGGAGCCGAGGTGGTCGTCGCCACCCCCGGACGCCTGCACGACCTGATCGAGCGCAACGCCTGCCGCCTGGGACGGGTGAGAATCACCGTGCTGGACGAGGCCGACCAGATGTGCGACTTGGGATTCCTGCCGCAGGTTGCCGACGTGCTCGACCAGGTGCACCCCGACGGTCAGCGGATGCTTTTCTCTGCCACTCTCGATCGCGACGTCGATCAACTGGTCCGCCGCTACCTCCACGACCCCGTCGTCCACTCGGTCGACCCGGCCGCGGGCACAGTCACGACGATGGAGCACCACGTTCTGGTCGTCCACGGCCCTGACCGCTACGCCGTCATCACGGAAATCGCCGCCCGCGACGGCCGCGTACTGCTGTTCCTCGACACCAAGCACGCCGTCGACCAGCTCACCCGGCATCTGCGGGCCAGCGGGGTGCAGGCCGGGGCCCTGCACAGCGGCAAGTCCCAGCCACAGCGCACACGGACCCTGGCGCAGTTCAAGAACAGCCAGATCACCGTTCTGGTGGCGACCAATGTCGCGGCCCGTGGCCTGCACGTCGACGACCTCGATCTCGTGGTCAACGTCGACCCGCCCACCGATGCCAAGGACTATGTGCACCGGGCGGGCCGCACCGCCCGCGCCGGTGAGTCCGGCAGCGTGGTCACGCTCGTGCTGGCGGGCCAGCGCCGCGAGACGAGCCGCATGATGGCCGGGGCCGGCATCGAGCCGACCGTCACCAAGGTGCGCTCGGGCGAGGCGGAGCTGAGCCGGATCACCGGCGCCAAGACTCCCTCCGGGATCCCGCTCGACGGCGAGCCCGCCGTCCCCCGACCCAAGAACACCAACGCTCCCTTCCGCGGCCTCGGCACCAGCAAGGGCACCTCCCGCGGCGCCGGCGGCAAGTCCCGAAAGGCGGGCGAGGCCCGCAAGCTCGCCGAGGCCCGCAGGGCCGCCCTCGTGCGTCGCAACGGCTGAGAGCCGTTGCCCTGGCAGCCTGGCCAGGGGATCGACAACCCTCGGCCCGGCCCGAAGCCGTCCTGTGTGCCTCACCTACGAAGTCAACGCCTTTGGCCGCGAGAGGGATGCCCGCCGAAACGGAGCAGGATGATGTTGCCGGCGCCTCGCACTGCGCCCGGCATGACAAGCTGTGCTTGCCCACCCCCCCCGAACCCAGGAGGTCACCATGACCGCAGAGCCCGTATCCACGGAAGGTTCGGAGCCGGCTGCCCCGGAGACGTCCCCTCTGGAGCCGGACAGCGACGGCAACTACGACCTCAAGCGCAAGTTCCGCGAAGCCCTGGCGCGCAAGCGCGGTGCGCAGGCGGATGGCGCTGATATTGCCGCCAAGTCCGATGCGTCGAAGGTGCGTTCGGCGCACGGCCCGGCTGCGAGCCAGCGGTCGTTCAGGCGCAAGAGCGGCGGCTGAGTCGATGAGTCCCGCGATCTAACCGCTTCACCGGCACTCGCGCTATCCACTCGCGCGTCCCGTGCAGTGGCCCGCGACGTGCGCATGCCCGTGCGCGCGTCGCGGGCGGGGCGTAGCCGGGGACTCGCCTGGGGGAATGGCCCAGATGCGGTTGGCTCGGTCGGTGGCGCGCCGAACTGGAATTCCGGGATGAGGGCACTGCCTTGTCCGAGGTACGCGGCGGGTGTCGCGCGCCTTGCGTGCCCCTGTACCGCTGTGAAAATCGACTGCGGTTGTCCGGGGTGACGGTAGACATCCGCGTGGCAAGGACATTCGTTCCCCGTCCTGCTCGAGCGCGGCGACAGGGCCGTCGCTCGCAACACCGACTCCCTCGCGGATCTGCCGGTTTGCCCACGGCGAGGCGATCCGCCTCGTCGAGCCCGGCGGCTTCGCCACCGTCCGGTCCGGGCGTGCTCGACCTCGATGCTCGCGGGGCCGCCACCGGAACCGCGGACCGTGCTGCCGGGTGCGGCTCAGGCGTCGATGATGACGGGGATGATGAGAGGCTTGCGGCGATAGGTGCGGAACGCCCAGTTCGCCACGGCGCGGGCGACGAGTTGTTCGAGTTGGCGCGCGTCCCCGACGCCTTCCTCGGCCGCGGTGGCCAGGGTCTTCTCGATGACGGGGATGACCGGCTCGAAGGTGGTGTCGTCGTGGACGAAGCCCCGCGCCAGGAAGTCGGGGGCCTCGGCGAGGGCGCCGGTGTCCGCGTCGACGATCGCCACCACCGTGACGACGCCTTCGGCGGCGAGGGTGAGGCGGTCCTTGAGCGACGCTTCGGTGGCGCCGCCGACTTCCATGCCGTCCACGTAGACGTTGCCGGCGGGGACCTTGCCGGTGATGGACGCCCGCCCATCGACCAGGTCGACGACGACGCCGTCCTCGGCGATGACGACCCGTTCGGGGGCGACACCGGTACGGATGGCGAGGTCGCCGTTGGCCCGCAGATGGCGCCATTCGCCGTGCACGGGCATGACGTTGCGGGGCTTGACGATGTTGTAGCAGTAGACGAGTTCGCCGGCGCTGGCGTGCCCGGAGACGTGCACCTTGGCGTTGCCCTTGTGGACCACGTGGGCGCCCCACCGGGTGAGTCCGTTGATCACCCGGTAGATGGCGTTCTCGTTGCCGGGGATCAGGGAACTGGCGAGCAGGACGGTGTCGCCCTTGCCGATGCGGATCATGTGGTCGCGGTTGGCCATCCGTGACAGCGCGGCCATCGGTTCGCCCTGGGAGCCGGTGCACACCAGAGTGATCTTGTGGTCCGGGAGCTTCTCCAGCTCCTTCGTGCTCACGACCAGACCGGAGGGGACCTTCAGATAGCCCAGGTCACGGGCGATGCCCATGTTGCGGACCATAGACCGGCCGACGAAGGCGACCTTGCGGCCGTGCTGGTGGGCGGCGTCTAGGACCTGCTGGATGCGATGCACGTGGCTGGCGAAGCTGGAGACGATGACCCGGCGCGGCGCGGTGCGCATCACCTGCTCGATCGCCGGGTTCAGCTCACGCTCGGAGGTGGTGAAGCCGGGTACTTCGGCGTTGGTGGAGTCGGTGAGGAACAGGTCCACGCCCTCCTCACCGAGGCGGGCGAAGGCGCGCAGATCTGTGATGCGGTCGTCGAGAGGGAACTGGTCCATCTTGAAGTCGCCGGTGTGCAGCACCATCCCGGCCCGGGTGCGGATCGCGACCGCGAGGCTGTCGGGGATGGAGTGGTTGACCGCCACGAACTCGCAGTCGAAGGGCCCGAAGCCACGCCGGTCGCCCTCCCGCACCCGCACCGTGCGCGGCCGGATCCCGTGTTCCTTGAGCTTGGCCTCCAGGAACGCCAGCGTCAGCTTGGAGCCGACGACGGGAATGTCGGACCGCTCGCGCAGCAGGTACGGCACGCCGCCGATGTGGTCCTCGTGGCCGTGGGTGAGGACCACGGCCACGATGTCGTCCAGCCGGTCCCGGATCGAGGTGAAGTCCGGCAGGATCACGTCCACGCCGGGCTGGGTCTCCTCGGGGAACAGCACGCCGCAGTCGACGATGAGCAGCTTGCCCGCGTGCTCGAAGACGGTCATGTTGCGGCCGATCTCACCCAGGCCGCCCAGGGCGATGACCCGCAGCCCTCCTTCGGGAAGGGGCGGGGCGGCTTTCAGCTCGGGGTGCGGATGACTCATACCCTGACGGTACCCGGAGAGCGGACAGGGTGATCCATTGCCTGTGCGATCTCCTTTTCCCTACGGAGCTGGGCACCCGCAGCGTGCCTCGGCACGATCGGATCACGCCGGCGACCGGGGACAGGGAGCTGTGAAAGCGGTACCACCTTCCGTGGCCGAACCGTTCGCCCGGTGCTGGAGAAGATCTCGTGCACCCTGTCGTGTTTTCCGGCGTTCGCTGCCTCCCGGCGGGCCTCGGCACTGGTCCACTCGCAGTAGTCGAGACTCGGGTGTCCTCGGCGCTCGTGGTGCCCCATCGAACTCGACGACGAGGTCGCGCGGGGGCGGCTCGTCCGTGGTCTCGAGCCGGTTCCGGGAAGTCGAAGGTGACGTCGTGTGGGGAGGGGCCGGTCACGCATGATCGGTGGGACCCACCCGGAGAACAGTCGGCGGCGGGGAGAGACCATGCCTCGCCGCAGCCTTGTGCAGAAGAAGGGCGCGAAACTGCTTGATCACCATCGACCGAGCCTCACGGGCGATCCAGCCCTTCGTTCCGGGCCGGATGCTGGCGCGTTTTCGCTAGCGGCTTCCGTCATACCGTTATAGCGTTGTGACCAGCAGTCGTGGTTCCGAAGTTCCGTTCGCCCGTGATCGCCTCACGGGCGTTCTTGCTGTTCAGCGCCTCTCCGGACCAGGGCGATCACCTCCCGGTCGCGCAGGGTGCGTGCCCGGTTTTCCCTCAAAGGAGACAGTCATGGCCAAGGGCACAGTGAAGTGGTTCAACAGCGAGAAGGGCTTCGGCTTCATCGAGCAGGAGGGCGGCGGCCCCGACGTCTTCGCCCACTACTCCAACATCGCCAGCCAGGGCTACCGCGAGCTGCAGGAGGGCCAGAAGGTCGAGTTCGACGTCACGCAGGGCCAGAAGGGCCCGCAGGCTGAGAACATCCGCCCCGCCTGATCGCGCCCCGCTAAGGGGGCCCGGCATCCCGGCTTCGGGACGCCGGGCCCTTACCGTCGCACGACGGTTCATCAGACCCGGAGCGCTTCAGTTCCGCACCTGCGCGCGCCTCAGCCCGCGCGACGGCGAAGGCGATGAGGACGCCGTGGCCCAGGCCACCCACATCACCCTGAGCCTGCTGGCCCAGCGCATCGAGCAGCTCACCCGGCAGATCGATGAGCTGAATCAGCGCCTGACCCGGCTCGTCGAACGCCACGCCCCGCAACTGCTCACACCATTGGGCATCAGCCCGGACAGCGCCGTCACTCTCCTGAGCACCATGGGAGACAACCCCGAGCGGCTGAGCACCGAGGCGTCTTTCGCCGCTCTGTGCGGAGTCAGTCCCATCGAGTACTCCTCGGGGCGACGGAGCTCGCGTCGGCTCAACCACGGTGGCGACCGCCAGGCGAACGCCGCCCTGCACCGCATCGTCTTCACCCGGCTGCGCCACGACCCGCGCACCCAGGCGCACTACGAACGCCGACCCAGGAGGGCAAGACCCGGCGTGAGAGCATCCGATGCCTCAAGCGATATGCCGCCCGAGAGGTCTTCACCTGGTCAGGACGGCGTCCAGCGCCCCCTCGTTATAGGGGCGTCCGTGATACGTGAGAGGGTCTGAGGCGTGAGTGAGACACCGTCGAACACCCTGCAATACCGCTTTGACGGGCCAGAAGAGGCTCCCGTCCTGATCCTGGGTCCCTCCCTGGGTACCACATGGCACATGTGGGACCGGCAGGTCCCTGAGCTCGCCCAGCAGTGGCGTGTCTTCCGGTTCGACCTGCCGGGGCACGGCGGCGCGCCCGCGTACCCGGCGGGCTCGGTCGGTGGTCTCGCCGAGCGGCTGATGGCCACCCTCGACGGCCTCGGCGTGCAGCGCTTCGGCTTCGCCGGCTGCGCCTTCGGCGGCGCCCTCGGCATCGAACTCGCCCTTCGCCACCCGGACCGCGTCGCCTCGCTCGCCCTGATCGCCGCCTCGCCCCGCTTCGGCACGGCCGACGAGTTCCGGCAGCGGGGTGTGATCGTGCGCACGAACGGCCTCGACCCCATCGCCCGCACCTCGCCGGACCGCTGGTTCACCTCCGGCTTCGCCGCCGCCCAGCCGGCGATCACCGAGTGGGCGGTGCAGATGGTGCGCACCACCGACCCCGGCTGCTACATCGCCGCCTGCGAGGCACTCGCCGCCTTCGACGTACGGTCACGACTCTCCGGTGTCACCGTGCCCACGCTGGTCCTCGTCGGCTCGGACGACCAGGTCACCGGCCCCGCCGAGGCCCGCACGCTGGTCGCCGGGATACCGGACGCACGTCTTGCCGTCGTCCCCGGCGCCTCCCACCTCGTCCCGGTCGAGCAGCCCGCGGCCGTCACCGACCTGCTGGTGCGGCACTTCTCCACCGCCTGGCAGCCGGCCTACGACTCCACCACCGGCCAGATGGCCATCGTCGCGGCCCCCGCCAAGCCGGTCCTGGCGGCCGCGCCTCCCCAGCCGGCGCCCGTCGCCGAGATAGCCCCGGCCGCCGTACCGCCGCAGCCGGCGGGACGACCGGACCCGTACGACGCCGGGATCAAGGTCCGTCGTGAGGTGCTCGGCGACGCGCACGTCGACCGGGCGCTGGCGCAGGCGGACGAGTTCTCGGGGGACTTCCAGGAGTTCATCACCCGGTACGCGTGGGGCGAGATCTGGGACAGACCCGGTCTCGACCGGCGCTCGCGCAGCTGCGTCACCCTCACCGCCCTGGTCGCGGGCGGTCACATGGACGAACTCGCCTTCCACGTCCGTGCCGCCCTGCGCAACGGCCTCACCCCGGGCGAGATCAAGGAAGTGCTGCTGCAGGCGGCCGTGTACTGCGGCGTACCGGCGGCGAACAGCGCCTTCAAGGTGGCGCAGCAGGTCATACGCGAGGAGACCACCCCGCAGGAGTGAGCGGCCGCGGCGGCGGGCATCCGCGGGTGTGAGCATCCACGACGGTGAGCACCCGCCGGTGCGAGCGTCCGCCATGGCCGCGCGCCAGGATGGACCCATGAAGCTCACGAAGAAGTCGCACGCCTGCGTCCGGCTCGAAAAGGACGGACGGACGCTCGTCCTCGACCCCGGGGGATTCAGCGAGGAGGACGCCGCGCTCGGCGCGGATGCGATCCTCGTCACACACGAGCACCCCGACCACTTCGACGAACTCCGCCTGCGCGCGGCCATGGAGGCCAACCCGGCCGCCGAGATCTGGACCCTGACGTCGGTCGCGGAGAAGATCGCGTCGGCCTTCCCGGGCCGCGTGCACACCGTCGGCCACGGCGACACCTTCACCGCGGCCGGCTTCGACGTCCAGGTCCACGGCGAACTGCACGCCGTGATCCACCCGGACATCCCGCGCATCACCAACGTCGGCTACCTCGTCGACGGCGGCCGCGTCTTCCACCCGGGCGACGCCCTCACCGTTCCCGACCACCCGGTGGAGACGCTGATGCTGCCGGTCATGGCCCCCTGGAACAAGATCTCGGAGGTCATCGACTACGTCCGCGAGGTCAAGCCGCAGCGCGCCTACGACATCCACGACGCCCTGCTCACCGATCTTGCCCGGCCGATCTACGACCGTCAGATCGGCGGCCTCGGCGGCGCGGAGCACCTGCGCCTGACGCCGGGGGACTCTGCGCGGGTGTGAGCGGTCCCACCCCGGGCGGGGCCGGGTTGTCAGTCCCGCCCGGTAGGTTGTCAGGCATGCGCATCGCGACCTGGAACGTGAACTCGATCACCGCCCGCCTGCCGAGGCTCCTGGCCTGGCTGGAGAGCAGCGGCACCGACGTGCTGTGCCTCCAAGAGGCCAAGGTCGCCGAGGACCAGTTCCCGATCGACCCGCTGCGCGACCTCGGCTACGAGGCGGCGGTCAACGCCACCGGGCGGTGGAACGGCGTGGCGGTGCTCTCCCGCGTCGGCCTCAAGGACGTCGTCAAGGGTGTGCCCGGCGATCCCGGCTACGACGGCGTGGTGGAGCCCCGCGCCATCTCCGCGACCTGCGGCCCGGTCCGCGTCTGGTCGGTCTACGTGCCCAACGGCCGTGAGGTGGACCACCCCCACTACGCCTACAAGCTCCAGTGGTTCGAGGCCCTCAAGGCGGCTGTCGCGGGCGACGCGGGCGGCAGCCGCCCGTTCGCGGTGATGGGCGACTACAACGTGGCCCCGACGGACGACGACGTCTACGACGTGACCGCCTTCGAGGGCCTCACCCACGTCACCCCCGCAGAGCGCGCCGCCCTCGCCTCCCTGCGCGAGTCGGGCCTGTCCGATGTGGTCCCGCGCCCCCTCAAGTACGAGCACCCGTTCACGTACTGGGACTACCGCCAGCTCTGCTTCCCCAAGAACCGCGGCATGCGCATCGACCTGGTGTACGGCAACGAGGCGTTCTCCAAGGCGGTCACCGACGCCTACGTGGACCGCGAGGAGCGCAAGGGCAAGGGCGCGTCGGACCATGCGCCGGTCGTGGTCGACCTGGACGTGTAGGAAGGGCCGGCCCCGACGGGTCAGGGCACCAGCGCCTGGAGATCCACCGAATCGGCCAGCGCAGCCAGCCCCGCGTCCCCCGGATGCAGATGATCCCCACTGTCGTACTCGGGAAGCATCCGGGAGGGCCGCGCCGGATCCCGAACCACGGCATCGAAGTCGAGCACGCCGTCGAACACCCCGGCACCCCGGATCCACGCGTTCACCGCGGAGCGCTCGGCGTCAACGGCCGCCGTACAACGCGCCTCCCCCTCGCACGGCAGGATCGTCGCCACCAGCATCCGCAGCCCCCGTGCGTGCCCCCGGTCGGCGATCTCCCGCAGCCCCGCGATGACCTGCTCGGCCGTGGTCTGCCACCGCACGTCGTTGATGCCCTGGAACACCACCGCCGTACGCGCGGACGTCTGGGCCAGGACATCCCGGTCGAACCGGTACAGGGCGCTGACACCGGCGGTGTCGGTCGACACCCCGTCACCGGGATAGCGGTCGCTGACCACGCGGTTGCCGGAGATCCCCTGGTTGAGCACCCCGTAGTGCGGGACCTCGGTCTGCTTCAGCAGCCGGGTGGCCAGCACGTTGGGCCAGCGTCGGTTGGCGTCCACCGTGGACTTGTCGCCGTCCGTGATCGAGTCCCCCAGCAGCACCACGGACCCGGTCCCACCGCCCACGTCGACGCCGGTCAGCAGCGGCCAGCTGGTCAGGACCGTGCCGTACGGCGTCGCCGAGCCGTCCGCCGTATGGTCGCCCGGCCCGCTCACATACGACCGTTGCTGCGCGAGCCGGTGCACCGGTGCCGCCGGCACTGTCCCCGGCAGATGGAAGCTGACCAGCAGATTGGTGTCCGCGGGCGCGTCGAAGTCGAGGGGATCGCTGTACGCCTGCGCCCCTGCCGGGATCACGACGCCCGTCGCGCCCCCGAAGGTCACCGCGGCCGGCCTGCCACGCGCCGCCGCGCCCGTCCGCTGCACCGCCACGGTGGCGCTTCCGATCCGCACCGGCGCCGCCGCGAAGGTGTTGTCGAACCGCAGCCGTACCCGCGGCCCGCCCGCCGAGGTGTGCACGACCAGCCGCAACGTCCGGTCGGTCCACGGCCCCACGGTCGGATAGCCGCCCGTCGCGGCCGCCCAACTCCCCGTCCAGCCCGGAGCGGGGGAGCGTACGGCGAGCGCGAACACATGCAGCCCCATCGCGTGCGGCAGCCGTACCGAGGCGACCTGGCGTCCCGGCGAGAGCGGCACGGTCATGACGTACAGGCGTGCGCGCTCGGCGAGTTGACCGGTGGGCGTGTTGATGTGCGGCAGGGCGACCGCCTTGGTGGCGAGCGGGCCGGTGCGCCAGTCGGGGGCGGTCAGACGGTAGCCGGACCAGGTGCCGTCGGTGTACCGCACCGTCCCGGTTCCGCCGACGTCGGTGCCGTCGGTGCCGGCCACCAGGAACGCGAGCGCGTCGCCGCGGCCGCGCACCCGCACCTCCTGGCCGTCGGCCCGGACGTTGTCCGCCTCGCCCGGCTGCCGCTTCGGCCAGGTCAGCCGGGCGCCCTGCACGGTGAGCGCACGCCCGGGTGTCCAGCCCGCCGCCGAGAGATCCTGCGCCGACAGGGAGGCGCCCGACCCGTCGAAGTTCCCCTCCGAGGGCCGGGCGTCGTCACTGACCGCCATGTTGTCGAAGAGCCGCTCCAGCGGGAGCGGCGCGGCTCTGCGCTCGGGGGCCGCCTGTGCGGAGACCCCCGGCACCAGGGCCGCGAAGAGAGCGAGGACGACCGTGGACCCCCACACACATCGGCGCAACTCCGACTCCTCCCGTTCACGACCGCTCAGGACTACGTATGACTGCTCATGACAAGTTGGGACGAGACCCTCAGTCGGGACGCAAGACGCACCGAGAAGTTAGAGAGGCACCCGTGACCCGTCAACGAGCCATGCCCGAAGTCGGCGTGAACTCGACCGGAATCGACGGCCCGCGCGCCTGTGGTGCGTTCGGCAGTACGAATGACACGCTTGACGTATGAAGATCCCTTTTCTGGGCCACCGGCCCGAGAAGCGCGGGGCCCCCGACCCCGAGGGCATCGCCGAACTGCTCTCCGAGTGCGAACTCCTGCGTTCCCACGCGTCCCGGGCGGGGATCCAACTCGACGACACCGCGGCCTCGTTGGAGGCGCTCGACCAGTTGCTGCCGCGCTGGCGGGACGACGAGGAGATTCTGCCCTGGCTGGGCAATGACGCCGGGCTGTATCTCGGCACCGTCATCGTGCGTACCGTGCCCGGGGCCGCCTGGGAGATCTGGCCGGACGGTCAGCCGGTCGTCCGGCTGTCCTCCGGCCGTGAGTTCGATGTCGTGTCCTCGGGGCGGGAGTGGGCCGTGAACGGGGTGCCGGAGCTGTCGCAGCTGTACGCGGAAGTCGCGGAGGCGTGAGGCGCCGGCCCGTGCGCTGAGGCGAAGGGTGTACGGCGAGATAAGGGCGCCGTAAATACGGCTTATGTCCGAAAAGTGCGTGTCGCCTCTCCAGTGGGTGCCGACCCGGATAGTTTGCGGCGACCGCTATACGGCAGAACGCGACTGGGGGCTGAGCATGGTCGGCGTCATCATCGACCGCACCGGAATCCTCCCCGCGTCGGACCTCGACTACGATGTTCCGTCCGTCCCCAAGGCCGTGGCGTTCGCCTCGGCCGCGACCAGGGACGCTGCTGCCGGGTGGGGATCCCCCCACGGCCCCTGGGTCCAGGGGCGGCAGGGGGCAGCAGTCATAGAGCCATACCCGTCCGGCGCCGGCCGGAGATCACTGTTCGCGCAGTGGAATCGACACGTATGACGGGTCGTTCGCCGGCGAGGAGAAGGTCAGCCGCGCGCCGGACGGGTTGTGCTCGATGTAGAGCGGGTCGACGGTGTCGACGACCAGGGCGAGCCGGTGCCCCGCCGGGACGTCGTAGGCCGTGGAGTACAGCTCCAGGTCGACGCTGAACGGCTTTCCGGGCGTACGCCCGTGGAAGGTGTACGGCGCGGTGCTCACCAGCTTGCCGAGGCCGAGCGGGCCGACGTCGTAGAGGTAGGCGACGAGGGTGCCGCTCTCCTTCGTCGGGGTGACGGTGGTGTGCAACTTCGCCGTGCCGCGCACGCGTTGGGCCGTGGCGTACTTCTCCGACTGCCATACGCCCGCCCAGAGCCGGGGGATCAGCGGGATCGAGGCCACCGGGGGCAGTTGGGCCACCTGGTCGAGGATGCTGGACAGGAAGACGACCCCGCCGTCAGCGCCCGAGTTGACGTTCGTGTGGATGGTGGTCGTGCCGGCGAGGGCGATCTTCTTGTTCGTCGCACCGACCGACTTCCAGTCCGGGTAGCCCTCGTAGCCGCCCGTGGAGCGGGACTTGAGCCGCACGGGCAGTTCGCGGTTGATGCCGTTGTCCGAACCCTTGAGGTAGTGGTCGAACCAGCGGTGGGTGTCCGTCCAGACGTCGTTGGGCAGGCCGAACAGTCCGGTCATCTCGGCGGTGGCGTGGTCGCCGGGCCGGAATTCCAGTCGCTTCGGGCCGGTCAGCTTCTCGTAGAGGTCCGCGGACTGGTTGGGCGGGAAGATCGTGTCGCCCCATGCGTTGGCCATCATGACCGCGGCGCCGTTCTTGTTCAGTTGGTCCACGTATGAAGCGACCGAACGTTTCTTCCCCCAATTGATCATGTCCTGTTCCTTGGACAGGTTGGAGGCGTAGAAGTCGTCGAAGATCTGCCGGACTTCGGCGCTCTGGCGGCCGGTGACGAGGCTCGCGCCGTCCAGCACTGCCGCCGCCTGGACGTGCTGGGTGCGGCCGGAGTAGATCGAGTCGATGAGGTCGGCCCAGCCGCTGAGGGCGGCGACCGCCCTGACGCGTTTGTCGTGCGCGGCGGTCAGCAGACTGATGCCGGCGCCGTACGAGACGCCCGCCATGCCGATGTGCTGCGCGTCGGCCGGGGTGTTGGCGAGCGCCCAGTCGATGACCCTGGACGCGTCGGCTATGTCGGGCGGGCCCGCCACTTCTATCTCGCCGCCCGACTGCCAGAAGCCGCGCACGTTGTAACTGACCACCACATAGCCCGAGTCCGCGAGCTTCTGGGCCTGCGCGAAGTACTCGACCTGGGGCAGGCCCCAGCTCGTGGGCAGCACGAGCAGCGGGTAGCGGCGCGTGCCGTCGGCGCCGGCCGGGGTGATGACGTTCGCCTTGAGGGTGGTGCCGCCGTCGCCGGTGATGTCGACGAAGCGGACGTCGTTCGTGGCCGCCTGGGCGGCGGGGGCGAGCCCGAGGGCGCTACCGGCGATCAGAGTCGCGGAGACGGCGCCCACGGCGGTCGTACGCAGGGCCTTGCGAGGATGTCCCACGGGTCACTCCCTACTCGTGTCAGTACAAAGTGACCGAACGGTAACCGGGGTCCCTTACCGCAAGTAACCCGTGGGTAAGTTACGTGGCAGTAACGATTACTGGAATGTAACGGACCTCAGGAGGCGCGGTGAGAATTGCGCGGAGCCGCTGGTGTCGGCAGGGGTGCCTGCGCCGCCCGTGTCACGTCCGCCACCAGCTCCACCACATCCGGGCCGTACGCCTGCGAGTTGACCACCTTCAGCAGCAGGACGAAGGAGTTGTTGCCGTGCTTGCGGGACAGCCGCTCGTGGTTGCGGGCGAGGTAGCGGGTGGCGGCCTGGTTGGTGATCGAGGTCTGCCCGCAGAAGAGGAAGACGGGCCGGGTGCCCTGGCTCTCACCGACGGTGAGCCGGGCGATCAGCGCGTACTCCTCCTTGCCGACCTCCACCCGGTAGCGCTCGGAGCCGACCTGGAAGGCGCCCCGGTCCGGGCTGGGGTCGGCGTCGACGTTCACCCGTACCCCGGGCAGCAGCGAGGCCAGGTGGGCCATCATGCGGCGGTTCGACGCCGGGCCGCCGACACAGAACTCGGTGCGTTCGCCGAAGCCCTGGCGTGCCGCGTCGTGCGGGACGATCTGGGCGTGGGCGTTGCAGTCCTTGATCAGGGCGGCGAGTTCGAGCAGTGCGAACACGTCGTACCGCATCACCGTCAGCTCGGGCCCGCCGGCGCCGCGGTTGACCACCAGCAAGGACTCCGCGTTGTCGGGCAGCCCGAAGAACGCCTGCTTGCGGCGGAGCTTGCGCTTCCACAGGTAGGTGCGGGCAAGCCAGCCGAGCGCGGCACTGATGCCGGCCGCGACCACGCCCAGGACGATGTTGCGCACGTCGTCATTCATGGGCGCGCATGGTAGCGGGCGAACGCAAACCGTTGTTCGAGACAGGTCTCCGTGCGCTCCTGACGAGGGCATGGCGATCGAATAGGCTGCGCCAACAGCCCTTGACTGGAGGTGCGGATGCGTCGCTCTGTCGCGCGGAAACTGTCGGTCCTGGCGGTCTCGGTCGCCGTGGTGTCGGTGGGAGCGGCGGCGCCCCCCGGCGCACAGAGCAGCCCCGCCGAGAAGGTCCCCGTGGCCGTCGGCTACGGCGGTGCGGTCGCCAGCGTCGACCCGGACGCCTCGGCAGCGGGCATCGAGGTCCTGCGCAAGGGCGGCAACGCGGTCGACGCCGCCGTGGCCACGGCCGCCGCGCTCGGCGTCACCGAGCCCTACTCCGCCGGCATCGGCGGAGGCGGCTACTTCGTCTACTACGACGCCAGGTCCCGTACGGTGCAGACCATCGACGGCCGCGAGACCGCGCCGCTGACCGCCGACGACCAGCTCTTCGTGGAGAACGGCACGGCCATCCCGTTCGCCGAGGCCGTCAGCAGCGGCCTGAGCGTCGGGACCCCGGGCACGCCCGCCACCTGGCAGAAGGCACTGGACAAGTGGGGGAGCAAGGGGCTCGGCACCCTGCTCAAGCCCGCCGAGCGGCTCGCCAGGGACGGCTTCACCGTCGACGACACCTTCCGCTCACAGACCGCCGCCAACGAGACCCGGTTCCGCTACTTCCCGGACACCGCGAAGCTGTTCCTGCCGAACGGCGCGCTCCCCGTCGTGGGCTCCACCTTCAAGAACCCCGATCTCGCCCGCACCTACGCCGAGTTGGCGAGGAACGGCGTCGGCGCGCTCTACCGGGGTGACATCGCCGAGGACATCGTCGACACGGTCAACCACCCGCCCGTGGACCCGGGTTCCGGCTGGAACGCCCGCCCCGGCGACCTCTCCGCCAAGGACCTGTCCGGCTACCGCACCAAGCTCCAGGCGCCCACCAGGACCTCGTACCGCGGTCTCGGCGTCTACTCCATGGCGCCCTCCTCCTCCGGCGGCACGACGGTCGGCGAGGCCCTCAACATCCTGGAGAACACGGACCTGTCGAAGGCGAGCGAGGTCCAGTACCTGCACCGCTACATCGAGGCCAGCCGCATCGCGTTCGCCGACCGCGGGCGCTGGGTCGGGGACCCCGCCTTCGAGGACGTACCGACGAAGGAGCTGCTGTCGCAGCGGTACGCCGACTCGCGGGAGTGCCTGATCAAGGACGACGCGGTGCTGACGAGCCCCGTCGCGCCGGGCGACCCGCGCGACCCGGCGGCCTGCGACGCGAGGGGCACGGCGGCTCCGACCACGTACGAGGGCGACAGTACGACCCACCTCACGGTGGCCGACAAGTGGGGCAACGTCGTCTCGTACACCCTGACCATCGAGCAGACCGGCGGCAGCGGCATCACCGTCCCGGGCCGTGGCTTCATCCTCAACAACGAGCTGACGGACTTCTCCTTCACCCCGGCGAGCCCGGCCGTCCACGACCCGAACCTGCCGGGCCCGGGCAAGCGGCCGCGCTCCTCGATGTCCCCGACCATCGTGCTCGACCGGCACGACAAGCCCGTCGTGGCGCTCGGCTCGCCCGGTGGCGCCACCATCATCACCACGGTGCTCCAGACGCTGACCGGGTTCCTCGACCGCGGTCTGCCGCTGGTCGACGCGATCGCCGCGCCCCGCGCCAGCCAGCGCAACCAGACCACCACCGAACTCGAACCGGGCCTGTGGAACAGCCCGTTGAAGGACCGGCTGGCGGCGATCGGGCACGGCTTCCGGCAGAACCCCGAGATCGGCGCGGCCACCGGCGTGCAGCGACTGCCGAACGGGAAGTGGCTGGCCGCCGCCGAGAAGGCACGGCGGGGCGGCGGCTCGGCGATGGTGGTGCGGCCCGCGTCGTAGCGCCGCACCATCTGGGGCTCAGAGTTCAGGGGCGGGCGGCAGGTCCTCCGTGCGGAAGGCGAGCCGTCCGTCCTCCACGTCCACCGTCACCCGGCCGCCCTCGCCGATCCGGCCGTCCAGGAGGAGCCGGGAGAGCTGGTTGTCGACCTCCTTCTGGATGGTGCGGCGCAGCGGGCGGGCGCCGTACTCGGGCTGGTAGCCGCGTTCGGAGAGCCAGTCGACGGCCGCGCCGGTGAAGTCGACCGCGACGCCCTGGGCGTGCAGCAGACGGCGGGTCTTGTCGAGGAGCAGGTTGGTGATCCGTTCCAGCTGGTCGGGGGTCAGGGTGCGGAAGACCACGATCTCGTCGATGCGGTTGAGGAACTCGGGCCGGAAGTGATCGCGCAGCGGCCGCAGGATCCGCTCGCGCCGTGCCTCCTCGTCGGCCTCCGAGTCGCCCGCGCCGAACCCGATCCCGGAGCCGCCCCGGGTGATCGCCTCGGAGCCCAGGTTGCTGGTCATCACGATGACCGTGTTGGTGAAGTCGACGGTCCGGCCCTGGGCGTCGGTCAGCCGGCCGTCGTCCAGGACCTGCAGCAGGATGTTGAAGACGTCCGGGTGGGCCTTCTCGACCTCGTCGAGCAGGAGCAGCGAGTACGGGTGCCGGCGCACGACCTCGGTGAGCTGACCGGCCTCCTCGTGGCCGACATAGCCGGGCGGGGCGCCGACCAGGCGGCTGACGGTGTGCCGTTCCTGGTACTCGCTCATGTCCAGGCGGACCATGCGCTCCTCGCTGCCGAACAGGGCCTCGGCCAGCGCCCGGGCCAGCTCGGTCTTGCCGACGCCGGTCGGGCCGAGGAAGAAGAAGCTGCCGATCGGCCGGTCCGGGGCGGCGAGTCCGGCCCGGGAGCGCATGACGGCCTCCGAGACCACGCGCACCGCCTCGTCCTGGCCGACGACCCGCTCGTGCAGATGCTCCTCCAGGCCCAGCAGCCGCTCCTTCTCCTCCTGCGTGAGGCTGCTCACCGGGATGCCGGTCTGCCGGGAGACGACCTCCGCGATGGCCTCGGTGGTGACCTCCAGGTGCATGCCCTCGTCGATCTCCTCGTCGCCGGACGAGTCCGCGATGCGCTGCTTCAACTCCACGATGCGGTCGCGCAGTTGCGTCGCCTGCTCGTACTGCTCGTCGGCGACCGCCTGGTCCTTGTCCCGGCTCAGCTGCTCCACCTCGCGCTCCATGGTCCGTACGTCCGTGCCCTTGGTCCGCGCGCGCAGCCGTACCCGGGCGCCCGCCTGGTCGATCAGGTCGATGGCCTTGTCCGGCAGGCGGCGGTCGGTGAGATAGCGGTCGGACAGCTCGACGGCGGCCACGAGCGCCTCGTCGGTGTAGCGGACCTGGTGGTGCGCCTCGTAGCGGTCGCGCAGGCCGCGCAGGATCTCGATCGCGTCGGCGGAGGTCGGCTCGGGGACGAGGATCGGCTGGAAGCGGCGGGAGAGTGCCGCGTCCTTCTCGATCCTGCGGTACTCCTCCAGGGTGGTCGCGCCGACGATGTGCAGCTCGCCGCGCGCGAGGGCGGGCTTGAGGATGTTCCCGGCGTCCATGGACCCGCCCTCGCCGCCGCCTCCGGCGCCCACGACGGTGTGCAACTCGTCGATGAAGACGATCAGTTGGTCGGAGTGCGAGCGGATCTCGCCCACGATGTTGTTGAGCCGCTCCTCGAAGTCGCCGCGGTAGCGGGTGCCCGCGACCACCCCGGTCAGATCCAGGGCGACCACCCGTCGGCCGCTCAGCACGTCGGGCACGTCGACGTCGGCGATCCGCTGCGCCAGGCCCTCCACGATCGCGGTCTTGCCGACGCCCGCGTCGCCGATCAGCACCGGGTTGTTCTTGCCGCGCCGGGAGAGCACCTCGATGGTCTGCTCGATCTCCTCGTCCCGGCCGATCACCGGGTCGATACGGCCCCTGCGGGCGAGGTCGGTGAGATCGCGGCCGTACTTGTCGAGGGTGGGCGTCCCGCTGTCGACGCGGGGCCGCTGGTCGGCGCCCGGCCGGGTCGGGGCGGTGTCCGGAGCCTCGGGCGGCAGGCCGGAGGGGGCGAAGCGGGCCGCGTTGAGGATGTGCCCCGCGGCCGAGTCGGGGTTCGCGGCGAGGGCGCTGAGCACGTGCTCCGGGCCGATGTAACCGGCGCCCCGCGCGCGGGCCAGGTCGTGCGCGTCCAGCAGGGCGCGCTTGGCGGCCGGGGTGAGGGAGAGCGACGTCGGCGGCGGGGCCTCGCCCGGCGGATGCTGGACCGGGCCCGTGCGCTCGTCGATCTCCGTCGCCAGCGAGTCGGGATCCGCGCCGGCCCGGCTGAGCAGACTCCGGGTCGGCTCGGCGGACAGCGCGGCGCGCAGCAGGTGCTGGGTGTCCAGGTCACGGCTGCCGTGCTCGGCGGCGTACTGGGCGGCGCCGCGCACCAGCTCCCGGGCCGGCTGACTGAGCAGACGGCCGATGTCGATCTGCCGGGGGCCGGGGCGCGGTCCGCCGAAGAAGCGGGCGAGGAACTCTCCGAAGGGGTCGTAGTCTTCCGGACCACCACTGAAGCCGCTGGTCATGGCGTTCCCATCCGGCGTCCCTGCGCGGGCAGGGTCGCCCTCGCTGATCGACGTGCCGAGGCCGGGTAACCGGGTTCGGCCACGCTCATGCCACGATGGCACGTTCTGGCTCAGGGGGCATGTGCAGGAACACACGGGCTTCCGGCGCTGCCCGCTGCTTGCGGGCGGTCCGAGGCGCGTTGCGGGGCCCGCTCGGAGGCGTACGCCTCAGCCGTGGGACCGAGGGCCGTCGTGGTCCGTCGACGGCCCGCCGGGGCGCGGCATCTGGCTCGTAGACAAGGGGTAGGGGGCCGGCCACAGCAGCCGGACGGCCAGCTCCCGCGGAGCGGGGTCGATGCCTAGCACGGCGGCGAGCGTGTCGGCGCGGGTGGCGGCCACCCGTACGCCGTCGATCTCCGCGTGGAAGACCAGCCGCAGGCCCGAGGCGGTGCCCTGCACCCGGACCTGTCCGTCGAGGGCGGCGACGAGGTGGAAGCTGCCGGGGAGGGAGCGGGCCGGCGCGTCGAGCTCCGTCAGGTTCCTCAGCCGTGCGGCCGTACGCCGCAGTTGCACGGCCTCGACGGGGCAGCAGCCGATGACGGCGAGGGCGGCGTTCCCGGCGCTCGCGGTGACGATCTCGTCGTCGTGCCAGTGGCCGACCAGCCAGGGCCGGCCCGACGCGTGTGCGAGGGCCCGGCCACCGGGGCGGGCGAAGGAGCGGGCCACGGCGGCCGCGTCCGCAAGGTCTGGGAAGACCGCGAAGTGCGCGTCGCCGGGGCCCGTCCCCGCACTTTCGTGCAGTTCAGTCATGACGTCGGGTCAGTGCCGTCGCCCGTCAGTTCTTGCTGAAGATCAGCCGGTCGTTGCCGGAGCGCTGAAGGAGCCCCGTCTCCTTGCGGAACGTACCGAGCCGGACGAGCGTCGGTGCTTCGTATGCCTTCTTCATGACTTCTTCTCACTGCGGTGTGGTCCCAGTCCCCGGGTGGGGATCGGGCGCAGCAACCAGCCAGCTGCGGAGGGCCAGGGGTGTGGCAAGACAAGGCATGAAAGTATGACGATCTGAAAAGGCAAATGTCACTGGCCTGGCGACGGTCCGCACATGCCTGGCGGAAGGAGGCGCTGCGGTCGACAATTTGCCGTGCGCATGTGTGAAGAAACCTTCTCAGGTGTGACCTCGCGAGGGGTCGCGCGCAGCGCGCTCGAACGGCGGCGACGGGAGCCGCCGGGGCGCAGTACGCGCCCGTCGGCACGCGCCATCTCCGACGGGCGGGGCTCCTGGATGTCGTCGTCAGAGGGGCGTCCCGGGCGGTGAGAACGCGCGGCCCCGCCTCCGTGACCGCCACCGTGTGCTCCACATGGGCCGCCCGCGAGCCGTCGTTCGTGCGCAGGGTCCAGCCGTCCGGCGCCGCGTGGTAGCCGTCCTTGCCGCTCGCGATGAGCATCGGTTCGATGGCGAGGACCAAGCCGTGCCGCAGTGGCAGGCCCCGGCCCGGGCGGCCCTCGTTCGGCACCCCCGGGTCCTCATGCATCTTGCGGCCGATGCCGTGCCCGCCGAAACCGTCCGGGATGCCGTACCCGGCCCCCCGGCACACCGTGCCGATCGCGTGCGCGATGTCGCCGATGCGGTTGCCGACAACCGCCGCCTCGATGCCCGCCGCGAGCGCGCGCTCCGCCGTCTCGATCAGACGTACGTCGGCCGGGCGCGGCCTGCCGACCGTGAAGCTGATCGCCGAGTCGCCCGCCCAGCCGCTCAGTTCGGCGCCGCAGTCGATGGAGACGAGGTCGCCGTCGCGCAGGCGGTAGCCGGTCGGGATGCCGTGCACGATCGCGTCGTTCACCGAGGCGCAGATGGCGGCGGGGAAGGGAGTCGGGGCGAAGGACGGGCGGTAGCCGAGGAAGGGCGAGGTCGCCCCCGCGCCCCGCAGCACCTCGCGCGCCACCTCGTCCAGCTCCAGCAGGGAAACCCCCACGTCAGCGGTCTTTCGTACGGCCGTGAGGGCCTGGCCGACGACCTGCCCGGCCGCGTACATCGCATCGATCGACGTGTCCGTCTTCAGCTCTACCATGCCAATTACTATACCGGTATTTGAATAGGTGGGCAGGGGAGGATGCGGTATTAGAATGGGCGCCATGGTGCGCACCCCACTCACCCCCGAAGAACGCGAACGCGGCGAGCGGCTCGGCCGGTTCCTCCGCGAGGCCCGCGGCGGCCGCAGCATGACCGAGGTCGCGGCGAGCGCCGGCATCTCCGCCGAGACGCTCCGCAAGATCGAGACGGGGCGCGCCCCGACTCCGGCCTTCTTCACGGTGGCCGCGCTGGCGCAGGCCCTCGGCCTGTCGATGGACGAACTCGCCGGGCGGTGCACGCCGGTCGCCGAGGCCGCCGCCTGACCGGTGTGCACGTCACGTTCCGAGAGCCTCGGCGTACTCTGCGTTCAGCCGGAAAAACTCCCGTAGCACGCTCGTAACATCGCTGGTGTTGCCTAGCGGACCGGAGTACTCCGGTCTGGCGGGAGTTGGGCGATGTCAGTGGAACAACTCCCGGCTCGGGTACGGGAGTTCGTGAACTACCTGGACGGTCTTCTGGCGCGCCTGGATCAGGGCGGCGGCTGGTGCGGGGTGTTCTGGCAGCGCGACCCCGAAGGCATGCAGGCCTGCCTCGACGGACGTGAGGTGCCGCCCTGGGACGTGGTGGAGTCACTCCTGCACGACCTCGCCGCCCAGTACGGTCCCGGCGGCGCCGGCCCGGAGACGGAACGCGCCCGCACCCTGCACGCCGCCGCCCTCGCCGCGTACGACGCCCGGCCCGGCGGCCGCGACGCCCTCGGGGACCGCCTCGACGTCATGCTCCGCGAACAGCGCTACGCCGGCGAACGGCTGGCGGAACTGGGCCGGTCGATCGCCTCCGCGACCAGCCAGGAGGAGGCCGACGCGATCCGCCTCGACCTCGCCTGGGCCCGCGACGACCACGAACGCGCGACCGCCCGCTGCGCGGAACTCCGCTCCCGGATCGCCGACTTGGGCCGCCGGGCGGCGCGCGAGCGGGGGCAGGCGATACGGCGGGAGCGGGCGGGGCAGGGGGCCGCGTTCCGCCTCGACGGCAGGTTCGGGGACGAGGAGTTCGGCGATGACGGGACCGGCGGGGAGGGTGCGCAGCCGAGCGAGTACGGTTCCTACGGCGCCGGATTCCGGGGTGTGACGCATCAGCGGGACGAGCGGCCGGCGGCCGGCTGGTCCGAGGGGCGTGCGGAGGATCCTGCCGGGGCGCCGGGCTGGTTCGAGGGCCGGGAGACGGCCACTGCCGGGGGGCCGGGCTGGTCCGAGGGCCGGGAGGCGGCCCCCGCCGGGACAGCTGCCGACCCGCGCCGCGGGCAGCGGGCCGTCGCATCCGCTGCTGAAGCGGGCGTGTGGCGGGCGGCGCGGCGCGGCTCCGGTGCCGGGGCGGCGGAACACCCCGACGCCCACCCGGCGGACCCCGTGGATTCCCACGCCCCGGGAAGCGCGGCCTCCGACTGGCCGCAGGCGCACCCCACCCCGGCCGCCACCACGCCCGACGCCCCCGCGCAGGCCCCGTCAGCCACCCCCGAACCCGCCCCCACCGCCAAACAGCGCAAGCGGCGTCGCGGCAGTGCCCGCTTCGCCGGGATCGTCGAGGAGGAGGCCGCTCCGGTCGTCGTACCGCCGACCGCCGAACCCGTCCTCCCCACCCTCCCCGCCCAGCCCGTCACCAGCCGCCGCACCCCGCGTGGGGCCCGGTTCGCCGGAGCCGCCGACGAAGCGCCCGTGGTCCCGGACCCGCAGCCGCAGGTCGAGCCGGCGGGTGCGGTGGATCGGCGGGAGGTCGTCGGGACCGTGGAGACGCTGGTGCGGCTGCGGGGTGAGGGGCGCAGCGGTGAGGCGCACGCGCTGCTCGTCGAGGTCGCGTACTGGCCCGCCGTCCGCATTCCGCTGCTCGCCGCCGAGATGGAGCGGGCCGGGCTCGGCGCCGACTGGGCGACCCTCCTGTGGGAGGCCGCCTCGCTGCCGGCGGAGCAGCTCGTCGCCGCCGCCGACGCGCTGACCGCGGCCGGGCGGGCCGACGACGGCGAGCAGATCCTCCGGCAGGGCGTGGCGCGGCCCGCGCACGAGATCGGGCAGGCCGTGGTGGGGCTGGCGGGCGAGGCGCGGCACCGCGAGGTCCGGGCGCTGCTCGACGCCTACGTCCGCGTCCGCACCCCGGAGGAGGCCGCCCGCAGTGTCGCACCCGACCCGAAGACGCTCGTGCCCCTCCTGCTGCAGGCCGCCCAGGGGGTCTCGGACGAGTGCTACTGGGATCTCGTCCACGCGCTGCGCGTCGCGGGTTTCACCGCGTGACAGACCCCTCCCGCCGGCGTCATCCTTCACCCACAGGAGGGTGAAACCGGATCGACTCAGCGGGTTAACGACGATGGTCTTGGCAAGGCTGTTCCAGGGGCATACTTTCAAGCCTCTACGGCCCCCTCTACGGGCGTAGAGGCTCTGACGTCCCGTCGAAGGAGCAGCTCATGGCCAACGTCGTACGTGCCGCTCTGGTCCAGGCCACCTGGACCGGCGACACCGAGTCCATGGTGGCGAAACACGAGGAGCACGCCCGCGAGGCGGCCCGCCAGGGCGCGAAGATCATCGGCTTCCAGGAAGTTTTCAACGCTCCCTACTTCTGTCAGGTCCAGGAGCCGGAGCACTACCGGTGGGCCGAGCCGGTTCCCGACGGGCCGACCGTGCGTCGTATGCAGGAGCTCGCCCGCGAGACCGGCATGGTGATCGTCGTGCCGGTCTTCGAGGTCGAGCAGTCCGGCTTCTACTACAACACCGCGGCCGTGATCGACGCCGACGGCACCTTCCTCGGCAAGTACCGCAAGCACCACATCCCGCAGGTCAAGGGCTTCTGGGAGAAGTACTACTTCAAGCCGGGCAACATCGGCTGGCCCGTCTTCGACACCGCCGTGGGGAAGGTGGGTGTCTACATCTGCTACGACCGCCACTTCCCGGAGGGCTGGCGGCAACTCGGCCTCAACGGTGCCCAGTTGGTGTACAACCCGTCGGCCACCCACCGCGGGCTCTCCTCCTACCTCTGGCGCCTCGAACAGCCCGCCGCGGCCGTCGCCAACGAGTACTTCGTCGCCGCGATCAACCGGGTCGGTGTCGAGGAGTACGGCGACAACGACTTCTACGGGACGTCGTACTTCGTGGACCCGCGCGGCCAGTTCGTGGGGGAGACCGCCAGTGACAAGGAGGAGGAACTGATCGTCCGCGACCTCGACTTCGACCTCATCGAAGAAGTGCGGCAGCAGTGGGCCTTCTACCGCGACCGCCGCCCCGACGCCTACGAAGGACTGGTGCAGCCGTGACCAAGGACCTGCTGGGCCGCCACCGCGCCGTCATGCCGGGCTGGCTCGCCCTCTACTACGAGGAGCCGCTGGAGATCACGCACGGCGAGGGCCGCCATGTGTGGGACGCCGAGGGCAACCGCTACCTCGACTTCTTCGGCGGCATCCTCACGACGATGACCGCGCACGCGCTGCCCGAGGTGACCAAGGCGGTGAGCGAGCAGGCCGGGCGGATCATCCACTCCTCCACGCTTTACCTCAACCGGCCCATGGTCGAACTCGCCGAGCGCATCGCCCAGTTGAGCGGCATCCCGGACGCCCGCGTCTTCTTCACCACCTCCGGCACCGAGGCCAACGACACCGCCCTGCTGCTCGCGACGACGTACCGGCAGAGCAACACGATCCTGGCGATGCGCAACAGCTACCACGGCCGCTCCTTCAGCGCGGTCGGCATCACCGGCAACCGCGGCTGGTCGCCGACCTCGCTGTCGCCGCTGCAGACGCTGTACGTGCACGGAGGGGTGCGCACCCGTGGGCCGTACGCCGGCCTCAGCGACGAGGACTTCATCGCCGCCTGCGTCGAGGACCTGAAGGACCTCCTCGGGCACACCCGCCCGCCCGCGGCCCTCATCGCCGAGCCCATCCAGGGCGTCGGCGGCTTCACCTCCGGCCCTGACGGGCTGTACGCCGCCTTCCGGGACGTCCTCGCCGAGCGCGGCATCCTGTGGATCGCCGACGAGGTGCAGACCGGCTGGGGGCGCACCGGCGACCACTTCTGGGGGTGGCAGGCGCACGGGCAGTCCGGTCCGCCGGACATGCTGACCTTCGCCAAGGGCATCGGCAACGGCATGTCCATCGGCGGGGTCGTCGCCCGCGCCGAGATCATGAACTGCCTGGACGCCAACAGCATCTCGACCTTCGGCGGCACCCAGATCACCATGGCGGCCGGCCTCGCCAACCTGTCGTACCTGCTGGAACACGACCTCCAGGGCAACGCCCGGCGGGTCGGCGGGCTCCTGGTCGAGCGGCTGCGGGCCGTCGCGGCGCAGGTGCCGCACGTACGGGAGGTGCGCGGCCGGGGCCTGATGCTGGGCATCGAGATCACCAAGCCCGGCACGGACGACGCCGACGTGGCCGCCGCGTCGGCCGTGCTGGAGGCGGCCCGCGAGGGCGGCCTCCTCATCGGCAAGGGCGGCGGCCACAACACCAGTTCCCTGCGGATCGCCCCGCCTCTGTCCCTCACCGTCGCCGAGGCGGAAGAAGGCGCCGCGATCCTGGAGAGCGCTCTGAGGAGCATCTAGCAGCACCCACCGAGCAAGGGAAGCACTGCCATGACCACCACCTTGGAGCCCTTGGAGCCGGCGGAACCCCTGGAACCCGCTCTGTCGGTCCGGCAGGTCCTCACCCTGGAGCGGGTGCTCGCCGGGGAGCCCGAGGTGGTGGCGGGGGCCGGTCAGCTCGACCGGCCCGTGCGGTGGGTACATGTCGCCGAGGCGCCGGACGTCGGGGTGATGCTCAGCGGCGGCGAGATGGTGCTCACCACGGGCGTGCTGCTGGCCGGGGACGAGGACAAGCAGGCCGAGTACATCCGTTCCCTGCACCGGGCGGAGGCCGCCGCGGTGGTCCTGGGGCTCGGCCGGGCGTTCCCCGCGCCGCCGGAGGTGATGCGCCGGGTGGCGGAGCGGTGCGGGCTGCCCATGGTCGTCCTGCACCGGCCCTTCCCGTTCGCGGAACTGACCGAGGAGGTCCAGTCCCGGCTCGTCCGGCGGAAGTTCGCCGCCGTCAGCCTCTCGGAGGCCGTACGCACCGCGCTCACCGGACTCATCACCGCGGGCGCCCCGCTCCAGCGCCTGCTCGACGAGGTCGCCGCGCACAGCGCCTGCCCCGTCGTCGTCACCAACCTCGCCCACCGCGTCCTCGCCACGGCGGGGGAGCGGTCGGCGGTGGACGACGTACTGCGCGACTGGGAGCGCATCGCCCGCCAGGCGGGCGGCAGCGAGGGCGACGGCTGGATCCGCGCCGAACTCGGCGGACGAGGGGAGCGGTGGGGCCGGATCGTGCTGTGCGGGTACCGGGGCGACACCGCCACGGGGCGGCTGCTCGCCGACCGCGCGGCCGAGGCCCTCGTCCTGCACCGGATGCTCGGGGGCAACTCCGCGCACACCTGGGAGGAGCAGTCCGCGCAGAGCCTGCTGACCGACCTCGTCAGCGGGGTCGTACCGGCCAGGCAGCTGCTGCCACGCGCGCGTGCCGCCGGACTGCCGGTCAACCGGCGCACCTTCGTGCCGCTGGTCGTGCGGGACGGCGAACCGGCCCAACTGGAGCGCGTGCTGCGGATGCTGGGGCTGCCCGGGATCGTCGCCGAGCTCGCCGACGGTGCCACGGCGGTCCTGCTGAGCCTCGCCCGGGACCAGGACGACGCCGCGCTCGCCGCGAACTTCGCCGCCCGCGTGCGCTCGGAGTCGGGGGCGGCGCGGACCGTCGTGGCCGCCGCCGACGCGCGTACCGCCTGGGACGACGTACCCGCCGGAGTGCGCGAGGCCCAGCACGTCGCCGACGCCGTCGCCGACTCCTCGGCCGCCCTCGACCTCCCGGCCGTCGTACGCCTCAGGGACGTCCATCTGCGCGGCCTGATCCGCCTCCTGCGCGACGACCCGCAGGTGCAGTCGTTCGCGGAGCGTGAGCTGGACGGGCTGCTGTGCGGGCCGGACGACGAGGCGGGTGCCCTGCTCGCCGTACTGCGGACGTATCTCGCCACCGGCCGCAACAAGTCCCGCACCGCCCAGCTCCACCATGTCTCGCGGCCCGCGCTCTACCGCCGGCTGGAGGCGATACAGGCGCGCCTCGGCGTCGACCTCGACGACTTCGAGCAGGCTGCCTCCGTACACATCGCGCTCCTCGCGCACGACGCGCAACAGGGGTGAAACATGCGGCGACCTGGGAAAACGGCGGTGAAACATGGGTCCACGACAGGGTGACACCGTGGCACGCCGCGCGCCCGCAGACGTGACACTGTGCAACTCAAACCGGATCTTCGGACTTCCTAGTCTCACTGCACACCGAGCGACCGGAGGTCCCGATGAGCAGAGTGATCCGTGCCGCGATCTTCCAGACCGCCTGGACCGGCGACAAGGAATCGATGATCCAGGTGCACGAGCAGGCCGCCCGCGACGCCGCCGCGCAGGGCGCCCAGGTCATGTGCTTCCAGGAGTTGTTCTACGGGCCGTACTTCTGCCAGGTGCAGGACAAGGCGTTCTACGAGTACGCCGAGCAGATCCCCGAGGGCCCGATCGTCAGGCGCTTCCAGGCGCTGGCCAAGGAACTGGGTCTCGTCCTCGTGCTGCCCATGTACGAGGAGGAGCAGCCCGGCGTCCTCTACAACACGGCCGCCGTGATCGACGCGGACGGCTCGTACCTCGGCAAGTACCGCAAGCACCACATCCCCCAAGTGCCGGGATTCTGGGAGAAGTTCTACTTCCGCCCGGGGAACGCGGGCTGGCCCGTCTTCGACACGGCCGTCGGCAGGATCGGCGTCTACATCTGCTACGACCGCCACTTCCCGGAGGGCTGGCGGGCGCTGGGCCTCGCGGGCGCCGAGATCGTCTTCAACCCGTCGGCGACCTCGCGCGGACTCTCCTCCTACCTGTGGCAGTTGGAGCAGCCGGCCGCCGCCGTGGCCAACGAGTACTTCGTCGGCGCGATCAACCGGGTCGGTGTCGAGGAACTGGGCGACAACGACTTCTACGGGACCTCGTACTTCGTGGACCCCGAGGCCCAGTTCGTGGGCGAGGTGGCGAGCGACAAGGAGACCGAACTGGTCGTCCGCGACCTGGACATGGCCAAGCTGCGCGAGATCCGCGACCGCTGGCAGTTCTACCGCGACCGCCGCCCGGACGCGTACTCCCCGCTGACCGCGCCGTAACGAAACCCGACTGTACGCACCCTTCGACCACAACCCAGCGGAGCGTGACCGCATGAGCAGCCGTACCGTCATCCGCGGTGGTCTCGTCATCACCGCGTCCGACGAGATGCACGCCGACGTCCTGATCGAGGACGGCCGGATCGCCGCCCTCGCCGCGAGCGGCACCCCGGCCGCCGAGGCCTGGACCGCTGAGCGGACCATCGACGCCACCGGAAAGTACGTCATCCCCGGCGGCGTCGACGCCCACACCCACATGGAGCTGCCGTTCGGCGGCACCTTCGCCTCCGACACCTTCGAGACCGGCACCCGGGCCGCCGCCTGGGGCGGTACGACCACGATCATCGACTTCGCCGTGCAGAGCGTGGGCCACTCGCTGCGTGAGGGCCTCGACGGCTGGCACGCCAAGGCCGAGGGCAACTGCGCGATCGACTACGGCTTCCACATGATCGTCTCCGATGTGAACCAGGAGACGCTCAAGGAGATGGACCTGCTGGTCGAGGAGGGCGTGACCAGCTTCAAGCAGTTCATGGCCTACCCGGGCGTCTTCTACTCCGACGACGGCCAGATCCTGCGCGCCATGCAGCGCTCCGCCGAGAACGGCGGCCTGATCATGATGCACGCCGAGAACGGCATCGCGATCGACGTGCTCGTCGAGCAGGCGCTCGCGCGCGGGGAGACGGATCCGAGGTATCACGGGGAGGTGCGCAAGGCGCTGTTGGAGGCCGAGGCCACCCACCGCGCCATCAAGCTCGCGCAGGTCGCCGGGGCGCCCTTGTACGTCGTGCACGTCTCGGCGATGGAGGCAGTCGCCGAGCTGGCCAAGGCACGCGACGAGGGACTGAACGTCTTCGGCGAGACCTGCCCGCAGTACCTGTTCCTGTCCACCGACAACCTCGCCGAGCCGGACTTCGAGGGCGCCAAGTACGTGTGCTCGACGCCCCTGCGGCCGCGCGAGCACCAGGCCCAGCTGTGGAAGGGGCTGCGCACGAACGACCTCCAGGTCGTCTCCACCGACCACTGCCCCTTCTGCTTCGTGGGCCAGAAGGAGCTCGGCCGGGGCGACTTCTCCAAGATCCCCAACGGTCTGCCGGGCGTCGAGAACCGGATGGACCTGCTCCACCAGGCCGTCGTCGACGGCCACATCTCGCGCCGCCGCTGGATCGAGATCGCCTGCGCGACCCCGGCCCGGATGTTCGGCATGTACCCGAAGAAGGGCACGATCGCGCCGGGCGCCGACGCCGACGTCGTGATCTACGACCCGCGGGCCGAGCAGGTCATGTCCGCCGTCACCCACCACATGAACGTCGACTACTCGGCGTACGAGGGCAAGCAGACGACCGGCCGGGTCGAGACGGTCCTCTCGCGCGGCGAACCCGTCATCACCGAGCGGGAGTACACCGGGCGTGCCGGGCACGGCGTCTACACCCCCCGCTCCACCTGTCAGTACCTCAACTAGGAGCGGAGTACATGGACTTCGGACTCGTCCTGCAGACCGACCCGCCCGCCTCGCGAGTCGTCAGTCTGATGAAACGCGCCGAGCGTGGCGGATTCACCTACGGCTGGACCTTCGACTCCGCCGTGCTGTGGCAGGAGCCGTTCGTCATCTACAGCCAGATCCTGGCCAACACGCAGAAGCTGAAGGTCGGGCCCATGGTGACCAACCCGGGCACCCGCACCTGGGAGGTCACCGCATCCACCTTCGCCACGCTCAACGACATGTTCGGCAACCGCACGGTGTGCGGTATCGGCCGCGGCGACTCGGCCATGCGGGTCGCCGGCCGCAAGCCCAACACCCTGGCCCGGATCAGCGAGGCCATGAAGGTCATCCGGGCGCTCGGCAGCGGCCAGGAGGCCGACCTCGGCGGCGGCACGGTCGTCAGGTTCCCGTGGATCAAGCCGGGCGCCGAACTCCCCGTGTGGATGGCGGCGTACGGCCCGAAGGCCCTGAAGATGACCGGCGAGGAGGCCGACGGGTTCATCCTGCAGCTCGCCGACCTCTATCTGACCGAGTACATGGTCAAGGCCGTGAAGGACGCGGCCGTCGCCGCCGGCCGTGACCCGTCCGAGGTGAAGATCTGCGTCGCCGCCCCCGCGTACGTCACCGAGGACGACTCGCCCGAGAGGCTCGCCCACGCGCGTGAGCAGTGCCGGTGGTTCGGCGGGATGGTCGGCAACCATGTCGCGGACCTGGTGAGCAAGTACGGCGAGCACTCCGCCGCCGTCCCCGACGAACTCACCGACTACATCAAGGCACGCGAGGGGTACGACTACTCCCACCACGGACGCGCCGACAACCCCGACACCGCGTTCGTGCCCGACGAGATCGTCGACCGGTTCTGCGTCATCGGACCGGTCGAGAAGCACATCGAGAAGCTGAACGCGCTGCGTGAGCTGGGCGTCGACCAGTTCGCCGTCTACGACATGCACGACGCGCAGGAAGCGGTCATCGACGCGTACGGCTCGCGCGTCATTCCCGCGGTCAACTCCTAGCCCCGATCGCCGGGTTCGCACACCTCGCTTCACCCGACCCCCCACACCTTGTCCCCCTCCCCGCCGTCCCGGGGAGGGCCCAAGGCCCCCGCACGGCCTGTCTCCATCCCCTCCCGCTCTGTCGATTGGCCTGCTCATGACCGAAACAGTCCCCACGGGGTCGCCGATATCCCAGTCCGCCAACGCCGGCGGACGCATCGAACTCGCCCCCGAGGCATTCCCCGCCGACAGCCCCTTCGCCAACGAGGACCTGCGTCCCGTCCCGGTCGCCGAGCGCAAGTGGACGACGTACAACTTCGCGGCGCTGTGGATCTCCATGGCCCACTGCATCCCCAGCTGGACCCTGGCCTCCGGCCTGGTCGCGCTCGGCATGGACTGGAAGCAGGCCGTCTTCACCATCGCCCTGGCCAACGTCATCGTGCTGCTGCCGATGCTGGCCACCGGGCACGCCGGGCCCAAGTACGGCGTCCCGTTCCCGGTGCTGGCGCGGGCCTCGTTCGGGCTGCGCGGCGCCAACATACCGGCGATGATCCGGGCGGCCGTGGCCTGCGGCTGGTTCGGCATCCAGACCTGGATCGGCGGCAGCGGCATCTTCGCCCTCGGCTCCAAGCTCACCGGGGGCGGGTGGGAGAACGCGGCGAAGGTCGCCGGCAATCCCTGGCCGCTGTGGCTCTGCTTCCTCCTCTTCTGGGCGTTGCAGATCGCCATCATCTACCGCGGCATGGACTTCCTGCGGCACTTCGAGAACTGGGCCGCGCCTTTCGTCATCGTCGGCGCCTTCGTGCTGCTGATCTGGATCGCGGTCAAGGCGGACGGGTTCGGCGCGCTGCTGGACCAGCCCTCGAAGCTCGGCTGGGGGCCCGACTTCTGGCCGGTCTTCTTCCCGTCACTGATGGGGATGATCGGGTTCTGGGCGACCCTGTCGCTGAACATTCCCGACTTCACCCGTTTCGGTGCCAGTCAGAAGGCGCAGACCTGGGGCCAGTCCCTGGGCCTGCCCACCACGATGACCCTGTTCGCCGTTCTCGCCGTACTCGTCACCTCCGGCTCCGAGGTGGTCTACGGCGAGGCGATCTGGGACCCGGTCACCCTGGCCGCCAAGACCGACAGCGTCTTCGGTCTGCTCTTCGCGCTCATCGTCGTGCTGGTCGCCACGGTCTCCGTGAACATCGCGGCCAACGTGGTCTCCCCGGCGTACGACCTCGCGAACCTGGCCCCGAAGCTCATCAACTTCCGTACGGGCGCGCTGATCACCGGCGTGGTCGGCATCCTGATCTTCCCGTGGAAGCTGATCTCCACCCCGGAGTTCTACATCTTCACCTGGCTCGGCGTGGTCGGCGGCCTGCTCGGCACGGTCGCGGGCATCCTGATCGCCGACTACTGGATCGTCCGTCGCACGGTCCTGCACCTCGTCGACCTGTACACGCCCGGCGGGCGCTACTGGTACTCGGCCGGCTGGAACTGGCGCGCGATCGTCGCCTTCCTGGTGGGCGGCGTCCTCGCGGTCGGCGGCTCGTACTCGGGTATCGGCGCCGACGGCGCGAAGACCGGACCGTTCCCGACCGACGGACTGATCCCGTTCCTCAAGCCCCTCGCCGACTACGGCTGGGCGGTCGGACTGGGTGCCTCGCTGGTGCTGTACGTGGTGCTCATGGGCGGCCGCAAGGAACGCGCCGAAGCCTGATCCCGGGCGGCGGACAGCGTCGGAGCACGGCTGTGAAGGACGGCTGTGGAGGGCGGTCAGCCCTTCCGGCCGTCCTCCAGGGCGGCGACCGCCTCCTTGGCGGCCTTGATCGCGCCCTTGTTGATCTCGTCCGTGCTCGGCGCCTCCTTCGACTCGAAGTCGCTGCCGCTGTACGTGATGGAGACCAGCGCGTTGGACGTGCGGATCAGCACCACGCCCTCACGGGTCTGCTGCTTGTCCTCGGTGGTGAGGTTCACGACGGAGTAGCCGGCGTCACCGATCCCCGGCACGTCCCCGCCGCCGCTCCTGTCCGCGATGCGCTCCTTGTAGGACTCCAGCGCCGCGTCGTCCGACTCCGTGATCTCGAAGGACACGTCCAGCCAGCGGTAGTCGTAGCCCTTGAGCGCGTTCCACGAGCAGGTGCGGCGCAGCTTCGAGTCGGTCGACGGTATCTCCTTGCCGGCCGTCTTGGCGCCCGGCACCAGGGACTTGATCGTCTTCGCGCCCAGGCTGTCGCACGGCGGGGGAGCGGTGGCGTACGTCTTCGACACCGCTGCCGTCGCGGGGGCCGAGGGCGACTCGCCGCCCTCGCTCTTCTGCGTCACCCCGTCGTCGGCGGCCGGAGTCGCGGCCTGCGGGCCGGACGACAGTGCCCAGCCCGCCGCGGCGAGCACGACGACGGGCGACAGACGCGCGGTGAGGGCGAGCGGCAGGGGAAGAGAACGCACGGCGCACTTTTCGTGGGGGACGGTGCGGAGGGAGTCCGCACTGCGGACGGGACGCCAGTTTCACATGACTGCCTGTGGGGCGGAAGTGCGAACTCGCTCCGTGCTGACGCCGTTACGGGAGGGCCGTAATTACGTGGTGTCCTGGGCGAGTTACAGGGCTTGACGGCTGATTTGGGTGGAAAGTGCGCTTTCGATGCGGTCAACGGCGACGAACGCCCCATATGCGACCAGGTGCACCAGACAGTGGTCGGTGTGCTCCGGCCGGCGCCAGGCCGCCACGTCCTCGTCCGTGACGCGGTACGGCGCGAGGGCGGCCAGCAGGGCGAGGCGCGCGCCGGGACGCTCCCGTCGGTCCGGGAAGCCGCTCAGGTCGAGCGGCGGATGCGCTCCGTCCCAGTCCTGGATGACGTCCTCCACCAGGTCCTGGTCGTCGGGGTCGAGGAGGCCGGCACCCGCGAGGGCCGCCCTGAGCAGCGCCGCGTACGCGAGGCCGACGGCGGTGCCGCCGGCCCATGCGGGGGCTTCGCCGGGGTCGGCGTGGTCGAGGAGGGCGAGGGCGGTGCCGGGGCGGGCCGGGCGGCGTACGGTCCGGGCGAGCGTGCGGCCCACGGCGCTGCGGACCGCCCGGATCCGCTGGGCGCCCGCCGGCAGCAGGTTCTCGGTCAGCAGGGCCGACGCGATGCGGTTGATGAAGTGGAAGGTGAGCGCGGTGCCGAGATAGGCCGGGGCGTGCGCGTGCGGGAAGGGGTACGGCGTCAGGGCGGCGCCGGGCACGCGCGTGTGCCGGCCCCAGTCGAGCACGCGCGCGTGCTCCTCGTCTCGCGGTGCTTCTCCCCGGGCCAGCCGCTCGGCCAGCGCGTGGTCGCCGGTGGCGTGCAGCAGCACGGTGTGCGCGTCCACGCAGAACGGGCACTTGTTGGCGAGCGACACCCCGAGGGCCACCAGCTCCTTGCCGGTGCGGCTGCCCGCCCCCGCGATGAGCGACTCGCGCATCAACGCCCAGGTGGGAGCCAGGAGTTCGGGCGCGGAGGACAGGACCGCGAAGGTGGGGGGCGCGGCGATGCCGAAGTCGAGTGCGATCTGCGCGTACACCTCGGCGACGGTGCCGGTGGCCGACCCGGGCGGGAGGGGTGCGGTGTAACGGAAGGGTGTGGGCATGGACAGCAGCGTGCGCCGACGGGCCGGTCCGGGGCGTCGTACGGCCGAAGGGAGTCGGGGCTGCGACGGCGGGGTCGGCCGGCGCCGGGCACTACTGCGTGGGGAGTAGTCGGGAGGCCGTCCACAGGGGTGACGTCACTGTCGGTGCGGCGGTCTACTGTGCGGGGATGAGCGGGAGCCGGATCACACGCGAGCGGTTTGCCGACGTGGCCGTCGCGGTCGTGGTCGGCGCGATCGTCGTGCTCGTCGCCCGGGCGGGCGACCGTGCGGGGCCGCTCGACCTCACGCTGATCGCCGCCGGTTCGCTGGCCCTGGCCGCGCACCGCACGGCTCCGCGCCTGGTGCTCGCGGTCACCACCGGCTGCCTGCTCGCCGCGGTCGTCCACGCCGGGCCCTCGGCCATCATGGTCCTCCCCGTGGTGGGCGCGGTGCACACGGCGGCACGGACCGGGTACCGGGGCACGGCTGCCGCGGCGGCCGCCGTCTTCCTCGGCGGCTATGTGGCGGCGGGCTCCGCGAGCGCGGACGTCGCCCGGGAGGCACTGCTCCTCGCCGGCTGGTTCCTGTGCGCGGTCGTGACCGGGCTGGCCGACAGCAACTGGCAGGCGTACCTGCGGCAGACCGAGCAGCGCGCCCTGGAGGCCGAACGCACCCGGGAGGAGGCGGCCTTGCGCAGGGCCGGCGAGGAACGCCTGCGGATAGCCCGCGAGTTGCACGACTCGCTCACGCACAGCATCTCCATCGTCAAGCTCCAGGCGGGCGTCGCCGTGCACCTGGCCCGCAAGCGCGGCGAGGAGATACCGCCCGCGCTGCTCGCCATCCAGGAGGCGAGCGGCGAGGCGATGCGCGAGCTGCGCGCCACGCTGGAGGTGCTGCGCACCGACGAGCCGACCGGCACGCCCGCGCTGCTCGTGGAGCGGGCGCGGGGCGCCGGACTCGCGGTCGAGCTGACGGTCACGGGGCAGGAGCAGCCACTGGCGGCGACCGTCGACCGGGCGGCGTACCGCATCGTCCAGGAGGCCCTCACGAACGCGGCGCGGCACGCGGGACCGGCGAAGGTGGCCGTGCAATTGGAGTACGGCGAGGACGACTTGACCATCCACGTGGAGGACGACGGCGCCGCCGACCCGTCCAGCCCGCCCACCCCCGGCATCGGCCTCACCGGCATGCGCGAACGCGTCACGGCCCTCGGCGGCACACTGGACGCCGGCCCGCGCGCGGAGGGCGGGTTCGCGGTGCGGGCGCGGCTGCCGCTGGGGGAGGCGGGATGAGAACGGGGTGACGGCGGGATGACGGACGACGTGATCAGGGTGGCGCTCGTCGACGACCAGGCGCTGATGCGGGCGGGCTTCAGGGCCCTGCTGGACGCCGAGGACGGCATCGACGTGGTCGGCGAGGCGGCGGACGGGGAGCGGGGGCTGGAGCTGATCCGGGCCCGGGTTCCCGACATCGCGCTGATCGACGTACAGATGCCGGTGATGACGGGCATCGAGGCGACCCGCCGTATCGCCGCGGACCCGGCGCTGACGACCGTCCGCGTGGTGATCCTGACGAACTACGGCCACGACGAGTACGTCTTCGAGGCCCTGCGCGCCGGCGCGAGCGGCTTCCTCCTGAAGGACACCGAACCGGCCGACCTGCTCCAGGCGATCGAGGTGGTGGCACGCGGGGAAGCGCTGCTCTCCCCGTCGGTGACCCGCACACTGATCGGCGAGTTCGTGTCCAGACCGCCGGACCGGTCCACCGCTCCCGGCCTGGAGAACCTGACACGCCGCGAACGCGAGGTGACGGCACTGGCGGCGCGCGGCCTGACCAACGAGGAGATCGCCGAGCACATGGTGATCAGCCCGTTCACGGCGAAGACCCACGTCAGCAGGGCGATGACGAAGCTGGGGGCGCGGGACCGGGCCCAGCTCGTCGTGTTCGCGTATGAGTCGGGGCTGGTGGCTCCGCGAACGTCATGCTGAGTCTCGGCGGCAGGGAGGACGCTCAGTCGAGACAGAACTCGTTGCCCTCGATGTCCTGCATCACGATGCACGACTCATTGACGCCATCGGCACGCAGGAGTCGCACGCGCACCGCACCGAGCGCGACCAGTCGTGCGCACTCGGCCTCCAGCGTGGCCAGGCGCTCCTCACCCACCAGTCCGGTGCCGACCCGCACGTCGAGGTGTACCCGATTCTTGACGACCTTGCCCTCGGGAACGCGCTGAAAGAACAGTCGCGGGCCGACACCTGAGGGATCCATGCAGGCGAACCATGAACCTTGATCCTCAGGAAACAGGGAGCGGTTGAAATCGTCCCACGTGGCGAAACCCCGCGGCGGCGGCGGTACGACGTAGCCCAACACCTCGCACCAAAACCGAGCGACGCGCTCAGGCTCCGCGCAGTCGAAGGTGACTTGGAACTGCTTGATCGACGACATCGGCGCACCATAGCAGGGGGACTCCGTTGCTCAATTCCCGGTGCGGATCCGCAGGTTGCGCCTCGGTAGTCTGCTGCCTGACGGGGCCGGCCGACGCACGCGAACACCGAGGTGAGGAATGCAGTTCACCACCCGACCCACGCTTCAGGGAACCTTCGGCATGGTGTCCTCCACGCACTGGCTCGCCTCGCAGTCGGCGATGGCCGTGCTGGAGGGCGGCGGCAACGCGTACGACGCGGCCGTCGCCGGCGCCTTCGTCCTGCACGTCGTCGAGCCGCACCTCAACGGCCCCGCCGGCGAGGTGCCGATCCTGCTCGCCCCCGCGGGCGGCGAGGTGCGGGTGCTGTGCGGGCAGGGCGTCGCGCCGGCCGGGGCGACGGTCGCGCACTACCGGGGACTCGGCCTGGACCTCGTACCCGGGACCGGTCCGCTCGCCGCCGCCGTACCCGGCGCCTTCGACGCCTGGATGCTGCTCCTGCGTGACCACGGCACCAGAACGCCTGCCGAAGTGCTCAAGTACGCCATCGAGTACGCCGAACACGGCCACGCGCCCGTGGAGCGCGTCGGCGAGACCGTCGAGACCGTGCGGGAGCTGTTCGAGACGGAGTGGACCTCGTCGGCCGAGGTGTATCTGCCCGGTGGCAAGGCACCCCGGCCCGGTGAGCTGCTGCGCAACCCCGCCCTCGCCGCCACCTGGAAGCGACTGCTCGACGAGATCGCCGGGGCCGGGGACCGGGTCGCGCAGATCGAGGCGGCGCGAGAGGTGTGGCGCGGCGGGTTCATCGCCGAGGCGCTGGTACGGCAGGCCCGGCGGCCCACCATGGACACCAGCGGCGAGCGGCACTCCGGCACGCTCACGGCCGCCGACGTCGCCGGCTGGTCCGCGACCTACGAGGCGCCGGCGACGTACGACTGGAACGGCTGGACCGTGTGCAAGGCCGGCCCCTGGAGCCAGGGCCCGGTCCTCCTCCAGCAGCTCGCGCTGCTCCCGCCCGAGCTGCCCCGGTACGGGTCCGCCCAATACGTCCATCTGCTGATCGAGGGCTGCAAGCTGGCCATGGCCGACCGCGAGGCCTGGTACGGCGACGCGGCCGCCGTACCGCTCGCCGAGCTGCTGTCGGATCCCTACAACGCCGCCCGGCGGGAACTGATCGGCGAGAAGGCATCCCTCGAGCTGCGGCCCGGCAGCCCCGGCGGCCGCCCCCCACGGCTGTGCGCGCACGCGCGCGTGGTGGCCTCCGACGAGCCCGGCTTCGATGTGCTGGGCGTCGGCGAGCCGACCGTCGCCAAGCGCCCGACGTCCCCGGTGCCGGGCGAGCCGGACATCGCCGCGGACGGCGCCACCCGCGGCGACACCTGCCACCTCGACGTCGTGGACCGCTGGGGCAACATGATCGCGGCCACGCCCAGCGGCGGCTGGCTGCAGTCCAACCCCGTCGTGCCCGAGCTGGGCTTCCCGCTCGGCACCCGGCTCCAGATGACCTGGCTGGAGGAGGGCCTGCCGAACTCGCTGACCCCGGGGCGGCGCCCTCGCACCACCCTCACCCCCTCCATCGCCCTGCGCGACGGGGTGCCCGTCATGGCCTTCGGCACGCCCGGCGGGGACCAGCAGGACCAGTGGCAGCTGCACTTCTTCCTGGCCGTGGCGCTGCGCGCCCAGGTCCGTGGCGGCCTCGACCTCCAAGGCGCGATCGACGCCCCGAACTGGCACAACGACGGCTTCCCCGGCTCCTTCTACCCGCGCGGGATGCGGCCGGGCAGCGTGACCGTGGAGTCCCGTACGGACGCCGAGGTGGTGGAGGAGCTACGGCGGCGTGGTCATGAGGTGACCGTCGGTGACGCATGGTCCGAGGGGCGGCTGTGCGCGGTCGCGAGGGACCCGGAAACCGGTGTTCTGTCGGCGGCGGCGAACCCGCGAGGGATGCAGGGATACGCCGTCGGACGCTGAGAACACGCCCTGACCTGCGCAGACGCTCTCTGACGCCGGCGCCCGGAGTTCACGCCGATACCATCCGGCGTCCACCTGGTGGGCGGGGATTGTCAGTGCGGCGTGCTCTCATGGAGGGGTGATCGGATACGAAAACGAAACCATCGACGAGTTTCTCGCGCAGCACTCGGCCGACGTGGAGGAAGCGGTCCGCAAGGCGGCCGCGGCCGAGATCATGCCCCGCTTCCGGCAGCTCGCCGCGCACGAGGTCGACCAGAAGAGCGGACCGCACGACCTGGTCACCGACGCCGACCGGCTCGCCGAGCAGTACCTCACCGAGGCGCTCGCCGCCCTCCTGCCCGGCTCGGTCGTGGTCGGCGAGGAGGCCGTGCACGCCAACCCGGTGACCTACGAGGCGCTGCAGGGTGACGCCCCCGTCTGGATCGTCGACCCCGTGGACGGCACCCGCCAGTTCGTGCACGGCGAAGACGGCTTCTGCACCCTCGTCGCGCTCGCGCGGCGCGGCGTCCTGCTCGCCTCCTGGACATACGCCCCCGCACGCGACCAACTGGCCACGGCGATACGAGGCCAGGGCGCCTTCCTCGACGGGGAGCGGCTGCGCTCCGGCGTGCCGGAGCCCGGCCGGGACCTCGAAGTCGCCACGTCCCACCCGGACTACACGACCGACGACCAGAAGCGGGCGCTGCTGGGTCTGTGGACCGACGGCGTCGCGCCGCGTGCTTGTGGCTCGGCCGGTCTGGAGTATCTGGCCGTCGCGCGGGGCGAGTTGGACGCGACCGCGTTCAGCTGGGAGGCCGCGTGGGACCACGCGGCGGGCATCCTCCTGGTCGAGGAGGCGGGCGGTGCGCACCTGACGCGGGCGGGGGAGCCGTTCCGGATCACCGGCGGTAATGTCCTGCCGTTCACGGCGGCGCGGGACGCGGCTACGGCGCGCCGGGTGGTCGAACTGCTGTCGGGTACAGCTTGAGCTGGGATGACGATGACGTGCCCCACCAAGGGGCGCGGGGCTGTGTCGATGTGCGGCTCCGCCGCGTGGGCGCGACCAGCCCCCATGTCACCCGCAGTCGCCATACAACGGATCGAACCGAGCTCTTAGGCGATGCTGCCCACGCCCGGCGCTGTCGCACCCCGGCATATCCTGATCCTTCAAGGCCGTCGGCTGACGAAGGAGTCCGAAGGTGCCGTCGATGCTCGATGCGGTCGTGGTGGGTGCGGGGCCGAACGGACTGACCGCTGCCGTGGAGCTGGCCCGCCGCGGCTTCTCCGTGGCCGTGTTCGAGGCACGCGACACCGTGGGCGGGGGAGCCCGCACGGAAGAGCTGACCCTCCCCGGTTTCCGGCACGACCCGTGCTCCGCCGCACACCCCCTCGGCATCAACTCACCCGCGTTCCGGGCGATGCCGCTCGAGCGCTACGGCCTTGAGTGGCTGCACGCCGAGCTGCCGATGGCGCACCCCTTCACCGACGGCGGCGCCGCCGTGCTGTCCCGGTCCGTCGCCGAGACCGCCGCCTCCTTCGGCCCGCGCGACGCGGGCACGTACCGCAGGCTGGTCGAGCCGTTCCTGCCCAGGTGGGACACGCTGGCCCGGGACTTCATGTCGCTGCCCCTCACCGCGCTCCCACGCGACCCGGTCACGCTCGCCCGCTTCGGCCTCGTCGGCCTGCCCCCGGCGACCTGGCTGATGCGCCGCTTCCGCGACGAGCGGGCCAGGACCCTGTTCGCCGGCCTGGTCGCACACGTCATCGCCCCGCTCGGCGGCTTCGCCACCGGCGCCATCGGCCTGGTCTTCGCCCTCGCCGCCCACGCCCGTGGCTGGCCCATGGCCCGCGGCGGCTCCCAGTCCATCTCCGACGCCCTCACCGCGTATCTCAAGGATCTCGGCGGCGCCGTCCACACCGACTACGAGGTCAAGCGGCTCGACGACCTGCCGCCCGCCCGCGCGTACGTCTTCGACACCTCACCCACCGCCCTGGCCCGGATCGCCGGCTTCGGCCGGTACTACGAGGGGTATCGCTACGGTGCCGCCGCCTTCAAGATCGACTACGCGCTCGACGGCCCCGTGCCCTGGACCGCGCCGGAGGCCCGGCGGGCCGGCACCGTCCAGGTCGGCGGGAGCAGCGCGGAGATCGGCGCCGCGCTGCGGGCCGCGGCGAGGGAGGGCCGGGCGCCCGACAAGCCGTTCATGATCACGGTTCAGCCCAGTGTCGTCGACCCGACCAGGGCACCCGAGGGCAAGCACGTCTTCTGGGCGTACGGCCATGTGCCGAACGGCTGGACCGGAGACCTCACGGACGCCCTGGAGCGCCAACTGGAGCGCTTCGCCCCCGGATTCCGCGACCGAGTCCTCGCCCGAGCGACGGCGGGCCCGGCCGAACTCGCCGCGCGCAACGCCAACTACGTCGGCGGCGACATCGCCTCCGGCGCGGCCTCCGGACTCCAACTCCTGCTGCGCCCCAAGCTGTCGCTCTTCCCTTACCGCACCCCGCACCCGGCGGTCTACATCTGCTCGTCGGCGACCCCGCCCGGACCGGGCGTGCACGGCATGTCGGGACACAACGCGGCCAAGGTGGTGTGGCGGCGCCTGCGGCAGGAGCCGTGAGGCGCTGCTCAAACGACCCAGGTTTACCGCTAGTTCGGGTCGCGCGGTGAGGAAAACCCGTGTCTTCTTTGTCACTTCTCTTACCGGGCGGTAGGTACCTGAAGGGTTGACGGCCGCGAGTAAGGTGCCGCCATGAAAGATCGGAAAGCGGTTGCCCGCTTGGGATCCCGGTCTGCCGTGCGCCTCGCCGACCTCGCCCAGCTCGTCAGGGCGCCGGCCGCGCTGAGTGTCCCCGGTGACGTGATCGCGGGAGCGGCCGCCGCCGGACGCCCCCTGGGTGTCCGTACCCTCGGAGTGATCGGTTCCTCCGTGTGCCTCTACTGGGCCGGCATGGCCCTCAACGACTACGCCGACGCCGCGGTGGACTCCGTCGAGAGGCCGGACCGACCTGTGCCGTCGGGACGTGTTCCGCGCCGTACCGCGCTCGGCGTGGCCGTTGGGCTCACTGCGGCGGGGCTCGGTCTTGCGGCGGCCGCGGGTGGACGCCGCAGTCTGCTGGGAGCGGTTCCGCTGGCGGGGCTGGTCTGGGCGTATGACCTGGGGCTCAAGAACACGTCGGCGGGTGCGGTCGCCATGGCGGGGGCGCGCACCCTTGACGTCTTGGGCGGGGCGTTGGTTCCGGGCCCTGATATGGCGTCGTTGGGCGAGGCCCTGCGCCGTGCCGCTGTACCCGCCGCCCTGACGGGCGTTCACACCGGCACGCTGATGGCCCTCAGCCGGCACGAGATCGCCGGTGCGCCGGTGCGCGTTCCGGCCACGACCCTTGCGGTGTCCGCGGCGACGGCGGTCGCAACGGCCGTTCCGATTGCCCGAAGCGACGCAGGAAGTGCGGCGAAGGGTCGTCAGTCGTCTGCTGCGCCGTCGGCGCTGGTCGCGCAGTTCCCCGCGCCCCTCAGGGGCGTTGCCGGCACCGCCCCTTCCATCAGGCTCCGCACCACCGTCACCACCGCCGCCGCCCTCGCCTACCTCGGTACCTACGGCACCGCCCAGGCCCGCGCCCTGCGGGAGCCCTCGGCCGCGAACGTGCGGCGGGCCGTCGGGGCCGGGATCCTCGGGCTGATGCCCCTTCAGGCGGCGCTGACCGCGCGCGGCGGGGCCCCGGCCGTCGCCGCGGCGCTCGGTGTCGTCCACCCCCTCGCGCGACGGCTGGCCCGGCGCATATCGCCCACCTGAGACCCACCACCTCCGTGTGAGGAACCGGCACCATGAGACCTCCCCCCACCCCCCTGAAGTTCGGCTACGGCACCAACGGCTTCACCCACCACCGGCTGACCGACGTCCTGGCCGTCCTCGCCGATCTCGGCTACGACGGCGTCGCCCTCACCCTCGACCACAACCACCTCGATCCCCACGCCGACGACCTGCCACGGCGTGTCACCGCCCTCGCCGGGCAACTCGGGCGGCACGGCCTCGACGTCACGGTGGAGACGGGCGCCCCCTACTTCCTCGACCCGTGGGGCAAGCATCTGCCGACGCTGATGTCGGACGGCTCCGAGCTCAGGATCGACCTGCTGCGCCGCGCGCTGCGCATCGCGGCCGACCTCGGCTCGCCCACCGTCCATCTGTGCAGCGGGCCGGCGCCGGAGGGGCTGCCGGAGGGAGACGTGTGGAAGCGGCTCGCGAACGGGGTCGCGACCGTGCTGGAGACGGCGGAGAGGTACGGGGTGGCGCTGGCCTTCGAGCCGGAGCCGCACATGTTCGTCGACACCGTCGAGCGCTGCCTGCACCTGGCCCGACTGGTCGACGGACACGAGCTGTTCGGGATCACCTTGGACATCGGCCACGCGCACTGCGTGGAGGAACGCCCCGTGCCGGACTGCGTGCGGCAGGCGGCACCGCTCCTGCGCAACGTGCAGATCGAGGACATGCGGCGCGGCGTCCACCAGCACCTCGAATTCGGCGCCGGCGACATCGACTTCCCGCCCGTGCTGGCTGCCCTGCGTGAACTCGGGCACCGCGGACTGGTCTCCGTGGAGATCCAGTGCGGCTCGCTCGACGCGCCCGACATCGCGCGCCGCTCGATCGAGTTCCTGCGGGCGGCCGTACAGACCGCCGTGGCCGCCGTATAGACGGCCATGGCCGCCCTGTAGGCCGCCGCAGCCACACAAGCGCCGACCCACCCATCTCCCGGCCCAACGCCCCTCATCTCTCCGGAAGTTGTTCCCCCATGGCAGCTGTCATGACCGCGTCCCACTCGACGCCGGCAGATCCTCGCCCCGCCCTGGCCGCCTTACTGGACCCCACCGCCCGCACCTGGCTGGACGAGAGCGCCGCCAAGGTCGCCGCCGATCCCGCCGCCGTCCGGCGTCTCTTCCCCGCCGTCCGCAGGCGCTGCGGACACGGCCGTCTCACCGACTACTGGACCGTCGACGAGGCCGCCCGCGCCGTACTGCTCACCGCCCTGCCCCTACGTGACCAGGCCCTCGCCGACGAGATCACCCGCCTCCACCGCCACGGCGACCCCGCCGAGCAGCGCGCCGTCCTGCGAACCCTGCCGCTGCTCGACCTCGGCGACCTCGCCCTGCCCCTCGTACGGGAGAGCCTGCGCGGCAACGACACCACCCTCATCGAAGCCGCCCTCGGGCCGTACGCCGCCGCGCACCTCCCGCACGCCGAGTACCGCCAGGCCGTACTGAAGTGCGTCTTCTGCGAGATCCCGCTCGACCGCGTCACCGGCCTGGACAGCCGGGCGGACCGCGAACTGGCCCGTATGCTCGCCGACTTCGCCCATGAGCGGATCGTCGCGGGACGGGACGTACCCCACGACATCCTGCCCGTCGTCCGCGCCTTCCCGGACGTCATCGGCGCCGAACTGAAGCACGCACTCACGGACGTACTCACGGACGTACTCAAGGAAGAGGGCTGACCGTGCGCATCTTCGACCCCCATATCCACATGACCTCCCGCACGACCGACGACTACGAGGCGATGTACGCCGCAGGAGTGCGCGCCGTCGTCGAGCCCGCCTTCTGGCTGGGCCAGCCCCGCACCTCGCCCGAGAGCTTCTACGACTACTTCGACGGGCTGCTGGGCTGGGAGCCGTACCGCGCGGCCCAGTTCGGCATCCAGCACTTCTGCACGATCGCGCTCAACCCGAAGGAGGCGAACGACCCGCGTTGCGTCCCGGTTCTCGACGAACTGGACCGCTATCTCGCCAAGGATCGCGTCGTCGCCGTCGGCGAGATCGGCTACGACTCGATGACCCCTCAGGAGGACGAGGCGCTCGCCCGCCAGCTCCAGCTCGCGATCGAGCACGAGCTGCCCGCTCTCGTGCACACCCCGCACCGTGACAAGGCGACCGGCACCCGGAGCACCCTGGACGTCGTACGGGAGTCGGGCATCGCCCCCGAACTCGTCGTCCTCGACCACCTCAACGAGCTCACCGTCGGCATGGTCCTCGACAGCGGCTGCTGGGCCGGGTTCTCGATCTACCCCAAGACCAAGATGAGCGAGGACCGGATGGTCGAGATCCTCAAGGAACACGGGACCGAGCGGGTGCTGGTCAACTCGGCGGCCGACTGGGGTCGTTCCGATCCGCTGAAGACCCGGAAGACCGCCGACGCCATGCTCGCCGCCGGGTTCGACGAGGACGACGTCGACAAGGTGCTGTGGCGCAACCCCGTCGCCTTCTACGGACAGAGCGGGCGGCTGGAGCTGGACGAGCCCAAGCCGGACGAGGAGGCCACCTTCCAGGGCAACTCCATACGCCGCGGGGGAGCGTGAGCGAGCCATGCGTTTTCAGCACCCCGACGGCACCACCGTCCACCTCGGCTACTGCAGCAACGTCCACCAAGCGGAGGACCTCCAGGGGGTCATCGCCCAACTCGCCGAGTACGCCGAGCCCGTGCGGGAACGCCTCGGCGCCGACCGGCTCGGCATCGGGCTGTGGCTGGCACGTCCCGTGGTCACCGAACTCGCCGACGACGAAGCAGCGTTGGAGCGTCTGAAGGGCGAGCTCCGGGCGCGCGGCCTCGAGACCGTCACCCTCAACGCCTTCCCCTACGCCGGATTCCACCGCGAGGTCGTCAAGAAGGACGTGTACCTGCCCGACTGGGCCGACGAGGCCCGGCTGAAGTGCACCTTGGACTGCGCCCGCGTCCTCGCCGCCCTCCTCCCGGACGACATCGACCGCGGAAGCGTCTCCACCTTGCCCCTGGCCTGGCGCACCCCGTGGACGCCCGCCTGCGCCGAGGAGGCCCGGCACGCCCTGGACCGGCTGACCACCGGGCTCGCGGCACTGGAGGCGTGGACGGGCCGCCGTATCCGCGTCGGCTTCGAACCGGAACCCGGGTGCGTCGTCGAGACCACCACCCAGGCGGTACGGGAACTGGGCGGACTGGACCACGACCGGCTCGGTGTGTGCCTCGACGCCTGCCATCTCGCCGTCCAGTTCGAGGAGCCCGCCGAGGCCCTGCGCCGCCTCGCGGAGGCCGGGATGCCAGTGGTCAAGCTCCAGGCATCCTGCGCGGTCGAGGCCGAGCGCCCGGCCGACCCCGCCGCCCGCGCGGCTCTGCAGCGGCTCGCCGAACCCCGTTTTCTGCACCAGACCCGTACGGCGACGGACGGCGGCGTCATCGGCGTCGACGACCTCCCGGGCGCCCTCGACGGCGGCCTTCCCGACGCCGACGGCCCCTGGCGGGTCCACTTCCACGCCCCGCTGCACACCGACCCCGAACCCCCGCTGCACACCACCGCCGGCCAGCTCGACCAAGTCCTCGCCGGGCTGCTGGGCGGCGCCTCGGCAGGCTGCGACCACATCGAGGTCGAGACCTACACCTGGTCCGTCCTCCCCGAACCGCCCGCCGACCTGCCCGGCGGCATCGCCGCCGAACTCGCCTGGGCCCGTGGCCGGTTGACCGGTCTCGGCCTCAAGGAGGACCCCTCATGAACCGCGTGGTCGTACTCGACATCGTCGGCCTGACCCCGAAGCTCCTGAAGCACATGCCCGCCGTGGCCGCCCTCGGCGAACGCGGCTTCCAGGCCCGGCTGGACACCGTGCTCCCGGCGGTGACCTGCACCGTCCAGTCCACCCTCCTCACCGGCGAACCGCCGTCCACCCACGGCGCCGTGGCCAACGGCTGGTACTTCCGCGACCTCGGCGAGGTTATGCTCTGGCGCCAGCACAACGCGCTGGTCGGGGGCGAGAAGATCTGGGAGACGGCCCGGCGGACGAACCCCGACTACAAGGTCGCCAACGTCTGCTGGTGGTACGCGATGGGCGCCGACGTCGACTGGACGGTCACCCCGCGCCCCGTCTACTACTCCGACGGCCGCAAGGAACCCGACTGCTACACCTGGCCGCCGTCCCTGCACGACGAACTCACCGACCGCCTCGGCCCGTTCCCCCTCTTCACCTACTGGGGCCCGAACGCGGGCATGCCCTCCACCCAGTGGATCCTGGCCGCCGCCCGCCAGATCTTCGACGAGAAGCGCCCCGACCTCACGCTCGTCTACATCCCGCAGATGGACTACGAGCCCCAGCGCTCCGGCCCGGCCTCGGCGCAGACCATCCGCGCCGCCCGCCAACTCGACGACGCGCTCCGCCCGTTGCTCGACCACTTCCAGCGTGCGGGCGCGACAGTCGTCGCGCTCAGCGAGTACGGCATCACGCCCGCGTCCCGCCCCGTCGACATCAACCGCGCCCTGCGCCGGGCCGGACTGCTGGAGGTGTACACGCAGGACGGCATGGAGTACCTCGACCCATGGACGTCGCGTGCCTTCGCGGTGGCCGACCACCAGATCGCCCACGTCTACGTCCGCGACCCCGCCGACACCGAGCCGGTGGCGAAGATCGTCGCGGAACTGGACGGCGTGGAGCGGGTGTTGGACGCCGAGGGCAAGGCGGCGCACGGTCTGGACCACGAGCGCTCCGGCGAACTCGTCGCCATCGCCGACCCCGACGCCTGGTTCACCTACTACTACTGGCTCGACGACGAGCGCGCCCCCGACTTCGCCCGCCAGGTCGAGATCCACCGCAAGCCCGGCTACGACCCCGCCGAGCTCCTCTACGACGAGACGGTCCCGGCGGTGAAGCTGCGCGCCGTCGGCCAGATCGCCCGCAAGAAGCTCGGGTTCCGCTACCGCCTCAGGACGGTCCCGCTGAACCCGTCCGGCGTCCGCGGCAGCCACGGCCGCCTGCCCACCGACCCCGACCACGGCCCCGTACTGCTGTGCTCGGAGCCGGACCGGGCGAGAGACGCCTACGCGGCCACGGAGGTCAAGTCCCTGCTGCTGGACCTCGCAGGCCCGCACACGGAAGGAACGGACCAATGACGACCCACCCGCCCCTCCCCACGACCCGCCCCCTGCTCGACCCGGCACCCGAATACGCCAAATGGCAGTCCGAGGAGCCGATCCGCCGGGTGACGATCTGGGGCGACAACAGCCCCTGGCTCCTCACCGGACACAAAGACGCCCGTACGGTCCTCGCGGACCCCCGCTTCAGCGCCGACGCCAACCACCCGAACTTCCCCCACACCCGCCCCGGCGCACCGCCGCAGGCCCCCGGCCTCTTCCACCAGATGGACCCGCCGGACCACACCCGGCTGCGCCGCATGCTGATCCCCGAATTCACCTTCCGGCGCGTCGAACAGATGGAGGGCGCGATCCAGCGGATCTGCGACGACCTGCTGGACGCGATGACGGACCGCGGCGCGACGGAGGCGGACCTGGTCGCGTCGTACGCACTGCCGCTCCCCACCCTGGCCATCTGCGAACTGCTCGGCGTCCCGTACGAGGACCACGGCTTCTTCCGCGAGAAGTCCAACGCCCTCACCAGCGTGGCCGGCGACCCGGCCGAGGCGATGGCCGCGCGCATGGCTCTCTACGGCTATCTGCGCGCCCTCATCGAACGGCGCGGGCAGGACCCCGCCGACGACCTGATCTCCCGCCTGGCCACCGACCGCGTGGCGACCGGCGAGGCCACGCTCGACGAGGCCACGGGCATGGTCTCGCTGCTCCTGCTGGCCGGTCACGAGACGACAGCGAACATGTTCCCGCTGGCCGTGATCGCCCTGCTGCACAACCCGGCCCAACTGGACGCACTGCGCGCCGACGACTCCCTGTGGCCGGGGGCGGTGGAGGAACTCCTGCGCCATCTGACGGTCATCCACTCCGGGATACGGCGGGTCGCCACGGAGGACGTCGAGCTGTCCGGGGTCCGTATCGGCGCGGGGGACGGTGTGGTGGTGGCGCTGCAGGCCGCCAACCGTGACCCGTCCGCGTACTCCATCCCCGACGCCCTCGACGTCCACCGCGACGCGTCCGGCCACCTCGCCTTCGGGCACGGCCTGCACCAGTGCCTCGGCCAGTCGCTGGCCCGCACCGAACTCCGCCTGGGCCTGGCCACCCTGTTCCGCAGGCTTCCGGCCCTGCGGATGACGGCCCCTGCGGAGTCGCTGGCTCTCTCCGCGAGCACGGTCCACGGGGTGCGTTCGCTGCCGGTCGCCTGGCGATGACCGGCCCGTGGCGGCCAGGGCTGCTATAGAGGCAGTCATGACCACCATCAGGCTCGTCCAGGGCGACATCACGCGCGAGAGCGCCGACGCGATCGTCAACGCCGCGAACTCCTCCCTCCTCGGCGGGGGAGGAGTCGATGGCGCGATCCACCGCCGCGGCGGCCCCGCGATCCTCGCCGAGTGCCGCAAGCTGCGTGCCTCCCGGTACGGCAAGGGACTGCCGGCGGGGCAGGCGGTCGCCACGACGGCGGGGGAGCTGGACGCGCGGTGGGTGATTCACACGGTGGGCCCGGTCTGGTCGGCCACCGAGGACCGCTCCGAGCTGCTGGCCTCCTGCCACCGGGAGGCACTCCGCGTGGCCGACGAGCTGGGTGCGCGGACGGTCGCGTTCCCGGCTATCTCGACGGGTGTGTACCGGTGGCCGATCGAGGACGCGGCTCGCATCGCGGTGGAGACGGTGCGGAGCGCGCCGACGGACGTCGAAGAGGTGCGGTTCGTGCTCTTCGACGAGCGGGCTTACGACGCGTTCGCCCGGCAACTGGGCTGACGGAGACCACGGTCGGGCTCACCGGGCTGTCCAGACGGGCGATCGAGGTGCCGTCGACGCAGAGTCGCTCAGTTCATGACGGTGCGCGCCGTAGATGTGCGTCCGTGCGCCCCCAGCGGCCGGGAACGGATGGCGGCGCCGACTCGTGGCAATGAGTGGCATACATCGGTCCATGACCGCGAAACCGCCACGGACAGGAGCTGCCTCGATGCCCAAGGTCCACGCCCTGCTGGTCGGTATCGACACCTACCGGCTGCCGCACCTGAACCTGCGCGGCTGCGTGAACGACGTCGAACTCGCCGAGCGGCTGTTGCGCGCCCGGATCGCGCCTGCGGACCTGGTCATCGAGAAGCGCTGCGACGAGCAGGCCACCCGGGCCGGCATCATCGAGGCGTTCCGCGGGCACCTCGGCAGTGTCGGCGCAGACGACATCGCGCTGTTCTGGTACTGCGGTCACGGCTCGACGGGGCCGCTGCCGGAAGAGATCTGGTACGCCGAAAGCGCCGGCATGTGCCAGACGATGGTGTGCCACGACAGCCGCGCCGGCGTCCCGGACCTGTACGACAAGGAGCTCGCCGTCCTGGCCCACGAGGTGGTCAGTACCGGCGCCACCCTCGTGACGATCATGGATGCGTGCCATTCCCGCAGCGCGATGCGTGACGGCCTGCCGGCCGACCTGACCCCGCGGTCAGCCCCCGGTTTGGAGACTCCGCCCGAACTCCGCGACCTGCTGCCCGAGTTGGTTGCCGACGCTACGGACCCATCCGGTCCGGTTCCCGGCGCACAGTTGCCCGGGCATGTGGCGTTCTCCGCGTGCGACGAGTGGCAACAGGCCAACGAGCGTCCGTTCCCCGACGGTTGGCACGGCGTGTTCACCGAGGCACTCGGCCACGCCCTGGCCCGACTCGGCCACGACGCCACCTACCGCCAAGTGCTCAGTTACGCCCGTTGCCGGGTCGAGGGCAGGCTCCTGCGGCAGATACCGAACCTGGAAGCGATCGGGGATCTCGCCGATCGGGAGGTCTTCGGCGGGGCCCTGCGGCCGCGCGCCGCCCGGGTCACCATGCAGTATCTGCGGGACCGGTGGGAGGTGGACGCCGGTGCCATGCACGGCGTCGTCACCGGCTCGCGGTTCGGGGTGCACCGCACCGCGCCGCTCCGCGAGGTTCACGTCGCCGACGTGTACGCCCAGCGCAGCGTCGTCGACCCGATCGACTGGGCACCCGACGAAGAACAGCAGTACGACATGGTCCTGACCGACGTGCCGCTCCCCCCTGTCGCGGTGTCGATCCAGGCGGACCCCGACGTCGTCCGTCGCCTGACCGGGACCGTCCGGACCACCGGTCCCGGCGGCGGCCCGTCACCGCACATCCGCATCGTCCCGACCACCGACGAGTCCGCGTCCCGGCTCGCCATACGGGTACGCCAAGCCGACGGCGGCCGCACGATTCAGGTCACCGGCCTCGACGACAAGCCACTGGCGTCCCCGGTCCCCGTCGACGACCGTGGCATCCAGCAGACCGTCCGCGACCTGGACCACATCGCCCGCTGGCTGCAGGTACGCAACCTGGAGAGCGCGTCCCCGGCGCTCGAGGAGGCGATCCGGCTCGAGCTGGTCCCGGCGCTGCCGGGTCGGCAGCGTCCGCCCCGCGACGGCGCGCCCGCACCGGTGAAAGACCTCGACTTCGCCTACACCTGGACCGGCGCGGCATGGGAACCGCCGACGGTCTTCGTCCGGCTGCGCAACACCACGGACCGGAAGCTGTTCTGTGTCCTGCTCGACCTGACCGACCGGCACCGCATGCATGCGGACCTGTTCCCCGGGGCGTATGTGGCGGGACGCTGGACGGCGGAGGCCGGCAACGGTGCGGCCGTCACTCTGGCCCTGCCCCCCGACCAGCCGGTCGAGCCGGGCGCCTCCGTCACGGACTGGCTGGTGCTGCTGGTCGCGGAGGAGCCGTTCAGCTCGGCCCCCTTCGCGTTGCCCCGGCTGCGGGAGATGCCCCGGTCGTCCACCCGAGGCGCGCGGCGCGGCGTCACCGGCGTCCTGGACCGGCTCGGCCTGCTCGCGGTGGAGCGCGATCTCGGGGCGGCGCCGCATGTCGCGTTGGACTGGGCGGTCAAGACCGTCGAGGTCACCACGCGGGTACCGGGCGGCCCTGACGATTCCGGCCGGAACCCCTGTACTCAGCCGGTGCGTGGGTAGCGTGGGGCGGGTGCCGAGCGGCGAGCGCATCGGGCGGTGGCGGTGGCCCGGTCGCCGATTCGCCGGCGCAGAGCGCCGTGGCGCTCGTGGTACTCATCGTCCAAGCGGCTGCCGGGGGTCGACCCGTTGGTGCACGCTCTCCTGGGCGTCGGCTCGGCGCTGCACCGACGCCGCAACCGGCCCGGGATCTTCTCCGCCCTCGGCCATGGCGCGCCCGCATCGCATGGGTGACACCCCGTGACCCGACCGCCGGCGTCACGGACATCGGCGCGGCAGCTCCTCAGCGACAGACGGGAGATCACGTGAACCACGAGCCTTTCGAGCGGTGTGCGTGGGCATTCGTGCGACGCGACTACCCCACCGCCGCCACGGTCGCGGGGCACGTCCTGCAAACCGGCGTCAGTCTGGGGATGGCGCAGATCTTCCTCATCAGCATGCGCCGGATGGGGATGTCGCCCGACGACGCGCTCGGGCGGACGCTGCACGAGACCGTAGGCGGCCCGTGGGAGTCCGCCCTCCTCGACGTCACGCTGGGCCGACGGGAGCCGGCGTCGGTCATCGCCGAAGCGGACGACGCCCTTCGGCGCTGCCAGGCGCTGTGCTACGTCGGCACGCACCTGATCACCACCGGCGACCTGGACGCCGGGCGCCGGCACCTGCGCGAGTGCATAGACCTGGGCGTCGAGTGCATGGAGACCCAGGTCGCGTTGATGGACACCGAGCTGCTCGACCGGTGGAGCCAGGCGGCGCCGGAGGTGGACGAGGAGGTCAAGCGCCTCCGGGGCGCCTACCACGCGCTCCGGTCCGACGGGCACCACGAGCAGTCGATCCACATCGCAGACCTCGTGCTGGCCCTCGTCGTCGGCCGGTACGGCGAGTTCCATCCCGAGACGGGCCACAGCCTGAACGACCTGGCCATGGCCTGTGCCGCGACCGGCGACTGGCAGCGGGCCGAGCCGCTCCTGGCCCACGCTCTTCAGCTGGCGCTGCTGTTCGACGGGGCGTCAAGCGAGTTCTACGCGGTCGTTCTCGACAACCTCGCCCAGGCGAAACACGCTCAGGGTCAGCTCGACGTAGCCGAGGAGGCGCACCGCCAGGCGCTGGAATCCTTCGCCCGGGTGGTCGGAACCGACCACCCGTCGTACGCGACGTCCCTCGGCAATCTGGCCCTGGTGTGCGCCAAGCTCGGCAAGCACACCGAGGCCGAGCGGCTCTATCGCGAGGCCGTCGATCTCAGGCGCCGCCTCTTCGGCACCGACGACTTGCGGTACATCGGCATGGCCGACGGCCTCACTCTGGTCCACCTCGACATGGGAAAGCTCAGTGCGGCCGAAGCTCAGGTGACGGAGATCGTCGACATCGCCGGCCGTATGAAGGGCATCGAATCACCGGAGTACGCGTCGCGGCTCAAGCAACTCGGCGACCTGTACCACCAGATGGGCCGGTACTCCGACAGCGCCGACCGGTACGGCCGGGCCTTCAGGATCGATCACGCGAACCTGGGCCTCGACCACCCCACCACCGTCGAAACGGGGGCCAGGATGGCGCTCTCCCAGAAGCTCGCAGGCCAATTCAAGGAAGCGGTGCTCGGTTACCAGTACGTCATGGCCCACCAGTCGGGCGCTGACCTCGCGGTTACCACGCACAACCTCGCCGTGCTCCATCTCGACGCCGGGGACGGGTACGCCGCCCGCCGCTACGCGGAGGAGGCGATCGAACTGCACCGCTCGGCCGGCCTCGAGGACTCCGTCGACCACGCGATGCTGCTCGTCGGCAAAGCCGCGGTCGACTCGGCCGAGGGCCGGCATGACGACGCGGAGAGCACCCTCCGCCGGGCGATGGACCTCATCGAACGGCACGCCGGTCGCGAGAACGAGTACTACGCGAACGCCTGCAGCGGGCTGGCGAAGTGTCGCATCGCTCAGCAACGCTACGACGAGGCTGACGAACTTCTGCAGACCAGCCTCCGGCTGACGGAGGAGGCGGTGGGCGACGATGCTCCGGCCGTCGCGGTCACCGTCGGCCTGCGCGGAACGGTTCAGCTCGCGAAGGGCCGGTGGGCCGACGCCGAGCAACTGTTCCGACGCGCGGTCGAGCTGCTGGGCCGGGACACCGACGCGGAACGGAAGCCGCTCTACATCGAGCTGTTGCGGGAACTCGGTCGGGCTCTCGTCGGGATGGGACGTGAACGCGAGGCGATCGACGTAGTTCTGACGGCCGAGCGGTACCAGGACGGTCTCATCCAGGAGAAGTCCACGGTGGCGGGAATCTCCTCCCTCTCCGTCGATCAGCCGGTCGCGCTGCTGAACATCCTCGGCCGGCCCCGGTTCCAGACACCCGGGCTGGTGTCGCAGCTGCTGGAGGTCGTCTGGCGGCGCAAGGGAATCGTGGCCGAGGCCGACTTCGTCCGCAGGCGCGAGGAGATCCACAGCCGAGAGCACGACGGCGGTGACGTGCAGAGCAAGTTCGCCGAGGTCCAGCAGGCCATCGAAACCGGCGAGATCCCACCCATGGCCGATCTTGAGGTTATGTTCCAGGACATTCTCGACACCTATGCGCGGAACCTCCGGTACGGGATGTATCCGGACGTCGAGGCGGCCCATCGAGACCTGCACGCCCACATCATGGAGGGGTGGCCCGAGCAGGGCGACCTGAGCCGGGAGGAGTGGCTGGAACGGCTTTCCGAGTACGCCGGGAAGGCGGGGTCCCTGATGGGAAACCGCGACCGCCTCGAGTCCGAGCTCCGGATCCTCTTCGGCCGTGAGGGATGGCTGGGCGAGGTTCTGCCGCGGGTCACCCTGGAGGCCGTCCGGTCGCGGCTTCCCGAGGGGTCGGCGCTCGTCGAGTTCCTGTGCGTTCCGACGCTCGACGAGTCGGCCGTCCCGGCCGAGGGCGGGTCGCGGTGGGGACCCGACCGGTACTACGCGTTCGTCGTCACGTCCGATCGCGACGACGACGTCCGCCTGATCGACCTGGGTACGGCCGAGAGCGTCGACGCGAACATCGCCCTGCTGCGCCGCGACATCACCCGCGGCGGCCGGGCGCGCGACATCGACCCTGCCGCTCCGGAAGACGTCGCGCGGGCGTCCGGCCAGGCCGCCGTCGAACTGCGCAGGGCCCTTCTGGACCCGCTGCGGATCGACGACCGGACGCGCTTGTTCCTCGCTCCCGACGCCCAGCTGTACACGCTGCCCTTCGAGATCCTGCCCCTCGACGACGGCCGCCTCGTCATCGATGCCCATGAGATCGCCTACCTGACGACCGGCCGCGAGCTGATCCCCGCCCACCGAACCGCCCTCGAGTCGGCCAACCCCCCGGTCGTCATCGCCGACCCCGACTACGACCTCGCCCTCGACACGACCACCGAACCGGCTCCCCCGGAAGGTGAACCGGACGCGCGACGTGCCGCCGGCCTCCACTTCTCCCGGCTGCCGGGAACGCGCGACGAGGGGCGGCACATCGCCGACCTGCTCGGTGTCAAGGCATGGCTCGGCGCCGACGCCGTCGAGGGGCCGCTCAAGCAGCAACGGTCGCCTGTCATCCTCCACATCGCCTCACACGGCTACTTCCTCGACGACGACCGGCCGACGGACAGCCACAGCCGGCAGGCCGACCGACGCGCGTTCAGCGCCTTCCCCGCTCCCTTGCTCAACTCCGGGCTCGCCCTCGCCGGTGCCAACACCTGGCTGCGCCGCGGACATCTGCCAGATCCGGCGGAAGACGGGCTCCTGACCGCTGCCGACCTCGCCACCATGGACCTTTCCGGCACCGAACTCGTCGTGCTCTCGGCCTGCGACACAGGGCGCGGCCTGGTCGCCGTCGGGCAGGGCGTGTACGGGCTCCGGCGGTCGGTGGGAATCGCCGGCGCGCGGACCCTGGTGATGAGCCTGTGGCAGGTCCCTGACCGGGAGACGCAGGAGCTGATGGAAGATTTCTACGGTCGTCTCAAGCGTGGCGAACCGTGCGGTTCCGCGTTCCGCGCGGCCCAGTTGTCGATGCGCGCCCGCAGGCCCGATCCTTACTACTGGGGCGCGTTCATCTGCCAGGGCGACCCCGGGCCGATGTCCGCGGGCTTCCTCAACGACGTCGATCGGTAGGGCGTCGCGGTGCGGCTGTCCCACCTGGTGGTCGCGGCGGTCGTCCTTGCCTCTCCTGGCTTTCTTCTTCCTGGTTCGCAGCGCAGCGCTCGGACCGGTTACGTCAGTGGCATGGCGCTCTGACAGTCCTGACGGAGGCTCATGACGCACTTCCGGTCTCCTCAGATCCCCGGCATCCCGCCGTGACTTCCTGAGATCCGTCGGTGCGGCGGGTGGCGCCGGAGTGCTGTACTCGGCGTTCGGCGCACTTTGCCTTGCCCCGGAGGCGAAGGACCGCCCCGGGGGCCGCAACTGGACGGTCCGCGGCGGCACGACGCTGACCGACCTCGACGGGCGTACGCAGACGGCGTCGTTCACCAAGGGCCAGTACATGAACGCTGGGAGCTTCAGGAACTCATCGCGGCTCGGTCGGACTCGCTGCGCAGCACGCAGAACTCGTTGCCTTCGGGGTCGGCGAGGACTGCCCAGCCGGAGCCGTCCGGATTCCGGTGATCGGCGACAAAGGTGGCACCCAGGCCCAGCGGCGTTCCACCTCCTGCTCACGCGAGGTCTCCGGGCGCAGGCACAGATGGATCCGGTTCTTGATCTCCTTGGGCTCGGGCACCTGGTTGAAGTGCAGTACCGGGCCCTCCGCCAGCAGCACCTGGGTCTCAGGCTCGCCCGGTCTGTCCTCCGGATGCAGTGGACGGCCGGTCACACGGCTCCAGAACCGGGCCAGTTCATAGGCATCCGCACAGTCGATCGCCACGTTCTGCACTATCGAAACCATGCGCGCGAGCCTGCCCGACTTCGACTTCGGATGCCACCGGGTTCATGGCCGAGGCTGCTGCGTCCCCTGCGGCTTCGGCCCGTCCGCAGTGACGGTCTCGCCCCGGAGCACCCGGGGCACGGCCGGATCGTCCTCGTCCTTCATCGCCCTGGCCTCGGCCTTGAGGATGCGTGTCGACTTGCCCGCCGAACGGGCCAGATCGGGGAGCTTCTTCGCGCAGAGGACGGCTATGACGACAAGGAGGATGATCGCGAGTTCGCTCAGTCCGAACACGAGGGTCACGTCCCTTCGGGGTGTGCAGGGTGATGAGCCGGCTGCCGGCGCAGGTAGAGCAGCATGTCACGGTCGGGCAAGCGCATGCTGCCCAGCCCATGCCAGGCATCGGCCGGTGGGGTTGTACGAGGGTGGAGGCCTGTGGCTAGGGTGCTGGCAATGTTCCGCGCTGACGCCACACCGGTAACTGTCGCCACCGCCGTAACGGAACGACGGCGGCAGCCGCTGCCGTCCGGAGGGGCGGGAGCCAGACGCGTCGAGCCGCGGGACCCCTACCTCGACAACGCCAAGTACCTGGCGATCCTGCTGGTGGCGACGGGACACGCATGGGAGCCGTTGCGCGAGGGCAGCCGGGCCGTCACCACCCTGTACACGCTCGTCTACGCCTTCCACATGCCGTTGTTCATCACGCTCTCCGGCTACTTCTCGCGCGGCTACGACGGGCGCCCGGAGCGGGTCAGGCGCCTGGTGACGGGGCTCGTTGTCCCGTATGTCGTCTTCGAGGTGGCGTACACCTGTTTCACTCGATGGACCTCGCAGGATCCGGACCGGCCGATCAGCCTGCTGGAACCGCTGTACCTGACGTGGTACCTGGCGGCGCTGTTCGTCTGGCGGCTGACCTCCCCGGTCTGGAAACTCCTGCGGTGGCCGATGCCGGTCGCACTCGGCCTCGCCATACTGGCGACCGTCTCGCCGTCCATCGGCGACGACCTCGACCTTCAGCGGGTGCTGCAGTTCCTGCCGTACTTCGTGCTGGGCCTCTGCCTGAAGCCGGAGCACTTAGAGCTGGTGCGCCGCCGCGAGGTGCGCCTGCTCGCCGTGCCGGTCCTCGGCTGCGCGCTCGCCGTGGCCTACTGGGCGGTCCCGCGGATGAACTACGCCTGGTTCTTCCACAGCGACAGCGCGCGGGAACTCGGCGCCCCGGCCTGGTGCGGGCCCGTGATGACCCTGGCCACCTTCGGCTGTTCCATCGTGCTCGTGGCCTGCTTCCTCGCCTGGGTGCCGGGGCGCCGGACATGGTTCACCGTGCTGGGTGCGGGAACGCTGGGCGGCTATCTGCTGCACGGCTTCGTCGCCCAGGTCGCCGAATTCCGGGGCTGGTACGACGGCGGCTGGGTCCGGCAGCCGGTCGGCGAGGTGACCGTGACGCTGGTGGCGGCGGCGGTCATGACCGCGCTGTGCGCCCCGGCCGTACAGCGGGTCTTCCGCCGCGTGACGGCGCCACGGTCGGCGTACGCCTTCCTGGGGCGGCGGCCGATCCGTCGCACCGCGTGTCGTTCACTCGACGGATGAGACCCGCCTGAACGCCTGACCCGCCGACGTGCCTACCGTGGACCCATGACCGCACCGCTGGACGTACTGGTGGTCGGCGCGGGGCCGACCGGGCTCGCGCTCGCCGCGCAACTGCGCGCCTTCGGGACGGGGTTCCGTATCGTCGACCGCTCCCTGGACCGTGTGCGCGAGTCCCGGGCGCTCGGCATCCAGCCCCGCACCCTGGAGGCGCTGGCCGGCTTCGGCGTGACCGATCTGCTGGTGGCCCGCGGGAACCCCGCGATGCGGCTGCGTCTGCACCTGACCCGGCGCACGGTGTCGATACCGCTCTTCGACATCGGGCTGCCTGACACCCCGTACCCCTTCCTGCTGTTCCTCGCGCAGTCCGAGACGGAGAACGTCCTCGGCGAGCACCTGGCCGCGCGGGACGTGACGATCGAGCGCGGCACCGAGCTGATCGGGCTGGAGCAGCGGGGCCCGCACGTCGTCTGCCGGCTGCGCGGCCGTGACGGCACGGAGGAGACCGTGGCGGCGCGCTACGTCGTCGGCTGCGACGGCGCCCACAGCACCGTGCGCGCCCAGGCGGGCATCGACTTCGAGGGCTACGCATATCCACAGACGTACCTCCTCGCCGACCTCCACGTCGACGGGCTGGAGCCGGGCGCCGTGCACTCCTACATGAGCGGGGGCGGGATGCTGTTCTTCTTCCCGCTCGGATCGCCGGCGCCCTGGCGGATGCTCGCCATACGGCCGTCCGACGCCCCGGACGGCAAGGTGACGCTGCCCCTTCTGCAGGGGATCGCCGACCGGTACGGCGAGCACGGCCTGGTCCTGCGGGATCCGGTCTGGATGACCGACTTCCGGCTCCACAACCGCGGTGCCGCCCGCTACCGGTCCGGATCGTGCTTCCTCGCCGGCGACGCCGCCCACATCCACAGCCCGGCCGGGGCCCAGGGCATGAACACCGGCATCCAGGACGCCCTCAACCTGGGCTGGAAGCTCGCCCTCGTGTGCCGGGGCGCGGCACCGCCGGAGCTGCTGGAGACGTACGGGATGGAACGTGCCCCGGTCGGCCGCGACGTACGGCGCTTCACCGACCGCGCCTTCGTCATCGGTACCAGTCCGCACCCCGTCCTCCGCTTCGCGCGCTCCCAACTCGTCCCGCGCCTCACCCCGTTGGCGATGCGGGCGACGGCGCTGCGCGCGTGGGTCTTCCGCACCGCCTCCGAACTCGGCATCCACTACCGCCGCAGCCCCGCCTCGACGACCGGCCCGCGCCCGCCCCGCCGCGGCCCGCGAGCCGGCGACCGGCTGCCCGACCGGCCCGCAGGCCTCCACGCCCGGATCGCCGCCCCCGGCTGCTGGCACCTCCTCCTGACCGGACCGCCGCACCTCTGGCCGGACCAGCGGCTCGCCCCGGTCCTGGCCGGCAGGGAGGACCTGATCACCGTGCACCGCCTCGGCGATCGCAGCCCCTGGCCGGGCGTCGCCCAGGGACTCGTACGGCCCGACGGCCACCTCGGCTACGTCGCGCGCGGCGCCGAGCCGGCGGGGCTGCGGGCCTACGTCGAACGCTGGCTGCCGATCGAGCCGCATCGACCGGCGGGGTGAACCGCTCGGGGCGTTGATCCGTACCACTCGTCGTGCAGTCACACCGAGGAAGCAGCGGCCGCGTCGCGACGGCCGGAAGTCTGGTTCTCCTGCTCCTGTCGTCCACCGCGTGCGCCGGGGGTGCGGACAAGGAGTCCGCGGCGAAGAGCAGCCCCCCGAACGTCGCCGCCACCGTGGCGGGCGTCGTGGCGCCGGCGAAGGTCGAGGTCATCGCCGGTCTGACGGGCTGCAAGGTCAAGATCCGGACCGAGGCGGACGAACTGCGCGAGGGCGTCTGCCACACGGAGATGGGCGACTACCTCATCACGACGTTCCCCGCCGAGAAGTACAAGCTGACCTGGCTGGACGCGGCTTCGGTCTACGGCGGCGAGTATCTGGTCGGCCCCCGCTGGGTGGTCAGCGCGAAACCGCAGCTGCTGGAGCAGCTCCGCCCACGGCTGGGCGGAACCGTCCAGCAGCTGCGGGGAACGTCGTAGCGCCCGGCACCGCCGAGCGACGGCCCGTCAGCCGCCGAGCACGACCTCCGTGGCCAGCGCCGCCGTCACCGGATGTTCCGGAGCCGTGAACAGCCGTGCCGTGGGCCCGGACTCGACGACCCGCCCCTCGGCCATGACCACGAGCGTGTCCGTGCGGTCGGCGACGAGCCGCAGGTCATGGCTGACCAGGACCAGCGACAGGCCCCGCCGTTCCCGCAGGTCCGCCAGCAGGTCCATGACGGCCACGGCCGTCTCGGCGTCGAGTGCCGAGGTCACCTCGTCGCAGAACAGCACATCGGGGTCGGCCGCGAGGGCCCGGGCGATGGCGGCGCGCTGGCGCTGCCCGCCGGACAGCTCGTGCGGGTAGCGGTCCGCGAAGGCGGCGGGCAGGCCGACGCTGTCCAGAAGCTCCAGGACGCGGTCGGGCGCCTGCGCCCGCTCGCACCGCCCGTGCAGGAGCAGCGGGCGCCGCAGCGCCGCACCGATCGTGCGGTTGGGATTGAGCGTGCCCAGCGGGTCCTGCGGCACGAGCTGCAGCCGGCGCCGCTGTTCCCGGGAGCGGCCGTGCGCGGTGGGACCGAGCCGGGTCCCGTCGAGGCCGACCGTGCCCGCGGTGGGGCGGTGGAGGCCGACCAGGGTGCGCAACAGGGTCGTCTTGCCGGAGCCGGAGGCACCGACGATCCCCAGGCCGCCGCCGGCGGCGACGGTGAGATCCACGTCGTGCAGGACGGGCGTACGGCGGCCCCGGTGGACGTACGCCGCGTGCAGTCCCGAGACGGCGAGCGTGACCGGTCCGGGGGAAGGGGCGCGGGACGAGGGCTCGCGCACCACGGGCGTACGACGCTCGCGGCTCAGGTCGACGACGTCGTCCGCGAGGCGCTCCACCAGGTCCGGGTCGTGGCAGGAGAGCGCGACGGCGAGCCGGTGGCTGTCGGCGAGGTGCCGCAGCAGATCGGCGATCTCGTCGCGCAGCGCCGGATCGAGCCCGGCGGTCGGCTCGTCGAGCAGGAGGACGGCCGGACGGCGGGCCAGCGCCCGGGCGAGCCCCACCCGTCGCTGCTGGCCGCCCGACAGCCCGCCGATCCGGCGCTCCGCCAGCCCGTCGTCCACGGGCAGCCGTACCTCGGTGAGCAGCGCCCTGATCGCCTCGGCGCCGCGGTCGACGGCCACTTCGGCGAGCAGCCGCCGTACCTTCATCCGCGGGTTGAGGCCGGAACCGGGGTCCTGGCCGACGTATGCGAGACGGTGCCGGCGCAGGGCGCGCAGTTCGGCCGGGGGCAGGGAGAGCGGATCCTGCCCGAGGACCGTGACGGTGCCGTTCGTGCGGCCGGCCCCCGACGGCAGGGCGCCCGCCACGGCCCGCAGGAGCGTCGTCTTGCCGCAGCCGGACGGTCCGGTCACCGCCGTGACGCGGCCGGGGCGTATCGCGAGGTCGGCGCCGTCCAGCAGGAGGCGGCCGTCCGGGGCGGCGATGGTCAGGCCCGAGACCAGGACGGCGTGATCGTCGTCCGCGGTCCGGCCCTCGGGATACCGGTCGGGCATGTGGTTCACAGCGCGGGCACCGCCTTCCGGCCGGTTGCGGGGACGAGGGCGGCGGCCGCCAGGTTGACGCTCATGGCGAGCAGGCCGATGCCGATGCTGGGCGCGAGCACGGCCCAGGGGTTGAGCAGGATGCCCGCGGAGTTCTCGCGGATCATCAACGCCCAGTCGGCAGCGGGCGGTTGCGGTCCGACCTGGAGGAACCCGGCGGTCGCGACCAGGTACACGGCGGCGACGAACCGCAGCCCGAACAGCGCCAGCAGCGTCGCCCGCAGGTTCGGCAGCACCTCCCGTACGACGAGGTACCACAGCCGTTCGCCACCGACGGCCGCCGCCTCCACATATCCGGAAGCGGCCACCGGCGCGGCCGCGCCCGCGACCAGCCGCACCGCGTACGGCACCCCGAGGACGACCGCCGCGGTGACGACGGCGAGCCGTCCGCCGTCGGGCCAGGACAGGGTGACGAGCAGGATGCCGAGGACGGCCGGCAGCAGCATGAGGACGTCGGCGGCCCGTTCGACGAACCGTCCGACGGCCGGGCGCAGCGCGCCGACCGCCCCGAGCAGGGCCGCGACGCCGGTGACGAGGACGGCCACGAGCAGGGAGGTGACGACGAGTTCGCGCCCGCCCGCGAGGACGCGGCTGAGCACGTCACGGCCCAACTGGTCGCCGCCCAGCGGGGCGTCGCCCCCGGGCTCGGCGTACGGGGCGGTGACCGGGGCGTCGATGGCGTGCGGGACGAGCCAGGGGCCGGCCAGGGCGAGCGCGGTGAGCAGCAGGGCGGGCAGCACGCGCAGGACGGTCCCGCGCCGGGTGCTCAGAGCGGCGGCGACGGTCATGAGCGGCCTCCCGAGGCCCAGGCGCGTACGAGGTCGGCGAGGAGCAGGACTCCGGTGATGACGGCCCCGGTCACGGCGACGACCCCGGCGATGAGCGGGCTGTCCCGGTCGGTGACCGCTCCGGCGAGCACCGAGCCGATGCCGGGGTAGTTGAAGATGGTCTCCACCACGACCGCGCCGCCCAGCAGCATGCCCGTCGAGGTGGCGAGCCCCGCCGCGATGGTCGGCAGGGCGCCGGGCAGCAGATGATGGGTGAAGATCCGGTGCCGGGGGAGCCCGTCGAGCACGGCGGTCTCGATGTGCGGCGCCTTGGCCTCGTCGGCGAGCGCGGCCCGGACGATCCGCACGTTCCAGCCGATCTGCGGGATCGCCAGCGCGAGCACGGGCAGGACGAGCATCTCCCAGGAGGCGGGCGAGCCGTCGGCGTCGGTGAGGGTGACGGCGGGCAGCCAGTCCGTCCACAGGGCGAAGACCAGCACCAGCGCCACCGCGACGACGAACTCGGGCAGCGCGAGCACCCCGGTCGCACTCGCGGAGACCGCCCGGTCGGTCCTGCCGCCGGGCCGGACCGCGGCCCAGCAGCCGAGCGCGACGGAGGCGACCAGGGTCACCAGCAGCGCGAGACCGCCGAGCAGCAGGGTGTTGGGGAAGGGACGGTCCAGCAGGCCGGCCACGGACTCGCCGCGCGCGGACGTGCCGAGATCGCCGGTGGGCAGGCCGGTCATCCACTCCCAGAAGCGTGTCTGCACCGGCCGGTCCAGGCCCAGCAGATGCCGCCGCTCGGCCAGGTCGGCCGCGCTCTCCCCGCGCTCGGACGTCGCGGTGGCCGCGTCGCCGGGCAGCAGCTCCACGGCGGCGAAGACGAACGCGAGGAGGACGGCGAGCAACAACGCCCGGCGCGCGACCACACCGGCCACGCGCAACAGGAGGCGTACGACCGCCGGGGCCGGCCGGGGCTCGCTGCCCCCGGCCGGCCCCCGCCGCACCGCCTCGGTCAGCGAGCCAGCCATGCCGTCTCGAGCTGGACGCGTCCATAGCCCGGCAGGGTCGGCAGGTCGCGCACGGCCGCGCCGGCGAGATCGATGCCGTCGGCCATGCCCCACAGCAGATAGCCGGACTCGTCGTACTCGATCTGCTGGAGCTCGTGCAGCACCTTCGCGCGCTCCGCCGCGTCCTTGGTCGCCATCGCCTTCTTGTACGCGGCGTCGAACTCCGGGTTCTTCCAGCCGGCCTCGTTCTGGCCGGAGTCGGACACCATGGTCTTGCTGGCGAAGAACGCCACGGAGTCGTTGGTGCCCCAGTAGGTGGTGTAGAGGTCGCCCTTGAGCCAGGTCTTCTCCCAGAAGGTGGCCGACTCCTGCTTGACCACCTCGACCTTCACCCCGGCCTCGCGGACCTGCGAGGTGAACAGGGTGGCCGCCTCGGCGAGACCCGGGATGTCCTCCGTGGTCAGCAGCTTGTACGTCTTCGACAGGTCGAAACCGGCCTCCTTCAGCAGCGACTTGGCCTTCGCCAGATCGCGCGTGCGCTGCGGGATGTCCTTGGCGTAGGCGGGGTCGCCGGTGCCGAGGATGTCGTTGGCGACCGTGCCGTACCCGGACAGCACCTGCTTGACCATGGCCTCACGGTCCACGGCCAGCCGCAAGGCCTCGCGCACCTTCGGGTCCGCGAACGGTCCGTCGGTGGTGCGCATGACGATGGGCATCGCCATGTCGTTGGGCCGCCGCACGATCTGGACGTCCCCGCGCTTCTCGGCGGTACGGGCCGCCACCGCGCCGACGTTGGAGGCGACGTCGATCTGCCCGGCGAGCAGCGCGTTGGCCATCGCCTGCGGGCTCTCGAAGATCTTGACCTCGATGGCGTCGAGGTACACGTCACCGCCGTACCAGTCCTCGTTGCGCACCAGGCGGGCGTTGCCGGAACGGAACCAGTCCAGCTTGAACGGGCCCGTGCCGGGCGCCTTGCCGAGGTCCTTCTCCGCCGTGTCCTTCTTCAGTACGAACGTCGTCAGGCGCAGCAGCAGCGGCAGTTCGGCGTTGGCGTAGTCGGACACCAGGACCACGGCGCCGTCGCCCTCGGCCTTGATGTTCTCCGGCTTGATGCCCGGCAGCCGGGACGCGCCCGCGGGGGTGCTGCGCAGCCGCTTCAGCGACCAGACGACGTCCTCGGCGGTGACCGGGGTGCCGTCGTGGAACTTCGCCCCCTCGGCAAGGGTGAACGTCCAGGTCTTCAGATCGTCGGACGCCTTCCAGGAAGCCGCCAGCCGGGGCAGGGTGTTGGGCTTGGTCCCCGGCACCGTGAGGGTGTCGTGGACGAGGGAGATGATGAGGTAGTCGCTCTCGTTGGCCTGAGTGCCGTGCGGATCACGGGTGATGGCCGAGGCGCGGCCCAGCGCGCCCACCCGCAGAGTGCCGCCGCGGCGGGGCTTCTCGCTCTCCTTCGCCGGGGACTTCGACGAGGCCTCGTCGCTGTCACCGCAAGCGGCGAGCAGCGCGGCCGCGCCTATGCCACCGCCGACCCACAGCACTTGACGCCTGTTCAGGTACACATCGACCTCGTTCCACTGGAGTGGGGCATTCTGCTTAGGTGTGCCTACCCTAAGGAGATCCCTCTGTGCAAGCTGTGGCCCGCCCTTTGTTGATCGCGCTTGGGGCGTCAAGTGGCGTACGGAAGCACGGGAGTGACATGCGTGATGGTTTACGGGCCGACCGGAGCACGAGGCGTAGTAAGCATTGCCTTACCTAACTTTGCTTGTTAGGTTGGATCACCACCGCACAGCAGAATCACAGCTTTGAGTCTCTAGAGCCCGTCGTTTGCTTGGCGCATATGCCCCCACCCGCATCCCCGCACTCGAAATGGACGACTCAGCCATGCCCTTGGGAGCCGCTCCCGTCCGACAGCTCGATGCCCCCGCCGTGACCGAGCTGACCGAGATCGCCCGCAAGATCGTCGCCGACTTCGGCGGATCGGTCTCGCGGCCCGAACTGCTCAGCCGTGTCGCCGAAGCCGCGGCCGATCTTGACAAATCGTTTCAGCGAAAGCATTGCCGCCCGGTCGACACCGACGACGGCCTCTTCGTCCTGCGCGGCCTGACCGTCGACGACACCGACATCGGCCCCACACCCGCCAGTTGGGCCACCGCCGGCGACAGCGCGGCGGTGTGGGACGTACTCCTCCTGCTGCTCGCCACCACCATGGGCCGCCCCATCGCCTGGGACGGCCAGCAGGACGGCAGGTTCGTGCACAACATCGTTCCCTCGCCCGGCCACGAGCAGGAGCAGACCGGCGCCAGCAGCACGGTGCTGCTCAGCCCGCACACCGAGGACGCCTTCCACCCCGAACGCGCCCACCTGCTGATGCTCGGCTGCCTGCGCAACCATGACTCGGTCGCGACCACCGCCGCGAGCATCCGCAAGGTCCGCCTCAGCGAGGACGACCTGGCCCTGCTGTCCAGGCCCGAACTGCCGATCCTCCCCGACGACGCCTACGCCGAGGCCCAGGCCTTCGCAGGCCCGCCGCCGCACGTCCCCGCCCTGTGGCAGTCCGAGGACGGCCCGACCCTGCGCTACGACCCCGCCTACACGCCCCTCGACCAGGCGTCCCCCGAATACCGCGCCGCCTACGACCGGTTGACGGCCGAGCTGGAGCGGGTCTCGGTCGCCGTCAGCCTGGAACCCGGCGATGTCCTCGTCGTCGACAACGACCTCGTGGTCCACGGCCGTGTGCCCTTCAAGGCGCGCTACGACGGCACCGACCGCTGGCTCAAGCGCGCCTCGGTCCGCGTCCCCGGCCGCCGCACCCGCCCGCCGGCCGAGGCGGACGAGCACGGCTACGGACAGGCCGCGCTCGTGGCCCACGTCTGAGTCCCGTCACGACGTCAACACGACCGCCCACGAAGGGAATCGCCATGACCGACACACCCTCCGACGACAAAGCCCTGCGCATCCTGAGCACCAGCGACCTCGCGGGCATCGACATCTCCCTGGCCGACGTCGTGGAGGTCGTCGAGCAGGCGTACCGCACCCTCGCCGACGGAAAGTCCGCCAACCCGCGCAAGCTCACCGTCAAGCCCGAGGACGGCCACTCGGTCTCCTACGCCATGCTCGGCCGCGACGGCGTCCGCGAGGTCGTCGCCGTCAAGACGTCGTACAAGCACGGCCTCGACAAGTCCCGTGACCAGCAGCACTACTACACGACCCTCACCATCTACGACGACACCACCGGCCTGCCCGTCGCGATGATGGACTGCGGCCGCATCGGCTCCCTGCGCACCCCCGCCGTCTCCGCACTCCTCGCCCGCGAGTGCGCGGCCCCCGGCAGCCGCAGCGCCCTCGTGATCGGCACCGGAACCCAGGGCCGGCTGGCCCTGCCCTTCCTGCTGACCACCCTGCCGGACCTGGACCGCCTCATGGTCTACGGCACCCACCCCGACGGCCTCGCCGCCGTCCGCGAGCGGCTCCACCACTACTTCCCGGACCGCGAGTTGGAGGTCGTCGACGACGTACGGGCCGCCGCGGCCGACGCCGACGTGGTGGTCGCCACCGCAGGACAGCACACCCCGGCCGCCGTGGAGTCCGACGACCTCAAACCCGGCGCCCTGTCGATCCTGGTCGGCCACGGCATCGCGCCCTCCACGCTCCAGCGGGCGGACCGTGTCATCGCCACCAGCGAGGCCCAGATGAAGGTCACCGGCACGGACATGGCCGACGCGGACGGCAACTTCCCCGCTGTCGACGCCGAGTTCCCGGAGGTCGTGGCGGGGCGTGCGCAGGGCCGGCGGACGCCGGACGAGCGGATCTTCGCGTACAACAGCGGGCTCGTCGTCACCGACATCGCGCTGGGACACCGGTTCGCGCAGCTCGCCATCGAGCAGGGTCTGGGAACGCGGGTGTCGCTGTGGCAGTGAGCGAGACGGGGGCAGCCCCACCGCTGCCGGCCCACCCGGATCCGCAGCTCGACGCGATTCTGGTCGGCTCGCTTCCGCACGAGCTGTCGTACGCGATCGGCGGCCCCTTCCATCTGCTGCTGCCCGACCGCTTCGACGCCAACGCCGCCGCGTTCCAGGCGGTGCTCGGCGAGTTCGGCGTCGAGGGGCGCGTGTACTACGCGAAGAAGGCCAACAAGGCCGCCGCGTGGATCGAGCGGTGCGCCCTGTCCGGTACGGGCGTCGACGTGGCCAGTGCCGGCGAGCTGCGGGACGCGCTGGGGTGCGGGGTCCGGGGCGAGGACATCGTGGTGACCGGTCCGGCGAAGGCCGACGGACTGCTGCGTGTCGCCGTGCTCCAAGGGTGTCTGATCGCGGTGGACGCCCTCGACGAGCTGGAACGCGTCATCGACGTCGGGCGCCCCGCGCGCGTACTGCTGCGACGGCTCCCGCCCGCCCAGCCGCACAGCCGATTCGGCCTGGACGACGGGGAGTTGGCGACGGCCCTCGTGCGGTGCCGGGAGGCCGGACTGGAGATGGAGGGCTTCTCCTTCCACCTCTCGGGGTACGACCCCCTGATGCGTGCCGAACTGGCCGCCGAACTGGTCGACTTGTGCCTCAAGGCGAGGGCCATGGGCCTGCGCCCCGACCGGATCAGCATCGGCGGCGGGTTCGCCGTCGACTACACGGACGCCGAGCACTGGGAACGCTTCCTGCGCGACCAGCGGCCCGAGCACTATCACGCCGGCAAGTCCTTCACCCCGGCCGACTTCTACCCGTACCACTCCCCGGTGGCGGGCCCCGACGCCCTGCGCGCGGTCCTCACCGCGGACGGTCTGGCCGCGCGCCTGCGTGAGGCGGGCGTGCAGCTGCTCCTCGAACCCGGCCGGGCGCTGCTGGACCGGGCCGGTTGCACGGTGTTCCGCGTGCAGGGCGTCAAGGACCGGCCCGGGTACGGGATCGTCACCGTGGACGGGAGCAGTCTGAGCCTGTCCGAGCAGTGGTTCAACAGCGAGTACCTGCCGGATCCGGCGCTGCTGCCCGCCCAGGCTTCCCCGGGTGAGCCGTACGCCGCCTGCGTCGGCGGAGCCACCTGCCTGGAGTCCGACATGGTCACGTGGCGCAAGGTGCGGTTCCCCACCCGCCCGGCCCCCGGTGACCTGCTGGTCTACCCCAACACCGCCGGCTACCAGATGGACTCCAACGAGTCCCCGTTCCACGAGCTTGCGCTCCCGCCGAAGATCGTCCTCGACACCGCCGACGGCATGACCCGCTGGCGGCTCGACCGCCCTCCACTCGCCTGACTCTCTCCCCCTCGAACTCCCCTCGAAACTGGAGCCATCCGATGGACAAGGCGCTCTCGCGTCCCGCTGTGGTCAGCCGGGTCTCCGACCTCATCGGCCACACCCCGCTCTTCGAGCTGTGCCGCACCGACACCGGCAGCCGGCTGCTGCTCAAACTGGAGCAGTTCAACCCCACCGGCACGGCGAAGATCCGCATGGCCCGGCAGATGGTCCTCGACGCCGAGGACCGCGGCCTGCTGCGCCCGGGCGGCCGTATCGTCGAGTCGACCTCGGGCAACACCGGCCTGGGCCTCGCCGTCATTGCCGCCGAGCGCGGCTACACCTTCACCGCGGTCGTCGACCATCACGCCGCCGCCGACAAGCTGCGCGGCATGAAGGCGCTCGGCGCCGAACTCGTCTACGTCGCCGAGGAGGGGGACGAGGAGCTGGCCACCGCCGCCCGTGAGGAGTTCGCCGAGAAGCTGGCGGCGCAGAGCGACAACGCCTTCTTCACCGAGCAGCACAACAACCCGGCCAACGGGGACGGGTACCGGCCCGTGGCGCACGAACTCGACGCCGCGCTGGACGGTCGTATCGACATATTGATAGGCGCCGTGGGGACCGGCGGCGGGCTCTTCGGGACCGGTGGGGAACTGCGCAAGGCCGTGCCGGGTGTGCGGATCGTCGGAGTCGAGCCGAAGGGGTCGATCGCCTTCGGGCCGCCCGCCCACGACTACTACCAGTCCGGCACGGGCACACCCGAGGGCGCGACCATCGGCGCCATGGTCGACTACGACCTGCTGGACGAGGGCGCCAAGGTCGGCGACATCGAGGCGTTCGCCACCGCGCGCGTGCTGGCCCGCCGGCTCGGACTCCTCATCGGCGGCTCCGCGGGCGGGGTGGTGTACGAGGCCCTGACCCGGATGAGTTCGCTCGAGCCGGGCACGACTATGGTCGCTCTGATCAACGACGGTGGTGAGAAGTACATGGACACCGTCTTCAACGACGACTGGATGACCGCCCGCAACCTCATCGATCCCGACGCCGAACGCGAGGTCGACGAGCTGCTGACCAAACTCCGCGAGAACTGACACCGATGCCGACACCGCTCACCACACTCCTGCGCGACAGCCGCGCCCTGGCCGCCCTGGCCGTACCGCTCGCCCTGACCCAGCTCGCCCAGGTCGCGCTCACCACCACCGACACGGTGATGATGGGCCTGATGGGCGCCGAGGCCCTCGCGGGCGGCGGCCTGGCGCTGGTCATCTTCAACCAGCTGCGCACCATGGGCGTCGGCATGGTCACCGCCGTCGGCAACCAGGTCTCCGCCGCCTCCGCGCACGCCGAGGACGAGCAGCTGACCGAAGAGGCCGCGGAAGAGGTACGGGACGTCGTCCGTGCCGCGCTCGCGCTGGCCACCCTGTCCGGCATCGTCGGCGCGGTCGTCATCCTGCTGATCGGGCAGGCCGTCGCCTTCCTCGGCCAGGACCCGGACGTCGTCGACACGGCCTGGCCGGTGCTGCTCGCCCTCGCGCCCGGCCTGGTCCCCTGCCTGTGGTTCCAGGCGATCCGCCAGTTCACGGTGGGCATGCGCCGACCGCAGGCCCTGCTCCAGATCACCATCGCCTCGGTCGCCGTCAACGCGGCCCTCAACTGGGGTCTGATCCACGGCTCTTGGATCCTGCCGGAGCTGGGCCTGCCGGGCATCGGCCTCGCGACCACCCTCGTCTACGCCCTGACCTGCGTGGCCCTGTACGTCTCGGCCCGCCGCGACCCCCAGCTCGGCCCGCTCCTCGACATCCGTATGTGGAAGACCCGCCGGGCCACCCTGCGCCGCCTGACCGGCCTGGGCCTGCCGATCGCGGCCACCTACGGATCCGAGGCCGGCTTCTTCTCCGTCGTCGCCCTGCTGATCGGCACCTTCGGCAGCGCCGCGCTCGCCGCGCACACCGCGGTCAACCAGCTCATCTACATCGTCTTCCAGATCGCCGTCGGCCTCTCCCACGCCGCGTCCATCAACGTCAGCCGGGAACTCGCCCTCGACCGCGTCGCCGCCGCGCAGCGCATCAAGAACACGGCGCTGGCCTGCGCGGCGGCGGTGATGGCGGTGGTCGGCGTCGTGTATCTGACCGTCCCCGAGCTGGTCCTGCGTCCGTTCCTGGACCCGTCGTCGGCCGCCGAGCACACGGCGACGGACATCGCGACCAACCTCCTCCTGGTCGCCGCCGTCCTGCAGTTCTTCGACTGCGCGCAGAACATCGGCGTCGGGCTGCTGCGCGGACTGGACGACACCAGGAGCGGCTTCCGCATCACGCTCGTCGGCTACTGGCTGATCGGCCTCCCCGCGGCCTGGCTCTTCGGCCGGCTCGCGGGCTGGGACACGGTCGGCGTCTGGCTCGGCCTGCTCACCGGCCTCGCCGCCACGGCCGTACTGCTGCTGCGGCGGTACAACAGGGCGCTGTCGCTGCGGGGCGGCGCCGAGCAGCCGGTGGTGGCCTGAGGCGGGCGGACCAGGGTGGCGGCGTGCGCCGACGATCAGGCGTCACGCGCCGACGATCATTCGGCCGCGTCGCTGATGCCCAGCCGCAGATGCTCCACGTGGTACACGGCCTGGTCGAGCAGCTCGGCGACATGGTGGTCGTGCAGCGCGTACACGACCGAACGGCCGCGCCGCTCACCGACCACCAGGCCGAGATTGCGCAGCAGCCGCAGCTGATGCGAGCAGGCGGACTGCTCCATGCCCACCTCGGCCGCCAACTCCGTGGCCGGCAGCGGCCCTTCGCGCAGCCGCGCCAGGATCAGCAGGCGGGAGGGGGTGGAGAGGGCCTGGAGGGTGGTGGCCACTTTGGCGACATTGGCCGCGTCCAGACGTACGCGCTCCGGGGTGTCCTGCGCGGTGGTGACGGCTCCATGACCCATGACCGGTATCTTACCCGTCACCCCGTCGAACCTATGAACGATTCTTCATGTGCCGGTGTCGACGAGACGGCCCAGCCATGTGCCGGGCGATCCGGCACCTCCCAGCGCAGCCGAGGTTGATGTCGGATTCTCGCCAGCCTCGTCGCCCACCGTGGCCGATGCTGGACGCATGCAGAAGGGGATGCACACCGAAACGGAGCGCTGCGTGCGCGCCGTCCAGTCCAAGGACGCCCGCTTCGACGGATGGTTCTTCACGGCGGTCGTGACGACCGGGATCTACTGCCGGCCCAGTTGTCCGGTGGTCCCGCCCAAGCCGGAGAACATGCGGTTCTTCCCGAGCGCGGCCGCCTGCCAGCAGGCCGGGTTCCGGGCCTGCAAGCGCTGCCGCCCCGACACCAGCCCCGGTTCCCCGGAGTGGAACCAGCGCGCCGACCTCGTGGCCCGCGCGATGCGCCTGATCGCCGACGGAGTCGTGGACCGCGAGGGCGTGCCCGGCCTCGCCGCCCGGCTCGGCTACAGCACCCGGCAGATCGAACGCCAGCTCCTCGCCGAACTCGGCGCGGGCCCGCTCGCCCTGGCCCGCGCCCAGCGCGCCCAGGCCGCCCGCCTCCTCATCGAGACGACACCCCTGCCCATGGCGGACATCGCCTTCGCGGCCGGCTTCGCCTCCATCCGCAGCTTCAACGACACCGTGCGCGAGGTCTTCGCCCTCGCCCCGACCGACCTGCGCGCCCGCGCACCCCACAGCACCCCGGGCAACACCGCCGGCGCCCTGACCCTGCGCCTGCCGTTCCGCGCCCCGCTCAACCCCGACAACCTCTTCGGCCACCTCGCGGCCACCGCCGTCCCGGGGGTCGAGGAGTGGCGGGACGGCGCGTACCGGCGCACGCTCAGGCTGCCGTACGGCCACGGCATCGTGTCCCTGTCACCCCAGCCCGACCACATCGCCTGCCGCCTCACCCTCAGCGACCTGCGCGATCTGACCGTCGCGATCAGCCGGTGCCGCAGGATGCTCGACCTCGACGCCGATCCGGTCGCGATCGACGACCAGTTGCGCACGGACCCACTGCTCGCGCCGCTGATCGACAAGGCGCCCGGGCGGCGGGTCCCGCGTACGGTCGACGAGGCGGAGTTCGCCGTACGGGCCGTCCTCGGCCAGCAGGTCTCCACGGCCGCCGCCCGCACCCACGCGGCCCGCCTGGTCACCGCCCACGGCGAGCCGGTCGACGACCCCGAGGGCGGCCTCGCCCACCTTTTCCCGGCCGCCGAGGCGCTGGCCTCGGTGGACCCGGAGTCACTGGCCATGCCCCGCACCCGCCGGACGACGTTCACGACACTGGTGCGCGGGCTCGCCGACGGCCAGGTGCGCCTGGGCCCGGACAGCGACTGGCCGGAGACCCGGGCCAAGCTGCTGGAGTTGCCGGGCTTCGGCCCCTGGACGGTCGACGTCATCGCGATGCGCGCCCTCGGCGACCCCGACGCCTTCCTCCCCACCGACCTCGGAATCCGCCGCGCCGCCCAGGAGCTGGGCCTGCCGTCCACTCCGGCGGCCCTCACGGCCCGGGCGGCGGCCTGGCGCCCCTGGAGGGCGTACGCCGTCCAGTACCTGTGGGCGACGGACAGCCACCCGATCAACTTCCTCCCCGTGTAAGGAAAGCCAGTGAAACAGCACACCGTGATCGACAGCCCGTACGGCCCGCTCACCCTCGTCGCCGAGGACGGCCTCCTGTGCGGCCTCTACATGACCGACCAACGCCACCGCCCACCCGAGGAAACCTTCGGCATCCGTGACGAGTCCCCTTTCGCGGAGGCCGAGGAACAGCTGGAGGCCTATTTCGCGGGCGGGTTGACGGAGTTCACCGTCGAACTGCGGCTGAACGGCACCGAGTTCCAGCGCAGGGTCTGGGACCAGCTGCGCCGGATCCCCTACGGCGAGACCCGCTCGTACGGCGACCTCGCCGACGCCCTCGGCAACCCCGGCGCCTCCCGCGCGGTCGGCCTCGCCAACGGCAAGAACCCGATCGGCATCATCGTCCCTTGCCACCGCGTCGTCGGCGCGAACGGCAGCCTCACCGGATACGGCGGCGGCCTGGACCGCAAGCAGCGACTCCTGGACTTCGAGAGCGCGGCGGCGTTGTTCCAGACCGCCTCCGAGGATGGGACAGAAGGCGTTCGGCCGTACGAATGGTTGGTTCGGTGAGCGGTTTTTCAGAAGAAATGCCGGGGAACTGTGGCGGCGACCTGTTGTCCTAAACGAGGCGGAAGTCATGCGTGCACATAGAGCCCTGGCCATCGCTGTCACCACCCCTGTCCTGCTCGCCGCAATCGGAACGACCGGTGCGTCCGCGGCCACTCCGCAAGAGCCGACCGTCGACGGCCCAAGCGCCCAGGCCGCGCCCACCACCGGGGGCATGCGCGGCGAGGCCGGGGAATTCGGCGAAGACGAAATCAGGCCGGAAGAAGGCCTCATCTACAGATTCGCAAGCCAACTCGTGGGCCGCTTCGCTCCCATGAAAGCCGACAAGACGGACGCCGGGGCGAAAGAGAAGTTCTGAGAGCACAGTCCGAGAGCGCAGTCAGAGAGCACAAGAGGTCCCGGCGAGCCCGCATACTCGCCGGGACCTTCTCTAGTCGCCCAGCCCCCGCAGCAGTTTCGGCAGCGCGGTGCCGATCGGTTCGCGGATCACCTCATCGGCGCGGTCGTCGTACGGCGTCGGCTCGGCGTTGACGATGATCAACCGGGCGCCGTGGTCGGCGGCGACACCCGCGAGCCCCGCGGCGGGCTGCACCTGCAGACTCGTGCCGACCGCGATGAACACCTGGCACGCCTTGGTGATCGCGACGGCCTCACCGAGGACCACCGGATCGAGCCGTTCGCCGAACATCACCGTCGCCGACTTCAGGACCCCACCGCAGTCCAGACACGGCGGATCCTCCTCACCGGCCTCGACCCGCGCGAGGGCGTCCTCCATCGGCCCGCGCGCATGGCACTTCGTGCAGACCACACTCCGCGCGCTGCCGTGCAGTTCGAGCACCTTGCGGGCGGGCATCCCGGCGAGCTGGTGCAGCCCGTCCACGTTCTGCGTGATCACCCGCACCGGCACCCCGGACCGCTCCAGCTCGGCCACCGCGAGGTGCGCCGCGTTCGGTTCGGCCTTCAGGGTCCGATTCTTCCGCCGCATCTGCCACGAGCGCCGCCGGATCTCCGGATCGCCCATGTAGTACTCGTACGTCACGAGCTTCTCGGCCTCCGGATCCCGCCGCCACAGTCCGTTCGGCCCGCGGTAGTCGGGGATACCGGAGTCGGTGGAGATACCGGCGCCGCTCAGGAGGGCGACGAGGGGCTTGGTCATAGGGCCGAGGGTAGGACGGGTGCCTGGACTGCGGCGAACGGATATCCGAGGGGCCGGAGCGGTGCTAGGACTTGTCCGGTCGATCACGGTCTCGAAACTGCCCCGGGACCTGAGTTGCCCGGTCCAGAGGTTGGCTGCTGACCAGGTGCTGGCAGCTCTTACGATCAGTCCGTGACTGATACTCCGGCGCATTGGACCGTGCGCCATTTCTCGCAGGCCAACCCGGCTGGCCCTGGCTGTGACAGCGTTCCGGCCCTCTTGCGACGGCTGGCCGACGCCATCGAGGCGTTGGGGCCGGCGGAGATCCAGCACGTGGTGATCGAATCAGAGACGACCGAGCACGGACCTTGGCGGTCGGGCACCGTCTACTTTCACCTGCCGGAAGACGAATGAGGACCGTCGTCCGCGACTACATCGAACGCGGCCACCGCACCGAGGCGCGGGTCGCCGAACGCGACGAGGCCACGCGGTGACCGTTCTCCAGCTCCACCGTCCCCGCCCCGTCCGCCGGCACCGCCGGCGCGGCACCGTGCGAGAGCCGGTGTAGCGAGCCTGGAACCAGCCGTTCAGGGTGCTGACCAAAACAGACGACGCCACGCGGGACGATGAGAGCACCGCACGGTGAAGAGTCCAGGAGTGCAGTACACCGTGGCATATGACGGGACCCAGCACGGGCCGCATCGGGCGGGAGGTCGACGCGGCCGAGGTCGCCGCCCTTCGGGCAGGGCGCTCCGACGAGCCGTGGTACGGCTCCGCCGCCGAGGCCGCGGAACTGCCGGCCACAGGGGTGTCAGGCGCCGAGGCCGAAGAAGCGCAGCGGCGAGTGGCCCCCTTTCTCTACGGCAGGTGGACGGATGAGACGCGCGCTCACCATGAGGCCGACCGCGTCCGTCCTCCTTCCTGGTTGTACGAGGCGTTCTACCGAGGGAACCCCGCCGAGCACGAGGCAGCGCAGCGGCTGCGGTTCCTGCGGTCGCTGTCAGTTCCGGTGCTGGCGCTGGCGGGCGCCGAGGACTGCGTCGCCGGTACCCGGCCGGCCGTGCTGACCTCGTCGCTCTACCGGGACGGCCGACTTGAAACCATTCCGAGAGCCGGCCACCATCCGTGGCTCGACGAGCCGGAGTACTTCCGGGACCTGATCGAGAGCTTTCTCAGGGACTGACTCCGTGCCCGGTGACGTCCGCCTCCGCCAGCCGCACCGTCCGCTCCGCCAGCTCGCTGATCCGTGCCCCGTCGAAACCGAACACCGCACTGCGCACGGTGTCGTCCAGCGGCCCGGTCCACTGGTCCGGGATCGCCGCCGCACCGGTCAGTACTCCCGCCACCGAACCGGCCGTCGCCCCGTTGGAGTCGGTGTCCAGGCCGCCGCGGACGGTCAGCGTGATGGTGCGGGTGAAGTCGCCGTCGCCGTACAGGAGCCCGGCGGTGAGCACGGCGGCGTTCGGGATGGTGTGGATCCAGCCGAGCCCCACGGTCTCCTCGGTGAGGGTGGTGAGGGTGTCCTCCCAGGCCATCCGGGTGTCATGGAGCGAGACGACCCGGCGTACGGTGCGGGCGAGGCGGCTGCTGGCCGGGATGACGGTGAGCGCCTCGTCGACGGCGTGGCGGACCGTGGGCGCCGTGAACGCCGCCGCGATCAGCGCCGCCGCCCACATCGCGCCGTACACGCCGTTGCCGGTGTGCGACAGCACCGCGTCCCGGCGGGCAAGGGAGGCGGCGCGGCGCGGGGCGCCCGGGGAGGTCCAGCCGTAGATGTCGGCGCGGATGAGGGCGCCGATCCACTCCTGGTACGGGTTGTCGTACGTGGCGGTGAGCGGCGGCTTCAGACCGTTCGCGAGGTTGCGGTACGCCGCCCGCTCCGCCGTGAAGGTCTGCAGATACGGCAGCCGCAGCAGCCACAGGTCCCCCACCTGCTCGGTGCTGAAGCCGAAGCCGTGGGTCTCCAGCAGGTCGAGGCCGAGGATGGCGTAGTCGACGTCGTCGTCACGGCAGCTGCCGTGGATCCGGCCGCGCACGCAACTCCGCCACTCGGGGCGCAGCTCGAAGCCGTCGTCCTCGGCGATCGGCTCGGGGAGATAGTCGGTGAGGGGCAGGGCTGCGGCCTGCCGCAGATAGCGGTCGATACGGTCCCGCGTCCACAGGTCGCCCTGCTCGACCGGCTTGCCGAGCATGTTGCCCGCGATCCGGCCGAGCCAGCCCCCGAGGATGCGGTCGGCGAGCTCTGGCTCAGTGCCCACAGGGGTCATAGGACCGGTTTACCCAATTCCGGGGGCGTCCGCGCGGGGTTCGGCCTTCTGCGCAGGGGGCGCGCAGGACGTCCGTGGGGTGCTCGTGCGGCGTTCTCAGGGTCCGGTCAGCGCATGACGTCAGAGGTGTCCTCCGGTTAAGGTCACAGCGGCGCGACTGGCCTTGACATGCGCGAGGCCCGGAGAGCAAGGGGAAAACAGGTGACACAGCGCGTGCTCATCGCCGCGGACAAGTTCAAGGGCTCGCTCACGGCCGTGCAGGTCGCCGAGCGGGTGACGGCCGGTCTGCGCCGGGTCGTGCCCGGCCTCGAGGTCGAGGCCATGCCCGTGGCCGACGGTGGCGACGGGACGGTGGACGCGGCGGTCGCGGCCGGCTTCGAGCGGCGCGAGGTACAGGTCGCCGGGCCCCTCGGGCACGAGGTGACGGCGGCGTTCGCGCTGCGCGGCGACACGGCGGTCGTGGAGATGGCGGAGGCGAGCGGCCTGCAACGGCTGCCCGCGGGCGTCTTCGCGCCGCTCACGGCGTCCACCTACGGCTCCGGGGAGCTGCTGCGGGCCGCGCTGGACGCCGGTGCCCGCACGATCGTCTTCGGCGTCGGCGGCAGCGCCACGACCGACGGCGGCGCCGGGATGCTGACCGCGCTGGGCGCGCGCTTCCTGGACGCGGACGGGGAGCCGGTGGCCCCGGGCGGCGGCAGTCTGAGCGACCTGGCCGACGCCGATCTGTCCGGCCTGGACCCGCGCCTCGACTCCGTCGAGCTGGTGCTCGCCAGCGACGTCGACAACCCGCTCACCGGCCCGAAGGGCGCCCCGGCGGTGTACGGCCCGCAGAAGGGCGCCTCGCCGGACGACGTGGAGACGCTGGACGTGGCGCTCGCGCACTACGCGAAGGTGCTGGAGGAGTCGGTCGGCCCCCGGGCCGCCGAGCACGCCGCCGCGCCCGGCGCCGGAGCCGCGGGCGGCATCGGATACGGCGCCCTCCTCCTCGGCGCGCGCTTCCGACCCGGCATCGAGGTCATGCTGGACGTCCTGGGCTTCGCACCCGCGCTGGAGCGGGCGACGCTGGTCATCACCGGCGAGGGCTCCCTGGATGAGCAGACCCTGCACGGCAAGGCACCGGCGGGTGTCGCGGCCGCCGCCCGCGCGGCGGACAAGGAGGTCGTCGCGGTCTGCGGCCGCCTCGCGCTGGCGCCGGAGGCGCTGGGCCGGGCCGGGATCCGGCGGGCGTACCCGCTGACGGAACTCGAGCCGGACGTCGCGAAGTGCATCGCGGACGCGGGGCCGATCCTGGAGCGGGTGGCGGAACGGATCGCTGAGGACTTCCTGGGCTGAGGCCGGGTTCTTCCCGCCTCGCCGCCCGAGAACGACAACGCGACCCGAGACCGACAACGCAACCCGAGACCGACAACACGTAAGGGGCCCCGAGCCGATCAGCTCGGGGCCCCTTCACCGTCGTAGAACCGCTACGGCAACTGCGCCGCCCGCGCCTCGCGCCGGTTGTCGCGGAAGTTGTTCACCCGGCGGGCCGTGGCGAACAGCGGGATCACCGCGCCCATCACCAGCTGCAGCGCGCAGCCCGTCTGGAGGAGCAGCTGGCCGCTGGGGGCGCCGAAGGCCCAGGCGGCCAGGAGACCCATCGCCAGGACGATCCAGGAGAGCATCGCCACCGCGAGGCGGCCCCGCGGCTTCGGGTACTCCACCCGGCTCACCATGAGCCACGCCGTCCCCAGGATCGCCAGCAGCGTCGCCACGAAGGGCAGCTCGAGGAGCACGATCGCGACGACCGTCAGTGCGCCGAACGGCGACGGCATCCCCTGGAACATGCCGTTCGGCGGTGTCACGCAGGAGAATCTCGCGAGGCGCAACACCACCGCGAGCAGCACCACGATCGCGCCGACCGCCGCCACCCGCTGGTGCGCGTCGTCGGCGACCATGCCGTAGACCAGGACGAAGTACGCCGGCGCCAGGCCGAAGCTGATCAGGTCCGAGAGGTTGTCCAGCTCCGCGCCCATGGGGGAGGAGCGCAGCTTGCGGGCCACCAGGCCGTCGAACAGGTCGAAGACCGCCGCGCACAGCATCAGGATGACCGCAGTAGCCGCGCTGTGGCGGGCCATGCCCGACTCCTGGCTTCCGGTGAGGGCCGGGATCAGGATGCCGGTGGTGGTGAAGTACACCGCCATGAAGCCGCACGTGGCGTTGCCGAGGGTGAGGGTGTCCGCTATCGACAGGCGGAGAGAAAGAGGCATCTCCTCCTCTTCGTCGACCTCGTCGGCCTCGGGCACCCAGCCCGGCTGGGTCTCAGGATCAATCACGGTCAATGCGAGTCACCCCTGCCACGGTCTTCTGCCCGACCTCGACCGCGACCTCCACGCCCTCGGGCAGGTAGATGTCGACACGGGAGCCGAAGCGGATCAGACCGATACGGTCACCCTGCTCGACCTTCGTGCCCTGCGGGATGTAGGGGACGATGCGGCGGGCCACCGCGCCGGCGATCTGGATCATCTCGATGTCGCCGAGCTCGGTGTCGAAGTGCCAGACGACGCGCTCGTTGTTCTCGCTCTCCTTGTTGAACGCCGGAACGAAGCCGCCCGGGATGTGCTCCACGGACGTGACCGTGCCGGAGAGCGGCGCACGGTTGACGTGGACGTTCAGCGGGCTCATGAAGATCGCGACGCGGGTGCGGCCGTCCTTCCACGGCATGATGCTCTGCACCACACCGTCGGCGGGCGAGATGACCCGGCCCTGGGCGATCTCGCGCTCGGGGTCGCGGAAGAACCACAGCATGCCCGCCGCGAGAGCGGTGGCGGGCACGGCGACGGCCTTGGCGACGCCGGAGCGGCGAGCGCGCAGCAGGCTGACGGCTGCGGTGGCGACGGTCGGGAGAAGCCACGGCGATGCTCCGCGCGCGAGGCGTACGCCGCCGACCTGGCTGTCGCGTGGTGCAGAGGTTTGGCTGTGGGGCATGGATGACCTTCGTAGCGGATGATGCCGCGCGGTATCAGGGGACGGCGGCTTTCCCGGGATCGTACCGGTCGCGGGCCACAACTGGGCAAGCCAGGAAGCCGAGTCGGCTACTGAAGAGTGTTGACGGGGTGTGATCTTCTTCTCCAAGAAAACACCCCGTACCCGGACAATCAGCCCTGGAATCGATACTCTTCGAGCAGCCTGCGACCGATGATCATTTTTTGGATCTCGGCAGTACCTTCACCGATCAGCAGCATCGGGGCCTCACGGTAGAGGCGCTCGATCTCGTACTCCTTGGAGAAGCCGTAGCCGCCGTGGATCCGGAAGGCGTCCTCGACGACCTCCTTGCAGTACTCGGAGGCGAGGTACTTCGCCATCCCTGCTTCGAGGTCGTTTCGTTCCCCGGAGTCCTTTTTGCGTGCCGCGTTCACCATCATGGCATGCGCGGCCTCGACCTTGGTAGCCATCTCGGCCAGCTTGAACTGGATGGCCTGGTGCTGGGCGATCGGCTTGCCGAAGGTGTGCCGCTGCTGGGCGTACTGGACGCCGAGTTCGAACGCACGCTGAGCGACGCCACAGCCACGCGCCGCCACGTTGACACGGCCGACCTCGACGCCGTCCATCATCTGGTAAAAACCTCGGCCGGTGACGCCGCCGAGCACGCGATTGGCCGGAATTCGCAGGCCGTCCATGATGAGCTCGGTCGTGTCGACGCCCTTGTAGCCCATCTTGTCGATCTTGCCGGGGATGGTGAGGCCGGGGCGGACCTCTCCGAAGCCGGGCTCCTTCTCGACGAGGAAGGTCGTCATCGACTTGTGGGGCGCGGTGCCCTCGGGGTGTCCTTCGTCACTTCGGACCAGGACGGCCACCAGAGAGGACGTTCCGCCGTTCGTCAGCCACATCTTCTGGCCGTTCAGGACGTACTCCTCGCCGTCCTTCACCGCCTTCGACGTGATGGCCGACACATCGGAGCCGAGGCCCGGCTCCGACATCGAGAAGGCGCCGCGGATGTCGCCGGCCGCCATGCGCGGCAGGAAGTGGTCCTTCTGCTCCTGCGTGCCGTGCTGCTTGAGCATGTACGCCACGATGAAGTGCGTGTTGATGATGCCGGACACCGACATCCAGCCGCGGGCGATCTCCTCGACGCACAGGGCGTAGGTCAGGAGCGACTCGCCCAGACCGCCGTACTCCTCGGGGATCATCAGGCCGAACAGGCCCAGTTCCTTGAGGCCGTCGACGATCTGCTGCGGGTACTCGTCGCGGTGCTCCAGCTCGGTCGCGACCGGGATGATCTCCTTGTCCACGAAGTCGCGGACGGTGGAGAGGATCTCCTGCTGGATGTCGGTCAGACCGGCGGTCTGGGCGAGTCGCGCCATGGCTACTTCTCCTGCTGCTTCAGCTCCGGGCGGCCGGGCTGCTCGCCGCCGCGCTCCTTGATGTACGTCTCGGTGGGCACCATCACCTTGCGGCGGAACACGCAGACCAGCGTGCCGTCCTGCTTGTAGCCCTTGGTCTCGACGTAGACGATGCCACGGTCGTTCTTCGACTTCGACGGCCACTTGTCGAGGACGGTCGTCTCGCCGTAGATCGTGTCGCCGTGGAAGGTCGGCGCCACGTGCTTGAGCGACTCGATCTCCAGGTTGGCGATCGCCTTGCCGGAGATGTCCGGCACGCTCATGCCGAGCAGCAGCGAGTAGATGTAGTTGCCGACGACGACGTTCTTGCCGAAGTCCGTCGTCTTCTCCGCATAGTTGGTGTCCATGTGGAGCGGGTGGTGGTTCATGGTGAGGAGACAGAACAGGTGGTCGTCGTACTCCGTGACCGTCTTGCCCGGCCAGTGCTTGTACGTCGCCCCGACCTCGAACTCCTCGTAGGTGCGTCCGAACTGCATCGCGCTCAGGCCTCCGGGATCTCGAACTTGCTGGTGCGCTGCATGCCGGCGGCACGACCCTTGCCGGAGATGACCAGAGCCATCTTGCGGGAGGCCTCGTCGATCATCTCGTCGCCGAGCATCGCGGAGCCCTTCTTGCCGCCCGCCTCGGACGTGTAGTAGTCGTACGCGTCCAGGATCAGCTCGGCGTGGTCGTAGTCCTCCTGCGAGGGCGAGAAGATCTCGTTGGACGCCTCGACCTGGCCGGGGTGCAGCACCCACTTGCCGTCGAAGCCGAGCGCGGCGGCGCGCTGGGCGACCTCGCGGTAGCCGTCGATGTTGCGGATCTGCAGGTAGGGGCCGTCGATCGCCTGGAGGTTGTTGGCGCGGGCGGCCATCAGGATCTTCATCAGGATGTAGTGGTAGGCGTCCGCCGGGTAGCCGGGCGGCTGCTCGCCCACGACCAGCGACTTCATGTTGATCGACGCCATGAAGTCGGCCGGGCCGAAGATGATCGTCTCGACGCGCTGGGACGCCGTCGCGATCTCGTTGACGTTGTTGAGGCCCTGGGCGTTCTCGATCTGCGCCTCGATGCCGATCTTGCCGACCTCGAAGCCCATCGTCTTCTCGATCTGGGTGAGGAGGAGGTCGAGCGCGACGATCTGCTCGGCCGTCTGCACCTTCGGCAGCATGATGCAGTCGAGATTTTGGCCGGCGCCCTCGACGACCGTGACGACGTCGCGGTACGTCCACTCGGTCGTCCAGTCGTTGACGCGCACGACCCTCGTCTTGCCGGTCCAGTCGCCCTCGTTGAGGAACTTGACGATGGTGTGCCGCGCCTCGGGCTTGGCGAGCGGGGCGCAGGCGTCCTCCAGGTCGAGGAAGACCTGGTCGGCGGGCAGACCCTGGGCCTTCTCCAGGAAGCGGGGGTTCGAGCCCGGCACGGCCAGGCAGGAGCGCCGCGGGCGGAGACGGTTGACGGTCATGCGGGGACCTCCAGGGGGTCGAGCTTGTTCGCTTTCCGGATCTCGTCGACGATGCGGCCGATGATTCCGGTGATGTCGAAGTCCTTCGGGGTGAAGACGGCGGCCACTCCGGCGGCCCTGAGCTGCTCGGCGTCACCATTCGGGATGATGCCACCGGCGATCACCGGTATATCTGTGGCACCGGCCACACGGAGCCGCTCCAGGACGTCCGGCACCAGCTGGGCGTGCGAACCGGACAGGATCGACAGGCCGACCGCGTGCACGTCCTCCGCGAGGGCCGCGTCCACGATCTGTTCCGGCGTCAGCCTGATGCCCTGGTAGACCACCTCGAACCCGGCATCCCGCGCGCGGACGGCGATCTGCTCGGCGCCGTTGGAGTGGCCGTCCAGGCCGGGCTTGCCGACCAGGAAGCGGAGCTTGCCGACGTTGAGGTCCTTGGCCGTGAGGTCGACCTTGCGGCGGACCTCGGACAGTGCCGAGCCCTCCTCGACCGGGACGGCCACCGGCGCCGACGACACACCGGTCGGCGCCCGGAACTCGCCGAACACCTCGCGCAGGGCCCCGGCCCACTCGCCGGTCGTGACCCCGGCGCGGGCGCACTCCAGGGTGGCCTCCATGAGGTTGTCGGTGCCCTTCGCGGCCTCCTTCAGCCGCTCCAGCGCCTTGCACGGGCGCGGGTGGTTGAAGGGCGGCTGGTAGCGGGTGTCGCGCCAGTGCTGGAGGCCCGCGATCACCCGGGCCTCGACGGCCGGGTCCACCGTCTGGATCGCGGTGTCCAGGTCGGCGGTCAGCGGGTTGGGCTCGGTGCCCTCGAAGGCGTTGACACCGATGATCTTCTCCTGGCCGGACTCGATCCGGCCCCGGCGCTCGGCGTGCGAGGCGACCAACTGCGACTTGAGGTAGCCGGACTCGACGGCGGCCATCGCGCCGCCCATCTCCTGGATGCGGTCGATCTCCGCGAGCGAAGCCTCGACCAGCTCGTCCACCTTGGCCTCGATCACCTTCGAGCCCTCGAAGATGTCCTCGTACTCCAGCAGATCGCTCTCGTACGCCAGCACCTGCTGGATGCGCAGCGACCACTGCTGGTCCCAGGGCCGGGGCAGACCCAGCGCCTCGTTCCAGGCGGGCAGCTGCACGGCACGCGCGCGTGCGTCCTTGGAGAGGGTCACGGCCAGCATCTCGAGCACGATGCGCTGGACGTTGTTCTCCGGCTGCGCCTCGGTCAGACCGAGGGAGTTGACCTGGACGCCGTACCGGAAGCGGCGCTGCTTGGGGTTCTCGATGCCGTATCGCTCGCGCGTGATCTGGTCCCAGATCCGCCCGAACGCCCGCATCTTGCACATCTCCTCGATGAAGCGGACGCCCGCGTTCACGAAGAAGGAGATACGGGCCACGACGTCCCCGAACTTCTGGGCGGGGACCTGCCCTGAATCGCGCACGGCATCGAGAACCGCTATCGCGGTGGACATCGCGTACGCGATCTCCTGGACCGGCGTGGCGCCCGCCTCCTGCAGGTGGTAGCTGCAGATGTTGATCGGGTTCCACTTCGGGATGTGGGAGACCGTGTACGCGATCATGTCCGTCGTCAGCCGGAGTGAGGGTCCCGGCGGGAAGACATGGGTCCCCCGCGACAGGTACTCCTTGACGATGTCGTTCTGGGTCGTGCCCTGGAGCTTGGTGATGTCCGCGCCCTGCTCCTCCGCGACGACCTGGTAGAGCGCCAGCAGCCACATGGCGGTGGCGTTGATCGTCATCGAGGTGTTCATCTGCTCCAGGGGGATGTCCTGGAACAGCCGGCGCATGTCACCGAGGTGCGCGACCGGCACACCGACCCGGCCGACCTCGCCGCGGGCGAGGATGTGGTCGGAGTCGTAGCCGGTCTGCGTCGGCAGGTCGAACGCCACCGACAGGCCGGTCTGGCCCTTGGCGAGGTTGCGCCGGTACAGCTCGTTGGACGCCTCGGCCGTGGAGTGACCGGCATAGGTCCGCATGAGCCACGGCCGGTCCTTCTCCCGCTTGCCTTCGGCGGGCTGACGCTCAGTCATTGATGACCTCGACTGCTCTCAGATGTTCCGGAAGCGGTTGATGGCGTCGATGTGCTTGGCGCGCATCTCCTCGTCGCGCACGCCCAGGCCCTCCTCGGGGGCCAGGCACAGCACGCCGACCTTGCCCTGGTGGAGGTTGCGGTGCACGTCGAACGCGGCCTGGCCGGTCTCCTCCAGGGAGTAGACCTTCGACAGGGTGGGGTGGATCTTGCCCTTCGCGATGAGCCGGTTGGCCTCCCAGGCCTCGCGGTAGTTGGCGAAGTGCGAGCCGATGATCCGCTTCAGGGACATCCACAGGTAGCGGTTGTCGTACTCGTGCATGTAGCCCGAGGTCGAGGCGCAGGTGGTGATGGTGCCGCCCTTGCGGGTGACGAACACGGAGGCGCCGAAGGTCTCGCGGCCGGGGTGCTCGAAGACGATGTCGATGTCCTCGCCGCCGGTCAGCTCGCGGATGCGCTTGCCGAAGCGCTTCCACTCCTTCGGGTCCTGGGTGTTCTCGTCCTTCCAGAACTTGTAGCCCTCGGCGTTGCGGTCGATGATCGCCTCGGCGCCCATCGCCCGGCAGATGTCCGCCTTCTGCGGCGAGGAGACGACACAGATCGGGTTGGCACCACCGGCCAGCGCGAACTGCGTGGCGTAACTGCCGAGTCCGCCGCTCGCGCCCCAGATCAGGACGTTGTCGCCCTGCTTCATGCCGGCGCCGTTGCGGGAGACCAGCTGCCGGTACGCGGTGGAGTTCACCAGACCCGGTGCGGCGGCCTCCTCCCAGCTCAGGTGACCGGGCTTCGGCATCAGCTGGTTGGACTTGACGAGCGCGATCTCGGCGAGGCCGCCGAAGTTGGTCTCGAAGCCCCAGATGCGCTGCTCGGGGTCGAGCATGGTGTCGTTGTGGCCGTCGCTGGACTCCAGCTCGACGGACAGACAGTGCGCGACGACCTCGTCACCGGGCTTCCAGGAGTTGACTCCCGGGCCGGTGCGCAGGACGACGCCCGCGAGGTCGGAGCCGATGATGTGGTACGGCAGGTCGTGGCGCTTGGCCAGCTCGCTGGTGCGGCCGTAGCGCTCCAGGAACCCGAAGGTGGACAGCGGCTCGAAGATCGAGGTCCACACCGAGTTGTAGTTGACCGAGGAGGCCATGACGGCCACCAGGGCCTCGCCCGGGCCGAGCTCGGGCAGCGGAACCTCGTCGAGGTGGATCGACTTGCGCGGGTCCTTGTCGCGGGTCTGAAGGCCCGCGAACATCTCCGTCTCGTCCTTGTGCACGGTGATCGCGCGGTACGACTCGGGGAGCGGCAGGGCGGCGAAGTCGTCCGGCGTCGAGTCGGGCGACTGGATCGCGTCCAGGATGTCCTTCACGGTCACGGTGTTGCCTCCGGCGATGCGCACCCTGAGGGAGGGGTGCTGAGGGTTACGTCGGTGCTGCTGAGGGTTTTTGGTGATTGCCGTCGGTTCGGCTGTTGTGCTGTTCGGCAGCGCTTTGTGGCGCGGGAGGTTGCCTGTGACGCAGGCGCCGGGCGCGCAGGCCCCGGGGAGGGCTTGCGGGGACAGCCGGCGTACGAAAGGTCTCTGCACGCCGGCCGCCCGGACTCCTTCAACGTATGGCACCGCGTGTCACCTGACAAGGCACTGGGTGCCAGAACTTGCCCTCAGATGAAATCTTTACGTAACAAATGAGCGATGATCGATCAAAGCTACCGGCGAGTAGGTGCTAATCGGGTGCTATCGGTCACCTGGAGGGCATCTGCCAGACACGCCAGGTACATGGCCATCACCATCCGCGGCTTCCGCACGCGCAAGGGCGTTGTCCATGACCTGGAGGGAGCTTTGGTGAGCCCGTAGAACATGCTGGGCCCGGCCGGCGCCGGGGTCAGGGGTTGTCCGGCGGATCAGGCCGGCGCCACGGGGTCACCGGGGTTGGGCGGGGGAGCCGTATCGATCAGCCCGCACGGCGGTGGGGCGAGGCGGCGCGGCCTCGGGCCACCCGGACCGCTACGCCCCCAGACCGAGCAGCGCGATCTGCAGCGGCAGTGCGGGCTCTTCCGGCAGAGCCGGGGGTTCCTCGCCGCGGCCCGTGTGGGTGGGCGCGACGGTGCGCAGGCCCTGGATGCCGTCGGCGGCCCACTTGGCGTCCGTCGAGGGAAGGGACAGGGTCATGCGCCGCCCGTCGGCCAGCGTGGCTTCGAGCTTGGTCGGGTCGTTCGCCTGCATGGCAACTCACTTCCGTCGCGCACCATGAAGATCCTGTCGACCTGGAGGACGGACAGGCATACGAAATGGTTCCCGTGCGGGAGCCACCGGGGAGATGCTCGGCGACTCCCTAGACCCGCTCCTTCAGCGCCTGTTCGATCGTCCGCATCACTTCGTCGAGCGGAGCGTCGGTCCTGGCCACCGCCACCAGTACCTCCCCCTCCGAGGCCACGGAGGCCTGCGTCGTACGTGGCGCGGTGTCCCGGCCGGCCCCGATGCCCGTCCCGAACGTCCTGCGTACGATCGCGAAGGCGTGGTCGAGCTGCGCCTCCACGTCACCCTGGCCGCCCGCGCGCAGCCAGCGCCGCAGGACGTGGTTGTGCGCGGTGACCACCGCGGACGCGGCGACCTCGGCCAGCAGCGGGTCGTCGTTGGCGTCGTCGTCGTGGGCGTGCTCGTCGAAGTGGCCGAGGAGATAGCGGGTGAAGAGGCGCTCGTAGCGGGCCACCGACGCGATCTCCGCCTCACGCAGGGTGGGCACCTCGCGCGTGAGCTTGTAGCGGGCGACGGAGATCTCCGGCCGGGCGGCGTACATCTTCATGACTTCCTTGATGCCACGGCACACGGTGTCGAGCGGGTGCTCGTGCGCGGGGGCCGCGTTGAGCACCGCCTCCGCACGGATCAGCGTGTCGTCGTGGTCCGGGAAGATGGCCTCTTCCTTGGAGCGGAAGTGGCGGAAGAACGTGCGGCGGGCGACCCCGGCCGCGGCCGCGATCTCGTCGACGGTGGTCGCCTCGTACCCCTTGGTCGCGAACAGCTCCATCGCCGCGGCCGCCAGTTCACGGCGCATCTTGAGCCGCTGGGCCGCCGCGCGACTGCCTGCGGCACTTTCCGGCGTGTCGGGCGTAGCTGGTGTACGTGAGGACTTGGCGGGCTGGGACATGACCCGAACGTACTGCATGTGCGCAGCTTGATGCGCATGTACGGGGTTTCCCCCGCCCTCGCCGGGCGGGGGCCCTCCGGCCGGGTCGAGCAGTCCGCCCCAGTCCCGGTCGCCTCTGAACCAGTCGCCGATGCCGTCAGCGGCGGGCATATTCACGGAAGCCGCGGCCCGTCTTGCGGCCGAGGCAGCCCGCGGCCACCAGGTGCTCCAGGAGCGGCGCGGGAGCGAGGCCGGGGTCGCGGAACTCGCGGTGCAGGACCTTCTCGATCGCGAGGGAGACGTCGAGTCCGACGACGTCCAGCAGCTCGAACGGGCCCATCGGGTAGCCGCCGCCCAGCTTCATCGCCGCGTCGATGTCGTCGAGCGACGCGTAGTGCTCCTGCACCATCTTGATCGCATTGTTCAGGTACGGGAACAGCAGCGCGTTGACGATGAATCCGGCCCGGTCACCGCAGTCCACGGCGTGCTTCCTGATCTTGCCGCAGACCTCGCGGACCGTCGCGTGGACGTCGTCGGCGGTCAGCACCGTACGGACGACCTCGACCAGCTTCATCGCCGGCGCCGGGTTGAAGAAGTGCATGCCGATCACGTCCTGCGGACGCGAGGTGGCCCGGGCGCAGGCGACGACGGGCAGTGACGAGGTGGTGGTGGCCAGCACCGCGCCCGGCTTGCAGACCTTGTCCAGCGTCGCGAACAGCTGCCGCTTGATCTCCAGGTCCTCGGCGACGGCCTCGACGGCCAGGTCGACGTCGGCGAAGGCGTCGTAGGAACCCGCCGCGGTGATCAGGTCCAGGGTCCGCGCGGCCGCCTCGGCGGTCATCCGCCCCTTGTCGACGGAGCGGGAGAGCGACTTGCCGATACGGGCCTTGGCGGCCTGCGCCTTCTCCTCGCTGCGGGCGGCCAGCACGACCTCGTATCCCGCCTTCGCGAAGACCTCGGCGATCCCGGAGGCCATGGTGCCGGAGCCCGCGACACCGACGGAGCGGACCGTACGGCCGGCGGTGAGGGCGGTGCCCTCCAGCGGCGTCAGCGCGTCCCGCACGACGGTGGCGCTGCCCGGCGCCTCGTAGGTGTAGAAGCCACGGCCCGACTTACGGCCCGTCAGGCCCGCCTCGCTGAGCTGCTTGAGGATCGGGGCGGGGGCGTGCAGCCGGTCGCGGGACTCGGCGTACATGGCCTCCAGGACCGTGCGCGCGGTGTCGACGCCGATCAGGTCGAGCAGCGCCAGCGGCCCCATCGGGAGCCCGCAGCCCAGCCGCATCGCGGCGTCGATGTCCTCGCGGGAGGCGTACTTGGCCTCGTACATCGCGGCGGCCTGGTTGAGGTACCCGAACAGCAGCCCGTCGGCGACGAATCCGGGCCGGTCGCCGACCGCGACGGGCTCCTTGCCGAGGTCCAGGGCGAGGTTGGTGACCGCGGAGACGGCCTGCGGCGCGGTCAGCACGCAGGAGACGACCTCGACCAGCCGCATCGCCGGCGCCGGGTTGAAGAAGTGCAGACCCAGCACCCGCTCGGGGCGGGCGGAGTCGGCGGCCAGGCGCGTGACCGAGAGGGCGTTGGTGCCGGTCGCCAGGATCGTCTCGGGGCGCACGATCCCGTCCAGCTCGCGGAAGATCTGCTGCTTGATCTCGTACGACTCCGGAGCCACCTCGATGACCAGGTCCGCGTCGGCCGCGGCCCGCAGATCGGTGGAGGTACGGACGCGCGCGAGGGCCTCGGCGCGGTCCTCCTCGGTCAGCCGGCCGCGCTCCACGGCGCGGGCGGTCGAGGCCTCCAGGGCGGCGACGGACCGGGCGGCCGCGGCCTCGCTGATGTCGATACCGACCACCTCGCGCCCGGCCTTGGCCAGGACTTCGGCGATACCGGTGCCCATGGTGCCGAGGCCGACGACGGCAACGGTCTTGAGCGGGGACAGAGGGGTGTCGGACAGGGGAGTGGCCATCGCGGGACTCCAGGAATGAGGGTGACGACGGGAAATGCGCCCGGGTGCGCCGTGGGGGCCCGACCTGAGTCGGAGCCGAACCATGAGCGCACCGGGTGCGGAAGAAGTGCGGGTGTTGCCGGGCTGCGAGCGCACACGCCCGGTGCCGTCGCTGCGGACGTGCACACGTCCGAGGAGCGGTGATGACCGACCGGCCCTGTCCCGTGGCCGAGTCGTACTGCGGTACTCGATGTACCGAACCGACTGCTTCTCCCGGCGGCTGCGTCACCAGGCCGCCGTGAGGTGTTCGCGAGTGGGTGACTCGCTCGTATGAGCTTAACCAGCGGGTAACGAGCGCGCTAGTCCCCGAGTTTGTGATGTAGGTCCCGATTGCCGACGGACCCCTCTACGCTCGCCTTCATGGACGAAGAGTTGCGATCACTCACGGAGCGCTTACGGCAGGAGTCCGGAGCGTCGGCCGCGTACGACCGCCTCGTCGCGACCGAGGACCCCGATGAACTGGCGGACCTGCTCACCGCCCCCGGGCAGCCGCTGTGGGCCAGGGAGCTGGCCGCGTTCCGGCTGGGCCTGGCCGGGGACCGCCGGGCCTTCGAGTCCCTCGTCCTGCTGCTGAACCACCGCGACCCACAGCGCTGTGCCTCCGCCGCCCACGCCCTCGCCCGCCTCGGCGACCCGCGCACGGCCCGCGCGGCCGCCGCCCTCGCCACCAACGAACTCCGCGTCGCCTACGCCCTGCACCCGGTCCGGCTCCTCATCGAGCTGCGCGCCCCCGAGGCCGTGCCCGCCCTGATCACCACCCTGGAGCGCAGGCTCCGCCCGCACGACCCCTACCGCCGCGTGGCCCTCGCCTGCGTGGAGGGCCTCGGCACGCTCGGCGACACCCGGGCCAGACGCGTCCTGAACGAGGCGCTGGCCCACCCGGCCCTCGCGGAGGCGGCGGTACGGGCGCTGGCGCGGATTCCTAGGCCTCGTTGAGTGTGCGCACGTACCGCACCTCGGGAACCGGGACGCCGTCCACCTCGAACGGCTCCTCGGCGCCGTCGGCCTCGAAGCCCGCCCGTTCGTAGAAGCGGCGGGCACGAGCGTTGCCCTCGAGGACCCACAGGTACATGCGCTCGTGGCCGCAGGCCGTGCGGTTCCACAGGGCCTCCAGCAGCAGGGCGTGCCCGATGCCGGTGCCGTACCGCCGGGGGTCCACGTAGAGGGCGTACAACTCGGCGTCGTCGGTACGGACTTCACCGTCCCGGTACGGCCCGTGACAAGCCCAGCCCGCGACCTCGCCGTCCCACTCCGCGACCAGGTTCACGACGCTGCCGTCTCCTTGCGCGAAGCGGGCGCGATGCCGCTCGGCGTCTCGCGCCACGCTCATCGCGTCGAGGTACGACCGCGGAATCAGACCCTGGTAGGCGCTCTGCCAGCCGCGCACACGGATCTCGGCCACGCGTTCGCAGTCGGCGAGGGCCATGGGGCGGATGAGAAGGCGATCGTCGTCCATGGTGGCACCCTAGGCACCGCCCGCCCGCACAGCCTCCGAATTATGTGCCGACCACCGCGAACGCCTCCACCTCCATCAGGAACTCCGGCCGCACCAGCCCCGCGACCTGCACCGCCGACGCGGCCGGCAGCCGGTCGTCGGGTATGTGCTCGGCGCGGGCCGCGCGGACGGCCGGCATGTGCGCCATGTCCGTGACGAAGTAGGTGAGTTTGACGACGTTGTCGAAGGTCGCCCCGGCCGCGGCAAGGCAGCGTCGCAGGTTCTCGAAGACCTGGCGGGCCTGGGCCGCCGGATCGCCCTCGCCGACGAGCCTGCCGTCCTCGTCCAGGGCGAGCTGGCCGGAGACGGCGACGAAACAGCCCGTGCCGAGCACGACATGCGTGTACTGGGCGGAGGGGGCGACCCCGTCGGGGGCGGGGATCCTGGTCAGCTCACTCATGCGTCCATGGTGGACCATGGGTCTGACAACGCCCCCGACGGACCGTCAACCGCTCAGGGCCGGAAGCCGAGCAGCTCGTGCAGCTCAGCGCCCCGTGACGTCATCGACGTGACCTTGGAGTTCAGCGGCTTCGGATCGGGCAGAGCCTTGCACACCGCGTCCACCTCGCCCGCGCCGCGCGGCACCGTGCCGTCGGTCAGGTAGGCCGCGAGGTGCTTGTCCAGGCAGCTGTTCCCGCCCAGCGTGATGGCATGGTTGCCGCCGCCCCGCTCGACCACCAGGCTGGAGCGGGCCAGCTTCCGGTGCACCGTGACGCCTCCCTCGTACGGGGTGGCCGCGTCGTCGGTCGCCTGGAACAGCAGCATCGGCGGCACCTCGCCGTTGTCGATGGTCACCGACGGGAGCGAGGCCGTCGGCCAGAAGGCGCACGGCGCGTTGTACCAGGCGTTGCTCCAGGTCATGAAGGGCGCCTTCGCGTACGTGGCCCAGTTGTCCGCCCGCCACCGCCGCCAGTCGCGCGACCAGGCGGCGTCCCGGCACTGCACCGAGGTGTAGATGCTGTAGCCGTTGTCGTCGGACGCGTCGGTGGCGGCGAACTTCTCGTACGCCTCGACCAGCGGGTCGGCGTCCTTGTCGTTCACGTACGCCGCGAACGCCTCGGCGAGGTAGGGCCAGTAGCCGTTGTAGTAGCCGCCGGGGATGAACGTGTCCTCCAGCTCGGAGGCGCCCACCTTGCCGCCGGCCGGCTTCTTGGCCAGGGCCGCCCGCATCGCGTACCACTTGGCCTCGATCTTCGCGGGATCGGTGCCGAGCTTGTATGTGCCGTCGTACCTCGCGACCCACGCCATGAAGGCGCGGTGGCGGTCGTTGAAGGCGTGGTCCTGCGCGAGGTTGACCTCGTACCAGACGCCGGTCGGGTCGACGACCGAGTCCAGGACCGCGCGCCGCACCCGCTGCGGGAAGAGCTTGGCGTAGACCGCGCCGAGGTAGGTGCCGTACGAGTAGCCGAAGTAGTTGATCTGCTTCGCGCCGAGTGCCGCACGGATCCGGTCCATGTCGCGCACGGCGCTGATCGTGTTGATGTGCGGCAGCACGTCCGCGTACTTCTCGCCGCAGGCCAGCGCGAAGGACTTGGCTCGCTGGAGGTTGGCCCGCTCGATCCGCGGTGTCCTCGGCACCGAGTCCGGGCGCACCGCGTCGAAGTGGCCGGGCCTGCAGTCGAGGGTGGGGCTGCTCTTGCCGACGCCGCGCGGGTCGAAGCCGATGACGTCGTACTGTGCCGCCACCGCCTTGGGCAGTCCCGCGGCGACGAAACCGGCGAGGGTGAGACCACTGCCGCCGGGCCCGCCGGGGTTGACCAGCAGGGGGCCCTGGTACTTCTTCGCGGTGTGCGGGACGCGCGACAAGGCGAGCGTGATCTGCCGACCGTGCGGGCGGGCGTGGTCGAGCGGCACCTCGAGGGACGCGCACTGGAGCGTCGGGTAGTTCTTGGTGCCGCACTTCTTCCAGCTGAGCGGCGCGGTGTGAGCGGCTGCGGCGGTGTGCGGCGCGCGTGCCTCGGCGGGGACGGCCGTCACGGTCCCGGCCACGAGGGCGGCGGCCCCGCACAGCACGGCTGCGCGTTTGCGCATGGGGTCCTCCCAGGACGGCGGGTCGTGGACCGCGAGTGTCACGGTCCTGGCCGCATCGTCCCGGCGCGGGCACCCGGAAGAACCCGTTCTGTAAAGACTTGACCCGATTGGGTCGAGAGATGCGCTCGAATGCTCTCAAATAAGCGTAAGTTGGGTCGGTTCGGTCGTCGCGTGCTCGGTCGGCTCGGGCTCGCGGGTCCGCCGGGGCATGCCCGCGCGCGTGGGGCCGATGCCGTACTCCTGCGCCAGGTCGTGCACCTGACGGGTGATACGGCGCTGGTACCACTTCGGCGCGTAGGCGCCGTCCGCGTACAGCCGCTCGTAGCGGCGCACGAGATGCGGGTGACGGCGGCCGAGCCAGGCCATGAACCACTCGCGGGCACCGGGTCGCAGATGCAGCACCAGCGGAGTGACGGAGGTCGCTCCGGAGGCGGCGATCGCCCGCACGGTGGCCCGCAGTTGGGCCGGATGGTCGCTCAGGAACGGAATCACCGGCGCCATCAGCACCCCGCACCCGAGCCCGTGCTCGGTCAGGGTCCGTACGACGTCCAGGCGCCGCTCGGGCGCGGGCGTGCCCGGCTCCACGGTGCGCCACAGCTCGGGATCGACGAAGCCGACCGAGACCGAGACGCCGACGTCCGTCACCTCGGACGACTGCTTCAGCAGGTCGAGGTCGCGCAGGATCAGCGTGCCCTTGGTCAGGATCGAGTAGGGGTTGGCATGGTCGCGCAGGGCGGCGAGGATGCCCGGCATCAGGCGGTAGCGGCCCTCGGCGCGCTGGTAGCAGTCGACGTTCGTGCCCATCGCTATGTGATCGCCCAGCCAGCGGCGTGAGGACAGCTGGCGGCGCAGCAGCTCCGGCGCGTTCACCTTGACCACGATCTGGGAGTCGAAGCCGAGGCCCGTGTCCAGGTCCAGATAGCTGTGGGTCTTGCGGGCGAAGCAGTACACGCACGCGTGCGTGCAGCCCCGATAGGGGTTGACCGTCCACTCGAAGGGCATGCGCGAGGCGCCCGGCACCCGGTTGATGATCGAGCGGGCCCGGATCTCGTGGAACGTGATGCCGGCGAACTCGGGCGTGTCGAAGGTGCGGGTGACCACGGCGTCCGCGCCGAACAGCGCGGCGTCGGCCCGGCTGTGGTCGGATTCCAGGGTGAGGTTCTCCCAGCGCATGGTGCCTCCTCGGTAGCACTGCCCCAAGAATAGAACAGATGTTCCCTTGATCGTGCGACCTACGTCCCAGTTCCGATTTCGATCACTGTGCGATCGCTTCGGGGAGCTGACCGGGACCCCGATTTGGGCGGTCCGGGAGCGGGGTGGTTGGCTTGCTCCAACCCCCGAGAAATCAGGTCCTGGAGGAAGTCAATGGCGCAGGTCGAGGCCACTACGGAGCGGGTCGTCGCGGCGGACGCGGAGAAGGTGTTCGACGCCCTCGCCGACTACAGCGGCACCCGGCGGAAGGTGCTGCCCGAGCACTTCAGCGAGTACGAGGTGCGCGAGGGCGGCGACGGCGAGGGCACCCTCGTCCACTGGAAGCTCCAGGCCACCAGCAAGCGGGTCCGTGACTGCCTCCTGGAGGTCAGCGAGCCCACCGACGGCGAGCTCGTCGAGAAGGACCGCAACTCCTCCATGGTCACCACCTGGCGGGTCACCCCGGCCGGCGAGGGCAAGTCCCGGGTCGTCGTCACCTCCACCTGGCAGGGCGCCGGCGGCATCGGCGGCTTCTTCGAGAAGACCTTCGCGCCCAAGGGCCTCGGCCGGATCTACGACGCGCTGCTCGAGAAGCTCGCCGCCGAGGTCGAGAGTTAAGTCCCCGGTGCGCGGGGGCCCTTGGCCTCCTCACCGGATCGAGTGGATCCCCGTCGTGTCCGGGATGGCGCCGTAACTTGCCGTGCTTGCTCGTAGTTGTCGCCTATTGCGGGAAATGTGAGCAGGTACGGTGAGGGGAGCGGTACGTGGGCGGCACGACTCTGGTGCAGGACGAGACCGTCACCGCACCTCCTCCACCGGTTCCGCCCCAAGGCGCCGAGGCCCCACTGAGCCCGCGCCGGGTGCGGCTGGTCTTCTTCGGGCTGATGCTCGCGCTGCTGCTGGCCGCGCTGGAGCAGATGATCGTCGCCACGGCGCTGCCGAAGATCGTCGGTGAACTGCACGGCCTGGACAGGATGTCCTGGGCGATCACCGCCTACCTGCTCACGGCCACCATCGGCCTGCCGATCTACGGCAAGCTCGGCGATCTCCTCGGCCGCAAGGGCGTCTTCCAGTTCGCGATCGTCGTCTTCGTCGCCGGCTCCGCGCTCGCCGGACGGGCCGAGACCATGGACCAGCTGATCGCCTACCGCGCCGTCCAGGGCGTCGGCGCGGGCGGACTCATGATCGGTGTCCAGGCGATCATCGCGGACATCGTGCCGGCCCGCGAGCGTGGCCGGTACATGGGCCTGATCGGCGCCGCGTTCGGCCTCGCCTCGGTCGCCGGGCCCCTGCTGGGCGGCTACTTCACGGACCACCTCTCCTGGCGGTGGTGCTTCTACATCAACATCCCCTTCGGTCTCGTCACCCTGGCCGTCGTCGCCGTCGTACTGAAGCTGCCGAAGCCGCGGGTCCGGCGCCGGCTCGACCTCCTCGGCTCCTTGCTGCTCGCCGCCGCCTCCACCTGCCTGGTCCTGCTGACCAGTTGGGGCGGCACCGAGTACGCCTGGAACTCCCGCGTCATCCTCGGCCTCGGCGCGGGAGCCCTCCTCTCCACCGTGCTGTTCCTCGTCGTCGAGCACTTCGCCGTCGAACCCCTCATCCCACTGCGGCTGTTCAGGGACTCCGTCTTCAACGTCACGAGCCTGGTCGGCCTCGTCATCGGCGTCGCCCTGTTCGGCGCCGCCAGCTATCTGCCGACCTTCCTGCAGATGGTCGACGGCGCCACGGCCACCGAGTCCGGCCTGCTCATGCTGCCGATGATGGGCGGCATCGTCGGCGCCTCGATCATCTCCGGCCAGCTCATCAGCCGCACCGGCCGCTACAAGCTCCACCCCGTGCTCGGCAGCGCCCTCTCGGTCGCCGGCATGTGGCTGCTGTCCCGCCTCGAAGCGGACACGCCCCGGCTGCACTACAGCATCTGGATGGCCGTGCTCGGCGCCGGCATCGGCATGGTGATGCCCGTCCTGATCCTCGCCGTGCAGAACTCCGTGCGCCCCGCCGACCTCGGCACCGCCACCAGCGCCAACAACTACTTCCGGCAGATCGGCGGCAGCGTCGGCGCCGCGATCTTCGGCACCCTCTTCGCCGACCGGCTCGCCGACGCCCTGGCCGAACACCTGCCCACGCGCGCGGGTGCCGGGCTGCCGGACCCCGAGTCCATCACCCCGCAGCTCGTCCACGCCATGCCGCCGGACCTGCGCGACGGCTACATCCGGGCCTACGCCGAGGCCATGCCGCGCATCTTCCTCTACCTGGTGCCGGTACTCGTCCTCGGCCTGCTGATCGCCTTCTTCCTCAAGGAGAAACCCCTGGTGTCCCATGACGTCCCGGCCCTGGAGACGGAACCGGCACCGGTGAACGCCCCGATCCCCCAGAGCCGTTCACCCCACACCGCCGGCGTTCCCGTGCGCGGCACGGTGCAGCACCCCGACGGCACCGTCGTACCCCGCGCGGCGATCACCCTCATCGACATCGCCGGGCAGCAGATCGGACGCGGCGCGAGCGGCGAGAACGGGCGGTACGCGCTCGCGACGCCGGGCCCCGGGGCGTACGTGCTGATCGCCGCCGCGGGCGGACACCAGCCGCAGGCCGTCTCCGTGACCGTCGGCGAGCGCCCCGTCGACGTGGACATCGTCCTCGGCGGCGCCGGACGCCTCGCCGGGCGGGTGCTCACCCCGGACGGCACGCCCGTGGACGCCACCGTGACACTCACCGACGTCCATGGCGAGGTCGTCGCCACCACCCGCAGCGACCGTGAAGGCGGCTACGTCATCACCGAGTTGGTCGCCGGCGAGTACACCCTCGCCGCGAGTTCGCCCGCCTTCCGCCCGGCCGCCGTCCCCGCCACCGTGAAGGCGGCTCGCGAGACCCGCCAGGACATCGAACTCGCCGGCGGCGCCCTCCTGCGCGGCACCGTACGGGCGAGCGGCGGGCGGCCCGTCGAGGACGCGCGCGTGACACTGCTCGACGCGGCCGGCAACGTCATGGCCACCCTCACCACCGGCCCTGACGGCGCCTTCCGGTTCGTCGACCTCGCCACCGGCGAGTACACCGTCATCGCCACGGGTTACCCGCCGGTCGCCACCGTGCTCCAGGTCGCCGGCGGAGGCCGTACGGAACGCGATCTTCAGCTCGGGCACGAGGACTGAGCCAGGGACCGGTGCGCACGGCTGTCCTGCGAGGACGCCACGCGCACGGCCCCCCCGCATGCCCTCGTGCTCGCGGCTCACCAATTCCCGTATTGCCGCACATCGCCTCCGCCCGGAGCCGTACGGTGGAGTAGGCGGCAGATCTTGCGGAGCCGTGGGGAGAGAGGGCCTGGGCCATGGACCGTGGCACCGAGAGGGACGGCGCGGTGACGGAGCACGCCGCGGCCGGCCGCATCCCGCTGGCCGTGGTCGTGGTGGACCGCGAGGGCCTCGTGTCCCACTGGAGCTCCGGCGCACGCCGTCTGTTCGGGGCCGACAAGGAAGAGGCGATCGGGCGCCCGGCCGTCGATCTGCTGCCCGTCTCCGGAGCGCTGCCCGAGGACGAGGACGTCTCGCCGTACGGGGCGTACTCGACGTACGACGGGCTCGGCCACGACCTCGAATCGTCCCTCGACGGGCGGCTGTTCTACCCGGCCGCGGGCCGTGCCCGCCTCACCGTGCCCGAGCGAAGCGAGAGGGAGGCGCCCCCGTCCGAAGGGTGGGGGAGCGACCGCGTCGACGTCCTGTGGTGGGCGTACCCGCTGGTGGGCCCCGGGCCGGAGCGGCTCCTCGTGCTCGGCGCCGACGTGGGCCGGCTCCAGCAGGACGACGGCGACGACGACCCCGGCTTCGACCGCGTCGCACCCGGCTTCGCCCTGCACACCGACTTCCCCGGAGCCGAGGAACTCGCCCGCCGCCTGCCCGAGATCCTGCCCAGCATGAGCGTCCAGGAGGGCGCCCGCATCGTCGGCCAGATTCTCGAACTGGGCTATCCCGTCCTGGAGTTCAGCCAGAACGACCGGGTGCCCGTCACCCCCGACTGGGGCGTGCCCCGCCGCGTCGAGCGCAAGGCCCGCCGGGAGCGAGCCGCCCAGGCCGCCGCCAAGGGGCTGCCGTTAGCCGAGGAGTACACCGACGACGGCGAGGACCTCGAGTACGCCGCCGTACGCGAACGCCTGGAGTTCCTCAACGAGGTCAGCGGCCGCATCGGCACCTCCCTGGACCTGTCGCGGACGATCATCGAGGTCAGCAAGGCCGTGGTCCCGCGCTTCACCGATGTCGCCGGCACCTATCTGCGCGAACAGGTCGTCGCCGGTGAGGGATTCCCCGACGGCGTGCCCGACACGACCACGATGTGGCACCGGGTCGCCGTCGAACACACCGACGAACCCGGCCGCTGGGACGACGTCGTGCCGGTCGGCGAGGCCATGCCCTTCCCGGCGCACACACCCTTCTTCCAGTGCATGACCAGCGGCGAGCCCGTCCTCGTGTCACGCATCAGCGAGCAGATGGGCCACGCCATCGCCTCGCAGTTCGAGAAGCGTGACATCCGGCCACTGATCACGGGCCGCTCGATGCTGGTCGTACCGCTCAAGGCCCGCAATGTCGTGCTCGGCTTCATGATCCTGCTGCGGCACCCGGAGCGCGTCGAGTTCAACGACATGGACCGCGTCACCGGCGCCGAACTCGCCGCCCGCGCGGGCCTCGTCCTCGACAACGCACGCATGTACACCTACCAGGAGAGCGTCGCCGAGACCCTCCAGGACAGCATGCTGCCGCACATCCCGCCGCGCATGGCGGGCTGCGACATCGCCACCCGCTATCTGCCGGGCACCTTGCTGGGGCGCGTCGGCGGTGACTGGTTCGACTCCGTGAAACTGCCCGGCGCCCGCACCGCCCTCGTCGTCGGCGACGTCATGGGCCACGGCCTCAACTCGGCCGCTATGATGGGCCAGTTGCGTACGGCCGTGCAGACCATGGCCGCCCTCGACCTGCCGCCCGCCCAACTGCTGCGCAACCTGGACGACCTCGCCCAGCGCCTCGGCGACACCTACCTCGCGACCTGCCTGTACGCCGTCTACGACCCGATCGTGAGCGAACTCCACATCGCCAACGCCGGTCACATCCCGCCCGTCCTGGTCCGCGCCGACGACGGGCGCAGCGAGCTGCTCGACCTGCCCACGGGGGCGCCGATCGGTGTCGGCGGGGTGCCGTTCGAGGCGGTACGCGTGCGCGTGGAGCCCGGCGACCGGATCGTGATGTGCACCGACGGACTGGTCGAGGTGCGTGGCGAGGACATCGGTGTCGGCCTCGCGACCCTCTGCGAGTCCGCCGCCCACCCGGCCGCGTCCATGGACGACGCCTGCGACACGATCATCCGCGCCCTCGCTGCGACATTTTCAGAAGCGGGCCGTGGCGGCCGCAAGGACGACGTCGCCCTGCTGATGGCCCGCCTCAACGGCATCGAACCGGAGGACGTCGCCGAGTGGCGGATCGGCCTCGACCCGATGGAGGTCGGCCGGGCCCGCGCCGTCGTCCGCGAGCAGCTGCACGAGTGGGGCCTGCCACGCGTCGCCCACACCGCCGAGCTGCTGGTCAGCGAGCTCGTCACCAACGCCGTACGGCACTCCCACGGCCGCCCGGTCGAACTGCGCCTGGTGCGCGGCGACACGCTGTTGTGCGAGGTGGACGACGACGATCACGACCTGCCGACGCTGCTCAACGCCGGCCCCTTCGACGAGTCCGGGCGCGGGCTGCGCGTGGTGAGCACGCTCGCGCGCGAGTGGGGCACCAGCCGTACGAGCGCCGGAAAGACCGTCTGGTTCGAACTCACGCTCCCGCGACGCTGATTCCTTGTGCCCAGCGGGGCGTTCGACGGCGTACGGGTCTCGAATGCCGAGTGAAGGTATGCGCCGGGCGCTTGTGGCCGAAACCAGGCCGCGATAGACCGTACTCGCCCGTCACTTCACGACGGGTCGTCGTCGCACCCTGGGGAGTCGGTCATGAGCGTGACGAGTCGGTACCGGGAGGCCTGGGAGGGCTTCTGGCGGGAAGCCCCCGAGGAACCGGGGGCGGTGTTCTGGGACGCGGAGCCGGCTCTGACCGCCGGACGCCATCTGGCCCTGTTCGAGGCTCACCTGGCCGATCCCGGCCTGCCGATGGTGGACCTGGGCTGCGGCAACGGCACTCAGACCCGGTTCCTCGCCGACCGCTTCACACACGTCCTGGGCGCCGACCTGTCCGCCGCGGCCCTCGACCACGCCCGGCGCGCCGACCCCGCGGGGCAGGCGGCGTACCGGCTGTTCGACGCGGTGGAGAAGGCCGAGGCCGAGACGCTGCATGCCGAACTCGGGGACGCCAACGTCTATATGCGGGGCGTGCTGCACCAGGCCGAGCCCGACGACCGGCAGCTGATGGTGAACGGGATCGCCACGCTGGTCGGCGAGCGTGGCCGGGCCTTCCTGGTCGAACTCTCCGAGTCCGCCAAGCCCGTCCTCATGGGGCTCGCCCAGGGCCCGGCGGGGCCGCCGCCCAAGCTCGCGCCCATCTTCCGGCACGGCATCGCCCCCGGCGAGGTGGCCGACGCCGCGGTGCCCGAGTATCTGCGCGCGGCCGGGCTCACCGTCCTCGCCAGTGGCGAACTGCCGCTGGTCACCACGGAGCACGGGCCGAACGGCGCCCGGATCGAGCTGCCGTCGAAGTGGGCGGTGGTCGGCCGGACCGCCTGACGGCCGTTCGCCCTCCGGCGTGTCCGTGCGCGCCGGAGGGCGAACTCACCGTGGAGGTGGATCAGTTGACGGTACGGCCCTTGCGGTACACCACCCAGCCGGTGGCCAGCAGCGCGGCCGCGAGCGCGGCGACGGAGAGCACGGTGACGCCGGTGGAGGCGAGGCTGCCGCCCGCCGTCGAGGTGCCTGTGCCGCCGGAACCGCCCGTGGTGGAACCGGTGTCCGAGCCGCCGGTGCTCCCGCCCGTCGTGCCCGTGCCGCCGTTGCCGCCGGTGCCGCCCGTGCCGCCGGTGTCGTCGTCCGTGTCCACCGGGTCCTGTCCGACGAAGCTGACCGGGACCTTGACGTCCTGGGAGCGGTCGCCGGAGAGGGTGTGGTCATTGCGGGTGGCCAGGACGCACGTGGCCTTGAAGCAGTCGGTGTACTCGTCCTTGGCGGCGACGGTCAGCTCGACCTCGAAGGTGCCGCCGTCGCCGTACGGGATCGCCAGGTCCGCACCGTAGTCCGGCGGGTTCGAGGAGATCCACGCCGAGGAGTGCGAGCCGCCGGTCATGTCGACGCCGCCGATGCACGGCGTGGGCAGTTCGCCGTCGCCGTTGTCGACGCAGAGGGCGACGTAGATGCCCTTCTTGGTGTCGTAGCCGGTGCCGGTGACCTTCAGGGTCTGGTCCTCGGTGGCGAGGTCGTTGACCGGGGTGACGGTGAGCTTCTGGCCGTTCGGGCCGGTGACGGTCTTGGAGCCGGACGGCTCCGTGCTGCCGTCGCCGTCACCGCCGTCGTCTCCGCCGCCGTTGTCGCCGCCGTCACCGGGCTCGGTGACCGTGAGCGTGATGGGTGAAGTGCGGGTCGTACCGGCCGCGTTGGTGAACTCGGCGCGGTAGCGGTAGCCGTCCTGGGCCGCCTTGGCGGTGAAGGTATACGCGTTCTGCGTCGCACCCTCGATCGCGGACCAGATCTGGCCCTCGTCGGGGCTGACCTGCCAGCGCACGGTGGGCTCGGGAGCGCCCTCGGCGGCCGCGACGAAGGTGACCTTGCCGCCCGGTGCGACGGACTGGTCGGTGGGGGACTGGACGATCTTCGGGGAGACACGTCGGTCGAGCTTGACGACCTTGCTCTCGGCCTGGCTGGTGACGTAGACGGACGAGGCGCCGGGGGTGACGGCGACGCCCGCGTAGGCACCGGCGCGGTTGCCGGGCAGGGCGACGGGCTCGGCCGCCTGCCGGGCGGTGGCGCTGTCGTAGATCTCCAGGGCGCCGACGTTGTCCGCGCCGTCGTCGGCGGTGCCCCAGTCCTCACGCAGGACGAAGGCCTCGCCGGTGGCCTTGTCGAAGGCCATGGCCGTGGCCCGGTCCTTGCCGGTCAGCTTGGCCAGCTGCTTGCCGTCCTTGTCGAAGACGAGCACGTCGTACGAGCTGCCCACCCAGACATTGCCGGTCGCCGGGTCCGTCTCGACGAAGTAGACGGAGGCCTCCGGGAGTTCGACGGTGGCGGTGACCGTGCCGCCGGCCAGCCACACGCCCTTCGCGGCCGTGTCGCCGTCCTTCGCGGTGCCTATGCCGCGCAGCGGGTAGTGGAAGACGACGCCGTCGCCGGCCAGCGGACCGGCGATCCAGCGGACCACGCGGGCCGCGAGGGCGCCGGTCGCGCCGGGGGCCTGCTGGATGTGGCCGAGGAGCGTGCCGTCCTTCGGGTCGATGGCGTACAGGCCCTGCTCGGCGATGTCCGCGGTGTCGGGGATGTTGTCCGAACCGACGTACAGCTTCCCGGAGTCGGGGTGCAGCAGCAGGTCCAGCGGGCGGCCCGCCGTGGTGAACTCGGCGGCCCGGACGTAGCTGACGGTGCCGGGCGGTACATCCACGCCGTCGCCGCCGCCCCCGTCCCCGGGGTCCTGGCCCTCGAAAGTGACGGGGATACGGACGTCCTGCGAGCGGTCGCCGGGGTTGCGGTGGTCGACGCGGGTGACGACCGAGCAGGTGACCTTGGTGCAGTCCAGGCCGCCGTCCTTGGCCTTGATGCCGATCTCCACGTCGAAGGTGCCGCCCACGCCCCAGGTGACGGCCAGGTCGCCCGCGTACTCGTCGCCCTCGGGGACGATCCACTGCGAGGAGCTGCCGGAACCGTTCTGGTCGGCGCCGCCGAGGCACGGGGTGGGGACACGGTTGTCGCCGTTGTCCTTGCACAGGGCGACGTAGATGGCCTTGGTCGCGTCGTAGCCGGAGCCGGTGACGCGGAGGGTCTCGCCGTCTGGGTCGAGGTTCGCGGAAGCCGTGACGGTGAGCTTCTGGCCGTCCTTGCCGAGGGCCGTCTTCGGTGTGTCGGAGGCCTGTGCGGTGGAGCCGAGCGTGACGGCCGCGGCCACGAGCGCGGCGGCGCCGAGGAGTGCGGCGGGGCGTCTGAACCGGCGTCCGGCCCCGGCTGTCGGTCTGGGTTCGTCGGTCATGGAGGGTCCTCACTGGTCGGGTGCGCCCGGCACCCCGGGGATACCGAGGGCCGGGCCCCGGCTGGGTGGGCCCGGCCTGACGGGCGCCTACTGGAAGGTGATCGGGACGTGGACGTCGTACTTGCGGTCCTCGCTGTCGAAGTGGTCCGCCCGCGTCACCACGGCGCACTCGACGTCCTGGCCGCAGACGCTGCCGTCATCGAGGGTGGCCTTGACGTAGATCCGCACGCTGAACGTGCCGCCCGTGCCGAACTTGGAGCTGTTGGCGAACAGGCCGCCGAAGGTGTTGTTGACCCAGTGCGAGGCACCGGTGGAGCCGTCCTCGTCCTGGCCGCCCAGGCACGGGGTCGGCTTGGTGGCGCCCTGCTCGCCGTCGACCACGCACAGGCTGACGTAGACGCCCTGGCCGGTGTTGTAGCCGGAGCCGGAGACGGTGATGACCTGGCCCGTGGCGGCGGCCGTGGCGGGGGAGGTCAGCGACAGGTTGTAGGTCGTGCCGCCGTCGGTGACCGTGCGGGTCGAGGTGGCGGCGGAGGCCGAGCCGGCCAGGCCCAGGGTCAGGGCTGCGGAGGCGGTCACGGCAACGGCGGCGCGGGCGGCGGTGCGGGCGGAGGGAACGGGTCTCATGGTGAGGTGTTCGCCTTTCTCGGTGCGGGCGCCTCGATCGGGACAAGGAACCCGGCAGGGGGGTTAGGTAAGGCAAACCTAAATACGGGTAGTGGCTGTTTGTCAACGGACGGCCAAGAGCCCAACGGGCCTGTGTCACAGGGGAGTTGGGCGTGCAGAAGAGCGGGCCGTGCTGCCCGCTCCTCGTTGCTCAAGAGCTACGCCCGCGCCCGTACGCCGAAGTCCACGGCCGCCCGGCGTTCCCCGGTCACGGTGGTGAGCTCCACGGTGTGCGCGCCTTCGCCGGCGGTGCCGTACACCGGGAACGTGCGCGAGACCCGCCCCGTCTCGTCGGCCACCGCCTGGTACCGGGTGTCGTCGTCGATCGCGACGAGGACGACCTCGCCGGGCTCGAACCCGGCGCCGGTGACGGTCTGTTCGCTGCCGGGGGTGAGGGTGGGGTGGGTGACGTCGGCGGAAGGTGCTGTCGCCGGCCGGGGGGTCGCCGCCGTGCCACCGGCGCCCTCGCCGGGTTTCTCGTCGGAGGAGTCGGGTGCCGGCTGCGATGTGTTCTCCGGTGCGGCTTCGGTTGGTTTGCCGCCGGTCCCCACCGTCAGGTCCAGCGCCCCGTACCCGTCGCCCGCCGTGAACCGAGCTCCGCTCCACTCGGAGAGTAGCGCCGCCCCGTCCTCCGTGAGCGACGCGTGGAGCCCGGTCCAGGTCAGGCCGGTCGACCGTACGACGGGTTCGGTGCCGGATTCCACGCCGGCCAGGGCGAGTTCGCGGACCCTGCCGTCGACGACCGTACGCGCGTAGAGGGTGCCCTCGTCGCCGTCGAGCCGCAGCCGGAGTCCGCCGAGGGGCAGGGGCCGCGTGGCGGCGGGGGAGGTCAGCAGGGCCGAGCCGCCCAACTCGACCTCCGCCTCGCCGGTTTCGCGGTCGGCGCCGCCGCCGGTCGTCGGGAACCCGGCTCGGCCGGCGGATCCCCGTACGGCGGGTTCGGCCACGTCGAGCGAGATGCCCTTGTCCCCGAGCTGGGCGGATGCCGTGTTCCAGCTCGCGTGGCCGCCCGAGACCTCGCGGGGGAACGCGTCTGCGTCCTGTGCCGCCGCGCCGCCCGGGCAGAGCAGCGCGAGCAGGGCGCCACCCGTCACGGTGGCGGCGCCGGGTCTCTTCGTCATCTTCGAGTCTCCTTTCGGAGTGCGGTGTTGAGTGCGGGTCAGCCCGCGGTCGGTTCCGCGTGCGCCGTACGCCGCCTGCGTGCCCACAGCCAGGTGCCGGCGCCGGCCGCGACCAGGCCCGCCGCAGTGGCCCCGGCCGTCAGGGCGATGGAGCCGGTGCTCGCGAGCGGTCCGCCGGACGTCTCCTCCGTGCCGTCGCTCGAACTGCCGGTGCCGCCGCCGGTGGTGCTCGCGCCGGCCGTCGCGGTCGGCGTCGCGGAGGCGCCGGCGGCGTTCGACGTGCTCCCGCCGCTGCCGCCGAAGGTCACCGGGATCCGGACGGTCTGGCTCTGGTCGCCGCCCCGCGTGTGGTCGTTGCGGGTGATGACGGCGCATTTCACGCCGGACTTGGTGCAGTCGGTGTTCGCGTCCTTGGCCCGCACGGTGAGCCGCACGCTGAACGCCCCCTTATGGCCGCTGCCTTCGTACGGTTTCGCCAACCCCTCGCCGTACGAGGGCGGGTTCGAGGAGATCCATGCGGACGCCCCGGACTCGCCGGACATGTCCACTCCGCCCACGCAGGGCGTGGGGGTCTTCCCGGCGCCGTTGTCCACGCAGAAGGCGACGTAGATGCCCTTCTCGGTGTTGTAGCCGGAGCCGGCCACGGTCACCGTCTCGCCGTTCGGATCGAGCCCCGAGGACTTGGAGACGGTGAGTTTCTGGCCCTCGGGGCCGGTTGCCGAGCCGCCCGCCGTCGAGGCCGGGCCGGCGGTCGAAAGCAGCAGGGCGGCCGCGCCCGCGAACCCGAGAATCCGTCCAACTCCCTTACGGTGCAGGCCACTTGCCCATGTCATGGAACACCCCCACCAAGGAGAAACTAAGGGAAGCCTAACCTAAAGTATTGCTCAATGATGTGCCAGGAGAGACGAAAGGAAACCCATGCGCGTATTCCGGAGACGCCTCGCCGCCCTTGGTCTGACGCTCGCGCTGCTCACGGGCGCCTGCGGTGGCGGCGGGAGCGCGTCGGACGGTTCGGCCCCGGTGGCGGACTGGGCGAGCGAACGCGCCACCGCGGCCGAGAGGCAGCTCGCGAAGAACACCCTCGTGCCGCTCGAAGGCGAGCCGCCCACCCCGAAGTTGCCGGTCACCGTCGACTCCTCGGACGGGCGCGAGGTGACCGTCGAGGACGCCTCCCGCATCCTGCCGCTCAACGGCGGTGTCGCCGAGATCGTGTTCACGCTGGGCCTCGGTGACCGTGTCGTCGGCCGCGACATCACCGCCACCTTCGCCGAGGCGAAGAACCTCCCGCAGGTCACCAAGGCGCACGACGTGAGCGCGGAGAGCGTGCTCTCGCTGCGTCCCACGGTCGTGCTGGCCGACACCGACACCGGGCCCAAGGAGGCGACCAGATCCGCGACGCCGGTGTCCCCGTCGTCGTCCTCGACCCGGCCACCCAGCTGTCCGACGTCACCACGCGCACCACCCGCATCGCCGAGGCGCTCGGCGTCCCCGAGGCGGGCAAGGCCCTCAACGAGCGCATGAACGATGAACTCGCCGCCGCCCGCGCCGCCGTGCCCAAGGGCAGCAAACCCAAGGTCGCCTTCCTGTACATGCGCGGCAGCGCGGCCGTCTACCTGATCGGCGGCAAGGGCTCGGGCGCCGACTCGCTGATCGAGGCCGCGGGGGCGGTGGACGCGGGCGAGGAGGCCGGGCTGGACAAGCCGTTCACACCGATCACCGGTGAGGCGCTGGTGCGGGCGCAGCCGGACGTGATCCTGATGATGACCAAGGGCCTCGAGTCCGTCGGCGGCATCGACGGACTGGTGAGGATTCCCGGGATCGGCCAGACGCCGGCCGGGATGAACCGGCGGGTGGTCGACATGGAGGACGGGGTGCTGCTCGGGTACGGGCCGCGGACACCGTTGGTGATCGACATCCTGGTGGATCGCCTCCACCGAACGTGAGCGGCTACCGCTCCCTGGAGGGCACCTTCCTCGGCGGCTGCCTCCTGATGACATCGGCGTCGAGGTCGTCGATGGCCTGGACGATGTCGCCGAACACATCCGCTGGAGCAGCATGGACTGCCGCGTCCGCGAGCCCGGTGAGCGGAGGCGGGCTCAGGGCTCCGTCGGCACGCACAGGACCGGGGTGTGTGACAGGTGCAGCAGTTTGTGCGGCGTGGAACCCAGCAGGGCGCCGCGAAGAGGGCTCTCTCCCCAGCTGCCGACCACGATGAACCTGGCCGCATGGCGCGTCGCGGCGTCGATGAGCGCGTCCGCCGGTTTCTGGTCGATGACCTCCACGGTCGTGCGTACGCCGGCCTCGTCGGCCACTGCGACCGCGTGGGAGAGCGCGGAGCGTCCGGCCTCCTGGACGGCGTCGCGGTGCGCCGTGTACTCCTCGCCGAGGGCGCCCGGTGCCGCGGCGCCGTAGACCAGCACGAGGGGCTCCCCGAACGCGGCCGACACCTCGATGGCCACGCGCAGTGCGCGGACCGCGCCCGGGGACTCGTCGTATCCGAGAACGACCGACATCTTCAGCGCTCCTTGTCGCCGTGGACGAGATCGGGGTCGGCCACTTCCGGGCGCTCCGACCAGAAGACGGGTGCCATCAGCCGCCACCCGACCATCAGGACCACCCCCACCAGGGCGATCCCGATGCCGATGACCAGCGGAGGGCCGAGCCCGAACCACGAGACGCCGCTGTAGGAGTTCGCGGGGTCGGACATGTCACCGACCGACTCGACGAGCAGCCAGACCAGCAGTCCGGCGCCGACCAGGGGACCGAGGCCGATGAGGACGAAGTGGTGCAGGCTCTCGGTGAGATGGCGGCGGTAGTAGACCGCGCACGCGATGCCGGTGAGCGCGTAGTAGAACGCGATCAGCAGGGACAGCGCGGTCAGCGAGTCGAAGAGGGCGTTCTCGCTGATCTGGCGGACGGCCAGATACCAGGCGATGGCGATGCCGGCGACCCACCACGTACTCACGTCGGGTGTGCGGAACCGAGGGTGGATGTGCGCGAAGTGGGCCGGCAGTGCGTGTCGGCGTGCCATGGACAGCGCCGTCCGGGAGGCGGGGATGATCGTCGTCTGCGTCGACGCCAGGCCGGAGGTCGAGACCGCCAGCAGCACGACCCAGTCCCAGCCGCCCATCGCCTCCTCGGCGAGCAGCGCGAAGATGAACTCCTCCTCCTCGGCGTTCTCGGCGAGGAACGCGGGTCCGGCGTAGGTCACGACCGCGTAGGCGACCGCCACATACGTCACCAGCAGGACGACCGTCGACCACACGGCCGCCTTGCCCGGCGCGGTGGCGGAGTCCTCGACCTCCTCGGTGAGGTTGACCGCCGACTCCCAGCCCCAGTAGATGAACACGCCCAGCAGCAGGCCCGCGGTCAGCTCGGCGCCTCCCGCCCCGAAGGGGTCCAGCCAGCCGACCGCCGGGTCGACCGAGTCGAGGGTGCCGGTGTCGGCGTAGACCCGGTAGAGCGCCACCACGGCGAAGGCGAGCAGGCAGGCGACCTGCGCGAGGATGAGGATGTTCTGCACCCTCGCCGACACCTCCGTGCCGATCACGCACACGGCCGTCATCACGACGATGAGCAGCACCGTGAGCAACTGGCGCACGAACTCGTTGTCGACGAGGCCGTCGAGACCGAAGGCCAGCAGGGCGAACGTCACCGCGACGTCCGCCAGGGATCCGATCACCAGGACTCCGGTCATCGTGATGGCCCATCCGCCGAGCCATCCCGCCCACGGCCCCATCGCCCGCGTGACCCAGGAGAAGGTCGTCCCGCAGTCCTGGTCGACCCTGTTGAGGTAGTAGAACGCGGACGCGATCAGCAGCATCGGGACGAACGACGCGAGCATGACGCCCGGTGCGTAGACACCGACGAGGGCCACGACCGGGCCGATGGCCGCGGCGAGCGAGTACGCGGGCGAGGTGGCGTTGAGCCCGATGACGAGCGCGTCCACGAACCCGATCGCGTCGGCCTTCAGCCCTTCGGGCGGGCGTGTGTCCGTGGTGCCGTCGGCCATGCTCCCTCGCTTCGGGTCGTGGGTGACCTCATCAAACAGGGAGCCGTCGGGTCGGCCTTTGCTTTACCGTCCGGCCGAGGGGTGTATCACCCGTGTGCCCACCCCACGACGGACGGTCGAACACACCCGCGCGCTCAGCCCGTCGCGGCGCCGAACCACCGGGGCAGCGCGCCGAGCAGTTCCTCCTGGTCCTCACCGGCCCACGCCACATGGCCGTCCGGCCGCAACAGCACCGCGGGCACGTCCAGCTCCTCGCTGACGTCGACGACATGGTCGACCCGGTCCGTCCAGCCGGCCACCGAGAGCCGGCCCGTCCGGTCGAGCAGCAGTCCGCGGCCGCCGTGCATCAGCGCGTACAGAGGCCCGCGCTTGAGTTGCACGTCCCGCAGCCGCCGGCCGAGCAGTTCGTGTCCCTCGCCGAAGTCGTAGCGAACCGCGATCGCCGTGATCTTCTCGATCAGGTACCGGTTCACCTCGTCGATGTCCATCAGCTCCGACAGCAGCCGGCGCACCGCCCGCGGACCCGGCTCGGTGGACATCAGCTGCATCTGCGCGCGGGTGTTGTCCAGCACGTCCGCGGCCACCGGGTGCCGCTCGGCGTGATAGCTGTCCAGCAGCCCCTCCGGTGCCCAGCCGTTCACCTCGGCGGCCAGCTTCCAGCCGAGGTTGAACGCGTCCTGGATGCCGAGGTTGAGGCCCTGCCCGCCGGTCGGCGGGTGGATGTGCGCCGCGTCCCCGGCCAGTAGCACCCGGCCGACCCGGTAGCGCTCGGCCTGCCGCGTGGCGTCACCGAAGCGGGACAGCCAGCGCGGTGAGTGCACGCCGAAGTCGGTGCCGGCGACAGCCCGCAGCTGGTGCCTGAACTCGTCGAGGGTCGGCGCGAGCGTACGGTCCTCGGCCACCCCCTCGGCGGGCACGACGACGCGGAACACCCCCTCACCGAAGGGCGCGACACCGAACCGCTTCTCGCTCCTGCGGACTTCGGCGACCACCTCGGCCACCGTCTCCGGCTCCGCGGCCACCTCCATCTCGCCGATCAGCGTCTCGACCCTGCTGGGCTCGCCGGGAAAGCCGACGCCGAGCAGCTTGCGCACCGTACTGCGGCCGCCGTCGCAGCCCACGAGATGGCGCGAGCGCAGGCGCGTGCCGTCGGCCAGCTCGACACTCACCCCGTCGTCGTCCTGACTGAGCCCGATCAGTTCACAGCCACGCCGGATCTCGGCCCCGAGCTCAGTGGCGCGCTCGGCGAGCAGACGGTCGATGACGGGCTGCGGGATGCCGAGGACGTACCCGTGCGCGGTGTCCAGCCGGTCGGGCCACTCCTTGGTGATGCCGGCGAAGAACCCGCCCACCTTGAACTGCCGGCCATGCGCGAGGAACCGCTCCAGCAGACCGCGCTGGGCCATCACCTCGATGCTGCGCACATGCAGTCCGAGTGCGCGGACCACCTTGGTCGGCTCCGCCTCCTTCTCCAGCACGACCACGTGCACACCGTGCAGCCTCAGCTCGCAGGCCAGCATCAAACCGGTCGGTCCGCCACCGGCAACGATCACGTCGATCATCAGAACCCCCTGTCCTCGGCCGGAGATTCTGCGGTACGAAGGGGGCCTTGCCGCAAGACCCCCCGTGCGCTATATGTTGAGAGTGGCAAGGAGTGGGTGACCTCCTTGCCTTTCCCTTTTCCGGCCGTTCCCTTTCCCGTTGTGCGGACGTTCGCCGACGCGTCAGCCGTCGGCAGGCAGCACGGGAGCGGCGTGCGCCGCGGCCAGGGCGGCCAGCTCCTCCGCGTCGCGTGGGCCCGCCGCCGCGTCGTCCAACAGGCCGTGCGCCCGGAGCAGTTGGGCGGCTGCGACGCCCCACGGCAACCGCAGCCCCGCCTGGCGCAGGAGTTCCGTGCGGGACAGCATCGCGGCCGCGGGACCGGTGCGCACGCCGGACGGGGTGAGGAGCGCCGTCTCGTCGGCCCAGCGCAGGGCCAGGTCGACGTCGTGGGTGGCCATCACCACCGTGGTGCCGGACGCGCGCAGCCCGTCGAGGGTGGCGAGCAGGCGTTCCTGGCCGTCGGGGTCGAGCCCGGCGGTCGGCTCGTCCAGGATCAGCACCCGGGGCCGCATCGCGACGGCGCCCGCGATGGCGGTGCGCTTGCGCTGACCGTACGACAGCAGGTGCGTGGGCCGGTCGGCCAGCGCCGTGATGTCCAGCGCGGTGAGCGCCTCGTCGACCCGGGCCCGCACCTCGGCGTCGGGCAGGCCGAGGTTCAGCGGGCCGAAGGAGACGTCCTGGGCGACGGATGCGGCGAAGAGCTGGTCATCGGGGTCCTGCACCACCAGCTGGACGGTCGTCCGTAGCCGGGTCAGCCCCTTGCGGTCGTACGTGACCGGCTCACCCTCGAGCGTCAACCGGCCGTCGTGCGGCCTGAGTCCGCCGCTGAGCAGCCGCATCAGCGTGGTCTTGCCGGTGCCGTTGCGGCCGAGCAGCGCCAGCGCGCGCCCCTCGTGCACATCGAAGTCGAGGCCGCTGAGGACGAGGGGGCCGTCCTCGTAGGCGTAGGACGCGCCCCGCAGGGCGACCAGGGCGGTGGGCTCGCTCATGGCAGGGCCTTCTCCAGTACGAGGGTGAGGGCGGCCAGCGCTGCGAGGAGCGCACAACTCGCGGCCGTGAAGCGGACGGAGACCCGGGCCTCGGGCACCAGGACGCGCAGGGTGCCGTCGTAGCCGCGCCCGGCGAGCCCGGCCTGCAGCCGGGTGGCCCGGTCGAAGGCCCGCACGAACGCGGTGGCGCCGAGCCCGGCCAGCGAACGCCACTCCGCGGCCCGGCTGGTGTGACCGAGCCGGGCGGCCTGGGCCTCCCGGATGCGCCGGACGGAGTCCAGGAGCAGAAAGCTCATGCGGTACGTCACGAGGGCGACGTCCACGACGGGCGCGGGCACCCCGGCCTTCACCAGGCGGGGCAGCAGGTCGGACATCGGGGTGGTGAAGGCGAACAACAGCACGCCGAGGGAGGCGGCCGAGGTGCGCAGCAGCAACTCCCCGGCCCGCGGCCCGCCGTCGTCGGCGAGGGACACGAAGCCCTCGGGTCCGCCGACCTGGACGAGCAACGTGAGCGCGCCGGTCACACAGAAGCCCAGCGGCACCCGGTAGGCACGCCACAGCCGCCGCGCGGGCACGCCCGCCGGGCCCAGCAGCACCGCGAGGGCGGTGACCAGGACCAGTGCGGCGCCCGGCCAGGGCGGCAGCGAGATCGCGAGCACGGTGAGGCCGAGCCCTAGCACCGCCTTGTCCACGGGATGGCGGCGGCGCCAGCGACTGCTGTGCGCCGCCGCGTCGATCGGCAGCACGCGGGCTCAGTCCTGTTCGTGGTGGGTCTTCCCGGCGGCGGAGCCGGCCACGCCCTCCCGCTCCCGCTCCAGCGCCCGCTGCTCACCCTGCCGTCGGCCCCGGTGCAGACCGAAGTAGTAGGCGAGGACACCGGCGCCGAGGGCCGCCTGGAGGGAGAACAGGGCCGACTCGATCTCACCGGACGGTGGTTCGTACAGCGGGGTGAACCACGGTTCATAGTCCGGCTCGAGCTCGGTGATGGCCGTCTCCGCCTCGCCGTCGGCGCCCGTGAACGGTTCCTCCTTGTGGTCGCCGAGGCCGAGCGCGAGCGGCAGCACGGCGAGCGCGGCCACGACGAGCAGCAGCAGGAGGTTGATCTTCGTGTTCTTCTTCATCGGGCCACCGCCTCGGTCTCGGTCCCGGACCGCTTCTTGGTGAGGAGCACGCCCAGCCGGGTCAGTTCGCCCTTGCTGGACTGCACCAGCAGCCGCATCACGAGCACCGTGAGCAGTCCCTCGCTGACCGCGAGCGGGATCTGGGTGACGGCGAAGATGGACCCGAACTTGCCGAGCGCGCCCAGGAATCCGCTGCTCGGGTCGGGGAAGGCGAGCGCCAGCTGGACGCTGGTGACGCAGTACGTGGACAGGTCGGCGACGAAGGCCCCGAAGAACACGGCGACCATCAGCGGCACGTCGAACCGCCGGAGCAGTCTGTAGAGCGCGTACCCGGCCCAGGGCCCGACGACCGCCATCGAGAAGACGTTGGCGCCGAGCGTGGTCAGGCCGCCGTGGGCGAGCAGCAGTGCCTGGAAGAGCAGGGTGATGGTGCCCAGGACCGCCATGATAGGTGGCCGGAACAGGATGGCGCCGAGGCCCGTGCCGGTGGGGTGCGAGCAACTGCCCGTCACGGAGGGCAGCTTCAGCGCGGACAGGACGAAGGTGAAGGCCCCGGAGGCGCCGAGGAGCAGTGTGCTCTCCGGGTGCTCCCTGACCTCACGGGTGAGTGAACGGACTCCGTGGACGACGAACGGCGCGGACGCGACGCCCCAGGCGACGGCGTGCGCCGGCGGCAGGAAACCCTCGGCTATGTGCATGGCTCAGCAGACCCTCTCCAGCACCTCGTGGATGGTTGACGCGCCTTGGCCGGTCTCCTGGCTGACGGGTACCACCGCCCGTGCTCCGCCTTCCCGGGTCCCGAAGGTCCCAGTGGCTGCCCGTGAGGGCTGGAGCCGGACTTCCCGATTCACAGTGGCGAGGGCCGCACCGGCATCACACCGGATTTCCCGTTCACCAAGGCGTGGTGACAGTAGTGCCAGCACAGGGTGGCTGACAAGCGCGCCTCGGGGGCGTGAAAGTGGCGTTCGCGCGCCGCCTCGTCGCGTCTCATTGGTTGAGAATTCATATACCCCGGTAGATCAAGTAAGGCTTGCCTTATATGCTGACGCGGCCCCTCGGCTTCGGCGTGCAGGGGTTCATCGCGTTTCCTCCCGCACGACAGGACCCCCATGCGCACCACCTCCCGCGGCCTTATCGCGGCGCTTGCCCTCACCCCTCTCCTGGCCGGCTGTTTCGTGTCCGGTGAGGGAGGGGGAGACACCGGCGCCGACGGCGGTTCGACGGGACGGCTGCGGGTGGCGCTCGCCGTGCCGCCGGTGCAGGCCCTGTCGCCGTACAGCAACGACGCCACCGTGCTGAGCAAGCTGTCCGTCGCCGAAGGGCTCACCGCGCTGGACAAGGATGGCGTCGCCGCGCCCGCGCTGGCCAAGTCCTGGAAGCAGACGAACGACACCACTTGGACCTTCGAGCTGCGCAAGGCCTCCTTCCAGGACGGCACCCAGGTCACCGCCGAATCCGTCGTCAACGCGCTCGACCACGCGGGCGCCGCCGAGCCCAAGCCCCGCGTCCTCAGCGACGTGACCCTCACCGCGAAGGCCGACGACGCCGACACCGTCACCATCAGCACCAAGGCCGCCGACCCGGTGCTCCCGCTGCGGCTGGCCAGCCCGGCGCTGGCCGTCCTCTCCGCCAAGGCGTTCGGCAAGGACGGCACGGTCAGCCCCGTCGGCACCGGAACGGGCCCCTTCGAAATCACCAAGCTCACCGGCAAGTCCAAGGCCGCGCTGGACCGTTACGACGGCTACTGGGGCGGCAAGGCCAAGGCGCCCGGCATCGACGTGACCTGGATAGCCGACGGCACCGCCCGCGCCAACGCCCTGCGCGGCGGCGACGTCGACATCGCCGAGTGGATCCCCACCGCCCAGGCGAAGCTGCTGGACGACAAGACCCGGCACGAGGTGCCGTCCGTACGGACCGACAGCCTCGTTCTCAACACCGGCAGCGGCCTGTTCACCGACCCGGCGCTGCGCGGCGCCGCCCGCGAGGCCGTGGACGGTTCAGCTCTCGTCGACTCGGTCTTCGGCGGGTACGCCGACCCCGCGCAGGGCCTGTTCGGGCCGGCGGTCCCGTGGGCGGCCGACAAGCGCGTCGAAGTGACGGGCCGTGCGAAGGCCGCGACCACCGCGCAGGTGAAGGCAAAGACCGAGGGCAAGACCCTGCGTCTGGCCACCTACACCAACCGCGCGGAACTGCCCGAGGCCGCCACCGTCCTGCAACAGCAGCTGGAGAAGGCCGGGTTCACCGTGAAGCAGGACGTCCGCGAGTACACGCAGATGGAGGCCGACCTCCTCGCCGGCAAGTACGACGCGCTCGTCTTCTCCCGGGTGACGCTCCTCGACACCGGCGACGCGGTCGCGTACCTGGCGAGCGACTACACGAGCGACGGTGTGTACAACATCGCCGGTCTGAAGGACGCCAAGGTGGACGAGGCCATCAAGTCCGCGGCCGAGGAAGGCGACACGACGAAGCGGCAGCAGAAGATCATGGCCGCCGAGGCGCAGATCCTGCGCACGGATGCCGTCGTGCCGCTGGTCCACGAGAAGGTCGTGCAGGGGATTTCCACCGATGTCGAGGGCGTGCTCCTCGACCCTCGTGAGCGCTCCCTGATCGACGTCGACACCCACCTGAAGTAGCGGCCGATGAGCGTTACGTCGGTCGGTACCGAGGCCGGTCCGTCCCGGTGGCGCGCGGGCCTCGGCCGCCTCACCGCAGGAGCCTCCCTGCTGACGGCCGTGGCCATGCTGCCCTGGCTGTCCGGCAACGACCCCGCGCTGACGGTCCTGCGGGCCCGCTCCGCCGACCAGGACCCGACCCCCGCGCAACTGGCCGCCGTACGAGGACAACTGGGGCTGGACGAGGGGCCGATCGCGCATCTCGCGCACTGGCTGGGCGGGCTGCCGCGGGGCGACGCGGGCACGTCCTGGGTGTCGGGGGAAGCGGTCCTGCCCCAGGTGACGAGCGCCTTCGCGGTCTCCTTCACGCTGATGCTCGGCGCGCTCGTGGTCACGGTGGCGGTCGCCGCACTGGTCAGTGCCCGCACCCTGTATCTCGGCTCCCGGCGACGGCTGAACCGGGGGAGAGGTGCCACCGGTGCCGCGATCCTCGCCGCGCTGCCCAAATTCCTGCTCGCCTCGCTCCTCGCCACGGTGTGCGGGGTGTGGCTGGGCTGGTTCCCGTCCAGTGGGTGGGAGGGGCCGCCGTCGATGGTGCTGCCCTCGCTCGCCCTCGGTGTCCCCTCCGGGGCGATGATCGGCGGTCTGCTCGACCAGTCGCTGCCCGCCGCCTTCAACGAGCCGTGGGCCCGGACCTGGCACGCCTACGGCTTCGCACCCAACCATGTCGCCCGGCACGCGCTGCGGCGCACGCTGGCCGGTGTGCTCCCGCAACTCCTGCCGACCGTGGTGGCCCTGGTCGGGGGCGCCGTCGCGGTGGAGAAGATCTTCAACATTCCCGGGCTCGGCCGCCTCGCCCTGGACGCCGCCATCGCCCAGGATCTCCCGCCCCTGCAGACCGCGACCTTGGTCCTGGTCCTGCTCGGCACCGCCGCCGGCCTGCTCCTCCAGGCCCTGCGTCGCGCGCTGCTCGGCCCGGCCCTGCGGGACGGGGCCCTGCCCGCCCTGCATCCGCCCGCCCTCCCACGAGGGCGCTCCACCCGCTGGGCCGCCGCAGCCTGCGCCCTCGCCCTGCTCGCACTGGTCGTCGCCGGACTGCTGCGCGATCCACTGCACGTGGACACCGCGGCCCGGCTGCTCCCGCCCTCGGCCGCACACCCGCTGGGCACGGACGCGCTCGGCCGCGATCTGCTGGCCCGCCTCGGCCACGGGGCGCTGCGCACGGTGGGCGTGGCCCTCGCGGTGACCGCGGTCTGCACCGTCACCGGGCTGTTGCTCGGCATGGCGGCACAGGTCGGTGCCGGGCTCACGGAAGTGGTGTCGACGATGCCGGCGGTGCTCGCCGGACTGCTGACCACCGCCGTGACCGGCCCGTCGGCCTGGGGCGCCGCGCTGGCGGTCTGCCTGGTCGGCTGGACCCCCTACGCCGCCCAGGCCGCGGCCCTGCTCGAACAGGAACGGGCCAGCGGCCACATGCTCGCGTCCCTCTCGTTCGGTGCCGGCCCGGGCTATCTGCTCCGCCATCACCTGCTGCCGGCCGTACTGCCCGGCGTCCTGCGCAACGCGCTCCTGCGCCTGCCGACCACGGTCCTCGTCCTGGCCTCCCTCGGCTTCCTCGGTCTGGGCGAGCAACCGCCCACCGCGGAATGGGGCCGCCTGCTGTCGGAGAACCAGCCGTATGTGGAACTGGCGCCCTGGACCGTACTCGGCCCGGCCTGCGCACTGGTCCTGCTCTCCGTCCTCGCCATGTCCGGCACGGCATCGGGACGGAGCCGGGCCCGCGGGTGACCGTCGGCGTGCGGGTCGGCGTGCCTGGAACAGGCCAATCCCTCGGCAGGCAGCTGCTCGACCTCTCGCCGCGTCGTAGGAAGTTCTCCCACAGGCGCGTAACGTGAAGCGACATGAAGATCCTCATCAGCGCCGACATGGAGGGCGCCACCGGCGTGACCTGGCCGGGGGACGTGCTGCCGGGGACGCCCCAGTGGGAGCGGTGCCGGGGGATGTTCACCTCGGATGTCAACGCCGCCGTGCTGGGCTTCTACGACGGCGGCGCCGACTCCGTCGTCATCAACGAGGCCCACTGGAGCATGCGCAATCTGCTGCTCGAACGGCTCGACGAACGGGCGGAGATGCTCACCGGCCGGCACAAGGCCCTGTCCATGGTCGAGGGTGTGCAGCACGGTGACGTGGACGGCATCGCCTTCGTCGGCTACCACGCGGGCGCAGGCATGGCGGGTGTCCTCGCCCACACCTACCTCGCGAACCAGATCACCGGGGTGTGGCTGAACGACGTACGGGCCAGCGAGGGACTGCTCAACGCGCACGTCGTCGCCGAGTACGGCGTCCCCGTCGTCCTCGTCACCGGCGACGACGAGGCCTGCGAGGACGCGCTCGGGTACGCGCCCGAGGCCCTGAAGGTCGCCGTCAAGGACCATGTCTCGCGGTACGCCGCCGTGTGCCGTACGCCGGCCAGGACCGCGGCCGACATCCGCGCCGCGGCCAAGGAGGCGGCCGCGCTGGCGGTCCGTCAGGAGCCGGTGAGCGTCGGCCCGTTCACGATCGCTGTCGAGTTCGACGCCGAGCACCTCGCGATGGCCGCCACCGTGGTCCCCGGCGTCGAACGGATCGGCGAGCGCAAGGTGGCGTACACCAGCGAGCGCATGTACGAGGGAATCCGTACCTTCAAGGCGGTCACCACGATCGCCTCGGCCGCGGTGGAGGAGCAGTATGGCTGACGGGCAGGCACTGGACGAGGTCGTGACGTTCACCTCCGACCTCATCCGCATCGACACGACAAACCGGGGCGGCGGCGACTGCCAGGAGCGCCCGGCCGCCGAGTACGCCGCCGCGCGGCTGGCCGAGGCGGGCCTGGAACCCACCCTGCTGGAGCGCACCAAGGGCCGTACGAACGTCGTCGCGCGCATCGAGGGCACCGACCCGTCGGCCGACGCGCTGCTCGTCCACGGTCACCTGGACGTGGTGCCCGCGCAGGCCGACGAGTGGAGCGTGCATCCCTTCTCCGGGGAGATCCGCGACGGCGTCGTGTGGGGGCGGGGCGCGGTCGACATGAAGAACATGGACGCGATGATCCTCGCCGTCGTCCGGGCCTGGGCCCGCGAGGGCGTACGGCCCCGCCGTGACGTCGTGATCGCGTTCACCGCCGACGAGGAGGCCAGCGCCGAGGACGGCTCCGGATTCCTCGCCGATCGGCATGCCGGGCTGTTCGAGGGCTGTACCGAGGGCATCAGCGAGTCCGGCGCCTTCACCTTCCACGACGGCGGCGGGCGGCAGATCTACCCGCTCGCGGCCGGGGAACGCGGCACCGGCTGGCTCAAGCTCACGGCACGCGGGAGGGCCGCGCACGGCTCCCGGCCCAACCGGGAGAACGCGGTGACCCGCCTCGCCGCGGCCGTCACCCGGATCGGCGCCCACGAGTGGCCGCTGCGGCTGACCCCGACGGTCCGCGCCGCCCTCACCGAACTCGCCGCGCTGTACGGCCTCGACGCGGACCTGGACGACGTGGACGGCCTGCTGGAGAAGCTCGGCCCGGCGGCCAGGCTCGTCGAGGCAACCGTCCGCAACAGCGCCAACCCGACCATGCTGGAAGCCGGGTACAAGCTCAACGTCATCCCGGGGGAGGCCTTGGCGTACGTCGACGGCCGGTATCTCCCCGGCTTCGAGGACGAGTTCCGCGCGACCATCGACGAGCTCACCGGGCCGGACGTGGAGTGGGAGTTCCACCACCACGAGGTGGCCCTCCAGTCGCCCGTGGACTCGCCGACGTACGCCCGGATGCGCGCCGCCGTCGAGGAGTTCGCGCCCGAGGGGCACGTGGTGCCGTACTGCATGCCCGGTGGCACGGACGCCAAGCAGTTCTCCCGGCTCGGCATCACCGGCTACGGCTTCTCTCCGCTGAGGCTGCCGGAGGGCTACGACTACGGGGCCATGTTCCACGGCGTCGACGAGCGCGTGCCGGTCGAGGCGCTGCACTTCGGCGTCCGCGTTCTCGACCGTTTTCTGCGCGCGGCCTAGCAGAGTTGGGGGAGACAGTGCGGACGCTGGCGTACGGTTCCTGGCCCTCGCCCATCGACGCGGCCCTCGCCGCATCGCACGAGGGGCGCCCCGAGTACGTGGGCTTCGTCGGCGACGAGGCGTGGTGGACCGAGCCCCGGCCCACGGAGGGCGGGCGGCGCACGCTGGTGCGGCGGCGGGCCGACGGGCACGAGGAGGCGGTACTGCCCGCGCCGTGGAACGTGCGCAGCCGGGTCGTCGAGTACGGCGGGCAGCCGTGGGCCGGAGCGGTGGTCGACGGCCGGTGGCTCGTCGTCTTCGTCGACTTCGCCGACCAGCGGCTCTACCGGTACGAGGAGGGCGGCGAGCCGCGTCCGCTCACTCCCGTGTCCGCGGTGGGCGGTGGGCGGCGCTGGGTGGAGCCGCAGGTGCGACTCGGGCTCGGTGAAGTGTGGTGCGTGCTGGAGGAGTTCACGGGGGACGGGCCCACCGATGTACGGCGTGTCCTGGCCGCCGTCCCGCTGGACGGCTCGGCGGCGGAGGACCGGGGCGCCGTACGAGAACTCACCGACGACCGGCACCGGTTCGTCACCGGCCCGCGGATCTCACCCGACGGGCGGCGCGCGGCGTGGCTCGCCTGGGACCATCCGCGCATGCCGTGGGACGGTACGGAGTTGCTGGTCGCCGACGTCGGCGCGGACGGCGCGCTCGGCGGACCGCGGACCGTCGCCGGGGGCTCGGAGGAGTCGATCGCCCAGGTGGACTGGGCGGCCGACGGCCGGCTGCTGTACACGAGCGACCGTGGCGGCTGGTGGAACCTCCACCGTGACGGCCGACCGCTCTGCCGGCGCGAGGAGGAGTTCGGCGGACCGCTGTGGAAGCTCGGCCTGCGCTGGTTCGCCCCGCTGGAGAGCGGGCTCGTCGCCGTCGTGCACGGCCGTGGCTCGACCGCTCTCGGGATACTGGACCCCGAGACCGGCGAGATCGTCGACGCGGCCGGCCCCTGGACCGAGTTCGCGCCCACGCTCGCGGTGAGCGGGGAGCGCGTGGTGTCCGTCGGCGCCAGTCCGCGCAGCGCCTACGAGGTGGTCGAGTTGGACACGCGGACCGGCCGGTCCCGGGTGATCGGGGCCGCGCACGACGACGCCGTGGACCCTGCCTACTACCCCGAACCGCAGATCCGCACCTTCACCGGCCCCGCCGGAGACGATGTCCACGCGCACATCTACCCGCCCCACAACCCCGGTTGCACAGCCCCCCGCGACACCCCGCCGCCGTACGTCGTGTGGGCGCACGGCGGCCCCACCGACCGGGCGCCCCTGGTGCTCGACCTGGCCATCGCCTACTTCACCTCGCGCGGCATCGGTGTCGCCGAGGTCAACTACGGCGGCTCCAGCGGATACGGGCGGGAGTACCGCAACCGGCTGCGCGAGCAGTGGGGCGTGGTCGACGTCGAGGACTGTGCGGCCGTCGCGCTCGCCCTCGCCGACGAGGGCACCGCCGACCGCGAACGGCTCGCCATCCGGGGCGGCAGCGCGGGCGGTTGGACCGCGGCCGCGTCGCTGACCACGACCGACGTCTACGCCTGCGGCACGATCCTCTACCCGATCCTCGACCTGGAGGGCTGGGGGACGGGAGAAACGCACGACTTCGAGTCCCGGTACCTGGAGACCCTCGTGGGACCGCTCGCGGAGGTACCCGGACGGTACGCGGAGCGCTCGCCCACGGCCCACGCCGACCGCGTCAACGTGCCCTTCCTGCTGCTCCAGGGCCTGGACGACGTGATCTGCCCGCCCGCGCAGTGCGAGCGGTTCCTGGCCCGGATGGCGGGGCGCGGGGTGCCGCACGCCTACATCGCCTTCGAGGGGGAGGGCCACGGGTTCCGGCGGGCGGAGACGGTGATCCGCGCTCTGGAGTCCGAACTCTCCCTGTACGCCCAGGTCTTCGGGCTGAACGCGTCCGGGATCCCGAAGCTGGAGCTAGCCAAGTGAACACGCTCGTACGGCCGCCGCGACTCGCCCCCGGCGCCCGCGTGGCCGTCGTCGCGCCCAGCGGGCCCGTGCCCGAGGAGCGGCTCCAGGCCGGGCTCGACGTGCTGCGCGGCTGGGATCTCGACCCGGTGGTGGCGCCCCATGTGCTCGACCGGCACGGCGAGTTCGGCTACCTCGCGGGCACCGACGCGCAGCGCGCCGCCGATCTCCAGGGCGCCTGGTGCGATCCGTCCGTAGATGCTGTGCTGTGCGCTCGGGGCGGGTACGGGACACAGCGCTTCGTGGACCTGCTCGACTGGGACGCGATGCGCGCGGCCGGACCGAAGGTGTTCGTCGGCTTCAGCGACATCACCGTGCTGCACGAGGCGTTCGCCACCAGGCTGGGCCTGGCCACGCTCCACGGGCCGATGGCGGCGGGCGTCGACTTCGTCAAGAACACGCGGGCACAGGAGCATCTGAGGGCCACCCTGTTCGACCCCGAGTCGGTGCGCACGATCGCCTCCACCGGCTCCGCACTGGTCCCGGGCCGGGCACGGGGCGTCACCCTCGGCGGCTGTCTCTGCCTGCTCGCCGCCGAGCGGGGCACCCCGCACGCCCGAACCTCCGCGCGCGGCGGCCTGCTGTGCCTGGAGGACGTGGGCGAGGAGACGTACCGGCTCGACCGCTACCTCACCCAACTCCTGCGCGCCGGCTTCCTCGACGGCGTGCGCGGCGTGCTGCTCGGCTCGTGGCAGGAGTGCGAGCCGTACGAGCGGGTGCGTGCGCTGCTCCTCGACCGGCTCGGTGGCCTCCGAGTGCCCGTTGTGGAGCAGTTCGGGTTCGGGCACGGTGAAGGGGCGCTGACGATCCCCTTCGGGGTGAGCGCCGTACTCGACGCCGACGCGGGGACGTTGACCCTCGACGAGCCCGCGCTGGTCTGACCGCTCTTCACTGAATCTCCGTCAACAACCTTCGGCACGCTGATTGACCTGGTCTGACACGTGTCACACCATGACAACCGGCCAGTGCTTACTGGCTGGTAAGCAGGGCTGTCCTCAGTGTGGAGGTCTCAGTGTCCCGTCGTGTGCCCAGATCCCCAGGGCCTGTCCTGGCCCGACTCGCCCTAGTCCTCGGCGCCACGCTCACCGCACCCCTCACCCTCACCCTCACCGCGCCGACCGCCACCGCGGCCGGCCAGTACACCGTCACGGCACTGAAGTTCACCGTCCAGGCAGGCGGCCGCACCTGCACCGTGGACGCCGACCTGTACCGCCCGGCGGGCGTCGACCGCGCCCACCCGGCTCCCGCCGTCCTCGCCACCAACGGCTTCGGCGGCAGCAAGTCCGACGGCTCGACCGACGCCGTAGGCAAGGCCTTCGCCCAGCGCGGCTATGTCTCCCTCGTCTACTCCGGGCTCGGCTTCGGCAGGTCCGGCTGTCTGATCTCGCTTGACGACCCCACCATCGACGGCGTCGCCGCTTCACGGCTGATCGACTTCCTGGGCGGCGGCCCTGCCGCCGACGACGGCACCAAGGCCGACTTCGTCACCCTCGACGCCCCCGGCGACCCGCGTGTCGGCATGGCGGGCGGCTCCTACGGCGGCGCCATCCAGCTGGCCACCGCGGCCGTCGACCAGCGCGTCGACGCGCTGGTACCGATGATCACCTGGAACGACCTCGCCTACTCCCTCGACCCGAACAACGCCGTCGGCAGCGGCAGCGTGCCCGGCGCCTTCAAGTGGCAGTGGGCCAACGGCTTCTACCTCATCGGCGAGGGCCAGCCCCTGCTGGAGCCGAACCTCGACCCGTCCCGCATCAACTCCCTCGCCTGCCTGCACTTCGTCACCAAGGCCTGCGACACGATCCGCACCCTCAACTCCGGCCGCTATCCCGCGAAGCGGACGGCCGAACTGCTCGACTACGCGCACAGCGTGTCCCCGGTGTCGTACCTGAAGCGTGTCAAAGCACCGACGCTCCTCGTCCAGGGCCAGGCCGACAGCCTCTTCAACCTCAACGAGGCGACGGCGACGTACAAGACGCTCAAGGCCCAGGGAACGCCGGCGAAGATGATCTGGCAGTCCTGGGGTCACAGCGGCGGCCTCACCGACCCGGCCACCGGCGAACTCAACCTGGCCCAGGGCAACTTGGAGACCAGCTACGTCGGCCGCCGTATCCTCGCCTGGTTCGACCGGTACCTGTGGAAGCGGAACGTCGACACCGGGCCGGCCTTCGCCTACTACCGTGACTGGATCGCCGACCCCGACGGCACCTACGCGACCGCCGACCGCGTCCCCGGGCTCACCAGGACGCTCTACCTCTCCGGCGACGGCAAACTCGTCGACGATCGCGGGAAGGTGGCGCGCGGCAGCCGTACCTACACCAACTGGCTCATCCCGACGAGCCATTCGGAGAGCTCGCTGGCCGGGGTCATCGGCCTCCCGGACCCCGCGCCCCACGACACCAAGGGCACCTACCTCGGCTGGACCAGCGAGCCGCTCGCACGTACCACCGACGTGGTGGGGGCGGCCCGGGCCACACTGAAGGTCGTCTCCCCGACGGCCGAGCGGACCCAGCACTCCGGGGACGCCGCCGACAAGCTCGTGCTCTTCGCCAAGCTGTACGACGTCGCGCCCGACGGCACCCAGACCCTCGTGCACCGGCTGGTCGCACCGGTGCGGGTGCCGGACGTCACACGGAGTTTCACCGTGACCCTGCCGGGGATCGTCCACCGGTACGACAAGGGGCACCGGCTGCGGTTCGTGGTCGCGGCGAGTGACGACGCGTACTTCGGGAACCGGGGGATCAAGCCGGTGACCGTGGTCAGCGCGCCCGAGGACACGGGGGTGCTGCGGCTGCCGGTGATCGGCTGAGAGGCCGGGAGGGTGCTCACCGTGCGTGATCGTGTGTTCGGGAGCATCCTTGTCATGTGACCGCGAAGACGTCGCACAGCGGGAGGAAGGCCGGCGGGTACCGGGGCAGTCTGGGCGAGTGGCTGACCCCTGCCAGGACCACCGTGCTGGTGCTCGTCGTCCTCTCCCTGATCTTCATCTTCGAGAACACCCGCACCACCGAGATCCGGCTGCTCGTCCCCGAGGTGACGATGCCGCTGTGGCTGGCACTGCTCGGCATGGGCGTCATCGGTGCCCTCTGTGGAGCGCTCTTCATGAGTCGGCGCCGCTAGGGAGCCGTAGGCTGGCGCAATGCCGCACCCCGCGTCCCGCTACCTCGCCGAAGGCCCCCGCGTGGGCATACGTCACTTCACCTACGAGGACGGCGCCGAGTTCGCGGCGCGTGCCCGGGAGAGCAAGGAACTGCACCACCCTTGGCTGTTCCCGCCGGACAGCGCCGGGGCGTACGCCGCCTACGCGGGGCGGCTGATCGAGGACCCGAGCAAGGCGGGGTTCCTGGTCTGCGCGAAGGACGACGGCGGCGGCATCGCCGGGTTCATCAACATCAACAACATCGTCGAGGGCGCCTTTCAGAGCGGCGCCCTCGGCTACGGCGCCTTCGCCCATGCGGCCGGGCGCGGCCTGATGCGTGAGGGCCTCGACCTGGTGATCGGCCATGCCTTCGGCCCGATGCGGCTGCACCGCCTCGAGATCAACGTCCAGCCCGGCAACACCGCCTCGATCGCCCTCGCCCGAGCCTGCGGCTTCCGACTGGAGGGCTTCTCGCCGGCCATGCTCTTCATCGACGGGGCCTGGCGGGACCACGAGCGATGGGCCATCACCGCCGAGATGCGGACTTCCGGTTGATCTTCATCGTGTCGAGGTCGGTGACCGTCGACCGCAGATCGCGGAAGCCGTAGCCCAGCACCCGCAGCGCGTTCTCGGCCCGGTCCTCCGCGATCGCGCCGGCCATCTCCTCGCCGTCCGCCGCGTCCGAGACCACCACATAGCGCATCGAGAAGTGCTTGAGCGGGGAGGACTCGTAGGAGAGCGACCCCTCCTCGGTGAACCGCATGCTGGTCATGCCGTGTTCGGGCGCCTTGGTGAGCAGTCGCGACCGCGCCTCGTCGGTGAGCCCGTCCCAGGTGCCCCGGATGATCACCCGGTAGGTGTGCTGCTCGCTCATGCTCCCGCTCCCTCGAATTGGCGTTGAGGGCCGACTCTACGTCGGCGAGGATGGCCCGCATGCGGAATTTCGTCGTGCTCGACGCCCCCTCCAACCTGGGCCTGCGCCCACCCGCCCCCGGCACCGTGCCCGGCTGCTACAAGCTCGCCGGTGCCCTGCGTGAGCAGCGGATCGTCCAGCGGTTGCGGGCGCTGGAGGGCGGTGTCGTGGTGCCGCCGCGGTACGACCGGGGGGAGTGGCGGGAGGGCGACGGCGTCTTCAACGCGGCCGCCATCGCCTCCTACACGCGCAAACTCGCCGGCCGTATCGAGGCCCACGTGCGCGCCGGGGACTTCCCGGTCGTGCTGGGCGGCGACTGCTCCATCAACCTCGGCGCCGCCCTCGCCCTGCGCCGCATCGGCCGGTACGGACTGGCCGTCGTGGACGCCTCGCCCGACTTCCGGCACCCGGGCAACTCCGAGGGGGTCGGCGCGGCGGGCGGCGAGGAGGTCGCCCTGGCAACCGGGCGCGGGCAGCAGGACCTGACGAACCTGGAGGGCCTGAAGCCCTATCTGCGGGACGAGGACGTGCGGTACTTCGGGATCCGTGACTGTTTCGAGGAGGAGCGGGCCGAACTCGCCGACCTGAAGATTCCCGTGGTGACCGTCGGGGACGTGCGGGAATGGGGAGCTGACGCACTCGCATCCGTCACCCGGCAGGCCTTCGAGATCCCGCAACTGGACGGCTACTGGGTGCACCTGGACGCCGACGTCCTCGACCCGTCCGTCATGCCCGCGGTCGACAGCCCGGACCCGGAGGGACTCACACCGGACGAACTCGTCGCGCTGCTGCGTCCATTGCTCGCGTCCGGGCACTGCGTCGGGCTCAACGTCACGATCTACGACCCCGATCTGGACCCGGAGGGCACGGCGGGGGCGCTGCTCACCGACATCGTGGTGTCGGCCCTCGGTCAGGCCTGACGGTCCGCGTACTCGTAGATCGTCCCGTCCGGATGCATCGCGATCAGATTGCGGCCCACCGGCGTCGGCACCGGACCCGCGATGATGTGCGCACCCAGCTCGCTGAGCACCTGGTGGGTCTCCTCGACGTCCTTGACGGCGATCGTCGCCGCGACCTTGCGCAGCACCTCCAGCTCCGCCTCCGGGCCGCTCATCAGCAGGAAGCAGCCGACGGCGGCGACCTGGACGCCGCCGCGTTCGAAGCGGAGGGCTGTACCGCCGGAGAGTCGTTCGTAGAAGGGGACTGCGGTCTCCAGGTCGTCGACGCAGACGCGCAGCGTGGCTCCCAGAATGTCCATGCGGAGAGCCTAGTTGGACGCGGCGGGGTAGGGAGATCGTTTCACGCGATCCCCTCACTCCCCGTTACGTGTACCCCTGTACGGGTACTCGGCGGCCATGGAGCGCTTGGATCATCTTGAGCATCTGGACAAGCAGCTGGTCGACGAGCTGGCGCAGGTGGCGCGCGAGACCGTGCGCGACGAACTGCGCGAGCAGACGCGCAGGCAGCGCCGCCGGGCCATGCTGTACGCCGGGTCGGGCGCCGTCGCCCTGTACGCGGGCGCGGCTCTCGCGCTCGCCCTGGGGCTGGGCCTGGCGGCCGGGCTGCCGGACTGGGCGGCCGCGCTGATCACCGCGGTGATTCTGGGCGCGGTGGCGTTCGCGCTGCGGAGCGCGGCACGTCCGTCGACGTCCGGTCCGACGCCGGAGCGTCAGGCCGAGGCCGCCGCCGCCCATGGACGCACTGTCGGCGGTACGGCACCGGCCGCCCCGCCGGGCGGGCTCGGTCTGCCGTACCCGCCGATGCCGCCCGGCCCGCCCGGGACGGGAGCGACAGGCGCGGCGGCACCGGGCACGCCCGAGGCGCAGCCGCCGCACCCGGACGACATCGACCCCGAGCAGCCGCACCATCGAGCGTGACGCCGCCGGTCGGACGTAGAGCCGATGCACGCCGCCCGTCGCAGGCGTTGACGGGCGGCGGTCACGTGGTATTCGACGGCGTTCACGCCACCCGGTAGTCACGCCACCCGGTAGCCCTGCACCTCCTCGGCCCGCAGCGTCAGCCCGTGGCCGATGCCCTGCGTCGGGGTCACCGTGCCGCCCGTCGGGTCCAGGGCCCCGTCGAAGAACATGTCCTCCAGGCGGACGTGGTCGTGGAACCACTCGATGTGCCGGAGGTTCGGGATCGCGGCGGACACGGCGGCGTGGGCGTGCGGGGCGCAGTGGGCCGAGACGTCCAGACCGTGCGCCTGGGCGAGGGCGGCGGCGCGCAGGAACTCCGTCAGGCCGCCGCAGCGCGTGGCGTCTATCTGGAGGCAGTCGACCGCGCCCGCGGCGATCATGCGGGCGAAGCAGGGGAGGTCGTAGCCGTACTCGCCGGCCGCGACGTCGCACGGCAGGGCGTCCCGGACCAGGCGCAGGCCGGTGAGGTCGTCCGAGGACACCGGCTCCTCGAACCAGCCGACGCCGTACTCGGCGAGGGCCCGGCCGACGCGGACCGCCTGCTTGCGGGTGTAGGCGCCGTTGGCGTCCACGTACAACTCGGCCGCGGGGCCGATCACTTGGCGGGCCGCTCGCACACGGGCCATGTCGCGCAGGACCGCACGGCCCCGGTCCTCGCCGATCTTGATCTTCACCCGCGGGATGTGCTGACCGTGCACCCAGCCGTTCAACTGCGCCTCCAGGTGGGTGTCGTGGTACGTCGTGAAACCGCCGCTGCCGTACACGGGGACGTGTTCGCGGCAGGCACCCAGCAGCCGGGCCAGGGGCAGTTCCAGGAGGCGTGCCTTGAGATCCCACAGGGCGATGTCGAGCGCCGAGATCGCGCACGCGGCGATGCCCGGCCGGCCGGCGTTGCGCACGGCGCGGGACATCGCGTCGTGCGCGGCGGGAATGTCCAGGGCGTTGCGCTTCTCCACGAGGGGCGCGAGGTGGTCGCGCAGAAAGTCGCCGATCGCCGCCGGGCCGTACGTCCAGCCCGTGCCGGTCGCGTCGCCCGCCGTCACCTCGGCGATCACCACGGTGGTGGAGCTCCAGGCCAGCGTGCCGTCGGCCTCCGGGGCGTCCGTGGGCACCGTGTAGACGGAGACGGCGGGGAGATGGAGTTTCATCGCGCGGGCCTCCGGGACTGCCGCGTCGGCGGGGGCGGGTCGCCGTTCCGGGTACCCGGAGGTCCGGCCGGAAACCCGGGACGGGCCGGTTGACGGGCGAGGAAACCGGGGGCGGCCCGGATGGACGTTTGGCGCTGCCCGCCAGGGGGACGCGGAAGTCTCCCGAGGTACGCGACAGCGAGTGAGCCGGAGGGCCGCGCCGGTGTCGGGAGCTCGTTCGTGCTCAGCCCTTCGGGGTCCGCGCGTTCGGATTCGCGACACCGGCTGAGGACGCCCGTAGGCGCACGAGCCAACCAAGAGGCCGGAGGCCAACCGTGAGTCGACCCCGCATCGTGATCGTCGGCGCCGGATTCGCCGGGTACCGCGCGGCCCGCACCCTGTCCCGGCTCACCCGGCACCGGGCCGACATCACCCTGCTGAACCCGACCGACTACTTCCTGTATCTGCCCCTGCTGCCCCAGGTCGCCGCCGGCATCCTCGAACCGCGCCGGGTGACCGTGTCGCTCTCCGGCACCCTGCCCGACGTACGGCTCGTGCTGGGCGAGGCCGACTCCATCGACCTCGACGGGCACACCGTGCACTACACCGGGCCCGAGGGCGACGGGGGGACCCTGCCCTTCGACCGGCTGATCCTCGCCGCGGGCAGCGTCAACAAACTGTTGCCCATCCCGGGCGTCGCCGAGCACGCGCACGGCTTCCGGGGCCTGCCCGAGGCGCTGTATCTGCGTGACCATGTGACCCGGCAGATGGAACTGGCGGCCTCCGCCGACGACCCCGAGAACTGCTCGGCGCGATGCACCTTCGTCGTGGTCGGCGCCGGATACACAGGCACCGAGGTCGCCGCGCAGGGCAAGCTCTTCACCGACTCCCAGGTGCGCAAACACCCCTTGCGGGCCGGAATGCGGCCGCGCTGGCTGCTGCTCGACATCGCCGAACGCGTCCTGCCCGAGCTGGACGAGCGGCTGTCGCGCACCGCCGACCGGGTGTTGCGGCAGCGGGGCGTTGAGGTGCGGATGGGCACGTCCGTGAAGGAGGCGACGCACCGAGGGGTCGTGCTGACCGACGGCGAGTTCGTCGACACCCGCACGCTGGTGTGGTGCGTCGGCGTACGGCCCGATCCGCTCGCCGAGTCCCTGGGGCTGCCGCTGGAGCGGGGCCGCCTCCTCGTCGACCCGTACCTCCAAGTGCCGGGCCGGTCCGAGCTGTTCGCCGCCGGGGACGGGGCCGCCGTGCCCGACCTGGAGAAGCCCGGCCAGTACACGCCCATGACGGCGCAGCACGCCTGGCGACAGGGCAAGGCCGTGGCCCGCAACGTCGCCGCGTCCCTGGGCATCGGCGAGCGGCGCCCCTACCGCCACCGCGACATGGGCTTCGTCGTGGACCTGGGCGGCGTCAAGGCGGCCGCCAACCCGCTCGGCGTCCCGCTGTCCGGTGTGGCCGCGGGCGCGGTCACCCGCGGCTACCACCTCGCCGCGATGCCCGGCAACCGCATCCGCGTCGCCGCCGACTGGCTCCTGGACGCGGTACTGCCGCGCCAGGCCGTGCAGTTGGGGCTCGTACGGTCGTGGTCGGTGCCACTGGACACCGCGTCGCCGGAGCTGGCCCGGGTGCCGGGTGGGCCGGAGAAAGGGGCGGTGACGTCGGGGGAGAGGCCGCGGGAGCGGGGTCCGGAAAAGGGAGCGGAGAGGCGGTCGCAGGCTGGCGCGGGGGGATCCACCGAGCCGTCAGGGACCGAGGAGACCGACAGAAGCCGGCCGGTCGGTGAGACTGCGCGAAACCAGCCGGGTGAGCCCGCGAGGAACCAGCCGTATGGCGAGCCCGCGAAGAACCAAGCCGGTGGTCGGCCCGCCAAGGGCACGGGATCGGGCACCGGGGACCACCCTGACGCCACGGAGGCCCAGGACAGCAAGCGCTTCGGTGCTCCCGCTTCCGTCCGGCGCGTCGGCGCTGTCAAGGGTGGCGGGTCATCAGGCCGGCGTGGCGGCCCGTCCCGCTCGGGCGGGCGTACCGATACCGGTACGTCCAGGGGCGCCGAACCGCCCGACCCCGTTCAGGACCCCGACGCCGCCCGGCATCCCGAGCCCCCCGGTCCCGTGACGCGCTCCGATCTGCGAGCCGCCCAGGAGCCGCCCGCCGACGCCCCCGCGGTCCACAAGCCGCACCCCGAAGACCCCGCCGCGCACCAGCCGCGCTCCACCACCCCCGGACGCCACTCCCGCCACCCCTCGGAAGGAGCCTCATGAACACCGCCGAACTCGTCGAGCTCGCCCAGCAGTTGAGGGTGGACAGTGTGCGGGCCTCCGCCGCCGCGGGGTCGGGGCATCCGACGTCGTCGATGTCAGCCGCCGATCTGACGGCCGTACTCCTCGCCAACCACCTGCGCTACGACTTCGACCGGCCCGCCCACCCCGGCAACGACCGCTTCATCCTCTCCAAGGGACACGCCTCGCCGCTGCTGTACGCCGCCTACAAGGCGGTCGGCGCCATCGAGGACGGTGAGCTGCTCACCTTCCGCAAGCTCGGCAGCCGGCTCGAAGGGCACCCCACACCGCGCCAGGTGCCATGGGTGGAGACCGCGACCGGTTCGCTCGGGCAGGGACTGCCGATCGGGGTGGGGATCGCGCTGGCCGGGAAGCGGCTCGATCGGGCCGGGTACCGGGTGTGGGTGCTGTGCGGGGACAGCGAGCTCGCGGAAGGGTCCGTGTGGGAGGCCGCCGAGCACGCGGCGTACGAGCATCTGGACAACCTCACCGCGATCGTCGACGTGAACCGGCTGGGCCAGCGCGGTCCGACCCGGCACGGCCATGACCTCGACGCCTACGCCCGCCGCTTCCAGGCCTTCGGCTGGCACACCGTCGAGGTGGACGGGCACGACGTGGACGCCGTCGACCGGGCGTACGGGGAGGCCAGGTCCACCGTCGGTCAGCCCACCGTGATCCTCGCCCGCACCCTCAAGGGCAAGGGCGTCGAAGCGGTCCAGGACCGGGAGGGACTGCACGGCAAGCCACTGCCGGACGCCGAAGAGGCCGTCGCCGAACTCGGCGGGCAGCGTGACCTGCGCATCCACGTCCACGAGCCGCCCGCCGCCCGCGTGCTGCACGCCGTGCAGACCGGACAGCTCGAACTGCCCCGCTGGGAGAAGGGGGAGGAGGTCGCCACGCGCAACGCCTACGGCGAAGCCCTCGCCGCTCTCGGCACCGCTCGCGGTGACGTCGTCGCCCTCGACGGCGAGGTCGGCGACTCGACCCGCGCGGAGTTCTTCGCCAAGGCACACCCGGACCGCTACTTCGAGTGCTACATCGCCGAGCAGCAGATGGTCGCTGCCGCGGTGGGGCTCGCGACGCGCGGTTGGATGCCGTACGCCGCCACCTTCGCGGCCTTCCTCACCCGCGCCCACGATTTCGTGCGCATGGCCTCGGTCAGCGGTGCCGACATCAACCTGGTCGGCTCGCACGCCGGCGTCGCGATCGGGCAGGACGGGCCGAGCCAGATGGGCCTGGAGGACCTGGCGATGATGCGGGCCGTGCACGGCTCGACGGTGCTGTACCCGTGCGACGCCAACCAGACCGCCCAGCTCGTCGCCGCCATGGCCGATCTGCGCGGCATCCGCTATCTGCGCACCTCACGTGGCGCCGACCCGGTCATCTACGGCCCCGACGAGGAGTTCCCCGTCGGCGGCAGCAAGGTGCTGCGCGCCAGTGACCGGGACCGGCTGACCGTCGTCGCGGCCGGCGTCACCGTGCACGAGGCGCTCGCCGCCGCCGACGCGCTGGACCGCGACGGCATCCAGGTGAGGGTCATCGATCTGTACTCCGTCAAACCCGTCGACCGGTCCACCCTGCGCCGGGCCGCCGAGGACACCGGCTGTCTGCTCACCGTGGAGGACCATCACGAGGAGGGCGGCATCGGCGACGCCGTCGTCGACGCGTTCCTCGACGGGCGCCCGGTGCCGCGCCTGGTGCGCCTGTCCGTCCGCCGGATGCCGGGCTCCGCCTCCCCGGACCAGCAGCTGCACACCGCGGGCATCGACGCCGTGTCCATCGCCGCCGCGGGGAAGCTGCTGGTGGAGGAGGCAGTCGTACGGTGACCGACGACGACACGAAGAAGGTGCGGGCGGGACGCCGTACCGTCGAGGTCAAACGCGCCGACAAGGTGCTCTTTCCCGGAGACGGGGGCGCGAAGGAGTACACCAAGGGCGACCTCGTCGACTACTACCGTTCCGTCGCCGCCTTCATGCTGCCGCATCTGCGCGGCCGCCCGCTGATGCTGGAGCGGTACCCGGACGGTCTCGACGGTCCCCGGTTCATGCAGAAGAACACCCCGGACCACTACCCGGAGTGGATCACCCGCTTCGAGGTGCCCAAGGAGGACGGCACCGTCTGCCACACCGTGTGCGAGGACACCGCCACCCTCGTCTTCCTCACCGACCAGGCCTGCCTCACCTTGCACCGCTGGCTCTCCCGCACCAACGGCATCGAGCGCCCCGACCGGCTGGTCTTCGACCTCGACCCGGCCGAGGACTCCTTCGCGCAGGTCAGGGAGGCGGCCGAGCTGCTCGGCGAGCTGCTCGACGAACTGAGGCTGCCCTCGGCCCCGATGACCACCGGCTCGCGCGGGCTGCACATCGTCGTACCACTGGACGGGCGCCACGACTTCGACGAAGTACGCGAGTTCGCCAAGGACGTCGCCGGGGTGCTCGAGTCCGCACACCCGGACCGGTTCACCACGGCCGCCCGCAAAAAGGACCGCGGCGACCGTCTCTACCTCGACGTGCAGCGCAACGCCTACGCCCAGACCGCCGTCGTGCCCTACACCGTCCGCGCCCGGCCCGGCGCCCCCGTCGCCACGCCGCTGACCTGGGCCGAACTGGACGACCCGGGGCTGGACGCCCGCCGCTGGAGCATCGCCGACGCCGCGGAGCAGGCCCGCGCCAACCCGTGGGCCGGGTTGCTGGACCGGGGCCGCGCCCTGGGCCCGGCCAGGCGCAGGCTCGACGCACTGCGCCGCTGAAGAAACCGAGCCGCGGGTTTGACCGGAGCCTTCCAGGTCACTCGGCGCGGGAGGCGCCCATGAATGATTCACAGAACACACCCAAACCATCCAGACGGCAGACAGGCGGGGCGGACGAACGGCCGACCCCCATGGAGGTCCTGCGTCAGGCACGGGCCCAGCTCGCCGAACTCATCGGCATGAACGTGGAGACAGTGACGTCCTTCGATCACACCGAGGACGGCTGGACCCTCGAGATCGAGGTCCTGGAACTGTCCCGCGTACCCGACACGATGAGTCTGATGGCGAGCTACCAGGTCGATCTCGACCCCCAAGGACAGCTCACGGGGTATCGGCGGGTGCGCCGCTACGAACGTGGGCGTTCCGACGCACACAGGCCCGGCGGCCGGTAGGCCGCCCGCCCGCGCCCAGCACACCGTCCCGAGACAAGGAGGAACGGCCGGCATGACCGTTGTCCCGGCACAGCAGACCGGCGGCGGAGGCGGCAGCAGCGGCCTCTACGACGTTCTGGAACTCGTCCTCGACAGGGGGCTCGTCATTGACGCATTCGTGCGTGTCTCCCTGGTCGGCATCGAAATCCTGAAGATCGACATCCGTGTCGTCGTCGCCAGCGTCGACACCTATCTCCGCTTCGCCGAGGCGTGCAACCGGCTCGACCTGGAGGCCGGGCCGCGCAAGAGCCCTGGTCTGCCCGACATGGTCGGCGAGATCACCGAGTCCGGCGCGCGCGGCAAGTCCAAGGGGGCCCTGTCGGGCGCCGCCGAGACCATTTCCAGCGCCTTCAAGCAGGCACGCGATGAAGGCGAGGAGGAGCGGCCCAGGCAGCGCGCCCGCAAGTCCACCACGACGCGCAAGAAGGAGGAGCAGGAGTGAGTACGTACGTGTACGGCATCACCGCGAGCTCGCATCCCGGCCTTCCGAAGGACATGGAGGGTATCGGCGAGCCGCCGCGCCCCGTGCGCGTCCTGACGGCAGGTGCACTCGCCGCCCTGGTCAGCGACGCCCCCGAAGAGCTGCGCCCCAAGCGCCGGGAGCTGCTCGCCCACTCGAGGGTGCTCGCCGAGGCGGGCGCGACCGGCTGCGTCCTTCCCATGCGGTTCGGCAGCGTCGCTCCCGACGACGACACGGTCACCGGCGTCCTCGCCGAGCGCGCCGAGCACTACCAGGAGCGGCTCGCGGCCCTGGACGGCAAGGTCGAGTACAACGTGAAGGCCACGCACGCCGAGGAGGCCGTGCTGCACCGCGTGCTGGCCACGAACCCGGAGATCCGGGCCATGACCGAGGCCAACCGGCAGGCCGGCGGCGGCTCCTACGAGCAGCGGCTCCGGCTCGGCGAGATGGTGGCCGCCGCGGTCAAGGCCCAGGAGGCCGAGGACGCGACGGATGTGCAGCACACCCTGGAACCGGCCGCGGACGCGGTCAGCGTGGGCCCCGAATCCACCGGATGGCTCGCCAACGTGTCGTTCCTGGTCGCCCGCGACGAGGTCGAGACCTTCATGACCGCCGTCGAGCAGCTCCGCAAGGGCCACCCGCACCTCGACCTCAGCGTCAACGGCCCGCTGCCGCCGTACAGCTTCGTCGAGCCCGGCCCCGCCGAGCCCGCGGACAGCATGTCCGGCGGCGGAACGGCGAAGGAGTGAGGCGGTGGCGGTGGGACTGATCGGAGAGGTGCTGCTGCTGCCGTTCGCCCCGGTGCGCGGCAGCGGATGGGTGATCAGACAGGTGCTGCGCGAGGCCGAGCGCATCTACTACGACCCGGCCGCCGTGCGGGCCGAACTGGCGCGGCTGGAGGACCAGTTGACCGCAGGTGAGATCGACGAGGAGGAGTTCGACCGCCGCGAGGACGAGCTCCTCGACCGACTGGAGATCGGACTGCGCGCAGGGTACGGGAACAGCGACGGGACGGCATGATGAACCGAGTGGGACTGGGCCTCGCCATAGGGGCCGGATACTTCCTCGGACGGACGAGGAAACTGAAACTGGCGTTGGCCGTGGGCAGTGCCGTGGCCGGCAAGCGGATGCATCTGAGCCCGCGGGCCGTCACGGACCTGGTGTCCCAACAGCTCCTGAAGAACCCGCAGTTCAAGGAGATCGGGGACCAGCTGCGCGACGATCTGCGCGGCGTCGGCGAGGCCGCGTCCGGCGCATTGGTCGAACGCCGGCTCGACGCGCTCGCCGACCGGCTGCACGGACGCACCGCCGAGGTGCGCGAGCAACTGTCCGGCGCGGTGCCGACGCCGGATCTCGGCGCGCAGGACGAGGAGTCCGAGGAGGAGACCGAGGACGAGGAGCCGCGCGCGGAGGACGACGACCGCGACGATGCGGAGGAGTCCGAGGCACAGGACGGAGCCGAGGAAGCCGAGGAAGAGGAGTCCGAGGAGTCCGAGGGGCCGTCCGGGAAGGCGGCGGCGGAGCGGGGCTCGGCGAAGAAGACCGCCAAGAAGTCGGCGAAGAAGGCACCCACGAAGAAGACGGCCGCGAAGAAGACCTCCGCCGGCCGGACAGCGCCCAAGAAGGCGGCCCAGAAGCGGAGCGGCGCCGGCCAGTCGGCCGCGAGGAAGACGGCCGGGTCGGCCGGGTCCGCCCGCGGCGGCCGGGCGCGCCAGTCGAAGGGCGGTGACGGGTGATGACCGAGACGCTCGGATCCGCGAGCTCAGCGGCCCGCGGAGCGGCGAAACAACCACTCGCCGGGGTGGCCCAGAGCGAGGCCGCCGACCGGTTCAAGGCCGAGCTGCAGGACTACCTCGCCGCGCAGACCCAGCGGCTGCTGGTCGGCGCGGGACGCAAGCTCGGCGAGGCCACGGTCAAGCTGAACGACATCGCCGAGGGCCGCAGCCCCGGCCTGGGCAAGCTAGCCCTCGACGGTGGCCGCAAGCTGGCCGAGGGTAAGGGACCGCTGCGCAGCGCACTAGAGGCCGGCGCCACCCACGCCAAGGACAACGTGGTCGAGGCGTTCAAGAACCTCGGCGGCGGCAAGGGCAAGCGCAAGGGCGGGGCCGGCAAGAAGCCCACCGTCATCATGGAGTACGTCGACGTCGGCGTGCCGCTGCGCACCGCGTACGACCAGTGGACCCAGTACCAGGACTTCAGCACCTTCGCGAAGGGCGTGAAGAGCGCGAACCGCGCCGACGACACGACCTCCGACTGGCAGCTCAAGGTCTTCTGGTCCAACCGCAGCTGGAAGGCGCACACCACCGAGCAGGTGCCGGACGACCGGATCGCGTGGACCTCGGAGGGCGGCAAGGGCACCACGAAGGGCGTCGTGTCCTTCCACCGCCTCGCCGACAGCCTCACCCGCGTCCTGCTGGTGATCGAGTACTACCCCACGGGTCTGTTCGAGAAGACCGGCAACCTCTGGCGCGCCCAGGGCCGCCGGGCCCGCCTCGATCTGAAGAACTACGTCCGCTTCATCACCCTCAAGGGAGAGGCCGACGACGGCTGGCGCGGCGAGATCCGTGACGGCGAGGTCGTCCGCAGCCATGAGGACGCCGTCGCGGAGGAGGACGAGGAGGAGTACGAGGAGAACGAGGAGAACGGCGAAAGCGAGGAGAACGGCGCGTACGCGGAGGACGAGGAGCCCGAGGACGCGTACGACGAAGACGAAGAGGGCGAGGACGAAGAAGGCGAAGAGCGCGAGGACGAAGACGTACCCGAGGACGCGTACGAGGACGAGCCCGAGTACGAGGACGAAGACGAGGACGAGACCGAGTACGCCGGCGGCGGGAGCCGACGATGACGATGTCGAGCCGACTCCCCGAGCCCTACGGCCAGGGCAGCGGCGCCAACCTCGCCGACATCCTGGAAAGGGTGCTGGACAAGGGCATCGTCATCGCGGGCGACATCCGGATCAACCTGCTCGACATCGAGCTCCTCACCATCAAGCTGCGCCTCATCGTCGCCTCGGTCGACAAGGCGAAGGAGATGGGCATCGACTGGTGGGAGGACGACCCGGCGTTGTCCTCCGGCGCCCGTCGCAACGAACTCGCCCGGGAGAACGCCGAGCTGCGTGAGCGCCTGGCCCAGCTGGAGCCCGTCCGGGGACAGGAGGAGGCCCCATGACCGCACTGCGCTATGTGTACGCCGTCTGCCGCCCCTTTCGCTCCGCCTTGCAAGCCCAGCTGGCGGGCGTCGCCGGTGCGCCGCCGAAGCAGCTCACGCACCACGGCCTGGTCGCCGTCGTCAGCACGGTGCCCGAGGCGGACTTCGCCGAGGAACCGCTCCGTGCCCACCTGGAGGACCTGGACTGGCTCACCGCCACGGCCCGCGCCCACCAGCAGGTCATCGACGCGCTCACCGCCGTCACCACCCCGCTGCCGCTGCGGCTCGCCACCGTGTTCCGGGACGACAGCGGCGTACGGAGCATGATGGAGGCGCGTGAGGAGGACTTCCGGCGCGTGCTCGACCGGCTGGAGGGACGGGTGGAGTGGGGCGTCAAGGTGTACGCCGAGCCGGAATCCGCCGAGCGGGAGACCGCTGACCCCGCGGCGACCGGCCGGGCGGGGGCCGAGGCCCTGTCCGGCCGTGACTATCTGCGCCGGCGCCGTACGCAGACGCGGGCCCGTGAGGACATGTGGCAGAAGGTCGCCGCGTTCGCAGGCCGACTGCACGAAAAGCTCTCCGCTTTCGCCGAGGATTCCCGGCTGCACGCCCCGCAGAACGCCGCGCTTTCCGGGGCCTCCGGGCAGAACGTGCTCAACGCCGCCTATCTGGTGCCGCGCGCGGATTCCGAGGAATTCGTGGAACTCGTGGACCGGGAGAAAGACGATGCCCCGGGTATTCGGGTGGAACTCACCGGGCCCTGGGCCGCCTATTCCTTTACGGCGGAGTTCGCGGAGGAGGAGCCGGAGGTGGGGCCGTGACCGTCGTCGAACGGCGCGAGATCGCCCTCGTGGACCTGCTCGACCGGCTGCTCGCCGGGGGCGTCGTCGTCACGGGGGACATCACCCTGCGCATCGCCGACGTGGACCTCGTCCGCATCGACCTGAACGCACTGATCAGCTCCGTCAACGAGCAGGTCCCGTCACCCTGGGGAGAGCTGACGTGACATCCAAGCGAGGCCGGCTGGACCTCGAACCCGACACCGTCGAACGCGACCTCGTGAAACTCGTCCTCACGGTCGTGGAGTTGCTGCGCCAGCTCATGGAACGCCAGGCGCTGCGCCGCTTCGACACGGGCGATCTGAGTGAGGAGCAGGAGGAGCGGATCGGTCTGACGCTGATGCTCCTCGAAGAGCGTATGACCGAGCTGCGTGAGCGGTACGGGCTGCGGCCCGAGGACCTGAATCTGGACCTCGGGCCGCTGGGCCCACTGCTTCCCAGGGAATGAAGTCACCGGGAGTGAGGTCACCTCACCACCGGTACCAGCGGCCCCTGCCTCCCGCTGCGGTCGTGCCACGAACCAGGAAACCCAGAAGCCACACGACGAGAACCGCGATCGCGATCCACCACAGCGCCTCCAACGCGAATCCGGCACCGAAGAGAATCAGGGCCAGTAGCAGCACGAGCAGAATAGGAACCATAATCTGACCTCCTGCTCGCCGGGTTTCCAGAAATACGCGATTCAGGCTTCCTTACGGCACAGAATCTCTCCGTGCAGCACGCTGAACCAGCCGTCCTCCTGCCGCCCCCACTCCCGCCAGGCCTCCGAGACGGCCCGCAGCTGCTCCATGGTCGCGTGCCCGCCCTCCGTGGCCCGCTCGGCGTACGCCGAGGCCGACGTCCGGTCCGCCCACAGACCGCTCCACCAGGCCCGCTCGTCCGGCGTCGAGAAGGTCCAGGTGCTCGACGTGGCCGTGACGTCGGTGAGCCCCGCTGCCTGCGCCCAGGACTTCAGCCGGCGCCCGGCGTCCGGCTCGCCGCCGTTGGCGCGGGCGACCCGGCGGTACAGATCAAGCCAGGCGTCCATCCCGGGGGACGCCGGGTACCAGGTCATGGCCGCGTAGTCCGCGTCGCGCACCGCGATGAGGCCGCCCGGCCTGGTCACCCGCCTCATCTCGCGCAGGGCGCCCACCGGATCACCGACGTGCTGCAGCACCTGGTGGGCGTGGACGACGCAGAACGTGTCGTCCGGGAAGTCCAGGGCGTGCACGTCCGCGACCGCGAACGCGACGTTCGTCAGCCCTCGTCCGTCGGCCGTGGCCCGGGCCTGCTCCAGGATCTCCGGCGCCCGGTCGACCCCGGTGACGTGCCCGTCGGGGACCAGAGCGGCCAGGTCCGCGGTGATCGTGCCGGGGCCGCAGCCCACGTCCAGGATCCGCATGTGCGGCTTGAGCGAGCCGAGCAGATAGGCGGCGGAGTTGGCGGCGGTGCGCCAGGTGTGCGAACGCAGTACGGACTCGTGGTGCCCGTGCGTGTAGACGGCGGTCTCCTGTGCCTTCGACATGGCTGTTCCCCTGGTCTCGACGTACCGGCTCCCGAGGCGCACGGCCCCGCCGGGCGGTACTCGACACCGTACGCCCTGCATGCCGAATATTGAGACCCACGTTTCAATATCTGGACTGATGGATCGTCAGATCCGTCGCGGTCAGGGCAGCGGACGGTAGACCGTCAGTGCCTCCGGCAGCTTCTCCAGCGTCACCTCGCCCCCCACCTCGGTGACTTCGCCGTCGTACGCGAGGAGCGCGCCCGGCGTGACCCCCGACAGACGCAAGCGGCCCACCTGGACCGCCGCATGGGCCGGCGAGCGGGTCAGCGGGCCCGCGAGGGCGGCCGCGAGCAGGCGCAGGGCGGGGCGCCGGCCGCCGTGCACGACCCGCACGTCGAGTACGCCGTCCGCGAGGTCCAGGCGCCGGGCGGGGGCGAGGCCCACCCGGTGGTAGGTGCCGTTCCCGGCGAACAGCAGCCACAACGGGTGGTTGCGGCCGGCGACTTCGGCGTGCAGGGGGTGGCGTTCGCTGCGCAGGACCCGCAGGGCCGCGAACACCCCGGCGGGCCAGGCGCCGATGCGGGGCGAGAAGTGGTCCCGCTGGCGCACCAGTTCCGGATACACGCCCAGGCTGCAGGTGTTGAGGAACAGGCCCTGCCGGCCGTCGCAGGTGAACCGGCCCACGTCCACGCGCACGGCATGGCCGTGCCGGACGGCCCGGCTCAGATCGCGTTCGTCCTCCACGCCCAGGTCGTGGGCGAAGTGGTTCATCGTGCCGCCGGGCAGAACCGCGAGCGGCAGACCGTGTCGCATCGCGACCTCGGCGGCCGCGTTCACCGTGCCGTCGCCGCCGCACACGCCGAGCACCCGGGCGCGGGCCGCCGCGTTGCGCAACTCCGCGTGGGTGTCCGCCGGTTCGCACTCGACGACCTCGGCGCGCGGCAGCGAGTCCAGCAAGGCGTGCACCCGGCCGGAGGTGCCCGACCCCTTGTTGGCCACCACGACCAGGCCGTCTCCGTCCGGCAGCGCCGGCACATCCGTACGGGGCCGGGCCGGCGGGATCAGCCGGTCGCGCGTGGGCACCATGCCCCGTACGGCGAACGCGGCACCCGCGCCCAGGGCCGCGCCCGCCAGCACGTCGCTCGGGAAGTGCACGCCCGTGTACACCCGGGACAAGGCCACCGACCAGGCGATCGGGGCCACGGCCAGCCCCCACGCGGGCGACTCCAGGGCCACTCCGGTCGCGAACGCGGCCGCCGACGCGGCGTGCCCGGACGGGAACGAGGTGGTGATCGGCTGCCGCTTGAGCTGGCGGACCAGCGGCACGGGGTCCAGGACGGGCCGGGGACGGCGTACCGAGCGCTTGCCGAGGGTGTTGATGGTCAGCGAGGCCAGGCTCAGCGAGGCGAGGCCCCGCGCCGCGGCCCGACGGCCCCGTGGCGTGCGGCCGGCGGCGATGACGGCGGCCGTCGCGAACCACAGCACCCCGTGGTTCGCGCTCCGGCTCAGCCGTGGCAGCACCCGCTCGGCATACGGCCAGTGCTGCTCGGCGGCGAACTCGAACAGCCGTGAGTCGAGGGCGAGGAGCCGGGCACGCAGGGCGTGCCGGCCGGGCTTGGGGACGGTCAGGTCGACGTCTGGGCTCATACAGGCCTGGGTACCCTGATGTGGCCGATTGCTGTCCGGCCGACAGTGACCGACACACAAAGGAACCCGCACATGCGCCTGCTCCTGATACGTCACGGCCAGACCCCGTCGAACGTGGACCATCTGCTCGACACCGCCGTCCCCGGCCCGGGTCTGACCGCACTGGGCGAAGGGCAGGCGGCGGCCCTGCCCGCGGCGCTGGCCGGCGAGGACATCGAGGCGATCTACGTCTCCAACCTGATCCGCACCCAGCTCACGGCCGCTCCGCTGGCCGCCGCCCGCGGCCTCGACGTGATCGTGCGGGACGGCATCCGCGAGCTGTCCGCGGGCGACCTGGAGATGCTGCCCGGCGAATCCGAACAGGGACTGCTCTACATGAAGACGGTGTTCGCCTGGGCGGACGGCGACACGGAGCTGCGGATGCCGGGCGGGGAGAGCGGGGCGGAGGCGCTGGCGCGGTACGACGCCGTGGTGGCGGAGGCCGCGGGCAGTGGGGCCGGAACCGTTGCCATGGTGAGTCATGGTGCGGCGATCCGTATGTGGACCGCCGCTCGCGCCGACAACGTGGACGTGGCCTTCGCCGCCGCGCATCCGTTGGAGAACACGGGAGTGGTGATCCTGGAGGGATCGCCGTCCGACGGTTGGAAGGCGCTGACCTGGGCGGGGGCCGTGGTGACGCCGGCGGGGGAGGGCGGGCCCACCGGGTGGCCCGTCGACGCCGAATAAGCGTTTGCCCCGTGCGGTCGGCGGGCCGCACAATTCGGCCCCATGGGACATCTGGAAGCCGCGCACCTCGAGTACTACCTCCCCGACGGGAGGGCGTTGCTCGGCGACGTGTCCTTCCGGGTGGGGGAAGGGGCAGTCGTGGCGCTGGTCGGACCCAACGGGGCCGGGAAGACAACCCTGCTGCGGCTGATCTCCGGGGAGCTGAAACCGCACGGCGGCACCGTCACCGTCAGTGGCGGTCTCGGCGTGATGCGGCAGTTCGTGGGGTCGGTACGGGACGAGACGACCGTACGGGACCTGCTGGTGTCGGTCGCGCCGCCACGCGTCCGCGAGGCCGCGCAGGCCGTCGACCGGGCCGAGCACCTCATCATGACCGTCGACGACGAGGCGGCCCAGCTGAAGTACGCGCAGGCCCTCGCCGACTGGGCCGAGGTACGCGGGTACGAGGCCGAGACGCTGTGGGACATGTGCACCACGGCCGCGCTCGGCGTGCCGTACGAGAAGGCGCAGTGGCGGCAGGTGCGGACCCTCTCCGGCGGCGAGCAGAAGCGGCTCGTGCTGGAGGCGCTGCTGCGCGGCACCGACGAGGTGCTGCTGCTCGACGAGCCGGACAACTATCTCGACGTGCCGGGCAAGCGCTGGCTTGAGGAGCGGCTGAAGGAGACCCGCAAGACGGTTCTCTTCGTCTCCCACGACCGTGAACTCCTCGCCCGCGCCGCCGAGAAGATCGTCTCCGTCGAACCGGGCCCGGCCGGCGCCGACGCCTGGGTGCACGGCGGCGGCTTCGCGACGTACCACGAGGCACGGCAGGCCCGCTTCGCCCGCTTCGAGGAGCTGCGCAAACGCTGGGACGAGAAGCACGCCCAGCTGAAGAAGCTGGTCCTGACGCTCCGTCAAGCCGCCGAGAACAGCCCCGACATGGCCTCCCGCTACCGGGCCGCCCAGACCCGCCTGCGCAAGTTCGAGGAGGCGGGGCCGCCGCCCGAGCCGCCGCGCGAGCAGGACATCCGGATGCGGCTGAAGGGCGGCCGTACCGGGGTGCGGGCCGTCACCTGCGAGGGACTCGAACTCACGGGTCTGATGAAGCCGTTCTCCCTGGAGGTCTTCTACGGCGAACGCGTCGCCGTCCTCGGCTCCAACGGCTCCGGCAAGTCGCACTTCCTGCGCCTGCTGGCGGGGGAGGACGTGGCGCACACGGGGGAGTGGAAGCTGGGCGCACGGGTGGTGCCCGGGCACTTCGCCCAGACCCACGCCCACCCCGAGCTGATCGGCCGGACCCTCCTCGACATCCTGTGGAAGGAACACGCCCAGGACCGGGGCGCCGCCATGTCCCGGCTGCGCCGCTACGAGCTGACCAACCAGGCCGAGCAGGCCTTCGACCGGCTCTCCGGCGGCCAGCAGGCCCGCTTCCAGATCCTCCTGCTGGAGCTGGAGGGCGTCACGGCCCTGCTCCTCGACGAGCCGACCGACAACCTCGACCTGGAGTCCGCCGAGGCCCTCCAGGAGGGACTGGAGGCCTTCGACGGAACGGTGCTCGCCGTCACCCACGACCGCTGGTTCGCCCGCTCCTTCGACCGCTACCTGGTCTTCGGCAGCGACGGGAGGGTCCGCGAGACGCCGGAGCCGGTGTGGGACGAGCGGCGGGTGGAGCGGGCGCGATAGCGCCGCGAGGTCACGCCCAGCGCAGCAGCGCGCCCAGGCCACCCACGGGGGCCTGCTCCTTTACCGCCTCGGCGGCCGGCGCCACCGAGACCGCCGCCGCGCCCGTGACGACCGCGCTGCGGATCAGCGCGTCGTCGGCGCGGGCCGGCCAGGAGTTCTGCTCGCCGAGGGTCCTCAGGTCCGTACGGCGCACGGCCAGCTGGTCCGGGTCCTCGCCGATCCACACCTCACGGTGCGCGTCCGGACTGTCGGGGCGGATCAGGAGCTCGTCGATCCGGTGCTCGCGGGCGGCCTCGATCAGCGCGGGCACGCCCTCCGCGGCACCGGCACGCCCCTCGGGATCCGGTTCGCGGGCCGCCAGGAACCGCTCGAGCTCGCGCTCCGCCCGCTGCCGTACGTGCTCCTGCCGGGCCCGTTCGACGTCCTCGTCGAGCAGCCTGCTGCCGGTGCCGTGCGGGGCCTCGACCACGAGGTCGTCCAGCCGCTTGGGCAGCCGCTCGCGCACGGTCCGCCGCTCCCGGTCCTCGCCGACCAGGATCAGCAGGTCGGCGCGGGTCTCCTCCTGGCAGACGGAGAGCGCGTCGGCGATCTCGGTCGCGTTGTGCTCCCAGGTGTTCTCCACCTTGAGCTGGAAGTGCCGCTCCGACCAGTCGGCCGTGCTCGTGCGGTGCACGGGATGCCGCCGGCCGGTGACCGAGCCGACGTCCTGCCGGCCCAGTGCGGTGCGCAGCTCGAAGGCGGCGCCCCTGCGGTCGACGTAGGCCACCACGCAGACCGGGTCCTCACCGGCCAGCTCCAGCAGCGGCGCGGTGTGCGGCAGGGGCGCCCAGAAGGCGCTGTCGCGCAGCGGGGCGCGGGCCAGCGGCGGATCCAGGACCACCTCACCCGCGCGGGCGAAGATCGCGCGGCCGTGCGGCTCGGAGGAGTGCGCCAGCTCCTCCAGCGCGTTCCGGACGGCCCGGCACGTCGCCTGGTCGCAGCCCAGCTCGGACAGTTCCCGGGACAGGGCCTGCGCGGTCAGGTGCCGCTCATGGGGGGTGTTCTCCGTGTGCCGTGAGGTGTCGACGTACACGGAGGCCCAGGGCCCGGGGTGTTCGTACAGTGGATGCAGAAAGGCGAGATCCATGGCTGTCTCCCGTACACGCTCGGGGGCTGTGTGCTCAACGGGCGGGTACCCGGACCGCATGACCGAACACGACGAGCGGGGCACCACCATGAACGGAGTCGACCCCGGCCGGCTGGACGACCAACAGCTCATGAAGGAGCTGGAGACCATCCACCGGACGCGCCACGACACGCTGCTCTACGGCTCGAACGACGCGTTGCGGGCCCACAACCACCGCATGGCGCAGCTGGAGGGCGAGTACCTGCGCCGCAACCCTCGCCGCACCGTCGCCTCGGGCCGCACCCGCGAGGGCGCCCGCGACCGCACCGCGAGCACCCCGGAGACGACGGCCCCGCCGGGATGACCTGGGCGGCACCGGAAGGCAGAGAAGGAGGGCGGGCAGGGCGGCAGCCTGTGCTCATCGGGTTTCGCATGACATGCGGCGCACGGCAGCCGGGGGCATGCGGCAGTGTGCTCGTGCGCCGCGGTGATGCGTCGGGCGGACCCGCTGGGTCCCTCGCCCCTGGCGCACCCGGGCTCGCGGCCCCGTGGTCCCGCCCCCGTGCGCTCAGTGGCGTACCGGCCGGCGGCCCCAGTGGCGGTGGGACGACAGGGCGGCCGTGAAGGCTTGCAGGAAGTCCTCGCTCGCCGGGCCCGGTGAGGTGTCCGTGACCACGCCCTGGTCGGCCACCGCGCGGTGGAACTCGGTGGACAGCCGTACGCCCTGCGGTTCCAGGGCGGCGAGGACGCCCACTCCTGAGCCGAGCGCGCCGACCGGTTTGCCGTGCCGGTAGGCGTCCCGGACGAAGCGCATCGCGTCCTGGTCCGCGGCCGTGGGCGGGGTGCCCACGGGCCCGCCGGGCAGCAGTACGGCGTCGTAGAGCACGGAGGCCACGGTCGGCAGCGCGCGGTCGACCGCGCACCGGTCCCCGTCGGCACCCGTCACCGATCCGTCCGTGGGCGCCAGCGCCTCGACGATCGCACCCTGGGCCGTCAGTGCCTCGCGCACCGATGTGACCTGGGCGGTGTCGACACCGTCGGCGACGAGAACCGCGACCTGCCGGGTGCGGATGGAGCCGTCGCCGGGCAGGGACTCCAGGCTCAGCGCGGGCGAGGACAGCTTGTCCGCCGCCCGGTTCGCGGACGGCTCCGGCACTCCGATGCCGCGCGCCACCTGCGTCGCCAGATCGCCGTTCACCCGGGCCAGATGCTCGACCGTACGGGCCCGCACTGCCTTGGAGCCGACCTTGCCCAGCTCGAACCGGAAGGCCGCGACGATGTGCTCCTTCTCCCAGTCCGCCATGCTGTTCCAGAACATCGCGGGCTGGCTGTGGTGATCCTGGAAACTCGCGCTACGTCGCCTGATCTTGGCGCCGTCGACGCGCTCGGCGTAGTGGGTGTACGCGCCCGCGTCGGCACCGGCGTGCGCGGGGCAGCCACCGCCGAGGGAGTTGGGGAAGTAGTTCGTGCCGCTGTGCAGCGCGCTCTGGTGGTAGCCGTCGCGCTGGTTGGTCCGTACGGGCGTCACCGGCCGGTTCACCGGCAGCTGCGCGAAGTTGGGGCCGCCGAGCCGGATCAGCTGTGTGTCCAGGTAGGAGAAGTTGCGGGCCTGGAGCAGCGGGTCGTTGGTGAAGTCGATGCCGGGGACGACGTTCGCCGTGTGGAAGGCGACCTGCTCGGTCTCCGCGAAGAAATTCTCCGGGTTGCGGTTCAGCACCATGCGGCCGATCGGCCGTACCGGCACCTGCTCCTCAGGAATGATCTTCGTGGCGTCCAGCAGATCGAAGTCGAAGGCGAACTCGTCCTCCTCCGGCACCAGTTGGACGCCCAGCTCCCACTCCGGGTACTCGCCCGCCTCGATGGCGTCCCACAGGTCCCGCCGGTTGAAGTCCGGGTCACGGCCCTGGCACTCCTGAGCCTCGTCCCACACCAACGAGTGCACGCCCAGCTTCGGCTTCCAGTGGAACTTCACGAACGTCCCGCGCCCCTCGGCGTTCACGAAGCGGAACGTGTGCACGCCGAAGCCCTGCATCATGCGGTAACTGCGCGGGATCGCCCGGTCCGACATCAGCCACATGATCGCGTGCAGTGTCTCCGGCTGGAGCGACACGAAGTCCCACAGGGTGTCGTGCGCGGAGGCGCCGGTCGGGATGTCGTTGTGCGGTTCCGGCTTCACCGCGTGCACGAAGTCGGGGAACTTGATGCCGTCCTGGATGAAGAAGACCGGGAAGTTGTTCCCGACCAGGTCGTAATTGCCTTCCGAGGTATAGAACTTGGTCGCGAATCCCCGCACGTCCCGCACGGTGTCCGCCGAGCCCTTCGGCCCCTGGACGGTGGAGAACCGTACGAACACCGGGGTCTGCACGGAAGGATCCTGGAGGAACGCCGCGCGGGTGAACTCCGCGCAGGACTCGTACGGTTCGAAATACCCGTATGCGCCCGCGCCGCGCGCGTGCACCACCCGCTCCGGGATCCGCTCGTGGTCGAAGTGGGTGAGCTTCTCCCGGAAGTGGAAGTCCTCCATCAGCGTCGGCCCGCGTTCGCCGGCGGCGAGCGAGTCGTCGGTGTGGTCGACCTCCACTCCCTGGTCGGTGGTGAGCGGCCCTCCCGTGGGATCGTCCGCCCGGTGGAACTCCCGCTGCTCCTGCTTGCGGTCTGCCATCAGACTGTTTCCCTCGCCTCCCTGTCGAACACATCCAGGAACGTCTCGCAGAACGCCTTCAGGTCGTCCGGCTTACGGCTGGTGACCAGCTTGTTGGGGCCGTGGTCGCAGATCCGCACCTGCTCGTCGACCCAGGTGCCGCCCGCGTTGCGGACATCGGTCCGCAGGCTCGGCCAGGAGGTGAGCACCCGGCCGCGCACGACGTCCGCCTCCACCAGCGTCCACGCGGCATGGCAGATCGAGGCCACCGGCAGGCCCCGGTCGAAGAAGTCCCGCACGAACGCGACGGCCTTGCGGTTCATCCGCAGATAGTCCGGGTTGGCCACGCCGCCCGGCAGGACCAGCCCGCCGAAGGAGTCCGCCGACGTCTCGCCCACGACCTCCTGCACCGGGAACTTCTCCGCCTTGTCGAGATGGTGGAAGGCCTGGATCGTGCCGGGCTTCGTCGACACCAGCACCGGCTCGTGCCCGGCGTCCACCGCGGCCCGCCACGGTTCGGTGAGCTCGACCTCCTCGACGCCCTCAGGGGCCGTCAGAAAAGCGATACGCATGATTCCTCAACGTCCTTCCCCGGCCCGGAAACGGGCCTGGTCGTCGTTCGTGCGCTTCCTGTTCCGCCGGGCCGTGCGCACACAACGCAGCAGTTCCTCGCCGTACGGCAGCAGCACGCAGGTGCCGATCGCGGCCGCGATGCCCGCCAGGTAGCCACGGGACAGCGGCCGCCGGCGCGGTACGAGACGCCACGCGTCGACGTCACCGCGACCGCCGCGCAGCAGGGACTTCACCTGGTCGGCGTGCAGACACATCAGCGAGGCCAGCGCGCCGAACGGCAGGGACTCCAGGAAGCTGTGGATGTGCTGCTCGACGGGTTTCACCTCGCGGTCGCTGTCGACCGCCGTGCGCACGTCCCACAGCGCGGTCGCCTCGTGCGCGGCGGTCGCGCCCAACTGCACGGTGAGCAGCAGCGGGTTGACCTCGTAGCGGAGGGTCAACGCGATCGGGATGCCGACCTCCGTCATCATCAGCGAGTGGATGAGCGACTCCCTGGTGCCCGCCGTCTCCTCGATCCGGGTCCGCCGGTGCATCCACCAGTCGGCCACTCCCGGTACGAACCAGCTCGGCAGAAGCCCGTACAGCAGATACCGAACCGTGGCGTCGCCGACGTCCACGGTCACGCCCGAGGCGCTGATCTCGGCGGCTTGGTCGCGGCTCACACGATCACCCCGACCCGGCTCATACGGTCACCCGAACCCAGCACATACGGCCACTCGACCCGCCCCATGCGCTCACTCGCCCGGAGCCGCACGGCTGATCTCGGCCAATGCCGAGTCCGGGTCCTGGGTCTCAGCCAGGTCCCCGAGGCTGACGACGCCGACCGGCAGGCCCTCCTCGATGACCGGCAGCCGCCGTACGGCGTGCTCGCGCATCAGCGAGATCGCCACCGACAACCGCTCGCCCGGGCCGATCACCACCGGGTTCCGGGAGCACACCGACTCGACGCTCACGGTCAGCGGATCAGCGCCGTCCGCGACCGCCCGTACCGTGATGTCACGATCAGTGAGCACGCCAACGACCTGTTGCCCGTCGGCCACCACCACATCGCCGATGTCCTGCGTGCGCATCAGCTGCGCCGCCTCGACGAGTGAGGCGTCCGGGCGGACGGCGACCACGCCCGGAGTCATGACGTCCTTCACGAACACAGCCATCTCTGGCCCTCCTCGGCGCACCCGGCCGGTGCGGGTACCACGGCCGCGTCGGCGCGACCTCGCCCGCGGCACCCGCCGGCCGGGCCGCTATGCGTTCCTCCGCCGGGCGGACCGCCCGGCGCCGGTCAGGTCCTCGGCCAGCTCCTGGACATTGGCGTAGCGCGTCGAACGCGGCAGGCGCTCCAGCGACTCGACAAGGGCGTCGGGCGCATACCCGCGGCGCAGCTCACCGATCAGCTCCCGGGGGCTCGCCGGGAAGGCACCACGGCCCAGGATCCGCGCCAGCTCCAGCCGGACCGTCTCCAGGGACGCCGCCGACGGCCCCGGCCATCCCACCGGCCCGCGCGCGACCTGCGGATCGTCCTCGGCGGACGGCTCCGGATCGTGCCACTCCTCGGTCCGCGTGGGGTGCCCGGACCGCAGCAGCCCCTGCAGTTCGTGCTTCATCTCGTCGTCACGGTGAACGCTCAGCCGGTCACTGCCTCGCTGCATGACTCCCTCCAGATCTTCGGGCTGCGCACCGCGTACCCGCACACCGGGGGCCGACACAGGGTTTGCCCACCGGAAGGAGGGAGACCCGGCTCCCACCCCCCGCGCACCTTCTGGGGAAGGACCAGGCCATGGTGCTGCTCGCTGTGCTGCTCCCGCTCGTCATGCTCGGCGTGGTGCTGGCGCTGGGCCGTTACGAGGACCTGTTGCTGCCGCGGGAGCAGGAGGACGACAGGCCGGAGCGGGTGGCGCCGGTCCGTTGAGAGCCACAGGCTCTGAGGGGGCGGTCGGCCCGCGCGGTGTTTGCGGCGCCGACGTGGGGGCAGGCGAACCATCAGTGCTTCGGACAGGAGGCACGTCCGTGGGAGCGGCGTTTCCCCGCCACGGGTGTGTCCGGTTCCGGTACGCGCCCTCCACTCCCGCGGTAACCGTCCAAACCAGAGCACAGCCAAGGGAGTTGCGACGCACCATGCCCACTCCAGTGAGCGCGAAGCACCACCCGCACGACGACGCCCCCGACACCGCGGAGGACTTCCGCAGGCTCGCCACGCTGCCGGAGGGGCAGCAGCGCGACACCGTCCGAGACAGGATCGTCGAGGCGTGGCTGCCCATGGCCGACCGGCTCGCCGGGCGGTTCCGCAGCCGCGGCGAGAGCTTCGAGGATCTGCGGCAGGTGGCCGCGCTCGGCCTGGTCAAGGCCGTCGACCGCTACGACCCCGAGCGCGGCAACGCCTTCGAGAGCTACGCCGTGCCCACCATCACCGGCGAGATCAAGCGGCACTTCCGGGACCACATGTGGACGCTGCATGTGCCCCGCCGGGTGCAGGACCTGCGCAACCGGGTACGGTTCGCCGTCCAGGATCTGCAGACCGTCTCCGGCCGCAGGCCGACCGTCGCCGAGATCGCCGAGCACGCGGACATGAGCGAGGCCGACGTCAAGGTCGGCCTCGAGGCGCTCGAGAGTTTCACCGCCCTGTCGCTGGACGCGGAACTGCCCGGCAGCGATGACGGCTACTCGCTGAGCGACGCCTTGGGCTCCGCCGACCCCGCGCTGGACACGGTGGTCGACCGTGAGGCCGTCGCGCCCCGCCTGGCGGCGCTGCCCGAGCGTGAGCGAGCCATCCTGTACATGCGGTTCTTCGGCGACATGACCCAGAGCCGGATCGCCGAGCACCTGGGGATCTCGCAGATGCACGTGTCCCGGCTGATCAGCCGGTGCTGCAGTCGGGTGCGGGAACAGGTCCTCAGTGACGTGGCCTGAGCCCCACTAGGGCGTTGCCGTCATCGCCAACGCCATATGGCGGGACACCGTGTCCATCGCCTTCGCCTCCGCCATGGAGAACGCCAGGCGGGCTCCGCAGCGGAAGAGGGTGAGCACGCCCTGTACGGCGCCCCCGACCCTCAGGGGCACGCACAGCAGTGACGTGACGTTCGCCTGTACGAGGACGGGGGCGCCCTCCGCGGTTCTGCCGAAGGCGTCCGGGTCCTCGGGGCGGACCTGGAGGGACGGGGAACCGGTGTGTGCCGCCTCCGTGATCAGGGGGGACAGGGCCGGGTCCCGTTCCGCGAGCGCGGCCGCTTCCTCGGCCGAGGGGGCCAGCACCGTCGTACGGGACATCCTGGCGCTGCCCATGTCGACGATCACCCAGTCGGCGAACCGGCCGTGGAGGACCTGGGCCGCCCGGCGGACGATCGCGTCGCGGTCGCCGCGCGGGGCGGTCAGCAGGGTCGTGGTCATCTCGTCCAGGAGGTCCATCAGGGCCGCGTGCCGGGTCGTCTCGGTGAGGTCGGGGACCGAGGGCGCCGAGGTGGCGATGGCGGGCGGTGTGCCGGGTGCCAGGGGATCGCCGGGCTGCAGCACCACCAGCACGGTGGGGTGCGGCTCCCCGCTCGGGCGTACGGCGGCCAGGGTCGTGTGGACCGGTGCGGACGGCTGCTGCTGGAGGTGCACGGTGAGGCTGCGGTCGCCTTCGCCGCGGGCCACCGCGGCGGCCTGGGAACGGAACGCCGCCCGGTCGGCGTGGGCGAGCAGAGCGGTCAGCGGGCGGCCCGTCGCAAAGCCCGCCCGGACGCCCGTGAACGACGTCGCCGCGAAGTTCAGCCGACGCACCACCGCCGCCCGGTCCACCAGGGCCACCGGCAGCGGAAACCGCTGGAACACCGCGCGCAGCAGATGCTGCTCCTGGCGGTCGGCGGAGCCCGTACGGGGCTGTCCGCCCGAGGACAGCCGCTCGTACCAGGGCCACAACTGGTCGGCGACGTGGTCGAGTTCGAAGATGGCCGCGTCGAGGACCGTCGGCAGATCCCCTCCCGAAACGGACCGCGCCGCCTTGAGTTCCGCGACGCGGCGCACGAAGTCCACGAGCTCTTCACCGAATTCGTCCGTCTGCGCCATGGTGACGAACCTAGCTGGCGGCAAGGCGATTCGGGGCGCCGGGGCAGCAACCGGCCCGGCCTGTTCTTCTGTTGTTTTCCCGGCCCGGGACGGGGCACGCGCACCAAGGAGGAGGAGTCGAGCATGCCCGCTCACGAACAGGTGGACCGCTGGGGTGACGAGTCGGCCGAGGCCGCCCTTCCGGGGCGCAGACTGTCCGAGTTGGCCGAACAGGCCGTGCGCTGCACCGCCGACTGCTGCGGCGCGAGCAGCATGGTGTGCGAGGCCGAAGCCGAACGGCCGGCCGCCGTCACCCATCCCGACCTCGCCGGACTCGTCGCCGTGCAGCTCCGCTCCGGGGACGGGCCCATTCCGGACGCGCTGGAACACGGCGAGCCCGTGGACTCGGCCGACCTGCTGCGCGACGAGCGCTGGCCCGAGTACCGCGCGATGGCGCTCGACTCGGGCGTGCGGTCCAGCGTCACGCTGCCGTTCCGCCGCTCCGGGCTCACCGTGACGCTCAGCCTCTACAGCTTCCGGCCCGGCGCCCTGGACAACGCCTCTTACGGGCCCGCGCAGGCACTCGGCGAACTCGCCGCGAGCTGCCTGGTCCGCGACCGCTCCTACCGCGCCGCGCTCACCGAACTCGGCCACCTCGGCGCCGCCCTGCGCTCCCGGCCCGTCGTCGACCAGGCGTGCGGCATCGTCATGCACGTCCTCGGCTGCGACGCCGACGCCGCCTTCTCGGTACTGCGCCGCATCTCACAGGGCACCAACCGCAAGCTGGCGGACGTCGCGTCCGGCGTCGTCAGCAGGCGGGGACGGGGACTGGAGCGGGATCTGGCGGCGCTGATGAACTGACAGGGGGGCGTGGGGGCGGCGGAGTCGCGGTGGCGGACTCGGTTGGGAAACCGGACTCACTTGAGCCGTCTCGGTCTGGAAACCGGACCTGCTGAGGTCGCCCGAGTGCGGAAACCGGATGCATCACATGCGGCCCCGTTCGGAAACCGAACTCGCCTCGAGCGCCCCTGCCGATCCCACGGCGTCACCCGCTCGGCCGTCCCCGTCCCGCGAATGGTGTCCGGCCGCGCGCGCCCGGGCGCCGGGAGGGCTGTCATGGCAGCGGGGGCACGACCGCCCCATTCCCGCAGCCGTCGGCCGAAGGAGTCCACCCCATGCGCCGCACCGCCCGTGCCCTGTCCGTCGCCGCCCTCATCGGTGTCGTCCTGGGCTTCGCCGCCTCGGCCGCCTGGTCGGACCCGGCCGCGGAGGTCAGCCCCGGCACCGTGTCCCCGGGCGGCAGCGTGAACGTGTCCGTCTCCTGCGACACGCTCGACGGGCAGGCGCCCACCACCGTCGACGCCACCTCACAGGCGTTCGAGGAGGGCACCGTCCAGCTGAAGCAGGTATCCGGCAACGACGAGAAGGCGGCGGGGCCCGCCTACAGCGGCACCGCCCGCGTCCCGCCGGCCGACAACTTCGAGGGCGACCCGGACGCGGTCGGATCCGACTCCGCGTGGACCGTGGACGGAGCCTGCCCTGCGGCAGCCGGCGGGGAGGGCAAGCCATGGAGCGCGACGTTCACAGTGACCCGCGACAGCGACGGAGGCACGGACAGCGGTGGCGGTGGCCAGGACGGCACCGAGGCCGGACAGACCGGCATCGAGGGCGGACAGACCGGCACCCAGGGAAGCCAAGGCGGCACCGAGGGCGGCAAGGGAGGCGCTGAAGGTGGCATGGACGGCAGCGAGGGCGGCAAGGAGGGCGGCAAGGACGGCAACGGCAGCGGCAGCCGCCATCCCTGCGCCGATTCCCGTTCGGACGGTACCCACCCCCACATGAGCGACCCCTACTCGAACCCGAGGGAGAATGAGGCCCCCTGGGGCGCGGGCGAGTCGCATGCGGAGGACTGCGGCAGCGCGGCCAAGGAGCACGGTGTGCAGGCCGGCGCGGGCGGTGCCTTCACGGACTCCGTCCCCGCGCTGATCGCCGGCGGCGTCCTGATCGCGGGTGCCATGGGTGGCGCGCTGTACCGGCTGCGCCGCAAGTCGCCCGCCGCGCAGGACTGATCCGTACGAACACACTTCCGGAGGGACGCCGGTCGGCCGGGGACGTCCGGTGCCACGACGGGCGAAACCCCGGCGGGTGCCCATGGGGTGGCCCCACGATGGGTACGCAGAGCACCGGAAGTATGCGCGACGCGGCCCCCGCACCTTACGAACCGCAGGACCCGCACCACGCGCAGCACGGCACACCGACCCGCACGGAGCACCGAACCACGACGAACCACCCAGCACCAGGCACAGCTCGGAGGCACCGATGCGCCGGACGGACCCCGAAGGCCACGGCCCCGTCCGTTACGGGCCGCCGCTCCCGGACGACGGGCTGCCCGTGCTGCCCGAGCTGGCCGCCGTGCTCGCCGCGGCCGCGGGGCGGTCCGAGAGCGAACCGATCGGGGGCGGCCCCGCGCTCCTGGACGCCGCCTGCGGCTACTGGGAACGGCGTGGCCTGCCGACCGCACCCGAGCGGGCGGTGGCCGGCCCCGGTGCCCCCGCCCTGCTGCTCGCGCTGACCTTCGCGCTCGGCGGTGACGTCCTGGTGCCGCGGCCCTGTGCCGCCTGGTGGGCGCCGTACGCACGCCTGCTGGGCAGACCCGTCTTCCACGTGGCCACACCGGCAGAGTGCGGCGGTGTCCCGGACCCGTACACCCTCCTGGAGACCGTGCGCCGGGTCCGCGCCGAGGGCGGTGACCCGCGGCTGCTCGTGCTGTCCGTCGCCGACGACCCCACCGCCACCGTGGCCCCGCCCGAGATGCTGCACGAGACCCTGGAGGCGGCCACCGACGAGGGACTGCACCTGGTCAGCGACGAGACGTGGCGCGACACCCTGCACGCCCCGCACGACACCGTGCTGCTCAGCCCCGCCGAGATGCTGCCCGAGCAGGTCACCGTCGTCACGGACCTGGCCGGCGCCCACCTCCCGCCGGGCTGGCCGGCCGCGATCGCCCGGTTCCCCGGGGGCGAGGACGGCGACGGCCTCCACGCGCGCGTGCTGGACGTGCTCACCGCGCTCGGCGCCCGCGTCGCCGGCCCCGTCGCCCTCGCGGCCGGTTACGCGCTGGCGGAGCCCGACCCGGTCACCGCGCGGGTCACCTCCGCCGTACGCCTGCACGCGCGCGTTGCCGGCGCCGCGCACGCGGCCGCCGTCGGTGCCGGGGCCCTGGCGCGGCCGCCGCAGGCCGGGCGGCACGTGTACGTCGACCTCGGCCCCCTGCGCGCCGGGCTGTCCTCGCACGGCGTGGGGGACGCGCAGGACCTGGAGGACTTCCTCGCCGCCCGCCTGGGCATGCCGGCGCCGGGCGGGCACCGCTTCGGCGACGAGCTCGGGGCGTTGCGCGTACGGCTGTCCACCGGCGCGCTCGTGGCGGGCACCGACGAGGAACGCACGGAATGCATCAGTTCACCCTCGCCGTTGGAACTGCCACACGTGCAACGCGCGTTGATCCACTTGAAGTCGGTCTTCGACGATCTCCGCGACGACGCTGAGCGATGGGAGCCTCCTCGATGACGCAGCAGTCCGAGTCGACCACCTCGCCCACGACCACCTCGCCCACGGCCACCACGCGTATGACCACCACGCGTACGACCACCACGCGAGCGAGCACGGCAAGCGCGACCACGCGGGAGGCCGACGCCCCGGCGGACGCGTCGCCGTTCGCGCCCCCGTTCCCGCCGCTCGCCGCACCCCGCCCGCTGAACGAACGCCGGGCGTGGCCACGGACCTTCCACGACCGCCTCACCGCCCCCCTCCCCGGTATCAAGGCCCTCGCCCGCTTCGCCCGCGAGGGCGCCGTACGCCCCGGCCGGGAGGGCCTCGCCGACATCCCGCGGCTGCCCTTCGAGCCGGGCCCGCTGCCCCGCGTGGACGCGCGCACGGTCGCCGTCTCATGGGCGGGGCACGCCAGTTGGGTCGTCCGGATCGGCGGGCTGACCGTCCTCACCGACCCGGTCTGGTCACGCCGTATCCTCGGCACCCCGGCCCGTATCACCCCCGTCGGCATCGCCTGGAGCGACCTGCCGCGCGTCGACGCGGTCGTCGTCAGCCACAACCACTACGACCACCTGGACGCCCCCACACTGCGCCGACTCCCGCGCGACACCCCCGTGTTCGCGCCGGCCGGGCTCGCCGGCTGGTTCCGGCGCCGCAGGTTCACCCAGGTCACCGAGCTGGACTGGTGGGAGGCGGCCGAACTGTCCGGCGTCCGCTTCGACTTCGTGCCCGCCCACCACTGGTCCAAGCGCACCCTCATCGACACCTGCCGCAGCCTGTGGGGCGGCTGGGTGCTCACCGCCCCCGACGGACAGCGCGTGTACTTCGCGGGCGACACCGGTTACGGCCACTGGTTCACCCGCATCGGCGAGCGCTACCCCGGCATCGACCTCGCCCTGCTCCCCATCGGCGCCTACGACCCCCGCTGGTGGCTCAGCGACGTCCACTGCGACCCCGAGGAGGCGGTGCGAGCAGCCCAGGATCTCGGCGCGCGCAGGATGGCGCCGATGCACTGGGCGACGTTCGTCCTGTCGGCGGAGCCGGTCCTGGAACCGCTCACGCGCGTGCGTGCGGCGTGGGAGAAGGCGGGGCTGGACCGGGAGGACCTGTGGGACCTGCCGGTGGGAGGATCACGCGTCCTCGAGTAAGGCGGTGGCCGGCGCAAGGCCGCGCGGGGGACCAGGGTCTAGGCGGCCTCGGTTCCCTTCCGGATCCTCCGCCACACACCTGGGACGGCGCTGATCAGCACGGTCAGCGCAACGGCCGCCACCACGCCCTCCCACGGCTCGTCGAACAGCGAGCCCCCCAGGATCCCGATCAACTGATACGTCACCGCCCACGCCAGGCACGCCGGAAGGTTGCCGCGCGCGAACCGCCGCATCGGCCACTTCGCCAGCAGACACGCCAGCATCACCGGAAGCCGCCCCGCCGGCACCAGCCGGGACAGCACCAGCACGGCGACACCGTGGGCCGCGAGCTTGTCCTGCGCCTGCGTGAGCCGCTCCTCCGGCGCGCGCGAACGGATCGCCTCCAGCCAGCGCGAGCCGTTCTTCGAGCCCATGCCGCGCCTGCCCAGCCAGTACAGCGTCGCATCGCCCAGGAACGCGGCCGTCGACGCCGTCACGAACACCAGCGCCAGCGAGAACGGCGCCGTCTGGTGAAACGCCACCACCGCCGCCGAACTCACCAACGCGCCCGTCGGCACGACGGGCACCAGCGCCCCGATCAGCACCAGCAGAAACAGCGACGGATAGCCGATCGCCTGCTGCGTCGACTCCGGCGGGATCGTCGTCGCGGTGGCGGCCAGTGTCGTCACGGGGCCACCCCCAGGCGCACGCTGTCCCCGTGCGCCAGCCGGTGCACCGCCACGCCGGGCGCGCGTTCGGCCGCGAGCCGTGCGAACTCGTCGCCGGGCGAGTGGAATTCATGGGGACGTACGGCGTCCATGCCGATCGGCCAGTAGGTGCCGTAGTGAACCGGCACAGCACTGCGCGGCGAGAGCCGGGCCAGTGCCTCGGCCGCCCGTCCCGCGTCCAGATGGCCTTCCCCGAGATACGGCCCCCAGCCGCCCACCGGCAGCAGCGTCACGTCCACCGGCCCGACCTCCTTCGCCATGGCGTCGAACAGCCCGGTGTCCCCGGCGAAGTACGTGCGTGCCTCGCCCTCGATGACGTAGCCGAGGGCGGGGGAGCGGTGCGGGCCGACGGGCAGTCGCCGCCCGTCGTGCCGCGCGGGCACGGCCCGCACGGTCAGCTCGCCCACCGACGTCACGTCCCCGGGCGCCATCTCGGTCACCCGCAGCCAGGTGAGGCGGCGCAGGCCCGGCACCGCGCGGGGCGCGCCGGCGGGCACGAGCAAGCGGGTGCCCTGCGGCAGCCTGGCCAGGGACGGCACATGCAGGTGGTCGGCGTGGAGGTGGGAGACCAGGGCGACGTCCGCGCGCCGGGCGTCGGGCGGCGGCGGCGCACCCCGGCGGCGGCGCAGGTGTGCGAGCCGGCGCGCGAACAAGGGGTCGGTGAGGACGCGCACGTTCGAGTCCTCGATCGTGCAGGTGGCGTGCCCCCACCAGGTGATCTCCACCGGCACCTGCTTTGCCTCCTTCGCGCGACTCCCCGAAGCGTACGGGCTGGAGTAGGGTCGGCGGCGAAACCCGGAGGTGAGGGGGGCGCCATGGGGCCATCCGTAGTGCGCGTCACGGCGATCGCCAGTCTGACGCCGCTCGAAGAGCTGGACGCCGATCCCTTCCTGGTGGACTCCCGCAGCCAGCACGCGATGTGCGCGCACTGGGCGGCCGAGCACGGGTACGTCGTCGCGCGCGAGCTTCTCGTACGGGCGTTGCGGGCCGACCACAGCGTGCTGTGGGAAGGCGTCCGCTCTGGCCTCGATCTGTTCGTGGCGCCCAGCCGCAGGGTGCTGGAGAGCGCCCTGTCGTCCGTCGAGGAGTTCACCGCGGAGTGCGCCCGGCGCGGGGTGCGGGTGGAGACGGTGGGCCGCGCGGAGCCGCTGTACGACGCCCAGATGAAGGCCCGGGTACACCGGAGGCTGTCGATGCCGACGGCCGGGTACGACGGGCGCTGACGATGGGGTTCGGGGGGCTGGGGCGGCAGCCCCCAGGAACGGGTGAGCCCGGCCCTCTGGAGGGCCGAAGACCACCGGCCGCTGTCACAGCCATGTGCCACGCTGGGTGCGAAAGGCCCGTTTCGGGGCGGCGGGCCGGGACGTGAGGTGGGCTGGGCGTGCGTGACGGGCGTTGGCGACGGGTCGCCAGTCAGATCGGGCGGAGCGTTGCCGTATGGGCCGTGTCCACCCTCACCATGCTCGTGCTCGCCGGCCTCCTGCCCGACTTCCAACTGCAGTCGGCGGACGGCGACAGCGCCACCCGTATCGCCATCACCGCGGCCCTGGGCGCAGGTGCGTTCGGTCTGCTCTCGGCGCTCTTCTGGCCCCTCCTCGTACGGCTCCTGCTGCTCGTGCCCGCCCTCGTGCTCGGCCTGCTGGTGTTCTTCCTCAACGGCTCGCTGCTCATCGTCGCCCTGCGCCTGGTGCCCTCCGGTGACAGCGAGGCCGCCCCCGAGACCGCCGTCATCGTCGCCGCCGTGATGTCCGCCGTCGCCTCCGCCACGGGCGCCGCCCTGGCCGTACGGGACGACGACGCGTACCGGCGCCGCCTGTACCGCCTCGCCGACCGCCGGCGCCGGGCCCTGCCACCCGGACCGTCCAGCCCCGGCACCGTCTTCGTCCAGCTCGACGGCGTCGGCCACGACATCCTCCTCGACGCCGTCGGCAAGGACCTGATGCCGACCGTCGCCCGCTGGCTCGGCGACGGCACAGGCGACAGCCCCGGCGGCGCCGCCCGCCCCACCCACCGGCTCACCCCCTGGCGCACCGACTGGTCCAGCCAGACCGGCGCCAGCCAGCTCGGCATCCTGCACGGCAGCAACCACGACGTCCCCGCGTTCCGCTGGTACGAGAAGGCCGGCCGCGAGGTGATGGTCTGCAACCGCCCCACCAGCGCCGCCGAACTCCAGCGCCGGGCCATCGAACGCACCGGTGACGGCGGGCTCCTCGGCGCCGACGGAGCCAGCCGCGGCAACCTCTTCAGCGGCGGCGCCGACGAGCAGGCTCTCGTGCTGTCCATCGCGGCCAGACGACGCGGCCGGGAGAACCGCTCCCGGGCCGGCTACTTCGCCTACTTCTCCGACCCGGCCAACGCCGTACGCACGGCGCTCTCCTTCATCGCCGAGGTCGGCCGGGAGATCGGCCAGTCCACCCTGGCCCGGGCCCGGCAGGTCCGGCCGAGGGTCTCCCGCGGCGGCCTCTACCCGTTCATCCGCGCCTTCGCGACCGTCGTCGAACGGGACGTCGTCGTCGCCGCGGTGATGGGCGACATGCTCGCCGGCCGCACCGCCGTCTACGCCGACCTCGTGGCGTACGACGAAGTGGCCCACCACTCCGGGCCGGCCGGCCGCGACACCGAGAAGGTCCTCGAACGCCTCGACCGCGCGCTGGCGTTGATCGAGAAGGTCGCCGAGCACGCCCCGCGGCCGTACCGCATCGTCGTGCTGTCGGACCATGGCCAGAGCCCCGGCGAGACCTTCCGCTCCCGCTACGGTCTCGGCCTCGGCGACCTGGTGCGCGCCGGCTGCGGGCTGCCCGTGCCGCGCCGGGCGCAGCGCACCCACAGCGGCGCCGAGGCCCGGGCGGCGGTCCGCGCGGCGCTGCGCATCCCCGTCGAGGAGGGCGGCGAGCAGCACCGCCCCTCGCGCCGTTCGGAGCCGATCGTGCTGGCCTCCGGCAACCTCGGCCTGGTCTCCTTCCCGGACGTGCCGCACCGGATGACCAAGGAGGAGATCGACGCCCGCCACCCGGCCCTGCTCAGCACCCTCGCCAACCATCCCGGCGTCGGCTTCCTGCTCGTGCGCAGCGCCGAGCACGGCGGGGTCGTGCTCGGCGCGTACGGTGCGGAGATCCCCCTCGATCAACTGGACGACAAGCCCGGGCCGTTGGAGGCGTTCGGGCCGGGCGCCGCCGACGTCGTACGCCGCACGCACGCCTTCCCGAACGCCGCCGACATCATGGTCAACTCCGCATTCGACCCGGCCGACGGCGAGGTCCTCGCCTTCGAGGAGCAGATCGGCTCGCACGGCGGACTCGGCGGCGCGCAGGGCAAGCCGTTCCTGCTGTCGCCGCTGGCCTTCTCCGCGCCCGTCGACGACGGGGAGGACCTCGTCGGCGCCGAGCACGTCCACCGCGTGCTGCGGCGCTGGCTGCGGGAGGCGGACGGCCCTCAAGTGCCGCTGACGGAGCGGCAGGACCAGCGGGCGGCCTGACCGCCCGGTGGGGGGCGCCGCTCCTGCGTACCCCCATGAACGAAGGAGCGGCTCTCACGGAGGACCGTGCTTCAACGTGTCACCGCCCGACGGTTTTGCCCAGGGCACATTCCGGTCACGCCGGACCGCCGGAAAATCGGCTGCGCCGGTCACGCGGCCCGCACACACTGGTCGTATCCGGCGTCGCACACCTGCACGCCCTTCTCGAACATCCCAAGGAGCCCCTGCCTTGCAGGCAGCCGTAACCGTCACGCCCGCCCGTATCCCCGACCTCCTGCTCGGCCTCGCCACCGTGCGGCCGGTCTTCATCTGGGGCGCCCCCGGCATCGGAAAGTCCTCCCTCGTCAGGGACTTCGCCGAGTCGCTGGGGCTGGAGTGCGTGAGCCTGCTCGGCACCCAGCTCGCCCCGGAGGACCTGATCGGCGTGCCGCAGATCCGGGACGGGCGGTCGGTGTTCTGCCCGCCGGAGGCGATCGCCCGCGACGAGCCGTACTGCCTGTTCCTGGACGAGCTGAACGCGGCCACCCCGGATGTGCAGAAGGCGTTCTACTCGCTGATCCTGGACCGCCGTATCGGCACCTACGAACTGCCCAAGGGGTCCATCGTCATCGGCGCCGGAAACCGGGCCACCGACAACGCGCTCGCCCGGCCCATCGCCTCCGCGCTCGTCAACCGTCTCACCCACGTCCACCTCGAGGCCTCCGCCAAGGACTGGCTGACCTGGGCCGCGAACAACGGCATCCACCCGTGGATCCTGGACCACCTCACCGACCGCCCCGACCACCTGTGGTCCAAGCCGCCGAAGACCGAGGAGCCGTTCTCCACGCCCCGCTCCTGGCACATGCTCTCCGACGCCCTGCACTCCTTCGGCCGCGACCTCGACGAGGAGACGCTGAAAGTCCTCGCGCACGGCACGCTGACGCCGACGCACGCCACCGCGTTCTGCGGCTACGTCAAGATCGTGCGCAGCCAGTTCGGCATCGAGGCGATCATCAAGGGCGACGCCCGCTGGCCGCACCGCATGGCGGACCGCGACCTGCTCTACTACCTCGCCGAGTCGTTCCGCGGCCGCCTGATCAAGGAACTGCCCGCGAGCAAGGAGCACATGTCGGCGAGCGGCCGGCAGACCGCGTACCGCGCGAAGTCGCTCCTCGTGCAGCTCGCGGAGATCTCCGTCGAGGTCGCCCAGAGCGTCATCGCCTCCGACGCCGACGGCAACCCGGTGCTCCCGTCCTGGTTCCTGGTGGAGGCGGCGCGGGACATGCCGCGGCTGGTGGAGGCACGGCGATGAGCCGCAACCAGGGCAAGGGGCACAGGAAGCGGGACCTCGCGACCGAAGCGTTCACCGAGGGGCTACGGCTCGTGCGCGCCAACCCCGCGCTCGCCGCCGTCGAGTTCGGGATCTGCCGCCATGCGGAGTGCGAGCATGCGCCCCGCGACGGGCTGGTCCGTGTCGACTCCGACGGCGACCTGCACTTCCACCCCTCCCGCATCGCCGAGCCCGCCGTTTGGGCGTGGACGATCGCGCACGCTCTGCTGCACCTCGGCTTCGGGCACGTCCCCGCGGTGAAGGGCAAGCGCGAGCAGCCCGACCGGTACGACATCGCCGCACGCTGCGTCGTCGTCAACCGCTTCCTGCTCTCCTTCCCCGTGGGGCAGATCCCGGAGCACCTGCCCCTGTCGTACCCGGACGGCGACGAGGAGCAACTCGCCGCGAGCTGGCGCCGGCACGGCATCCCGGCCGCCTACGAGCACTGCGGCACCGCGGGCCCGGAGCCCGACCAGCTCCTGATGGAGTGGACGGGCTGGTACTCGCAGCCCCCCGACCACCAGCTGGCCTTCGCCACCGCGCTGACCCGGACCGTCTCCACCGCGATGGACATGGCGGGCGGCCGCCGCGACTCCATGAACGGCGAGCCGGTCAAGAAACGGCCCTGGCAGTGGGCGCTGGAGTGGTTCATCACCTCCTACCCGCTGCTCGGCGGCATCGCGGCCGGCATCAGGCTGGTCGCCGACGCCGAACTCGCCCATGCCCACGGCATCGCCGTCGCCGCCGTCAACGCCGAGGCCGGCGAGATCTACATCAACCCGCTGCGTCACTTCGAGGACGAGGAATGGCGGTTCATCCTCGCCCACGAGATGCTCCACGCCGCCCTGCGTCACGGCGACCGGTGCGGCACCCGCGACCCGTACCTGTTCAACGTCGCCTGCGACTACGTCATCAACGGCTGGCTGCGCGAGATGCAGGTCGGGGAGATGCCCCAAGGCCTCCTGTACGACGCGCAGTTCACCGGCCTGTCCGCGGAGGAGGTGTACGACCGCATCGCCGGCGACCCGCGCCGGATGCGCCGGCTGGCCACCCTGCGCGGCAAGGGCGTCGGCGATGTGCTCGGCGCCCCGCTCGGGCCGCCCGGCGACACCTGCGACCTCGACGAGTTCTACCGCCGGGGCCTCTCGCACGGCCTGGACCTGCACCAGCAGCAAGAGCGCGGTTTCCTGCCCGGGGGCCTGGTCCAGGAGATCCGCGCGCTCAGCCATCCGCCGCTGCCGTGGGACGCCCGACTGGCCCGCTGGTTCGACGAGTTCGTGCCGCGCCCGGAGCCGGTGCGGACGTACGCCCGTCCCGCCCGTCGCCAGGCGTCGACCCCCGACATCCCGCGCGCGGGCCGTTACTTCCCGCCCGAGGAGATCGCCCGCTGCACCTTCGGCGTCGTCCTGGACACCTCCGGTTCCATGGACCGGGTGCTCCTCGGCAAGGCGCTCGGCGCCATCGCCTCCTACGCCGAGGCCCGGGACGTACCGGCGGCGCGCGTGGTGTTCTGCGACGCGGCGCCGCACGACGCGGGCTATGTGCCGGTGACGGACATCGCCGGGCGGGTACGGGTGCACGGCCGGGGAGGCACGGTCCTGCAGCCCGGGATCGACCTTCTCCAGCGCGCGGACGACTTCCCGCCGGGCGCGCCCGTGCTGATCATCACGGACGGCTGGTGCGATGTCCTGCGGGTGCGGCGCGAGCACGCGTACCTCATTCCACAGGGTCGTCGGCTGCCGTTCACCCCGCGTGGGCCGGTCTTCCGCGTGCAGTGAGCCGGAGTGTGATCGGATGGGGGTACGGACCCAGGAAACGGGCCCCCACGCGAAAGGAAGAATCGTGGCAACCACGCGCTCCGCACACACCGTCTGGGAAGGCAACCTGCTCGAGGGCAACGGTGTCGTCAACTTCGACTCTTCCGGTGCCATCGCGGCGCAGCCGGTCACGTGGGCCTCGCGCTCGCAGGATGCCAACGGCAAGACCAGCCCGGAGGAGCTGATCGCCGCAGCGCACTCCAGCTGCTTCTCCATGGCGCTGTCGCACGCCCTGAACGGCGCCGGCACCCCGCCCACCAAGCTCGTCACCTCGGCCGACGTGAGCTTCCAGCCGGGTGAGGGCATCACGGGCATCCACCTCACCGTCGAGGGCACGGTTCCCGGCATCGACAACGAGACCTTCGTCGCCGCCGCTGAGGACGCCAAGAAGAACTGCCCGGTCAGCCAGGCCCTGACCGGCACGACGATCACCCTGTCGGCGAAGCTTGCCTGAGCGCTCCGCTGGGGGCTGAGCGCCCGCTCAGCCCCCGTTTGGCGCCCGTCCCCCGGGTCACTCGCCCCATTGACAAGAACCCACTCAAGTTTTGTGCTGGTGTTCAAAGGGGTGCCCTGGCGGAAGGGGACAACGATGGCACGCGCGGTCGGGATCGATCTCGGGACCACGAACTCGGTGGTGGCCGTCCTGGAGGGCGGCGAACCCACTGTCGTCGCCAACGCGGAGGGAGCCAGGACCACACCCTCGGTCGTGGCCTTCGCCAAGAACGGCGAGGTGCTCGTGGGTGAGGTGGCCAAGCGGCAGGCGGTGACGAACGTCGAGCGCACCGCCCGCTCCGTGAAGCGGCACATGGGCGACGGCAACTGGCGCTTCCCCGATCAGGGCGACATCGACGGCACCCGCTACCGGGCGCAGGAGCTGTCCTCCCGGGTGCTGCAGAAGCTGAAGCGGGACGCCGAGTCCTACCTCGGCGAGGACGTCACCGACGCCGTGATCACCGTCCCCGCGTACTTCGACGACGCCCAGCGGCAGGCCACCAAGGAGGCCGGGGAGATCGCGGGCCTGAAGGTCCTCAGGATCATCAACGAGCCCACGGCCGCCGCCCTCGCCTACGGCCTCGACCGGGGTGAGGAGCAGACGGTGCTGGTCTTCGACCTCGGCGGCGGCACCTTCGACGTCTCCCTGCTGGAGATCGGCGACGGCGTCATCGAGGTCAAGGCCACCAACGGCGACACACACCTGGGCGGTGACGACTGGGACCAGCGGATCGTCGAGCACCTGGTGAAGAAGTTCAAGGGGCAGTACGGCATCGACCTCGGCAACGACAAGATGGCGCTGCAGCGGCTTCGTGAAGGCGCCGAGAAGGCCAAGATCGAGCTGTCCAGCTCCTCCGAGACGACGATCAACCTGCCCTACATCACCGCCTCCGCCGAGGGCCCCCTCCACCTCGACGAGAAGATGACGCGGGCCCAGTTCCAGGAACTGACCGCCGACCTCCTCGACCGCTGCAAGACCCCCTTCCACCAGGCGGTCAAGGACGCGGGCATCAAGCTTTCCGCGGTCGACCACGTCATCCTCGTCGGCGGCTCCACCCGTATGCCCGCCGTCACCGAACTCGTCAAGGAACTCACCGGCAAGGACCCGCACAAGGGCGTCAACCCCGACGAGGTCGTGGCCGTCGGCGCGACCCTCCAGGCCGGCGTCATCCGCGGCGACGTCAAGGACGTCCTCCTCCTCGACGTCACCCCGCTGTCCCTCGGCATCGAGACCAAGGGCGGCATCATGACGAAGCTCATCGAACGCAACACGACGATCCCCACCCGGCGTTCGGAGATCTTCACCACGGCCGCCGACAACCAGCCCTCCGTCGGCATCCAGGTCTACCAGGGCGAACGCGAGATCGCCGCGTACAACAAGAAGCTCGGCGTCTTCGACCTCACCGGCCTGCCGCCGGCACCGCGCGGGGTGCCGCAGATCGAGGTCGCGTTCGACATCGACGCGAACGGGATCATGCACGTCTCCGCCAAGGACCTGGCCACCGGCCGCGAACAGAAGATGACGGTCACCGGCGGCTCGGCCCTCCCCAAGGACGACATCGACCGCATGATGCGTGACGCCGAGCAGTACGCCGAGGAGGACCGCAAGCGCCGGGAGGCGGCGGAGACGAGGAACCAGGCCGAACAGCTCGTCTACCAGACCGAGAAGTTCATCCGCGACAACGAGGCCCAGGTCCCGGCGGACACCAGGTCGGAGGTCGAGTCGGCGATCGCGGAGCTCAAGCAGCAACTGGAGCAGAACGCCGAGACGAACGCCCTGCGCAGCGGCGTCGAGAAACTCGCCACCGTCAGCCAGAAGATGGGCCAGGCCATGTACGCCCAGTCCCAGCAGACCCCGACGGACGGCGCCACCGGCACGGAGCAGTCCTCACCGCAGGACGACGACGGCGTGGTGGACGCGGAGATCGTCGACGACGAGAAGGACCAGAAGGGCGGGGCGGCCTAGGATCCGGCCTTCTCCCAGCCACGCCGCTCCGGCCGCGGCCCCAGCTGTTCGAGGTCGCGGCTGCGGTACACCACATACGGCCGGAACAGGTACTGCACCGGCGCGCTGAACATGTGCACCAGCCGCGTGTACGGCACCAGCGCGATCAGCACCATGCCGATCACCGCGTGGATCTCGTACAGCACCGGCACGCCCGTCATCCGGTCGATGTCCGGCCGCAGGGTGAACAGGCTGCGGGCCCAGACAGCGATCGACTGGCGGTAGTCGTAGCCGTCGCCGGAGGCGTGGGCCAGCTTGGCGACCATGCCCATCACGATCGCCGCGAGCAGGACGACGTACATGATCTTGTCGTTGACCGTCGTCGCGCGGAACACCGGGGCGTTGGTGCGGCGACGGTAGACCAGCAGCGCGATTCCGGCGACCGTGAGCAGCCCCGCCGCCGTACCGCCGTAGAGGGAGAACAGGTGGTACGTGTGCTCGCTCACGCCGACCGCGTCCGTCCACGACTCGGGGACGAAGAGCCTGACGACATGGCCGGCCAGCACGAACAGGATGCCGTAGTGGAAGGCGGGCGAGGCGATGTTCAGGAGTCTCGACTCGTGGACCTGCGACGAGCGCGTGGTCCAGCCGAACCTGTCGTAGCGGTGGCGCCAGACGAGACCGGCGACGAGCAGGGCGAAGGTGACGTACGGCAGGACGCCCCAGAGCAGTGTGGTCATGAGCGCACCCCTGTGTGTGCGGTCGGCAGTGTGGCGCACACGGCGTCCAGGACGGACGCGTACGCAGTCCCGAAGCCGGTGAGCCGGGAGCGCAGTTGCTCCAGGGCGTCCCGGTGTTCCAGCAGCAGGTCGGTGTTGCCGGTGCGGGCCGCGAACTCCAGGACCGCGGGCAGGAAGTCGGGCAGTTCCTCGCCGGTGAACTCCAGGCCGTGCGCGCGGTAGAGCTCCTTGAAGCGGACCAGCGACATCCCGCGCCGCCGGGTGTCCCCGTCGTGCCACCAGCTCAGGTACAGGCTGTGGCGGTTGTCGAAGTCGAAGACCTCGACGTAGTGCGCGGCGAGCTCCCGTGGCGGCGTGACCGCGGCGTGGTCGGTGAACTCCCGTAGTTGCGGGGCGGCTTCACGCAGGAGTGGCAGGCGCGCGCGGAAGTCGTCGTCGGGGTAGGTCAGGCAGAGCGCGGCTGCCTGGTAGAGCACCTCGAAGGAGGGCATCACGCCTCCTCGGCGTCGGATGTGTGGGTCACGGCGGCCGGGTCGGTGTCGTCGGCGGTCTGCCGTCCGCGCAGGATGTGGAAGTTCTCCTCCACCGGCACCAGCGGCAGCAGCTTGCGGCCCGAGTCCCGGCCGAAGGGGCCGTCCCCGCCCATGCCCGGCCCGCCGTCGAAGTCGAGGCTGCACCCCTGCGGGAGCGCCGACTCCTCAAGGCGCCGGGCATCGCCGATGGCGGCCGTCGGAATCACGTACCGGTCCTCGTACTTGGCGATCGCCAGCAGCCGGTACATCTGCTCGATCTCGTAGGCACCCATGCCGACGGCGGCCGGCACCGAGGGGTCCGGCTCCTCCCCGAGGTTGATCGCCCGCATGTGGGAGCGCATCGCGGCGAGCTTCTCCAGCGAGGACCGGACCGGGCCGAGGTCGCCGGCGGTGAACAGCTCCGCCAGGTACTCCAGCGGGATGCGCAGGCTGTCGATCGCGCCGAACAGGTTCCCCGCGTCCTCACCGTCGTGACCGGTCTCCGTCAGCGCGTCCACCACCGGGGAGAGCGGCGGGATGTACCAGACCATCGGCATCGTCCGGTACTCCGGATGCAGCGGCAGCGCCACCCGGTACCTGCTGATCAGCGCGTGCACGGGGGAGCGGCGTGCCGCTTCCAGCCAGTCGTACGGGATTCCCGCCTCCTCGCACTCCTGCCGCACCCGGGAGTCCTCGGGGTCGAGGAAGACATCCAACTGCGCCTCGTACAGGGCGCGTTCGTCCCGAACGGAGGCGGCCGCCGTCACCTTGTCGGCGTCGTACAGCATCACCCCGAGATACCGCAGCCGCCCCACGCACGTCTCCGAGCAGACCGTCGGCAGACCGACCTCGACCCGCGGATAGCACATCGTGCACTTCTCCGCCTTGCCGGTGCGATGGTTGAAGTACACCTTCTTGTACGGGCATCCCGTCACGCACATCCGCCAGCCCCGGCACCGGTCCTGGTCGACGAGGACGATGCCGTCCTCCGCCCGCTTGTACATCGCCCCCGACGGGCAGGAGGCCACGCAGGACGGGTTGAGGCAGTGCTCGCAGATGCGCGGCAGATAGAACATGAAGGACTGCTCGAACTCGAACCGCACCTTGTCCGAGGCCTGCTTGCGCGCCCGCTCGACCATCGGGTCCAGGTCGCCGTGGGCGGGGGCACCGGCGAGGTTGTCGTCCCAGTTCGCCGACCACTCGATCTTCATCGGTTTGCCGTCGAGCTGCGATATCGGCTCCGCCACCGGGAAGTCGTCACCGAGGGGCGCGTCGGTGAGGTTCCTGTAGTCGTACGTCCAGGGCTCGTAGTAGTCCTTGATCTCCGGCAGTTCGGGGTTGGAGAAGATCCCGGCGAGCTTGCGGATCCGCCCGCCCGCCTTCAGCTTGAGCGCGCCGCGCCGGTTCAGCTCCCAGCCGCCGCGCCAGCGTTCCTGGTCCTCGTAGCGGCGGGGGTAGCCCTGGCCGGGGCGGGTCTCGACGTTGTTGAACCAGACGTACTCCATGCCACGCCGGTTGGTCCACGCCTGCTTGCAGGTGACCGAGCAGGTGTGACAGCCGATGCACTTGTCGAGGTTCATCACCATCGCGATCTGGGCCATCGGACGCATCAGTACTCGACCTCCTGGCTGCGGCGGCGGATCACCGTGACCTCGTCGCGCTGGTTGCCCGTCGGGCCCAGGTAGTTGAACGCCCACGACAACTGGGCGTAGCCGCCGACGAGATGGGACGGCTTGAGGATCAGCCGGGTCAGCGAGTTGTGGATGCCGCCGCGCCGGCCGGTGGTCTCCGTCTTCGGGACGGCGACCGTGCGTTCCTGCGCGTGGTGCATGTAGACCATGCCCTGCGGCATACGGTGCGAGACGACGGCCCGGGCGACGATCACGCCGTTGCGGTTGACCGCCTCGACCCAGTCGTTGTCGACGACGCCGATCGCGTCCGCGTCCTGCGGGGACATCCAGATGTTCTGACCGCCGCGGGACAGGGCCAGCATGAACAGGTTGTCCTGGTACTCGGAGTGGATGGACCACTTGTTGTGCGGGGTGAGGTAACGGACCGTCACCTCCCGCTGCCCGTCCGGGCCGAGGCGCGGTTCGCCGAACAGCCTGTTCATGTCCAGCGGCGGCCGGTAGACGGGGAGTGCCTCGCCGAGTTCGTGGATCCAGTCGTGGTCCAGGAAGAAGTGCTGGCGGCCGGTGAGCGTGTGCCAGGGCTTGAGGTGCTCGGTGTTGAGGGTGAAGGCGGTGTAGCGCCGCCCGCCCGACTCGCTGCCCGACCACTCCGGTGAGGTGATCACCGGCACCGGCGCGGCCTGCGCGTCCGCGTACGTGATCCGCCTGCCCTCGTGCTCGGCCGCCAGGTGCGCCATCTCCTGCCCGGTGCGGGCCTGAAGCGTGCGGAAGCCCTGGGTGGCGAGGCGGCCGTTGGTCGTGCCGGAGAGGGCGAGGATGATGTTCGCCGCCTTCACGGCCGTATCCAGGCGGGGGCGGCCGTCGGGCGTCACGCCGTTCAGGTGCCGGAGATCCTCGACCTCCTCGTCCGGCCTCAGCGCGATGCCCTTGGCGGGCAGCCCCAGTTCCTCCACCAGCGGCCCGAGCGAGGCGAACTTGGCGCCGATCGCCGTGTAGTCCCGCTCCACGACGGTCAGGTTCGGCATGGTCTTCCCGGGCACCGGAGCGCACTCCCTGCGCCTCCAGTCCAGGACGACCCCGCCCGGCTGGGCGATCTCGCCCGGGGTGTCGTGCTGGAGCGGGGTCGCCACCAGGTCCTTGCGTACGCCGAGATGGTCGACGGCCAGCTCGCTGAGCCGCTCGGCCAGCGCCTTGAACGTGTCGAAGTCGGTGCGCGCCTGCCACGGCGGATCCACGGCCGGGGTGAAGGAGTGCACGTAGGGGTGCATGTCCGTGCTCGACAGGTCGTGCTTCTCGTACCAGGTCGCGGCGGGCAGCACGACGTCGGACAGCAGCGTGGACGACGTCTGCCGAAAGTCCAGCGACAGCAGCAGGTCGAGCTTGCCCTCGGGTGCCTCGTCATGCCAGGTCACCTCGCGCGGGCGCACGTCCTCGGGGGCCTCCTCGGCTCGCAGTGACGAGTGCGTGCCCAGCAGATGCCGGGTGAAGTACTCGGCGCCCTTCGCCGACGACCCGAGCAGGTTGGCCCGCCACAGTGTCAGCACCCGCGGCCAGTTCTCCGGCGCGTCCGGGTCCTCGCAGGCGAACTTCAGGGTGCCCGCGCGCAGTTCGGCCACCACTCGGGCCACGGGATCGCCGAACGTGTCGCCGAGCTCCAGCGGATTGCGGTCGAAGGTCGGATACGACGGCATCCACCCGGCACGCGCCGACAACGCGAGGCAGTCCGCGCCCGTCATGCCCCGGAACCGCCCCGCACCGAGCGGCGAGGCGAGCACGTCGGCCGTGAACCGGTCGTAGCGCCACTGGTCGGTGTTGAGGAACCAGTACGCCGTGCCGATCATCTGGCGCGGCGGACGCGACCAGTCCGACGCGGCCGCGAGCGTCGCCCAGCCGGTCACCGGACGGCACTTCTCCTGGCCGACGTAGTGCGCCCAGCCACCGCCGTTGCGGCCCTGGCAGCCGGTGAGCTGGAGCAGGGCGAGGAAGGCGCGGTAGATCGTCTCCGAGTGGAACCAGTGGTTGGTGCCGGCGCCCATCAGGATCATGCAGCGGCCCTTCGACCGCTCCGCCGTCCGAGCGAACTCCCGCGCGATCCGCACGCACTTGGCCGCCGGAACGGACGTGTGCGCCTCCTGCCAGGCGGGCGTGCCGGGCGCGTCGGCGTCGTCGTACGACACCGGCCAGCGGCCCGGCAGCCCGGAACGTGCCACTCCGTACTGCGCGAGCAGCAGATCGAAGACCGTGGTCACCAGCGGGCCGCGCCTACCGCCCAACTTCGTTGCCGGGACACCACGCCGTACGACGTCCCCGCGCCCCTGACCGTGCGGCCCGCCCTCGGTGTCGAAGCGCGGGAGCAGCACCTCGACACCGGCGGCGACCTCACTGCCGTAGAGGCTCAACGTCGGGCGTATGTCGCCGAGTTCGAGGTTCCATCGGCCCTTGCCCGACTCGGTCCAGCGAAAGCCGAGCGAGCCGTTCGGGGCGACCGCGCGGCCCGACACCTCGTCCAGCACGACCGTCTTCCACTCGGCGCCCTCGCCCCCCTGCCCCAGGTCCGAGGCGCGCAGGAACTTCGCGGGGACGTAGGCACCGTCCCGTTCCTCCAGGGTGACCAGGAAGGGCAGATCGGTGAACCGCCGTACGTAGTCCGCGAAGAACGGTGTCTCACGGTCGACGAAGAACTCCTTGAGGATCACATGCCCCATGGCGAGGGCCAACGCGCCGTCCGTGCCCGGGTGCGGGTGGAGCCACTCGTCGGCGAACTTGGCGTTGTCGGCGTAGTCGGGGGCGACGACCACCACCTTCTGGCCCCGGTAGCGGGCCTCCGTCATCCAGTGCGCGTCGGGTGTGCGGGTCACCGGGACGTTCGAGCCCCACATCATCAGATACGCCGCGTCCCACCAGTCGCCCGACTCCGGCACGTCGGTCTGGTCGCCGAAGACCTGCGGCGAGGCCACGGGGAGGTCGGCGTACCAGTCGTAGAACGACAGCATCGGGGCGCCGATCAGGGAGTGGAAGCGGGCACCCGCCGCGTGCGACACCATCGACATCGCCGGGATGGGGGAGAAACCGGCGATGCGGTCGGGGCCGTACGTCTTGATGGTGTGGACGTGGGCCGCCGCGACCAGCTCGACCGCCTCGTCCCAACTCGCCCGCACCAGACCGCCCTTGCCGCGCGCCCGCTGGTAGCGGCGGCGCCGCTCGGGGTCGTCCTGGATGTCCGCCCAGGCCAGGACGGGGTCGCGCAGGCGGTCCTTCGCCTCCCGGTACATGTCCAGGAGAACGCCGCGGACGTACGGGTAGCGGACCCGGGTGGGGGAGTAGGTGTACCAGGAGAAGGCCGCGCCGCGCGGGCAGCCGCGGGGCTCGTACTCGGGGCGGTCGGGGCCGACCGACGGGTAGTCCGTCGCCTGCGTCTCCCAGGTGATGATGCCGTCCTTGACGTACACCTTCCAGCGGCACGAGCCCGTGCAGTTCACGCCGTGCGTGGAGGTCACGACCTTGTCGTGGCTCCAGCGGTCCCGGTGGAAGGCGTCCGCCTCCCGCCCGCCGGTCAGCTCGACGCTGTGCAGATCGGGCGCGGCCGTACCCGGCCGGAAGAACCTCCCGGCCTTGAGCAACGCCGCGCCCGGCTCGGCGGGCGGGGCGGGCGGTATCTCCGTGTCGGTCACAGGCGCTCCCTCTGGTTGCCCCCAGGCCCTGGTCACGAACCTAGGGCGGGGCGCGGGAGCGCACCCGTTCACGGCGCCCGTACGGGTCACTCGTCATGGACCCGTACGGGTCAGTTCTTGCGGGCCACCCCCGCGTACACCGGCACGATGCCCTCCGCCTGGGCGGCCACGTCCACCTGCTCCGGGCGCCAGCCGTGGACGGGGATGACGCCGGGGCCGAGCAGTTCGAGCCCGTCGAAGAAGCGGGAGAACTCCGCCAGCGACCGGGGGTGGAAGGGAGTGCCGCTGCGCCGGAACTGGTTCGCCGCCTGCTCGATGGCCTCCGGGCTGAGGTCCGGGGTGACCTGGGACAGGATCAGGTAGCTGCCCGGGGCGAGCGCGGCCACGTACCTCCTCAGCAAGCCGTACACGTCGTCACCGTCGGGGTCGTCGCCCAGGTAGTGGGTCAGGGCCACCAGCGACAGCGCGACCGGCTCGGCGAGGTCCAGGGACTCGCCGGCCCGGCCCAGCAGGGTGTCGATGTCACGGACGTCGGCATGCACATAGGTGGTGCTGCCCTCGGCGGAGCCGTGCAGCAGCGCCTCCGCGTGCCGCAGCACGATCGGGTCGTTGTCCGCGTACACGACCTTGGACTCCCGGGCCACGCCCTGCGCGACCTGGTGGAGGTTGGGCTCGGTGGGGATGCCCGTGCCGATGTCGAGGAACTGGCGGATCCCGGCCTCGGCGACCGTGCGGACGGCCCGGTGCATGAACCGGCGGTTGGCGCGCGCCCCGCGCCGGACCGTGCCGTCCACGGCGAGGATCCGCCGGGCCAGTTCCTCGTCCACCGGGTAGTTGTCCTTGCCGCCCAGCCACCAGTCGTAGACGCGTGCCGGGTGCGGCCGGCTGGTGTCGACACGGGTGGGCGCGGACTCGGATCCGGTCATGCGGTGCGTTCTCCTCGGGCTCGTCGGGGCTCGTCGGGCAGGTACGGGGTTCGGCAGGGCTCGTCCGCCGTCGTGGACAGGTCGTCGCCGGTGGCCGGGAAGGTTGCCGTACACCGGATCAGAAGCCGTCGCGGTGCTCCCGCAGGATCTTCTTGGTGCGCTCGGCCGACGCGGCGGCCGTCGACATGTGGTCCAGCACCTCCAGATGCGCGGCGACCTCCTTGCGGGAGTCCAGATACAGGGCGCCGGTGAGGTACTCGGTGTAGACCATGTCGGGCAGCTCCGGCTCGGCGAAGCGGAACAGGGAGAAGGGGGCGTACGTCCCCGGGTGCGGGCCGGAGGAGAACTCGGCGATCTGCAGGGTGACGCGGTCGCGCTCGGCGAGCTCCAGGAGCTGGTCCAGCTGATCGCGCATCACCTCGGCGCGGGCGCTCACCGGGCGCCGCAGTACCGTTTCATCCATGATCACCCACAGGTGGGGCGGGTCGGGGCGCTCCAGCAGCCGCTGCCGTTCCATGCGCAGGGAGACATGCCGTTCGATGGTCTCCGGCCCCGTCTGCCCGATCGTCCCGGCCTCCATCACCGCACGTGCGTAGTCCTCGGTCTGCAGCAGACCGGGCACGAAGTGCGGCTCGTAGCAGCGGATGATGCGAGCGGCGCCCTCCAGGCTCACGTAGAGGCTGAACCAGTCCGGCAGTACGTCGTGGAACCGCTGCCACCAGCCGGGCTGGTTGGCCTCCTCGGCGAGGGTGACGAAGGCTGCCGCGTCCGCCTCGGGCACACCGTACGTCTCCAGCAGTACCTGCACGTACGGGATCTTCAGCGCGACCTCGGCCGTCTCCATACGGCGTACGGTCGCCGCGGCCACCCGCAGCACGCGCGCGGCCTCGTCGCGTCCCAGGCCCGCTGCCTCCCGCAGCTCCTGGAGGCGCTTTCCGAGCACCACTTGGCCCACGGTGGGCGCGGGTCGCCGCTCACTCACGCCACGCCTCCCCTACGCGCCGAAAGTACGGGGTGCAGTGTGCCATGTGCCGAGGGCGTTCACACGGGGGCGGGGATGAAGGCCTTGTTACGGGGCGTTGCCATTACCCGGCAGGTAATCGACGCGCCCTGCCCGGTCGCGGCATCGTCGAAGCACCGGATCCCGGGCCGGCGCACTCCGTCCCGGGAGCCGGGTCCGCCATCGCAACCCGACCTCGACGGAGGGTGATTCACCATGTCCGCCACCGCACTCGCCGCGCTCGCCCGGACCTCCGACCCGCACACCGTGCTGCGCCGCTTCCTGGCCCTGGACGCGGTGGTGACCGGGGCCAACGGGCTCGCCTATCTCGTCGCGTCCGGCCCGCTGGGCCGCCTCATCGGTGTCGACTCGGCGCTGCTGCTCGCACTCGGCGCGTTCCTCACGGTGTACGCGGCCGGCGTCGGCGTGCTCGCCTCCCGAGCCCGCCCCGCCGCGCTGCCGGTGCGTGCCGTGATCGAGATCAACCTCGCCTGGGCCGTACTGAGTCCGGTCGCCCTCGCGGTGTGGCTGTCGCCGACCACGGTGGGCGCGGTGTGGACCGTGCTGCAGGCGCTCACCGTCGCCGGGTTCGCGGGGTTGCAGTACGCCGCTCTGAAGGTCCGTCAGGACATCAGTGACTGAAGGTACTTGACCGTCGCGGGGTCGGCCGGCAGGAGCGTCTCGATGGCCAGCTCGGCGACGGTCACGTCCATGGGCGTGTTGAAGGTGGAGATGGAGGAGATGAAGGACAGGACGCGGCCCTCGTGCTCGATCTGCATCGGCAGCGCGAAGTAGGGGACGGGCTCGGCCGGTTCCTCGGCGCCGGGCGGCTCCTCCGGCACCGGGTACGCGGCCACCTCCTCGTACAGCTTCCGCAGCGGCTCGGAGCGGTGCAGCGCGATCCGGCGGTCCATCTGGGCGAGCAGATGCCCGCGCCACTCACGCAGGTTGCGGATGCGCGGCGCGAGGCCCTCCGGGTGCAGTGTCAGGCGCATCGCGTTGAGCGGGGGTTCGAGGAGGTGCTCGGGGAGGTCGGCCAGGAGCATCAGGACGCCCCGGTTGGCCGCGTGCACGTTGTACATGGCGTCCACCACGAGCGCCGGGTACGGCTCGTAGCCCTGGATGAGCTGTTCCATGCCCGCGCGCAGCGCGTCCAGCGCCGGGTCGTCCAGCGGGGTCTCCGGATAGCGGGGGGCGTAGCCGGCGGCCAGCAGCAGCGCGTTGCGCTCCCGCACCGGCACGTCCAGGTGCTCGGCCAGCCGCAGCACCATCTCCTCACTGGGGCGGGAACGGCCCGTCTCGATGAAGCTGATGTGCCGCGCCGAGGAGTCCGCCCGCAGCGCCAACTCCAGCTGGCTTACCCGCCGTTGCTCCCGCCAGGCCCGCAGCAGGGGGCCGACGCCCTGGTCGGCGGGGGCGGGGGTGGCGGCAGGCGTGGCGGTGCCCGGCGGGACAATGGTCATGTGTACGACCGTAGTCGAGGAGCGGGTGGAATGAACGAGCCGTGGATGTCGTCCTTCGCAGGCGAGGCCGTGTACCGCGCCCGGGTGCGTGGCTGTCTGCTCGGCGGGGCCCTCGGTGACGCCCTCGGCTACCCGATCGAGTTCAGCTCGCTGGAGCGGATCCGCGCCGCCAACGGCGACAGCGGCATCACGGGGCTCCTCTTCCCCGGTGACAGCGACGGGGCCCGCATCAGCGACGACACGCAGATGACCCTCTTCACCGCCGAGGCGCTCATCCAGGCCCGCCGGCGGGAGCGGCTCAAGGGCATCGGCGGCGGCTGGGCCCTGCTGGTGCGGTGGGCGTACGAGCGCTGGCTGGAGACGCAGCGCCACCCCGGCCCGGAGCACGCCGCACCGCCGCAGAGCGGCGCGCCCGAGGGCGGGCTCATCACCCAGGCCTGGCTGTTCGCCCGCCGAGCCCCCGGCAACGCCTGCGTGTCCGGGATCGCCCAGATGTACGCCCCCGATCCGCACCTCGCCCTCGACGGCAGGCCGGGCGAGGTCAACCCCGACTCCAAGGGCTGCGGCGCGGTGATGCGCTCGGCGCCCTTCGGCCTGGTGAACTCCGCCGACGAGGCCTTCGCCATGGCCGCCCGCGCCGCCCAGATCACCCACGGCCACCCGACCGGCTACTACGCGGCGGGCGCGATGGCCGCGATCGTCGCGCACCTCGTCGCCGGCGACTCCCTGGAGGGCGCGGTCCCGCGCACACTGCGGCTGCTGCGACGCCACCCCGGCCACGAGGAGACCTCGGCCGCGCTCGCCGAGGCCCTCGACCTTGCCGAGCAGGGCTCGCCGACCGCGGAGAAGGTCGAGTCCCTGGGGGAGGGCTGGGTCGCCGAGCAGGCGCTCGCCATCGGCGTGTACTGCGCGCTCGTCGCCCCCGGCGTGCGGGACGCCCTCCTGCTGGCCGTCAACCACTCGGGCGACAGCGACTCCACCGGCTCCGTCTGCGGCAACCTGCTGGGCGCCCGGTACGGCGACGTCGGCCTCCCGCACGACTGGCTGGAACGCGTCGAGGGCCGGGCGCCGATCGCCGCGCTCGCCGACGACCTGGCGGCTGAAGGCGTGCGGCGCTGAGGATCAGGGAACCCGTCTGACCAGGGCCGCCGCACTCCGGCTGTGGCAGGCTGAGGACGAAACCTCCCGTAACCTCCGTGCAGGAAGGAGCGAGGCCATGCCCCTCGAACCGCTGTCGCAGAAGGAGATCGAGGACCGGCTCGCGGAGTTGCCGGGCTGGTCGCAGGAGGGCGACCGCATCGCCCGCTCCTACCGGCTGCCCTCGCACTTCGCGGCCACGGCGATGGTCGTGCACATCGCGCAGGTCCAGGAGGAGCTCGACCACCACTCCGACCTCACCCTCGGCTACAACACGGTGTCCCTCACCGTGAACACCCACACCGTGGGCGCCGTGACGAAGCGGGACTTCGCGCTCGCGAGCAGGATCGAGGAGCTCGCCCCTGGTCACGGGGCACACTGACGCGCGTGCTGGACTACGACAAGGAAGCGGAGCGGTACGACGCCTCGCGCGGCGGCGAGCCCAGGGCGGCGGCCGCCGCGGAGGCGGTACTGGGCCTCCTGCCGGACGGGACCCGGCGCCTGCTCGACGTCGCCTGCGGCACCGGCATCGTGACGCGACGGTTCGCCGCCGCACGGGGCGGCCTGTGCGTGACCGGCGTCGACCTCGCCCCCGCCATGGTCCGCCAGGCCGCCGTCCGCCTGCCCGGCGCCGTCGTGCTCGCCGACAGCCGCCGGCTGCCGTTCCCGGTCGGCCGGTTCGACGCCGTCAGCACCGTGTGGCTGCTGCACCTGGCCCGGACGGACGACGACGTGCGGACCACCGTCGGCGAGTGCGCGCGCGTGCTGCGGCCCGGCGGGGTGTACGTCACCACGGTCGACAAGGCCGCCGCCCACAACGTGGGCAGTGACATCGATGCCGTCATGGCCTCCCGCCCGCGCCGCCCGGCCCTGGACCAGGCGGCGCGCGTCGAGTCGTACGCCCTCGACCACGGCCTCGTCCCGGCCGGGCAGTCCAGTTTCACGGGCCACGGTCAGGGCCGCAGTCCCCGCCGCACGGTCGCCGACCTGCGCCGGGGCTGGTTCGTCACCCTGCCGCCAGGTGACCCGCGCGCGGACGGGTTCGCCGCCCGGCTGGCGCGGCTCCCGGACCAGGACCGCCCCCGGCCGGACCCGGTGTTCACGCTCCGGGCGTTCCGCAAGCCCGGGTGAACTCCATGACCCGGTTGGACACCCAGGTCTCCCCGCTCCCAACGGGCCGAGTCGGCCGTGCGCCGGTCAGCGCTATCTCAGCCCGTCTGGGGGTGCCCCCTCTGGGGGAGTTTGAGGACGAGGCCGTTCAGGCCGAAGGGGGTCTGGGGCGCAGCCCCCCAGTGACGGTCACGGCAGCCGACCTCCCCGGCCGGGGAGTCGCCGGGGACATCTGGGCGGGCAACGACGGCGCCGAGGTGTGGGTCCGCCTCCGACTCCTCCGTCCGCGACGAGGCCGGCGCCACCAAGCGCCGCGAGCCGTCCTCCAAACACCGCCTATAACCAGCCCCCGCACCCCAGCTTCTTCATCGGCAACGGCATGGCCACGGCACCCCGGCCGACCGTGTAGACCCCCTGACGCGCCCAAGTCCGCGAGGCAGCCGACTCGTCCAGCTCAGGCACGGACGTCACCGAGGGCCATCAGGTTGCCTCGCGGGTCGAACTTTTTTCGGTGAGCCGTACAACCATGCAGGTTCTCCACGGGTCCTTCACATGCGTACCACCGAAACCTGGGGAGAACATGTTCCACCACACCCGCATTCGCCTCGCCGCCACGGCCGCCGTCGCGGTCGCCGCGATCGGTCTCACCGCCTGTGGCACCGGCTCCGGTGACGAGATCGTCGACAAGCCGAAGGCGAAGGCCTCCGCCACGGCCGGCAGCGGCGACGAGCAGGAGCCCGCCGCCGAGCAGAGCAGTGCCGCGCCCGAGGTCGCCAAGGTCGGCGACACGCTCGCCCTGAAGGGCATGGAGGCGGGCAGCGAACTCGACGCCACCGTCGTCAAGGTCGTCGACAACGCCAAGTCCAGCGACGAGTTCTTCGCCCCCGAAGACGGCAAGCGGTGGATCGGCGTGCAGTTCCAGCTCGTCAACACCGGCACCAAGGTCTACTCCGACGCTCCCGCGAACGGGGCGAAGATAGCCGACGACCAGGGCCAGCAGTTCGGGACCGTCCTCGCCGACATCACGGCCGGCCCGTCGATGTCGACGGACGTCCGGCTGAAGCCCGGCGCGAAGACGCTCGGCTGGGTCGTGTTCGAGGTGCCCAAGGCGTCGAAGGCGGCCACGGTCACGTTCGGGATGGACTCCGGCTTCGCCGAGCAGATCGGCGAGTGGAAGCTCTAGGAGAGCACAGAGGGCGCGTGCCTGCGACGGCACGCGCCCTCGGGCTCAGCTCACGCTCAGCTCACCGTACAGCTCTGGTCACCCACCTTGAACGCGGCCGGCTTGCTGTTCGCCCCCGACCAGCTCCCCGTGAACCCGAGGTTCACGGACGACCCGGCCGCCACGTTCCCGTTCCAGCCCACGTTCTTCGCGGTCACCGCCGATCCCGACTGGGAGTACTCGGCGTTCCACAGCTGCGAGATCCGCTGCCCCTCCGCGAACGACCAGCCGAGCGACCAGCCGCTCCAGGCACTCGAGCCGGTGTTGGACAGCCGCACGTCCGCCTGGAAGCCGCCCGCCCACTGGTTGGTGACCTTGTACGTCACCGCGCAGGCCCCGGTCGGGGTGGGCGTGGGGTCGGTTCCGCCGCCGTCACCCCCACCCGTGTCCGATGTGTCGCCGTAGATGACGCCGCGGCCGTTCGTCGCCACGTACACGCGCCCGTACACCCCTGGGTCACCCGTGATCGCCGCACCCGTCCAACCCCACTGGTGGGCGTCGTCATTGACGCGGGTCCAGGTCGCGCCCTTGTCGGTGGAGCGGAAGATGCCGCGTACGCCGCCGATCTTCGCGCTGGTGTAGAGGGTCTGGTACGACGCCCCCGTCGCCGCCTTGCCGAAGCCGATCGTGTCGGCCTGCTCGACGTTGGAGAGCTTCGTGAAGCTCGCGCCGCCGTCCGTCGAGTGCCACAGACCGTAGGCCCCGTCCGTCGCACCGCCGGCCAGCCACACGTCGCCCTTCACCCCGGGCAGCGCCTTGAAGCGGACACCGTCCCCGCTCGGCAGCCCGGTCGCCGAGGACGCGGTGAAGGTCGCGCCGCCGTCCGTACTGACGTAGAACTTGCCGGACTTGAAGCCGTAGAAGGTCATCGGGTCGACCCGGTCGGACTCCACGATCGCCCCGGCCGGTATCCCGCTCGCCGCAGACCACGAGTTGCCGAAGCCTGTCGCGTACCGCACGCCCGTACCGTCAGGGCTCCATACGAACCGGCTGCCGTCCGACGCCGCCGCGACCGTGCCGCCGCCGCTCACGCCCGAAGGGTCGCTCCCCGCGAACCAGTTGGCGCCGTTGTCCGTCGAGAACGCGATGTGCGGACCGGAGTCGAGATTGCCGACCCGCACGAGAGTGTCGGGGTTGGATTCCGCGTAGTCGAGGCTCGTCGTCGTGGTGAAGTTCGGCTGGGTGAACATCATCGACGGCACCTTGGTGAGGTCCGTGTGCCGGAAGCCGCCGATGTCGCCGAGGGCGCTCAGGAGCGGGGCGCCCGACGGGGGAGAGGCGAGGTCGTTGACCGCCGTCTCCTCCAGGCCCTGCACCATCGGCCTGATGGTGAACTGGCTCCCGCTGTCCCACTTCGTCAGATCCTCGGTGCCGTAGATCGTCGCGCCCGTCCCGTACATCATCCGGTTCGAGTCGAACGGGTCGATCTCCAGCGCCTCGGTCATCCAGCCCAGCTTCGGCGTCTGTTCGGGCGGCGACGGGTTCGCGCCCCAGGTCAGCCACGGCGAGGACGAGACGTCCATCGTGTAGCGGTTGGCCCGGTCGGGATACGACGTGTAGTCCCACGCCTTCGTCCAGGTGCCGCCGCTGTCCGTCGAGCGGAAGATCTGCGTGTCCGGCCACCAGGAGCTGTACGCCGTCGCCATCACCGTGCCGGGCTGCTGCCGGTCGACGGTCAGACCCGCGAAGCCGTAGTAGGTGTCGGCCTCCGCGACCGGGCTGATGTCCGTCCAGGTACCGGTCGCCGTCGCGTACCGCCACAACTGGCCCTTGCCACCGTCGTACGGGCCGCCCTTGTCGCTGTAGGCGAGATAGAGGTAACCGTTCGCCGCGTCGAGGACCCCCTTGTGCGCCAGGTAACCCGTCGGCTGCCCGGCGACCCGCGACCAGGTCGCGCCGGCGTCCGTCGACCGGTACACGGCGTTGTCCTTGTCGGCGACCCCGACGTAGATGGTCTTGGTCGCGTTCCCGGACGTCCCCGTGGACTCGTCGAAGGTGACCCAGACGATGCCCTGGTTGTCGCCGGCGTACCCGCTCGTGTCGCTCGGATCCTGCACGTAGTTGCCGACGTTGGGGAAGTTCGCCACCTGCGACCAGGTCACCCCGGAGTCCGTGGACCGCCACAGCCCCTTGCCGCTGGGCGCGCCCAGATACAGCACGCTGTTCCTGTTCGGGTCGACCGCCAGCCGCTCACCCATGCCACGGCCGGGCATGTTGCCGCCCAGCTTGAACGGCAGATCGGCCTTCTGCCAGCTGGCGCCCCGGTCGGCGGAGCGCATGACGGCGCCGTTCTTCGGGTCCCAGCTGTTGGTGTACGTCCCGACCGCCGCGTACACCTTGTCCGGGTCGACGGAGTCGGACGCCAGGCTCACCACACCCGTGTGCCCCCAGTCGTCCCAGCCGACCGAGTCCAGCAGCGGTGTCCAGGTCTTCGTCGACTGCTGCCAGCGGTAGGCGCCGCCGATGTCGGTGCGGGCGTAGGCGAGGTTCTTCTCCTTGCGGTTGAAGACGATGCCGGGGACGAAACCGCCGCCGTCGATGCGGGCGTTCTTCCAGGTGTAGGTGTCGGCGGCGATCGACACGTCCTTCGCGGCAGGGGCGGCGAGTGCGGGCGGGGCACCGGCGAGCAGCCCGGCCGCGAGGGCCATCGCGGCGGTGAGGATGCGGGTTCTTCGCACGGTGGGGTCCTTCCTGAGAGAGGAACGCGCGACGACCGGGCGGCCCCCAGTGCGGGAGGGGGCCGCCCGGCGGTTCGGCCTCGCCGTCAGGTGACGAGACCACGTACGCGGAGCTTTCAAGCGGTTCCGAGGATCGCCGTGGACGGGAGCGCCCCGTCAGGGGCGCGGGACTGCATCGATTTGCGGCTACCGCCGCGTGGGCGCGACCAGCCACAACGGACCCGCAGCCGAACACGGCCCAACCCGCGGAGCGCTTGGCGGGGACTATTCGAGAAGCTCCGCGTACGAACCCATGGCCAAGGCGATGTCCGCCTGGGCCCAGAACCGGTGATACGTGAACGACGGCGCAGCACCACCCGCGAGATACGCCTCGATCTTCGACCAGGCCGGGTCGGCCTCATAGAACGAGCGGATCGAGTCGAAGGTGGACGACGAGTTGATCGCGTCGCCGTTGGGCATGGTGCCGGTCCACCCGCCCGGCACGTAGATGCCGTCGTCGAACCGGTTGTAGTCGGCCCGAGTCTCCGGCACGGCGATGCCCAGCGCGTCCTGGTGGTTGTTCCACATGCCGTCCAGCAGAGCCTTCGCCGTCGTCGCGGCAGCGCTGTCACCGGAGCGGTCGGCGTAGTACGTCAGGGTCTTGGCGTACGCGGCCGCCACACCGACGTCGTTGGTGTAGTCGGCGACGGTGACGTGAAGTCCGTTGTTCGCGCCCGGACTCGACGGGTTCCAGGTGTCGGGCTGGCCCGACCACTGGAGCGTCGACGGGATCCGGAAGGTGCCGTCCGGGTTGACGGTCGTCTCGGACAGCGCCCAGTCGACCCACTTGTCGAGGACCGCCTTCGCGGCCGCGTTCCCCGTCTGCTGGTAGTACTCGGCCACCCGCTCCATCGACCACGCCTGGAACCCGAACCACTGGTTGGACGGCGGGTCGTGATAGACGGGCTGCTGGTCGTAGTACATGCCGTAGAAGGTCGACTTGCCGGCGGGCGGCGTCGCGTACCGGCCCGCCCAGCTGTTGGTCGCACCGCCCGCGATCGCGCCCTCGCTGGACTGCAGCCAGCGGTAGAACTCGATCTGCCGCTCCAGCGACTTGGCCCAGTCCGCCTGCCCCGTCGCCGACTTGGGCTTCAGGTCGGCGTAGTTGGCGAGGGCGTACGCGGCCATCGGGTTCTGGTAGCCGCCGTGGGCGTGGCTGGATCCGATGCGCCAGGCCCAGCCGGCCGAGGTGTCGGTGGCGCCGCCCCAGGCGTAGTACCAGGACAGCAGGTACATCGAGGCGTCCTTGCCGGTGCCGGCTGGGCAGGACGAGGCGCCCACGCAGTTGCCGATCTTCTTGAAGTACTTGTCGTACATCGCATACCGCAGGTAGTCGCCCATCTTCGCGGCCTTGGCCACGGTCGCGGAGATCTCGCCGCCCTTGCCCTGTTCGTCCGCCCACTTGTCGGCCCAGTACGCGGCCTGCACCGCACGGGCGTCGGCGTCCGGGGCGTTGGTGAACTTCCACTGCTTGGCGTAGGAGGCGTCACCCGTGAACAGGTCCAAGTAGCCGTTCTTGCCGCCGTACTTGAACTGGTCACAGGTCGGCTGCGGCACCGTCTCCCACACCGACTCCTGCGCGCCCCGCTGGAAGGTGTTGATGTACGACGGCCCGGTGTCGGTCGGGCCCGCCTCGCACTTGCCGGGCGAGTTGCCGTAGCCGTAGACGTTGTCGACGTCCTGCAGCCAGTGCATGCCGTAGACATCGTCCGTGCCGTACGCCGACTTCAGCTCACCGGCGATCGGGTCCGAGCCGACCGAGACCGACGAGTCGAGCTTCGCCGGGTACTCGTTCGGGGTGTCCAGCTCGGGCGCGTACGTCGCCGGCTTCGACGCGTTGTAGAAGGAGTTGGTCGGCTGGTCGGCGTGGGTCGGAATCATGTACTTCTCCATGATCTCCCAGGCGCCGTTGAACTTGGACCAGTCGCCCGTGACCTTGCCGTACATCGCCTGCAGCCAGAGAAGGTAGCTGTAAGCCTCCGACGTGGTCTCATGGCCGTGGTCCGGTGCCTCGACGATCAGCGTCTCGACCGAGTGGTAGGGGATGCCCTCGGGTGAGAAGTAGCCGTTCGCCGGGTTGGTGATCTTGCCGTACAGCTCCAGGAAGCGGGCGTCGTACGCCTTCGTCGCCGCGATCTGGGTCGCGGTGACCGTGGCCTTCGCGTGCCCGCCGGCCGTCGACTCGAAGGTCGCCGAGCCGGTGCCGGAGGCGGCGGCGGTGATGGTCACCTTCTGTGCGGTGTTCCAGTTCGAGGGCGTGAAGGTGAGCGAGGCGCCGCCGGTCACCGACAGGCCGGAGTTACCGCTCGCGCGGGCGGTCGTGACGGTCACGTTGGCCGACGGCTGGGTCGACAGCTTGACGTCGTACGTCGCCGTCTTGCCCTGCTGGACCGGGAGTTGGGCCGGCGAGGCCACCACGGCGGGACCCGAGGCGACCGTGATGCCGACCGGCGTGGACTCGGCGGACGCACCCAGGCTGTCGTACGCCTTCGCGAGGAGCGAATGACTGCCCACGGTCAAACTTGAGACCGAGAGCGAGTACGGCGCCGTCGTGTCCGTGCCCAGCAGCGTGGTGTCGTCGTAGAACTCGACCTTGCTGATCGTCGCGTCGTCCGCGGCGGCCGCGGTGGCCGCGAGCGGGACCGCGTCGCCCTGCGAGTAGACAGCGCCCGCCGCCGGGCTGGTCAGCACGGTGATGGGGGGTTGATGGGCGCCCGTGCAGGTGGTGCCGTTGATCGCGAAGTTCGCGGGGGCGGCGTTGCTGCCGCTGTAGGTGAACTGCGCGCCGGTCGTGACCGCGGCCCCGGCGGCGATCCGCCCGTTGTAGCCGGCGTCCTTCACGGTGACCGTCCGGCCGGACTGGGACCAGGTGCCGTTCCAGCCGTTGCTGAGCTTCTGGTTGCCCGCGTAGCTGTACGTCAGGGTCCAGCCGTCGATGACGTCCGCACCGCGGTTGCTGATCGTCAGATCCGCGGTGAAGCCGGAGCCCCAGTCATTGGTCTTGTAGTCGACACTGCACTGAAGTGCCGCCGCCTGAGCGGGAGTCGATCCCGTGCTGAGCATCGTCAGGGGAAGCGCCAGGGCCGCGACGACGGCCGTCCACAACCGTCGTACGGCTCCGCGTCTGCGTGGGGGATGCATGTGCTGGTTCCTCCTTGCGGCTCGGAGAAGTCAAGGCTTGAACCAGTGGGAGCGCTCCCATAGTGGGGACGGGGGTGCAAGGGGTCAAGGTGCTTGAAGAGTCGAAAAGATTCGATGAGTTCAGTTGAGCGAAAGTCAGTAACTCCTCTGTCCTTTACCGTCACTTGGCGCTAGCTTCATGGACACCAGTGGGAGCGATTCCATCAGTCGACGCGTCCGTCCCGGCGGGCTCGAGCTGCGAGGAGTCGCTCAGGCGACACCCCCCGCGTTCAGTACTTTTAGCCGTCGTCGGCACCTCCTCCTTGCCTCTTGCGCGCCCTGCACGGATGGACCGTCAGCACCCGCAACCAAGAAGGAACCGCACTCATGAGTCGTACCAGAACAGCGATGCTCGCCGCCCTGGCGCTGGTCGCCGGTGCCTCGGGGACCGCGCTCGCCGCGACCGTCCCCGCGGACGCCGGCCCGGCGGCAGTCCCCTGCACCGTCGACTACAAGGTGCAGAACCAGTGGGACACCGGCTTCACCGCCGCCGTGACGGTCACCAACAGCGGTGCCGCCAAGTCCAACTGGTCGGTGAAGTGGTCGTACGCCGGAAACCAGAAGGTCACCAGCGGCTGGAACGCGAAGCTCACCCAGAGCGGCGCGGCCGTGACCGCCACCAACGAGACCTACAACGGGACCCTGTCGACCGGCGGTTCGGTCAGCTTCGGCTTCCAGGGCACCTACAGCGGCACCAACGCGATCCCCGCCACCTTCACCCTCGACGGCGTGACCTGCAACGTCGACGACGGCGGTGGCGGCCCCACGGATCCGCCGGACCCCGACCCGACCGGTCCGAAGGCCGACAACCCGTACTCCGGCGCCAAGGTGTACGTGAACCCGGAGTGGTCCGCGAATGCCGCCGCCGAGCCGGGCGGCAGCCGGATCGCCAACCAGCCGACCGGTGTGTGGCTGGACCGGACCGCCGCCATCAACGGCGCTGGCGGCAAGATGGGGCTGCGCGCCCATCTCGACGAGGCCCTGAGGCAGAAGGGCAGCGGCGAGCTGGTCGTCCAGCTGGTGATCTACAACCTGCCCGGCCGCGACTGCTCGGCTCTCGCCTCCAACGGAGAGCTGAAAGCGGACGAGATCGACAAGTACAAGACGCAGTACATCGATCCGATCGCGGCGATCCTCGCCGACCCCAAGTACGCCTCGCTGCGGATCGTCAACACGGTCGAGCTCGACTCCCTGCCGAACCTCATCACCAACGTCACGCCGCGGCCCACCGCCACGCCGAACTGCGACACGATGAAGGCCAACGGCAACTACATCAAGGGCGTCGGCTACGCGCTGAACAAGCTCGGTGACATCGCCAACGTCTACAACTACGTGGACGCCGGGCACCACGGCTGGCTCGGCTGGGACGACAACTTCCCGGCGACCGTCCAGATCATCAAGCAGGCGGCGACCGCCGAGGGCGCGACCGTGGGCGACGTGGCCGGCTTCATCACCAACACGGCCAACTACAGCGCGCTCAAGGAGCAGTACTTCACCGTCAACGACTCCGTGAACGGCAAGTCCGTGCGCGAGTCGAAGTGGGTGGACTGGAACCGGTACGTCGACGAGCTGTCCTACGCCCAGGCCTTCCGCCAGGAGGCCGTGAACCAGGGCTTCCCCTCGGGCGTCGGCATGCTCATCGACACCTCGCGCAACGGCTGGGGCGGCACCGCGCGGCCGACCGGTCCCGGTGCCATGACGGACGTGAACACCTACATCGAGGGCGGTCGTATCGACCGGCGCATCCACGTCGGCAACTGGTGCAACCAGTCGGGAGCCGGCCTCGGTGAGCGGCCGCAGGCCAGCCCGGCGGCCGGGATCGACGCCTATGTGTGGATGAAGCCGCCGGGTGAGTCCGACGGCGCCAGCTCGGAGATCCCGAACGACGAGGGCAAGGGCTTCGACCGGATGTGCGACCCGACGTACACGGGTAACCCGCGCAACAACAACAACATGTCCGGCGCCCTGCCGAACGCTCCGCTGTCCGGGCACTGGTTCTCGGCGCAGTTCCAGCAGCTGATGCAGAACGCGTACCCGCCGTTGTCGTGACGCGGGGACTGCGACTGCGGGCCGTGTGCGGCTGGTCGCGCCCGCGCGGTGGAGCCGCATATGGATACAGCCCCGCGCCCCTATAGGGCGTCGTCGTCCGCCGGGGTTGGTCAGTTCTCCTTGGCCAGGCCCCGGCGGATCGCGAACTCCACCGCTGAGTAGTTGCCGTCGGGGCGCTCCAGCTCCAGCGGCTCCGTCGGGTGCAGCGGCGGCTGCGCCATGAAGCGGGGGCGGATGCCGTGGTTGGGCTGGGCCGCGTGGACCAGGAAGGGGTGGCAGAGGTAGACGTCGCCGGGGCGGCCGGTGGCGTGGGCGAGCGGGCGGTGCGCGGAGGCCTCGGCGACCTTCGGGCCGAGCTCGAGGAAGGAGGCACCGGACTCGCCGTACGGCTCCAGGACCGGCGGTACGTCGAGATGGGAGCCGACCCGGATGCGGGTGGGGGCGTCGTCCTGGGTGACCTCGCTGAACAGGAACAGCATCAACAGCGCACGGTCCTTGGAGCGCAGGTTCGTATGAGGGTGCTCGGCGCCCTCGGGCACGTAACTGCCCTCGATGTGCCAGCCCGCGTCGTCCGGTTCCTCCTCGTGCGGGAACCGCAGCGGGAAGCTGCCCAGCGAGTAGCGCGACTGCCAGCGGTCCTCGCCCACCAGCACATCGAAGGCGTCGTGCAGGACGGGCGTGTTCACGGCGGCCGCGAACGGGCCCTGCGCCATGTCGTACACCCAGTGCACGGGGGCCTTCCAGGTGCCCGGGTCCTGCGGGTCGTACCCCGTCTCCCGCCACAGCAGCCGGGCGCAGTGCTCGGCGACACGTGGCGGAAAGGCGCCCTCGATCCTCACGAACCCGTCCTCGAGGAAGCGCTCCACCATCTCGTCGTCCATCGGGCCATCGTGGGGGACCGGCCATCCGGCCCGCATCCCATTTTCCCGCGGCCTTTTTTGCCGTTGCGGCAATGACAGTGGCCCCTCGGCGGTGCGTCGGCGCACGCTGGCCCCATCCCGAGGAGAGGCTGACTGGCATGGCGCACCACCACCACGCGGACCACCACGGCGGTCACCACCACCACGACCACACCGACATCGACTGGAGCGAGATGGCCCCGCTCCTGGAGGCGCAGGCGGAGCTGTTCACGCCCCTGTACGAGCACGCCCTGGCCTGGCTGGCCAAGCGGCAGACCGAGCCGGGGCTGATCGTCGACGTGGGCAGCGGGCCCGGCGTCTTCGCCTGCCTGCTCGCCGACACCTTCCCCGGCGCCCGGATCGTCGCCGTCGACGGTTCCGGGCCGCTCCTCGAGCGTGCCCGGGCACGGGCCGAGCGGCTCGGGGTCGCGGACCGCTTCGGCACGCTCACCGGCGAACTCCCGGGTGTCCTGGACGACTTGGACTACCCGGCCGACCTGTTGTGGGCCGGCCGCAGCCTGCACCACCTGGGCGACCAGCGCGCCGCCCTCACCGCGTTCGCCGCCCGCCTCACGCACGGCGGCACGCTGGCCCTCCAGGAGGGCGGCCTCCCGGCCCGCTTCCTCCCGCGCGACCTCGGCTTCGGGCGGCCCGGCCTGCAGGCCCGCCTCGACGTCCTGGAGGAGGAGCGGTTCGCCGCGATGCGCGCGGACCTGCCGGGCTCCGTCGCCGAGACCGAGGACTGGCCCGCCCTGCTCACCGCCGCCGGCCTGCGTCCCACCGGCACCCGCACCTTCCTCCTCGACCTGCCCGCCCCGACCACGGACCGCGCCCGCGCCTACGTCGTCGCCTCCCTGACCCGCACCCGTGAGGGCATTGGCGACCACCTCGACGCCGACGACCGCGCGACCCTCGACCGGCTCCTCGACCCGGACGACAAGGCGAGTGTGCACCACCGGCCGGACCTGTTCGTCCTGGCGGCGCAGACGGTGTACACGGCGGTGCGGACGAGGTGACGCCGGTCAGCGCGCCCGTTCGACCGCCGGCCGGTGGCGCGTAGGCCGTTGCGGAGCCCTTGACTTCGAGAGCTCTCCAACTGGTCTACTCCCCCCTGTTCGACACACACAGGGGGTAACCATGACCGACTCTCCGGTCGCACTCATCACCGGCGGCGGCAGCGGAATCGGCGCCGCGGTCGCGAGGCAGCTCCTCGACGCCGGCCACCGGGTCGCCGTGACCGGGCGCGGCAAGGCACGGCTGCGTGGCTTCGCCGAGGAACTCGGGGAACCCGAGGGCCTGTTGACGATCGCCGGGAACACGGCGGACCACGGTGACGTCCAGGCGGCCGTCGACACGACGCTCAAGGCCTTCGGCCGACTGGACACCGTCGTCGCCAACGCCGGTGTCGCCACCCACGACACGGTCGCCGAGGGAGACCCGGCCGGCTGGGCCGAGATGGTGCTCACCAACGTCCTCGGCCCGGCCCTGCTCATCCGCGCCTCCATCGACGCCCTCAGGGAGACCCGCGGCCGGATCGTCCTCGTCGGCAGCGTCGCCGGGTTCGTGCACGGGCCGGGCAATCTCTACGGGGCCACGAAGTGGGCGGTGACCGGGCTCGCCGAGAACACCCGGCGGCAGGTCACCGAGTGGGGCGTCGGCGTGACCCTGGTCGCGCCCGGCCGGGTGGAGACACCGTTCTGGGACGGCTACGGCAGCCTGCCGCCGGGCCGTCTGCTCACCGCCGACCAGATCGCCGACTCGGTCGTGTGGGCTGTCCGGCAGCCCGACGGCGTCGACGTCAACACCGTCGTCGTACGGCCGCTCGGACAACCCAACTGACGTAGCTCCGCGCTCAGTTGTCCTGAACGAACTCCCTCGCCAGTCTCTCGCCCAGCGACACCGCCGCCTCGTGGCTCTCGATGGGCGTGACCTGGGAGTTCCTGAAGAGGATGTACGTCACTCCGGAGCCGGTGCCGCCGGTCGCCGGGTCGGGGTCGATGCCGAGGGCCTCGGCGGCGGCGTACGAGGCCTCGCCGATGACGTTCCCGGGGCCGACGTCGCCCACGACGGCGTACAGGATCTGGTCGTCGTGGATGACGGCGGCCACGCTGCCGCCCGTGATGTCCGCCGCCTTGTAGTCCCACGTGGCGCTGACGCCCGGGACGACGACGTACGGCAGCGTCTCGGACCTCAGCGGCCTGCCGTCGGACTGGTGGAACGCCGTCTCGGCCTGGAACCAGGGGTCGGTGTTCTCGTTGCACATGTCGGTGCGCTGGCCGTCGCAGTCGATGTCCATGTCGGCCTTCCAGAAGACGGCGCCGTGCTTGCCGCACACCGGAACGGTGGCTGCGGCCCGTTCGTCGGTGCGGTACCTGCCGTTCGAGATCTGCGCACAGATCGTCACCTTCGCGAGCAGGTCGGCCGCGCCGACCGGTGCCTCGAGAGGCGGCGGTTGCGGCGTGCCGGACGCCGTCGCGGGGAGCAGTCCGGCGGCGAGTAGAGCGGCGCCGGAGGCCGCGGTCAGGGTTCGTTTTCGGAGATGCACGTGCGATGGGGCCCTTCTCCTCAGGTCTGTCAGGAAGGTTTCCTTACCCGAGCCGGTGCTGATTGCGGCGTCAGGACCCCAGTAGAAGACTGGTCGTGTCAAAGATTTCGGACATTCGCCCGGTTTCTGGAGGTGTCATGTTCGTACGCGCCATTTACGCGACCGGCGATCCCACGAAGATCGACACGGCCATCAGGGCTATGAACACCGAGGGGCGGGACCTGCTGGAGGACCGTCCGGGATACCGCGGAGCGAGTGTCTTCGTGGACCGGACGCTCGGCAAGCTGCTCGCGGCGAGCTGGTGGGAGACGGAGGAGGCCCGGCGCAACAGCGACGAGGTGCTGCGGGAACGGCGGGCGGCGATGCTGGACCCGTTCGCGGGGACCCTGGCCGTCGACAACTACGAGGCACTGGTCTTCCACCAGATCCAGCAGCCGCAGCCGGGCGGCGGACTGCGCCTCACCAGGCTGGAGTTCGACCCCATGGACACCGACCTGCTGGCCGACACGTTCCGGACGACGGTGATTCCCAAGATCGAGACTCTCTCGGGACTGGCCAGGGCGGTCCTTCTGGTCGACCGGGAGCGGGGGCGCGGACTGGTCGGGAACACCTTCGTCGACCAGGCCTCCCTCGCGGCGTCCCGCGCGGGCCAGGCGGCCGCCCGGCACGAGGGAGCGGCCAAGGCGCATGTGACCGTGACCGGGCTGGAGGAGTTCGAGGTGGTCCACACCGACGTACGCGGCGACTGAGGAGAGCCGTACACGTCCGCCCGCCGCTCGGGCAGCCGAGCGGCGGGCGGAGCGTCGTACCGAAGCGGCGTCAGGCCATGTCGAACGCGGCCGGGTCCGGGCCGATGCGCCGGTCCTCGTTCAGGGCGCTGATCGCGGCGAGGTCCTCGTCGTCCAGGCTGAAGTCGAAGACCTCGATGTTCTCCTTGATCCGCGACGGGGTCACGGACTTCGGGATCACGACGTTGCCCAGCTGCAGATGCCAGCGCAGCACGATCTGGGCCGGCGTGCGGCCGTGCTTCTGCGCGATGGCGACGATCGCCGGAACTTCCAGCAGACCCTTGCCCTGGCCGAGCGGCGACCAGGCCTCGGTGGCGATGCCCTGCTCGGCGTGGAAGGCGCGGGAGGCGTGCTGCTGCAGGTGCGGGTGCAGCTCGATCTGGTTGACCGCCGGGATGACCGACGTCTCGCCGATCAGCCGCTCGAGGTGCTCCGGAAGGAAGTTGGAGACACCGATCGCGCGGATCCGGCCGTCCGCGTGGAGCTTCTCGAAGGCCTTGTACGTGTCGACGTAGGTGCCGCGGGCCGGCAGCGGCCAGTGGATGAGGTACAGGTCGAGGTAGTCCAGGCCCAGCTTCTCCATCGACACGTCGAAGGCACGCAGCGTGGAGTCGTACCCCTGGTCGCTGTTCCAGAGCTTGGTGGTGACGAAGATGTCCTCGCGGGGGACGCCGGAGGCGGCGATGGCCTTGCCGGTGCCCTCTTCGTTGCCGTAGATCGCCGCTGTGTCGATGCTGCGGTACCCGGCCTCCAGCGCCGTGGTGACGGCCTGCTCCGCCTCGTCGTCCGGCACCTGCCAGACGCCGAAGCCCAGCTGGGGCATCTCGACGCCGTTGTTGAGGGTGATCGGGGGGACCTTGCTGCTCACGAGCTCTTGATCCTTACGGTTGTCGTCAGGTGGTACTCCCCATCGTCAACGATCACGGGCCGCGATGCATTCCTGACCGGAGAATCCGCCGGGATCGACCTCACGCGCGGTACAGCGCCTCCACCTCGGCCGAGTACGCGTTCTCGATCGCCTTGCGCTTCAGCTTCAGCGAGGGCGTGAGCAGTCCGTGCTCCTCGGTGAACGGCTGGGCGAGGATGCGGAACGTGCGGATCGACTCGGCCTGTGAGACAAGGGTGTTGGCGGCGACCACCGCGCGCCGCACCTCGGTCTCCAGGTCCGCGTCGCGGACCAGCTCCGCCGGTGTCATCGCGGGTTTGTCGCGCATCATCAGCCAGTGCTCGACGGCCTCCTGGTCGAGGGTGACCAGGGCCGCGATGTACGGGCGGTCGTTGCCGACGACGATGCACTGGGCGACCAGCGGATGGTCGCGGACGCGCTCCTCCAGCACTCCCGGCGAGACGCTCTTGCCGCCGGAGGTGACCAGGATCTCCTTCTTGCGGCCGGTGATGGTGAGGTAGCCGTCCTCGTCGAGCGAGCCCAGGTCGCCGGTGGCCAGCCAGCCGTCGTGCAGGGCCTCGTCGGTGGCCTTCTGGTTGTTGAGGTAGCCCTGGAAGATGTTGGCGCCGTGCAGCCAGATCTCACCGTCGTCGGCGATGTGCACGGTCATGCCCGGGATGGGCTGGCCGACGGTGCCGTAACGGGTGCGATAGGGCGGGTTGGCGGTCGCGGCCGCCGTGGACTCGGTGAGGCCGTAGCCCTCGTAGACATGGACGCCCGCGCCCGCGAAGAACAGGCCGAGGCGCCGGTCCATCGCCGAACCACCGGTCATCGCCTGCTTGATACGGCCGCCCATCGCGGCCCGCATCTTGGAGTACACGAGCTTGTCGAAGAGCTGGTGCTGCACCCGCAGCCCCGCCGACGGGCCCGGGCCGATGCCCCACGCCTTGGCCTCCACCGCGTCCGCGTACTTCACGGCGACCTCGACGGCCTTCTCGAAGGCGCCGGCCCTGCCCTCCTTCTCGGCCTTGCGCCGGGCGGCGTTGAAGACCTTCTCGAAGATGTACGGCACGGCCAGGAAGAACGTCGGCTTGAACGCGGCCAGGTCCGGCAGCAGCGCGGCCGCGTTCATCTGCGGCTGGTGGCCGAAGCGCACCTTGCCGCGGATCGCGGCGACCTGCACCATCCGCCCGAAGACATGCGCGAGCGGCAGGAACAGCAGGGTCGCCGCCTCGTCGCCCTTCTTGGAGTGGAACACCGGCTCCCAGCGCTCGATGACCGTGTCGGCCTCGTACATGAAGTTGCCGTGCGAGATGACACAGCCCTTGGGGCGCCCCGTCGTCCCCGACGTGTAGATGATCGTCGCGACGGAGTCGGGGGTGACCGCCTGCCGGTGGCGGTGGACCACGTCGTCGTCGAGGTGGGCGCCGGCGTCGTAGAGCTCCTGCACGGCGCCCGAGTCCAGCTGCCACAGCTGGTGCAGCCGGGGCAGCCGGTCGATGACGGTGGCGATCGTCATCGCGTGGTCCTCGTGCTCGACGACCGCCGCCGAGCACTCGGCGTCGTACAGCGTCCAGAAGCACTGCTCGGCCGAGGACGTGGGGTAGATCGGCACGACCTGGGCGCCGATGGTCCACAGCGCGTAGTCGAAGAGCGTCCACTCGTACCGGGTGCGGGACATGATCGCGACCCGGTCGCCGAACCGGATGCCCCGGGCGAGCAGGCCCTTGGCCAGGGCGAGCACCTCGTCCCGGAACTCGGCGGCGGTGACGTCCCGCCACTGCCCGCCGTCGTCCTTGCGGCCGAGGGCGACATACAGCGGGTCGTCCTGGGCATGCTCGAAAACGACGTCGGCCAGGCCGCCCACGGGCGGCGCCAACGCCAACGGAGGGTTGGTGAACTCGCGCAAACCCCGCTCCCCGCTCCGAATGCCTCGCTGACGCTCCGCTCAGCGCCGTGAAAGCTACCCCACCCGTCGGTGGGGCGGGAGGGGGCCGGAAATCGACGCGTGCTCGGGTACGCACTGGTCAGCGCCGGAAAATGCGCTCACATGGGGAAGGGTCGGACAGAAAACTGACGGTCGAGTAAGTTTCGGGCCCGTAATCTCCACCGAATCTGTACGACCCGATTACGTGGTCCGGGCGCTGTGGATCATGGTAACCGCCGCATGCCGTCGCCTCTTCTGTCAGCGCACGGATGGCTGAATCCGTCACTCCGGTCCTCTGGCGGGCGCGGCGCCTAACGCCGGTGCAAGCGGTCCCCGCCTGCCAGAATCGCCGCCGCCAGCGCGTCCGCCGCGCTCTGGGCCGCCGTCCGGCGTGGGCCGTGGACCAGGACGAAGTCGACGCGGCCGAGTTCGGGCAGGCCCGAGCGCTCGGCTACCCGGACCAGGCCCGGGGGGATCAGGCCCCGTGAGTGGGCCATCACGCCGAGGCCGGCGCGGGCCGCCGCGATCAGGCCGTTCAGGCTGCCGCTCGTGCACACGATCCGCCACTCACGCCCCTGCCGCTCCAGCGCCTCCAGCGCAAGGGCCCGAGTGATCCCGGGCGGCGGATAGACAATCAACGGCACGGGCCGTTCCGCCTCCAGGCGGAGCCTCTCCGCGCCGATCCACACCAACCGGTCGTGCCAGACCAGCTCGCCCCGCGGATCCTCAGGGCGCCGCTTGGCCAGCACCAGGTCCAGCTTCCCGGCGGCCAGCTGCTCGTGCAGCGTGCCGGACAGCTCGACCGTCAGCTCCAGGTCGACCTCGGGGTGGTCGTACCGGAAGCCCTCCAGGATCTCCGGCAGCCGGGTCAGGACGAAGTCCTCGGACGCGCCGAAGCGGAGCCGGCCGCGCAGCCGGGTGCCGGTGAAGAACGCCGTCGCCTGGTCGTGCACCTCCAGGATCCGGCGGGCGAAGCCGAGCATCGCCTCGCCGTCCTCGGTCAGCTCCACGGAGTGCGTGTCCCGGGTGAACAGCGGCCGTCCGGTGGCGTCCTCCAGCCGCCGTACGTGCTGGCTGACGGTCGACTGGCGCAGACCGAGCCGTCGGGCGGCCTGCGTGAAGCTCAGCGTCTGGGCCACCGCCAGGAAGGTGCGCAGATGGGAAGGGGCGTACACGCCTCCAGGCTAGATCCGTTATCGCGGACCGTGATGACAGTCAGAGTGGTATGCCGGATTCCCGATCGCTGATCGTCGGAGGACGATGGAGAGGGCACGTCCGTGCCCGGAACCTCAGGTTCAGTGAAGCGACAGCGAAGTAGTGGAGCACTGTGAAACGCCTGCGATGGCCGCGTTGGATGCCGATCGACCCGTACATCCTGCTGCTGCTCGGGACCGTCGGCCTCGCGGCCCTCCTCCCGGCGCGCGGGACGGCCTCCGACGTGGCGTCCGGTGCCTCCACGGCCGCGATCGCCTTCCTGTTCTTCCTCTACGGCGCCCGGCTGTCCACCCGTGAGGCGCTGGACGGGCTGAAGCACTGGCGGCTCCACGTCACCGTCCTGGCCTGCACCTTCGTCGTCTTCCCGCTACTTGGCCTGGCCGCCCGCGGCCTCGTCCCGGTGTTCCTGACGCACCCGCTCTACCAGGGCCTGCTCTTCCTCACCCTCGTCCCGTCGACGATCCAGTCGTCGATCGCCTTCACCTCGATGGCCCGCGGCAACGTGCCCGCCGCGATCTGCGCGGGCTCCTTCTCCTCGCTGGTGGGCATCGTGGTCACCCCGCTCCTCGCGGCGGCCGTGCTCGGCTCCAGCGCGGGAGGCTTCTCCGCCGACTCGGTCGTCAAGATCGTGCTCCAGCTGCTGGTGCCGTTCGTCGCCGGGCAGGTGCTGCGGCGCTGGATCGGCGGCTTCGTCACCCGGCACAAGAAGGTCCTCGGGCTCGTCGACCGCGGCTCGATCCTGCTCGTCGTCTACACCGCGTTCAGCGAGGGCATGGTCCAGGGCATCTGGCACCAGGTGAGCCCGCTCCGGCTGGCCGGCCTGCTCGCCGTCGAGGCCGTGCTGCTGGCCGTGATGCTCGCCCTGACCTGGTACGGCGCCAAGGCGCTGCGCTTCGGCCGCGAGGACCGCATCGCGATCCAGTTCGCCGGCTCCAAGAAGTCCCTCGCCTCCGGCCTGCCCATGGCGAGCGTCCTGTTCGGCGCGCACGCCTCGCTGGCCGTGCTGCCGCTGATGCTCTTCCACCAGATGCAGCTGATGGTGTGCGCGGTCATCGCCAAGCGGCGCGCCCACGATGCCGAGGCACACGACACCGGCGCCGACGCCTCGGATGCGGTCACCGCGTCGGCGTCACCTTCAGAGTCACGAACCGCGGTCGGTACAGGGACACGTTCCGATTGAGCTGCGCGGCGGCGCCCGCCGTCTCCAGCCAGTTGACGTCGTAGCTCAGCACGAGGCGCCCACCGTCGCTGAGCTCGGGGTGCGTCTGCGGGTTGTAGGCGGCGACCTGGGCGCCCTGCGGCAACGACGGGCTGAAGTTCCTGGCCGGCCCGTGCCACGGGCCGGTCGGGGCGCAGGCCCAGTACGACGTGACGGTCGTCAGCCCCTTGGTCCCGGCGGCCATCGTGAACAGCACATACGTCCCCCGCACCCGCGCCACCGAGAACGCGCTCCCCACCCCCGTGCGCTGCCCGTCCCCGAGCACCGCGCCCGGCCGGGCGCCCGCCCCGGCCCACGTGGAGCCGTTCCAGTACTCCCAGGCACCCGGCTCGGCGAGCCTGCCCTCGGGCACACGCGCGACGTACGCCCGCGAGGCCGGCCGGGACGCGGCCTGGCCGTCGTCGCCGCCGAAGACGTACGTCCAGCCGCCCTCCTCGACCAGCGTCGTACCGAACAGCACCCGCCGGGAGGGATCCGGCACCAGCTGCTGGTCGAGGACCTTCACCACCGACTCGACCCGCAGGTCGGGCAGCGAGAGCGTGGCGACCTCGGTGGCGGTCGGCACACCGTAGATCCAGGGGGCCTGCCCGGCCGTGCGCACCCACAGCAGCACCCGCAGCACCTGCTCCGACGAGCCGGGGGAGCGGGGCTCGACGCGGGCCCCGACCGGCCAGCGCCACTGGTTCGGGGCGGGGTCGGCGAAGAGCGGGGCGGGCAGGGTGCGCTCCAGCCGTCCGTCGCGCATGACGACCGCCGAGTTGCGCACCAGGGGAGCGGTCGTGTCCCGCCAGGCGACGGACTCGCCGAACGGATTGGGCGGCGCGTACACCCGGCCGAGATAGGTGTCCGAGAACAGCCACAGCAGCCGCCCGTCCGGCAGCCGCACGGAGTGCGTGCCGTCGCCGCCCGTCCAGTCGTCGGCGCGTGCGGGGTCGTCGCCGTAGCGGGCGAACTCGGCGTTGAGACCGTCGTCGGCCGACCAGGACGCCACCGAGTGCGGCGCGCACGCGTCACCGCCCTCCCGTTCGCCGTCGTCCGGGAGGGCGGTGAGCAGCACGGCCGCGAGAACCAGGGCCAACAGGAGTCCGAGGCCGGTTCCCGTGCGCTGCCGTGCTCGTGCGTCGTCGGGCACGCCCGTGACGTTAGTGGCCTCAGCGCACCTGGTCCATGGGCAGCCACAGGACGCTGTCGCTCTTCGGCGCGGTCCTACGCGTGGTGGCCGACGCCGCGGCCTGGATCTCGGCGTCGCCCAGTGCCCGGTTCCACACATGGACGTCGTCGATCGCACCGGTGAGGAAGGCCCGGCTGTCCATGCGCTGGCCGACGTGCACGCCGAACGGCGAGTTACGGCTGACCGAGCCGGCCACGTCCGCGGTGCTGATCGCCGTACCGTCGAGGAACAGCGTCAACTTCCTGCCGCCCCGCCGCAGCGCGAGATGGTGCCACTGTCCGTCGTTGCGGGCGCCGTTGAACCACACGGACGCGGTGCGCACGGTCCGGAACCCTTCCCGTGTGGTGATCAGGGCGCGCACCCGGTCGTTGTCGGGCTCCCCACGCATCCATACCTGGGGCTGGGTGGTGCCGATCCCGCCCATCCAGAGGAAGGGCTGCTCGCCGCTGGTGGCCGAGTACCGGAAGAACAGCGAAGCCGTGAAGTCCCCCGTGCCGAGCGGAAGTCGGGAGCGATACGGCAACCGCACCGCGTCGTCCCGGCCGTCGAACTCCAGGGCGTTGCCGAACACGCCGCTCGTCGTGCGCGCGCCGCCGAGCACGGTCGCGCGGGGAGCGCCCGGGACGAGGTCGGCGGTGGTGGGGTCGGGGGCGCGCCGCGGGCCGAGCCAGTCCTGGTCGAACCGGGCGAAGCGGATCTCGTCGCGCGCGTCGACGGCGCCGCCCTCGTACATCAGGCCCACCGTGGACGCGTCGATGCCCACCATGTCCGAGTAGCCCGACCAGTCCGCGGTGACGACCTTGCCGCGGTCCACGCTCTCCCAGGTGGCGCCGCCGTCGTAGGAGGACCGCACCATCATGGTCCGCCGCCGGTCGGGGTCGGCGGGGGCGGACAGCAGCATGCGGTTGCCCATACGCAGCGTGGCGCCCTGGACCTGCGGCGTGTACAGGTCCGGGAGGCCGCGGAAGGGCCCGGTGAAGCTGTCGCCGCCGTCGCGGCTGAACGTCTGGGAGCGGTGGCCGAGATCGGAGCCGTCCTGTTCCCGGCCGCTGATGAGGATCGTGCCGTCCGTGCGCTCGGTGAGGGTCACCTCGGACGGCTTCTGCCGGAAGGTGCCGTCCTCGGCGGCGATGGGCCAGGAGTCGGTGGCGCCGGCCCGCCAGGTGTCGCCGCCGTCGTCGCTGACGATGAGGGCGGCGTGGTTGGCGGTGACCCGACTGCCGTTCCACGTCTCGGTGTTGACGCCGAAGACGAGACGCCCCGCGTGCTTGCCCTTGGTGAGCTGGATGCCGTGCACGGGGCCGGTCGCGTACCAGGAGTTCCAGTCCGCCGGCAGTATCTGGTCGCTCAGATCGCGCGGCGCGGACCAGGTCCGGCCGTCGTCGTCGCTGTACTGGAGATGAGGGGTGCGGTCACACGGCACCGAGCAATTGCCCGCGTCCGTACGGCCCGTGTTGTACGTCTCCGCCAGCAGGATGCGGCCGGTGCGGCGGTCCACGATCGGCGCCGGGTTGCCGTGCGTGTCGCCGCCGCCGTCGTTGACGACCTGGAGCGGGCCCCAGGTGCGGCCGCCGTCCGTCGACCGCTTGAGCACGATGTCGATGTCGGCGGCGTCACCGCAGTTGAGCACCCGCCCCTCGGCGAACGCCAGCAGCGTGCCGTCAGTGCTCTTCACGATGGCCGGGATGCGGAAGCAGGCGTAGCCGGGGTCCTGATCGGCCCTGAAGAGGACCTGCTGCTCGAACAGGGGTGTCCGGCTGGTGGGTTGGGACTGTGCCGGAACTGATGTCGCGGCCGTCGCCGTGGTGGCGACGGCCGCGACAAGGGCAGCTCTGAGACGTGCGCGAACTCTTGACGGCATGGTGCGGCCCGCCCTTCATCGTCTGGTCATGCGTCCAGGCATCTGAACATTCGGACATCCCACGTCCAAAGTGCGCATCACAGACGTTAGTTGGGCCATCGCACACATCACAAGAACCGTGCACGTGTCACGTCACGGATGGAGTACCACTTTCCCTCGGTTGCCCCGCGCCTCGACGGCCGCATGCGCTTCGGCCGCCTCCTCCAGCGCGAACTCGCCGTGCACGGCGGGCTTCACGGCCCCCCTCTGTTGATCCGGATTTCCGGTACTCAGCGCTGACGACGGATAACGTTCCGTCATGACCGCACCACTCGCGCTGGACCCCGCCCGCACCGCCCCTGGAGCCCCGCAAGGGAACGGAAGTTCTGGTGACCTGCGAGGAGTTGGCCGACTCCTTCCGCTCGGCGGGAGCGACCGTCGTCCTGATCTGGGTCGAGCGCCCCGGCGTGCCCGAGCAGCCGCCCGGCAGCGGACTGGCGGCAGGGCTGCTGAAGGACGGCGACATCGAGATCGTGAAGCGCACGATCGGCGGCTTCCAGGGCACCGGCCTGGACGACCGCCTCCGCGAACGAGGCGTCACCACCCTGGTGTTCGGCGGCATCGCCACCAACCAGCCCACACCGACGCCGGGCAAGTGCCCACCAACCGCACTGGTCCGACGACACCGGCCGCGAGAGAGCCGTAGGGGCGCGTCGGTGTCGAGAGGCCGAACGCGCGGAGGCCCGAAGGGCTGAGCACGATCGGCCTCTCGACACCGACATGTGGCGCCCCGAAGGCGACCGAGCCAAACATTCGGCACGCCAGCTGAAAACCAGCCTCACAGGGCCAGGAGCAACAGCGGGGCCCCTGAAACGGCGCAGGGGGCGCTCCCCGCCGATCGGGGCCCCGCCGCCGTGTCGCGGGGAGCCTGTCAGGCCTGGGCGGCCGCGGTCCGCAGGGCCAGCCGGTGTTCGCCCGCGTACACGTTCATGGAGCTGCCCCGCAGGAAGCCCACCAGCGTCAGCCCCGTCTCCGCGGCCAGATCCACCGCCAGTGAGGAGGGCGCCGAGACCGCCGCGAGCACCGGGATCCCCGCCATCACGGCCTTCTGGGCGAGTTCGAAGCTGGCCCGCCCCGACACCAGCAGGATCGTCCGTGACAGTGGCAGGTTGCCCTGCTGCAGGGCGCGGCCGACCAGCTTGTCGACCGCGTTGTGCCGGCCCACGTCCTCCCGTATGTCCAGCAGCTCGCCGTCCTCGGTGAAGAGGGCCGCCGCGTGCAGACCCCCGGTCCGGTCGAAGACCCGCTGGGCCGCGCGCAGCCGGTCGGGGAGGCTCGCGAGCAGGTCGGGGTGGAGCCGGACCGGGGTGCCCTCACCGTCGTCGATGGGCCAGCGGGCCGTCGTACGAACGGCGTCCAGCGACGCTTTGCCGCACAGCCCGCACGACGACGTCGTGTACACGTTGCGTTCGAGTGTGATGTCCGGGATCACCACGCCGGCCGTCGTCCTCACGTCCACCACGTTGTAGGTGTTCGAGCCGTCCGCCGTGGCGCCCGCGCAGTACACGATGTTCTGCAGATCGCTCTGCTCCCCGAGCACCCCCTCGCTCACCAGGAACCCGGCGGCCAGCGCGAAGTCGTCCCCCGGTGTACGCATGGTGATCGCCAGCGGCTTGCCGTTGAGCCGGATCTCCAGCGGTTCCTCGGCGACGAGCGTGTCGGGCCGGGTGGAGACCGCGCCGTCCCGGATGCGGATCACCTTGCGTCGTTCCGTGACTCGTCCCATGTCGTGTCTCAGTCCCGGTTCTGTACGTGCTGGTAGCCGAAGCGGCCCTTGATGCAGAGGTTGCCGTGGGTCACCGGGTTGTCGTGCGGCGAGGTGACCTTGACAATCTCATTGTCCTGCACGTGGAGCGTGAGGTTGCAGCCCACTCCGCAGTACGCGCACACGGTCGTCGTCTCGGTCTGCTTGGTCTCGTCCCACGTACCCGCCGCCCGCATGTCGAACTCGGACTTGAACGACAGGGCCCCCGTCGGACACACCTCGATGCAGTTCCCGCAGTACACGCACGCCGAATCGGTCAGCGGGGCGTCATGCTCCACCGCGATCCGGGCGTCGAACCCCCGCCCGGCCACGGAGATCGCGAAGGTGTTCTGCCACTGGTCGCCGCACGCGTCCACGCACTTGTAGCAGAGGATGCACTTGTCGTAGTCCCGCACATACAGCTCGTTGTCGACCTTCGGCTCCTCGCCCAGCCGGGCCGCGTCCGGGCCGAAGCGGTCCGGTTTCGCCTTGTATTCCTTGATCCAGCCGGCGACCTGCGCAGTGGTGGACAGATCCACCGACGAGGCGAGCAGCTCGAGGACGATCTTGCGGCTGTGCCGGGCCCGTTCGGTGCCGGTTCGGACCTCCATGCCGGGCTCGGCCTTCCGTGAGCAGGCCGGGACCAGGGTCCTGGATCCCTCGACCTCCACGACGCACACGCGGCAGGCGTTCTTCGGCCTGAGCGTGTCGCCCTCGCACAGGGTCGGTACGTCCTTCCCGGCCGCCCGGCAGGCGTCCAGGATCGTCGAGCCCTCGGGCACCCTGGCCTCCTGCCCGTCGATCGTGAACTCCACCAGCCGGCGCGGCACACCCAGTGGTATCGCGGTCATTCGTACGCCCCCAGACGGTCAATGGCGGATTCCACAGCGTTCCACGCGGTCTGTCCCAGACCGCAGATCGAGGCGTCCCGCATCGCGCGGCCGACCTCCCTGAGCAGGGCGATGTCATCGGCGGCGGCCGCACCCGTGCGGTCCACGATCCGGTGCAGCGCCTCCTCCTGCCGTACGGTCCCGACCCGGCAGGGCACACACTGCCCGCACGACTCGTCGCGGAAGAACTCGGCGATGCGCAGCAGCAGCCGGGGCAGCGGGACGGTGTCGTCGAAGGCCATGACCACACCCGACCCGAGCGTCGTGCCCGCCTCCCGCGTGCCCTCGAAGGTGAGCGGGATGTCCGTCTCCTCCGGTCGTACGAAGCCGCCCGCCGCGCCGCCCAGCAGCACCGCCCGCAGCCTCTCCCGCACCCCGGCCAGCTCGAGCAGCTCACCGAGCGTCGCGCCGAACGGCAGCTCGTAGATCCCGGGCCGTGCCACACTCCCGGACACACAGAACAGCTTCGGACCGGTGGACTTCGCCGTGCCGATCGCCGCGTACGCCGGTGCGCCCATGGTCAGGACTGGCAGCACGTTGACCAGCGTCTCCACGTTGTTCTCGACGGTCGGCTTGCCGAACAGGCCCTTCTCCACCGGGAACGGCGGCTTCGAGCGCGGCTCGCCGCGATACCCCTCGATGGAGTTGAAGAGCGCCGTCTCCTCACCGCAGATGTACGCCCCCGCCCCTCGCCTGATCTCGATGTCGAAGGCGTATCCCTGCCCGAGTACGTCGTCCCCGAGCAGCCCACGCGCGCGTGCCTGTGCGATGGCGTGTTCCAGGCGCCGCAGCGCGCGCGGGTACTCACCGCGGAGATAGAGGTAGCCCTTGTGGGCGCCGGTCGCGTACGCCGCGATCGTCATCGCCTCGACCAGCGCGTACGGGTCGCCCTCCATGATCACGCGGTCCTTGAAGGTGCCCGGCTCCGATTCGTCGGCGTTGCACACGAGGTAGTGCGGATGGTCGGGCTGCGACGCCGTGGCCTGCCATTTACGGCCGGTGGGGAAGGCGGCGCCGCCACGCCCGACCAGGCCGGAGTCGGTGACCTCGCGGATGACGCCGGCGGGACCGAGCTCGAAGGCCCGGCGCAGTGCGGTGTAGCCGCCGTGGGCGCGGTAGTCGTCGAGCGACGCGGGGTCGACGACTCCGACACGCCGGAGCAGGGTCAATGAGGGATCTCCGGCCTGAGGCACCGCCATCGCCGCCGGCGGCTCCTGCGGCGCCGCGTCCGGAGCGCTCGCGGCGAGGACCGCGCCGTGCACGGTCGCCGGCGCCGAGACCGCCGTACGCACCGGATCCCCGGCCTTGATCGCGAGCGCCGCCGGAGCCCGTTCGCACAGCCCCAGACACGGACTGCGCTCCACGCTCACCCCGCTCCCCAGTCCGAGCCGCGCCTCGATCCCGGCGCACAACTCGCTCGCCCCGGCCGTAGCGCACGCGAGGTCCGTGCACACGTGGAGCACGGTGGCCGGCCGGGGCTTGACCGAGAACATGGCGTAGAAGGTGGCGACGCCGTACGCCTCCGCAGGCGGCACCGTCAGCCGCCGGCACAGGTAGTCGAGAGCGCCCTCGCTGATCCAGCCGATCCGGTCGTTGATGGCGTGCAGCCCCGGCAACAGCAGGTCGCGGCGGTCCCGGGCCGCGCGTCCGCCACGCGCCCACCTAAGGTCGGCGGCCCGCATCTCATCGCGGGCGGCGCCCTCCCACGAGGACTCCGGAGGGCCCAGCAGTGCGTCCACGGCCGCCCGTTCGTCGTCCGTCGGTTTGCTGTCGCCGAAGTGCAGGTCCACTTACGTCACCTCACGATGGTCGCGACGGGGAGCTTCTCGATCCGGATCGCCGACGCCTTGAACTCCGCCGTCCCCGCGATCGGGCAGTTCGCCTCGATCGTCAGCTGGTTGGTGTCCACCTCGTCGGGGAAGTGCATGGTCATGAAGGCGAGCCCCGGCCGCAGCGCGGGATCGACCCACACCGGCGCGACGACCGAACCGCGCCGCGAGGTCACCCGGACCTCCTCGCCGACCACGACCCCGTAGCGCTCTGCGTCCTCCGGGCACAGCTCGACGTACTCGCCGCGCCGCAGCGGCGAGGCGAAACTCCCGCTCTGCACACCGGTGTTGTACGAGTCGAGCCGCCGACCGGTGGTGAGCCGGATCGGGTACTCCTCGTCGGTGAGGTCGACCGGCGGATCGTGCTGGACGATCCCGAACGGCGCCGGCAGACCGCGCCTGGCCGGGTCCGCCTCCCACAAACGGCCGTGGAGGTACGTCGGTTCGAGTTGCTCCGTGCTCGGACACGGCCACTGGATGCCCTGGTACTGCTCCAGGCGTTCGTACGTCATCCCGTAGTGGTCCGGCGAGACCGACCGGAGCTCGTTCCAGACGGCCTGGGCATCGGCGTACTTCCACTCGTGGCCGAGCCGCGCGGCCAGCTCGCAGATGATGTCGATGTCCTCGCGCGCCTCGCCGGGCGGAGTGACGGCCCGCCGTACCCGTTGAACTCGCCGTTCACTGTTGGTGGTCGTCCCGTCGGTCTCGGCCCACCCGGCGGTTGCGGGGAGGACGACGTGGGCCAGCTCGGCCGTCTTCGTCAGGAAGATGTCCTGGACGACGAGGAAGTCCAGCTGCCGCATACGCCGTACGGCCTGCTCGCTGTCCGCCTCCGACTGCGCCGGGTTCTCACCGATGCAGTAGACGGCCTTGAGCTCGCCCTCCTCCATCGCCTCGAACATCTGGGTGAGGTTGAGGCCGTAGTGGGGCTGGATGACGGTGTTCCAGGCCGACTCGAACTTCATCCGGGTGTCCGGGTCGAGGATGTCCTGGAACCCGGGCAGGCGGTTGGGGATCGCGCCCATGTCGCCGCCGCCCTGCACGTTGTTCTGGCCGCGCAGGGGCTGCAGACCGGAGCCGTAGCGCCCCACGTGCCCGGTCAGCAGCGACAGGTTGATCAGCGCGCGGACGTTGTCGGTGCCGTTGTGGTGCTCGGTGATGCCCAGGGTCCAGCACAGTTGGGCGCGCTCGGCACGGGCGTAGGCGTGCGCCAACTCCCTTATGGCGGCGGCCGGGACACCCGTCACCTTCTCGGCGAGGGACAGCGTCCATGGTTCGACCAGCGCCTTGTACTCCTCGAAGCCGCTGGTCGCCCGCTCGATGAACGCCTCGTTGGTGAGGCCCGCGTGGATGATCTCGCGGCCGATCGCGTGCGCCATCGGGATGTCGGTGCCGACGTTCAGCCCCATCCAGCTCTCCGCCCATTCGGCGGTGGAGGTACGGCGCGGGTCGACGGCGTACATACGGGCGCCGTTCCGGATCCCCTTCAGCACGTGCTGGAAGAAGATCGGATGCGCGAATCGGGCGTTGGAGCCCCACATCACGATGACGTCGGTGTGCTCGATCTCCTCGTAGGAGGAGGTGCCGCCGCCCGACCCGAAGGCCGCCGACAGTCCGGCGACGCTCGGCGCGTGGCACGTCCGGTTGCAGGAGTCGACGTTGTTCGTGCCCATCACGACGCGCGCGAACTTCTGCGCCACGTAGTTCATCTCGTTGGTGGCGCGGGCGCAGGAGAACATCCCGAAGGCGCCGCGGTTGCGCGCCAGGCCACGGGCAGCCCGGTCCAGGGCCTCCTCCCAGCTCGCCTGCCGGAAGGGCTCGTCGCGCGAGTCCCTGATCAGCGGATGCGTGAGCCGGGTGTACGTCTTCGGCTGGCGTTTCCTCATGCGGCGCTCCTCAGCGCGAGCAGGTCCGAGATGGCGTGCACGGTGCGCAGGGTGGGCACCTCCACGCCGGTGATCTCCGCCAACTCGACGACCGCGGCGAGGAGTACGTCGAGTTCGAGCGGTTTGCCGCGCTCCAGGTCCTGGAGCGTGGAGGTGCGGTGGTCGCCGACCCGCTCGGCACCCGCGAGCCGGCGCTCGATGGAGACGCCGACCTGGCAGCCGAGGGCCTCGGCGACCGCCAGCGTCTCGGTCATCATGATCTCGATGACCTTGCGGGTGCCGCCGTGCAGGCACATCTGCCGCATGGTGGCGCGGGCCAGCGCGCTGATCGGGTTGAAGGAGATGTTGCCGAGCAGCTTGAGCCAGATGTCGTTGCGCAGGTCGGTTTCGACCGGGCACTTCAGCCCGCCGGCGATCATGGCCTCGCTGAGGTCCGTACAGCGCCTGGACACGCTGCGGTCGGGCTCGCCGATGGAGAACCGGGTGCCTTCCAAGTGCCGTACCACACCGGGGCCTTCGAGCTCGGTGGCGGCGTAGACGACACAGCCGACGGCCCGTTCGGGCGCGAGCACCGCACTGACCGCGCCCCCCGGGTCCACGCTCTCGACGCGGTGGCCGTCGTGGGGGCCGCCGTGCCGGTGGAAGTACCACCAGGGGATGCCGTTCTGGGCGGCCACGACCGCCGTGGTGTCGTGCAGAAGGGGCTCGATGAGCGGCCCGCACGCCGCGTACGAGTTGGCCTTCAGGCCCAGGAAGACGTAGTCGACCGGGCCGACCTCGGCCGGGTCGTCGGTGGCGTGGGCGCGGGCGGTGAAGTCGCCGCGCGGACTGAGTACCCGCACCCCGTGCTGCCTCATGGCCGCGAGATGCGGTCCACGGGCGATCAGGTGCACGTCGGCGCCGGCGCGATGGAGCGCGGCTCCGACGTAGGCGCCGATGGCACCGGCGCCGAGGACTGCAACTTTCACTTCGGAACGCTCCGTTCGGTCGAGGGAGTACCGCGGAGGTGGCTGGGAAGTTGTCGGACCCGCCGAGTCGGACCCGCCGAGTCGGACTGGTCGAGGAGGGGCCGAATCCTGTCGACGAAATATTGTCTACAGTATGGAGAGAGGGTCAGCAAGGGGTCGCGCACGGCGTTCGACCGTTCGTCGCGCCCGGCATACCGTTCATCGCATACGGTCGACGCGCCGCCTTCTCAACTGCCCGGCTCCTCCTTACCGTTCGGGATCATGAGTCCCCCTGTCGCACCCCCGGGCTGGAGCCGCTGGCTGGTTCCACCCGCCGCTCTCTCGGTCCACCTGTCCATCGGCCAGGCCTACGCCTGGAGCGTGTTCAAGCCCCCGCTCGAATCCGCGCTCGGCCTCAGCGGCACACAGAGCGCGCTGCCGTTCCAGCTCGGCATCGTCATGCTCGGTCTGTCGGCCGCGTTCGGCGGCACGCTGGTGGAGCGCAACGGTCCGCGCTGGGCGATGACCGTCGCCCTCATCTGCTTCTCGTCCGGCTTCCTGCTGTCCGCCCTCGGCGCGGCCACCGAGCAGTACTGGCTGATCGTCCTCGGCTACGGCTTCGTCGGCGGCATCGGCCTCGGCATCGGCTACATCTCACCGGTCTCCACACTGATCAAGTGGTTCCCCGACCGGCCGGGCATGGCCACCGGCATCGCCATCATGGGCTTCGGCGGCGGCGCGCTCATCGCCTCGCCCTGGTCGGCGCAGATGCTGGAGTCGTTCGGCAGCGACAGCTCCGGGATCGCGCTGGCGTTCCTGGTGCACGGACTGTCGTACGCCGTCTTCATGCTGCTCGGCGTGCTGCTGGTCCGGGTGCCGCGCACCGAGAAGCCGGTCGGCGACGGGCCCGGTGCCTTCGACGGACCGCAGGTGTCCGCCCGAGGCGCCGTGCGCACGCCGCAGTTCTGGTGTCTGTGGGTCGTGCTCTGCATGAACGTGACCGCGGGCATCGGCATCCTGGAGAAGGCCGCGCCGATGATCACGGACTTCTTCGCGAACACCTCCACCCCCGTGTCGGTGTCGGCCGCCGCGGGCTTCGTCGCCCTGCTCTCCGCCGCCAACATGGCGGGCCGCATCGGCTGGTCGTCGACCTCCGACCTGATCGGGCGGAAGAACATCTACCGCGTCTACCTGGGCGTGGGCGCGCTGATGTACGGCCTGATCGCACTGGCCGGCGACTCCTCGAAGCCGCTGTTCATCCTGTGCGCGCTGGTGATCCTGTCCTTCTACGGCGGCGGTTTCGCGACCATCCCCGCCTATCTGAAGGACCTCTTCGGCACCTACCAGGTGGGCGCCATCCACGGTCGCCTGCTCACCGCCTGGTCCACGGCCGGTGTCCTCGGGCCGCTGATCGTGAACTGGATCGCCGACCGGCAGGAGGAGGCGGGCAAGGACGGCTCGTCCCTGTACACCCTGTCCATGTTCATCATGATCGGGCTGCTCGCCGTCGGCTTCGTCGCCAACGAACTCGTCCGGCCCGTCGACCCCCGCCATCACGTTCCCGCCCCGGCGTCGAACGAGCAGAAGGAGAAGGAGGTCGCCGATGTCCAGCGACAGCAGTAGCGGTCCGCCCGACCGGCGAGGGCTGATCGCCTTCGCCTGGGTGTGGGTGGGGGTGCCGCTCGCGTACGGGGTCTACGAACTCGTACAAAAGGCGACGCAGCTGTTCACCGGCTAGGTGTTCGGGAGTTGTTCGGGCGTCCGACGGTCTGAGGGAAGCCGACAATACGGGCGCCCGATTCCTGTGGCATCACGTGCCGTCGTACCGGTGAGTCACTGATCAGACTGGTGAATCCCGTTACCCGAGGTTCGAGGGGATCACCAACGATGAACGGCTCGCGCATCGCCGCAGTCGGCCACTATCAGCCCGCCAAGGTGCTCACCAACGAGGACCTGGCGGGCATGGTCGACACCAGTGACGAGTGGATCAGGAGCCGGGTGGGCATCCGCACGCGTCACATCGCCGGCCCCGACGAGCCCGTCGACGAACTGGCCGCCCACGCCGCCGCCAAGGCGCTCGCGGCGGCCGGTCTCGCCCCCGGCGACGTCGACCTGGTGCTCGTCGCCACCTCCACCGCCATCGACCGTTCCCCGAACATGGCCGCCCGCGTCGCGGCCCGCCTCGGTATCCCCTCGCCCGCCGCGATGGACCTCAACGTCGTCTGCGCGGGCTTCACCCACGCCCTCGCCACCGCCGACCACGCCGTGCGCGCGGGCGCCGCGGCCCGGGCGCTGGTGATCGGCGCCGACAAGATGTCCGACGTGACCGACTGGGGTGACCGCACGACCTGTGTGCTGGTCGGTGACGGGGCAGGCGCGGCCGTCGTGGAGGCGTCCGAGGAGGCCGGTGTCGGGCCGGTGCTGTGGGGTTCGGTGCCCGAGATGGGGCACGCGGTGCGCATCGAGGGGCAGCCCGCGCGGTTCGCGCAGGAGGGGCAGAGCGTCTACCGCTGGGCGACGACGCAGTTGCCGGCCATCGCCCGCAGGGCCTGCGAGCGGGCGGGCCTCGCGCCCGAGGACCTGGCCGGGGTCGTGCTGCACCAGGCCAACCTGCGCATCATCGAGCCTCTCGCCGAGAAGCTCGGCGCGGTCAACGCCGTGGTCGCGCGCGATGTAGCCGAGTCCGGGAACACGTCGGCGGCGAGCATTCCGCTGGCGTTCTCCAAGCTCGTGGAGCAGGGCAGGATCTCCGGCGGCGACCCGGTGCTGCTGTTCGGTTTCGGCGGGAACCTGTCGTACGCCGGGCAGGTCGTCCGCTGCCCCTGACGGTCCCCGGCGCCTGTGTTCCGTGGCTCGACGCCTCGGTGTGACGTGGCCAACTCCCCGGTCCCCTGGCCTTTGTGCGCCGTAGACTGTAGACGAAAGACAATTGATACTGGCTTTCCGTGACGGCCGGCTACGGGACGCAGTCGCCCGGTGTTCGCCCAGGAGGGGACCGATGTTGTCGACAGGACTGCCGCAGGGTGCGGTGCCCAAGCTCGAACGGCCCGGACCGCTGCGCGACCGCGTCTACGAGGCGCTGCTCGAACTCATCACCACCCGCGCCCTCCAGCCCGGCCAGCACCTGGTCGAGAGCGAACTGGCGGGCCACCTCGGCGTGTCACGGCAGCCGGTGCGCGAGGCGCTGCAACGCCTGAACACCGAGGGCTGGGTCGATCTGCGGCCCGCGCAGGGCGCGTTCGTGCACGAGCCGACGGAGGAGGAGGCCGACCAGCTCCTCACCGTCCGCACCCTTCTGGAGGCCGAGGCCGCCCGGCTCGCAGCGGCCCACGCCGACAGCGCCGGCATCAAGGCCCTGGAACAACTGTGCGCACAGGGCGAGAAGGCCGTCGCCGCCGACGACGTGGACGCGGCCGTCGCCCTCAACGCCCGCTTCCACGCGAAGATCATGGAACTCGCGGGAAACGCGGTTCTCGCCGAGCTGGCGGCCCAGGTCGACCGGCGTGTCCGCTGGTACTACACGCCGGTCGCGCGCCAGCGCGGGCAGCAGTCCTGGATCGAGCACCGGGGCATGATCGCCGCGATCACCGACCGGGACGAACAGCGCGCCACGGAGCTGATGCGGGAACACACGGAGCACACGCGGCGGTCGTACCACGCCCGGGGGAAGTGACGCCCAAGGCCAGGGGGCCAGGGCCTGTCCGGCGGATCAGGCCGGCTGCGAGGAACGGCACCAGGTCGTGGCCTCACGGCCGTCACTGGAACGCGTCCGCATGCCTCCGTGCCCACTGCTCGAACGTCCGAGGCTCCCGGCCCGTGACCTCACGCACCGTGGGCAGGACCACCGACTCGTCCAGCGTGCCGTCGACGAAGAAGGCGAAGAAGGCGTCGACGTACGGCTTCGGCATGCGGGCCTCCAGCTCGGCGCGCGCTTCCTCGTTGGCGAGCCCCACTGCGCGCAGGTCCCGGCCCAGCACCTCGCCGAGCACGCGGACTCGGTCGGCCGGCAACAGCGCCTCGGGCCCGGTCAGTTCGAGAGCCTGGCCTGTGTAATCGTCCGACAGCAGGGCGCGTAGGGCGGCCCGCGCGATGTCGTACGGGTCGATGTCCGCCGTGCGGACGTCCGGGAACGGTACTCGCACCGCGTCGCCCTTGCGGATCTGGTCCGCCAGTTGCAGCGCGTTGGACATGAAGCTCGTCGGACGCAGGAAGGTCCACGGCAGGCCCGACTCGCGTACGGCGGTCTCGGCGTCGATCAGGTAACCGGCGACCGCGTTGCCCGTGTCGCCGGTCCCGGCCGACTTCCCGGACAGCATCACGACCCGCTCGACTCCGGCCCTGCGCGCGTCCGCCAGGATCTGCCGCTGGCCGCCGTAACCGGGCATGAGGAACATGGCCCGTACGCCGTCGAGCGCCTCCCGCACCGTCTCGGGCCGGTTCAGGTCGCCCGCGACGGCCGTCACCTCCGGCGGCAGCCCGTCCGTCCGGCCGGAGCGGCTCATCGCCAGCGTGGGCTGCCCCGCCTCCGCCAGAGCCCGCACCAGCTCGGCCCCCACATTCCCCGTGGCACCCGTCACCAGGAACATCCGTTCCCCCTCTCCCCGTTGCGGGCCCCGGCAGGCCCGGCGTCGTGCCCATCCTGCGGGGCCGGGACCGATGACGCCAGGGCACCGCACGGGGGTCGGCGCGAGGAGGCGGGAGCACCGCGCGGCTTTGTCCTGTGAGTGGAGAAAGTTGACGGCAATCTATGCGCAACTTCTTCCCACTCCCGGCAACCACTGCTACGTTCCCCTCGAAAGCAGGCCACGGAAGTGGCCGAAACCCGGCGCGCACAGGCCGATCGAGGCGGGGAGGGGCTCGTGAGACGTATGACGGCTCGACCCGCGAACGCCCATCAGGCCAAGCTGCTCAGGCTGTTGCGCGACGGGGGGCCCAACTCCCGGGCCCAGCTGGGTGATCAGATCGACCTCTCGCGGTCCAAGCTGGCCGTGGAGGTGGACCGCCTGCTGGAGACCGGTCTGGTCGTGGCCGACGGACTCGCCGCCTCGCGCGGTGGCCGCCGTTCCCACAACATCCGGCTCAACCCGGGGCTGCGTTTCCTCGGCGTCGACATCGGCGCGACCTCGGTCGACGTCGCCGTCACCAACGCCGAACTGGAGATCCTCGGCCACCTCAACCAGCCCATGGACGTGCGCGAGGGCCCGGTTGCGGTCTTCGAGCGAGTCCTGTCCATGGCCGCGAAGTTGAGGGCCTCGGGGCTCGCGGAAGGGTTCGACGGCGCCGGCATCGGTGTCCCCGGACCGGTCCGCTTCCCCGAAGGTGTCCCGGTGGCGCCGCCGATCATGCCGGGCTGGGACGGCTTCCCCGTGCGGGAGGCGCTCAGCCAGGAACTCGGCTGCCCGGTCATGGTCGACAACGACGTGAACCTCATGGCGATGGGGGAGCAGCACGCGGGCGTCGCACGCTCCGTGGGCGACTTCCTCTGCGTCAAGATCGGCACCGGCATCGGCTGCGGCATCGTCGCGGGCGGTGACGTCCACCGCGGTGTCACGGGCAGCGCGGGCGACATCGGGCACATCCAGGCCGTACCCGACGGACGTCCGTGCGCCTGCGGCAACCGGGGCTGTCTGGAAGCCCACTTCAGCGGGGCGGCCCTCGCCCGGGACGCGGTGGAGGCCGCCCAGCAGGGGCTCTCGGAGGAACTCGCCTCCCGGCTGGCGGCGAACGGCACCCTGACCGCCGTCGACGTCGCCGCCGCGGCCGCCGCCGGCGACGCCACCGCGCTCGACCTGATCCGCGAGGGCGGCAACCGCGTCGGCCAGGTCATCGCAGGCCTCGTCAGCTTCTTCAACCCCGGCCTGGTGGTGATCGGCGGCGGGGTGACCGGCCTCGGCCACAACCTGCTCGCCGCGATCCGTACCCAGGTCTACCGCCAGTCGCTGCCCCTCGCGACCGGCAACCTGCCCATCGTCCTGGGGGAGTTGGGCCCCACCGCCGGAGTCATCGGCGCGGCCCGGCTCATCAGCGACCACGTGTTCTCACCCGCGTAAGCCACTACCCGTTCCACACGGTTCCACCGGCTCACCCCCTGCTCCGCCTCGCGCAGTACCGTGCTTCGCTCCGCCCTGCCCTGAAACCGGCCCGCACGCCCGCCAAGGGGACCTCATGGCACCAGAACCACCGCTGCTCAGCATGACCGGCATCACCAAGTCGTTCCCCGGAGTCCGCGCCCTCGACGGCGTCGACCTCGACGTCCAGGCCGGTGAAGTGCACTGCCTGCTCGGCCAGAACGGCGCCGGCAAGTCCACCCTCATCAAGGTCCTGGCCGGCGCCCACCAGCCCGACACCGGCACCATCCACTGGCGCGGCGGGGAGGTCACCCTCCGCTCGCCCATCGCCGCGATGCGCCTCGGCATCGCCACCATCTACCAGGAACTCGACCTCGTCGAGCACCTGTCGGTCGCCGAGAACGTCCACCTCGGCCATGAACCCACGGCCGCCGGTTTCGTCATACGCGGAAAGGCTGCTCGGGCGTCAACAGGCCTGCTCCTCAAGCGACTCGGGCATCCCGAGATCGACCCGGCGCGTCTGGTCGGGGAGTTGTCGGCGGCACAGCAGCAGATCGTGTCCATGGCGCGGGCGCTCTCCCACGACGTACGGCTGATCGTGATGGACGAGCCGTCCGCCGCCCTCGACCCGGACGAGGTCGACAACCTCTTCCGCATCGTCGGTGATCTCACCGCCGCCGGCGTCGCCGTCGTCTACATCTCGCACCGGCTGGAGGAGATCCGCCGCATCGGCGACCGGGTGACCGTGCTGAAGGACGGGCGGGCCGTGGCGGGCGGGCTTCCGGCGAAGACGACGCCGACGCGCGAGGTCGTGGCGATGATGACGGGACGCAACGTCGAGTACGTCTTCCCCGAGCGGCCTGCGAAGGACGCGACGGCCGGGCAGCCGCTGCTGGAGGTGCGGGGGCTCGCCCGGGAGGGTGAGTTCGAGCCTCTCGACCTGAGCGTGCGGCCCGGGGAGATCGTCGGGCTCGCCGGGCTGGTGGGCTCGGGGCGGTCGGAGATCCTGGAGACCGTATACGGGGCGCGGAAGCCGACATCCGGTCAGGTGTTGGTCGACGGACGACCGTTGAAACCCGGCAGCGTCCGCGCCGCCGTCCGCGCCGGCCTCGGACTCGCACCCGAGGAACGCAAGGCGCAGGCCCTGCTGATGCTGGAGTCCGTCACCCGCAATGTGTCGGTGTCGTCCATGTCCCGCTTCTCGCGCGGCGGCTGGATCGACCGTGCCGCCGAACTGCGGGCCGCGCGGGCCGCGACGCGTGAGCTGTCGCTACGGCCCGACAACCCGTCCGTGCCGGTGCGCACCCTGTCCGGCGGCAACCAGCAGAAGGCCGTCCTGGCCCGCTGGCTGCTGCGCGGCTGCCGCGTCCTGCTGCTCGACGAACCCACCCGCGGCGTCGACGTCGGCGCCCGCGCCGAACTGTACGCGGTCGTACGGCGACTGGCCGACGAAGGCCTCGCCGTGCTGCTCGTCTCCAGCGAAGTGCCCGAAGTCCTCGGCCTCGCCGACCGCGTGCTGGTCCTGCGCGAAGGCCGCGTCGTCCACACCGCACCCGCGCGTGAACTCGACGAACACCGCGTACTCGACCTCGTCATGGAAGGAAGCCCGGCGTCATGACGCAGCACGCCTCCCCGCCTCGGGACAGCACCGGCAAGGTGCCCTCGGCCGGCGCACCGCCCGCCTGGCGCGGCCTCATGGCCCGCGCCGACGTGCGCACCCTCTCCCTTCTCGGCGTCCTCGCCGCGCTCATCCTCATCGGCGGCATCACCAAGCCGGACCAGTTCCTGGACAGCCGCAACCTCCAACTCGTCCTCACCCAGGCCTCCGTGATCGGCGTCGTCACCGTCGGCATGACCTTCGTCATCATCTCCGGCGGCATCGACCTGTCCGTCGGCGCGATCGTCGCGCTCGCCTCGGTGTGGGCGACGACGGTGGCCACCCAGGAGTACGGCTTCGGCGGCATCCTCTTCACGGCGGTGATCGTCGGCGTGGGATGCGGCCTGGTCAACGGAGTGCTGATCGCCTACGGCGCGATGGTCCCGTTCATCGCCACGCTCGCCATGCTGGCCTCCGCGCGCGGCCTGGCCTTGCAGATCACCGACGGCAAGACGCAGATCGTCACCATTCCCTCGGTGCTGGACCTCGGCGAGCGCGACGCGTACGTACTCGGCATCCCGCCGCTGGTCATGGTGTTCGCGGTCGTGACGATCATCGGCTGGCTGATCCTGAACCGCACCACCTTCGGGCGGCGCACGGTCGCCGTCGGCGGCAACGCGGAGGCGGCCCGGCTCGCCGGCATCGACGTCCGCCGCCAGCGGCTCTACCTCTACCTGCTGTCCGGGCTGTGCTGCGGCATCGCCGCGTTCCTGCTGATCGTCCTGTCCGGCTCCGGTCAGAACACCAACGGCAACCTCTACGAACTCGACGCCATCGCCGCCGCGATCATCGGCGGCACACTGCTCAGCGGGGGCCGCGGCACCATCGTCGGCTCCGTGCTCGGTGTCCTGATCTTCACCACGATCACCAACATCTTCGCCCTGAACAACCTGCAGAGCGACGTCCAGCAGATCGCCAAGGGCGCGATCATCGTCGCCGCCGTGCTGGTCCAGCGCCGTACCGCGAGCACGACCTGAGGAAAGGGTTCACCGCCATGCCAGAGACCATGGGCCGCTTCACCAGTCGCAGAGGGCTGCTCTTCGGGACCGCCGCCGTAGGAGCCGGTGCCCTCCTCACGGGTTGCACGAGCAACGAGTCCAAGGACGAGCCGGCCGCGAACGACCAGCCGGCCGCCGACGACAAGCCCGGCAAGCAGGTCACCATCGGCTTCGCCGGACCGCAGGCCGACCACGGCTGGCTCAACGCGATCAACGACAACGCCAAGAGCCGCGCGAAGAAATACTCCGACGTGACGCTGGAGATCACGGAGGGCTCCAACGACACCGCCGCGCAGATCGGCCAGATCGAGACGCTGATCAACAAGAAGGTCGACGTGCTGGTCGTGCTGCCCGCCGACGGCAAGGCACTCACCCAGGTCGGCCTGAAGGCGATGCGCGCGAACATCCCGGTCATCAACCTCGACCGGATCTTCAACACCCCGCAGGCCTACCGCTGCTGGATCGGCGGCGACAACTACGGCATGGGCCTGAACGCCGGGCACTACATCGGCGAAAAGCTCAAGGACAAGCCGGACGCCACCGTCATCGAACTGGCCGGCCTGGACAACCTCGAGCTCACCAAGCAGCGCACCCAGGGCTTCGACGACGCCCTGAAGAACTACCCCAACATCAAGAAGGTGGCCCGCCAGGCGGCCGAGTTCACGGTCGAGTCCGGGCAGGCCAAGATGGCCCAACTCCTGCAGGCCCAGCCGAAGTTCGACGCGCTGTGGAACCACGACGACGACCAGGGCGTGGGCGCGCTGCGGGCCATCGAGCAGGCCGGGCGCGACGACTTCCTGATGGTCGGCGGCGCCGGCGCCCTGTCCGCGTTCCAGGCGATCAAGCAGGACGACGGGGTCCTCAAGGCCACCGTCCTGTACCCGCCGACCATGGCCGCGTCCGCCATCGACCTGGCCCGTGCGCTGGGCCAGGGCAACGGCGTCAGCGGCATGGCCGAGTTCGAGATCCCCGCCTCGATCACCCTCTACTCGGCGGTCGTCGACAAGACCAACGTCGACCAGTACATGTCCACCGGCTTCAAGTGAGGCGCACCCTGCCCGGCGGGGACGAGGGGTCCGCCGGGCAGGGCGGGAGCGTTCTGTGGATCGAGCCGACCGGGACTGCGGTGACTGTGGGCGGGCCGGCCTCGCGGAGTTCGGGACTCCGGTGGGTGCGGGCCGTCGGGCCCGGCGACCCGCGCGACGGCCCCCGTGCCGGCCGGGAGCTCGGTGAGGTGGCGGCCGGCTGTGGCCGTGGTCGCCGTATGGGCCGAGGCCGCGGTACTGCCAGTCAGCTGCTACTCGACGGTCGCGAACTCCGCAGGACGTCCCCCAACCCCCCACCGCGGCACGACGACGAGGAGGACTTTCGCATGGGACAGCCGCAGCAGCCCGACCAGGCCGAGGCGGAGGCAGGGGCCACAGGGTCCGGGAATCCGCCACTGCGCGTCGGCATGGTCGGCTACGCCTTCATGGGCGCCGCCCACTCCCAGGGCTGGCGCACCGTGGGCCGTGTCTTCGACCTGCCCCGCAGCCCGGTCATGGCCGCGATCTGCGGGCGGGACGAGGCGGCCGTGCGCGCGGCGGCCGACCGGCACGGCTGGGCCACGGCGGAGAGCGACTGGCGTGCGCTGATCGCACGGGACGACATCGACCTCGTCGATATCTGCACCCCCGGCGACAGCCACGCCGAGATCGCGCTCGCCGCGCTGGCCGCCGGCAAGCACGTCCTGTGCGAGAAGCCCCTCGCGAACAGTGTCGAGGAGGCCGAGGCGATGGCCGTGGCAGCGGAAGAGGCATACGCACGCGGCCAGTTGGCGATGGTCGGCTTCAACTACCGTCGGCTGCCCGCCACTGCGCTCGCCCGCAGTATGGTCGCCGAGGGGCGCCTGGGCTCCCTGCGCCATGTCCGGGTGACGTACCTTCAGGACTGGCTGATGGATCCGGAGTTCCCGCTCACGTGGCGGCTGCGCAAGGAGCTGGCCGGCTCGGGCGCGCTCGGCGACCTGGGCGCGCACATCATCGACCTCGCGCAATATCTGGTAGGGGAGCGGCTCACCGGGGTGTCCGCCCTGACGGAGACCTTCGTGAAGGAACGCCCGCTGCCCGGCGGCCCCACGAGCGGCCTCTCCGCCGTCTCGGCCACCGGCGCCGGTCAAGTCACCGTCGACGACGCCGCCCTGTTCACCGGCCGCTTCCCGTCCGGCGCGCTCGCCTCCTTCGAGGCCACCCGCTACGCCACCGGCCGCAAGAACTCCCTGCGCATCGAACTCAACGGCTCACACGGCTCGATCGCCTTCGACCTGGAGCGGCTCAACGAGCTCGCTTACCACGACGGCACCGAACCCGCAGCCCACGCCGGCTTCCGCCGCATCCTCGTCACCGAACCCGAACACCCCTACCTGGACGCCTGGTGGCCGCCGGGCCACGGCCTCGGCTACGAGCACACCTTCGTCCACCAGGCCCGCGACCTGGTCCACGCCATCGCCGAGGGCAGGCAGCCCGAACCCTCCTTCGCCGACGGGCTGCAGGTGCAGCGCGTGCTCGCGGCGGTGGAGGAGAGCGCCGAGAAGAACTCCGTCTACACCCCGATAGCGGTCTGAGGAGGCTGACGCGCGATGCCGCGTACGTTCACGCTGTTCACCGGCCAGTGGGCCGACCTGCCGCTGGAAGAGGTCTGTCGGCTCGCCCGCGACTTCGGCTACGACGGCCTCGAACTCGCCTGCTGGGGCGACCACTTCGAGGTCGACAAGGCCCTCGCGGACCCGTCGTACATCGACTCCAGGAAGGCCCTGCTCGACAAGTACGGCCTCAAGTGCTGGGCCATCTCCAACCACCTGGTCGGCCAGGCGGTCTGCGACGCCATCATCGACGAACGCCACCAGGCCATCCTGCCGGGCGAGGTGTGGGGCGACGGGGACCCGGAAGGAGTCCGGCAGCGCGCCGCGGCCCGTATGAAGGACACCGCGCGGGCCGCGGCCGCCTTCGGCGTCGACACGGTGATCGGCTTCACCGGCTCCGCGATCTGGCACCTGGTCGCCATGTTCCCGCCCGCGCCCGAGTCGATGATCGAACGCGGCTACGAGGACTTCGCGACACGCTGGAACCCCATCCTGGACGTCTTCGACGCGGAGGGCGTGCGGTTCGCGCACGAGGTGCACCCGAGCGAGATCGCCTACGACTACTGGACGACGGTACGCGCGCTGGAAGCCGTTGACCGCCGCTCGGCCTTCGGGCTGAACTTCGACCCCTCCCATTTCGTGTGGCAGGACCTCGACCCCGTCGGCTTCCTGTGGGACTTCCGCGACCGCATCTACCACGTCGACTGCAAGGAGGCCCGCAAGCGCCTCGACGGCCGCAACGGCCGCCTCGGCTCGCACCTGCCGTGGGGCGACCCGCGCCGCGGCTGGGACTTCGTGTCGGCCGGGCACGGCGACGTGCCCTGGGAGGACGTCTTCCGGATGCTGCGGTCCATCGACTACCAGGGGCCCGTCTCCGTGGAGTGGGAGGACGCCGGCATGGACCGGCTCCAGGGCGCCCCCGAGGCGCTGACGCGTTTGAAGGCGTACGACTTCGAGCCGCCGTCGGCCTCCTTCGACGCGGCGTTCGGCAACTGATCCTTCTCTGATTCCCCGGGATGACGGCGCATCCCGGCGTACGCACCCGCCCGTACAACCGGCCCCTTTCTGGAGGCACTCGTGCACGGGAACGACCGCACCACCAGCACCGACAGAAACGAGACCCACAGACAACGCCCGTCATTCCGCAAGGCGGTGGCGCTGCTGAGCGGCGTACTGCTGGCGGGCGCCACCCTCACCTTCACCGCACCCCAGGCCGGCGCAGCCGTCGCCGACGAGGGAACCGCCGCGGCCGCCGCGGCCGAGGACTTCCAGCAGGTCACCCTCGCCAAAGGCGAGCCGGAGGTCGGCGAGCCCATGTCGCTGGCCGTCCTCCCGGACCGCTCGGTCCTGCACACCTCCCGCGACGGCGAGCTGCGCATCACCGACGCGGCCGGCAACACAAGGCTCGCGGGCAAGCTCGCCGTGTACTCACACGACGAGGAGGGCCTGCAAGGCGTCGGCGTCGACCCCGGATTCGCCGAGAACCGCTTCATCTACCTCTACTACGCACCCCCGCTCAACACCCCCGCCGGTGACGCCCCCGAAACCGGAACGGCGGCGGACTTCGCCCCGTTCGACGGCGTCAACCGCCTCTCCCGCTTCGTCCTGAAGACCGACGGCACGCTCGACACGTCCAGCGAGACGAAGATCATCGACATCCCCGCCTCCCGCGGCCTGTGCTGCCATGTCGGCGGTGACATCGACTTCGACGCGGCGGGCAACCTGTATCTGTCAACGGGCGACGACACCAATCCGTTCCAGTCGGACGGCTTCACCCCGATCGACGAGCGCTCGAACCGCAACCCGGCCTTCGACGCCCAGCGTTCGTCGGGCAACACCAACGACCTGCGCGGCAAGATCCTGCGCATCAAGGTCAACGCCGACGGCTCGTACTCGATCCCCGAGGGCAACCTCTTCGCGCCCGGCACGGACAAGACGCGGCCCGAGATCTACGCGATGGGCTTCCGCAACCCGTTCCGCTTCAGTGTCGACAAGGCGACCGGGATCCTCTACGTCGGCGACTACGGCCCCGACGCCGGCGCCGCCGACCCGGCCCGCGGCCCGGCCGGCCAGGTCGAGTTCGCCCGCGTCACCGCCCCCGGCAACTACGGGTGGCCGTACTGCACCGGCGACAACGACGCCTACGTCGACTACGACTTCGCGACCGGTCAGTCGGGCGCGTCCTTCGACTGCGCGGCGCCGAAGAACACGTCACCGAACAACACCGGCCTGACCGACCTTCCCCCGGCCCAGGCCGCCTGGATCCCGTACGACGGCGGATCCGTGCCCGAGTTCGGCTCGGGCTCCGAGTCGCCGATGGGCGGCCCGGTCTACCGCTACGACGCCTCGCTCGACTCGCCCGTGAAGTTCCCCGAGGCCTACGACGGGAACTTCTTCGCCGGCGAGTTCGGCCGCCGCTGGATCAAGCGGATCGTGAGCGACGACGCCGGGACCGTGCAGTCGATCAACGACGTCCCCTGGACCGGCACCCAGATCATGGACATGGCCTTCGGCCCGGATGGCGCGCTGTACGTCCTCGATTACGGCGTCTCCTGGTTCGGCGGCGACGAGCACTCGGCCCTGTACCGCATCGAGAACGCCACCGACGGCCACTCGCCGGTCGCACAGGCCGCGGCGAGCAAGACCTCGGGACAGGCGCCGTTGAGGGTCCAGTTCTCCTCGGAGGGCACGACCGACCAGGACGGCGACGCCGTCACGTACAGCTGGGACTTCGGCGACGGCGGCAAGTCGACGGCGGCGAACCCGACGTACCGCTACAAGAAGAACGGCACCTACACCGCGACCCTGACCGCCAAGGACGCCTCGGGCCGCAGCGGCAGCGCGAGCGTGCAGATCGTGGTCGGCAACACCGCGCCCAAGGTGACGCTGGAACTCCCGCAGGACGGGCAGCTGTTCAGCTTCGGTGACGCCATCCCGTTCAAGGTGAAGGTCACCGACCCCGAGGACCGGACGATCGACTGCTCGAAGGTCAAGGTCAGCTTCATCCTCGGCCACGACAGCCACGGCCACCCGCTGACCTCGGCGAACGGCTGCACCGGCAGCCTCCAGACCAGCGCCGACGGCGGCCATGACGAGGACGCCAACATCTTCGGCGTCATCGACGCCGAGTACACCGACGGCGGAGGCGGCGGCCAGGCCCCGCTCACCACGCACGACCAGAACGTCGCCCAGCCCCGGCACCGCCAGGCCGAGCACTTCGGCAACGGCTCCGGCGTCTCCATCATCACCAAGGCCACCGCACACGGCGGCCGTACCGTCGGCGACATCAACAACGGCGACTGGATCTCCTTCACGCCGTACGCCCTGAGCAACGCCAAGAAGATCACCGCCCGGATCTCCTCCGGCGGCGCGGGCGGCACCCTCGAGGTCCGTGCGGGGTCCTCGACGGGCACCCTGCTCGGCAAGGCGACCGTGCCGGTGACCGGCGGCTGGGAGACCTTCCAGGATGTCACGGCCGATCTGTCCCGCGCGCCGAGGGGCACGACCACGCTCTACCTGGTCTTCAAGGGGAGCGGCTCGGGCGCCCTGTACGACGTGGACGACTTCACCTTCACGACGGGCTGAGAGGAGGTACGGAGAATGCGCATGCGTCCAACGGGACGAATGACAACGGCCGTCGTGGGAGCCGCCGTACTCCTCGGCTGTGTGTCGGGACCGGCCGCCTCACAGGCCTCACGGCCGGGTGCCGACGACAAGCGGGTGCTGGTCTTCTCCAAGACGGCCGGCTTCCGCCACGACTCCATCCCCGACGGCGTCGCCGCGGTGAAACAGCTCGGTGAGCAGGGTGGCTTCACGGTCGATGCGACGGAGGACGCCGCGGCGTTCACCGCCGGCAACCTGCGCCGCTACGCCGCGGTCGTGTTCCTGTCGACGACCGGAGACGTCCTCGACGCCGCCCAGCAGAGGGCCTTCGAGGGCTACATCCGGCACGGCGGCGCCTACGTCGGCATCCACGCGGCCGCCGACACCGAGTACGACTGGGAGTTCTACGGCGGTATCGCCGGCGCCTACTTCCAGTCGCACCCGGCGATCCAGCCCGCGACCGTGGACGTCGAGGACCACGCCCATCCGGCGACCTCAGGTCTGGCGCAGACCTGGAACCGCACGGACGAGTGGTACAACTACCGCTCGAACCCGAGGGAGAGGGCCCACGTCCTCGCGTCCCTCGACGAGTCCTCGTACACCGGCGGCACCATGAACGGCGACCATCCCATCGCCTGGTGCCAGAACTACCAGGGTGGCCGCGCCTTCTACACCGGGGGCGGCCACACCAAGGAGTCCTACGCCGAGCCCCTGTTCCGCGAGCACCTGCTCGGCGGAATCCGCTGGGCCATCGGAGACGCCCAGGCCGACTGCCGCCCGGAGAACGGCTACCGCCCGCTCTTCGACGGCACCCAGGCCTCGCTGGACGCCTGGCGGCAGGCGGGCCCGGGCTCCTTCGCCCTGTCCGAGGACGGCACACTCACGTCGACCGGCGGCATGGGGATGCTCTGGTACGCCGGGTCGGGCTTCGGGTCGTACTCCCTGAAGCTCGACTGGAGGATGGCCGGCGACGACAACTCCGGTGTCTTCGTGGGCTTCCCGCCCTCGGACGACCCGTGGTCGGCCGTCAACAACGGTTACGAGATCCAGATCGACGCGACCGACGCCGCCGACCGCACCACCGGTGCGGTGTACGGCTTCAAGTCCGCCGACCTGCAAAAGCGTGACCGTGCGCTGAATCCGCCGGGGGAGTGGAACACGTACGAGATCCGCGTGGAGGGCGAACGCCTCCGCGTCTATCTCAACGGCGTGAAGATCAACGAATTCACCAACACCGACCCGGCCCGGAGCCTCACCGACGGACACATCGGCATCCAGAACCACGGAGCCGACGACGAGGTGTCCTTCCGTGACGTCCGGATCAAGGAACTGCCCGTGCAGGCCCCGAAGTCCTCCGGACTCACGGCCTCGCAGGGCGACTGAGCGACGGCGGGCGGGGGACGCCGGACTCCCGCCCGCCGTCTCCACCCCACCGGGCCTTGTCCTAGGCCCGGCCATGGGGCTCACATACGACGCGCTCGACAAGGAGGCTGCCATGTCCGCGTCCGTTTCCCCGTCCGTGTCACGCGTCGGCGTATGGCTGATCGGGGCGCGTGGCTCCGTCGCCACGACCGTCGTCGCCGGGTGCGCCGCCGTCACCGCGGGCCTGCATCCCCCAACGGGCCTGGTCACCGAGACCCCGACGTTCGCGGACAGCGGCCTGCCCGCACTGCCGTCCCTCGTCTTCGGCGGCCACGACACGGTGGACTGCCCCCTGCCCAAACGCGCCGAGGCACTGGCGGCAGGCGGCGTCCTGCCCCCGGGGCTGCCCGCGGCGGTACGGGCCGAACTCGTCGCGGCCGACCAGGAGGTCAGGCCGGGCGGCCCGCTACCCGGTGACACACGCGGCGAGGACGAGCTGATCGCCGACTTCGCCTCCGACATCCGGGACTTCGTACGGCGGTGTGAGCTCACCCGGGCGGTCGTGGTGAACGTCGCCTCCACCGAGCCCGCACCCACCGGCACCTCCCTGCCCCCGAGTTCGCTGTACGCGGCGGCGGCCCTGCGCGCGGGCTGCCCGTACGTGAACTTCACCCCCTCGACCGGCCTCAACCACCCGGCGCTCGCACCCCTGCTGTCGTCGACCGATCTGCCATTCGCCGGCCGCGACGGCAAGACGGGCCAGACCCTGCTCCGCTCGGCCCTGGGCCCGATGTTCACCCAACGAGCACTGGCGGTCCGCGCCTGGTCCGGCACGAACCTGCTCGGCGGCGGCGACGGCGCCGCCCTGTCCGACCCGGCCGCCGCGGCGGCGAAGAACGCCGGCAAGGAGCGCGTCCTGACGGACACCCTCGGCACCCCTCCCGAGGGCGAGGTCCACATCGACGACGTTCCCGCCCTCGGTGACTGGAAGACCGCCTGGGACCACATCGCCTTCGACGGCTTCCTCGGCACCCGCATGATCCTCCAGACCATCTGGCAGGGCTGCGACTCGTCCCTGGCAGCACCGCTCGTGCTCGACCTGGCTCGCCTGACCGCACGCGCCCACGAGGCCGGCCTGTCCGGACCACTCGGCGAGCTGGGCTTCTACTTCAAGGATCCGGTCGGGGACGGGCCGTCGGCGCTGGGGGAGCAGTACGCGGCGCTGACCGAGTTCGCCGAGCGACTGGCGGCCCCCACACCGCCTACGCCGCACGCCGGTTCTGCCGGGGAGCGGCCGTGAACGACGCGGTGATCCTCGCACGCCATCGGCCGCCGGCCGCACCGGAGAGCCCCATGGCCCTGCGCCAGCCCGGGCCGAACCGCCGTACCCGCCCGGCCTGTTCGCCGTCCCCGGCCACGCCCCTGGCGGGCGCTGCGGCGACCGCCACGGAAGGAAGGTGAGCGTCGGATGAGCCACGCGACGACAGCCCGGGCGCGGTCCACCGAGGCCCGGCGGGACGGCGACAGCCCCCACAGCGCCGGCGCCGAGCACGCCACCGTCGTCTCCCCGTCCCCGGCCGTCACCCCTCTCCGCCTCGGCTACGGCACCAACGGCCTCGCCGACCTGCGCCTCGACGACGCCCTGGCCCTGCTCGCCGACCTCGGTTACGACGGGGTCGGCCTGACCCTCGACCACATGCACCTCGACCCCCTCGCCCCCGACCTCGCCACCCGCACCCGCCGCGTCGCGCGGCGGCTGGACACGCTCGGTCTGGACGTCACCGTGGAGACGGGCGCCCGCTATGTGCTCGACCCGCGCCGCAAGCACGGCCCCTCCCTGCTGGACCCCGACCCGGACGACCGTGCCCGCCGCGTCGACCTGCTGATCCGTGCCGTCCGGGTCGCCGCCGACCTCGGCGCCCACGCCGTCCACTGCTTCAGCGGCATCACACCGCCGGGCACGGACCCGGAAACGGCCTGGCACCGCCTGACCGAGGCCCTCACCCCGGTACTGGACGCCGCCACCGCCGCCGGCATCCCCCTCGCCGTCGAACCCGAACCCGGCCACCTCCTCGCCACCATCGCCGACTTCCGCCGGCTCCACCGCACCCTCGGCGAACCGGAACACCTCGGCCTCACCCTCGACATCGGCCACTGCCAGTGCCTCGAACCCCTCTCTCCCGCCGACTGCGTACGCGCCGTCGCTCCCTGGCTGCGCCACGTCCAGATCGAGGACATGCGCCGCGGCGTCCATGAACACCTCCCCTTCGGCGAGGGTGAGATCGACTTCCCACCCGTGCTCGCCGCCCTCTCCGCCACCGGCTACCAGGGCCTGACCGTCGTCGAACTGCCCCGTCACTCCCACGCGGGCCCCCACTTCGCCGAACTCTCCCTCCCGTTCCTCCGCCGCGCCGAAGCCACGGCCACCGAATCACCCGTACTCGCCCCAGCCCACGGCGATCCCTCCGTCACCTCTGAAGGGAGCACCTCATGACCCACCCCCGCACCAGCCCGGCCATCCCGGGCGCGGAGGCTTCTCCGGGCGCAGAGGACAAACCGGACAAGGTCGCTCCCGCACGCGACGGCGGCCCGGCCGACGCCGTCGGCCAGTCGGCAGGCCAGGGCACCACCCTCGCCCTCACCCCGCCCACCGAACTCCGCGTCCACCTCACCGCCCGCCTCGACGCCGCCGCCCGCAACTGGCTGCACCGAGCTCTCGAGGAGGCCGCCGCGAAACCCGGCACCCATGGGCCCATCTCCGTGTGGGAGCTGCGCATCGCCGAGGCCGGCCGCCGCTGCGGCCCCGACCACGCCGACGCCGCCCGCGTCCTTATCCTGAACGCGGCCCGCGCCGACGCGGACGCCCTCACACGGGTCTACTTCCAGGGAACCGCCGCCGAACGTCGCGCCGTCCTGCACGCACTGCCCCATCTGGTGCCCGGCCCGGAGGCCCTCCCGCTCGTGGAGGACGCCCTGCGCACCAACGACACCCGGCTCCTCGCCGCCGCCGTCGGCCCTTACTCCGCCCGGCACCTCGACTCCCACCAGTGGCGTCACGCCGTCCTGAAGTGCCTGTTCACCGGTGTGCCCGTCCACAGGGTGGCCGACCTGGACCGCCGCGCCCGCCGCGACGCCGAACTCGCCCGCATGCTGGGCGACTACGCCGCCGAGCGCACCGCCGCGGGCCGTTCCGTGCCCGAAGACCTGCACCGCGTCCTGACCCTGACCGACCCCACGGCCACCCCACCCGAGCCCGCCGCCGAGCGCGGCACCCGCGGCACCGACGGCAAGGAGTCCTGATGCGCCTCTTCGACCCCCACATCCACATGACCTCGCGCACCACCGACGACTACGAAGCCATGTATGCCGCCGGCGTCCGCGCCGTCGTCGAGCCCTCCTTCTGGCTCGGCCAGCCCCGCACCTCTCCCGCCTCCTTCCTCGACTACTTCGACTCCCTTCTCGGCTGGGAGCCCTTCCGCGCCGCTCAGTACGGCATCGCCCACCACTGCACCCTCGCCCTCAACCCCAAGGAGGCGAACGACCCGCGCTGTGTCCCCGTCCTCGACGAACTGCCCCGGTATCTCGTCAAGGACCAGGTCGTCGCCGTCGGCGAGATCGGCTACGACTCGATGACCCCCGCCGAGGACACCGCCCTGTCCGCACAGCTCGAGCTCGCCGCCGAACACGAACTGCCCGCGCTGGTTCACACCCCGCACCGCGACAAGCTGGCCGGCCTGCGCCGCACCCTCGACGTCGTCCGCGAGTCCGCACTGCCCCCGGACCGTGTCCTGGTCGACCACCTCAACGAGACGACGGTCAAGGAGGCCAAGGACAGCGGCTGCTGGCTCGGCTTCTCCGTCTATCCCGACACCAAGATGGACGAGGAGCGGATGGTCGCCATCCTGCGCTCCTACGGGACCGAGCAGGTGCTGGTGAACTCGGCCGCGGACTGGGGCAGAAGCGATCCGCTCAAGACCCGTAAGGTCGCCGATCTGATGCTGGCCGAGGGCTTCGACGAGGACGACGTCGACCAGGTGCTGTGGCACAACCCCGTCGCCTTCTACGGCCTCAGCGGCCGCCTCACCCTCGACGGCGCGACCCCGGAGGCGACCCACGAGGGCAACTCCATCCTGCGCGGCGCTCCGAAGGACCCCGAAGGACAGGCCGGCGTACCCGGAGAGGCGGACGCTTGGGCCGACTCCCCGACCGACGCCCATGCCTCTGGAGCGTGAGCCATGCGCTTCCGCCACCCCGACGGGTCCACCGTCCACCTCGCCTACTGCACCAACGTCCACCCCGCGGAGAACCTCGACGGCGTCCTCGCCCAACTGCGGGACCACTGCGAACCCGTGCGCCGACGGCTCTGCCGCGACCGCCTCGGCATCGGCCTGTGGCTCGCCAAGGATGCCGCCCGCGCCCTCGTCTCCGACCCGTCCGCCCTGCGCGGACTGCGCACGGAACTCGACCGGCGCGGCCTCGAGGTCGTCACCCTCAACGGCTTTCCCTATGAGGGCTTCGGTGCCGAAGAGGTCAAGTACCGCGTCTACAAGCCGGACTGGGCCGACCCCGAACGCCTCGACCACACCACGGCCCTGGCCCGAGTCCTCGCCGGCCTCCTCCCCGACGACGTCACCGAGGGCAGCATCTCCACCCTGCCCCTCGCCTGGCGCACCGCCCACGACGACGGACGCGCGAACACGGCCCGTACCGCCCTGCTCACGCTCGCGGAACGCCTCGACGCCCTGCAGGAGTTGACCGGCCGCGACATCCGCGTCGGCCTCGAACCCGAACCCGGCTGCATCGTCGAGACCACCGCCGACGCCATCGCCCCGCTCACCGCGATCGGCCACGACCGCGTCGGCGTCTGCGTCGACACCTGTCACCTCGCCACCTCCTTCGAAGATCCGCACAGCGCCCTGGACGCGCTCGCGGAAGCCCGCGTCCCCATCGTCAAGTCCCAGCTCTCAGCCGCCCTGCACGCCGAACACCCTCACCTCCCCGACGTCCGCGAGGCCCTCGCCGCCTTCGACGAACCCCGCTTCCTGCACCAGACCCGCACCGCCACCGCCGCCGGTCTGCGTGGCACCGACGACCTCGGCGAGGCACTCAAGGGCGATGCCCTCCCCGACGCCTCCCCATGGCGCGCCCACTTCCACGTCCCGCTCCACGCAGCCCCTGCCGCGCCCCTCACCTCCACACTCCCCGTGCTCAGGGCCGCACTGACCCGGCTCGTCGCCGGACCCACCCCGCTCACCCGGCACCTCGAGGTCGAGACCTACACCTGGCAGGCCCTCCCGGCCGAACTTCGGCCCCGCGCCCGCAGCCAACTCGCCGACGGCATCGCCGCCGAACTCACCCTCGCCGGCGACCTGTTGACGGACCTCGGCCTGAAGGAGCTGCCATGACCGAGGGACCGGACCCGGCAGTCCCGGCCACCCACTCAGCACCCCGCCCGGACGCCACGGCCAAGCGCCGCCCCACCCCTCTCCTGGTCCTCGACGTCGTCGGCCTCACCCCCCGTCTCCTCGACCACATGCCCCACCTCAAGACGCTCGCCCAGTCCGGCTCCCAGGCGCCGCTCGGCACCGTCCTGCCCGCCGTCACCTGCGCGGCCCAGTCCACGTTCCTCACCGGCACCCACCCGTCGGAGCACGGCATCGTCGGCAACGGCTGGTACTTCCGCGACCTCGGCGACGTACTGCTGTGGCGTCAGCACAACGGCCTGGTCGCCGGCGACAAACTCTGGGACGCCGCCCGCCGAGCCCACCCCGGCTACACCGTCGCCAATATCTGCTGGTGGTACGCCATGGGCGCCGACACCGACATCACCGTCACCCCCCGTCCCATCTACTACTCCGACGGCCGCAAGGAGCCCGACTGCTACACCCGGCCGCCCGCCCTGCACGACGAACTCACCGAGAAACTCGGCACCTTCCCGCTCTTCCACTTCTGGGGCCCCGGAGCGGACCTCGTCTCCAGCCGCTGGATCATCGACGCGACCCGCCACATCATCCGCACCCGAAACCCCGACCTGACCCTCTGCTACCTCCCTCACCTCGACTACGACCTGCAGCGCTTCGGCCCCGACGACCCACGCTCACTGAAAGCGGCCGCCGACCTGGACGCGGCCATGGCTCCGCTCCTGGACGACGCCCGAGCGGAGGGCCGTACCGTGGTCGCGCTCTCCGAGTACGGCATCACCCGCGCGAACCGGCCCGTCGACATCAACCGCGCCCTGCGCCGCGCAGGACTGCTGGAAGTGCACACGCAGGACGGCATGGAGTACCTCGACCCGATGGCGTCACGTGCCTTCGCCGTCGCTGACCACCAGCTCGCCCACGTCTACGTACGCCAGCCGGAAGACCTGGACGCCACCCGGGCCGCCCTCGACGGGCTCCCCGGCATCGAGCAACTCCTCGACGACGAGGGCAAGAAGGGCCACCACCTCGACCATCCACGCTCGGGCGAACTCGTTGCCATCGCGGAGCCGGACGCCTGGTTCACGTACTACTACTGGCTCGACGACGCCCGCGCGCCCGACTTCGCGCGGCTCGTCGAGATCCATCGCAAACCCGGCTACGACCCGGTTGAACTCTTCCTGGATCCCCGCGACCCCTACGTCAAGGTCAAGGCGGCGACAGCGCTCGCCCGTAAGAAACTCGGCATGCGCTACCGCATGGCGGTCGTGCCCCTTGATCCGTCACCTATTCGCGGCAGCCACGGCCGCCTTCCCGCGAGCGACGACGAAGGTCCGCTCCTCATCTGCTCCACCCCCCGCGCTGTCGGCGACCGCGTCGCGGCCACCGATGTGAAGTCACTCCTGCTCCAACTCGCCGGACTCACAGGCCCGTCTCTTCCGACTGGTCACCAGTGAAGCACTCACCACTGACAACGGCCTTCGACCTCAAGGAGTTCCAGGCATGAGCCGCATTTCCCAGACGGACCCCGAACTCACCCACCGCCTCACCAGACGAGGCATGCTGGGCGTCGCCGCGGGCGCCACGGCCGCCGCGCTGCTGGGCGCCGCCGCCCCGGCGACCGCCGCCCCCGCGTCCACCACCGACGCGTCGTCACGCACCGCCGGTCGGGGCCGCCCCGTCCTCCCGCCCGGCCGACTCGGCATCCAGCTCTACAGCCTGCGCGACAAGGTCTCCACACTCGGCTTCGCCCCCGTCTTCGCCGAACTCGAGAAGTACGGCTACGACGAGGTCGAATTCGCCGGATACACCCAGGGCTCGGCCGGCCCGATCACCCTCGCCCAGCTCAAGCGGCTGGCCCGCGACCACGGCCTGAACCCGATCGGCAGCCACGTCGGCTACTACTCCAACGACCCGAACGCCTACACCTTCGCCCAGAACCTCACCAAGGTTCTCGACGATGCCCAGGCCCTCGGCCTGAAGCACATAGGCACCGCCTCCGGGCCGTTCCGCTACGGCTCCACCGTCGACGCCTGGAAGCGCGCCGCCGAGGAGTTCAACACCTACGGCGCGGCGGCGAAGGCGCGCGGCATGAAGTTCTACCAGCACAACCACTCCGAGGAGTTCTCCTTCGCCACCGACAACCCCAAGGTCCGTCTCTACGACGTGCTGCTCGCCGAGACGGACCCCGACCTCGTCTACCTGGAGATGGACATCTTCTGGGCCTACTCGGGCCAGTTCCGCTTCTCGCAGCGGCCCGACGGCACCCCCGCCCCCTTCGAGCCGCTGGACTACGTACTGAAGCAGCCCCACCGCTACCCGCTCTTCCACGTCAAGGACGGCGTGAGCGATCCGGCCAACACCTACGGCTACCGGATGGTCGACGTCGGGGACGGCGACATCGACTACCAGCGGTTCATCTCCGCCGTGACCAGACTGCGCGGGCAGCGATTCGCCCACCACTGGCAGGCGGAGCACGACAACCCGACCGACTCCCTCACGTTCGCCCGCCGTTCGAGCGAGCACCTGCACTCGCTGCGGGAGAAGTGCTGACGGCGATACGGACATGAGGAGGCCCTCCCCGAAGCGGGGAGGGCCTCCTCATGCTCGCGACAGGTCAACCCACGAGCTGCTTTCCGCGTACGGATCTGCCGTCATGTCAGGCCATGTCCTCGCCGAGCGGTTGCGGGTTGGGAACTACGCGGCTCTCTGTCTTGTCGCGCCCCGGGGGAGTGAGGAAGAGCGCCATGCAGCCGGCGAAGAGCGAGATGGACCCGGCCAGGATGAAAGCACCTGAGTGTCCCCAGGCACCGACGACCACGGCACCCATGCCCGCGCCCAGACCGGAGACGAGCTTGGCGCTGTAGACCATGCCGTAGTTGGACGCGTTGTTGTTCTCGCCGAAGTAGTCGGCGGTGAGCGCGGCGAACATCGGGAAGATGGCGCCGCCGCCGAAACCGGAGATCGAGGAGAAGACCAGGAACAGCGGAAGGTTCTTGGCCTCGGCCGACCAGAGAATGCCGTACTGGGAAAGGCCCAGGATGACGCACACGACCAGCAGGCACCGTTTGCGGCCGTAGAGGTCGGAGAGCCAGCCGATGACACCGCGGCCGGTGCCGTTGACGATTGCCTTCAGGGACATGGCCGTCGCCACTATGCCGCCCGCGAATCCGGCCTCTTCGCCGATGTCCACCTGGAAGGCGATACCGAAGATGTTCACGCCGGACGTGCACGCCAGACAGAACCACATCAGGGCCACTCGGCCGGTTTTCCATGCCTCCTTGGGCGTGTACTGGCGGACCGCCGGCGGGTTCATCCGCAGCGAGCGGGCCGCGCGCGGGTCGTTCGGCGGGTTGAGCGGGTCGACCGCTGCGGGCCACCAGTTCTTCGGCGGGTCCCTGAAGAAGAAGCCGGAGCACGCGACGATTCCGGCGAGGAACACACCCACCGAGACCAGTACCCAGCGGAAGTTGGTCAGGTCCATGTAACCGTTGAAGAGGAAGACGAAGGGCACCGATCCGTAGGCGAAACCGCCATTGACGAACCCCGTCTTGCCGCCCTTCCGCTCCGGATACCACTTGCCCACCATGTTGACGCAAGTGGCGTACACCATGCCCGCGCCCATGCCGCTGAACACGCTGAAGCCGATATAGGCGACGATGACGTGCGGCGCGAAGGCCAGCGACAGATAACCCATCAATGTGCCAATCGCGCCGAGCATCATCGCCCAGCGGGCCGGCAGTCTGCCGCTCTCACGCAGTTTTCCCGCGGGGAAGGCCACCGCGGCCTGGAAGAAGACCCAAACGGTCATCATCCAGAAAATGTGCATGCTGTTCCAGTGGTGCGCGGTGTGCAGGGTGTCCTCGGCGGACGCGAACGCGTACTCGGCGGAGGAAATGCCCATCATGCCTATCCAGGGCAGAATCACCATCCACTTGCGCTTGCGGCCCATGATGTCGATGTCGGACTCGCCGATGCGGTAGACGCGTCCGTTCTTGTCGGTCACCTCCCGATAGGCGGCGACCCGTGAAACGTCGGTGGTAGTCACGTTGGTTGCACCCCTTGCGTCGAAAGTTCTGGCCAGCGCCCCCTGTCCAATGCCTTTCGTGCGCGCGCGGGTCCCGGGGCCGGCCGACGCGCACCGTCGGCCGACCCCCCGCTGCCTCACGTCATGAACCGCCCCCCAACAGGCCCGCCGCCCGCGCCCACCGGTACTTGGCGCCCAGCACGGCCACCGGCTTCTCGGTCGTGTACGGATACGCCACGACCCCCCGCTCGTACAGGTACTGGCAGGCTTCCTCGACCTCGACGTCACCCGCGAGCGACGCGACGACGGGCTTCTCGATGCCGCGCTCCCGGAACTCGGCGACCACGCGCGCGGTGAGCTCCGCGAAGACCATCGGGGGAGTGACGATCGTGTGCCAGTAGCCCAGGACCAGGGCGTGGATGCGCGGATCCTCCAGGCCGAGCCGGATCGTCGCCTCGTACGTCGACGGTGGCTCGCCGCCCGTGATGTCGACCGGGTTGCCCGCCGCCCCGAAGGGCGGGATGAACTTCCGGAAGGCCTCGTCCAGGTCCGGCGGGATCTCCATCAGGGACAGGCCGTTGTCGGTCACCGCGTCCGACAGCAGTACGCCGCTGCCACCGGCCCCGGTGATGATCACGACGTTGTCGCCCTTGGGAGCGGGAAGCACCGGCAACGCGCGCGCGTACTCCAGCATTTCGTTCAGCCCGGGCGCCCGGATGACACCGGCCTGCCTGAGGATGTCGTCGTAGACGGCGTCGTCGCCGGCGAGCGCTCCGGTGTGCGAGCCCGCTGCCTTCGCGCCGGCCGCGGTACGGCCCGCCTTGAGGACGACCACCGGCTTCCTCGGTACGGTCGCCCGCGCTGCCTCGACGAAGGCGCGCCCGTCCTTGAGGTCCTCCAGGTGCATCGCGATGCACTCGGTGTGCGGGTCCTCGCCGAACCAGGTCAGCAGGTCGTCCTCGTCCAGGTCCGACTTGTTGCCGAGGCCCACGATCGCCGACACGCCTGTCTTCGTGGTCCGTGCGAAGCCCAGGATGGCCATCCCGATGCCGCCGGACTGCGAGGTCAGAGCAACCCCGCCCTTGACGTCGTACGGCGTGCAGAACGTGGCGCACAGGTCCTGCCAGGTCGAGTAGTAGCCGTAGATGTTCGGCCCGAGCAGCCGGATGCCGTGCCGCTCGGCGATGGCCACGATCTCCTCCTGGAGTTCGTGCTCGCCGGTCTCCGCGAACCCGGAGGGGATCAGTACGGCGTTCGGGATCTTCTTGCGTCCCACCTCCTCCAGGGCCGAGGCCACGAACTTGGCGGGGATAGCGAAGACCGCCACATCCACCTCACCGGGAACGTCCGTGACACTCTTGTACGCCTTGCGGCCCAGAATGTCATCGGCCCTGGGGTTCACCGGATGGATGTCCCCGGCGAAACCGCCGTCGATGAGGTTGCGCATGACCGAATTGCCGATCTTGCCCTGCTCGTTGGAGGCACCGATGACGGCGACCGACGACGGCTGCATCAGGCGGCGCATGGAGGTGAGGATCTCGTCGCGCGTGTAGCGGCGGCGGGGCTTTGCCGGCGCCTCCGACAGGATCACGCGGATGTCGGCGGCGACCGCCCCCTCCGCGGTCGCGATCACCGGGTTGAGGTCTACCTCGGCGATCTCCGGGAAGTCCGCGACCAGTTGTGAGACCCGGCGGATCTGCTCGGCGATCGCCCACCGGTCCACGGCCGCCTGACCACGCACCCCGCGCAGGATCTCCGCCGACCGGATCGAGTCCAGCATGGACAGCGCCTCGTCGGCGGACACGGGCGCGAGCCGGAAGGTGACGTCCTTGAGGACCTCGACGAGCACCCCGCCGAGCCCGAAGGCGACGACCTTTCCGAACGTCGGGTCGGTGACCGCTCCGACGATGACCTCCTGCCCCTTGCGAAGCAGTTCCTGGACCTGCACGCCCTCGATGCGGGCGTCGGCGTTGTACGCCCGAGCGTTGTCGACGATCTGGTGGAACGCTGCCCGTACGTCCGTCGCGCCCTCGACGCCCACGATCACGCCGCCCGCGTCGGTCTTGTGGAGGATGTCCGGCGAGACGATCTTCATCACCACGGGCCCGCCGAAGCGCGCCGCGTACGCCACCGCCTCGTCGACGTCCGTCGCGAGCTCCTCGCCCGGTACGGCGATCCCGTACGCGTCGGCGACCACCTTGCCCTCGGGCGCGGTCAGCGCGGTGCGTCCCTCGGCCCGCACGGAGTCGAGGAGCGCCCGCACCTTCAGGACGCGGTCTTCGGCCATCACGTCAGATCACTCCGTTCGACTTGAGCAGGCGCAGCTCCTCGTCGCCGAGGCCGAGCTCGCCTATGTACACCTCTTCGTTGTGCTGGCCGAGCAGAGGTGAACTGCTCACCTCGACGGGGGAGTCGGAGAGCTTCAGCGGGCTGCCCACGGTCACGAACTCGCCCCGCTCGGGGTGCGGCACGGTGACCACCATCTCGTTGGAGACCAGCGAGGAGTCCTCGATGATCTCCTTGGTGGACAGGATCGGCCCGCACGGGATGTTGTGCGCGTTGAGCTTCTCCAGCACCTCCCACTTGGGCAGGGTCGAGGACCACTCCTCGATCAGCTGGAACATCTTGTTGAGCTTGGGCAGCCGGGCCTCCGGCGTCGCCCACTCCGGGTCGTCGGCGAGTTCGGGCCGGCCGATGAGCTCGCTGATCGGCTGCCAGCCGACGGGCTGCACGATGACGTACACGTAGTCGTTCGGCCCGCCCGGCGCGCACTTGACCGCCCAGCCCGGCTGACCGCCGCCGGACGCGTTTCCCGAGCGGGGAACTTCCGTGCCGAAGTCCTCGTTCGGATATTCAGCAAGCGGCCCGTGTGCCAGACGTTGCTGGTCCCGCAGCTTCACCCGGCACAGGTTGAGTACAGCGTGCTGCATGGCCACGTTGACCCGCTGCCCACGCCCGGTGTTCTCGCGCTGGAACAGCGCCGCGAGAATCCCCGCCACGGCGTGCACTCCGGTCCCCGAGTCCCCGATCTGGGCTCCGGTCGCCAGCGGCGGCCCGTCCTCGAAACCGGTGGTCGACATCGACCCGCCCATGGCCTGCGCGACGACCTCGTACGCCTTGAAGTTGGTGTACGGGCCTTCGCCGAACCCCTTGATGGAGGCATAGACGATACGCGGATTGATCTCCTGGATGCGGTCCCAGGTGAAGCCCATGCGGTCGACCGCGCCCGGCCCGAAGTTCTCGACCATGACGTCGGAGCGCCGGATCAGCTCGGTGAGGATCTCCTTGCCGCGCTCGGTCTTGGTGTTGAGGGTGATGCTCCGCTTGTTGCAGTTGAGCATCGTGAAGTAGAGGGAGTCGACGTCCGGGAGGTCACGCAGCTGCTTGCGCGTGATGTCACCGGTCGGCGCCTCCAGCTTGACGACGTCCGCGCCGAGCCAGGCGAGCAGCTGGGTGGCGGAGGGCCCGGACTGGACGTGGGTCATGTCCAGGACGCGGATGCCTTCGAGAGCCTTGGTCGTCACCGGGTCACCTCACTTGTACATGGTCTGGTTCATGGTTCCGGGGGCGTACGCGTCCGGGTCGACCCAGACGTTTATCAGCGACGGCTTGCCGGACTCGCGGGCGCGCCGCAGCGCGGGGCCGATGTCGGCGGGGTCGCGGACCTCCTCGCCGTAACCGCCCAGCATCTGCGCGAACTTGTCGTAGTGGACGTCGCCGAGGGTGTTGCCGACCCGCTCGCGCTCCACGCCGTACTTCTGGGCCTGGCCATAGCGGATCTGGTTCATGGAGGAGTTGTTGCCGACGATGCCGACGAAGGGGAGGTTGTAGCGGACGAGAGTCTCGAAGTCCCAGCCGGTGAGGGAGAACGCGCCGTCGCCGAAGAGCGCGACGACCTCCTTGTCGGGCCGCGCCTGCTTGGCCGCGAGCACGAAGGGGACGCCGACGCCGAGCGTGCCCAGCGGACCCGGGTCCATCCAGTGCCCGGGTGACTTGGGCTGCACGACCTGACCGGAGAAGGTGACGATGTCGCCGCCGTCGCCGATGTAGATCGAGTCCTCGGTGAGAAAGTCGTTGATCTCGCTGACCAGCCGGTACGGGTGGATCGGTGAGGCGTCCGACTTCAGGCTGGGCAGCCGCTTCTCGAGGGCGGTCTGCTCGGCCGCGCGCAGCTCGTCGAGCCACTCCTTGCGCTTCGACGCGCCGCCGTTGACGCGACCGGAGGCCGCCTCGGTCACCGACTTCAGCACCAGCCCGGCGTCGCCCACGATCCCGAGGTCGATGTCACGGTTCTTGCCGACGGTGCGGTAGTCGAGGTCGATCTGCACGACGGTCGCGTCCGGTGACAGCCGCTTGCCGTAGCCCATGCGGAAGTCGAAGGGGGTGCCGACGATGACGATGACGTCGGCGTTGGAGAAGGCGTACCGGCGCGACAGCTGGAAGTGGTGCGGGTCGCCGGGCGGGAGCGTGCCGCGGCCGGCCCCGTTCATGTAGGCGGGGATGTTCAGGGTGCGCACCAGCTCGATGGCCGCCTCGGTGCCGCGGGTCGTCCACACCTGGCTGCCGAGCAGGATGGCCGGCTTTTCCGCGTGGACCAGCAGGTCGGCGAGCTTCTCGATGGCCTCGGGGTCGCCGGCCGAGCGGGTGGAGGCACGGTAGGCGCCCTGCTTGGGCACGCGTGCCTTGCTCACCGGCACCTTGGCGTCGAGGACGTCGCGCGGGATCTCCAGGAAGGAAGGCCCGGGTGCGCCGTGGTAGCACTCGCGGAACGCCATCGACACCATGTCCGCCGCGCGCGCCGTGTCCGGCACGGCCGCCGCGAACTTGGTGATCGGCGTCATCATGTCGACGTGCGGCAGGTCCTGCAGGGACCCCATCTTGTGCTGGGTGAGGGCGCCCTGGCCGCCGATGAGCAGCATTGGCGATTCGGCGCGGAAGGCGTTGGCGACACCGGTGACGGCGTCGGTCGTGCCGGGCCCGGCGGTGACGACCGCGCAGCCGGGCTTGCCGGTGATGCGGGCGTAACCGTCGGCGGCATGGGCGGCGACCTGCTCGTGGCGGACGTCGACGACCTCGATGCCCTCGTCGACGCAGCCGTCGTAGATGTCGATGATGTGGCCGCCGCACAACGTGTAGATGCGGTCGACCCCCTCGGCCTTGAGCGCCTTGGCTACGAGATGACCACCGGAAATGACGTCCTGGGTGTCGTCGGGCATGGCGAAGTCCTGTCCCTTCGTAGGGGGTTGGGAACGCACTCAGCGGTATGTCGTCGGCCGTCGGCGTACATTGCATACAGTCGACGAATACTGTATGAACCTTGTTATCCCGCATCCGGTGGGTGGTGTCCAGGGGGCGTGCGGCACTTTTGAGTCAGGAGCCGGAATGGACCTGTACGAACACCAGGCAAGGGAACTCTTCGAGGAACACGGCATCTTGGTGCCGCGGGCAGAGGTGACGGACTCACCCAAGGAAGCCCGCGAGATCGCTCGCCGGCTCGGCGGCCGTGTCGTGGTCAAGGCCCAGGTGAAGACCGGTGGCCGTGGCAAGGCGGGCGGTGTGAAGCTCGCCGCGGACCCGGCAGCCGCCGAGATCACGGCACGCCAGATCCTCGGGATGGACATCAAGGGGCACACGGTCGGCAAGGTGATGCTGGCCCAATCCGTGGACATCGAGGCCGAGTTCTATGTGTCGTTTGTGCTCGACCGGGCAGCGGGCGGGTTCCTCGCCATCGCCTCGGCCGAGGGCGGCACGGAGATCGAGGAGTTCGCCGCCAGTAGGCCCGAGGCCGTGGCGCGCATCCCCGTCGATCCCGCCGTGGGCGTCACCTCCGCGAAGGCCGGCGAGATCGCCGAGGCGGCCGGACTGCCCCCGCAGGCCGTCGACGTCCTCGTACGGCTGTGGGAGGTGCTGGTCCGCGAGGACGCCCTCCTCGTCGAGGTGAACCCGCTCGTGCGCACCGGGCACGGCCAGATCCTCGCCCTCGACGGCAAGGTCACCCTCGACGACAACGCCCGCTTCCGGCAGGCCCGGTGGGGCGCCGAGGGCGTGGAGCACGACGACGCGCTGGAGGCGGCGGCCGCCGCCAAGGGCCTCAACTACGTCAAGCTGGACGGCGAGGTCGGCATCATCGGCAACGGAGCCGGACTCGTCATGTCCACACTGGACGTGGTCGCGGGCTGCGGCGCCCGCCCCGCCAACTTCCTCGACATCGGGGGCGGGGCGTCTGCCCAGATCATGGCCGACGGCCTGTCCGTCATCCTCTCCGACCCCGCCGTGAAGTCGGTCTTCGTCAACGTCTTCGGTGGGATCACCGCGTGCGACGCGGTCGCCGACGGCATCGTGCGGGCCCTGGACAGCGTCCAGTTGACCAAGCCCCTCGTCGTACGCCTCGACGGCAACAACGCCGCGCGCGGCCGAGCGATCCTCGACGACCGCGCTCACCCCCTGGTCCAGCAGGCCACCACCATGGACGGCGCCGCGCTGCGTGCCGCCCAACTCGCCGCCGCAGCAGCCTGAGGAGACATGACGACATGGCGATCTACCTCACCAAGGAGAGCAAGGTCCTCGTCCAGGGCATGACCGGCGGCGAGGGCATGAAGCACACCCGGCGCATGCTCGCCGCCGGTACGGACGTCGTCGGCGGCGTCAACCCGCGCAAGGCCGGCCGCACCGTCGACTTCGACGACCGTGCCGTCCCGGTCTTCGGGTCGGTTGCCGACGGTGTACGGTCCACAGGCGCCGATGTGACCGTCGTCTTCGTGCCGCCCGCCTTCGCCAAGGCGGCCGTCGTCGAGGCCGCGGACGCCGGCATCGGACTCGCTGTCGTGATCACGGAGGGCATCCCGGTCCACGACTCCGTGGCCTTCACGGCGTACGCGAAGGCGCGCGGCACCCGCATCATCGGCCCCAACTGTCCGGGGCTGATCACCCCCGGCCAGTCCAACGCGGGCATCATCCCGGCCGACATCACGAAGCCGGGCCGCATCGGCCTGGTCTCCAAGTCCGGCACGCTCACCTACCAACTGATGTACGAGCTGCGCGACATCGGCTTCTCGACCTGCGTCGGCATCGGCGGCGACCCGGTCGTCGGCACGACCCACATCGACTGCCTCGCCGCCTTCCAGGACGACCCGGACAGCGAACTCATCGTCCTCATCGGAGAGATCGGCGGCGACGCCGAGGAACGCGCGGCGGCCTTCATCCGCGACCACGTCACCAAGCCGGTCGTCGGCTACATCGCCGGGTTCACCGCACCCGAGGGCAAGACGATGGGGCACGCGGGTGCGATCGTGTCCGGCTCGTCCGGTACGGCGGCGGCGAAGAAGGCGGCGCTGGAGGCGGTGGGCGTAGGGGTCGGCAGCACGCCCACCGAGACCGCGCGTCTGGTGCTGAACCGCCTGGGGGCGGATGCGTGACGTCACTCATGGTCGGCGCGAGGCTGCCGTCCGGAGTCTCCTGGCCGCGCCGGCGCCCGCCGCGGCCCTGTACGACCGCCCACCCGTCTCCCATCACCACCACCCTTCCAAGGAAGGGCCCTACCGGCCCCTTTCCTCTCGACTGTGCACCGAGAGCGGAGACCCCGATGGCAACCACCCTCACCCTCAAATCCGGCACCTCCTGGTCCGACGCCTGGCAGCGCTGCCTCGCGGTCGCACCCGAGGCCTTCCGGGACGACCGTGTCCTCAACCTCTGGAACTCCGACTGGCGGGCGGACGGCCGTGCGCTGCCCGCCACCAGCCCCGTCGACGGCAGCCCGATCGCCGGTCCGCCACGCCTGGACCGGGCCACCGCGCACCAGGCCGTACGCGCCTCGCTCGACCAGCACCGCGCCTGGCGGCACATCCCGCTGGACGGACGCCGGGCCCGCGTCGCCGCCACCCTCGACGCCCTGACCCAGCACCGGGAGCTGCTCGCCCTGCTTCTCGTCTGGGAGATCGGCAAGCCGTGGCGGCTCGCCCAGGCGGACGTCGACCGGGCCATCGACGGCGTGCGCTGGTACGTCGACGGCATCGAACCGATGGTCGCCGGCCGAGCCCCTCTGGAGGGGCCGGTATCCAACATCGCGAGTTGGAACTACCCGATGAGCGTGCTCGTTCACGCAGTGTTGGTACAAGCACTGGCAGGCAACGCGGTCATCGCCAAGACCCCGACCGACGGCGGTGTCGCCTGTCTGACCCTGGCCTGCGCGCTCGCCGCCCGCGAGGGAATTCCCGTCACCCTCGTCAGCGGCAGCGGAGGCGAGCTGTCCCCGGCGCTGGTGCGGGCGCCCGAGATCGGCTGCGTCTCCTTCGTCGGTGGCCGCGACACCGGCGCCGCGGTGGCCACGACCGTCGCCGACCTCGGCAAACGACACGTACTCGAACAGGAAGGACTCAACACCTGGGGCATCTGGAACTTCACGGACTGGGACGCGCTGACGGCGGTCGTCCCCAAGCTCTTCGACTACGGCAAACAGCGCTGCACGGCGTACCCGCGCTTCGTCGTCCAGCGTGAGCTGTTCGACGAGTTCCTCGCGGCGTACCTCCCGGCGGTGCGCACGCTGAGGGTCGGCCACCCCTTGGCGGTCGAGAAGCGGGACGATCCCTACCCGCGGCTGGACTTCGGGCCGGTTGTCAACGCGGCCAAGGCGAAGGAGCTGCACGATCAGGTCGCCGAGGCGATCGACCGCGGCGCCGTCCCGCTGCACCGGGGCAGGCTGTCCGACGCCCGCTTCCTGCCCGGCCAGGACACCTCGGCGTACGTCCAGCCGGTCACGCTGCTGAACCCGCCGCCGTCCTCCCCGCTCCATCACGCGGAACCCTTCGGTCCGGTCGACACGATCGTCCTGGTCGACACCGAGGCGGAGCTGCTGGCGGCGATGAACGCGTCCAACGGCGCGCTGGTCGCCACGCTGTCCACCGACGACCGGGCGACCTACGACCGTCTGGCCCCGCAGATCCGCGCGTTCAAGGTCGGCCACGGCAAGCCGCGCTCCCGTGGCGACCGCGACGAGCTGTTCGGCGGCTTCGGCGCGTCCTGGCGCGGGGCGTTCGTCGGCGGGGAGCTGCTGGTGCGCGCGGTCACCCAAGGGCCGGAGGGGGAGCGGCTCCCCGGGAACTTCCCGGACTACCACCTCATGCCCTGACGAGACCGGCCGGTGGGGCCCGCCGGGTCAGGGCGCCACCGGCCCGGTACCACCTGTGCGTGACCGGCGGATCACGCGTGGTGAAGCCCGTTCGGTCGCCTGGTCTCTTGCTCGCGTCGGCCGTCCGACGGGCGGATATGCAGGTGAAAGGCACTCCGAAACCTTGGTATTGTTGTCCATGTCGCCGCGGGGAACACCCCTGGCAAGGCGGCAGACACCTAGTCCGGGTGGCGGAATGGCAGACGCGCTAGCTTGAGGTGCTAGTGCCCTTTATCGGGCGTGGGGGTTCAAGTCCCCCCTCGGACACAGATCATTTCCAGCTCGTGCGGGCCGAGGACACCTCGGCCCGCACGACTGTTTTGCAGGGGCCGCGGGCCGTGCCTCCGCTCGCGCACCGATCTCCTTCCGCACGTCCCACACCCGCGCCCCGTCGTCGTACCCCGCCGTGACGATCAGCGGCGGGTCCCCGGACGGGCGGACCTGGCACACGGCGCGCACCCAGCCATGGCCGCTCATCCGGCCGGCGAGGTCGGTGCCCAGATCGCCCACACGCTCGCCGGTGACGGGGTCCCAGACGGCGATGCCCAGGCCGTCGCCGCCGGCCACGAGGAGCGTGCGGTCCTCGACGTCCGCCCGGCACAGAAGAAGGTCGGCACCGCTGACGAAGCCCGAGTCCGGACCGAGCAGGAACGCGTCCGCGGAGGCGATGCCGGCCGGTGTGCCCAGCCGTCCGGCGGCCCGTGCATCGATGATCGCGCGCATCATGGTGCCGCCGCACTCGTGCCTCGGGCAGAGCCTGGCCCACACCGAACTGCAGGTCACCCTCGAGGTCCTCCTCCGCAAGCCGCCCACCCTTCGACTCGCCGATTCGGTCCAGGAGCTCCAGCGGGTGGAGGGGCTCCTCGTGGCGGACTGTTTCGTAGCCGGTGGCGGCCGCGGAAATTCGCGTGCCTCGACCTCGCCCGTTTCTCTAAACTCACCACGAAATCACGCGCCGCCCCCAGCCCGGCGGCGCGTCACCGTGACGAGTCGAGGGGAGCCGGGCCGTGCGTGACCGCACCGCTGTCGCCGTCTCCCCCTCCCGGCATGACCGGTACGACGTGATCCTCGTGTCCTCGTCCGCCCGGTGCCCGCTGCGCGGCCGGCACCGGATGCCCGTGACGAACACCTGAGTACCGAAGCACTCGAGTACCTCAACTGCCCTGCCATTCCTTGTCGCTGACAGGCACGGCAGGTCGTTCTCGCATGCGCCTCGTCCGGGAATCGCGCTGACCCCTTCACCGCTTCCGGAGCATCCGAAAGGCCAAGGGCCGTGCGCACCAACCCCAACACCCTCGCCGTCGTCCGAAACCTCGGCATCCTCGCCCACGTCGACGCCGGCAAGACCACCGTCACCGAACGGATCCTGTACGCCACCGGGACCACGCACAAGCGCGGCGAGGTCCACTACGGCACCACCGTCACCGACTTCGACCCGCAGGAGCGCGATCGCGGCATCACCATCTTCGCGGCGGCGGTGAGCTGCGACTGGGACGGTCACCGGATCAACCTCATCGACACCCCCGGGCACGTCGACTTCGCCGACGAGGTGGAGCGGTCGCTGCGCGTCCTCGACGGCGCGGTCGCGGTGTTCGACGCCGTCGCGGGCGTCGAGCCGCAGAGCGAGTCCGTGTGGCGCCAGGCCGACCGGCACGGCGTGCCGAGGATCGCGTTCGTCAACAAGCTGGACCGGGCCGGCGCCGACCTCGACACCGCGGTCGCGTCGATCCGGGAACGGCTGCATCCGGCGCCGCTGGTCGTGCAGTTGCCCATCGGTGCGGAGGACGGTTTCCGCGGCGTCGTGGACCTCGTACGGATGCGGGCGCTGGTGTGGGCCGACGACGCCGAGACGGTCGTGGAGGAATCGGTGCCGCAGGACCTGCGCGAGGAGGCGCGGCGGCGTCGGCGACTGCTGGAGGAGGCCGTGGCCGAGCTGCACGCCGGCGCGTTCGAGGAGTTCTGCGCGCGGTCGACGGTCGCGCCTCAGACCCTCGTCACCGCCCTGCGCGACCTGACCCGCAGCGGCGACGGCGTCGTCGTTCTGTGCGGTTCGGCCTACCGCAACCGGGGGATCGAGCCGCTGCTCGACGCGGTCGTGGCGTATCTGCCGTCACCGCTCGACGTGCCGGCCGTACGCGGCCTGCGCGACGGTGCCGACGAAGAGCGACCCGCGGATCCGCGGGCTCCGTTCGCGGCACTGGCGTTCAAGGTGAGCGCCACTGCGACCGGGCGTTTGACCTACCTGCGGGTGTACTCGGGAACGATCGAGAAGGGAGGAACGGTGTACGACGCCGGCGCGCGGCGCACCGAGCGGATCGGGCGGATCCTGCGGGTCCAGGCCGACCGTCACGCCCAGGTGGACCGGGCGGTCGCCGGGGACATCGTGGCCGTTGTCGGTCTGAAGTCGGCCCGCCCGGGCGCCACGCTGTGCGCACCGGACGCCCCGCTCGTCCTCGAACCGCCCGGCGTGGCCGACCCGGTGGTGTCCGTGGCGATCGAGGCTCGCAGGTCGACCGACGCCGACCGGCTCGCCTCCGCGCTGGGACGGTTGGCCGAGGAGGACCCGTCGCTGGTCGTGCGGACCGACGCCGAGACCGGGCAGACCGTGCTGTCCGGCATGGGTGAACTGCATCTGGAGGTCGCGGTGGAGAAGATCCGTCGGGACAACGGGCTGGAGGTCAACGTCGGTCGTCCGAGGGTGTCCTACCGGGAGACGGTCGGCCGCGGGGTGTCCGGCTTCGTCTTCCGGCACGTCAAACAGGACGGCGGGGCCGGGCAGTTCGCGCATGTCGTCCTCGACGTGGAACCTGCGCAAACCGAGTCCGGCTTCGAGTTCCGCTCGGCCGTCGTCGGCGGTCGCGTTCCGCAGGAGTACGTCCGTGCCGTCGAGGCGGGCTGCCGGGACGCCCTCGCCGAAGGCCCGCTCGGCGGCCACCCGGTGACCGGGCTGCGCGTCACCCTCACCGACGGGGCGACCCACGTGAAGGACTCCTCCGACACGGCCTTCCGCACCGCCGGCCGCCTCGGCCTCCGCGACGCCCTGCGCACCTGCGCGATGGTCCTCCTGGAGCCGGTCGTCGAGGTCACGGTCACCGTGCCCGACGACGCGGTCGGCGGAGTGCTCGGCGATCTCGCGGCGCGACGGGGCCGCGTGACCGGCTCCACCACGCGCGTGGGCGCGGCGGTCGTGACGGCGACCGTGCCGCTGGCGGAGCTGTTCGGCTACGCGACCCGGCTGCGCAGCCGGACGCAGGGGCGCGGCAGCTTCACGGCCCGGCCGACGGGGTACGCACCGGCGCCGGCCCCGTCACAGCCGTCGGCTTCGACGACGACGGCGCCACGGTAGGGCGAACGGAAGCCCCGCCCCATCGAGGAGCCGGGGCCTCCGCCCTCCACGGGCGGCCCCTCCCCCTGACGGGGAGGGGCCGCCCCTCTCGTGCCACCCGGTGATCCGCGGCGACGCCGAAGGGGTCACGGCGTCGCCGCGCGGAAGAGAGCCAGGAGGGCCTGAGCCGGCGGAGTGTCCGCGCCGAAGAACTGCGTGGCCAACGCGGGCGGGACGGCTGCCCCGTGCATCCGGACCTCGTGGCAGCTGAAGCAGAACGCCGCTTCGAACAGGGCCAGATCGAGGGAGTCCTCGTACGCACGAACGCTCCAGCCCGGTGAGAAGCCACAGCGGTGCTGTTTGCCGCTGGGCAGTGTCCCGATCAGGGTCAGGGCGTCGGCCGCTTCGATCCCGGCCCAGTGGGCGACAGCCCTGCCGGGATACGGAGCGCCCGGCTTCACCGGGAGGGCGGAGATCCGTACGACCTCGATCAACGCGGTGGCGGCCACGGCGTCCTCGGGGAGCTGCATGAGCACAGTCTCCCCGTCGAACTCGGTGTATCAGATCAGCAGTCCCGGAACTCCGGCGACTGGTTCAGTACCTGCGACCGCACCGAAGTGAACCGCGCATACGTCTCCCCGTCCCGCGCCTCGGGCCGGAACGCCGCCACCCGGTGGCAGTTCTGGAAGGCGAGGCTCACGCCGAAGTGGCGCTCCAGGCTGCCGCGGATCGCGTCGCTGGCCAGAGCTCGCAGGAGTTGGCCGCGTTCCTGCTCGGACGGGGGAGGGGTCTGGTTGTCGGTGAACTCGGCCGTGTTGTCGTGGAGTTCGGCGGCCAGGGAGGCGATCAGGTCGTAGGCGTACGGCAGGGAGGTGCGGACGGTGTCCACGAAGTCCTCCTCGCGGATGTCACCGTGTTCGGCTTCGGCGAGGAGCTTCGGGGAGACGTCGAGAGACATGTGCGTGTGTTCCTGTTCGGGGGAGGTGGTGATGCGGGGGTGCTGAGGGGACGGTGGCGTCGTCGTCAGGCCAGTGCCGCCGGGCCGGGTACGAAGTCAGGGTCCACCTGCGCGGCCAGGTCGTGGCCCGTCCTGTCGTCCGCCCAGGCGCGGGCGTTGCGCAGGTGGAACTCGACGGCGTGGGCGTGGGTCGTGGGCCAGTCCTTGGGGTGGGCGTCCACCGCCTCGCGCAGGACGTTGAGGGCGTGCACGTTGTGGGACTCCAGCTCGCCCTGCTGCCTGCCCTGTTCGGCGGCCCGGACCCAGGGGGAGTGGACCAGGTGCGTGAGGAGGTCGTCGCCCACCTCCTCCTTCAGGAAGAGCAGGTCGTCCTCGCCCGTCACCTTGTTGCCGACGACCGCGATGCGGATCCCGAACTCCCTCGCGTGGTCCCGGTACTGGCGGTACACGGAGACACCCTTGCGCGTGGGCTCCGCCACCAGGAACGTCATGTCGAAGCGGGTGAACAGCCCCGACGCGAAGGCGTCCGCGCCCGCCGTCATGTCGACCACCACGTACTCGCCGGGGCCGTCGACCAGGTGGCCGAGGTAGAGCTCGACCCCGCCGAGCTTGGAGTGGTAGCAGGCCACCCCGAGGTCGCTCTCGTCGAACTCGCCCGTCACCATCAGCGGCACGTCGCCCACGCGCCGGACGTGCCGTGCGTGCAGCTCGTCGTCGCCGAGGAGGCGCAGGAGACGGGAGCCGCGGCCGGGTGGCGTGGTCTTGACCATGGCGTCTGCGGAGGGGATACGCGGGTTGGTGCCGCGCAAGTACTCCTTGATGTCCCGCACGTGGGCACCGAGCGGCGGGGCGTCCAAGGCGTCGCCCTCGTGGCCCAGTGCCTCGGCGAGGTGCTGGTTGATGTCGCCGTCGATGGCCAGCGCGGGGGCGCCGGAGCGGGCCAGGTGGCGGGAGAAGAGCGCCGACAGCGTCGTCTTGCCGCTGCCGCCCTTGCCGACGAATGCGATACGCATCAGCAGCGGCCCGCCTTCGCGGCCGGGGCAGCCTGCGGGATACCCTTGTTGAAAATGGATGTCATGTGGGTAGGGTGTCGGCGGCTCTGATCACTGTCAAATCGCCTGCTGTGTAAGGGGGTTGTGGCGGCCGCGGGGGCCGTCGCGATCACCCATTGCCCTTAATGCATATGATGTGCAAGTGCACGACTACAGCATCAGGGTGGCAAGCCCGGACGATCTCGACGGTGCGCGAGCCCTGATGCTCGACACCGTCTACCACGACTTCGGCACCGGCTACGTGCCCCGCTGGCACGCGGACATCATCGATCCGGCCGCCGCCTACCTCGGCCCGCCCCGCCACACCCTCCTCGTCGCGCTCGACCCGAGCGACAACGCTGTCGTGGCCACCGCTGCCCTCGACTCGCGCGGCCCCGCCCACCCGCCGAATCCGCGCGACCTCGCCGAGCGCTACCCCTGCGGCGAGACCGCGCAGCTGCGCCGCGTCTACGTCCGCCCCGAGCATCGCAGGCGCGGCCTGGCCCGGCGGCTGGTCGAGGAACTGCTCGCCTTCGCCGCTGCGGACGGCGGCTACCGCGCCGTGTATCTGCACACCGACCCGAAGGTGCCCGGCGCCGAGGGCTTCTGGCGCTCCCTCGGCAAGGTCGTGCACGACGAACGCGAGGAAACCGGCGGCGTGAACGGCGTCGTTCACTTCGAGATACCGATGGAGCGATAGACCGTGCGACACCGACTCCGCCCGCTCCTCGCCCTCGTACTGGCCCCCGTCCTCGCCGGCTGCTTCGCCTCCGGCGGCGGCACCGACGCCGCGGACAACGCCCAGGACGGCTCCCGCCTGCGCGTCGCCCTCGCCTTCCCGCCCGCCGAGAACCTCTCGCCGTACGGCGCCGACGCCACCATCCTCAGCCGCCTCGGCGTCACCGAGGGCCTCACCGCGCTGGACGCCAACGGTGCCGCCGCCCCCGCTCTCGCCGCCTCCTGGCGCCAGGAGAACGACCGCACCTGGCTGTTCACCCTGCGCGAGGCCACCTTCCAGGACGGCTCGAAGGTCACCCCGGCCGCGGTCGCCGCCTCCCTCACCCACGCCACACAGGCCAAGCCCGCCCCGGCCGCCCTGTCCGGCGTCACCCTCACCGCCAAGGCCGAGGGCAGCACCGGCGTACGGATCAGCACGGGCCGACCCGACCCGATCCTCCCGCTGCGACTGTCCAGCCCCTCGCTCGCCATCCTCGCCGACAAGGCGTACGGAAAGGACGGCAAGGAGGAGAAGGTCGACCCGGTCGGCACCGCCACCGGGCCCTTCGAGCTCACCAAGGTCATGGGCGCCACCGCGGCCACCCTCGACCGCTACGACGACTACTGGGGCGGCCGCGCCCAGGCCGCCGGCATCGACGTCAAGTTCGTCGCCGACGGCACCGCCCGCGCGAGCGCCCTGCGCACCGACCAGGTCGACCTCGCCGAGGCGATCCCCGTCGCCCAGGCCGCCACCCTCGACAAGGCCACCCGCGAGGCGACCGCCACCACCCGCACCACGAGCCTGCTCCTCAACACCGAGAAGGGCCCCTTCAAGGACGCCGCGCTCCGGGCCGCCGCCCGGCAGGCCGTCGATACGTCCGTACTGGCCAAGGACGTCTACGAGGGATACGCGGACGCCGGCGCCGGTATCTACGGGCCCGCCGTCACCTGGGCCGCCGGCAAGCGGACCGAGCCGGTCGGGCGGGCGAAGGCGGGCAAGGCCGACGGGACGCGGATCACCCTCGCCACGTACGACAACCGGCCCGAGCTCCCGGAGGTCGCCCAGGTGCTGAAGCAGCAGCTGGCGAAGGCCGGTTTCGACGTCACGCTGGAGGTGCGCGAGTACTCCCGCCTGGAGAGCGACGCGCTGGCCGGTGAGTTCGACGCCTTCGTCCTCGCCCGCAACACCCTCGTCGACACCGGCGACCCCGTCTCCGTCCTCGCCGGCGACTACACCTGCGACGGCGGCTACAACATCGCCCAGCTCTGCGACAAGGACGTCGACCGGGCCGTGGCCAAGGCCGAGGACACCGCCGGCACCGCCGAGCGGCAGGACGCGGCCATGGCCGCCGAGGCCCGCATCCTCGGCACGGACGCCGTGGTGCCGCTGGTCCACCAGCGCATCATCACCGGCGTCGCGACCTCCGTCCGGGGCGCGCTCCTCGACCCGTACGAGCGCACCCTCGTCGGCACCGGCACCCGGCGCTGAGCCATGCGGAGCCAGGCAGTCACGCTCCTGTGGCGTGCGGGGATCGCGGCCGCCCTGGTGGGTGTCATCGGCGTAATGCCCTGGCTCTCGCACACCGACCCGGCGCTCACCGTGCTCAAGGCCCGCTCGGCGGACCGCGACCCGACCCCCGAGGTGCTGGCGGACATCCGTGCCCAGCTGGGCCTGGACCACGGCCCGTTCCGCCTTCTCGGTGACTGGCTGGGCGGACTGTGGCGCGGGGACGCCGGCCGGTCGTGGATCTCCGGCAGCGAGGTCACCCCCGCCGTGCTCCAAGCCCTCGGCGTGTCCCTGCTGCTCATGGCGGTGGCCCTCGCGGTCGCCGCCGTCACCGCCGCGCTGATCTGCGCGCGCACCCTGTGGCTGGGCGCACGGCGGCGGCTGGACGGGCGGCGCGCCGGAGGCACCGGTTCCGCCGTCCTCGCCGCACTGCCCGAGTTCCTCACCGCCTCGGTGCTTGCCACCGTCGTAGGAGTGCAGTTGGGCTGGCTGCCGGCCCTGGGCTGGTACGGCCCCCAGTGGACGATCCTGCCCGCCCTCGCCCTCGGCCTGCCCGCCGGCGCGGTCCTCGGCCGGCTCCTCGACGACCTGCTGCCCGGCGCCTTCGCCGAACCCTGGGCCCTGGCCGCCGGCGCACGCGGACTGCCCGGCCGCACGGTCGCCCGCCAGGCCCTGCGCCGCTGCCTGCCCGGACTGCTGCCCAACACCGGCCTGTTCGTCGTGGGCATCACCGGCGGAGCGGTCACCGTCGAGCAGATCTTCGACATCCCCGGCCTCGGCCGCACCACCCTCCAGGCCGCCCTCGCCCAGGACCTGCCCGTCCTCCAGGCTGGCACCCTCGCCCTCGTCCTGCTCGCCGCGGCCGCCGCCGCACTGGCCCACCTCCTCACCCGCCTGCTGATCGGCCCGGCCCTGCGCGACGGCGCGCTGCCGACGCTGCACCGCCGGTCGTCGCCCGCACACGGGTACCTGCCGATTGCCTACGGTGGCCTGCTGACGGCCGTCATCGCCCTCGGCCTGCCCCGCGACCCACTGGCCCTCGACACCGCCGAGCGGCTCACGAGCCCATCACTGTCCCACCCGTTCGGCACCGACGCCCTCGGCAGGGACATGCTCGCCCGCGTCGCGCACGGCGCACTCGACACGCTGCTGCTCGCCCTCGCGATCAGCGCGGTCACCCTGCTCACCGGAGTCGCGCTAGGCCTGCTGCCCCGGCTGTCCGGCCCGCTCGTCGACACCGTCACCGCGCTGCCGCCGGTCCTCGTCGCCCTGCTCGTCACCGCGGTCGCCGGCAGCGGAACCGCCACACCCGCGCTCGCCGTGGCCGCCGTCGCCTGGGCGCCGCTCGCCGCGCACACCTCCGCGCTGCTCCGTCAGGAACGCGCCGCCCTCCACCTGACCGCGACCCGCGCCCTGGGCGCCGGCCCCTGGTACCTGCTGCGCCACGAACTGCTACCCGCAGTCCTCCCGCCCGTCACCCGACACGCCCTGCTCCGCCTCCCCGGTATCGCCCTCGCACTCGCCTCGCTCGCCTTCCTCGGCCTGGGCGCGCAGCCGCCCTCCCCGGAGTGGGGCCTGCTCCTCGCCGAGAACCAGCCCTACGCCGAGCGCGCACCCTGGGCGGTCCTCGCCCCCGCCGCCGTACTCGCCCTGCTGGGGGCGCTGGCGGTGACGGCGGCCGGAGGAGTGCGGCGGGGCCTGCGTCGCAGTCACAAAGCGGAGGCCACCACGCCCGTACTCGAACAGCGGTCGGACACAAGAGAGTTGGTGGCCACTCGATGACGGCGCCCCTGATGCTCCGCTTCCGCGGGACGGCTCCCGACCGGCCCCGCCTCTCCCCGCTCCTCCGTCTCCTCATCCTCACCCAACTCGCCTTCAACATCGGCTTCTACGCCGTCCTGCCCTTCCTCGCCGAACACCTGGGACAGGCCGTCGGCATGGCGGGGTGGCTGGTCGGGTTCGTGCTGGGGCTGCGGACCTTCAGCCAGCAGGGGCTGTTCGTGGTGGGCGGGGCGCTGGCCGACCGGTACGGGATCCGACCGGTCGTGCTCACGGGGTGCGTGCTGCGGATCGCCGGGTTCGCCTGGCTGGGGTACGCGCAGGAGACGTGGGCGGTCATCGGCGCGGTGCTGCTGATCGGATTCGCGGCCGCGCTGTTCTCGCCCGCCGTCGAGTCCGAGGTGGCCCGGCAGGCCGTGGTGTGGGAGGAGTCGGGCCGCGGCTCACGCACCCACGTCCTCGCGCTGCTCACCGTGGCGGGACAGGCGGGCGCGTTCGTCGGGCCACTGCTGGGCGCGCTGCTGCTCTCGGTGGACTTCCGTACGGTCTGCCTCGCCGGCGCCGGCATCTTCGTACTCGTCCTCGCCGGGCACGCGTGGCTGCTGCCGCAGCACATACCCGGGCGCGGCGGCGTCGCGGTCCGCGGCGGCATGGGAACCCTGCTCCGCAACCGCCGCTTCCTCGCGCTGTGCGGTGCGTACGGCGCCTACCTCCTCGCCTACAACCAGCTCTACCTCGCCCTCCCCGACGAGGTGGAGCGCGCCACGGGCTCCCAGACGGCACTGGCCTGGCTGTTCGCCCTGTCCTCGCTGCTGGTGGTGATCGCCCAGTTGCCGGTCACCCGCTGGGTCGGGGGGCGGCTCACCCTGCGCCGGTCCATGGTGGCCGGACTGCTGCTGATCGCCGCGGGATTCGCGCTCGTTGCGGCGGCACGGCCCGCCCACTGGACCGGTACGGCGGGTCTGCTGCCCGCGGCCGGCTTCGTCGTCCTGCTCACCTTCGGCCAGATGCTGGTCGCCCCGGTCGCCCGGGCCTGGGTCCCCGACCTCGCCGAAGAGGGCCGACTCGGCCTCTACACCGGCGCGTTGTCCTCGGTCTCCGGCCTGATCGTCCTGCTCGGCAGCTCGGCGACGGGAACGCTCCTGGACACGGGCCTGCCGGCGGCCGTGCCGTGGCTGGTGCTGGCGGCTGTGCCGGTTGCGGCGATCGCAGTGCTGCCGCGCAGATAGAAGCGGTACCACGGATAGCTGCCTGCCCGCTGCCTTGTGGCTTGCCCAGCGTTGCGGCTGGGCGGGGGTGGGTCGCGCAACCCGGCGCTGGCGGGGTGCCGCTGCGCCCACCCGTGCCGCCCCAGCGGCACGACTGCCCGCAGCTAGGCGGGCGTGGAAGGACGTGTACCCCCACGGGCCTGCGGTCGCGTACGGCGGGAAGGGGACGGGCCGGGGGGTGTCCGCCCGCAGTGGCCGGCGTCAACACGCAGCCCCTCCTGGCCTAAGTCCAGCCGCCGGTCCGAGGACGGACACCCCCCGGCCCGGCCCCGACCCACAACCCACCCGCAGGCGCTACGCACGCCCCCACCGAACCCGCACAGGCGCCGCAGGCATCCGCACCGCAACCACCGGCTTCCGCCAGACGACTGACCCCTCACGACGCCACCAGCTCCCGCACCTCCACCACACGGACCTCCTTCGCCCGCGACGTCCGGTGCAGCCACAGCACGTCCCGCCCGAACGACCAGACCAGCGCCCCCAGAGCCACCGCGGCGACCGCGAACGTCGCCGCGTACGGGAGGTAGCCGGACGCGGCCAGCAACAGGAACACGCCCTGCATCGCGGCGACCGTCTTGCGGGCCGTGCTCGGCGGGAGCGGGGCGTTCAGCCAGGGCCAGACGCGGGCGGCGGCGACGAAGGCGTAGCGCATGGTGCCGATGAGGAGCACCCAGGGGCCCAGCGACATCGAGACGTACACGCTCAGGACGAGGATCAGGAACGCGTCGACCTCCATGTCGAACCGTGCGCCCAGGGGAGTCGAGGTGCCGGTACGGCGGGCCACCTTGCCGTCGACGCCGTCGAGGATCAGGGCGACCGCCGTCAGGCCGACGAAGAGCGTGACGGGCGGAGAACTCTGGAAGAAGGAGTCCGCCACCAGCGCCGTGACACCGCCCACCAGCGTCGCGCGGCCGAGGGTGACCCGGTTGGCCGGGCCGAAGGAGCGGAGCCTGGAGCGGTGCAGGGCCGTCGAGAGCAGCGCCCAGGTCGCGATCGCGAAGACGAGGCCGGTCAGCCAGCCCGCCGGCCCCAGTCCGATCGCCGAACCGAGCAGGGCCAGCACCAGGATCTGCACGCCCGCTCCCACAGCGGTCTCCTGCTGGACCAGCCTCGCGTCGTAAGTGTTGTTCAGGGCCACCGCACATTCCTCCGGCCAGGTGACAGAGTCGATCAAGGCCGCGTACTGTGCGCGACCTGTGCACTCCTCGGTACGTGCACAGCTTCACGATCGTTCAGGAGGATTCCGATGAACCGCACCGCACGCGCGTTCTGGCTCGCCTCTCCGGGTGAAGGCGAGATCCGTGAGGTCGCCCTTCCGGAGCCGGGCGAGGGCGATGTGCTGGTGCGGTCGCTGTACTCCGGGGTCAGCCGGGGCACCGAGACACTCGTGTTCCGCGGCGGTGTTCCGCGGAGTCAGTACGCGCCCATGCGCGCGCCGTTCCAGGAGGGCGAGTTCCCCGCCCCGGTGAAGTACGGCTACCTCAGCGTCGGAGTGGTGGAAGAGGGGCCGACAGAACTCGTCGGCCGTACGGTCTTCTGCCTGTATCCGCATCAGACGCGGTACGTCGTCCCTGCGAGCGCGGTCACCGTCGTACCGGACACCGTGCCCCCCGCCCGGGCCGTCCTCGCCGGCACTGTCGAGACCGCCGTCAACGCCCTCTGGGACGCCGCGCCCCTGGTCGGCGACCGGATCGCGGTGGTCGGCGGCGGCATGGTCGGCTGCTCGGTGGCCGCCCTCCTGGCCCGCTTCCCCGGCGTACGGCTGCAGTTGGTCGACGCCGATCCCGGCCGGGCGAAGGTCGCGGAGGCCCTCGGCGTCGGCTTCGCGTCGCCCGAGGAGGCGCTCGGCGACTGCGACCTGGTCGTCCACGCCAGCGCCACCGAGCAGGGCCTGGCCCGTTCCCTCGAACTGCTCACCGCCGAGGGCACGGTCCTCGAACTCAGCTGGTACGGCGACCGGCAGGTCAGCCTCCCCCTCGGCGAGGCCTTCCACTCCCGGCGGCTCGTCATCCGCAGCAGCCAGGTCGGCACCGTCTCCCCGGCCCGCCGCGCCAGCCGCACCTACGCCGACCGGCTCGCCCTAGCCCTCGAACTGCTCGCCGACCCGGCTCTCGACGCGCTCGTCACGGGGGAGAGCGCTTTCGCGGAGCTGCCGGATGTGATGCCGAAGCTCACCTCCGGGGAGATCCCGGCCCTCTGTCACCGCGTCAGGTACGCGGACACGCCCTGACGGACTCGTTCAATCCGGGACGACAGGAGCGCCTGACCTGAGAAAAGAGTGAGAGAGGGCTGAACAACGGGAAGCGAAGAGCCGTACTACACGACATCCCCGCCAGCCATCAGCGGGGATGAGGAGCGCACCGCACCTGGAGGGTCGTCCGTTGTTCAGCATCACCGTCCGCGATCACATCATGATCGCCCACAGCTTCCGCGGCGAGGTCTTCGGACCCGCGCAGCGCCTGCATGGAGCGACGTTCCTGGTGGACGCCACGTTCCGGCGTGAGCAGCTGGACGACGACAACATCGTCGTCGACATCGGGCTGGCGACCCGGGAGCTGGGCGCCGTCGTCGGAGAGCTGAACTACCGGAACCTCGACAACGAACCCGACTTCGCCGGGATCAACACCTCCACCGAGTTCCTGGCCAAGGTCATCGCGGACCGGCTGGCCGAGCGGATCGAGAAGGGCGCGCTGGGCGAGGGCGCCAAGGGGCTCGCGGGGCTCACGGTCACGCTGCACGAGTCGCATGTCGCGTGGGCGAGTTATGAGCGTGCGCTGTGACCGATACCGTCATGGAAAAGCCCGAAATGGTGGGTAAGCCGGAGACGACGCAGCAGCCGGGGCAGACGAAGCTGTCGGAGCAGACGGAGCGGACCACCCTCGGCTATATGCCCGTTCAGCACTCCGTCCTGAAGAACGCCGAGATCATCCCCATGTCCCTGCGCTCCGTGCACTTCGTCATGCCGGGCGGCGTCGACGACGCGGCCGCGCCGAGCGGCGGCAACGCCTATGACCGGCGGGTGAGTCTGGACCTGCCCGGCTTCGGCTGGCAGGTGCACAAGCACGCGGTGGACGGCAGCTGGCCTCGCCCCGACGCCGCCGCCCGTACGGAACTCGCCCGCACACTAAGGGAGTTCCCGGACGGCACCGTCGTACTCCTCGACGGGCTCGTCGCCTGCGGAGTGCCCGAGATCATCGTCCCGGAGGCGGAGCGGCTGCGACTCGCGGTCCTCGTCCACCTCCCGCTCGGTGACGAGACGGGGCTCGACCCCGCCGTGGCCCTGGAACTGGACGCCCGTGAACGCACCGTGCTCCGCGCGGTCCCCGCGGTGATCGCCACCAGCGACTGGGCGGTCCGCCGCCTCGTCTCCCATCACGGCCTCGCCCCCGAGCGGGTCCATGCCGCGGCCCCCGGCGCCGACATCGCGCCCCTCGCCTCCGGTACGGACGGCGTGTCGCGGCTGCTGTGCGTGGCCGCCGTGACCCCGCGCAAGGGACAGCACCGGCTGGTCGAGGCGCTGGCGGCGGTGACCGACCTGCCCTGGAGCTGCGTGTGCGTGGGCGGGCTGAACCAGGACCCCGAGTACGTGGCCGGGTTGCGGGCCCTGATAGCGAAGCACGGCCTGCAGGACCGGCTGATCCTGGCGGGCCCGCAGGCCGGCGCCGAACTCGACGCCAGCTACAACGCCGCCGACCTCATGGTGCTCACCTCCTACGCGGAGACGTACGGCATGGCGGTGACGGAGGCCCTCGCGCGCGGCATCCCCGTGCTGGCGTCGGACGTCGGCGGCCTCCCGGAGGCGGTCGGCGTGGCCCCCGACGGAGGCGTCCCCGGCATCCTCGTCCCGCCGGAGAACCCCGCCGCGATCGCCGCGGAGCTGCGCGGCTGGTTCGGCGAGGCGGACGTACGACGCCGGCTCAAGGCGGCGGCCCGGGGACGTCGGGCCGCCCTGAACGGCTGGGCCGGCACGGCCCGCAGCCTGGCCGCGGTACTGGGCCGACTGCCGAACGAACCCCGGAGGGCGGCATGAGGAAGACAGCGACGGCACGGAGCGGGGGGACGATCCCGGCCCAGCCGGGGCCGAGGGACGCGACCGACGCCACACAGGCGACGCGGCGGGGTCCGCAGGGCGGGGCGCTCGCCGCGGAGGCCGGGCAGTCGGATCGCCCGGGTTCGGTGACGGGTGCTCCAAGCGGTGACGTGTCATCATCGGTCGCTGCCGGGAAGGCGGCGCCGCAGAGCGGGATCGTTTCAGCAGGGGGCGACATGACTGGCGTGTCCGTACCGGCCGAGTCCGACGCCGACGCCGTGATCCTCGGTGCCGGGCCCGGGATCGGTCCCGGTGAGCGGGCCACCGTACGGCTGCGGGACGCCGGGCCGGACGACCCGCCCCGCTACGCCCCCGAGTGGCTGGAGCTGCGTGAGGGCGCCGACGCGGCCGCGCGGGCGCACGACTTGCTCGACCCGCTGCGGATCCGGCTCGCCAACCTGCCGGGCCGGGCAGGCGGCCTGGTCATCCACGACGTGGGCTGCGGCACCGGCTCCATGGGCCGCTGGCTCGCGCCCCACCTGGACGGCGCCCAGCACTGGGTCCTGCACGACCGCGACCCGTACCTCCTGCACTTCGCCGCCGTGGCCTCCCCGCGCTCCGCCGCCGACGGCAGCCGTGTCACCGTCGAGACGCGCCGCGGCGACATCGGCCGCCTCACCCCGGACGCGCTCCTCGGCGCCTCGCTGGTGACGGCCTCCGCACTGCTCGACGTCCTCACCCGCGAGGAGGTCGGCACCCTCGCCGCCGCCTGCGCCGGCGCGGGCTGCGCGGCGCTGCTGACGCTCTCCGTCGCCGGCCGCGTCGAACTCACCCCGTCCGACCCGCTGGACGCGGAGATCGCCGAGGCGTTCAACGCCCACCAGCGGCGCTCCGGGCTGCTCGGACCGGACGCGGTCACCGCGGCGGCCGAGGCCTTCTCCGAGCACGGCGCGACCGTCCAGGTGCACCCCAGCCCCTGGCGCCTCGGCCCCGACGAGTCGGCGCTCACAGCCCAGTGGCTGCGCGGCTGGGTCGGCGCGGCGGTCGAACAACGACCGGAACTCCGGGAGCGCGCGGAGCGATACCTGAGCGAGCGCCTCGCCGCCTGCCAGGCCGGCGAGCTGCGGGTCGTCGTCCACCACAGCGACCTGCTGGCACTGTCCCGACCGACGGGCGGAGCGTCATGAGCGTGGAGACGGTGGCACGGTCACGCCGGGCGCGGCCGGGCACCGAGCCACGGGACCGGCGCGGGGACCGCGCGGCCGAGGCCGCCACCCGGGGTGAGACGAGCGGGCCGTTGGGGCGAGCGGGGCTGTCCGGGCCCGCGGCGGCCTCGGCGGAAGCTGCCGACGGCGACGTGGTCGCGGCGGCTCCGGCGGTTGCGGATGCCCCCGTCTCCCACCCCGAGGCGGGGGCCGCGACCCTCGCCGCCCCTGCTGCCCCACTCGTACCCAGGCCCGAAGCCGTCTCTCCTTCCCGCATCGGCGTCATCGTCTCCGAGCCCCGTCCGGAAGCCGACACGCCTGGCGCACCGCGCCCCAGCACGCCGCGCCTCACCTCCGTGCGCACCTTTCTGTCCCGCCTGAACACCCCGGCCGTCCGCACACACCTGGGCACGGCCGTCGGCGTCGCCATCCTCGTGGTGCTGTTCTGGCGGCTCGGTACCGGTGTCTTCCTCGACGGGCTGCGGCGGATCGACGCGGCGGCGCTGTTCGGGGCGCTCGGGATCGGGGTCGTCACCACCGTGTTCAGCGCGTGGCGTTGGCAGCTGGTGGCACGCGGGCTGCGGATCGGGCTGCCTCTCGGGCCGGCCGTCGCCGACTACTACCGCTCCCTGTTCCTCAACGCGGCCCTTCCCGGCGGCGTCCTCGGCGATGTGCACCGGGCGGTGCGGCACGGGCAGAGCACCGGTGACCTGGGGCGCGGCGTCCGCGCGGTCGTGCTGGAGCGGACGGCCGGTCAGGTCGTCCTCATGGTCGCCGGCGCCGTCGTCCTGCTGACCATGCCGTCACCGGTACTCAACGAGGCCCGCGACCTCACGCCCGTCCTGCTGTTCGCAGCGGTGGGCGCGCTCGCCGTGGTGGCCGCCGTGCGGATGAACCGCGCGCCGTCCCGCCGTGACAGGTCGAACCCGACGGCTCTGGGCACCACGCTCACCGAGGCCCGGGAAGCCCTGCTGTCCCGCCGTAACGGGCCCGGTGTCGCCGTCTCCTCCGGCATCGTCCTCGCCGGCCACATCGCGACGTTCGTGCTCGCCGCACACCTCGCGGGCACCACCGCGTCGGTTGCCGTCCTGCTGCCGCTCGCCGTCCTCGCCCTGCTCGCCATGGGCGTGCCCCTGAACGTCGGCGGCTTCGGCCCTCGCGAGGGCGTCACCGCCTGGGCGTTCGGCGCGGCGGGCCTGGGCGCCGACACCGGACTGGCCGTCGCCGTCGTGTACGGCGTGCTCAGCTTCGTGGCCGCCCTGCCCGGCGCCCTCGTCCTCGTCGCCCGCTGGTACCTGGGCCTGCGCGCAGGCTCCGGGACCGCCGCCGAGGCGGCCCCGGAACCCGGCCGCTACGCCCTTGCGTCTCCTGTGTCCCGTACGGAATCGTCCGCGGAGGTCAGCAGTGACACATACGCGCCGAAGGAATCCGCGAGGCTCGCCAGCAGCCGCTTGCCCTTTTCCGCGGAACCCAGCGAAGGACGGCCTATGACACCCGAATCGGTATAGGCGGACATACCGAGAGTCAGGAGATGACGGCGGTCGTCCGCCACGAAATCGGAAGTCTCATATCCCGGTCGGATCAATTCGGGATGAGTGTGCAGAAGGATGGAGGTCTCAATTTCCCCCGCGTGCATGTCGGTGAGCAGCGAGGTCTCCACCCCCGCCCGCTCCCGTGCCGCTTCCCAGTCCTCCGGGGCCGGGAACAGCGCCATTCGCTCGCCGCGCGCGGCGGACTCCTGAACGACATTGCCCAGTACGTAGTTTCCGCCGTGCCCGTTGACCAGCACCAGGGCGTCGACGCCGGACCGGCGGAGTGAAGCCGCTATGTCCCGTATCACCGCATGAAGGGTCACGGAGGAGATGCTGACGGTCCCCGGCCAGGCCGCGTGCTCGTGCGAGCAGGAGATCGTCACGGGCGGAAGGAGGTGCACCGGGTGCGCGGCGGCTGTCTCACGAGCGATCGCGCAGGCCACGAGCGTGTCGGTGGCCAGGGGCAGGAACGGGCCGTGCTGCTCGAAGCTCCCGACGGGGAGGACCGCGACCTGTCGTGAGACGTCCGCTCCTCGCGCCCGTACGTCCTCGGTGGTGTCCGCCGGCACCAGCGAGTGTGCCGCCGGCCGCGTCTGCGAATCACTCATCTTTTCCCGGCCTTTCGTCTCTGCTTAGGAACTGAAGAATCATGACAGAAAAAATTGGCGTCCTCGGCAAGAAGTCCGCACCGCGGACGCAGCGTTCCGGCGCGGAACGTGTGGTGAATGCCCCCCTGCCCACCGTGTACGGGGAATTCCGCGCGATCGGTTACCTCGACCACGACCGCGGTGACGAGCAAGTCGCCCTCGTCTACGGCGAGATCGGCACCGAGGACGTGCTCACCCGGCTGCACTCCGAGTGCCTGACCGGCGACGCCTTCGGTTCCCAGCACTGCGAGTGCGGCGACCAGCTCGCCTCCGCGCTGCGCGCGGTCGTCGCCGAAGGAAGCGGCGTCGTCGTCTACTTGCGGGGCCACGAGGGCCGCGGCATCGGCCTGCTCGCCAAGCTGCGCGCGATGGCCCTGCAGGCGGAGGGCCTGGACACCGTCGAGGCCAACCTCGCGCTCGGCCTGCCGGTGGACGCCCGCGACTACGGCGTGGCCGCGGAGATCCTGCACGACCTGGGCGTCAACTCCGTCCGGCTGATGTCCAACAACCCGCGCAAGCGGGAAGCGTTGCTGGAGCACGGGATCAAGGTGGCCGAGCAGGTTCCGCTGCTGATCCCGCCGTGCGAGAACAACATCACGTATCTGCGGACCAAGCGGGAGCGGCTCGACCATCATCTGCCTCATCTGGATGCGGTGGCGCACTTGTCCTGATTCCCGTACGGGCCGGCTGGGAAGGGTCGCGACGCGAGTGCCGGCCCGTAGGCAGGAAGGTGAGGCCGTGAACACCGACGCCAGCGTCGTCGTCATCGGTGGCGGGGTGATGGGCACCAGCATCGCCTGTCACCTCGCCCGCGCCGGGGTACGGGACGTCGTCCTCGTCGAGCGGGACGAGCTGGCCTCCGGGTCCACCTCGAAGGCGGCGGGCGGGGTGCGGGCGCAGTTCTCCGACGAGCTCAACATCCAGCTCGGGGCGCGCAGTCTGGAGGCGTTCGGGCGGTTCGAGGAGGACACCGGGTACGACATCGGGCTGCACCGGGTCGGGTATCTGTTCCTGCTGTCGACTCCGGAGGACGTCGCCGGCTTCGAGGCGAGCGTCCGGCTGCAGAACTCCCTCGGCGTGCCCAGCCGGATGATCGACCCCGCCGAGGCGCAGCGGCTCTCTCCGCTGATCACCACCGACGGACTGCTGGCGGCCGCGTTCTCGCCGGACGACGGCCACTGCACCCCCGAATCCGTCGTCCACGGCTACGCGTCCGCCGCCCGCGCGCACGGCGCGCGGATCTTACGCCACACCGACGTCACCGGTATCGAACTGCACGGCGACCGGATCACCGCCGTGACGACGACCATCGGCCGGATCGCCACCGACACGGTGATCTGCGCGGCCGGTGCCTGGTCGCGGGCCGTCGGCGCGATGGCCGGCGTGGACCTGCCGGTGGTGCCGCTGCGCCGTCAGATCGCGGTCACCGAACCGGTCGAGGGACTGCCGCCGCACCTGCCCATGACCATCGACTTCAGCAGCAGCCTCTACTTCCACGGCGAGGGCCCCGGCCTCCTGCTCGGCATGTCCGACCCCGACGAGCGACCCGGCTTCGCCACCGACACCCACGACCGCTGGATCCCCCGTCTGGCCGCGGCCATGGAGCACCGCGCCCCCGCCCTGCTCGACCTGCGCCGCACGGCAGGGTGGGCGGGCCTGTACGAGGTCACCCCGGACCACAACGCGCTGATCGGCGAGGCGACTTCCGTATCCCGTTTCCTGTATGCGACAGGTTTCTCCGGCCATGGCTTTCTGCAGGGGCCGGCCGTCGGCGAGGTCGTCCGCGACCTGTACCTCGGCCGCGTACCCTTCGTGGACGTCAGCCCCTTGAGCGCCGGCCGGTTCGCGGCCGACGCCCCCCGCCCGGAGGCCAACCGCGTATGACCGATCTCCACCTGTGGCTGCGCCACGAGGTCCGTTCCACCGAGCGACGCACCCCGATCGTGCCGTCCGACGCGCGGCGGCTCGTCGAGAACGGGGTCACGCTGACCGTCGAGGAGTCACCGCAGCGGATCTTCCCGGTCGAGGAGTACGAGGCGGCCGGCTGCCGGGTCGCACTCGCCGACTCGTGGGTGTCGGCCCCGGCGGACGCCGTGATCCTCGGCCTGAAGGAACTCCCGGACGAACCCGCCGAGCTGACGCACCGGCACATCTACTTCGGGCACGCCTACAAGCAGCAGCCCGGCGCCGAGGACCTGCTGCGGCGGTTCGCGGCCGGGGGAGGGGCGCTGCTCGACCTGGAGTACCTGGTCGACGACAGCGGCCGCCGCCTTGCCGCCTTCGGTTTCTGGGCCGGCTACCTCGGTGCCGCCCTGGCCGTCCTCCAGCACCGGGGGAAGCTCGTCGCGCCGCTCACCCCCACGTCGAAGGAAGAGCTGGACGAGCTCCTCCGACCGGCGGCGGGGGACGAGGAGTTCACCGCGCTCGTGACAGGGGCTCTGGGCCGCAGCGGCCGGGGTGCCCGCCTCGCATTCCTGACCGCTGGCGTCGAGGCGACGCCCTGGGACCTCGCCGAGACCCGCGACCTGGACCGCGCGGCCCTGCTGGCGCACGACGTGCTGGTCAACGCCGTCCTCGCCACCACCCCCGTCCCGCCCTTCCTGCGCGAGGAGGACCTCGACGACCCGGCCCGCCGCCTGCGCACCCTCTGCGACGTCACCGTCGACGTCGGCTCCCCGCTGAACGTCCTGCCGATCTACGACCGCACCACCGAGTGGACCGACCCGGTACGCCGCCTGCGCAAGGAACCCCGGCTCGATCTGATCGCCATCGACAACCTCCCCTCCCTGCTGCCCCGAGAGTCCAGCACCGACTTCTCGTCGGCGCTGCTGCCCCAGCTGCTGGAGTTCGAGACCGGCGGGCCATGGGGGCGCTGCCTGGACCGGTTCCACCAGGCCTGCCGTGAACTCGGCTTCCCGGAAGGGCAGTTCCCCAATGACTGACAACGCCGGCAGGGTGCCCGCGAGCGGCACCGTCCACTGGGTGGGCGCCGGGCTGTCCACCGGCAGTGGTCTGACCCGGCTGTGCGACACGGCCGACCGCGTACGGCTGTGGCACCGCACCGAGGGCCGCGCCGCCGACGCCCTGGCCCGGCTGGGCCTCACCGGGCGCGCAGAGCCCCGCGCGTTCACGCTGACCGCGCTCACGGCCGAACTGGCGCCCGGCGACATCGTCGTATCGATGCTGCCCGCGCCGGAGCACGCCGGGATCCTGGCGGCCTGCGTCCGGCAGCGGGCGCACTTCGCCTGCTCCAGCTATGTGTCGCAAGCGGTCCTCGACCAGGTGGCCGCGGCCGCCGCGGCCGGGCTCGTCGTCCTCACCGAGGCGGGCCTGGACCCGGGCATCGACCACCTCTTCGCCCACTGTCTCGTCGGTCGCGCCCGCGAGAGCATCGGCGGTGACACGGCGGCCTCGTACAGCCTCACCTCGTACTGCGGTGGTGTCCCCGCGGTCCCGAACGACTTCCGGTACCGCTTCAGCTGGGCACCGGCAGGAGTGCTGGGCGCCCTGCGCTCACCGGCGCGTTACCTGATGGACGGTGCCGAGACCGTCGCCGAGCGGCCCTGGGAGGCGACCCGGCGGCATGTCGTCGACGGGGAGACGTTCGAGGTCTACCCCAACCGCGACAGCGTGCCGTTCGTCGAGCAGTACGGACTGCCGCCCGCCTGGAAGCCGCGGACCTTCGTACGCGGCACCCTGCGCCTGGAGGGCTGGCTGCGCGCCTGGAGTGCCGTCTTCGAGGAGCTGAAGACCGGTGACGACGCCCGAATCGCCGCTCTGGCAGAGGAGTTGGCGGCCGCCTACCCCACCACGGACGCCGACCGCGACCGCGTCGTCCTCGCCGTGTCGCTGGACGTGCGCGGCGGGGCCGGGCAGTCGTGGTCCGGCAGTTACCTCCTGGACCTGGTGGGGGACAGGGAGGAGAGCGCGATGGCCCGCTGTGTCTCCCGCCCCCTCGCTCTCGGCGTCCGCCACATCCTGGACGGCTCCCTGCCGGCGGGCCTGAACCGGGCCGCCGGGACGGCGGCCCGCTCGGAGGAGTGGCTTCGCGAACTCGCGCTGGAGGGGCTGGAGTTCACCTTGCGCGTCGACCAGTAGAGCCTTCAGGCCCCGGTGTCGGCCTCGTGCACGAGCCGCTTCAAGTCCTGGAACATCGTGTGCGAGGTCCTCGGCCGCACCTGCGTCATGAACTGCACCGTCAGGTCGCGGCCCGGGTCGACGAAGAACGTCGTGGTCGCCACCCCGCTCCAGCCGTATGTGCCGAGGCCGGCCGGGGCCTTGGTACGGGCCGGGTCGATCACCACGGAGACGCCGAGGCCGAAGCCGAGTCCGTCGTTGCCGGGTTCGTCATGGGCGGGACGGCTGCCGAAGGCGCGCAGGTCGGCGCCGCCCGGGAGCTGGTTGGAGGTCATCAGGTCCACGGTCGCGGGGGAGAGGAGACGGGTGCCGTCGAGTTCGCCGCGGCGGCGCAGCAACTCCATGAACCGGTGGACGTCGTGTGCGGAGGCCGCCATGCCGCCGCTGCCGGACAGGAAGCGGGGCCTGCCGCGCAGCGGAAGCCCGGGGATCGGCTCGATGCCGCCGCCCTCGGTCTCGCCGTACAACTCGGCGAGCCTTCCCGCCTGTTCGTCGCTCACGCAGAACCCGGCGTCGGTCATCCCGAGCGGCCCGAAGATCCGCTGCGCGAAGAACTCGTCGAGCGGCTGCCCGGACACGACCTCGATGACCCGGCCCAGGACGTTGGTGGCGACCGAGTAGTTCCACTGCGTCCCCGGCTCGAACTGCAGCGGCAGGCTCGCGTACACGTCGACCGTCTCGGCCAGGTCGGAGCCCGGAACCACCGCGGCCTCCAGGTTGGCGTCGCGGTAGAGGGCGTCCACGGGGTGCGTGTGGTAGAAGGCGAAGGTCAGTCCGGCGGTGTGGGTCATCAGGTGCCGGACGGTTATCGGCCCGTCGGCGGGACGGGTCACCGTGTCGGCGCCGGATCCGCTGACGTACACCCGAGGCTCGGCGAAGGCGGGCAGGTGGCGGTCGAGCGGGTCGTCGAGGGACAGCTTGCCCTCCTCCACCAGCAGCAGCGCGGCGACCGACGTCACCGGCTTGGTCATGGAGTAGATCCGCCACAGCGTGTCCGCCTCGACGGGCAGCCCGGCCGCGCGGTCGCGGTGGCCGTGCGTGGTCAGGTGCGCGACGCGTCCACCGCGGGCGACGGACACCAGGAAGCCGGGCAGCCGCCCCTCGTCGACGTAGTGGGCGAAGTACTGGTCGAGGCGGTCCAGTGCCTTCGCGTCCAGCCCGACCTCACCCGGGTCGACCTCTTGTGTCAGCAGTGCCATCGCTCTCCTCCGAATGCCTACGACGAGGGTGCGCTCCGGCATACCCCGCGGGAACGCCCTCTGACCTCATCGTCGCGCAGGAACACGTGTACGGTCCTTCGATCGGCCATGATCGTCGATTGTCCCGCCGGTCCGTCCCGGCAGGCGACGGCCCAGTACCGCACCGGCCAGGGCGAGCCCGGCGAGGACACCGAGCGGCCGCTCAGGGTCACCGCCCGCTCCCATGAGCGCGGTCGCGGCGGCGACGCCCAGCACCGGCCCGATGTTCATCGCGGTCTGCTGGAGCCCACCCGCCACCCCGGCCGAAGCGACGTCGGCCTCCCGTACGACGACATGGGTCGCCGCCACCATCACCGTGCCGAACCCGGCTCCCACCAGGGCGAACGCCAGACACAGGACCGGTATCGCCGACGCGCGGGACAGGGCGAGGACCCCCAGCGCGAGCACCGCCATCGCCGCCGCGGTCGTCCGCCGGGCACCGACGCGGCGTAGCAGCACCGCGCACGTGGGTGCCGCGAGCACCATCAGGGCGGCCAGCGGCAGGCTGACCAGCGCGCTCCGGAACGGGTCCAGGCCGAGCCCGCCCTGCAACAGGAACGTGCCGACGAAGAGGCTGCCGGACAGCGCCGCCGAAGCCGCCACCAGCATGCCGAGCGCCGAGCCCACGGCCGGTGACCCAATGACGTCCGGTGGCAGGAGGGGGCTCGCGCTACGGCGCACGTGCCGGACGAAAGCGGCCCCGGTGACCGTGGCGACCGCGGCGGTCCAGACCCACCCCGGCTGCGCGACGAGCGCGTGGACCAGGCAGGCCAGGGACACCGCGAGAAGGAGGGCGCCGGGTATGTCCAGCCGGGCGGGCGAGGCCGTGCGTGGGGGCAGTACGGCGAGGGCGAGCACGCCGAAGACGACGGCGGGCACGACATTCACCAGGAACACCACCCGCCAGCCCGGCCCCGCCACCAGCGCCCCGCCCACGACCGGCCCGGCAGCCGCCGCCACCCCGATCGCGGCCGTCCGTACGGCGATCGGCGTCCGCAGCCGGTCGGCCGGGAACACGACCCGCAGCATCCCGAGCGTGGCCGGCTGCAGCAGCGCCCCGAACACGCCCTGCGCGACCCGCAGCCCGATCACCCACTCGATACCCGGCGCCAGTGCGATGCCTGCCGACGCGACCCCGAAGCCGAGCATGCCGACACCGAAGACCCGATGGTGCCCGTACCGGTCGCCGAGCCGCCCGGCGAACACCAACAGGCTTGCCACCGCGATGAGATAGCCGGTGCTGGTCCACTGCACCTGACCGAAGGAGGCGCCGAGTTCGTGCCGCAGGGTGGGTTGGGCGACCGTCAGCACGGTGCCGTCGAGCGCGACGATCACGGCTCCGGCGACGCTGCCGGCGAGGGTGAGCCGTGGGTTCACGAGCTCTCCCGTCCGAGGTGCGCGTCCAGGGCCGAACGCAGAAGCGGTGCGAAGTCGTCGGAGTCCGTGGCGAGTTGGAGGCTTCCCCAGCCCCACAGTTGGGCGATCCCGTGCAGATTGGCCCACAGTGCGCCCGCGACGAGCCGGGCGTCGGCTTCGGGACGCACCTGGCCGACCAGGTCCACCAGACGGCCGAAGAGGGGAAGGCTGGTGTCGCGCAGACCCAGATGCCCGCTTTCCAGCAGGTCATGACGGAACATCAGCTCGTACATGCCGCGGTTGCCGAGCGCGAACTCCAAGTAGGCCCGTCCCAGCGCGGTCAGCCGGGCCCGCGGGCCCGCCGCTGCTCCGTCGCCGTCGGCGCCGTCGGCGGACGCCGCCCGGTGGGCGAGGTCCTCGAACCCCCGGCGCGCGATGGCCGAGAGCAGTTCCAGGTGGGTGGGGAAGTAGCGACGCGGGGCGCCGTGCGAGACGCCGGCCCGGCGGGCGATCTCCCGCAGGGTGAGCGCCTGGGCGCCCTCCCGGGCCACGAGATCCACACCGACGTCGACCAGTCGGGCCCGCAGCCCCGTATCGGATTCACGCACAGGCATAGACAGTGTCTACCATCTTCGCGTAGACACTGTCTACACGGGAATGCCTCGCCTGCACGCCAGGGTTGACCCAGGTATGACTGAGGACGCCACCCAGAACGCACTGCTCGCGATGCTCTCCGAGGGCCACGGCGGGGTGCTGGTCACCCTCAAGCGCGACGGCCGGCCGCAGCTGTCGAACGTCAGCCACGCCTACTACCCCGACGAGCGGATCATCCGCGTCTCGATCACCGACGACCGTGCCAAGACCCGCAACCTGCGCCGGGACCCCAGGGCGTCGTACCACGTCACGAGCCCCGACCGAAGCGCCTACGTCGTGGCCGAAGGCACGGCCGACCTCACGCCGGTCGCGAGGGACCCGTACGACGCCACGGTCGACGAACTCGTCCGCCTCTACCGGGACGTCCTGGGCGAGCACCCCGACTGGGAGGACTTCCGGGCGGCGATGGTGCGGGACGGGCGGCTGGTGCTCCGGTTGCGCGTCGAGCGGACGTACGGGATCCCGAAGGGCGCCAACCGGGGCTGATCCTCCGTCACCTTCGCTGCCTGCCGCTAGGGTTGATCCACGGCGAGCGACGCGGAGTCTTGGACGGGGGAGTGCGCGGCATGGTGGATCCGATCTCGCTGGGCGCGATCGCGGCGGTCCTCGGAGCGGTCGGATCGGGCATGGCGAACGAAGCCGGCAAGTGGGCCTGGGAGACGGCGGGTGGCCTCGTGCGCCGTATCGCGGGACGCGAGGTGGCCGCGCCCACCACACCGGGCGAACTGGACGACGTGGCCCGCCTGGTGCACGACCGCGTCCGGATGGATCCTCAACTCGCCGTCTCATGGGCGCAGTTCGCCCGAGGGGTACGGCTTCCCGGGGCGCCCGGCGCTCTCGACCGCCCGTGTCTTCCCACCGCGCCCCGCTTATTCACGGACCGTCACCAGGCCCTGAAGCTCCTCGACAAGGAAGCCACCCGGCCCTTCGAGGGACGCCCGAGGCTCGCCCTCCTCCACGGCCCCCAGGGCATCGGCACCAGCACGCTCGCCCTCCACTGGGGCTGGCGGCAGACCGCCCGCTTCCCCGACGGCCAGCTGTACGCCGACCTGGACACCCTCACCCCCGACGCGGTCCTCGGCACGCTCCTGCGCCGACTCGGGCTGCCGGACGAGGAGATACCTCCGGCCGCCACCGACCGCGCCGACCTCTTCCGGCGCTGCCTGGCCGGCCGGCGGCTGCTCCTCGTCCTCGACCACGTCCGGTCCGCGACGCAGGTGCGACCGCTGCTGACCTCGGCGCCCGACGTGTTCACGGTCGTCGTCGCCCGCCGCCTGCTCACCGGCTTCGACGCGCTGCGGATTCCCGTCGGCCCGCTGGCCCGGCGTGACGCCACGCGGCTGCTCACCGAACTGGTCGGCAAACCGGCGGTCAGCGCCGCCCGCGCCACACTGCCCGCCGTCCTCGACCGCTGCGCCGGCTCGCCCTACGCCCTGCGCGCGGCCGCACCCCGGCTGACCTCCCCGCCCGAGCGCCAGGAGGCCCCCGCCGTGCCCGACAGCGACCCGGTCCACGCCGCCGCCGACGACGCCTACCGCGCGCTCGCGCCGGACGCGGCCCTCCTCTACCGACTCGCCGGCCTGCGCGACTGGCCCGCCCTCGACGCCAAGGCCGCCGCGCGGGCCGCGGACTTCGACGAGGGGACGGCCGCCGGGCTCCTGGAGGACCTCGCCGACGCGCTGCTCGTGGAGCGCACCGAAACCGGCCGCTACCGCTACCGCCCCTCGGTCCGCACCCACGCCGAGCGCATGGCGGTCACCGCCGACGGCATCGCGGCCTGCTCGGCGGCGGTCGCCCGGGTCGTCGAGGGCTACCGCGACCTGGCCGTCGGCGCGGCCCGCGCGGCGCTGCCGGAGAGCTGGCGGGTGCCGTCCGCCGACTCACCGGTCACCTACCCGGACCGGGGCGCGGCCGTCGCCGCCCTCGCCGCGGAGGCGCCCGGCCTGGTGGAGGCGGTGCACGCGGCCGAGGAGTTCCGTGACCTGGACACCGCGCTCCTGATCTGCCAGTCCCTGTGGCCGCTCCAGCTGAAGGCCGGCCACCACGAGATCCTGCTGCCCGCGCTCCGGGCCGGCGCGCGCGTCGCCGACGAGCAGGTCCCCGGCAGTCGTACGGCCGGTGCCCTGCACGCCCAACTGGCCCACTCCCTCACCGAGTTGCGCCGCTGGGACGAGGCCGAACCCGAGGCCCTCGCCGCCGCCCGCGACGAACGCGCCGCCGGGCATGTGCGCGGCCACGCCTCCGCCGTCGAGTTCCTCGGCCTGCTGCGGCTGCGGCAGTGGCGGTTCCCCGAGGCGTACACCTGCTTCGAGGAGGCGTACGGCATCCTCGACGCCATCGGCCCCGGCGACGAGGGCGCCGCCGACCTTCCGCGCGCCCGCGCCCTGCTGGAACGCCACCGAGGCCGTGCCCTGCGCGGCCTCGGACGCCGGGCCGAGGCGACCGAGCGCCTGGAGCGCGCCCTGCGCTTCTTCCGCGACAGCGGCGAGGCCTACAACACCGCCCGCACCCTCACCGACCTCGCCGAGACCCGCCTCGACGGCGGCGAGTCCGACGCCGCGCTGCCCCTGATCGACGAGGCGCTCGCGGCGCTCGGGCGGGAGAACGCCGCGTATCACGTGGCGCGGCTGCGGGTGCTGCGGGAGCGGTGCGTCACGCCGGAGTGACCGTCGTGTTCGCTGGACGGTCGGCGCGACCGTCACATCCGATGGACGGCCGGAATGGCTGTCACGCCCGATGGACGTCCACCGGGTGGGCCGTCGCCCCTGTCCGGACGACCAGCCCCTGCCCGAACAACTCCTCCGGTGCCTTGCCCGCCGCCAGCCACGCATGCAGCGCCGAGGCGTACACCGCGGGGTCGGCGTCCGCGCCGGGCCCGGCGACCAGCCGCAGCAGCGCCCCGGCGCGGGTGCGGAGCACGCAGGCCCGGGGGCCGGTGACGTATGCGGCGAGGGCGCAGTGCGGATGCCGGTCGAGAACCTCCGTCGTCCAGTCGGCCGGGGATCCGAGGCGTGGGTCGTCGGCGGGCCCGTGCCTGAACACCACGTCGGCGATGACGAGTTGGTCGACCTCACGGGTGGCCTCGTGGACGGCCGTGTGCGCCTCGCCCGTGCCGTACGGAGCCGCGTGCGGGCCCGCGTACCGGGTGACCGCGACCTCGCCGGAGCCCAGGAGCCGGGTGTGCACCGACAGCGGCACCGAGTGCGCGGCGGGCTCGTACGCAGGCAATGGGAGGGGTTCGAGGCGGGCGGGGTCGTCGGGTTCGGGGATGCCGATCAGGTCGTAGAAGAGGCGCCGCAGACGGGTTGCCGACTCGCCGGGGACGGAGCTGACGAAGTCGGCCGGTTCGGGCGAGGGTTGGTGGTGGGCGAGGAGATCCTCGATCTGCGGGCGCAGGGGAAGCGCGGGGTCGAGGCGGGGTGCCGTGCGTACGAAGGCGTGGACCGGGGCCTCGGGGGCCAGGCCGCCCAGGGGCGCGGCACCCAGCAGGACCGGCGTACCGAGGGCGGCGGCATAGTAGGTGACCGAGCCGTGGTCGCCGATCACGGCGTCGGAGGCGATCAGTGCCTGCCGCCAGCCGTCCAACCGAGGGCGGCGGCATAGTAGGTGACCGAGCCGTGGTCGCCGATCACGGCGTCGGAGGCGATCAGTGCCTGCCGCCAGCCGTCCAAGGGGTCGATCAGGGCGAGGCCCGCGCGCCGGGCGCGGTCGAGCCAGGCGCGGAGCTGGCCGGGGCCGTGTCCGAGCCAGATGTTGGGGTGCAGCACGGCGGCGAGACGGTACTCGTCGGCGGGGAACTCCGAAGTTAGACGGGGCAGCAGGGAGGGCAGTACGTCATCGCCGCCGCCGTCGCCGAACAGCGACTCCGGGTTCCATGTGGAGTTGAGGACGATCAGGCGCTGACCCCGGCCCACACCGAGGGCGCGGCGGTAGCGCTCGCGGTACGGGCGGGCCGCCAGCATGCGGTCCCAGCACGGGTCCCCGGCGAGCACGGCTGTGGGCGCGGCCTGCGGACAGACCGTGCGCAGCCGCTCGTACTGCTCGGGATGGGAGAGGACGAGGGTGTCGACGATCGGCTTGCCGGTCTCGTCGAGCAGCCACTCCGGTGACAGCCCGAAGACCGGTTCCGACCGCCCTTGCCGCTCGCCGACCGTCGGGTGTCGGGTGTCGGGTGTCGGGTGTCGCCAGCCTCTTAGTGTATCCGACCCCGTGCGACAAGACTGTCAGTACACCGGAAAGTGCCCGGAGTTGACCGCCGAAGCTCGCCGAGACCGCCAACGCGACCGGTGTCCCGATCGCCTGCTCCCACGGCACCACGGGCACGCCCGTGTCCGCGAGCAACTCCGCGATCCCCGCCCGGAACGCCGACGACCCGGGGCAGGTGGCGAGCAACTGAACCCGGAGGTCGTCGTGGAACAGCGGGAGCACATCCAGCAGCCGGGTCGCCGAAGTCACGTTGTGGACGATCAGAAGAACCTTCCGGGTCCGCCCCCGCGTGGCCCATCGCGCCGAGTCGTCCCCGACCGGCACCCGTATCCACCCGGCCCCCGCCACGCCCTCGCCTGCCTCTCGCGCCCGCTCATGTGATCAGGCAACGATAGTCAACGGGGCCTAGTACTCCAGCAGCGTTTCGCTATCTGGCCTGGTCAGAGGCATCGTCGGGAGTGTAGTTGGCTGCTGGCATGTCAGGGGCGGTCTTGCCGGACCGC